>CAVVEN010000008.1:0-131362 GCA_963747125.1 uncultured Actinomycetes bacterium | reverse complement strand
ACCGATGGCGCCCTCGCCGCAGTCGAGCGCGCTGTCGAGATCGTGCCGGCACAGCCACCGTCCGCGGAGCGCGCGCACGCGCTGGCGGCGCTCGCGCACGGGTTGATGCTCGCCTGGCGCTTCGACGAGTCGCTGGCGGTCGGCGAGCAGGCGCTTGCTCTGGCCCGCGCGGTCGGCACGCAAGCGGTGGAGCTCCCGATGCTCACGGCCCTCGGGAGAGACCTCGCGCAGGCGTCGGCCGCGCCGACGAGGGGGTCGAGCACCTCCGGCGCGCGCTCGAGCTCGCCGAGGAGACCGGCGATCCGCTCGCGCTTCTGCAGGCGTACGTCTCGCTCACCGACGTGCTCATGATGCTCGGAAGGCCGAGGGAGTCGGCACGGGTGGGAGAGAGAGGGCTTGGTGCCGTCCGGCAGTACGGGATCGACAGCACGGTGCTGGTCGCGAACCGGATCGAGGCATTGCTCGCGATCGGCGGATGGAAGAGGCTGACCACGCGAGCGCAGCCTGCGCTCCGCGCGATCACCGCCAACTTCCCCTACATGCTCCTCTATGCTCCGGGCCGACCTCGAGCTCGGGCGCGGCGACTTCGAGGCCGCGCGAGCACACCTCGAAGCCGCGCTCGCCACCCTGCGCGAGGACCGCGGGCAGGGGATCTACGACGTCTTCCTCGCAGAGCTGGCCCTGTGGGAGCGGCGGTGGACGCACGCGGACCAGGCAGTCGGCGACAGCCTTGCGAGAGCGAGCTCCCGGCAAGCCGCTCAGCTCCGCGTCTGGTTCTGCGCCAAGGGACTTCGCGCAGGCGGAGCTGGCGGCGCTCGCGCGCGCCCGCCGCGACGGCGTGGCCGTCAAGAGCTGGCTCATCGGCACTCAAGCTGATTGGCATCGCTCGTGGCGCTGCCGCCGAGGCCTCGAGGATCACGCCGAACGCAGCCGGCTGGCTGGCGTTGGCCGAGGCGGAGTACGAGCGCGCTCGCGGCACTGTCCCGCCCGAGCTGTGGTCGGAGGCTGTACGGACGTGGGAACTACTCGAACGTGCGCCGCTCGCGGCGTACTGTCGTTGGCGCCAGGCCGAGGCGCTCGTCGCCTCGCTGGCGCCGGCGCCTCCACACAGGCGAGCGCGCTGCTCTCCGCGAGCGCATGGTCGCGACCCGGATCGGGGCGAAGCCGCTTGCCCGAGAGCTGGAACTGCTTGCCGAACGGGCGCGGCTCGATCTCGCGCCGGGGGAGCCGGAGTCGCCCGAGGGGACGACACCGCATGGAAGAGCTTCTCGGCCTGACGCCGCGCGAAGCGGAAGTGCTGACGCTCGTGGCCCGCGGCCTCACGAACCGCGAGATCGCCACCGCGCTCGTGATCAGCGTCAAGACCGCCAGCGTTCACGTCTCCCACATCCTCCGGAAGCTCGATGCGCCGAACCGTCGAGAGGCGGCCGCAATCGCTCACCGCCTCGCTCCACCGCACGGCGGGCGGCGCGAGCTCGACGCCTGACGCCTGTACCGCCGAGGACGTCGTCGACGCGGAAATGGACGAGCGCGAGAGCAAGGTCGATCCCGCTCTGCATCGGACGCATCGGCCGGATCGCGGCGGTTCCGTGGGTTCCCCCGCGATCCCGGCCGATGCGTGCTCGCTCAGCTCAGCGGTCGCTTGAGCAAGACGACCGGCCAGGCCATGAGGTCGCCGTACTTGAGCGAGAGGCCGATAGCCTCCAGCCCTGCCCGCCCAGCTCGTTGAGCCGATCGGGCGCCCACGGGTCGTCAGCCTTCTTCACCCCTTTGGCCTCTTGCAGGGGAACGACCAGGTACTCCCACTTCTCTGCGCTGTCCGCCCACTCTGGCCGGATCGGCGGATCAGCGATGGACGTCGCGGGTCCGTCATGTGACACCTCCGTCTCTCCGCATGGAATCACCGCTCTTCGCGCGCTCGACCGAGGACGTACTTCGCGATCGCCCACGTCCCGATGGACGCGAACAGCGCCACGAAGATGCCCGAGGGGATCGTCGTGCTGTTGCCATCGTTGCTCGATCCCACCAGGTCCTCACCCCAGACGGCCGACACCGCGACCGCGACCCACATCGCGGTAATCGCGAGCGACGCCCAGAGCTCCTTCACGCGGAGCAGCGAAGCCCAGCTCGGCTCCTGTGAAACCCCGGCCGGCGGGTGCGAAATGGTCGACATCTCACACCTCCTCTCTCCTACGGACGCTCGCATGCCGCAGCCGCGAGGGCATCGGGGCGAACCCCGATCGCACGCCCGGGGAACCCACACGCGACGACCTGACAACGAGGTCGCGGCGTGAAGGGGTACTCGGGTGCGTCGGGCCTACTACGAGTGCCTGGAACTCCGGCTCGCCGCGGATCGCGTCGAGGTCGGTGTCGGTCGTCGCGTAGTCACGGAACTGCTCGGAGAGCTCGATCGCGCGCCGGAGGCGCTCGACCGCCTCGGCCGGATGGCCGGTGAGGCTCTCGAGACACGCGAGGTTGTACGCGAGGAGGGCGTACTGCGGGTTGGCGTCGGCGACCTCGCGAAGGCGGCCGACGACCGCGTCGTACTTGCCCGCCTCGTACTGAGGCCGGGAGCGGGGACCAGAGCTCCCAGCCAACCGGCTCGTACGCCTTTCCAGGCACGCCGCCGATCGCGACGATCGTCGTCCCGCGCTTCTTCGGCGAACGCCGTGCGCTTGACGCTCGGCGGCACGAACACGAACGTGCCCGCAGGCGCCTCGACGCGCTCACCGTCGAGCTCGAACGCGGCACGCCCGTTCAGGACGAGGTAGAGCTCCTCGCTCTGGGCAGTCACGTCCGCCTCGTCGTGCTCGTTGACGTTCTCGGGTTCCGCTTGTCGCGGCCGTCGACGCCGGCCACCGACGAACGGTGATGCCGAAGCGTGCGCCGGACGGCGACGCAGGCCGCGCCGTCCGCCGCCGGAGCTCGCATCCCTCTGCTTTCAGGCCGTTGTCATAACCATTTATGTGAGCTCCTTTGCCTCACCGTTCAGCCAGGTAATGCCTGTAGTTGAAATCAATGGCAGGGTGCTGTAGTTGTTGTTTGCCTCCTTCGGGTTACGATGTCAGCATGCTGTACAGAGTCCAGTTGTTTATTATGAGGTCGTCATGCTGCTGGTCTTCTCATTGCTTTGTCTCGAGGAGGCGCCCCGTGAGCAGTGCGGCCCCACCACCTCGGCCATCGTCATGATGGCTGGTGCCACGGCGTGTTATTTAGCGCCTTTGACTCGCTTGCTGCATGTGTCATTTACGGCGGGTTGTGATGATTCGGGGTGCATGTGTCCATGTGCTGCGGGGTGAGCTCATCTCACGAAGGCGTTGCACGAACGCGCCCCGTCGTGCCGTCCACCGTCGTCGTGGTGCGTGAGCCGGGAGATAATCGCCTTTGTTTGTTGATGTCGAAGTTCCGAGCCTCTCCAGGATGCGATCGGCTGAGCGCGCGGGCAGCAGCGTGCGCGCATCTTCCGCGTAGAGTTGATGAGCTTGAGCGCACCAGCTCCTGCAGCGTGCCCGCCGGCGCGCACGTCGTAGCGGCCACCTCGTTCGCGTCGGCGCTCGATCGCCGCGCAGCACGCGACATAGTCCACGTCACCGACGTCCTGCCGCTGAGGCCGCCGCGCACGCTGTTCGCCTTCGCCTTCCTCGCTGACCTTCGCGTTCTCCGCACCCGCGTCGTCCTCGATTTCGCTCGCGGCCGCCTCTGCGCGGGCCTGGTCGCGCCCGGTGACGACGACGTCGCGGCCCTCGTCCGCGTAGGACTGCGCGAGCTCCCGGCCGAGGCCCTGCGTGCCACCCACGACGACGACGTCCCGCGCCCGATGTCGGTCTCTCCTTTCGAGGCAAGCTGCGCCGGGCCCGATCCGCCTCGGCGGATCGAGCCCCACGACGACGGTCTACCCCGCGGCGACGGTCTCGGCCGCCCAGTCCGGGAGCAAGGTCGCTGCGGTACAGACGCGGTTCCTCGACTCGTCGAGCTTGGCGAACAAGCGGTCGAGGTTGCCGTCGACGAGCTTCCCGTCGCGTTTCACGGCGCGACCCGCGACGAAGACCGAGTCGACGTTGGACGTGTCCGAGAAGACGACGATTGTCCCGATCGGATCGAGCATCGGCGCCGTGTTGATCGCGTTGGCCTCGAGGAGAACGATGTCCGCCTGCTTGCCGGGGGTGAGCGAGCCGACCTTGTCCTCGAGCCCGCAGGCGCGAGCGCCGTCGATCGTCGCGAACTCGAGCACGTCCCGATGCGTGAGCCTCGGCGCAAACGCCTCGTCCGGCGTGTCGGTGAACTCGAGGATGCGGCTGTAGACGAGCGCCGTCCGCATCTGCGTGAACATCTCGCCCGGGACGCTCGAGACAACGTCGACGCTGAGCGACGGGCGGACGCCGCGGGCAAAGCAGCTTGCCCGTCGGAGGTGGCCCGTGACCCATCAGCATCTCGACGTAGTAGGGCGCGACCGATGCCTTGCCCCCCGTCTCCGCGATCAGGTCCATCTCGTGGTCGGTCAGGTCGGTCATGTGGATGTAACAGACGTCCTCGCCCATCAGCCCGAGGTCGTGCATGTCCTTGACGGGCTCGTAGTGCAGGTTGTGGAGCCGCATCCCGACGTGGACGCTGATCAGGATGTCGAAGTCCGCGCGCGAGCGCCCAGTCGTGCTTCGCGACGTCGGCGTTCACGTTGCCGGGCTGCCGCGCGGCCATGGCAAGCGTGAGGAGGCCGTCGTCCGACGAGAAGTACGTCTCGCGGATCCGCCGGATGTCCTCGGACTGGTTCAGCTCGCTCAGCATCCACCACTCGCCGCCCGTCGGCATGCCGTGGGCGTAGACGGCGCGGATGCCGGCATCCTTCAGACCCTGGATTGCCGCGTCCGAGTGGTCGGGCGTATTGCTGATGTGCGACCAGTCGAGCAGCGTCGTGACACCCCCGTTGAGAGCCTCGAGCGAACCTGCGTAATCGCCGATGTACACGTCCTCGGTGCAGAGGAAGCCGCCGACCTGGCCGAGCATGACCGCGAAGTAGTGGTCGAGCGTGCAAACGGCAGGACGCCCCGCAACTGGGCGTCTGCCACGTGTGGCGGTGCGTGTCGACGAACCCGGGCATCACGATCTTGCCCGAGGCGTCGATCTCCTCGACCTCGGAGGCCGACAGGCCGCGACCGACTTCGACGATCTTCCCGTCGGCGACGAGGACGTCACCGTTCGGGATGTCGCCGACGTTGGGTCCATCGAGACGACGAAGCCGTTACGGATCAACAGGCGCTCAGCGCTCATGCCTCTCTCTCCTTGGCGTGCGTGAAACGGGATGCGCGGCCTGGTGCCGTCGCATGTGCAGCGAGCATAAACGGATGCCGTCGGACCCGTCAACGCGGACGCGTCCAACCCCGAGAAGCGTTAAGCATTGATGGACGCGACGCCCGGGATAGGAGATTTCGTTCATGATGGTTGACACCCGCACCGGGCGTGCCCGAGAATGGGCGTCTGGTCGGGGCAAGGGCTTCAGAGGCGCCGTGAACGAGCGAGGTGGCGGCGAGGGCGTCGCGCTCCGTCACGGACGCCGTCTGGCACCGGTGGTCGCCGACGCGCTCGTCGGCGCTCGATTCCTGCCCATCTGGATCGCGACCGTCACGCTGCTCCTCGTCTCGGCCGTCGATTGCGCCGGCGGCGCTCCGCAGCACGTCCTGGGCGTTCGTGCTCCCGTACATGACGATTCTCGCGATCGCGGCGCTCGGCCAGATGCTCGTGATCATGCAGGCCGGCATCGACCTCTCGACCGCCGGCATCATCTCCCTCTGCGGGAACGTCCTCGTCGGGGTCAGCGCGAACTCCGACAGCCGGTTGGCGCTCGGCATCCTCGCCAGCATCGGGCTCGGCGCCCTCGTGGGTCTCGCCAACGGCGTCCTCGTCGCGATCGTCAGGCTGAACCCGCTGATCGTCACGCTGGCGACGGGCCAGATCGCCCTCGCGTGGAGCGTGCGGTACAACCGCGAGGTCGCCGCCAACCCCAATGTGCCGAACGCGCTGTCGAGCTGGGCGGCGCACAAGCCGCTCGGGCAGCGCGGTCTTCTGGACCGGCGCAGCCCTAACGCTGCTCCTGGCGCTCGCTCTCCGCTACACCGCCGCCGGCCGGCGCTTCCAGGCCGTCGGCGCCAACCCCAGGGCTGCGTGGATGGCAGGGCTGCACGTCCGGACGCATGTCGCCTTCGCGTACACCGCGGCGGGGGCGCTCTACGGCGGCGCGGCGGTGCTCCTCGGCGCCCTGCGCATCAGCATCGATCCGGCATTGGAGCCCTCCTACCTGCTCGCGCCGATCGCCGCGGTCGTCATCGCCGGGGCAGCGCTCTCGGGAGGGCTGGCGAGCGCGACCTCGACGTGGGTCGCAGCGCTCGCCCTCACGTTCCTCACGCAGATGCTGCTCATCCTCGGTCTCTCCACGGCGCTGCAGTTCATCGTGTTCGGAGCCGCGATCATCGTCGGGATGCTGGTCTCCGGCGATCGGATCGCGTCGCTCCTCGGCCGTCTCCTGCGAAGGATCGAATCCACGGCAGGCACCCGTCCCGAAAGTGAAGGAAAACACGAGCTGAGGCTCGCGAGAAAAGGAGGCACGATGGAGGGTCGGCAGAAGTCCGCAGCGTCCCGCATGCGCCCGGTGGGGGTTGGCGTACTGGCGCTCGCGCTGCTCGGAACCGCGCTCATGGTGGTCTCGGTGTCGAGCGGCGGCACCGACACGAAGCAGGCGACGGCCGCGAAACCGGTGGTCATCTCGGCCGGGAAGGGCTTCGGCGAGGTGTACGCCGCCAAGGCGTCCACCCTCAAGCACACGCTCTTCAAGGCGACGCTGCTCCCGAAGGACACGGCGTCGCGCAACATCACCCTCGCGGGACTGGGACGGGCCGACAGGAAGGTCAACGAGGCCCTGGCGCTCAGGTGCTGGAAGTCGAACGGCTGCAAGACCGGCACCGGCGGCAAGCTGACCGTCGCCTACATCGAGCAGTTCGGCGAGAACGTCTTCCGCCAGATGTCGAAGATGGAGTTCATCCTCCAGGCGCTGACGTATCCCCAGGTCGGCACGATCATCTATCGAAGCGCACACTCCGACCTGAACCAGGGGATCGCCGACTTCAAGGCTGCGATCGCGCAGAAGGTCAGCCTGATCGTCACCTACCCGGACTACGGCGACGCGATGCTGCCCGTGATGAAGCAGGCAACCGACGCTGGCATCCCCGTTGCGACGTACGCCTGGGGCTTCGTGGACCGGCCCCGGCACGAACTACCTGACCGTCGTGGGCGAGGACACCTGCGCGCTCGGCAAGACCTTCGCGTACGTCATGAACCAGCAGGTCAAGTCCGGTGAGATCGCGTTCCTGGGCGGCTTCCCAGGGAACCCGCTGTCGGAGGGCTGGCAGAAGTGCGAGAAGCCGGCGCTCAACCAGAACATCAAGGTCGTCGCCGAGGAGCCGACGAACTGGGACCCCTCCAAGGTCCAGTCGGTCGTCGCCGGTGTCCTGGCCGCGCATCCCGACGTCAAGGGCTGGAGCTACGAGTACGGCCAGGGCATGGCGACCGGCGCGCTCTCGGCCTACAAGGCGGCGGGCAAGCCGTTCGACACCGTGCTGACCCTGAGGACGGACGACGTCGGCATGGGCTGCACGTTCAACGAGCTCAAGAACCCGAAACTCAAGATGTTCTACTACACGTCCGGCAACTCGCAGATCCGCGTCGCCCTCACGGCGGCGATGATGAAGCTGAAGGGCGCGAAGATCCCGCCGCAGATCGTGTATCCGATCGAGCTGCAGAACCAGCGGGTGCGTGACTCCTGCGTCAAGGGGTATCCGCAAGAGGCCTCGGCGACGTCGCTGATCCCGCTCAGCCTGCTCAAGAAGATGTACCCGTAGGGGAAGCGAAGGCAACAGAACCCGATCCCAGCACCACGCCAGTGTCGAGCCCCGGGACAACGAGCGTCGCTCGGATCGGGTTCGCTCTCGTGGGGGAAACGCCGTTTCCCCCACGAGAGGCACCGTCAGGGCTGATGGACCCCGCACACGGATGAGCGTCGTCCTCGCGCTCCGCGGCATCTCGAAGTCGTTCGGCGCGGTGCAGGCCGTTCGGGATGTCAGCATCGAGTGCCACGCAGGGGAGATCCACGCGCTCGTCGGGGAGAACGGGTCCGGGAAGTCGACGTTGCTCGGAGTCGCCAGCGGGTTCCTCGCCCCCGACGGCGGCACCGTCGAGATTGCGGGCACGAAGCGACGGCGGGTCTCTCCGGGCGAGACGCGCAGGCTCGGCCTCGGCATGGCCTACCAGACGTACTCGCACGTGCTCGACCTGTCCGTGGCGGAGAACCTCTATCTGGCGGCACCCGCGGAACTTCGACCGACGTACGGGCGCGGGGAGGAGTGGGCGGCGGCGCAGCTCGCGGGCTTCGGGCTCGACATCCTACCGGCGGCGACCGCCGGATCGCTGTCGCTGGCGCAGCGGCAGCTCTTCGAGGTCGTGAAGGCGTTGCTCGCCGAGCCGAAGGTGCTACTCCTCGACGAGCCGACGACGGCGCTCGGGCTGGAGGACGTCGAACGCCTCCACGCCCTCGTGCTCGAGCGAAGCCGTGCCGGGGTCGGGATCGTGTACGTGAGCCACCGGCTGCCGGAGGTCCTGAGCATCGCCGACCGTGTCACCGTCCTGCGCGACGGGATCTGCCAGGGGACGTTCGAGGCGGCAGCGATGTCGGAGGAGCAACTCGTGGCGCTGATGATCGGGCGTCCACTCCAGCTCGCCTTCCCCGAACGGCATGGCACTACGACAGGCCGGGAGGTGCTCCTCACCGTCTCCGGCCTGAGCGGCGACCGGTTCGGGCCGATCGACCTCGACGTGGCGAAGGGCGAGATCCTCGGGATCGCTGGCGCCGAGGGCAACGGCCAGGTGCAGTTCCTCCGCGCGCTCGCCGGCGCCGAGCGCTCGACCGGAAGCACCGTCTGCGACGGTCGCGAGCTCGATGCGACGTCGCCGCTCGGCGCGCTTCGGGCCGGCGTCGTGTTGCTGAGCGGTGATCGGACGGGGGAGTCGCTCTTTCCGGTCCTGAGCGTCCGCGCGAACACGACGATCCAGGTCCTCCGGCGCATGGGACGGGCCGGCTTCCTGCACCGCCGCCGCGAGCGTCGCACCGTCGAGAGCCTCGTCCGGCGCCTCAGCATCCGGACGGCGTCGATCGAGCAGCCGGTGCAGTTTCTCTCCGGCGGCAATCAGCAGAAGGTCTCCCTGACGCGGCCGTTCCTGCGGGGCGACGTCAAGGTCATCCTCGCCGAGGAGCCGACGCAGGGGGTCGACGTCGCCGCCCGTTTCGACATCTACGACGCGCTGCGCGAGAAGGCGAGCGAGGGCGTGGCGACCATCATCAAGTCGAGCGACCCGCTCGAGCTCGCAGGGCTCTGCGACCGGGTCGTCGTGATGTCCCGAGGACGGATCGTCGACGAGATCCAGCGCGACGAGCTTGGCGAGCGACGGATCGTCGAGGCGATCGTCGGGTCGGGCGCGGCGCGCGCGACCACGAGCGAGGTCGATCCCGCGTGAGCCTGTCGCCGAGGCTTCGGGGCTGGCTGCCTCTGCTCCTGATGGCGACGCTGATCGTCGCGCTCGGCGGGTTCACCGCCACGAGGCAGGACGCGTTCCTCTCGAGCTACAACCTCAACAACCTGCTGCTGGCGACGATGCCGCTCGCCCTGGTCTCGCTCGGTCAGGCGACCGCCCTGCTGGTCGGCGGCTTCGACGTCTCCGTGGCGGCGCTCATGACGTTCTGCGTCGTCGTCGCCTCGTACACGATGACACCCACGACGTCGGGGTGGGCGTTGTTCCCGGGAGCGCTCGCCCTCGTCGGCGTGGGGTTGTTGACCGGGATCTTCAACGCGGTCATCATCCGCGTCTTCCGCCTTCCGTCGATCATCGCCACGCTCGGGACGTTCAGCATCCTCGAGGGCGCCTCGCTCTGGCTCCGCGATCATCCCGAGGGCCCGATCTCCGGCGACGTCACCGACCCCTTGACCCGGTCGGTCGGGTTCGTCCCGTTCGCCTTCGTCGGCGTCGTCGTGCTTGCCGTGCTCGCCGACGTCTGGCTGTACCGGACGCGAAGCGGTCTCGCGCTGCGGGCGGTCGGGCTGGACGAGACGTCGTCGCGCCGGCTCGGGATGGGAACAGGGCGCATCGTGTTCCTGGCGTTCGTCGTGTGCTCCGTCATGGCGTCGATCGCCGGCTTCTACCTCGCCGCCCAGGTCCAGATCGGGTCACCGATCATCGGCAACTTCGGCCTCGAGAGCATCGCGGCGGCCGTCCTCGGCGGCGCGAGCCTCGCCGGCGGACGAGGCTCGTACGTCGGGACGCTGCTGGCGGCGCTCTTCCTCTCGCTGATCGACAACGTCCTGCCCCTTTTCCACCAGCCGACGGAGTACTCGGAGATGACGATCGGCTTGCTGATCCTGGTGGCGCTCGTGCTCTACGAGAGCCCCGAGCTCCTGTCCCGCCTCCGGACGCAGGGACGCCTCCGGCGGGAGGGGGACACGCCGGCTGCGGAAGCGGGTTAGGCCTCCGTCGGAGGGGGCGGCGCGACCTGGGCACGCGGATCCGCCGCGCGCCCGATCACCACCCAGATCGCGTCGACGGGCTCGTCGCCGACCGCCCACAAGCGGTGCGGTGACGAGGAGTCGAACGCGATCGACCCGCCGGGGCCGAGCTCGTACTCCTCGAACCCGACCCGAACTCCGAGCGTGCCGCTGACGACGTAGCCGTACTCCTTGCCGCCATGCGTCATCAGCGCGTCCTCGGGGCACGAGGCGGCGCCCACCGGATACACGACGTAGAGGAACTCGACGTCACCGTCCCTGTGCGGCGTCAACCGCTCCCAGCGCACCCCGGACGCGAGGTTGATCACCCGGCGTGTCTCGGGTCGCTCGGCCAGGCCGTCGCCTTCGCTCGACCGGCGGACGACGCGCTCGGACCGCCGCTCCTCGCCGAAGACATCGCTCATCGTCATGCCGAGCTCGGTGACGAGCGCGTAGAGCGTGCTGACCGACGGGTTGACGCGGTCGAGCTCGATCTGCGACACGAGGCTGGGTGATACCCCGACGCGCCGTGCGAGCTCGCGGAGACTGATCCCGCGACGCTCTCGCTCCGTGCGCAGCCGGCTGCCGACTCTCGAGCCCTCGAAGCCGCGATCGGCAGGGACGGGCGTCGTGGCGGGGTCGCTCATCGCAAGACCGTAGCGTGGCGCTCGACCATGACCGTCTAGTGCACCCGGCTCCCGACCTCGGCGGCAATCCGCTCCGGGCCCGGCAGGTGGGCGTCCTCGAGCGGCGGGCTGTACGGGATCGGCGTGTCCGGCGTCGCGATCCGCCACGCGTCGTCGAGGTCGCTGAGGCCGTGCTCGGCGATCAGCGCGAGCATCTCCCCGGCCCAGCCGCCGGTGAGCGGGCCTTCCTCCACGACCGCGACTCGGTTCGTCTTCGCCACCGAGGCGAGGACGGTGTCGAGGTCGAGGGGGCGCAGGGTGCGCAGGTCGACCACCTCCGCGTCGATCCCATCCGCCGCGAGCAGGTCGGCCGCCGCGACGCAGTCGTGCACGCCCTTCATCGCGCTCACCAGCGTGATGCTCCGGCCCTCGCGCGCGATGCGTGCGCGCCCGAGCGGGACGACCTCGTCGCCGCCGACCTCTCCCTTCAGCGAGTACAGGCGCTTGTGCTCGAGGAACACGACCGGGTTCTCGTCCCGGATCGCGGCCTTGAGGAGGCCCTTCGCGTCCGCAGGGGTGGCGGGCGCGACGATCTTCAGGCCGGTGATGCCCGTCAGCCAGGAGACGGGCATCTGCGAGTGGATGGCGCCGAAGCGCCCGCCCGCCCCGACGACGGAGCGGATCACGAGAGGGACGCTCTGCGTGCCGCCGCTCAGGAACCAGTACTTCGACGCCTGGTTGATCAGCGTGTCCATCGAGAGAGCGAGGAAGTCCCCGAACATGATCTCGAGCACCGGCCGCTTGCCGGTGATCGCGGCGCCGTAGGCCGCACCGGTCATCGCGAGTTCCGAGATCGGCGTGTCGAACACCCGCTCGGGCCCGTACTTCTCGGACAGGCCGGGCGTCACGGCAAACACGCCGCCGGCGGCCGCGACGTCCTCCCCGAAGAGGAACACGCGCTCGTCGCGAGCGAGCTCCTCGTCGAGCGCCTGGCGCAGGGCCTCGCGGAGCTCGACCTCGACGGTCGGCTCGCCTGCCGCTGCAGGCGCGGGAGTCGGGGCGCTCGCAGTCGGGGCCGCAGGGGCGGGCGCCGCCGACGCCCCGGCGGGCCCGGCAGCGCCGGCGACGCGGATCCGCGCGATCACCGCGCCGAGCTCCGCGGTCGAGCCATCGTCGGCGACGATCTCCTCGAGTACACCGTCGATCTCGGCCTCGTAGACCATCGTCGCCTTGTCGGTCTCGACCTCGACGAGCGGCTCGCCGCGGGCCACGTCGTCGCCCGGGCGCTTGAGCCACGAGAGGATCGTCGCCTCCTCCATCGAGTCAGACAGCCGCGGCATGCCGATGTCGACGATGCGTGTGTCGCCCGTGACGCTCATACGCCCCGCTTCGCCGGACACGGCGCGCACCGCGAAGGTGTCCGACCGAAGTCGGACACCGCGCCCACGCTCATGCCGGTACCTCGTTGAACTCGGGGATCGACACCTGGCTCGGGAACGGCGCCGCACGTGCGGCGGCCTCGATCCGGTCGAGCTCGGCCTCCACGCCTTCGGCGACCTGCGCGAGCGCGTCGGCCTTCATGCCGAGCTCGTCCCGCAGGAGCGTCTCGGCCACGACGAGCGGGTCGCGGGCACGCCAACGGTCGAGCTCGCCCTCGGGCCGGTACTTGCCCGGGTCGCTGCGCGAGTGCCCGACGAAGCGGTACGTCCGGGCCTCGACGAACTCGGGGCCTCCACCGCCACGGACCCGCTCGACGATCTCCGTCGCGGCGGCGTGGACGGCGCGCACGTCCATCCCGTCGAGCTCCGTCGTCGGCAGCTGCATCGCTGCCGCGCGAGGCACGATCCCGCCCGGCGTGACGGCCTCGAACGGCGTGTACTCGCCGTAGCCGTTGTTCTCGCAGACGTACACCACGGGCAGCTCGAAGACCTTGGCGAAGTTCAGGCACTCGAAGAAGTAGGCCTGGTTGGTGGTGCCGTCGCCGAAGTACGCGACCGCGACCGCCCCTGTCCCGCGGAGCGAGAGCGCGGCGCCCGTGGCCGCCGCGATGCTGCCGCCGACGATGCCGTAGCAGCCGAGGACACCGTGCTCGGGGTCGACGATGTTCATCGAGCCGGCGCGGCCGCCGTTGACGCCGGTCTCCCGGCCCAGGAGCTCCGCGAGCAGGCCCTCGGGGTCGGTCCCCATCGCGAGGAGGTGGCCGTGCCCGCGGTACGTGCACGCGACGCGGTCGTCCGGCCCGAGCGCGCTCGCGAAGCCGACCGCGACCGCCTCCTGCCCGGAGTAGAGGTGGGTCGTCCCGTAGACCTCGCCGCGGAGGAAGAGGCTCTGCACCCGGTCCTCGACGCCGCGGATGAGGAGCATCCGGCGGTACATCTCCGTGAAGCGGTCGAGATCCTCGACGACCCCCGTCTCCGGCGTGTCGCTGACGCGGCTCATGTCGCGACGCTCGCGTCGGAGGCCAGGCGCCCGGCGAGGTAGTCCCAGTCGCGCTCGTGCCGATACGAATGGCGCGGCGGAGGCCCCGGAGCCGAGGTCTCGAGCCACCGCACCCGCCCGCCCTGCGTCTCGTAGAAGGCGTGCACGCACCCGGTGCCCGTCCAGAAGACGTCGCCCGGCCGCAGCGTGTGGCGGTCACCGTTCGCGACGACATCGACCTCGCCGTCGAGCATGTAGTACGACTCCTCGAACGGGTGGTCGTGGGGGTTGGCGCAGGCGCCCGGCTGGTAGTCGACCATGAACATCGTGTGGAGCTGCGCATCGAGGCGCTGGTCGACGAGCATCTTTACGGCGATGCCGCTGTAGGCGAGGACGGCGGTCGCCATGCTCCCCGAGACGGTCGGCGCACCCATCGCCTGGCCTCGCCTCAGGAGGTCGAGGTCCATCTCTCCTTCCGTGAGCAGAAACAGGTTGTGGTTGCGCGGGTCCCGGGCATCGAGCGGGATCGCCTCGGCGTCCGGCGCGGAGCCGAGGAAGAACGTGTCGCTTCCGTCCACACGGGGCCGTGGCGCCGCCATCTCGATCCAGAGCGCGCGCTCGTCGCAGCGGAACGCGTGCGGTGTCCCCACCGGGACGGCGCCGCACGCGGCGGGCTGGAGCCTCACGCCGCGGCCTTCGAGGTACAGCACCGGCTCCCCCTCGAGCACGTAGAAGCTCGTCTCGTAGGAGTGCAGGTGCTCGTCGACGTGCCCCGCCGCGAGCGAGACGAGCGTCAGCGCCATGTGCGTCGAGCCGAGCCTGCCGTCGACGAGGCGGCACATCGTGAGCCCGCTCGAGCGCCCCGGCAGAGCATCGGCGAGCGCAACGTCCTCGTGCCGGACGAGGCGGTATCCGGGCCGCCCGTCCGCGAGCTCCCGCGTGCCGGTCTCGCCCGTCACCGGGTGACGTCCGCAGGCTCGACGACCGCGGACGACGCCACCGCGGCGGCGAGACCCGAGGCGACGACTCTGTCCGTTGAACCTCCCCCGTCGCTGCGCAGGAGGTCTGCGCCGCGCACGTACATGCGACCCGCCACGAGCAGCTCCTCGGCGGGGAAGCGGGTGATCACGTCGCAACCGGTCGCGGTCACGACGACCTCCTCCTCGATCCGCGCCGCCGAGCGCCCGTCGGTCGCGGCGCAGTAGGTCTCGAGCGCGAACACCATCCCCTCCTCGAGCTCGACCGGGGCCTCGAGGGAGTGGACGCGCGAGATCATTGGCGACTCGTAGAGGCCGACGCCGATGCCGTGCCCGAACTGAAGGCCGAAGCACGTCTCCTCGTCGGGGAAGCCGAGCTCCTGGGCGGTCGGCCAGACCTCGGCGATCCGGTCCGTCGTCATGCCGGGCCGCACGAGGGCGATCGCGGCGTCGAGCCACTCGCGGCACTGCTTGTAGGCGTCGAGCTGGGAGGCGCTGACGCCGCCGACGTTGAACGTGCGGTAGTAGCACGTCCGGTAGCCCATGAACGAGTGGATGATGTCGAAGAACGCCTGGTCGCCGGGGCGCAGGAGCCGGTCGGAGAACACGTGCGGGTGGGGGTTGCAGCGATCGCCCGAGACCGCGTTGACGGCCTCCACGTGCTCCGAGCCCATCTCGAAGAGCAGCTGGTGTGCGCGCGCGACGATCTCGTGCTCATACACGCCGGGCCGGAGCATCCGGTAGATCTCGTCGTAGACCGCGTCGACGAGACCGGCCGACTGGTCGAGGAGCGCGATCTCCTCCGCCGTCTTGATCTTGCGCGCCTCGAGGAGCACCTGTGAGCCGTCGGTCACGTGGAGCCCGGCGCGCTGGAGCGCTTCGATCGTGACGAGGTCGGCCATGTCGACGCCGAGAGGCTCGTCCTGGAGCCCGAGCTCGCGCAGCTCGTGGGCGATGCGTGCGCCCAGCCGGTCGGGAATCCCTGTCTCGACCGGCATCGCACCGCGCATCGGCGCGACGCCGGCGCGGAAGCTGTCCTCGGGCAGCCACGGCGCGAACAGCCGGTGGTGGCGCGCGGCGGAGCCGAAGTCCCAGAGAATGGGATCGGCACCGCGCGCGAGCAGGGTGAAGCGCGCGTTCTTGTCGCGCGCCCACTCGCCGATGTGCGTGCTCGTGACGTAGCGGATGTTGTTCGGGTCGAACAGCAGCACGGCGCCGAGGTCCGACCGTTCGAGCGACGCCTTCGCGCGGTCGAGTCGCTCCCGCCGGAGACGCGGGAAGTCGATGCGCTGCTCCCAGTCCACCGCCCGTGTCGCGTCCGGCGAGCCGACCGTTCTGCTTCGCATACTCATTCGCTGACCTCCTGGTCTGAATGCCCGCCCACGCGGGACGGCTGCGCGCGCGCGGCCGTTGCCTGTCGGCCGGCCGAGCTCCGTAGGAACGGGAAGAGCGCCATGAAGTCGTCGTCGCCGTAGCCGGCCTCGATCGCAGAGCGGAGGACGGCCTTCATCTCGTTCGCGATCGGGAGCTCCACGCCCGCCGTGTCCGCCGCCTCGAGGATGAGGTCGACGTCCTTCTCCATCAGCGCCGTCGTGAACGTCGCCGAGTAGTCGTCCCGGAGGAGCGCCTCCGTCTTGTACTTGACGAACGGCGCCCCCACAGCCGAGGCGCCCATGACCTCGAGGAGCGCCGCGCGGGAGACGCCCGAGGCCTCGCCGAGCACGAGAGCCTCCGCCATCAGCTCGGCCAGCCCGCCGATCACGAGGTTGATCGCGAGCTTCACGATCCTCGCCTGCTCGTCGTCCCCGACATGGCGGACGTTCGGCCCGATCGCCCCGATGACCGGCGCGACACGGTCGAGCACCTCGCGAGGGCCAGAGACGATGAAGCTCAGGTTCCCGGCACGCACGACGCTCGGGTTGCCGCTGACCGGCGCGCGCAGATAGCCGACGGATGCCGCCTCGGCGCGCTCCGCGATCCTCGCGGACGCCTGCGGCGAGACAGTGCTCGTGTCGACGAGGATCGAGCCGGGACGGGCCGCGTCGACGATCTGCGCGCCCACGGCCTCGAGCGCCTCGTCGTCGGCGAGCGACGTCACGATCACGTCGGCCTGCCCGGCGAGCTCGTCCACGGTGGCCGCGACGACCGCGCCGCGCGGCACGAGCGCCTCCGCCCGTTCCCGAGTTCGGTTGTGCACGACGAGGGGGTAGCCGGCGTCGAGAAGGCGCTCGGCGAACGCGGTACCCATGTTCCCGAGACCGACCAACCCCACGACGGGACGCGGGTCGTGAGAGTCGCGCACTGTCCAGTATGAATAAACGATCGGTGACGACGGGTCAAGCGACTCCCGCCCTGTACCGGTTCAGCTGCACCCCTCTGTACAGCCCTACGGAACGCGCCGGCACGCCCTAGGCAACCTCGACCCCACCCAGCTCGAGCCAGGCTGCGAGGTCGTCGATCTCGGCCCGGACCGCTTTGGTCGTCGCGCGGGTGAACCGCACGTCCTCGTGGATCGCGTTCACGCGCAACACGGAGGCCTTGTGGTCGGCGGTCGCGTCCAGCTTCCCGACGAGGCGGTCGTGATGGAGGATCGGAAGCGCGAAGTACCCGAAGCGACGCTCGGCCGCGGGCTTGTACATCTCGAGCGTGTACTCGAAGTCGAACAGCTCGAGCGCGCGCTTCCGGTCGTAGACGAGCCGGTCGAAGGGCGACAGCAGAGCCGTTCGCCCCTCGAAGTCGTCCGCCAGCGCGTCGGGGTCGACACGCCACTCGCCCTTGACACCTTCGACCTCGGCCGCCTCGCCCGCCTCGCCGACGTCGATCGGCTCGATCGGCATCTGCGTGCTCCGTCGGCGGGCGATGCCGAGCGATGCGAGCCGACGCTCGTTCCTGATGCGGACGGCGTCCTCGACCGACGAGACGTCGACGTCCGGGGGGTACACCCGCTCCGCGAGGTCCCAGAGCCGTTCGCGCCCGACGCGCCCGGCGATCGCGATCTCGCCACGCATCATCAGGATCTCGAGCATCATCGTGACGTTGCGGTTGTTCGTCCAGCCGCGAGAGGCCCACGCCACCACGGAGGTGTCGGGGACGTCCCGCGAGGCCAAAGGGCCCGACTGCGCGAGCCGCTCGAGGACGTCCCGCCGGAACGGGTCGTTGGCGTCGAACCAGGTCCGCGTGCGCTTGTAGGGCGGCCAGTCCGGCGCGTCGGCGAGCACGAGCCCGACGTCGCCGACGGGGCGCACGAGCGCGTTGTGCTCGAACAGCGTGCGCTCATCCTCGACGGCCCGCTTGAGGTCGTCGGGGTGGTAGGCGGAGCCGAGCCGGCTCCACGCGACGAGGTCAGCGCTCGGCGCGATCGCCGCCGTCGGGTCGATCTGCAGCAGGGTCAATCGCTCCACGACCGCGACCAGGTCGGTCGGCCGCGGGGCATCGAGCAGCTGCGCCCGCACCGCGATGCGCCGGGCCTGTTCCTTCGTGAGCCGGTGCACGATGCGGAGGCTACGTCACGGCCCCGTCACGCAGGAGCCGGCCCTCGCGCGCTCAGCCCTGCGGGTGCGGGAAGCGGACGTGCATGTGGTTCTCGTGGTTCGGGTACGGGACGACGACGCCGCTCGGCCCCCTGAGCCCCGTCGAGTAGCCGACGAAGACGATCTGCGCACCTGCCGCGACGAAGCGGTCGAGGAGGTTTTGGGCGAGGCGCTGGTCGATCTGGCTGGTCGCGATCGGGGCGCTCAGGTGGCCGTCGCGCCGAGGGTAGTAGACGTCGACGTCGAGGCCGTTTTGGTGCGAGACGTGCTCGTCCATCCGCCCGCCGTCCCGGTAGCTGATGTCGCCGACGACGACGCGGGGCGCATGCGGGTGCGACGCGCGGTAGGCGGCGATCACGGAGACGATCGTCCGGATCGTGTGCTCGTTGCCGTAGAGCCGGTTGGGTCGGTTGGGCGTGCTGTCCGTCACGGGGTCCCACGTGGTCCAGTCCGCTCCTTCGGCAGGGAGCTGCGTGCCGCGGGCGAGCCGTCCCGAGTACGGGAGCCCGATCGACGTCGCCTGGTGCCACTGGATCCGTGCGAGCTCGGTCGCCTTCGCCGCCGCGCGGGTCGCCTCCGTGCGCGGCGCGCGCGCCGGCGCCTTGGGCAGCTGGAAGCGGAACTCATCGGCGCGGAAGGTGAGGCTCGGCGGGTCCTCCTGCAGCGGGCCCGCGGCGCCACCGCCGCCGTGGCGAAGGGCAGCGATCGGCAACATCGTGGCGGAGCCGAGGACGAGCGCGACTGCCGGCACCGTCCGGGTCGCGAGCCGGCGGCGGCGGGCGCTCCCGGCGGCGAGTCGACGTCGCTGCGATGCGTCGAGCCCGGTCGGGACGGGCGCGAAGAGCGCCGGCTCGAGCGCGCCGTGGACAAAGGCGGGCACCGCCAGCGCGATCGGCCCGAACCCGCGTGGCGGTTCCTCCCGGAACCAGAGCAGCTCCGCGTCGAGCCACACCTCGTCAACCCGCCAGGCCATGAGCCGACGTCCTTCGCGCGCGACGCGTGGTGTCCTCCGCGCGCGGCGGGTCGACAGTCCGCGTCAGCGGCCGGTCGCATGACCGCCCGCAGCCGCTCGAGACTCGGCGCCGGCCATCGACGTGCTTGACGCGGTGACCCGAGCGCCGTACGTTGGCGCCGGGGGACAGGATCGTTCCAGGGCCGGCGATGACGGCGGATTTCGTTCTCGACACATCGGTCGTCCGGTCGTTCGTGACCGACGTCCAGGCGGCAATCGCGGTGGCATCCTCCCCCGAGGCGGCGTGCGAGGCGATCACGCCCCGCTTCGCCGCGCTGCTCGGCGACCCCGAGTGGCTCCCGGCCGACTACCGGCGCCCGGCGCCGCAAAGCGGGATGGGTGGCGGCATCGGGCAATGGCTTCTCTACCGCGCCGCCGACGGGTCGCTGTCGCTGTTCTCGCTGGTCGTGCCCCCGGGCGCGCAGACGCCGATCCACGACCACCTCGCCTGGGGGCTCGTCGGCCTCTACCGCGGCACGCAGGACGAGGAGATCTACGCGACCGTCGGAGGCGCGCTCGAGCTCGTCGAGCGGCGCTCGCTCGCCCCCGGCGACTTCTACGCCCTGATCCCGCCGCACGACGACATCCACCGGGTGCGGACGACGTCCGCGGAGACGTCCGTGTCGATCCACCTGCTGACGAACGACACGGGCTGCGTCTGGCGACACACCTACGAGCCGGGATCGGGGGAGGTCAGACCGTTCCGCTCCGGGTATGTCAACGTCGCCTGCGACGACGACCCGAACGCACCGGCGCACGTGCATTGACCGGCCGACGGCCCGGCCCCGACGTCGTCGGGGCCGGGCCGGGCCGGGTCGGGTCGGGTCGGTCTACGCCGAGGTGGTCGCCGGGCCCGCGTCGGACGCGGTCTCCGGCTCGCCGGGCTCGAGGCGCGGCAGCCACTCGAGCCAGCGCGGGAGGTACCAGTTCCAGTCCCCGAGCAGCTTCATGCTCGCGGGCAGGAGCACCGCCCGAACGATCGTCGCGTCGATCAGGATCGCCACCGCGAGCCCGACGCCGAACTGCTTGAAGAACAGCATCGAGAGCGTCGCGAAGATCGAGAACACGAACACCATCACCACCGCGGCGCTCGTGACGACGCCTGCGGTCCGCTTGATCCCGTTCGAGATCGCGTCGTCCATGCTCTCTCCCCCGTCGTACAGCTCCCTGATCCGGCTGAGAACGAGGACGTGGTAGTCCATCGAGAGGCCGAACAGGATCACGAAGAGGAGCAGCGGCACGACTGGGTCGATCCCGGCGGTGGAGCTGAAGCCGAGCAGGCCCTTGCCGATCCCGTGCTGGAAGACCAGCACCAGCACGCCGTACGCCGCAGCGACGGAGAGGAGGTTGAGCAGCATCGCCTTCGCCGCGACGACGAGGGAGCGGAACGCAACGAGCAGCAGCACGAACGCGATGACGAGCACGAAGCCGACCACCGGCGGGAGATTCGACTTCAGCTCGTCGGTCGAGTCCTTCCACTGCGCCGCCAGCCCGGTGACGCCCGTCTCCGCCTCCGGGAGACGGCCCACCGTGTCGGGGACGATCCGGTCACGGAGCACGGCGAGCGCGGCGTCCGCCTCACGGTCGGTCGTCTTGCCGTCGATCGGGATCGAGACGTTTGCGACGGTCGCGTCGCGGTTGACGTCGACCGCGATCGGCTCGTGCATCAGGCCGCTCGCGAGTGCCTGCTGCTCGAGCCGGCGAATCGCGTCCTGAACCACAGGCGCCTTCACGTCCGGCGCCTTCACGACGACGTTGGCGGGCAGCGCCGTCCCGGGGAACGCCTGCTGCATCCGCTCGTATGCCTGCACGGCGGGAAGCGACTGCGGGAACGTGTCAGGCCCCGCCATCGCCATGCGGAGCTGGAGCGCCGGGACGGCCAGCGCCAGCAGCAACCCGCCGGCCAGGACGACCGACACGAGCGGCCGCCGCAGCACGCGGTCGACGATCGCGCCCCAGATCCGGCTCTCGCCGCCCGTTCGACGACGACCGACGAGCGGCACGCGCCCGCGGTCGACCTTGTCGCCGAGCCTCGACAGGAGCGCCGGGAGCACGGTGAGCGAGCCGAGCACCGCGATCGCGACCACGGTGATGGCTGCGACGCCGAGCGACTCGAAGGTCGGGTCGCCGGTCAGGAACATGCCCGCCATCGCCACGATCACGGTGAGGCCGGCGATGAGCACCGAGCGGCCCGACGTCGCGGCTGCGGCCTCGAGCGCCGCCTGCTCGCTGCGTCCGGCGGCCCGCTCCTCGCGTTCGCGCTTCAAGTAGAACATCGAGTAGTCGACGCCGACGGCGAGCCCGATCAGGAGCACGAGCGCCGGCGCCTGCATCGCGACCGGGAACACGTGGCTCGGGAGGGAGATCAGGCCGAACGTCGCGAAGACGGCGGTCAGCGCGAGAAGCAGCGGGATCCCCGCGGCCACGAGCGCGCCGAACGCCGCCAGGAGGATGATCAGCGTGACCGGGAGCGAGAGCAGCCCGGCCTTCCCGAGGTCGTTCCCGTACGCGGTGACCAGGGCATCGACCTTGCTCGCGTCGCCGAACTCTCCGATGAAGAGCTGCGGGTGTGCGGCTTGCAGCTCGGCCACCCGGTCGAGGACCGGGCCGATCCGGTCGACCGCCGTGTCGGGATCGCCGCGGATCTGGAGTTCCACGAGCGCGGCGTGGCCGTTCGGGGCGATCTGCCCGCCGTTCCCGGACGCGAGCGGCGAGCGGACGTGCTGGACGATCCCGAGCTTCGAGATCCCCGCGACGACGTCGCGCACGGCCGCCGTGAACGCGGGATCGCCCGCCCGTAGGGTCGAGCTCTGGATCAGAACGCTCTCGCCGGCGGGCTGCTTGAACCCGGCGTCGAGGATCCTGTCCACGCGGCCGGACTCGCCCGGCCCGGGCGTGTTGGCGTCGATGGTCTTCATGCCGACCATGCCGCCGAGCCCGAAGGCGACGACGACCATGGCGAGCCAGCCGAACGTCGCGGTCTTCCAGTGTGCGGCGCTCCAGCAACCCATGCGGCCGGCGAGGTTCGACCGGCCGGTGGTGTGCGAGTGATGACGCGTACCGAACATTCGTGGTGCCTCCTTGGCGTCGAAGTACATGGCTCGACGCTAGGAGCCGGGCTGCCCCGCGCCATCGTCGGGAGGCCCGATTCGCTGTCCCCCCAGCCGACGATCTCCGCTCCTACCCAGGTAGGAGGCGACACGACGTGCCCTGCAGTACGTTCAGCCCGTGAGCCGCATCGGACAGGCCGCGCGGGGGTGGGGATTCGACCTGCTGATCGCCCTCCTGGCGGTCGCCGCAGTCCTCGAGCTCGCGGTGAGGCGAGACAACCGGGATGCCCCTGAGACGACCCTGTGGTTCTGCATCCCGGCAGCCGTGGTGGTCGTGCTCGGGCTCCTCGCGCGGCGGCGCTACCCCTTCGCCGGTCCTGCGGCGTTCTGGCTTCTCGCCGCGGCCGTCTCGTTCGTGGACGGGCGGCTGATCCCCTACCCGGCCGGCCTGTACCTCACCGGGCTGTTCGCAGCGTTCCTGCTCGGGAACCTGCGCGACGCCGTCCTGGCGCGCGTGGGCCTCGCGGTCGTCCTCGGCAGCATGGCGACGATCATCCTCAACCGGCCCGGCCATGCGCCCGGAGAGCTCGTCTTCATCCCCCTCCTCTTCGGGATCGCCTGGCTCGCCGGGTTCGCACTCAACGCCCGGGCCGAGCAGGCCGACGCTGCCGAGGCGCGCGCCGCGCAGGCCGAGCGGGACCGTGAGGCGGCGGCCCGCGTCGCCGTCGCCGAGGAGCGGACGCGGATCGCGCGGGAGCTCCACGACATCGTCGCCCACGCCGTGAGCGTGATGGTGCTCCAGGTCGGCGCCGTCCGCCACAGGCTCCCCGCCGAGCTCGACGACGAGTCCGACGCGCTCCGCGGCGTCGAGCAGGCCGGCCGGACCGCGCTCTCGGAGATGCGCCGGCTGCTGTCGGCGATGCGTCGCGACGGCGACGACCTCGAGCTGGTGCCCCAGCCCGGCCTCGACGGCGTGAGCACTCTCGTCACGGAAGTCGGTCGCGCGGGTCTCCCCGTCACGCTCCACGTCGAGGGCGAGGCGATCCCGCTCCCCCGCGCGATCGACCTCTCCGCGTACCGAATCGTCCAGGAGGGCCTGACGAACGCGCTCAAGCACGCGCGGGCGAATCGCGCCGACGTGACCCTCCGCTACGCGCCCGACGAGCTCTCGATCGAGATCCGCGACGATGGCACCGGAAGCGCAGCCGTGAGCAACGGCGCGGGCTACGGGCTTGTCGGCGTCCGCGAGCGGGTCAAGATCTACGGCGGCACGATGACGGCCGGCGCGGCGCCGGACGGCGGCTTCGTCCTCGATGCCAGGCTCCCCCTCGGCGGAGACGGCAGGTGACGATCCGGGTGCTGGTCGCGGACGACCAGTCGATGGTGCGCGCGGGGTTTCGGATGCTGCTCTCCGGCGAGGACGACATCGAGGTCGTCGCCGAGGCGAGCAACGGCATCGAGGCGGTCGAGAAGGCGGCTCGCTTCGCTCCGACCGTCGTGCTGATGGACATCCGCATGCCGGAGCTCGACGGGCTCGAAGCGACCCGGCGCATCCTCGCGGTCGACCCCGACGCGCGCGTGCTCGTCCTCACGACGTTCGATCTCGACGAGTACGTCTACGAGGCGCTCCGGGCGGGAGCGAGCGGCTTCGTCTTGAAGGACGACCCGCCGGAGCAGCTGCTCGAGGCCGTGCGGACCGTCGCCTCGGGCGAGGCGCTCCTCTCGCCGGCGATCACGAAGCGCGTGATCCGGGAGTTCACGCGGATGGCCCGCCCGAGGCCGCCGAAGGAGCTGGACGACCTGAGCACGCGCGAGCGGGAGGTCCTGCGGCTGATCGCCCTCGGGCTCTCGAACGCCCAGATCGGGCAGGAGCTCTTCATCAGCGAGACGACGGTGAAGACGCACGTCACGCACATCCTCTCCAAGCTCGGTCTCCACGACCGTGTCCAGGTGGTCGTCCTCGCCTACCAGACGGGGATCGTCGAAGCCGACGGGCGACCCCCGCGCGACGGGGGCAACGCCGACTCCATGACCCAGCGCAGGAAGAGCACCGTCGCGGGTCAGATGTCGAGCCGCTCGTCCTCGAGGTCGAGGTCGCGCCCGACGCGCATCCAGACGTCGTTCGAGATCGCACCGGCGCGGCGCAGCTCGAGCAGCGCGCCGCGCTCGGCGTCGAGCAGCTCGCGACGGAGCCGCTGGTAGTCCAGCGAGCGGCTCTCGATCAATCCGTCGTCGCCGTCGTCCAGGCGCGCCTGGAACCGGTTCGTTCGGAAGCGGTACGCGCCGCGCACCCGCTCCGCGGTGTCCTCGCGGACCCAGTCCTCCTCGACCAGCTCCTCGAGGCGGGCGAGCGCCGCTTCCGCCGCGCGGATGCGCGCCTTCGCGTCCTCCCGGTCGTCGATCCCGTCGTCCTCCAGCCCGAGCAGGCGGATCACGAGCGGCAGCGTCAGCCCCATCCCCACGAGCGTCACGAGGATCACGGCGAACGTGAGGAAGAGGACGAGCTCCCGGGAGGGGAAAGGCGCCCCCTCGTCGGTCTCGAGCGGCAGGGCGAGGGCTGCCGCGAGCGACACGGCGCCGCGCATCCCCGCCCACGAGACGAAGACCGCGCCGCGCCAGCTCGACATCCTGCGGAAGAGCCACTTCGGTGCCTGCATCACGGCGAACACCCACGCGAACCTGACCGCGACGACCGTGGCGCTCACGAGCGCCGAGTACGCGAGCAGCCTCCCTGTCGGGATCTCTCCGAGGGCGTCCGCGACCACGGGCAGCTGGAGGCCGACGAGGACGAAGAGCAGCGCGTTCAGCAGGTACTGGACGATCCCCCACACCGCCACGGACTGGAGGCGGACCTGCGCCGTCGTCAGCTCCGGGGTGTGCCAGCCGAGGTAGATGCCCGCCGTCACCGCCGCGAGCACGGCCGACACGCCGAGCAGCTCGGCGGGGATGAAGGCGAGGTATCCCGTGAGGAGCGAGATCGTGATCTCGGCCGGCGGGTTGTCGAGGCGCCTGCGGAGCTGGCGCACGAGCCATCCGACTGCGAGACCGACCGCGACGCCGCCGACGACGGCAACGACGAACAGCCCTCCTGTCGCGACCGCGGAGAACGACCCGGCCACCACTGCGACGACGGCGACCCTGTACGCGACGAGACCTGTCCCATCGTTGACGAGGCTCTCTCCCTCGACGATCGTCACGAGCTTGCGCGGGACGCCGAGCCGGCGCGCGATCGACGTTGCGGCGAGCGGGTCCGTCGGCGAGACGATCGCCCCGAGCACGAACGCGCTTCCCCACGAGAGCCCGTCCACGAACTGATGGGCGACGACCGCGACACCGACGGTCGTCGCCACGACGAGGCCGATCGCCAGGGCGCCGATCGAACGGGCGCTCGACCGCAGATCGCGAAGCGAGGTGAAGAAGGCCGCGCTGTAGAGGAGCGGCGGAAGCACCCCGAAGAACACGAGCTCCGGCTGGAGCTCGAACTCCGGCATGCCCGGCACGAGGCCGAGCAGGAGGCCGCCGAGCACCAGCAGGATCGGGTACGGAACGCGGAGCGCCGGCGCGACCACGAGCAGGGCCGCCACGGCGACGAGCAGCGCGAGCGCAACGAGGCCGTCGGAGACGTCGAGATGCACCGGCCCATCTTGCCGTCACCCCACCGTCGACTGCCCGTTGTCGCCGACGTACGCGCACCGGGGACGCCGACCTCGGCGGCTCGACGGATCGGGCTCTCAGGCGCTGTCCGCCGGGAGGTCCTCCGACCGTGGCTCGAGCGAGAGAAGCATGTCGCGAAGCAGGGCTGCGAGCTCGCGCCGTTTCGCAGTCGGCAGGACCGCGAGCAGCCGCTCCTCGTTCTCGAGGTGCGCCTCGACTGCGTGGTCGACGAGGTCTCTTCCCTTCGGCGTCAGCACGATCAGCTTGCCGCGGCGGTCACGGGGGTCGGGCTCGCGCTGGATCAGACCGCTCGCCTCGAGCCGGTCGAGACGCTTCGTCATGCCGCCCGTCGTGACCATCGTCGATCGGCTGAGCTCGCCCGGCGTGAGCCTGTACGGCGCGCCGGCCCGTCGGAGGGTCGCCACGACGTCGAAGTCGGCCCCGGTGAGCCCGTGGGCCGCGAACACCTCCTCGAGCTGGCGCTGGACGAGCGACGACACGCGCGAGATCCGGCCGACGACGCCCATCGGCGACGGGTCGAGATCGGGGCGCTCGCGGCGCCATTGCGCCGTGATCCGGTCGACGGCATCTGCCCTGGTCGGCATTCGCGGCAGACTATAGCTGACTGGAAAGCCACTTGACAGAAAGCTATCTTGGAAGTATCTTTCTAGTCAGCTAAACGAAGGAGGCGCCATGCCGTATCCACACGTGACCCAGTTCGAGACCCTCGCCGAGCATCGTCGCGTCGCGCTGGCCGCGATCGCTGCCGAGGCGAGGCGGACGCGAGGCCGGAAAGCACCGATCCGCCTCGTCCGCCGGCGCCGGCCCGCCGACTGTGCCGCGGGGGCGTGAGCGCCCCACGCAAGACGCCTCTCCGAGGCCGTCGCTGCACGGTTCGAGGGCGAGCGCGTTCTCGCCTTCCACCCCGGGGCCGAGTTTTTCGCGGCGCGGCCGACGTCTGAGGCATCGCGGCCTCGGGCGCTGCCACGCCAACCCCGGCTATAGGCTGCCCCGGTGCCTCCGGAGAGCGAGCACGAGCGCCGGGCGACGTCGGTCGACGGACGAGCCTTCCTGCTGCGGGTGCCGATCGACGGCCTCGATCTGCGCGTGGGGAGCTACGTCGTGATCGCCGACGGCGCCCCCGACACCCGGCTCGGCTACGCGACGAGCGTCGACTTCGACCCGGCGGACGGACGGCTGGCCAGGATCGAGGGCCGCGTACTTTCCGGGCCGGCCGAACCGTTCGCCGGTGCGATCACCCGCACGGCGACGCCCGCCGAGGTGGCCCGCTGGCTCGACGTCGCACGGCCACCCCGCGCGCTCCTCGAGGTGGGCTCGCTCACGTACGCCGAGGGCGTCCCACTCGCCCTCGACGCCGGCGCGTTCGATCGCCATACCTTCCTCTGCGGCCAGTCGGGCTCGGGTAAGACGTACGCGCTCGGGACGATCCTGGAGCGCCTCCTCGCAGAGACGACGCTCCGGATCGTCGTGCTCGACCCGAACTCGGACTACGTCAGCCTCGGCGAACTCCGCGAAGGCGCCGACGCCGGGCCGCGCTATGCCGAGGCTGCTGCCGGGATCGACGTCCGTCGCGCCGGCGAGGCCGGAGACGGCAGGCTCCACGTCCGCTTCCGGGACTTCGACGCCGGCGAGCGCGCCGCGGTGCTCCGCATCGACCCGATCTCGGACCGCGACGAGTACGCCGCGCTCGTGGACGCGGTGGAGCGGGCAGGCGAGCTGATGGGAGCCACGATCAGGGAGACCGTCGACGGGCTGCGGGAAGGGCCGGAGCCGCTCCGCTCGCTGGGCCTCCGCGCACGCAACCTGGGCGTCGACCGGTGGCGGATCTGGTCAGGGGACGACTCTGGCTCGCTCGAGGAGCTCGTTCAGCCCGGCGGTCCCCGCTGCGTCGTCGTCGACCTCGGCTCCCTCGAGGAGCACCAGGAGCGAGCGGTCGCAGCCGAGGCGCTCCTCGCGGCACTCTGGCGCCGCCGGGCAGAGCGCGAGCCGCTGCTGATCGTGATCGACGAGGCGCACAACATCTGCCCTGCCCGTCCCGAGGACCGGCTGACCGCGCTTGCGACCGAGCATGCCGTGCGCATCGCCGGCGAGGGCCGCAAGTTCGGGCTCGTCATGCTCGTCGCGACGCAGCGGCCGCAGAAGGTGCACGAGAACGTCGTCTCCCAGTGCGACAACCTCGTGCTGATGCGGATGAACTCGCGGTCCGACCTCGCCGTGCTCTCCGAGACGTTCTCCTTCGTGCCTCCCTCGGTATTCTCGCTCGCCGCGGAGTTCCGCCAGGGCGAGGCCGTCGTCGCGGGCAAGCTCGTCCCGAGCCCGACGCTCGGGCGCTTCGGGCCCCGGTGGAGCGTCGAGGGCGGTGCGGACGTCGCCGCCGACTGGGCCGCTCGCCGCGACTGAACCGAGAGGCGACCCGCGTTGCCGCTCGGTCAGGACTCTTCGTCCGCCCGCCTGGGTCCCGGGATGCACCGGCGGGCAGGAACATGCCCGTCTGGATGCTGCCACCCATAGGATCCTCGTCGTGACCGCCTCGCTGACCGCGTCTTCCACCGCTGCCGCCCGCGGCTCGGAGATAGTGCTGATGACGTTGGCGGTGGGGCAGTTCGTGATGGCGCTCGACACGACCGTCATGAACACGGCGATCGCAACGGTCGCCGACGACCTCGGGACGACGGTGACCGGGATCCAGACGGCGATCACGCTGTACACGCTCGTGATGGCCTGCCTGATGATCACAGGCGGCAAGGTCGGCCAGATCATCGGCCGCAAGCGCGCGTTTGCGATCGGCTGCGTGATCTACGCGTGCGGGTCTTTGACGACCTCGCTGGCACCGAACTTGACCGTGCTGATCATCGGCTGGTCGTTCCTCGAGGGCTTCGGTGCGGTGCTGATCATGCCGGCGATCGTCGGCCTGGTCGCCACCAACTTCGACCGCTCGGAACGGCCTCGCGCGTATGGCCTCGTTGCCGCGGCCGGCGCGATCGCCTGTGCGCTCGGGCCGGTGATCGGCGGCGCGTTCACGACCTACTGGTCGTGGCGGTGGGTGTTCGCCGGCGAGGTGCTGATCGTGCTCGTGATCCTCGCTCTGACGAGGCGGATGAACGACTCTCCGGCGGAGAAGGGCGTTCGGCTCGACCTGATCGGGACGGCGCTGTCGGCGCTCGGGCTTGGCCTGATCGTGCTCGGCATCCTCAAGTCGGGCTCGTGGGGGCTCGTGCAGCCGAAACCCGACGCTCCCGAGTTGCTCGGGCTCTCGCCGGTGATCTGGATGATCATTGCAGGCGGTGTGGTGCTCGGCCTGTTCCTCGCCTGGGAGAACCGCCGGATCGAGCGCGGTGCTGGCGCGCTGATCGATCCGGCGATGCTGCGCAACCTGCAGCTGCGCAACGGGGTCACCTCGTTCCTGTTCCTGTTCCTCGTCCAGGCCGGGATCTTCTTCGTCGTGCCGCTGTTCCTGTCCGTCGCGCTCGGGCTGTCGGCGGTCGCGACCGGTGTGCGGCTGCTACCGCTCTCGCTGATGCTGCTGCTGTTCGCCGTCGGCGTGCCGAAACTGCGACCGAACGCCAACCCGCAGCGGGTGATCCGCATCGGGTTCGTTGCGCTGTTTGCCGGGCTGGTGCTGTTGGTCGCGCTGCTCGACTACGGCGCCGGGGCCGAGATCGTGACCTGGCCGCTGCTGCTCTGCGGCGCCGGGATCGGCGCGATCGCCTCGCAGCTCGGCAGCGTCACCGTCTCCGCCGTGGCCGACGAGCAGTCGGGCGAGGTCGGCGGCCTCCAGAACACCGGCACTCAGCTCGGCGCGTCGATCGGCACCGCGCTCACCGGCGCGATCCTCATCTCCGCCCTCACCACGTCGTTCCTCACCGGCATCGAGAACAACCCGCGCGTGCCCGACCGCATCGTCTCGCAGGCACAAACACAGCTCGCTAGCGGGATCCCGTTCATGTCCGACGACGACCTCGAGGCCGCGCTCGGGGACACGACCGTGCCGCGCCGAACGATCGATGAGATCGTGCAGCAGAACGAGGAGAGCCGTATCGATGGGCTGCGCGTCGCCATCTCAATCCTCGCCCTCTTCTCGCTCGTCGCCCTGCTGTTCACCCGAG
Source organism: uncultured Actinomycetes bacterium (assembly GCA_963747125.1). GTDB lineage: Bacteria > Actinomycetota > Thermoleophilia > Gaiellales > Gaiellaceae > Gaiella. The sequence goes on along the minus strand of CAVVEN010000008.1, from coordinate 101,391 downwards.
GCATCCCGGCGGTCCAACCTGGAGCCCAACCCAAGCCCAGCTCGGCGCCGGCATAGCCGACCCTCGACGCCCTCCCACGGACGTCACGTGCTCAGCGCTGCGGTCGGCGCGGGCGGGACGTCGCCGGACTACGGGCCAGCCCTCGGGCCTCGGACCTGCTTCCAGACGAGGTCGAGCACGACCGCAAGGCCGGCGATCGCGACGATCGCGGCGAACGTCTCCGGGGCGTTGCGCAGCGTGTCGACCGCGAAGAAGACGAGCACGACGGCGGTTGCCGCGAGGGCCAGGAGGACGATGGGCACACTCGCGCCGATCTCGCTCCGCAGGCGCAACGCCGCGAGCCCGATGAGGAGGAAGATCATCAGGGAGCAGGCGCTGCCGACCGAGGCGATGGCGGAGAGGTCGACGACGTTGGAGACGACGAGGACGAGCCCTGCGGTGATCAGCAGCCCTGCGTGCGGGCCGAGTCGCGAGCCACGGCCGAAGAAGGTCGGGAACTGCCCCTGAGTGGCGAGCATCGAGGTCAACCCGCCCGACGCGTAAAGGGTGGCGTTGACCGAGGACGCGGTGGCGAGCAGGGCAGCGATCGCCATCATCGTGAAGCCGGCGTCGCCGAGCGCGGGCCTCGCTGCCTCGGCGATCGCGGTCTCGCCGTACCCGATCGCCTGGTCGACCGTCAGCGTGCCGAAGACCCCGATCGAGATGAGCAGGTAGAGAATCGTCGTCACGCCGAGCGCCGCGTACATCGCGAGAGGGAGCTCACGCCCCGGATCGCGGAGATCGCCGGCCGCAAAGGTGATCACGCTGAAGCCCAGATAGGCGAAGAAGGTCAGCGCCACGCTCGCGACGATGTCCGTGAACGGCGGATAGCCGCTGAACGAGAGCAGGTCGAAGTCGATGTCGACGATCGTCACGGCGATGAAGACCGCGAAGACCGCGAGGAGCGCGATCACGATCAGCGACTGGGCCCGGTCGACGAGCTTCGAGCCGACGATGCTGACACCGGCCATCGCGACCACCACGAGCGTCGTGAAGACGTTGTCCCAGCCGCTCCAGGCGTCGTCGCCGACGAACAGCGACGTCGCGTAGGCACCGAAGGAGACCGCCACCATCGAGCAGACGATCACGATCGCGGCGAAGTACCCGAGCCAGGCGGCGATGCCGACCAGGCGGCCGTTCCCGAAGCCCTGGATCAGGTACGCGAAGAGGCCGCCCGAGGACGGGTAGCGGACTCCCAGCTTGACGACGGTGTAGCCGAGCAGCGCGGCGACGATCCCGGCGAGGAGGAACGAGAGCCACACGGCGGAGCCGGCAACGGTCGCGGCCTCGCCGAGCAACGCGAAGATCCCGGCACCGACCATCGCGCCGATGCCGAGGAAGGCGGCCCCGCGAACGGTCATGTCATGGTGTCGTGGCCGTCGGCACCGGCGGCGCAGGCGTGTGGCCGCCGAAGAAGAGCCACACGATCACCGTCCCGACGACCGCCGTCACGATCCAGCAGATCTGCAGCGGCAGCTGGAACGAGTGGTCGATCACGCGCTTTCCGAGCGACGTCGTCCCCGTCGTGTCCGCCTCGGCCGCGGCGATCTGGGTTCCGTTGGCCGGAAGGAAGAGGACGCCGACCACGGCCGTCCACATCGCGATCATGTAGCCCGCGCCGATCCCGAGCCCGAGCGGGACCATCGTGCGCCTCGAAGTGCCCCCAGAATGCTCGTGGCTCGAGGCCCGTGACGACCGTGCTCTCCGTCGACATGCCGACGCTCCCTTTCGCTCCGGTCGGACGAACCGCTCCCGTCAGGCAAGCGCCTTTCCCTTGAGCGCCGTCGAACTCCGCCTGCGTGATCGCGCCGGAGTCGAGGAGCTGCTTGGCCTTGTCGATCTCGGCCGCCGCGCCTCCGCCGCCGGTGGCGGTGTCGCGCACGTAGTCGTCGAACTGCTCGCGCTGGGCCCGCGCACGCTGGAGGTTGCGCTCGGTCATCCCGACGTTCTGCGTGATCAGGTACACGAACACGCCGAGGAACGGCAGCAGGATCGCGAACACGATCCACCCGGTCTTCCCCAAGCCGGAGATGTCGTGGCGGCGGAAGATGTCCGCGAACACGGTGAACAGAAGCCAGATCCACAGGATCCAGATGAAGAACACCGCCATCGTCCACATGAGGTCGAGGAACGGGTAGTCGGTCGCGAGCACGGAGCCCCCTTTTGTTGTCGTCGGCAGTCGCGACCCTACAGCAGCGGGCGGGCGGCGAGCGACGCCTCTGTCCCGGCTACGGGCCGGCCGTCGCGAGCGTGGGGCTCGCCTGTCCGCGGTGCCGATCGAGGATCTTCCCGAGCTCGGCGATCACGAGGAAGGCGATCGGCCCGATCAGGCAGATGCCCCACTGCGAGCTCGTCAGGGAGACGGTGTCGAAGATCCGCTGCAGCGGCCCCAGCTCGGTGACGAGGAACGTGAGCACGAGCGCGGCGCCGATCAGCTGGACGAACCGGCGGTTCGCGAGCGTGTACCGGCTGAAGATCGTCTCCGTCGGCTCGCGCGCCTCGAGCGCGGCGGCGACGTGCATCAGGGAGAGGGTCGTCAGCCCCATCGTCGTCGCGACGACGAGGTCGTAACGGTCCTCGCCCCAGGCGACGACGGAGAGCGCGAGGCCCGCCATCACGACGCTGGCGATGGCCAGCCTCGTGCCGAGGGGGCGGTCGACGATGGGGGCGCTGGCGTCGCGCGGCCGGCGGCGCATCAGCCCGGGGACCGGCGCGTCGAAGCCGAGCCCGATCGCGAGCAGCACGTCGACCGCGAAGTTGATCCAGAGGATCTGCAGCGGTGTGAGCGGGCTGCCGTCCGCGACGTCGAACAGGCCGGCGCCGACGAAGGTGAGGATGAACCCACCGAGCATCACGAGCTGGACGCGCACGTACTTCATCAGGTTGTCGTAGATCCCGCGGCCGCCCTCGACCGCGGTCACGATGGTGGCGAAGTTGTCGTCGGTCAGGATCATGTCCCCGGCTTCCTTCGTCACCTCGGTGCCGGTGATCCCCATCGCGACGCCGATGTCGGCCCGTTTCAGCGCCGGCGCGTCGTTCACCCCGTCACCGGTCATCGCGACCACGTGGCCCTTGGCCTTCAGCCGCTCGACGAGGCGCACCTTGTCCTCGGGGGCGACACGCGCCACGACACCGATCTCGTCGAGCTGGGCGTCGAGCTCGTCGTCCGAGAGCGCCGCGAACTCCGTTCCGGTCAACGCCCGTCCCTCGATCCCGAGCTGGGCGGCGATCGCGGCGGCGGTCGTCGCGTGGTCGCCGGTGATCATCCGGGCACGGATCCCGGCCGCCTTGCACTGCGCGATCGCCTCCCCGGCCTCCTTGCGGGGCGGGTCGACGATGCCGACGAGCGCGAGGAGGGTGAGCCCCTGCACCTCGTCGAGCAACGCTCCGTCGGGACGGAAGGCGGCCGGCTCGAGCTCGCGCGCGGCGACGGCGAGGACGCGCAGGCCTTCGCCTGCCAGCCGGTCGTTCTCGGCGAGCACGCGCTCCCTGGCGGCCTCGACGGGGATCGTCGACCCCTCCGCATCCCGGACGTGCGAGGAGCGCGCGAGCAGTACGTCCGGCGCGCCCTTGACGAAGCAACGGACGACCGCGTGGCCCGCCTCCTCCATCTCGTGGAAGGTCGCCATCAGCTTGTACTCGGAGTCGAAGGGAACCTCGCCGACGCGCGGGTACGCGCGCCTCGTGGCGTCGACGTCGACTCCGCCCTTCTCCGCGAGGACGACGAGCGCCGCCTCCGTCGGGTCGCCGACGATCTCGGCGTCGCGCACCGCGGCGTCGTTCGCGAGCGCCATCGGCAGCAGGAAGGGGTCGAGCGGCGTGTCGGTCTCGCCCGCGACCCGCCGGATCGCTCCCTCGGTCGCGTAGCCCTCGCCCTCGATCGAGAAGCGCCGGCCGACGACGACGAGCTCGCGCGCGGTCATCTGGTTCAGCGTCAGCGTCCCCGTCTTGTCCGAGCAGATCGCCGACGTCGACCCGAGCGTCTCCACCGAGCGCAGCCGCTTCACGATCGCACCCTTCGCGGCAAGCGCCTGCGTCCCGAGCGAGAGCACGGTCGTCACGACCGCCGGAAGGCCGGTCGGGATCGCCGCGACCGCCAGGCTGATCCCGATCAGGAAGAGCTCGTCGAAGTCGTCGCCGCGGATCAGCCCGAGGACGACGACGAGCGCCAGCGCGGCAGCGGCCATGATCGTCAGCAGGACGGTGAGCTGGTCGAGCTGTCGGGTGAGCGGCGTCTTCTCCTGCTGGACCTGGCTCAGCATCCCGGAGATCTGACCGACCTCGGTCGACATCCCGGTCGCCGTGACGACCATCTCGCCGCGGCCGCGGGTGACGGTCGAGTTCATGTACGCCATATCGAGCCGGTCGCCGAGAGGGACGTCCTCGCCCGTGACCGCATCGACCGCCTTCAGCACCGGCACGCTCTCCCCCGTCAGCGCGGACTCCTCGATCTCGAGCGTCGCGGCGACGAGGAGACGGCCGTCGGCCGGGATCTTGTCGCCCGCCTCGAAGGCGACGACGTCGCCGGGCACGAGCTCCTCCGCGGGGACGTCGGTCAGCATCCCGCCGCGGCGCACGTGCGCCCTGATCACGAGCATCTTCTGGAGTGCGGCGACGCTCTCCGCCGCCTTCCCCTCCTGGTTCAGGCCGAGCAGCGCGTTCACGACCGTCAGCGCGAGGATCACGATGCCGGTGCTGAGCTCCTGCAGCGCGGCGATGCTCACGACCGCCGCGCCGACGAGGACGAGCTGCATCAGGTCCCGGTACTGGCGCAGGAACGCCTGCCAGCCGGGCTCCGTCTCGGCCTCGGCGAGCTTGTTCGGCCCGACCTCCGCGCGCCGCCGCTCGACCTCGCCTGCGTCCAGGCCGTTCCCCGGGTCGACGCCGAGCTGCGCGCACACGTCCTCCGCGGTCGTCCCGTGCCACGCGACGCCCTCCCGGGGCGCTGCGACTCCCGCCGCGACCGCCGGCGCGCTCTCCGCCATCCCGGTCATCTACCTCGAGTAGTCCTTCTTGCGCACCCAGAGCACGTACACGAGCAGCGTCGCGATGCTGAACACGACCCCGGCGATGACCCAGAGCACCTTCTCGAGGCCGGAGAAGTCCGGCCGCCGGAGGATGTCGACGATCATCCAGATCACCGCGGCGTAGACGGCGAGCGCGACCGCCACGAGGATCGACTCGCCGAACCACGTCAGCGCCACGACATCAGTCACACATCCCTCCCTGCCTCGTGGTTTGGACGGATACTAGGCCGATGCCCGAGCACGAGGAGCGTGACCAGATGACCGTACGGCGCCGGCTGCTCGACCAGCTCGTCGTCAAGCCGGGGCAACCCGCAGGCCTCGCCGCCCGGGACCCGGGATGGACGGGTGGCGACGATGACCCCGGTCTGAACCGGGACGAGCTCGAGGCGTACGCGGAAAAGCGGCGCAAGGAAGGGACGGCGGAGCTCGCGGACGCGCAGGAGCTTCTCTGGGCGAGCGACCGCTATGCGCTGCTCATCGTCCTCCAGGCGATGGACGCAGCCGGCAAGGACTCGGCGATCGAGCACGTGATGTCCGGCGTGAACCCGCAGGGGGTCCAGGTCGTCTCGTTCAAGACGCCCTCCTCCGAGGAGCTCGACCACGACTTCCTGTGGCGCACGTCGAAGGCGTTGCCCGAGCGCGGCCGCATCGGCATCTTCAACCGGTCCCACTACGAGGAGGTCGTCGCGCTCCGCGTCCACCCCGAGTGGCTGGAGGCGCAGCGGCTGCCGCCGGGGCCGCGCGACGAGCCCTTCTGGCAAGGTCGCTACGAGGACATCAATTCGTTCGAGCGCCACCTCGACCGGAACGGGACGAAGATCGTCAAGTTCTTCCTGCACGTCTCGAAGGCGGTGCAGAAGAAGCGCTTCCTGGCACGGCTGGACACACCCGGCAAGGAGTGGAAGTTCAATGCCGCCGACGTCGAGGAGCGGGCGCGCTGGGACGACTACATGGCTGCCTTCGAGGCCGCCCTGACCGCGACCTCGACGCCGTGGGCGCCGTGGTACGTGATCCCGGCCGACAGCAAGTCCGTGACCCAGGCGCTCGTGGCGCAGGTCGCTCGTCGAGTCGATCGGGTCGCTCGACCTCAGCTGGCCCGGGGTCAGCGAGACGGAGCACGCGGCGAACGAGGAGGCGCGCAGGAAGCTCGACGCCGAGCCGGCGTGACGGCCGAGGCTTCGACCACCGACGAGCCGCCTCGCGTGGACGCTTCGGAGCCACGGATCGAAGGGGCCCCGGAGCGCCTCGCCGGTTTCATCTACGGCACGCTCGTCGCGCTCGCCATGGTCGTCGCCGGCGTCAAGGTGTACCCGGACTCGGCGGGCCGGATCGCTGTGTTCGTCTTCCTGACGAGCTTCGTCCTCTGGCTCGCTCACGTGTACGCGCACACCGTCGGGCTGAGCGTCTCGCACGGGAGCCGCCTCGAGCTCGCCGAGCTGCGCCACATCGCGCGCCGCGAGGGCTCGATCGTCGAGGCCACGCTCCCGCCGATCGTGCCGCTACTCCTCGGGGCCATCGGCCTCCTCTCGACCGACACCGCGGTCTGGTCGGCGTTCGGGGTCGGGCTGGTCATCCTCGCCGTGGAGGGCGCGGCGTTCGCACGCATCCAGCGGCTCGGCCCGCTTCGCACCGTCGCCGCGGTCGCGGCGAACGTCGGCGTCGGCCTGCTCCTCGTCGCGGTCAAGCTCGTGCTCTCCCACTGAGGGTCCGACTCGCCGGGGAACGATCAGCTGCGCGCTGTCCGCTCGACGTCGAACGCCTGGACGGCGAGCTTGACGGACGGATAGAAGTGCTCGCTCCCGATCGCCTCGATGAGGCCGGCCACGTCGAAGTCCGGACGCAGGCGCGTCCGCAGCCGCGCGACGACGAGCGTGATGTTCTCCCGACGCAGGTCGAGCGTCAGGTCGAGCAGCGCCTCGATGCCCGTCGAGTCGACGTGGTTGACGGCCTCTGCGTCGAACACGAACCACGCGGTCTCGGTCGGCGCGGCGCGAATCGCCTCTCGCACGCGGCCCTTGACGTACTCGGCGTTCGCGAAGAAGAGACGGTCGTCGAGCCGGTAGACGACCACGCCCGGCGTGACCCGGGCCGTGGGATGGATCGCAACGTCGCGGTACCCCTCGAGGTGGGGCACCCAGCCGAGGACCGCGTCATACGGGCGCGCGCTCCGGCGAACGGTGTCGATGATCGAGAGCCCGACCGCGACGACGAGCGCTTGGAGCACGCCGAAGACGACGACGCAGCCCATCGTCACGCCCGCGATCGTGACCTCGACGCGGTCGATGCCCGCCAGCGCCCGCCACGCGCCGGGGTCGATGATGTTGATCCCGGCGGCGACGATCACCGCGGCGAGCACGGCCTGGGGCAGGTACTGCACCGGCTCGGTCAGGAAGAGGAGGATCACGACGATCGCTCCCGCCGCGAAGAGGCCGGCGAACTGCGTGCGCGCGCCCATCGCGTCGTTGACCGCCGTCCGGGCGCCGCTCGCGCCGACGGAGAATCCCTGCGTGAAGCCGGCCGCGGCGTTCGCCGCGCCCATCGTCAGGAGCTCCTGGGAGGCCTGCACCGTCTCGCGGCGCTTGCCCGCGAACGCGCGCGCCGTGAGGATCTCGTCGGCGAACGAGACGAGGAAGAGCCCGAGCGCCGCCGGCACGAGCGCGACGATGTCGCCGAGCGGCGGTGTCGGCACCGTGGGCCGCGGCAGCCCGCTCGCCACCGGGCCGACGGTCGCGACGCCGTGGGCTGCGAGGTCGAGGGCCCACGAGGCCCCGATCGCCCCGACGACGACGACGAGCGCTCCCGGGACGATCGGCAGGAACCGGCGGAGACCCAGCATGGCGGCGAGCGAGAGGACGCTCACGGCAACGGTGATCCCGCTCACGTCGCCGAGCTCGCGGACCACCTCCCAGAGCCGCCCGAGCGGCTCGCTCGCGTCGATGTCGAGCCCGAGCAGCTTTCCGAGCTGCGCGATCACGAGCGTCACCGCCACGCCGTGCAGGTAGCCGATCAGCACCGGACGCGAGAAGTAGTCGGCGATCCAGCCGAGCCGCAGGAGGCGCGCAAGGAGGAAGCAGGCGGCGACGAGCAGCGCGAGCATCGACGCCAGCTCGGCAGCGTCCGCGCTGCCCGCGACCGCGAGCGCGAGCACGGCCGCGGCGACGAGCGTCGACGTCGCGCCCTCCGGCCCGATGACGAGCATCCGCGACGAGCCGAAGAGGACGTAGGCGACGGTCGGCAGCAGCAGGGTGTAGAGGCCGTTGACCGGCGAGAGCCCCGCCAGCTGGCCGTACGCCATGGCCGACGGCAGGGCCAGTGCCGCAACCGTCAGGCCGGCGACGAGATCGCGCCCGGCGGCAGAGCCTCGGTAGGACGGCACCTCCCCGGAGACCGGGAACGTCCGGACGAGGAGCGGCTCGCGCCGCGCCGGGCGGAACGCCGACGTGCGGCCGTACGTCGTCTCGACGCTCTGTGCGTCCGGGGGAGTCGGCGGCGTGTCGTCGCTGCCCACGGTCGTCCCGCGTCAGAGGAGCGGCGAGACGAGGGCGAACGCCGCGGCCCGGGCCCGGTCCTTCGTCCCGGTGAGCCTCGTGCCGGGCGACGAGACCGCCTCGGCCGGGGTGCTGAAGCGCTCGTCGAACTGCGCCGCGACGGCGGGTGAGTCGACCAGGAGGTCGATCTCGAAGAACCGCTTGAGGCTCCACGCCTCGAGGTTGCAGGTCCCGGCGAGCACCTCCTCGCCGTCTCGGACGAAGGCCTTCGCGTGGAGCATGGCCGGATACTCGAGGATCGAGACGCCCGCGTCGAGCAGCGAGCCATGGTGGTGCTGCTGCGCGGCGGCGCACGCCCAGTTGTTCGCATTCGCCGGCACGAAGAGCCGCACCCGCGCGCCGCGACGCGCCGCCCGCTCGATCCGGCGGATCATCCCGCGGTCGGTGACATACGGGTTGACGACGTCGAGGGTGTCCTTCGCTCCGTCGAGCATGCGGCCGATCGCGTCGGTGATCGGCCGGAACCGCCCGGGCGCGTTGTGCAGCACGGTCGCCGGGATCGCCGTTGGCCCGGCGTCGAGGGAGGGGAAGAGCCCGTCGAGGCTCGACGGCGCGACCGTCCCGCCGAGCCAGCGAAACCCGCCGAGGAACACGACCTGGAGCTGCGCGACGACGGGACCCTCGACGCGGACGAAGAGGTCGTGGAAGCGGCCGTCGGCGAAGTGGTCCTCGATCCCTGCACCGCCGACCCAGCCGATCCGGCCGTCGACCACCACGACCTTGCGATGGTCGATGTGCCCGAGCCCGCGGAGGTTCCAACGGGTCGCGCCTCCGGTGCCGAGCGGCCCGGCGACCGCTCGCGGCTTCGTCGCCCGCACGACGCAGACCTCGACGCCCGCGCCGACCAGCCGCTCGTAGAAGGCCCGCGTGCTTCCCTCCGGATCCGAGCCCTGACGGTCGACGACGAGCCGCACGGGCACACCTTCCCGCGCCTTGGTGACGAGCGCGTCGGCGAAGCCGTCCCCCACCTCGCCGGGCCGGAAGCCGAACTGGTTGATGTGCACGGAGGACGACGCCGAGGCGATGTCGGCCAGCATCGGCGGATAGAAGGCGCTTCCCTCGACGAGCACCTCGACCGTGGACGCGCTGCTCTCCGAGAAGCCCAGCGCGAGGTCGGCAAGCGCGACCGGACCCGTGAGCAGGGCCTCGGCGTGTTCGGACAGGCGGTCGTTCGGAACGACAGACACGCCGCAACCCTAACCCGGCCCGCCGCGCGGCCCGTGGCGCGACGGCGGGACCGGAGGCCGCGGCGGGAGCGACGGCGGGGGCGCAACGCCGAGAATCGCCTCCACCCTGACGAGCAGGCGGGTGAGGGCGTCGGCTTCTGGCCGCGGCAGGTCGCCGAGCAGAGCCCCGAGACGTCCACGCAGGAGGGTCTCGGCCGAGCGGAGCACGCTCTGGCCGGAAGAGGAGAGCACGAGCTCGTGCCGTCGCCGGTCGGCCGGGTCCGTCCGCCGCGCGACGAGCCCAGCGGCGACCAGCCCGGAAAGAAGCTGCGAGACGGCGGGGCCGGACACACCGGCGCGTCGCGCCAGGTCCGACACCGAGACGGGCTCGCTCGCAACAGCCCGCAGGACGAGGAGCTGAGAGCTCGTCAGGGGAGGCTCGTGCGCCGCGAGGAGGCGCTCCATCCAACGGGAGACGAGCGGGGCGACGCCGAGGAGGGCGCCGGCGGCATCGGAGTGCGCGGCGGGTGGCAATAGATAAGTAGACTTATCTTATAATGTGGCTTACCTTCCATGCGATTGTCGCACTGCTGACGGTCGGCATGCTTGCGGCTCGCCCGACGAGCGCCCGTGCCGCCTGCGCGATCGCGGCGGCGGCCGTCCTCGAGATCCCGTTCGGCGCACATCCCGGCGCCGCCGTCGGCACGGTCGTGCCTCTCGCGGTGTTCCTCGCCACCGCCCTGACCCTGGCACGGCTCGTGGAGCGGTCGGGCCTCGCAGACCGTGCGGCGACCACGCTGGCGGTGGTCGCGGGGGGTCGGGTGGCGGTCGTCTACGCCGGCACCTGTGTGGCGAGCGCTCTCCTCACCGCCATCGTTTCGCTCGACGGTGCCGTCGTGCTCCTCGTGCCGATGCTGCTCGTCCTCGCGGGCCGGTACCGCGCGCCGTTCGGACCGCTCTACCTCGGGGCTGTCGCGGTCGCGAACGCGGGGTCGATCGCGGTGCCCCAGGGGAATCCGACCAACCTCGTCGTGTCGGGCGAGCTGGGCATCGGCCCGACGGCATTTGTCGGGCACATGCTTCTCCCTGGGGTCGCCGCTGCGGCGCTCTCCGCGGTTGCGGTCGGCGTGCTCGAGCACCGCTCGCTGGCGGTGCGCTGCGCCGCTCCCCCCCGCCGTGCCATGCCGTTCTCGCGGGCAGAGCGACACGCGGCGCTCACGCTCGCCGCGGCCGCCGCCGCGGTATGGCTCGCTCCGCTCGTCGGCGTCGCCCCGTGGTGGCCGTTTGCCGCCGTCGTCGGCGTCGCGCTCCTCGCGCCCGGTCAGCACGTGACGCCCTCGATCCCGTGGAGGATCGTCGCCCAGGTCGGCGGGCTGCTCGTGACGGTGCAGGCACTCGGGCTGCGGTTCGGGACGCCGAACGCCCAGGGGTTCGGTGCCCTGCTGCTCGTCGCCTTCGGCACCGGTGCTGCGTCGGCCCTCGTGAGCAACCTTCCGGCGAGCGCCGTCGCCGCGAGCCTCGTCTCGGCGAGCCCGGCCGCCTTCGCCGCGACTATCGGCCTCGGGGTCGGCGCCCTGGCGACGCCGCACGGGTCGGTCGCGACGCTCCTCGCCAGAGATCTGTCGGGCGATGCCGCCCCGCGGCTCGCCGTACGTCGCCTCGCGCTGCTCGCGGTGGCCGCGACGCTGCTCGCCACGGCGTTGCTCGCCGCAACCGGCTGAGCGTGCTCAGTAGCTGTAGCCGCCGCGCATCTTCTGCGCCGGCTTGGCCGCGTACGTCGCGATGTCGAGCGCGAGGCCGAAACCGACGAGCAGCCAGTCCCAGAAGCCCGAGACCCCGATCACCGGCGACCACGCGATGATGTACATCAGCGTCGTCCAGGGCAGCAGCAGGAACCCGAGCAGGCCCCAGACCCAGCTCGAGATCGCCGCGTCGGGCTTGTCGCCGAATATCCACCAGAAGAACAGGGCGATCCTCGGCCCGAGGCCGCCGGCGAGAAGAAGCGCGCAACACACGTCGGCGAGTCTCTGCGATCTTCGTCGCCCTGTCAACCTCCACCCCTCGCGTGACCCGGGTGACCGGGCTCCTCGAGCACGTCGCGCGCCGGACGTCGCCGGCTCCGACCGAGCTCTGAGCCCACGCCCACACCGGCGCCGCACGAGGACACTGCTACAAACCGCGCATGGAGACTCCCAGCCGTGAGGCTGTGACCACGCCGCAGCCGGACCGGCTCCGGCGTCTCGTCGAGGCCGGGATCGCGCTCACCTCCGAGCTGTCGCTCGACGCGCTCCTCCAGCTGCTGGCCGAGGTCGCCGCGGAGCTGACCGACGCGCGTTACGCGGCGCTCGGCGTGATCGACACCTCGGGACAGGCTCTGGAGCGGTTCGTCACCACGGGGATCGACCGCAAGACCCACGAGGTGATCGGCGACCTGCCGCGCGGTCGCGGACTGCTGGGCGCGCTGATCCGGGACGCGCGGCCGCTCCGGCTGCACGACATCGCGGATGACCCCCGCTCAGCGGGCTTCCCCCGCAACCACCCGCCGATGACGACGTTCCTCGGAGTCCCGATCGTGCTCCGGGGCGTCGCCTACGGCAACCTCTACCTGACCGAGAAGGCGGGAGGCGCCGACTTCACCGCCGAGGACGAGGAGCTGACTCGCCTGCTCGCCGCACAGGCCGCCGTCGCGATCGAGAACGCGCGACTGTACGAGTCCTCGACGCGGTGGCTCCGCCAGCTCGAGGGCCTCGGCGAGATCGGGGCCGCGCTCGCGTCCGAGGTCGAGCTGACACCGCTGCTCGACCTCGTCGCCCGGCGGATGAAAGAGCTGGTCGAGGCGCGAATCGTCCTGATCGCGCTGCCCGACGGCACAGGGTCGCTCGCCGTCGCCGCGGCGGCGGGTCGCGACGACCTGCTCGGCCTGGAGCTCGACCCGAAGACCTCCAAGATCGGCCGCGTGCTCGAGCGCGGCCACGCCGAGCGGGTCGACGCCGTCATGGACGACCCCGAGGTCGACCAGCGGCTCGCGCGCGACCTCGGAGTCACCTCCGCCCTCTACCTCCCCCTGACCGTGCGAGGAGCAGCGATCGGCGTCGTCGCGGTGCACGACAAGCTCGGGCCCGACCCCCGCTTCGACGAGGCCGACGTCCGCCTCGCCGAGTCGCTCGCGGCGCGCGCGGCGATCGCGGTCGACCTCTCGGAGCGGGTGAGCCGCGACGCCCTGCGCCGCGTGGTCGACGCGCAGGAGCTCGAGCGCGCTCGGCTCGCCCGCGAGCTGCACGACGAGACGGGCCAGGCGCTCACGTCGATACTGCTCGGCCTCAAGCACCTGGACGACGTCGTCGCGACCGACGAGGCGCGGCAGGCCACGGCCGCGATCCGCGAGCTCGTCGCCTCCACGCTCCAGGACGTGCGCCGGCTCGCCGTCGAGCTGCGCCCGAGTGCGCTCGACGACTTCGGGCTCGTCCCCGCCGTCGAGCGCCTCGCGGGGAACCTCTCCGAGCGATCCGACCTCCTCGTCGACATCGAGGCGCGGCTGGGCGACCGGCGCCTGCCGACGGAGGCCGAGACCGCGCTGTACCGGATCGTCCAGGAGGCGCTGACGAACGTGGTGAAGCACGCGCACGCCCGCCGTGTCAGCATCACCCTCGTGCGCAAGGAGAACTCTGCGGTGGTCGTCGTCGAGGACGACGGGCGCGGCTTCGAGCCGGATGCCGTCCGTCGCGGTGCGCTCGGCTTCGTCGGAATGCGCGAGCGGGTCGCGCTCGTCGGCGGGCGTCTCACGGTGGAGTCGTCGCCCGGGGCGGGAACGACGCTCGTCGCCGAGGTCCCCCTTCCGAAGCAACCGCCGGACGACGCGTGAGCATCCGCATCGTCCTGGTCGACGACCACGCGATCCTCCGCTCCGGCCTGCGGCGCGTGCTCGACGCCGAGCCCGACCTCGAGGTGGTCGGCGAGGCCGACTCGGCCGACCGGGCGGTGTTCGAGACGATCTCGACCAAGCCGGACGTGGTGGTGATGGACGTCGTCATGCCCGGCAAGTCGGGGATCGAGGGAACGCCGGCGGTGCTGCAGGCGGCGCCCGACGTCAAGGTGCTCGTCCTGTCGATGCAGGACGACCCGCACTACGTGCGCGAGGCGTTCGCGGCCGGCGCGGCGGGGTACGTGCTCAAGGAGGCGGCCGACACCGAGGTCGTCGGCGCGATCCGCGCCGTCGCCGCCGGTGAGCGGTACGTCCACCCGGCGCTCGGCGCGCGGCTTGTCGCAGCCGACGCCGAGGAGCGCAAGCGCGCAGACGCCGACCCGCTCTCGGAGCGCGAGCGCGAGGTGCTGCGCCTGCTCGCGCTCGGGCACACGAACCAGGAGATCGCGAAGATGCTCTACATCTCGGTCCGCACGGCCGAGACGCATCGGGCGCACATCATGCAGAAGCTCCGCCTCTCGAGCCGCGCGGAGCTCGTCCGCTACGCGCTCGAGAACGGCCTCGTCGAGAGCTGAGCCCGCGGACCATGGAGAGGGCGGCCCGAGGGCCGCCCTCTCTCTCACTCCGGGAGGTCGGAGCGATCAGTGGCCGACGGCCACCTTCGTCGTGACCCCGGCTGTCTTGGCGGCCTCCTCGCTGAAGCGTCCGCCGAGCACTGCGAGCGCCAGGATCAGCAACCCGATGCCGGTCAGGAGCAGTGCGATCCCGACCACGATCCCGAAGACCGAGAGCTGTGCGGCCATGTAGCTCGTGTTGAGCGCGGTCGTCAGTGCGGTCTCGGTGACCCAGATGTTGCGGGCCGCGTTCGCGACGGGCTGGCCGGTCGAGTCCTTCGCGGCTGCCGTCTCGTCGTTCGTGCCCTTCTGGTCACTCGGGTTCGCCGCCGACTGGAAGCGGCCCATCTGCGCGTACGCGAGGCCACCCGTCGCCTCGAGCGTGTGCATCCGCATGACCTTCGCGAAAGCGCGTGCCTGGTCACCGGTCGTCACCTGCTGGCCGGCCCACTGATCCGCGTACTTCGCGACGGCGGGGTCGGACGACTCCCCGAAGAAGATCTGCTCCTGCTTGAGGCTGTCCTGCACGGTGCTGCGGCCGTCGAAGCCCATGTAGAGAGCCGCGGCGCCGAAGATGATGAGGACGACGCTCGCTGCGAGCCCGCCCCATTCGAGGATCCTCCGTGTGTTCATCGCTCCTCCTCCCGATCAGACCATTGATTCGATGACCGCAGCCTGCTCGTCGGGAGCCGCGCCGCCATCGGGGATTCGTCACCGGAGTGCTGCCGCGAAACCCCGCTCGCGACCTGTGGAGAACTACCGAGGGAGCGCTACCAGCTCTTGGCGCGGGCGACCGTGTCGGGCGTGCGGACGCGGATGCGCGCATCGACGGCGACGCATCGGTCCGGGAGAGCGAGCACGGGGTTCAGGTCGAGCTCTGCCACGGCGGGCAGGTCCTCGCCGAGCCGCGCAAGGCGGAGCACGAGGTCGACGAGCGCCGCCCGGTCGGCGGCGGGCGCGCCGCGGAAGCCGGCGACGAGGCGGCCCGCCTTGCCGCCGTCGACGAGCTCCTCCGCGTCGACGTCCGTGAGCGGTGCGATGCGGAACGCGGCCTCGCCGATCAGCTCCGCGAAGACCCCGCCGGGACCGAAGGCGACGAGCGGGCCGAAGACGGGATCCTGGACAACCCCGGCGAGGAGCTCCGCGCCGCCGCTCAGCATCGGCTGGACGATCACGGGCACGCCGATCCGCGCCGCCGCCTCGGCGACGGCGCCGTCGTCCGCGAGATCGAGCGCGATCCCTCCGGACTCCGTCTTGTGGGCCCCGGGCGCCGCGGTCTTGACGACCGCCGGGAAGCCGAGCTCGCGCGCGGCGACGACGGCCTCCTCGACCGATGCCGCGACCCGCTCGGGCACCAGGGGCAGGCCGTAGGCTTCCAGCAGCTCGCGGGTCGCGGCAGGGTCGAGCCACGTGTCCGTCGTCCGCGCGAGCGCCGCCTCGATCACCGCCTCCGCACCGGCGCGATCGATCGCGTCGAGCGACGGCACCGTTCCCTGGGGGCGACGCAGCCACGCGGCCCGATCGGCGACACGGCCGAGCGCCCGGGCGGCAGACTCGGGATAGGCAAAGGAGGCGACCCGCCGGGCGCCTCGCAGCGCGGCGGGCGTCCCGTCGGAGCTCATCACCACGGCGAGGACGGGCTTGTCCGACGCTGCCTGCTCGGTCGCCCCGACGACCGCCCGGGCGACCTCGTCCGCCGTCGCGCTGACGGCGGGGACGAAGAGGACGATGCACGCCGAGACGTGCGGGTCGGCGAGCACGTGGGGCACCACGGCCGCGTAGGCGTCGCCGGTGGCGCCGCCGAGCATGTCCACGGGGTTCGCGACGCTCGCTTCGGCGGGAAGCACCGTGCGCAGCGCCGTGACGGTGTCCTCCCCCAGCGGCGGGAGCTCGAGCCCTGCGGCCTCGCAAGCATCCGCGCACAGGATCCCGAGACCACCGGCGTTCGTGACGATCCCGACGGAGCGGCCGTCGAGCCGGCCCCCGGACGAGAACAGGGAGGCGACGTCGACGAGCTCCTCGAGGGTCTCGGCCCGGATGACTCCCGCCTGCCGGAAGAGCGCGTCGGCGGCGGCGTCGGAGCCCGCGAGCGCCGCGGTGTGCGAGCTCGCCGCGCGCTGGCCGCTCTGCGAGCGGCCGCTCTTCAGGGCGAGGATCGGCTTGCGGCGCGCGACCCGGCGGGCGATCCGGCCGAACCGCCTCGGGTTCCCGAAGGACTCGACGTAGAGCAGGATCGCCTCGGTCGCGGCGTCGTCCTCCCACCACTCGAGCAGGTCGTTCGTGGAGACGTCGGCCTTGTTCCCGATCGATACGAACGCGGAGAGCCCCAGCCCGCGCGTGACCGCCGCCTCGAGAAGGGCGAGGCCGAGCGCCCCGCTCTGGGACGAGAAGCCGATGTTCCCGGGCGGCGTCGAGCGCGACGCGAACGTCGCGTTGAGGCTCGGCCCCGCGACCGAGATCCCGAGGCAGTTCGGCCCGATCAGCCGGGCGCCGTGCGCGCGGACGAGGGCGAGCAGGCGCTCCTGCCGGTCGATCCCGTCGCTGCCCGTCTCGGCGAAGCCGGCCGAGATGACGACGAGCGCCCGCACGCCGTGCGCGAGAGCCTGCTCGGCCGCCTCGATCACGCCGGCCGCGGGAACGCACACGACGGCGACGTCGACCGGGTCGGGGATCTCGTCGATCGAGCGGTAGCCGCGAACCCCGGCCACCGACGTCCCGTCGCGGTTGACGGGGTACGCGGCGCCGGCGAAGTCGCCCTCGATCACGTTCCGGAAGAGCTCGCCGCCGATCGTCCCCCGTCGCCGCGACGCGCCGACCACGGCCACGCTGCGCGGCTCGAAGAACGGCCGGAGCGACGCCGTCACGGCGACGTGGTCGCGCTCGGCGAGCAGCTGCTCGAAGCGCTCTGTGCGCTGGATCGGGAACGTGACCTCGACCTCGCCGCCTGCCAGCTCGCGCGTCAGCTCGAACCCGAGCGCCTCGAAGACGCCCAGCATCCGGCGGTTATCGGGGAGGACGAGCGCGACGAACCGCTCGATCCCGTGCCGGGCCGCCCGCTCCGCCAACTGCTCGACGAGGCGCGTCCCGACGCCGCGCCGCTGGTACGCGTCCGCGACGGCGAACGCCGTCTCCGCCACCGACGGGTCGCGGAGGCGCGCGTAGTTCGCGAGCGCGACCACCCGCTCGGTGCCGTCGTCGACGAAGGACCCGAGGAGCGCGCCGCGCTCCGCCCAGTCGGACTCGAGCACCTGCTCCACGACCTCCGGTCCGAGCGAGGGGAACCCGTGGAAGCGCATGTAGAGGCTCTGCCCGGACAACGCGCGGAAGAAGTCGAGGATCGCGTCCGCGTCTTCGCGCGCCGGGGGGCGGAGCCGCAGGGTGCTCCCGTCGCGCAGGATCACGTCGACGACGTCCGTCACGACGGCATTCTCTCCCAGCGGCGCTCGGGCGGCCATGGCGAGACGATGCACGCGGTCGCCGGCCGCCGCATCGGGGCGCGGGCGCAGGACGGACTCGTAGTTCTCCACGGAGCGATCCGGTGCGCCGCTGATGCGCGCCGAACCTGGCTCCTCGACGCTTCGCAGCAGCCAGCGACGCAAGGAGGTTGCGATGCACGTGACAGGGATCACCAACGGTGTGCACGTGCTCGAGGCGTTCACCGTGCGCGAGGCGATGCACGAAGGCGTCCTCTCCTGTCCGGCCGACGCGCCGCTCTCCGCGGTCGCGGAGCTGATGGCAGGGAAGGGCGTGCACTGCATCGTCGTGACGGACGCCGACGACGCCTCGGTGTGGGGCGTGATCTCCGACCTCGACCTCGTCGCGGCGGCGGGCGTCCGCGATCTCGAGGCACAGTCCGCGGGCGCGTCGGCCGCAAGCGTCGCACTCGCGATCCGGCCCGACGAGACGTTGCAACGCGCGGCGCAGATGATGACCGAGCATGCAACCGCCCACCTGCTCGTGGTCGATCGCGGGTCCGGACGGCCGGTCGGCGTGCTCTCGACGCTCGACATCGCGCGTCTGCTCGCGCGGAACGCGCGGCGATGAGCCTTGCCGGGCCGTGGCGAGCACGTGCCGGGTACACGCTCGGGCTCGTCCTCGCCGTCGGGCTCGCGCTCGTCCCGCTCGGGGCGGCGCGAGCCGCGGAGGTCGCACTCCGGCCGTGCACGCTGGGAGGAACCGTCTCGGCGCGGTGCGGCACATTCCGCGTGCCGGAGGACCGCTCCGTCGCGGGCGGGAGGACGATCGCGCTCCGGCTCGCGGTGATCCCGGCCCGCGACGGAGGCACACGGCCCGACCCGCTGCTCTATCTCGCCGGAGGGCCCGGCGGGTCCGCGATCGCCGGCGCCGCAGGCGTGCTGCAGGTCTTCTCGGCGACGAACGAGAGCCGGGACATCCTCCTGGTCGACCAGCGGGGAACCGGCGGGTCCCACCGGCTCGACTGCCCCCCGCCCCGCAAGCTGCTCGGCACGAGCGCGGCCGCGATCCGCGGATACGTGAAGGGATGCCTGGCGCGATTCGCCGCCGACGCGGCGCAGTACACCACGGCGCCCGCGATGGACGACCTCGCCGACGTGATTCTCGCGCTCGGCTACGAGCAGGTCGACGTCTACGGGGTCTCCTACGGCGCGACCGCGGCCCAGTACCTGCTCGCCCAGCATCCGGAGCTCGTGCGCACGGCGATCCTCGACGGCGGGACGCTCCTGGATGTCCCGATCTTCGAGCTCTGGGGGCCGAACGGCCAGCGCGCGCTCCGCTCGATCGTCGCGCGATGCGCGGCCGCGCCGCGGTGCGCGAGGGCGTACCCGCGGGCCCGCCGCGAGGTGTTCGAGATGATGGCCGCGCTGCGCCGGAAGCCGCTGCGCGCCGACGGAGCCACGATCGGCGCGGCCGAGGTCGCGGGCACGATCCAGGCTCTCTCGCGCACGCCCGAGGGGGCGGCGCGCATCCCATGGGTCGCCCACGAGGCCCGGACGGGCGACTGGACGCCGCTCCTCCTGACGATGGACGAGCTCGGCAGCGGCGGTATCCCGACGCGCCAGCTCACCTTCTGGTCGATCGTGTGCAACGAGCCGTGGGCTCGGTGGAGCCCGGCGCGGACGCGCGCCGCGAGCCGCGGCACGTACCTGGCCGAGCGCACGGCGCTCGACGCCGAGCTCGCGTCCGTCGTCTGCTCGGTCTGGCCAAAGGCGCCGCAGCCCGCGTGGTCGGGCGAGCGGGTGCACGCGGACGTCCCGGTGCTGTTCGTCGTCGGCGGCGCCGACCCGCAAGACCCGCCCGCGAACGTGCGCGACGCCGTCCGCAAGTTGCCGAACAGCCGCGCGATCCTCCTCCCCGGCGGTGGCCACGGGAGCCTGCACCTCGGCTGCCTGCCCAGGGTCGCGACGCAGTTCATCGAGCGAGGGAGCGCTGCCGGGCTCGACACGCGCTGCGCCGCGCGCTACACGCCGTCCCCGTTCATCGTGCGCTGAGCCGTGACCAGGAGGGTGTCGCCGATGTCGCACCACGAGTCACCGGCCGCCGGCCCGCTGCCGCCGGTATCGGCGGTCAACGCGCTCCCCGAAAGCTCAGCGGCGGACGCGTGTCTACCGGACGACGACCACGACGCCGCGTGAGCGGGAGGCGCAGTGCTCGCTCACGGAGCCGAGCAGCAGGCTCCTGAAGCCGCCGCGGCCCCGTGACCCGACCGCGAGCAGCGACGAGCCCTCGCCGACGGTGACGAGGGAGGGGCCGGCCGGCCCCTGGATCGTCTCGGTCGTCACGCCGACGTCTGCTGGCGCCCCGTCGAATGCCTGCTCGACCACCCGCTCGGCCTGTGCGGCGAACGCCCCGCGCAGCTCGTCCGCCGCCTCGGGGCTCGCAATCAGCGCGGTGACGAGCTCCCACGGCTCCTCGTAGGTGCTGACGGCGAGCACCGCGACCCCGCGCAGAAGGGCTTCCGACCAAACCCATCGCAGCGCCGCCTCCGATCCCGCCGACCCGTCGACGCCGACGACGATCCGCGTGCGCTCGGTCGGCCCGGCGTCGTGCACGACTGCCACGGGGCACGGCGCATGGTGGAGGCAGGCGCGTGACACGGATCCGAGGAGCGCTCCCGCGAGGCTTCCGTGGCCGCGCGAGCCAACGACGAGGAGGTCTCCCTCGGATGCGCGCTCGACGAGCGCGCCCGCAGCGTCGCCCTGGACGACGTGCCTGACGACCTCGACGTCGACGGCGCCCGCGCCGGCTTCCTCGAGCGCGTGGTCGAGGGCGAGCCGGGCGGCGTCGGCGAGCTCCTCCCGCACGAGGTCGAAGGCGGGGATCATGCCGAGCCCCGTCGTCGTCAGAGGCGGGATGCTCCACGCGTGGACCACGTCGAGGGGCGCCCCCCGCAGGGCGGCCTCCGCAAGCGCGAAGCGGAGCGCCTCTCGCCCGTTCGGAGACCCGTCGACCCCGACAATGACTCGACCCGCCATGTGCTTCGAGTCTCGCGCGCGCTCACACGGTCGCCATCGGGCCCATCCCCCGCCAGGGCTGCGGGTTTCCCGCAGCACGGCCGGTCGAGGTCGCCGATGCGGGCCGCCGCCTCGGAGGCGACGATCGTGAGGATGGACGCGACCCGTGCAGGGACGCCGCAGGACGGCGAGACGGCACGCCGACCGGCGTGTACCCGGCCGCACGCGCAGGAGCCCTCGGCGGTCCTCCTCGCCTTGTCGAGCGACGCCGATCACGGTCTCGACGAGAGCGACGCGAGAGCACGCCTCGCGAGCGTCGGCCCGAACCGGCTCCGTGAGACGGCCGCGCCGTCCCGCCTGTCGATCGCCGTCCGGCAGGTCGCGGATCCGCTGGTCGCCGTGCTCCTGGTCGCAGCAGCCGTCTCCGCGGCGATCGGCGACACGCTCGAGGCAGTCGCGATCGGTGCGATCGTCGTGCTCAACGGCATGCTGGGCTTCTTCCAGGAGACGGCGGCCGAGCTCGCGATCCATTCGCTGCGGGAGAAGTTGCCTCGACAGGCGACGGTCGTCCGCGGCGGCCGCGAGACGTCGGTTCCTGCCGACGACCTCGTCCCCGGCGACGTCGTGGTGCTGCGCGAGGGCGACGCGGTCCCGGCCGACGGCCGCATCTTTCGCACCCACGGGGTCGAGGTCGACGAGTCTGCGCTCACCGGAGAGTCGCTGCCGGTCTGGAAAGACGGCGCGCCGGAGCCCGACACGACGCCTCTCGCCGACCGTCGCTCGATGGTGTACGCGGGCACGGGGGTGACGCGCGGTCGGGCTCGAATCGTTGTCACCGCCACCGGCGCGGCGACCGAGCTCGGCGCCGTCGCGCGACTGGCGGACGCCGCGGCGCCGCCGACGACCCCGTTGCAGGCGATGCTCGCCCGGCTCGCACGGCTGCTCGCGGCGGGGGGCGTCGCGCTCACGTTCGCACTGGCCGCGGCGATGCTCGTCCAGGGGACATCACTGCACGAGGCCTTCCTGACCGGCGTCGCGGTCGCCGTCGCCGCCGTCCCGGAAGGCCTGCTCGCCACGGTCACCATCGCGCTCGCCCTGGGTGCGGGCGAGATGGCCAGACGCGGCGCGATCGTTCGTCGTCTCGACGCGATCGAGACGGTCGGCGAGATCACAGCGGCGTACGTCGACAAGACCGGCACGCTGACGGAGAACCGGCTACGTGTCGCGGCGGTGCGCCCGGCAGCCGCGCGCACCGCCGCAGACGTGCTCGAGACCGCCGTGCTCGCCTCGGACGCGGATCTCGTCGACGTCGGCGGCGGCAGGCTCGACGTCGCCGGCGATCCGATCGAAGGCGCGATCCTCCTCGCGGCGCTCGACCAGGGGCTTGCGCGACGGCGCCTGCTCGACGACCGGAGGGTTGTCGCGGAGCTCCCGTTCTCCTCCGACCGGCGTCGCATGGCGATCGTCTACGACGAGGCGGGCGGGCGGCGGTTATGCGTCAAGGGCGCTCCGGAGGTGGTGCTCGGCCTTTCCGCCGCGGATGCAGTCGACGAGGTCCGCGCCCTCGGGCGGACGGCGGAGGCGTGGGCCGGCGAGGGCCTGCGCGTGCTCGCCGTGGCCGAGCGGCTTCTCGCACCCGGCTCCCCGTTGGACGTCGATCTCGAGCGAGACCTCGTCCCCGTCGGCCTCGTGTCGCTCCACGATCCCGTTCGCGACGGCGCCGCAGAGTCGGTCCGGGCGGCGCGCCGTGCCGGCATCCGCGTGGCGATGCTGACGGGTGATCACGTCGCGACCGCAGCCGCCGTCGCCCACGAGGTCGGGCTGGAGCCGGCGAACGTCTTCGCTCGCGTGACGCCCGCCGACAAGCTGGCGATCGTCGAGCGCGCCCAGGACGACGGCGACGTGGTTCTCGTCACGGGGGACGGCGTCAACGACGCGCCTGCGCTCCGGCGCGCGGACGTCGGCGTCGCGATGGGTCGCGGAGGCACCGAGGCGGCGCGGGAGGCGGCCGACATCGTCCTCGTCGACGACGCCTTCCCGACGATCGTCGCCGCGATCCGCGAGGGGCGCCGGATCGGCGACAACGTCCGCAAGGTGGTCGCCTTCCTGCTGTCGGCGAACCTCGGCGAGGTGCTCCTCTTCGCGATCGCCGTCCTCGCCGGCTTCGGCGCGCCGATTGCCGTCGTCCAGGTGCTGGTCGTCAACGTGCTCACCGACGGCCTCCCCGCCCTCGCGCTCGCGCGCGACCCGGCGGCACCCGGGGGCATGCTCAGGCCACCTCGAGCGCGCGGTACGTTCCTCCCAGGAGGAGTGATGCTCGGGCTCGGCGTCGCCGGCACGCTCGTCGGGCTCGTTGGGCTGACGGCGTTCCTCGTCGCGCCGGAGATCACGGCTGGGTCGGGGCAAACCGCCGCCTTCGCGACCGTGGCGCTGGCAGAGCTCGCCTTCGTGTTCACATGCCGCTCGGAGCACCGGCACGCCTGGCGCGAGCCGTGGAACGCGAGCCTGGTCGTTGCCGTCCTTGCCTCGTCCGCGATCGTCACCGCCCTCGTGTACGTGCCGGCCCTCAACGAGCCGTTCGGGACGGTGCCTCTCGCACCTGTCGCGCTCGCGATCTGCCTCGGTCTGTCCCTCGTCCCGGCCGCCGGGGTCGAGCTCGCGAAGGCGCTGCGCCGTACGTTGTCGCCGCAGGCGCTGCCGACAGGCGCGTGAGCGCTACGAGCCGCCGGGGATCAGCCCGTCACACGAGCTCGCGTCGTCGAACGACTGACGCAGCTCGTCGTCGACCTCGCCGAGGGAGGAGAGGTCATC
Organism: uncultured Actinomycetes bacterium; assembly: GCA_963747125.1. Taxonomy (GTDB): domain Bacteria; phylum Actinomycetota; class Thermoleophilia; order Gaiellales; family Gaiellaceae; genus Gaiella. The sequence continues at coordinate 77,833 of CAVVEN010000008.1, read as the reverse complement.
GAGCGACGACGTGAGCTGGCTCGTCATCTTGGACACGGTCGCGGTGACCGTCGAGACCGCGTCCAGGAGGCCCTGGACGCCCGAGGCGTCGGACACCGCCGAGGAGATGGTGTCGACGTCGCTCTGGAGCTCGGTCGTGAGGGTGTCGATCGTCGCTTTTGCCTGGTCGCCGGACTCGGTGTCGGGCGCTCCGAGGCCCTTGACCGTGTCGACGAGGGTCTCGGTCGACGACTTCGCCTCGTTCGCCGCTTCCTCGAAGCCGTCGCGCGACGGATTGTCCTTGAGCGTGCTTGCCGTGGAGACGATGTCGTCCTGCCACGTCGTGAGCGCGCTGCAGACGCCATCGGCCCACTGGGTCGAGGCCGAGGTCTCGGAGTCGTCACCCCCGCACCCCGCGGCGAGGATCACGATCCCCGCGACGAACGCGGCTCCGAACATGCGTGTGCGGGTCATCGGGCCCTCCCCATCTGCTCGCCGTCACGGCAGGACGCCGTCAGGTTAGCGAGCCGCCGGATGCCCCTCACGGTCGATCGCCCATTTGAGCTCCGATCGGACGGCGACGACGCCGGGAACGAGCGCGACGTGGCGCTCGAGCAGCGTCGCGTCCGACTCCGTGTCGACTGCGCCCCGCAGCACGACCTCACCGTGCTCGACCTCGACCTCGAGGGTGTCGGTCGCGATCCACAGCATGCGGCCCGCGACGTCGTCGAGGATCTCCCGCCGGATCTCCTCATCCCGGCGGGTGAACAGCCGCACGATGTCGGCGCGTGACACGATCCCGACGAGGGACCCGTTCTCCAGCACCGGCAGGCGGTTCACGCGGCGCGAGACCATCGCGCGCGCGGCCTCCGCGACGGGCCGGTCGGCGTCGATCGTGATCGCGGGGGAGGTCATCGCCTCGCCGGCGGTGTGTGCGCCGAGCTTGGCGAGATCGGGTGCTTCGGCGGTGTCCAGGAGCCACGCGAAGAGCCCGCTCGAGCGCTTCGGAAGATGCCCCTGCTTCACGAGCAGGTCGGCCTCGCTGAGGACGCCGACGACCGCGCCCTCGCGGTCGCAGACGGGAAGGCCCGAGATCCCGTGCTCGGAGAGCACGGCCGCGACGTCCTTGAGCGGGATGTCGGGAGTGACGGTGACGGGGTCGCGGGTCATGACGTCCCCGACCCGGATGACAGAGGTGCTCATGCCGCGCTCCTTTCGCTCAGAAGCCGAGGCCGATCGGGAGCCTCCGAGGCCGGCGCGAGCGCGTCAGATCTCGAAGGCCGACCATCCCGACCGGCCGCCCGTCCTCCACGACGGGAAGATGATGGATGCCGTACTCGACCATCAGTGCCGCCGCGGGCTCGAGCGTGGTCGACGGGGAGACCGTCACGGGGCTCGCGGTCATCCACTGGCGCACCGACGCCTCCGAGGGGCTCACGTCGCCCGCGACGGCGCGCAGCACGTCGCGGGCGGTCAGGATCCCGACGAGGCGCTCTCCCTCGACGACGAGCACCGAGCCGAGATCGTGGCGGCGCATCGTGCGGACCGCGGCATCGAGGGTCGTCTCCGGCGGGACGAGCTGCGGTAGGTCGCGCATCACCTCGCGGACCGACGTCGCCTCCGGCGACGGCAAGGGCTCGCGAAGGGGGGTCGACGGCGACCCGAGCGCGAGCGCGTCGAGCGGCACGTCGACGGCTAGGCCGGGAACCGGAGCAGCGAGGTCGTCGACGGGGGTCTCGCCCGTGAGGGAGGCGAGGAACGGCCCGAGCCTGCGCCCGACGATCTTCGTCGGCGGCCACCAGATCGGCGACGCGCTCGCCCAGTCGGGCTCCTCGCCGCCCGCGAGGTCGCGGCGGAGGTACTGCGGCTCGGTGCCCGTCAGGAGGAGGCCCCGGAGCACCGGGCGGAACGGATGCGGAACGAGGGACGCGCCGGCCATCACGGCGATCGCCTCCGCGGCGACGACTGCCTGCTGCGCAGCGATCCCGCCCTGCTTGACCGGGAAGCTCGTGATGTCGCCTGCGGCGAACACCGCGTCGACCCCGGCCACGCAGCAATGCTCGTCGACCTCGACGAACCCCTCGACCGTCTGGGGAATGCCGTCGATCCGCTGCCCGCGCAGCCGCGGGAGGGCGACGACCCGTTCCACCGCGATGGTCTCGCCGGCGAGAAGGACGAGCCCCGTCCCGTCGAAGGCGACCGGGCACGACCCTCCGTAAAACGCCACGCCCGCCTCGTCGAGCAGCGTCCCGACCGCGTCGCTCGCGGTCGCTCCGAACAGCTCGAGCGGCTCGCGCTCCGGCGTGACGACCACGACCTCCACGTCGTGCCGCTCCGCCGCCTTGAGGTACGCCGTGGTCATGAGCGCGAGCTCGTAGACAGGGAGGGGCCACGAAGCGCCCCACGGCACCGCGAACGCAACGCTGCCGACCTCGCCGCGCTCGAGCTCGTCGAGCAGCGTGCGGACCCGCTCGCCGTCGGCCGGACCGCGGAACGTCAACGCGCCGGGGACCGCCGGCTCGGGCACGGCGCCCATCGCGAGCAGGAGGGCGTCGTAGCACAACACCGCGCCGGCGGCCGTCCGCGCCTCGCGCCGGTCGGCGTCGATCGCGTCGATCGCGTCGAGCGTCAGCCCGGCCCCCACCTTCTCGGTCAGCGTGCCAAGGTCGAAGTGGCGCACGGCGCCCAGTCCGAACGGCTCGGCCACCGCCACCGGGCGGTACCAGAAGCTCGGCTCGGGAGCGACGAGCTCGACACGGGTGCGTCCCTCGCCCAGCTCGCGCAGAGTGAGCGCGGCTTCGAGGGCGGCGACGCCGCCGCCTGCGATCAGGACCGAGAGCTCGTCGCCAGCCACACCCCGATGGTGCGACCGAGGCCGATCTCCGGCATCGGGGAATCGGCGTCGACCGCCTCGGCTTTCTACGGATCGACCCACCCCTTCGCGAGCGCGACTCGGAGAGGGCGGCGGGGCACGCGTGCTGATCCGCCGCCCTGGAGCCACGACGTCGCGGTCCGGGTCGACCGCAATCACGCACGAGCTCTCCGAGCCTTTGGGGGAGGCACCGGATATGTCACATCCGGCCGGCGTTTCGCCGTTTCGTCCACAGGGCGCCGGCGGAACTCTTCGCAAAATGCGGAGAGCATCGGGCACCTTTCCACAGCCGTCCACAGCGGGCGGCCGCGGCTGGGGAAATCGTCAGGCCGAATCGATCGAGATCTCGGCCGGAAGCTCCCGGCGCACGTCGCGCGGCTCGAGCTCCTCGCGCGCACGGGCGTCGAAGTAGACGTAGGCGGTGACGAGCGCGACGAACGGCAGCGCGATCGCGTAGACGACCCCGGCGACGACGTTGAGGAGGGCGAGCGACGAGTTGGAGACGAAGATCAGGAGCGCCCCGACCAGCGGCCCCGCCGCGAGCGCGATCAGCCCGCCCAGGCCGACGAGCGAGCCGACGCGGAGCCAGCGGCCTCGGACGAGCTCGCCACTGCGGCGGAGGGCCCCGACCGCGGTGCGGTCCTCGAGCTCCACCGCCGGCGCGAGCAGGCACCAGCGGACGGCGAACCAGACCGCGAGCGGGATCAGGAAGACGCTCGTCGTCAGGACGACGAGCACGGCGACGAAGATCGCGATCGCGCCGAGCAGCGGCCTGATCCGGCGCAGGGCGAGCCTGTAGGCGTCGAACGGCCCGATGTCACGCCCGGCATCGAGCTCGACGAGGGCGCACGCCGTCGCCGCCTGGACGAGCCCGAAGCCGAGCAGCGTCAGCGTCGTCCCCACGACGAGGGCCACGTAGGCGAGCGTCCCCGCGAGGTTGCCGGTGACGCTGGAGATCGCGTCGATGCCCTGCAGCAAGCCCCACTGCACCAGGGTGATGACGAGCACGATCGGGACCAGGAGCACCCCGAGCCCCACGAACAGCCGGAAGCGCGCGACGTACATCCGGGCGGAGGCCGAGAGGATCTGCCCCCAGCTGCGGCGGCGACCGATGCGGCGCGGGGCGACCGGCGTCCACGTCGCCCGCACGACGACGAAGGCGATCAGCCCGAGGGCGACAGCGAGCGCGATGAGCGTCGCGACCGGGCTCCGCAGGAGCCGCTGGAGCGCCGCCGAGCCGCGCTCGACACCCGAGCAGAACAGGTCGGTGGCGCCCGTCCCGAGCACGCCGCCGGTCGGGACGGCGTAGCTGCGATCGCGCCATCCCTCTGCCCAGACGAGCGGCGCGGTCCACTGGTCCTTCAGGTTCGGGCCGGTAGGCCCGTTGAAGAACGCCTTCTGGAGCTCGCCCCACCGCCCCTCGAAGGTGATCCACGGATACGCGTCGGCGGCGGCTGCCGGGTCGCTCGGGATCGCCGCACGACCGGACGGAGCTCGACGTGCGGGCCGCGCGTGTCGTCGCAGCCCGACGCCCGCCTCGGCGGAGCTCCCGACGTAGAGCGCCGCCGTGTACTTGTTCGCGTGCGAGCCGGCCGCCGGGTACACGACCGGATGGGTGCCGTCGACGATCTCGAGCTTGTCGTCGTCCCAGTCGGCGCGCTCGGCGCCCTCGTGCGAGCTGTAGCCGACCTCGGCGGGGTGGTCGCCGATCGCCTCGGCGGCGTCGGGCGCGTCGAAGTCGAGCTGGATCATCTCCCAGTCGCCCTCGTGCTTGTTGTTGAAGTCGTTGAACGGGTAGAAGAGCCAGTACTGCAGCGCGAGCCTGCCCGGGCCGCCGGATCGGTCGCGACGTGCGCGTAGACGGTCGGGTCGGCGCCCTCCGTGATGCGCGCGCCCACAGCTCGTAGCTGCAGCCCGGGTCGAGGGCGTCTGCCGGGGAAGTCGAGGTGATACTCGTAGCAGGCCGGCGAGGTCCTCCGCGCGTGGGCCGATCTTGCACGAGGTCGGTGGGAGTTCCAGGGGCCGCGCAGCGCGACGGTCGAGTCGCCGAAGAGCGACGTCGACGTCGGTCGGCTCGAACGGCTCACCCGGGCCGCACTCCTCGGGCTGCTCGACCAGCCGGACGACCGGCGCGTAGCGCTCGGCGAGCGCCTGCTCGTCGCGCGACGTCGGCGCCGGCGGCCGCCGGCAGGAGGAGCGCCAGCGTCATGCCGACCGCGCCGAGGGTCGCGGTGCCGGTACGGCGCCTCATCGCCGCGATCCTGTCACAGGGCTCGGCGGTCTCCACGGCGTAGCGGAGGATCGCCGCGGCGGAGCCACCGCCGCGCACGTCCTCGCGCCGGACGGCGAGGACCCTGCCGCCGTGCGAGCCAGGTCCGGTGGGCGCTGTCGTAAGGCGTCCCTTACAGAAGGCTACCCTGACTCCGTGTCTCAGGGTGCGCAACCCCGCGGATCCGCGCGACAGCGCGCGTTCTGCGCAGCCGTCTCGAGCGCGAACGAGGAGCCGCTCGGCGCGACGGCGAGCCGGATCGACCACTGGATCCTCGTCGAGTACCGCGGAGCGTGGGCGCGCGACCTGCTCGGCGGGAGCCTCCTCTCGCCCGAGGCTGAAGGCGCACCTGCGGGAACAGCTCGCCGCGCTGCGCCCGTCGCGCCTGCTGTTCGTCAAGCAGCCCGAGCGCCGCTCGAGCTCCGGCAGGCGGGTGTTCCTCGGACGTCGAGACCGGGGCGGAGCGGCTGCTCGAGCTCGAGGTCGAGCATCACGACGACCTCCGCGACCTCGACCTCGTCGGCGCTCTGGCCGGCACGGGATCGCCGTTCGAGCCGGTCGAGCATCCCGTCCACGTCGTCTGCACCCACGGCAAGCGCGACCGTTGCTGCGCCCGCCACGGACGGCCCCTGTACGACGCCCTACGCGACGCCGCCTCCGCCTCCGAGGTCTGGCAGTCGACCCACGTCGGCGGCGACCGCTTCGCCGGCAACGTCGTGTTCCTGCCTCACGGGACATACCACGGGCGCGTCGCCCCGGGCGACGTCCGCGACCTGCTCGCGGCGTTCGCCGCGGGGCACGTCGATCTCGAGCACTACCGCGGCCGGAGCGCCTTCCCGTTCCCCGTCCAGGCCGCAGAATGCGCGCTTCGCAAGTCCGAGGGACTCCCTGGCATCGACGACCTCGCGCTCCTCACGTCGCAGCGCCTCGGAGACGACGCCTGGCACGTCCGGTTCCGGACGCCCGACGGCACGACGCATCGCCTCGACGTCGTCGCCGAGCCCGGCGAGCCCGAGCTCCTGACCTGCGACGCCGCCGAGCCGCGCCGGCCGCGCCACTACCGCGTGACGGCCCACCACGTCGTCGCCGCCCGGATGCGCAAGTAACACTCTGTTACTTGCGGGGTGACCGGGTTACTCTGAGCGTAACCGGCGCCTCCTGCTGGCTCACGCGGCGTCGGTCACGCGGAGGAAGCCCTCGCGCACGAGCCGGCCGACGAGGACGAGGCGACCGTCGTCGTCGAGCGCGCCGGGCAGGTCGGCCGCCCGGAACGGCTCCTCGCTCTCGAAGCACGCGCGCAGCTCCGGCTCGGCGTGCGCCGGAAACCGGATCTCCTTGCCCTCGAAGGCGAGGGCGAGCTCGCCATCCTCCACCCCGAGGTCGGCGATCACCGTCTCGCGACGCTCGAGCACGGTGTCGACGCCGAGGCGCTCGAGAGCGCGCAGCTGCGAGAGGCCGTCCTCGCGAATCGGCCGTCGCGTGTCGACGAACCTGCGGCGTCGCCGCCGCTCGACGAGCTCGGGATCGAGCTGCTCGCCCAGGCGGCCGGCGAGCCCGTCGTCGTCGCTCCGCGCGACGTCGCGGCGAAACGCCGGCTCGTCCTCGCAGGCCGCGAGGGCGGCTCGTGCCGCGTCGACCCAGGTGTGGGGCGTGATCCCGATCGTCAGGTGGAGCGAGTCCGCCTGCGACGTCTCCGCCTCGTGGAGCCAGCCTCGGGGGAGGTAGAGCGTGTCACCGGCGCGCAGGACGACGTCGTCCGTCGGCGGGCCGTGCTCGCCGAGCGCGCTCGAGTAGCGCTGGTGCTTCAGCGGCAGCTCGAGCAGGGGGTCGTAGAGCGTCCACCGCTTCTCGCCCGCGACCTGGACGACGAGCACGTCGTGCGTGTCGTGGTGCACGCCGAAGCCCTGGGAGCCGCGAGGCGTGTAGTACGGCGTTCGCCTGGACGCCGCGGCCGAGCGCGCCCTCGAGCAGGCGGCAGAAGACGGCCAGCGGCTGCCAGTTGACGTGCAGTGCCTGGAGGACGATCGTGGCCCCGGCCTCCCACTCGGCGAGCACGCGCGGGACGTCGGCCGTGCTCGAGAACGGCGGCCGCCAGGACACGTCGCTCGTGTAGGCGCCGACCGCGATCTGGCCTCCCTCGCGGACGAGCCGGAAGCCCGGGTAGCGGATCGCCGTCGAGCAGACGAGGCGCTCGACGTCCGCCTCGGAGAGGAGGTCGTCGAAGCGGCCGGGCTCGTCGCGCGGGACGACGAGCGGGCGCTGTTCCCAGTGCTCCGCGCGGAAGGTCTCCGCGTCGACGGGGTCGAGGCAGCGGGCGAGCGCGGCCCGCGCTGCCCTACGCGGCGTCGGTGTCGTCCGCGTCGGCGTCGGTGCCGTCGGTGTCGTCGGCATCGCCGTCGGTCGTGTCGGTGTCGTCCCCGTCGGCGTCGGCCTGTGGGTCGAACCGCTTGTCGGCCTCGAGGGTCTGGATCTCGTCGTCGCGGAGCGTGCTCATGGAGCCTCCCTGGTTGCGGACGATCCAACCCTACGCTACTCGCGGCGGCCCGCGCGAAGGCGTCAGAACGACCAGATCAGCGGGACGACGAGGACGGCGACGACGCCGAACAGCGTCAGCAGAGGCAGGCCGAGCTTCCAGTAGTCGCCGAAGCGGTAGCCGCCGGGGCCCAGCACCATCAGGTTCGCCGGGGTTGCGACCGGCGTCAGGAACGCGGCGGCCGACGCCACCGCGACGCCCATCAGGATCGGGCGCGGGGAGACGTCGAGCTCCGCCGCCGCCGAGACCGCGATCGGCAGCACGATCAGCGCCGTCGCCATGTTGCTGATCAGCTGGCCGAGAACGAACGTGAGCAGCACGAGGCCGAGCAGCAGGGCGTGCGGCCCGGCGTCGCCGACGACGTCGACCAGCCTGTCGGCGAGCTTCTCCGCGGCACCGCTCGAGACCATCGCCGTCGACAGGGAGAGCATCCCACCGACGAGGATCACGGTCGTCCACCCGATCCCGCGGTAGGCCTGGTCGACCGTGAGCACCCCCGAGAGGATGATCGCGCCGGCCGCGAGGAGGCCCGCGACCGCGGGCGGCACGAAGCCGGCGATGAGCAGGATCACCATCCCGGCGACGATCACGAGCACCTGAGCTGCACCCGGGCCGAGCGGCACCGCCTGGCGGCGGATCTGCGCCGGGTCGTCGACGACGAGCACGTCCGGGTCGTCGAGGTGGTACTCGAGGTGGTGCCACGCTCCCTGGAGGAGCAACGTGTCGCCGACGGCGATCGTCGTCTCGCCCGCGAGCTCCTCGTCCTTGCGCCGAACGGCGAGGACGACGAGGTCGCCGCTGTCGGTCGTCATCCCCGGAAACGTCGTCTCCCCGATCAACCCGGACCGCGGCGGTACGACGACCTCGGCGACGCCCGAGCCCCTGCTGACGAGCTCGGCGGGATCGTGGGTGAGGGCGTACTGGTCGACGAGCGTCTGCGCGAGGTTCCCGAGGTCACGCGTCATCGACTTCGGCCTGCGGGTTGGAAGGAGCCGCTCACCGAAGAGGACGACGATCGCGATCGACCCTGCGAGGAGCGGCAGGCCGACGAGCGCGAACGAGAAGAACCCGAACCGCCCGACGCCCGCGTCGTCGGCGTACTGGGACACGATCACGTTCACCGGCGAGCCGGTGAGCGCGAGAAGCGAGCCCGCGTGGGCGCCGAACGCAAGCGGCATGAGGAGCTGCGAGGGCGACATCTTGAGGCGCGCCGCAGTCACCGCCATCACGGGCAGCAGCGCGGCGACGGAGCCATTCACGCTGATCAACGCGGTCAGGACCGCGACCGTGCCCATCATCAGGACGATCAGCCGTGTCCGCGACGCACCCGCGCCGGCGATCAGCTGCTGCCCCGCCAAGGCCGTCACCCCCGTCGAGTCGAGCCCCTCGCTGACGACGAAGAGCGACGCGATGAAGATCACCGTCGGGTCGCCGAAGCCGCCGAGCGCCTGGTCGAGGTCGAGCACTCCTGTCGCCCAGAGAGACAACGCAACACCGAAGGCGACGACGCCGATCGGCAGCCGGTCCCAGACGAAGACCGCGATCGTCAGGCCAAGGACGAGGAAGGTGGTCGTGGAGTCGGTCACGACCGCTCACCCCCGAGGAGCACGGCTCTGCTCAGTCCGTCAACCGGTGTGCACCGGCGAGCCGGGACCGAGCGGGATCCCGAGGAGGTACCACGCGACGAAGAACAGCGTCCAGACGACCGTCAGGATGAGGACGTAGGGCAGCATCATCGCCACGACGGTGCCGATGCCCGCATCCTTCCTGTACCGCTGCGTGAAGATGACGATGAGCGGGAAGTAGGCCATCAGCGGCGTGATGACGTTCGCCGGCGAGTCGCCGACACGGTACGCGGCGAGCACCGTCTGAGGCGCGACGTCGAGCCGCATGAAGAGCGGGATGAAGATCGGGGCGAGAATGGCCCACTTCGCGATCGCCGCCGGCATGATGAAGTCCACGAGCAGCGTCACGAAGACGAAGCCGATCAGGAGCCACACCACCCCGATGTTCGCCTCCTCGAGCCAGTCGCCGAGCTTCACGGCGGCGACCTGCGCCATGTTCGAGTAGTTGAAGTACGCGATGAACTGCGCGATCAGCAGGAACAGGAACAGGAGGCTCGCGAGGCCCGCCCACGACTTCGTGATCGAGGCGAGCACCTCGTCGCTCGTGCGCATCGTCCCGGCTCCGCGACCGTAGGCGAGCCCAGCGGCGAAGAAGATGATCGTGATGATCACGATCAGGCTGTCCATGAACGGCGAGTCTCCGATGATGTCGCCCGTCACCGGGTCGCGAAGAGGTGCGTCGGGCAGGAAGGTGAGGAGACCGATCGCGACGACGACCGCCAGCGTCGCGAACAGGGCGAAGCGAAGCCCCCTCGCCTCGGCTTCCGCGGACACCTCGGGGCCCTTGTCGGCGTCGAGCGACTCGTCGTCGGTCTCGTGGGCGGGATCATGCGCCCCGAGGCTTCGCTCGACGATGCGCACGGAGACGAACGTCATGACCAGGGTGACGAGGATCGTCGAGGCGATGCCGAAGTACAGGTTGGCCGCCAGGTCGATCGAGCTATTGGGGTCGACGAGCCCGCTCGCGTCGTTCGTGATCTCCGTCAGGACACCGTCGAGCGGAGTGATGAGGAAGTTGACCCCGAAACCGGCTGCGACACCCGCGAACGCAGCGGCGATGCCGGCGAGCGGGTTGCGACCAACGCTCTTGAACGCCGCCGCCCCCAAGGGAATCAACACGAGGTACCCGGCATCCGAGGCGACGCTGGAGAGGACACCGATGAAGATGATGATCGGCGTCAACATGGCCGCCGACGAGACGGCCACGAGCTTCCGGATCAGCGCCCCGATCAGGCCTGCGGCCTCGGCGAGGCCCACGCCGATCATCACCACGAGGATGATCGCTACAGCCGCGAAGTTGCGGAAGTTGGCGACGAACGACGTGAAGAGGAACCGAATCCCGTCCGCCGACAGCAGGCTCTGCACGGACGCCGTCTCGTCGACGATCTGGTAGTCGCCCTCCTGAACAGAGGCATCGGGGAGACCGCCGGATGGCTGCGTCGAGCCGCCCTGGACGACCTCTTCGACCGGGACCGGCGGCGGCTTCGCGACCTGGTAGGTGACGCTGATGTCCGCCCAGGCGAGCAATGCGGACAGGACGATCACGCCGACGGACAGCCAGACGAACAGGATCGCGGGGTCCGGCATCTTGTTCCCGCCGCGCTCGATGGCGCCGAGGATGCGTTCCATCATCCCCCTCGACGGCTCGGCAGCAGGCGGGGCAGCCATGTCGCTCATGACGCGCTCGAGGTCGAGCCGCCGGAGAAGGCGTCGGCGTAGAGCCCGAAGAGCTCGGCCTCGGCGAGAACGGCTTTCTCGAACTCGTCGAGCAAGACACGCTCGTTGGGGGCGTGGATGTTCGCGAAACCGTCGGTGGTGCCGAAAAGCAGGATCTCCGCATTCGGCGCGGCCTCGCTGAGCGCGCTGACGAGTGGGATCGAGCCCCCAGTCGCGACGTAGACCGACTCGCTGCCCCAGGCGTTCGCGAGCGCCACGCGGGCAGCGGCGTACGCCGGCCCGGACGTGTCCGCGAAGAAGCCCTTGCCGGTCTCGGCGGCGCTGACCTCGAGCTCGATTCCGAACGGGCGGACCGATTCCAGGTGCTTCACGAGAGCCGCCTGCGCCTCCGCGGGCTCCTGCTCCGGGTGGATCCGCATGCTGATCTTCGCGCGGGCCGTGGGTACGACCGCATTCACTGCCTTGTCGACCGGAAGGACGTCGATACCGGTGACGGTAATCGCCGGTCCGGACCACAGCCGCTCGCCGAGCCCGCCGGTGCCGATGAACGGCATTCCCGGCTCGATCTCGGCCAGCTCTCGAAACTCCTCGTCGCTGAACGATGCGCCGGTCCATACGTCTCGACGCAGGCCCGGGACGACGACGTCCCCGTTCGCGTCGTGGAACGAGGCGACCGCGCGTATCAGCGCGAGCAGGGCATCCGGCGCAGCGCCGCCGAACTGGCCCGAGTGCTTCGGCCCGGCCAGCGTTCTGACCTCCACGCTGACGACCGCCATTCCCCGGAGCCCGATCGTGAGCGTGGGCACGCCGGGGCGAATGCTTCCCATGTCGCCGATCACCATGGCGTCGGCCGCGAAGAGCTCGGGCCGAGTCGGCGGATAGGTCGTGAACGCACTCCCCGTCTCCTCCTGGCCCTCGATGACGACCTTGATCCCGACGGGCGGCCTCCCGTTCCATGCCCGCAGGGCACCGACGTGCATGAGGATGTTCGACTTCGAGTCGGCCGCGCCGCGGCCGAAGATCGCCCCGTCGCGCTCGCTCGCCTCGAACGGCGGCGACTCCCACTTCGCCTCGTCGCCGACCGGGACAACGTCGTAGTGCCCGTAGAGCAGCACCGTCGGCGCCCCCTCGGGGGCGGAGATCTCGCCGACGATCACCGGAGCCGTGTCCGGCAGCTCGAGCAGCTCGATCTGCTCCACGCCGGCGTCGCGGAGAAGCTCCGAGACCGCGTCGCGTGCCTCGAGCAGCGCCGGATGGGTCTCGGGCGGGAACCCGAGCACGGACACCGACGGGATCGCAACCAGCCGTGCGAGGTCTTCCTGGAGGCGGGGCATCGACGACGCGACCTTCGCGGCGAGTGCGTCGTGATCGACGTTCCCTGTCATGTGCTCCAGCGGTGGGGTGCGGAGGCCTGCCCCGCCCCGAGCTCCACGGGGCCTCGACAGGATGGCTTGACGATCGATCCTTCCCGATTGCCGCCTGCGCTGTCAACCGAGAGAGCTCGGCGGCGGCCCCTCGGGAGGCTTCTGCCGGACCAAGAGGCCAAGCACGGCCCGGCGCACCTGGTCACGGATCGGCTCGGACGGGCCTTCCTCTGGCGGCGCCGACCACGCCGCGGCGAGCTCGGCGCCGAAGAGGAGGGCCGAGGCGTACAGGTAGACGGAGTAGAGGAACACGAGCACGGCGGTGATCGAGCCGTAGATCACCGACAGCTCGGCGATCTTGTCGTAGACGAACGCCGAGGCGGCGGAGATCGCGAGCAGCAGGATGCCGGTGAGGATGCCGCCGACGAGCGCGTCGCCGGAGCGGATGCGCCGCGCGGGCACGAAGCGGTAGAGCAGCATCACGACGATCGTCGCCACGACGAGCGGGATGCCGAGCCGGAGCAGCTCGGCGAGGAGCCCGCCCTCGAAGCCGACGACCTTCGCCGCGCTCCCGACGAACCTCGTCACCACCTGCGCGACCACCGCCAGGGCGATCATCGCGATCAGGAGGGCGCCCGCGCCCGCGACGAGGATCAGGTCGACGAGCTTCGCGCGCACCGCCGGCCGGCGCCGGTCGGGTGCAACCCGCAGAGCTGCTTCCAGCCCCGTCCGCACGGCGCCCATCATCCCCGACGAAGCCCAGAAGAAGACGAGGAGCGACACGAGCCCGACCGCGCTCGTCGGGCTCGCGAGACGCGTGATCGCGTCCTCGACCGAGCTCGAGCCCTCCTCGGTGAAGGGTAGGTAGTCGACGATCTTGTCGATCACCTGCTGACGCCGCACGTCGTTCTGCAGCACGACGCCGGCGATCGAGACGAGCACGATCGAGAGCGGCGCGAGCGAGAAGAGGACGCGGTAGGCGATGCCGGCGGCGTGCTGCGAGAGCCGGTCGCGGAAGTAGCCGTCGATCGCCATGGGCACCGCTCGGACGAGGTTCTGCACAACACCGAGGGGCCATCGAGCCAGGCGCGCGCCGACGGATCGCTCCTCGGGCGCGGATGCCTCGGCCATCGCGGCGGAGTGTAGGCGGCGGCCCCGCGGACGGAGCCTGCGGGGACCCCGCCGCGGCCTCTCGTAGGCTTGCGCGGGTGCACACGGCCCGCGCGCCCAGGAGGCACATGCCCGCCCGGATCTTCGCCTCGTCGCGCGGCCGCCGACGCTACCGGCGCGCGACCGACGTGTTCCTGCTCGTCCCGTCGCTCGTCGGCCTCGGCCTCCTGATCGCCGTCTTCCCGCCGTCGGCTTTCGAGCGGTCGCTGATCCGGCTCCTGGCCACCCTCCCAGGGTGGCTCACGCCGCTCTGGGACCTCCTCTACGACACTCTCGCGCTGCTCCCGCTCGTTCTCGTGGTGGCGGCGCTCGCCGGCCGCCGCTCGGTCGTGCTCGTCCAGGCCGTCGCGTCGGTCGCGCTCGCCGCCGCGATCACCGTGGTGTCGGCACGGCTCGCGGTGGGTCGCTGGCCCGAGACCGAGGACCTTCTCCGGCTGCGGGTCGACGAGTCGACGTTTCCGGTCCTTCGGGTGGCGCTCGCGGCGACGGTCGTCCTCGCCGTCGTCCCCCACCTCGTGCGACCGCTGCAACGCGTCGTGCGCTGGGTGCTGGTGCTCGGCCTCCTCGGCGCGATCCTCGCGGACGCGGCCGCGCCGAGCGGCACGATCGCGGCGCTGCTCGTGTCGCTGATCGCGGCCACGGTCGTCCGGCTCGCCTTCGGGACGTCCGCCGGGCATCCGGAGACCGACGACGTCGTCGCAAGCCTCCGTGAGCTCGGGCTCGAGGTCGAGCGGCTGGAGCCGACGGACCGGCAGCCGGCCGGCGTCTTCGTGGCCCGCGGTGTCGATGACCACGGCGAGCGGCTGCTCGTCAAGGTCTACGGCCGCGACGCGTACGACACGCAGCTGCTCGAGAAGGTCTGGCGGACGGCGCTCTACGCCGACGACGGCCCCCGCCTGCGCCGCAGCCGGATCGAGGCAGTCGAGCACGAGGCGCTCGTCACCCTGCTCGCGCGGCGCGCAGGCGTCCCGACACGCGACGTGCTCGTCGCGGCCGAGTCGTCGACGGGCGACGCCCTGCTCGTGTGCCGCGACGGGTCACGCCCGCTCGAGTCGCTCGCGGCTGGCCAGGGCGCTTGTGGTGATTCAACACAAGCTGTTCCGGATGACGAGACACTCGCGCGCGCATGGGAGGCGGTCGTCGCCCTCGGCGCGGCAGGGATCGCGCACCACCGGATCGAGCCCGACGCCCTCGCGGTCTTCGACGGGGAGGTCGGCCTGGTCGACTTCGACCGCGCGAGCATCGCCGCGCGGCCCGAGCACGTGCTCGTCGACCGGTCGCAGCTTCATGCCACGCTCGCCGCGCTCGTCGGCGTCGACCGTGCGGTCGCCGCGGCGGCCCGCGCGCTGGGCCAGGAGGCGCTGGGCGCCCTGCTGCCGTACCTCCAGCCCGCCGGGTTCGGCTCGGGTCTCGCCCGGGCGCTCCACACGGCGGAGATCGACGTGGACGACCTGCGCGAGCGGACTGCGGCCGCGGCCGGGGTCGAGGCGCCGGCCCTCGTCAAGCTCCGCCGCGTCACCTGGGGGAGCCTGCTCCAGGTCGCGCTGCTCGCGCTGGCCGTGTCCGCGGTCATCGGCGGGCTCAGCGGGCTCGACTACGACGACCTCGCGGACGCCGTAGGGGACGCATCGTGGGGCTGGATCCTCGCAGGCTTCGTCCTCGCCCAGACGCCGCGTCTCACGCAGGCGATGTCCACGCTCGGGTCGGTCCCCGCCCGCATCCCGTTTCTCCCCGTCTACGCAATGCAGCTTGCCACCGGCTACCTGAACCTCGCGCTGCCCTCCAACCTCGCGCGCATGGCGATCAACATCCGCTTCTTCCAGCGGCACGGCGTGCCGCCGACGACGGCGGTGACCGCGGGCGCGATCGACTCGTTCGTCTCGACCGTGATGCAGGCGATCCTCCTCGCCGTGCTCCTCCTGTTCTCGTCGGCGAACCTCGACCTCGGGCTCGAGACGCCGTCCGGGCCGCCGACGCGGGCCCTGCTCGTCGTCGTCGCGATCGGGGTCGCGCTCGTCGCCGTGGTCGTGCTCGTGCGTCGGCTGCGCAGTGCGATCGTCGACCGCGTCCGCCGGTGGTGGCCGGACGTGCGCGCAACGCTCGCGAGCCTGCGCGCCGGCAACAAGCTCGGCCTGCTGCTCGGCGGCAGCCTCGCAACCGAGCTCCTCTTCGCGATCGCGCTCGGCATCTTCGCGAACGCGTTCGGCTCCGACATCTCGCTCGCCGACCTGCTGCTGATCAACATCTCGGTGTCGCTCCTCGCGACGCTCGTCCCCGTTCCGGGCGGGATCGGCGTGACGGAGTTCGGCCTCACCCTCGGGCTCACCGCCGCGGGGATGCAGGAGGAGGCGGCGCTCGCCGCGGTCGTCCTCTACCGGCTCTCGACCTTCTACCTCCCGCCGGTCTGGGGCTTCTTCGCGATGCGCTGGCTGCAACGCAACGCCCACCTCTGAGCCGCTGCGACCCGCACAAGTGACACTGTGTTACTTGGGCGGTTCCGCCCGACGCGCCGATCAGGCGTGTTCGGGGCTCCTCCAGCGCCGTCCAGCGTCCGGGGCGCCGTCAAGCGTTGCGGCGCCATCCACGGCGCCCGCGACCCGGCGGACGCGGCGCTCACCGTGGTGCGACGTCGTCTGCGGCGCTCGCGGGCGCGGCGGTCGAGGCGAACAGGTCGAGGCCGAGCCTGCGGGAGAGGAAGCGAGCGGCGAGCTGTCCACGGACGCTGTTGCCCGCCTCGTCGAGCGGCGGCGAGAACGTGCCGAGACCGCCCTTCCCGGGGGAGACGGTGATGATCCCGCCGCCGATACCGCTCTTGCCGGGGAGCCCGACGTCGTAGAGCCAGTCGCCCGAGGTCTCGTAGAGGCCGGCGGTCGTCATCACCGCGAGCGCGTGGCGGCACGTCTCCGCGGACACGACGCGCTCGCGTGTGACAGGGTTGACCCCGCCGTCGGCCAGCGTCGCGCCCATCACGGCGAGGTCCCGCGCCGTGACGCCCAGGCAGCTCTGCCGCGTGTAGACGTCGACGGCGTCCGCAGGAGCGCAGCCGAGCCTCTCGCGCTCCCCGAGCGCGGCTGCGAGCGCGCGGTTCCGGTGGTTCGTCGTCGAGGCGGACGCAAACACCTCCTCGTCGAGCTCGAGCGCACGCCCCGCGAAGCGCGCGAGCCCGTCGCGGAGCACGTCCCACTTCTCGGCGGCGGACCCGCCCGGGACGAAGCTCGCCGTTGCGATCGCCCCGGCGTTCACCATGGGGTTCGTGCGTCCGCTCTCGGCGCGCTCGACCGCCTCGAGCGAGTTGAACGGGAGGCCGGTCGCGTTGACCCCGACGCGCCGCTGGACCTCGTCCGGCCCGAGCACGTCGCAGACGAGCGCGAACGTGAACGGCTTGGCGACGCTCATGATCGTGAACGCCGCTTCCGCGTCGCCCACTGCGTGGAGCCGCCCGTCGACGGCTGCAACGCAGACGCCGAAGAGGGCGGGCGAGACACGAGCGAGCGCCGGGTAGACGTCGGAGACGGCGCCGTGCTCGACGTCGCGATAGCGCCGGTGCGCCTCGTCGACGAGCGACAGGATGTCGCGCTCGGGGGGCAGCGTCCCGGTCGAGACGTACGGCCGCTCCTCGTCGTTGTGCGTCACGCTCGTGTCCTCGGCTCCCCGGGCGAGGTATATCGCTCCGGAAGCCGAGGGGTTGGACCGGCGGCGGCCGCGCCGGGGAGGGCTCCGTCGCGGCGCCGCCAGTTTCGGGCCGCTCGGGCCTACGAGCGGCTGACGCCCATCGCCATGCGGCCGACGTAGCCGTTCCCGTTCCGCGCGAGCTTCAGGATTGACTTCGACCCGCCGTTGCGGAAGATCGAGTCGGTCGCGTTGCGCGTCTCGCGGTTCGGCCGCCGGTTGTACGGCGCGCGCTTGTAGACCGAATCGGTGAGCGTCTCCGGAAAGAAGAGCTGACCCGTGTGAAGAACGTTGCCGCCCAGGGAGACCTGGACGTGGATATGCACGGTCCTGCCCGAGTACCAGCCGGGGTAGACGGTCACGAAGGTCGCCAGGCCGCTCTTGTTCGTCCGCTGGATGCCCCGCATGAACGTCTGGCCGTCCGTGCCCTCCTGCGCGAACCCGGAATACGAGCCGCCGGCGTCGCAATGCCAGATATCCACGAGCGCGCCGTTGATCGGCTTGCAGGTGGAGACGTCGACGACCGTCGTCGCGAGGTCGAGGCGCGCGCCGGGCCGCCCCTCGCGGATGTCGCGCCGCACCTTGTCACCGTCAAGGTAGTACGGCCCCTCGGTCATCTCCGGCGTGAGCACGCACGTCACGAGGCCCGTCGCGACCGCCGCAGGCCCCGACGACGCGGCCTCGGCCTCGTTGCCGTCGAGCGCCGCGAGGACGCCCCCGCCCCGAGCGCCGCGGCGGCGATGCCGCCGAGCCCGAGCAGCGAGCCCCGGCGCGTCAGCATCGTCTCCTCGCTCCGATCGGTGTCCTCCGTCATCTCGCTCCTTCTCTCGAGCCCGGTCACGACGGCCTCGTGCCGAGCGTCACGGTCACGGTGCGCTGGTCTCCGTTGCGCTGATAGTCGACGATGACGTCGTCACCGGGCTTGTTCGAGTCGATCGCGGTCTGGAGCTCCGCAGGCGTGGTGACCGCCTGGCCGTCGACCGCGGTGATCACGTCGCCGACCTGGAGGCCGGCGCCGGCGGCCGGGCTGTCGGCCCGCACCTCGTTGAGCGTCGCACCGGGGGTGCCGGTGGACTCGCTGACCCCGACGCCGAGGTACGCGTGCTGCACGCTGCCGTCCTCGACGATCTGCGCGACGATCGACTTCACGGTGTTGGACGGGATCGCGAAGCCGACGCCGTCGTTGCCGCCCGACTCGCTCTCGATCTGCGCGTTGACGCCGATCACCCGACCGGAGAGGTCGAGCAGTGGACCGCCCGAGTTCCCATGGTTGATCGCGGCATCCGTCTGGATCGAGCCGTTGATGGTGTAGCCGTTCGGCGCGTTCATCGAGCGGCCGAGCGCGCTCACGATGCCCGCCGTGACGCTGTTCTCGAGCCCGAACGGGCTCCCGATCGCGACGACGACGTCGCCCACCGCGACCTGCGAGGAGTCGGCGAGCTCGAGCGGGTGCAGCGCCGACGCGGGCGCGTCGACCTTCAGCACCGCGAGGTCGGTCGACGGGTCGACGCCGACGACGGTCGCATCGTAGGTCGCGCCGTTCGCGAACCGCACCCGGGCGGAGTCGGCGCCGTCGACGACGTGCGCGTTCGTGACGACGTGGCCGTCGGTATCGATCACGAAGCCCGAGCCCTGCGCCTGGCCCGTGCCCGAGCCAGTCGGGCCCGCGACCCCGGACTGCGTCGTGACGGTGACCTCGACCGCCGACGCGTTCGCACGGTTGTAGACCTGCCCGATCGTCAAGGCGCCGTCGGAGACGGCCTGGGCCGTTCCGCCGTCCGCCGTGCGGACAATCGTGGTGGTGCCGTCGTCGGCGAGCACCGCGTAGGTCGCAGCGCCGGTGCCGGCGGCCAGGACGAGAGCGGCGGCGCCGGCGGAAACCTTTGTGATCGTGCGGTTCATTCGTGTCCTTTCGAGTGGTGTCCGCATCCATGACACCACGCAGCTCTGGGCCGGCTCTGAGAGTCGCCTGTGAATCGGCTGTGAGCGCAGCGGCTCACGTTGAAGCGAGTCATCCGGAGCCGTCGGCGGCGAGCGGGAGGACGATCGTGACCGTCGTCCCCTCCCCGGGCCCGGACGAAACCGACGCGGAGCCGCCGTGCGCCTCGGCGACCGCGGAGACGATCGCGAGGCCGAGGCCGACACCACCGCTCGCCCGGGCGCGCGAGGGGTCGGCGCGGTAGAAGCGCTCGAAGACGTGCCGCAGGTGCTCCTCGTCGAGACCGGATCCGGAGTCGGACACGGCGATCTCCGCCGAGCCGTTCCGCCGCGTCACGGAGACGGACGCGGGCGTCCCGGGCGGCGTGTGCGCGCGGACGTTCGCCAGCAGGTTGTCGACGATCTGCCGGAGGCGGACGCGGTCGCCGACGACGACCGCGCTCTCGGCGTGGAGCTCGATCCGCCGCTCCGGGTCGACAGTCTGCGCGGTCTCGACCGCCTCGCTGACGACCTCGTCGAGCCGAACGGGCTCGCGCTCGAGCGGCCGGCCGTCGTCGAGGCGCGCGAGGAGGAGGAGATCGTCGACGAGCACGCTCATGCGCTCCGACTCGCGGCTGATGCCCCTCATCGAGCGCTCGAGGTCGGCCGGCCGCTCGGCCGCTCCGCGGTCGAAGAGCTCGGCGTAGGCGCGGACGGCCGCGAGCGGCGTGCGCAGCTCGTGCGACGCGTCGGCGACGAAGCGTCGGAGCTTGCGCTCCGATGCCTCCGGGCGCGGAAGGACGCCTCGATCCGCTCGAGCATCACGTTCAGCGCGAGGCCGAGGCGGCCGACCTCGGTTCGCTCGTCGGCGTGCTCGACCCTGCGGGAGAGGTCGCCTGCCGCGATCGCCGATCGCGGTGCCGCCGATCTCCTCGAGCGGCCGCAGGCCGAGCCGGACGAGCCAGAGGCCGAGCGCGATGATCGCCGCCGAGCACGACGGCGGTGACGACGAGCTCGATCAGGAGCAGCCGGTCGAGCGTCGAGTCGACGTCCGAGAGCGAGGTCGCGAGCGACGAGCATCGCCCGGTCGTCGCTCCGCGATCGACGCTCGCACCCGGTACGCCGCGCCGTCCGTCCTCGCCGGACACCGTGAAGTAGCGCACGGCCTCCCGGTCCGCGGTCGTGCCCTGTCGGCGGCGTCACCGTGTCGGGCATGCGCGGGCGACGGGACGCCTTCGCCGGGGACCGACGCGCCGGGCAGCGTGGCGATCACCGTCGAGCCGTCGAGCGACCGCACCTGCGACGAACGTCCCCGGGAGGTCGGCCGTGACCGGATCCCGCCGGCAGGGGCCGGGCGCGGCGCACGGGTGTGCGCCGTGTCGTCGAGCGTCGAGTCGGTGCGGTCGAGCAGGAACGAGCGCAGCGAGGAGTACGTCGCGACGTCGGCGACGAGGAGCCCGACCGCCGCGAGCGCGACGACGCCGAGCAGGAGGCGCGCACGCAGCGACAGGCGCTTGCCCACGGCTACGAGGCTTCGAGCATGTAGCCCGCCTGCCGCACCGTCCTGATGAGCGGCGGCCCGGCGGCGTCGAGCTTGCGGCGCAGGTAGCTCACGTACGTCTCGACGACGTTCGAGTTGCCGCCGAAGTCGTACCGCCAGACGTTCTGGAGGATCTGCCCCTTCGAGAGGACCCGCCGCGGGTTGAGCAGGAAGAAGCGCAGGAGCGCGAACTCGGTCGCCGTCAGCTGGAGCTGCGTGTCGCCGCGGAAGACCTCGTGGCGGCTCTCGTCGAGCGTCAGGTCGGCGTAGCGCAGCACGTCGCCGGGCAGGTCGCCCGCGGTGCGGCGGAGGATCGCCTGCACGCGGGCGACGACCTCGGCGAGGCTGAACGGCTTCGTCACGTAGTCGTCGCCGCCGGCGCGCAGCGCCTCGACCTTGTTCTCGACCGCGTCCTTCGCGGTGAGGAAGAGAATCGCGTCTTCGGTGCCCGCGCTCGCGCAGGCGGCGGCCGACCTCGACGCCGTCGACGTCGGGGAGCATCCAGTCGAGCACGATCAGGTCGGGATCGAACCGCGCGACCGTCGCGAGCGCCTCGCGGCCGGTCGTCGCCTCCTCCACGTCGAAGCCCTCGTAGCGCAGTGCGGTCGCGACCGCGTCGACGATCGAGCGTCTCGTCGTCGACGACGAGGATCTTCCCCCCGCCGTTCGCGTGCTCCCTGAGACTGCTCATGCGCACACCGTGCCAGCGGCTCCTGTGAACCGCCTGAGACCGATGCCGGATGACCTGTGAATCACCTGAGAATCGTACGCTCGGGCGGCGAAGTGGTCGCGAGGGTCGTCGATGCCCGACGCGTCCGGCGCATCGGGGCCCGCCCCGACACGGGCGGGCCCTCTTTGTGGAGCGCGTCGCCGCCCGCTCAGCGGGTCTCGACGCCGACCACCGCGAACGACTCGTCCACGTAGACGGTGACGGGCGTTCCGTCCGCCTTCGTCATGTGAGCCTCGTACTTCGCATGACCGTCGGCGTCCGTCTCGACGCGGGCAACGGTGCCGCCGGGAACCTTCGCCTCGGCGGCTGCGGTCACCTTTGCGGCCGTGTCGCCTTCGAGCAGGGTCTCGTCACTCCGCTGCCCGCCCCACGGCGTCCCTCCCGGCGGAGCGGACGCCTGCGACGGTGCTGCCTGCGTCGCCGGCGGCTCCCGACGCGCCCGACCCCGAGCCGCCGCTCGCCGCGCTCGCGATGCCGTAGCTCCCGGCGGCGAGTCCCACGGCAATCGCCCCGGCGACCATCGTCTTCTCGAGGCGCATCCTGCTGGTGGTGGTGCCCATTCTTCCGTCTCCTCTCGTCGATTACCGCCCGCTGCGGGCGTGGTTCGACTGTCGCAACCGGGGCTGGGAACGGCCTGTGCCGCTCCGTAGACCCTCGTGTGAGCGAGGCGGGCCGCCCGACGGGACGGGTGAGCCCCTACGATCGGCTGGTGGAGGGATCCGGGGGCACGAAGGCGGAGGTCCGGTGGGTCGGCCACTCGACGGTCCTGATCTCGCTCGACGGCGTTCGCCTGCTGACCGACCCGCTCCTCCGCGTGCTCGTCGCCCACCTGCGGCGACGGGTGCCGATCGACCGCGACGCGCTCCGCGGGGTCGACGCCGTCCTCCTCTCGCACGCGCATCACGACCACCTCGACATCGGCTCGCTCCAGCGGCTCGGCCGGAGGACACCGCTCGTCGTGCCGCGCGGGCTCGGCCCGCTCCTCCGCCGCCAGGGCTTCCGCGAGGTGCACGAGCTCGCCGTGGGCGAGGAGCTCGCGATCGGGGCGGTGCAAGTACAGGCGACGTTCGCCGCGCACGACGGGTCGCGGCCGCCCTACCCCGCCCGCGCGCCGGCGGTCGGCTACACGGTGCTCGGCTCGCGCCGGATCTACTTCGCGGGGGACACCGACCTGTTCGCGGAGATGGATGGGCTCGTCCCGGATCTCGACCTCGCCCTCGTGCCGATCTGGGGCTGGGGGCCGAGCCTCGGCCGGGGCGCGCACCTCGATCCCGAGGGCGCCGCCGAGGCGATCGCGCGGCTGCGCCCGAGGATCGCCGTCCCGATCCACTGGGGGACATACGCCCCGCTGTACATGGGGCTCCGCGCCGTCCCGAGGTACCTCGCCGAGCCGCAGGTCGCGTTCAGCGCCGCGGCCGCCCGGCGGGCGCCGGACGTCGCGGTGCGCATCCTCTCGCCCGGCGAGTCCCTCTCCCTCTGACGTCTACGTCCCGGACGGCGGCAGCAGCCGACCCTTCGCCGCCGCGTACTCCTCGTCGGTCAGGAGGTCGTCCGAGCGCAGGCGCGCGAGGCGCTCGAGCTCGTCGACCTGCGCCGTCGCGGGCGCCGGTGCGGGCTTACTCCAGGGCATCGTGACGCCGTCTCGCGGCGGCGCAGGGCCCTCAGCCTCGTACTCGCGGACGATCTGGCGCCTCGCGATCTCGAACCCGATCGCGCCCAGGACGATGAGGATCGCCGTCGTGACGAACCGGTGCAGCGGGAGGACCCACACGACGACCAGCAGCACCGCCGCGTACACCGCCCACGCGATGCCGACGTTGGCGAGCGACGGGCCGAGCCATCTCCGGACGGCGACGGCGCGCCTCCCCTCGCCGGTCAGCCACGCGCCGAGTGCGCCGATCACCCCGATGAAGACCACGACCCACGCCGCCTCGGCCAGCCCGTCCGAGAGGATCGTCCAGAATGCGTCGACCGCGGGGCGCACCGAGTCCGAGCTCGTGAGGTTGTCGACGAGGTACGAGCCGGCGACCCGACGGATCACGAGCAGCGCCACGCCGGCGACGATCAGCCCGACCGCGATCGCACGCACCTCCTTGCGCCGCCGCCGGGGCACGAGCCAGAGCGCTACCGCCCAGGCGATGAGCGCCGGGATCCAGATCCAGTCGGCGACCGTCTTGAGGAGCTGTGTGAGGCTCTGTGCGGTGTCGAGCTCGTCCGACTTGAGGATCGTGATGCGCCCTGCGTCCGGTGGCAACTGGGTGGAGACGTCCCCGAGGAAGCCGAATCGGTCCCCCAGCTGGACGACGAGCGGGTGAAGGTCGAGCACCACGTCGCCGTTGGTCGTGGAAAGGCGCGTCGTATCGCCGTCGAGCACCTTGACGACCTGGCTTTGCGCGAGAGACGCCGCCGTGACGAAGAGCGTCTGGACGCGGGGCCGCCCGAGCAGCTCCGTGGCGGCCCGGTCGATCGCCTCCTGCCCGAGACCCGCGATCGGCGCGGCCAGGGCCTGGAGGTTCGGCGGCAGCTTCTGCTGCAGCTGGGCCGAGACGTCGACGTTCGCGTACAGCTGGTCGACCATCGCCTGCGCGACCTGATCCTGGATCGCCGGGTGTGCGATCAGCTCCTCTGAGGTGGTGCGAAACGTGTCGGGATCCAGAGCCTCGCGCTTGACCCAGTTCGCGAGCAGGCTGACAGCGACGAACACGACGCCGACGACGACGAGCGTCCGCGCGGCGATGATGCGGGCCCGCGACGGCCCGGTGGACGGAGTGTCGGCGGTCGTCATGCGGTCACCTCGGTGGTCGGGAGTGTGTCGGCACGCGTGTCGGCGGCCCCGTCGAGCGAGGCACGCCAGCCACGCAGGACAGCGTTGACGGACTCCGCGCCGACGATCGGCTCTGCGGGGAGCTCAAGGCGCGACGGATGGAGGATGAACGGCTCGGTCTGCGGGCCGCCGAGCCCGCCGTGGAACGAGATCAGCTCCTCGAAGGCGCAGCCTTCGTCGAGCTGGGGGTCGTAGAACGAGCCGACCATGATGTCGGCGACGTTGGAGAAGCCGTCGGTGCGGAGCAGATGCCTCGCCGCGTTCGGCGGGAACGCGCCCAGCGGGTCCTCGCCCTCGACACGCCCATCGGCCAGGTAGCGCGTGCCGCGAGGGCCGACAACGAGAGCGCCGTGCTCGCCCGAGCGAACGAGGAGCCAGCCGACATGCGGGTGCGCGGCGAGCGCCGGGAGGAGCCGCGGATGCCGTGCGTCGATCTCCTCGCGCGTCATGCGTCGCGGCTCGTCCATCAGGTAGACGAGCCCGAGGTTTCCCGATGCGAGCACGACCACGTCCTCGTCCGACACGTCGTTCTTCGCCCGCTTCTCGTTGACCGGCCGGCCCGTCGCCTCCCCGAAGGCAGTGCCGACGGCGCGATCGTGCTCGTCGCCGCTCACAAGCGAAGTCACGTCGGCCGACTCGAGCGAGCGCTTCGACGAGCTCGTCGAGACCGAAGCCGTTCCGCTGCTTGAACGTGGCGCCCTGGGTCTGCCCGTGGTCGGAGAGGACGACGATCTCGTAGGGCCGCGGGGCGTACCGGCAGCCCCGCGCGATGCGACCGAACTGGTGGTCGAGCTTGCGCAGTGCCTCCAGCGTATCCGCGCGCTCGAGGCCCGAGTGGTGGGCGACCTCGTCGTAGCTCGAGAACGTCGCGTACACGGCGGCGCGCCCGGCCATCATGTCGGTGAGCACCGACTGGACGATCAGGTCGCGAACGACGACGCACATCGCGGCCCGCATGAACGGGTAGACGCCCCCGCGATGCCCGCGCGGCCGCACGTCCCGGCGCCTTGCGCGGAGGGCGGCGGTCCATTCGAGGAGCACCTCCCAGCCGAACAGCACGAGCACGCGCATGACGTTGAAGCCGTTGGCGAAGAAGGCTCGGTAGCCCGGGTTCGCGCGCTTCTCCCTCTCGATCCGGCTGACCGTGAGGATCACCTCGTCGGCCTGGCCGGAGAGCAGGTTGCCGCGGCTCGCGCCGCCGTCGAGAAGCAGCCCCTTGTCGCTGGCGTGGCGCCGCTCGAGCTCGGCGCAGTCGGCGGGCGCCGAGCAGGTCATCACCGTGGCGGTCTCCTTCTCGACCCACCGAAACGCCGGAATGTCGGCGTTCGAGCCGAGCAGGATCCCAGCCTGGCTCGCGCCGGTCTGCGAGGAGAGGTCGGTCTCCCACCCGCTCAGCGCGTATCCGTCCTCGGCGAGCCATCGGGCCATGTGCGGCGCGTTGCCGTCCCGCATCGCCCGGCGCAGCACGGGAAGCGCGAGGCCGTCGATCTCCAGGAAGATGATCCCCGGCGCGTCCGTCCGGACGGGCGTCGCCGTCCGGCGCGCGATGCGCTGGACGACGCGGAAGGAGAACTCGCTGTCGTCGTCGACCCCGACGATCACCTCGATCACGAGCGTCACCGCGGTGGCGAGCAACGCGACGAGGAGCGCCCACCAGAAGCTGTCGACGCTCATGCGGTCGTCGGTGAGCGCGTCGGCCGCGAGCAGCATCAGCGCGTCGAGCACGAGGATCGCGAGGAACCCGAAGACGAGCGTGAGGGGGAGCCGGATCGCGGCGATGATCGGCGGCAGGATCGCGTTGAGAGCGGCGATCACCGCAGCGACGAGGAGCGCCGCCCAGAAACCGTTGACGTGCGCCCCCGGCACGACCCAGGCGGCGACGAGCAGCCCGATCGCGGAGATGAGCCATGTCCGCACGATGTGGACCGGCCTGAAGCGCAGGCGCTCCTCCTGCCAAGCGGTCTCCGACGCAGGCGCCGCGGACGGCTGGTCGGTCACCGGCACGATGTCATCGGGTGCGTCATGGGGTACAGCATGCTTCCCCCGCGCGCGCCCCGCGTCAATCCGGTCGCGGGCTCACCTGGGTGAACGGGTGTCCGGCACGGCGAAGCGCAGGGCACGGACACCTTCACGGCACGGACGGCGGCCGCGCCCCGCGAGCCGACGGGGCCAGCGCGTCCGCGGAGATCGAGCGGGCGAAGCGCCTGCTCGACAGCGGCGCTATCACGCAGGCGGAGTTCGACGCGATCGAGGCGGGAACGCTGACCTGAGCCACGGTCGGCCGCCTGGTCAATTCTCGCCGGTTTCGTCCTCGCCGTCGATCGCCTCGAGCCCCTTGCCGCGGCTCGCCTTCATGTCCGCCGCCCGCTCCTTTGCGTCGACGTAGGAGTCCTTGACGAGCTTCGAGCCGCCGCTCCAGCCGAAGACGACGCAGATCAGCACTACCGCGAAGGCGACGTTGAAGGCGGTCGTGACCAGCTGCTGCCCGACCGAGTAGGCGGTGGCAGTGGTGGCGTCCGTGTAGCTGTCGAGCGCGAACGTGTTGAACGCCTGGTTCACGCCGACGCCTCCGGGCGTGAAGGAGAGGAGGTTCGCGAGCTGGTTGGACCCGAGCACGCTCATCACGGAGCCGAACGTCACCGGGATCGAGTAGGCGGCGAGGAACACGATGATCACGAGCACCTTGGCGACGTACCCGCCCATCTGGGGGAGCAGGACGAGCTTCACGTAGGCACGGAAGTCCCCGAGGATCGCTGCGCCCTTCTTCGCCTTCTCCCACATGCCCTTGACCCAGCGCCAGAAGATGCGCAGCAGGAGCACCACGAGGAAGAGCCCACCGCCGATGATCCCGAGCACGAGCACGGGATGGTTCGTGATCGCGTCGCGCTCGTCGCCGAACTGGAAATCGAAGGAGCCTGCGACCTGACTGAAGAGGTAGACGTAGATCAGCGTCCCGATCACGAAGTAGAAGATCTTCTGGACGACGTAGCCGGCCAGGATCCCCGGGAAGGTCGAGCCCCGGACGACCGCGAGATACATGACGAGGGTCACGAACGTCCCAATGTTCGCGGGCAGGAAGTTGTTGAGGGCGACGCCCGCCGCGTACGCGGCCAGCACCGGCATGTACGTCACGCCTCCCGGGTACGCGTAGCGGAGGATCCCGTACCAGCCGAGCGCGGTGAGCGTCGTCTGGAGGCCCTGGAACAGGCACCCGAGGACGATGTAGACGAACGAGATGCTCGAGACCGTGTCCCACAGCTGGGTGAGCCAGCCCCACACGTCGACGCCTGCGAGATGGAGCAGCGCGAGCACCACGACGAGACCGGCGACCCAGGCGACGATCTTGACGATCCGGCGTTGCTTCGACGGGCGCTCGAGCGTGACCGCGGCCTCGGACATCAGGAGGAGCCTAGTCCGCCCGCCGGAGCGTCTTCGCACCGCCGGTGCAATCCACCCGGGTGAAGAGCCAAGCCGTCGGCGCCGCGCCCGCGGTCACAGCGCCGGGGAGAGCTGCGGAGCCGACCCTCCCGGCGACGCCTCTCCACGGTCCCTCTCGCGCGCGGAGGAGATGACCACCGCGCCGAACAGCGCCAATCCGAGCGACGCGACCGCGACCACGGCGTGCCAGGGCGGGTTCCGGTCGAGCCGCTCGAGGAGCACGAGCGCCCCGAGCATGACGCTGACGACGGGGTTCGCCACCGACACCGTCGCCACCGACGGAACGAGCTTCCCGGTCGAGAGCGAGAGCTGCTGGAACAGGAACCCGACAATGCCCGCGGTGGCCCATACCCAGAACTCCCAGCCCGTGATCACGTCCGCAAGGCCATCTGCGTGGAGGCTCTCGACGACGGTCTTCATGAGCGTCGCGGAGAGCCCGTACAGCATCCCGGCGATCGTCCCGAGCACCGCGGCCCTCGTCGAGAGCGTGCCGCGGTTCGCGAACAAGAGCAGCGCAACGCAGGCGAGGCAGATCACGATGATCGCGATCGCCCAGTCGGCGCCGGAGGCGTCGTCGATCCCCGCGGCCGGGTCACCGAAGGATGCGAACCCGGCCAGGCCGACGACAATGATCGCCGCGCCGAGGACCTCCCGCCGGCCGATGGTCTGGTGCGTGAGGAAGTAGCCGAGCGGCAGCGCCCAGATCACCGTCGTGACGAGCAGCGGCTGGATGATCGACACGCGACCGCGGTCGAGCGCGGCCGCCTGGAGCACGACCCCGACGATCTGCGCGGCGAGCCCGAGGAGCCACAGCCATTGCCCGAGCAGCACGAGGAAGGACAGTGGATGTCGGAACGAGACCCCTTCCAGGTTCAGCGCAGCTTTCTGCCAGAGCGTCGCTGCGAGCGCGAACAGCACCGCCGCCGACAGCGCGAGGATCGCGGCGACATCGTCCACGGGCGAGAACTATAGGTTGGTGGTTCACCGGGGGTGACGGCTCGATGGGCGCGACACTCCAGGGGTGGGAGAGGATGAGGGCATGACCTCGACAGCGGGACCCGCGGGTGGAGCGACCGAGAGCACGGCACCCGAGCGGGCCGGGCTCGTCCTGGGGGCGCTCATCCTCGTCGCGGGGGTCGCGAACCTCAACCTCTCCGTCGCCAATGTCGCCCTGCCGGACATCGGGGAGGCTTTCGACTCGTCGCAGACGACGCTGAACCTGATCGCGGTCGGCTACTCGCTCGGTCTCGCTGCGTCGGTCCTCTGGTTCGGCGCCCTGGGCGACCGCTACGGCCGCAAGCTGATGATCGTCCTCGGGATGGGCTTCACGATCCCGGCCTCGATCCTCGCAGGGTTCGCACCCTCCGACGAGGTGCTGTTCCTCGCACGCGTAGGCGGCGGCTTGGCGGCGGGCATGGCCTACCCGACAACGCTCGCGCTCGTCACGGCGCTCTGGTCCGGCCCGGGGCGGACGAAGGCGATCGCGCTCTGGTCCGCGCTCGGCGGCGGCATCGCCGCGCTCGGCCCTCTGGTCTCCGGCCTGCTCCTCGAGCACTTCGACTGGGGATCGGTGTTCCTCGTGACGCTGCCCCTCGCCGTGCTCGCTCTGGTGCTCGCGATGATTCTCGTCCCGGCCCATGTGAACGAGTCGACCGAGCCGGTCGACAACCTCGGCGGTGTCCTCTCGGCCATCCTGGTCGGCGGCCTGGTCGTCGCGATCAACTTCATGCCGGTGCCGAACGAGACGACGCTCGCGCTCGTCCTGCTCGCGGTCGCGCTCGTGGCAGGCGTGCTGTTCGTCCTGCGCCAGCGTCGGGCCAGGAACCCGCTCTACGACCTCCGGATCGCGGCGCGCCCGACGTTCTGGGTGGCCGGATGCGCCGGGATCATCGTCTTCGGCTCGCTGATGGCCGCGATGTTCGTGAACCAGCAGTTCCTGCAGAACGTCCTCGGCTACTCGACCCTCGAGGCGGGCGCCGCGATCCTGCCTGCGGTCGTCTTCATGGTCCTCGTGGCGCCGCGCTCGGCGAAGCTCGTGCAGGCGAACGGCTCGCGCCAGACGCTGCTGACGGGGCAGGCGCTCCTGCTGATCGCGTTCGTCCTGATGCTGCTGCTCTGGAAGGACGACATCGCCTACTGGAAGGTCGCGCTCCCGCTCTGCTTCCTCGGCGCGGGCGTCGGGCTCGCCGGCACGCCGTCGTCCAACTCGCTGACGGGCTCCGTGCCGGTCCGACGCGTCGGCATGGCGTCGGGAACCGCCGACCTGCAGCGCGACCTGGGGGGCGCCGTGATGACGTCCGTGCTCGGCGCGCTCCTCACCCTCGGCTACGCGTCTGCGATGGGCCAGGCGATCGACCAGTCGGGCAAGAACGTCACCGACGCGACGCAGGCGCAGCTCCAGCTGTCCTTCGCGAGCGCCGAGGACCTCGCGCAGCAGCACCCGCAGTACGCAAGCCAGATCACGGCCGCGGCGAAGCAGTCGTTCCTCGACGGCGGCGACTGGGCGTACGTCGGCGCGATGGTGGCGATCGCCGCGGGCATGGCGCTCGTCTACTTCTTCTACCCACGGCACGAGCGCGAGGAGGAGCTGCGCGCCGCGTACCACGCCAAGGACGAGTCGGCCGTGCCGGCCGGCAGCCCCACCCGACAGCACCGCAGCAGTCGCCTGCGTGAGATCCGCAACGAACCACCGACGAAAGGAGAGCACCATGGCAGACGACACCGACACCCCGGTCCTCGACCTGCTCGCATCGATGACGGCCGACTCGCTCGAGGCGTCGAGCCTCGATTCGGACGAGCTGATGCTCGTCCGGCTCGCCGCGCTCGTGGCGGTCGACGCACCGCCCGCGTCCTACCTGCTGAACCTCGGCGCCGCGAGCGAGCTCGGCTTCGGCCTCGAGGACGTGCAGGGCGTGCTGGCGGCGGTCGCCCCGATCGTGGGCACGGCACGGGTCGCGTCAGCGACCGGCAACATCGTGCGCGCGCTCGGCTTCGCGCTCGAGGCGGCCGAGCTCGACGAGGACGACGCCGCCTAGAGGTGACGGGCGGCGCGGCTCCCTCGCGGGCACTGCCTGCGGGGGAGCCGCGCCGGCTGTCGAGTGCCGGTCAGCCGACGGTCTCGGGCGCGTCGCCGACGCGGTGGCGGAAGACGTAGTACGTCCAGCCCTGGTACAGGAGCACGACCGGCACGAAGATCAGCGCGACGACAGTCATGACCGCGAGCGCGTAGTGCGAGGAAGCGGCGCCGTCGACGGTGAGGCTGTTCCCGAAGTCCGGGCTCGACACCATCACCCGCGGGTACAGGCTCGTGAACAGCGTCACGACCGCTGCGACGATCCCGAGCCCCGTCATCGCAAACGCCTGCCCGTTGCGTCCGAGCAGGACGAAGACGACGGCGAGCGCGAGCGCCACGATCGAGAGCGGCGGCCGGCAGCACGGGCGGGAAGAGATCCTTGTCGTTGCGGTCGATCGCGACGGCGACCGTCCAGGCGACGAAGACGGCGCCGACGACGACCGCCGGGATCGCAAGGCGCCGCGCCGCATGCTCGGCGCGGGCGTGCAGCTCGCCGACCGTCCGCAGGGTGAGGAACGTCGCGCCGTGGAAGGCGAACAGCAGCACGACGGCGACACCGGCGACCACCGTGTAGGGGGAGAAGAGATCCCAGAAGGTGCCGGCGTAGTGGCCGTCCGCTCCGATCGGGACGCCGCCGAGGAGGTTCGAGAGCCCGACGCCCCAGACGAGCGCGGCGCCGAAGCTCCCGATCGTGTTCGCCCACGTCCAGACCGCGCGCCAGCGCGGGCTCTCGCTCTTCGAGCGCCACTCGAACGAGACGACGCGGACGATGAGGAAGAAGAGAATGAGCAGGAGCGCCAGGTAGAAGCCCGAGAACATCGTCGCGTACCAGGCCGGGAACGCCGCGAAGGTGGCACCTCCGGCCACGACGAGCCAGACCTCGTTCGCGTCCCAGACCGGTCCGATCGTTCGCAGGGTCGTGCTCCGCTCCTCGTCCGAGCGTGGGACGAACGGCAGCAGCATCCCGACGCCGAAGTCGAACCCTTCGAGCAGGAAGTACATCGCCCAGACCACGACGATGAGGCAGAACCAGAACGTCTCGAGGTCCATCAGTACTCCACCGCCGGCAGGGCGAACTCGTCGCCCTCGCCGCCGACCTCGGGCGGGTCGACGCGTGCGTACCGGCGCATGAGGACGACATCCACGACGAGAAGCGCCGCGTACAGGGCGACGAAGACGCCGAGGCTGGTGGCGATCGTGGCCGTCGACACGCTCGGTGAGTTGGCGTCCGCCGTCTTCAGCAGGCCCCACACGATCCACGGCTGTCGCCCGACCTCCGAGAGCACCCAGCCGGCGAGCGCCGCCGCGTACGGAAGCGGGATCGTCAGGACCCCGAGCCAGAGGAACCACCGCGTCGACGCGAGCTTCCCGCGCCGGTACAGGAACGCCCCCAGCGCGAGGACGAGGAAGACGAGCGTGCCGGCATAGGCCATGACCCGCATGCTCCAGTACGTCGTCCGTGTCGGCGGGATGTAGTCGCCGGCGCCGTACTCGGACTGGTCAGCCGCCTGCAGCTCGTTCATCCCCTGTACCTCGCCGTCCCAGGAAAGGGTCGCGAGGATCGACAGGAGGTGCGGGACCTGGATCGAGAACGACGGTGTCTGGTCGTCGACCGTAAAGCCGCCGATCTGGAAAAGCGAGAACGCACAGGGCTGGCACGTGTCCCACTGCGCCTCCGTCGAGGCGATCTTCATCGGCTGGTAGTCGGTGACCACGACGCCCATCTGGCTGCCGACGCCGAGGTTCACAGCCGAGATCGGGAGGCCGACGATCAGCGCGAGCTTCGCCGCGTGCCGGAACAGCTCCTGGTTTCGACCGCGGACGAGGTGCCAGCAGGCAACGCCGAAGATCACGACCGCCGCCGTCGTGAGCCCGACGAGCAGCACGTGGACGTAGGCCCAGATCCCGAAGCGGTTCGAGAAGAGCTCCCAGACGTCGGTCAGCTCTGCGCGGCCGTCGGTGACAGTCGAGCCGACTGGCCGCTGCATCCAGGAGTTCGCCGAGATGATGAAGAACGCCGACGCCCAGCTTCCGATGGCAAACAACCACACCGTCGCCAGGTGGACGCGGCGCGAGAGCCGGTCCCACCCGAAGATCCAGAGGCCGAGAAACGTCGACTCGAGCATGAAGGCCGCGAGCCCTTCGATCGCAAGCGGCGCGCCGAACACGTCCCCCACGAACTCGGAATAGATCGACCAGTTCATCCCGAACTGGAACTCCTGCACGAGCCCCGTCGCGACGCCGATCGCGAAGTTGATCAGCATCAGCGTGCCGAAGAAGCGCGTGAGGCGAAGCCAGTGGTCGCCCTTGCCCCGGTACCAGAGCGTCTGCATGACCGCGACGAGCGGCGCGAGCCCGAGCGTCAGCGGGACGAAGAGGAAGTGGTAGAGCGAGGTCGTGGCGAACTGGATCCGCGCGAGATCGACCGTCGTCACCGCCAGCGTTCCCATGGCGTCGACCATCATCGCACCTTCTGGACGCTCGGCCCGCCGATGCCCTGGCCATCCGCCGTGCTCGCGAGGTCGAGGTCGACCGAGTCGCCCCAGTGCTTCGCGACCGTGGCGTCGAGCCGGGTGAGCTCGTCCTCGACCGCCTGCCGGTGCTCCGGTCGCACCCGTTCGCGCAGGTCCTCGAGCAGCGCCCGCAACCGCCTGACCACCTGAACGGACGAGCCGCCGTACTGGCGGATCTCCGTGAAGGCCAGCTCGACGACGTCCTCCCAGCGCCGCGTCCGGACCACGAGACCCGGCGCGGCCACGTTCTCCGCCTCGACGGGGTCGGGCAGCCGCGTCGCTCCGAGGAGCCGCAGCGTGTCGCCGAGGTGGTCGAGGACCTGTACGGCGGTGGTCGGATCGTTGACGGCGGGCGACAGCGCCCGGATCGCGATGTCGACCATCACGCGAATCGCGTACGTGGGGTCCTGCTCGATCGTCCGCTCGACGCCGAAAACCATCATCGACCGCAGGCGGTCGGCGGCCGCGACCTCGCCGCCGGCCGCGCCGTAGACCTCGAACAGCGTCGCTCCCTCGGGCACGAAGTCGCCGACCGCCGGCCGGATCACGACGAGACAGCCGGCCTCGCGTGCGAATCGGGCCAGGCCGCGGACGTCCATAGCCTGGACGGCACCCGCATGGAGGCTGCGAACGACGATGTCCGGCGGCGCCGGGCCGGCGTACGGAGCGGGCAGGTACACGGGCGCGTCGGGCCCCTCCGCCTCCTTCACCGTCTCCTCGAACGATCGGCGGCCGGCCTGCGCCACGAGCGCCGCCACCGCCACGGGGCGCAGCCGGTGGATCGAGCGGTTCAGGAAGACGAGGAAGAGGAGGACCCCACCCGCGAGGAAGAACCCGGCGAGTGTCACGCCGAGACTCGGCACCGAGTCCTGCTCCACCCGCCGCAGGAGCGAGTAGGAGAACGTGAGCGTGCCGACCAGGAGGGCGAGCACGGCCTTGAGCATCCAGTCGCGATAGAAGATCCGCATGTAACGCGCCGAGAACGTCCCGGTCGCCATTTGCACGATCAGGACGGAGACCGTCACGACGAAGCCCGTAAGCCCGACGCTTGCGCCGACCACCGCGGCGAGCACGGCTTGCGCCGTCCCGGCCGAGTAGGTCCAGCTCGCGGGGAGGTCGAGGTGACGTCCGGGGTCAGCCGCCAGGATCCCGCACAGCGAGCCGGTGACGCCGCCGAGGACCGGGATCAGCCAGATGCTCCCGCGCACGAACTGTCCGATGCGGAAGCGAGTGCCCCAGGTCACCTCCGCACGTCCTTCGTCCGGATCGCGCTCACGCGAGCGTTGTTCGGCCTACGAGCAGTCGGGACCGCTGAGCGTCGACGAGACCGACGAGCCGAACGTCTGCGCGGCGGACTTGATGCCGTCGAGCGCGTCGCTCACCGACGCGTCGTCGGGCACCGCCTGCACGTCCGACTCGAACGTGTCCCAGGCACTCGAGAGCTGGCTCGTCGTCACGTCCTTCAGATCGGACGCATCGCTCGAGACGGTGTCCCAGTTGCTCTGGATGGTGTCGACTGCCGACTGGTAGTCGGACTTCGACGCCGTGGTGGGGCTCAGGCCGGTGAGGTCGCCGATCGAGCCGCTCAGCGTGCTCACGCTCGAGCAGAATGCCTTCTGGGCGTCGGCCTGCGACTCGCCGCCGCCGCTCCCGAGGACGCCGATCAGGACGGCCCCGCCGGCGAGCACGACGCCGAGCAGGATCAACCACAGTGTCTTCGTCATGTCACGCGTCCCGAGACGAGGCGAGCGTATGAGGTCGACATCGTGCCTCCTTCGTTCGGACGTCCCGGCAGGAGGCGGTTCGCCGCTCCCGCGATGTGCGCTTCGCGCCCATCCTAGAGCGCTGATCGCCGAGCACGCGGGCCGACCCCCGGGCCGTTCACCCGGGTGACGCTCGGGTCGGGTCGCGGGACGGCCTACGCCGGCGTGCGCGGGACGAAGGGATGGAGCTCGTCCTGTCCCTCGTGGACGACGCCGTAGCTCGACTCGGGCACCTCGTTCCACGCGCCCGCGAGGTCGCCGAGCGGCTCGGAGACGACGAGGCGCGTCTCGTCGGAGAGCGCGTGGAGCACCGGGTTGTCGGGGTACTGCGCGCGGAGCGTGTCGACCCTCGTCGAGAAGAAGAGCGATCGCGACTCGCCCTCGCTCGAGTAGCGGAATGCCCAGACGCTCCGGCCGTCGGTCGTCGCGACGGTCATCTGGATCGGGTGCTCGATCCCGTGGCCGCGGCCGACGTGCTCGATCAGCCCGACCGCGCGCTCGACCGCCGCCGGCGGGTCGTCCTCGAGCCCGAGCGTCAGGGCCAGGAAGAAGAACGTCTCCGAATCGGTCGAGCCCTCGATCTGCGGGATAGAGCGACGGGTCGACCGCGAGCATGAGGTCGCGCTTGACGTCGTGGAACCGCGCGATCGAGCCGTTGTGCATCCACAGCCAGCGGCCGTGGCGGAACGGGTGGCAGTTCGTCTGCTGCACCGGCGTCCCGGTCGACGCGCGGATGTGGGCGAAGACGAGGCCGGAGCGGACGCTGCCCGCGAGCTCGCGCAGGTTGCGGTCGTTCCAGGCCGGCTCGACGCTCTTGAAGACGGCCGGCGTCTCGCGTCTCGCCGTACCAGCCGATGCCGAACCCGTCGCCGTTCGTCGTCTCGACCCCGAGCCGCGAGTGGAGGCTCTGGTCGATCAGCGAGTGCGCTGGCTTGTAGAGCAGCTCCTCCAGGAGGACCGGCGTTCCCGAGTATGCGAGCCAGCGGCACATCGAGGCTCAGTGGGCGAACGCCGCTCCGCTCCAGGCGTCGTGCACGGGCTCGGGCTGGCGCTGGAGGCGAGGCAGCTGTCGCTCGAGGTCGGCGACGAGCAGGTCGGCGAGGTCGTGGGTGAACCCGCGCCTGACGACCACCCGGAGGGCGTCGAGGTCGGTCCGGTTCGCCGGGAACGCGTAGGCCGGCACCTGCCAGCCCGCGCTCGCGCAGGGCGTTCGAGACGTCGTAGACGGTGAAGTTGTCGACCTCGTCCGTGAGCGTGAAGGCGAACACCGGCAGCTCGTCCCCGCGCGTCAGGAGCTCGAACGGACCGAGCTCCGGCGATGCGCTCGGCAGAGACGCGTCGCGACCTCCCGCGCGTAGCCGTGCACCTGCCGGTAGCCGTCGAACCCGAGCCGGAGGAAGTTGTAGTACTGCGCGACGACCTGCGCGCCCGGGCGGGAGAAGTTGAGCGCGAACGTCGGCATGTTGTCGCCGAGGTAGTTGACCCAGAAGATGAGGTCCTCCGGGCAGCGCGTCGGCGTCGCGCCAGACGACCCAGCCGACGCCCGGGTACACGAGGCCGTACTTGTGGCCGGACGCGTTGATCGAGGCGACGCGCGGCAGCCGGAAGTCCCACTCGAGGTCGGGGTCGAGGAACGGCGCGACGAACGCGCCGGACGCGCCGTCGACGTGCACCGGGACGTCGAGCCCGGTCTCGCGCTGGAGCGCGTCGAGCGCGTCGCAGATCTCCTTCACCGGCTCGTACGAGCCGTCGAACGTCGAGCCGAGGATCGGCGACGACGCCGATCGTGTTCTCGTCGCAGAGCTTCACGGCCTCCTCGGCCGACAGGTGGAAGCGGTCGCCCTCCATGGGCACGAGCCGCATCTCGACGTCCCAGT
Source organism: uncultured Actinomycetes bacterium (assembly GCA_963747125.1). Classification (GTDB taxonomy): domain Bacteria; phylum Actinomycetota; class Thermoleophilia; order Gaiellales; family Gaiellaceae; genus Gaiella. The sequence continues at coordinate 41,000 of CAVVEN010000008.1, read as the reverse complement.
AGTTCGCGAACTTCTCCCAGCAGACCTGGACGTTGATGCCCATCACGAGGTTGGGCTTGTCGGCCGGCTTGCCCTCGGCGGCACGGCCGCTTCTGCCAGCGGCGCTTGAGCGCCAGCCCGCCGAGCATCGCGGCCTCGCTCGACCCCGTCGTCGAGCAGCCGGTCGCCTGCTCGCGCGTCGGGCGCGTGCCAGAGGTCGGCTCAGGATCCCGACGCAGCGGGACTCGATCTCGGCCGTCTGCGGGTACTCGTCCTTGTCGATCATGTTCTTGTCGAGGCACTCGGCGATCAGCCGCTCGGCCTGGGGCTCCATCCAGGTGCGTGACGAACGTCGCGACGTTGAGCCGCGCGTTGCCGTCGAGCATCAGCTCGTCGTGGATCACCTGGTAGGCGACGTCGGGTGGCATCTCGCCCTGCGGAAGCTCGTGGCGGGGAACGGCGCCGCCGGCGAGCCCGAACCGCGGGCCGATGCTCAGCTCGGACGCCTTCGCCGAAGCTGCGCTCGGGTGCTTGAGTGTCACTGCCGACCTCCTCGACGCGTTCTGGCGACCTGACCGACCCGCGGGCTTCTGGCGGGTCGGCACCCGGCGATGCGCGGCGCCGGTGCCGCCGACGCTACCATCCTTCCGTCTGCCGATCGCCCGCGAGCGGCGCTTCACCCGGGGTGAGACGGCGATGCGGATTCGACAGCGCTCGCGGCGTCTGGGAGAGTACGCCGTACTCGGAGAACAGGAGGTTCGATGTTGGTTGCTGCTGACTACCCATTTCTCGACGTCCTCTGGACGATGCTCGTCATCTTCGCCTGGATCATCTGGTTCTGGCTTCTGATCACGGTCTTCACGGACCTGTTCCGCCGGCACGACACGTCCGGCTTCACGAAGGTCCTCTGGATCATCTTCGTGATCGTCGTGCCGTTCCTCGGCGTCTTCATCTACCTGATCGTGAACCACGACGGCATGTCGCGAACGGACCATGGACCAGGCCAAAGCGCAGCAGAGCGCAGATGGACGACTACGTCCGCAACGTCGCCGGAAGCGGCGGCGCGGCCGCGGAGATCGAGAAGGCGAAGGGCCTGCTCGACTCCGGTGCGATCACGCAGGCGGAGTTCGATGCCATCAAGACGAAGGCGCTCGCAGCGTCGTAACCCCAGCCGTCGGAACAGGGAGGAGAACGAACAATGGAAGAGATCGGGCCCGTCGACTACGCGGTGATCGCGTTTCCGGGCAATCAGTTCACAGGGGAGATCGCACCCGCGATCTCCGAGCTCGTCGACTCCGGGACGATCCGCGTCATCGACATCGCGTTCGTCGGCAAGAGCCCCGACGGAGACACGGTCGCAATGGAGCTGACGGAGCTCGACGCCGAGGTGCAGGCCGGGCTCGACAAGGCCGGCATCGAGGTCGGCGGCCTCTTCAACGAGGACGACCTCTCCGACATCGCTGACGCCCTCGAGCCGAACTTCTCGGCGGCGGTCATCCTGTGGGAGAACGTCTGGGCGCGGAAGGTGACCCAGGCGATGCGCGACGCGGGCGGCGAGCTCGTCGCGTTCGAGCGGATCCCCCACGAGCTCGTGCAGGCGGCCCGCGAGTATGCGGTCGAAGCGGCACAGGCGTAGAGAGGAGCAGCAGAGATGATGAGACGCAGAGGCCCGAGCCTCGTTCGGGCCGCGGCCACCACGGCCGTGGTCGCGGGCACGGCCGGCGCGGTCAGGCACCGCCAGGACGAGAAGTACGCAGCGCAGGATCAGGCGGCGTACGACCAGCAGATGGCCGCGCAGCAGGCTGCAGCCGCGCAGGCGGCTCCCGCCGCCCCGGCCGCGCCCGACTACGCGGCGGAGCTCCAGCAGCTCGCGGCGCTCAAGGGTCAGGGGCTCATCACCGAGGAGGAGTTCGAGGCGAAGAAGAAGCAGATCCTCGGGATCTGATCCCAGGCCGACAACGCGGCAGTGGTCGCCCAGGTCGTCGCCCCTGACCTGCGCTCGTTGGCGCTGGTCCTGCTGGCGTCGAGCCTGGGCGCCCTGCTGTCGCGGCTCTCACGGCGAATCGTGCTGCCCACGGTCGTCGTCGAGATCGTGCTCGGCATCCTGATCGGACCGGAAGTGCTCGAGCATCGCGGAGGTCGACCCGTACCTCCAGTACCTCTCCACGTTCGGGCTCGCGCTCCTCTTCTTCTTCGTCGGCCTCGAGGTGGTCGAGCAGAAGGTGCCCCGGGCATCGCTCGCCCGGGGAACGCGCGGCTGGGGGCTCTCGCTCGCGGTCGGCCTGGCGGTCGGCGTCGTCCTGCAGCACCTCGGGGTCGACGCCGAGTGGTGGGTGCTGGGCATCGCGCTGACGACCACCGCGCTCGGGACGCTCGTCCCGATCCTGAGCGACGCGGGGATCATGCCCACGCCGCTCGGCGTCGCCGTCCTCGGGACCGGCGTGTCGGGCGAGTTCTGGCCGATCGTCGTCATCTCCGTGTTCCTCACCGGCACGTTCGGCGCCGTCGAGGAGATCCTGCTCCTGATCGGCTTCGCCGTCCTCGTCGGCCTCGCAGCCACGGCTGCGCTCCGCGCCCGGCCGCCCGGGGTCGTGCGCGTGCTCCAGGAGACGGTCCACACCACGGGCCAGACAGCGGTTCGCATCTCCGTCTTCATGATCGCCGCGCTCGCACTCCTCGCGCGCGACGTCGGGTTCGACTTCGTCCTGGGCGCCCTTGCGGCAGGGCTCGTCGTGGGGCTCGCGCTCGACTCGCCCGAGGGGGAGCACGTGCGCGTCCGCCTCGAGGGGATCGGGTTCGGCTTCCTGATCCCGATCTACTTCGTCACGACGGGAATGAACTTCGACCTCGACAGCCTCCTGACCGTCAAGGGCCTCGGTCTCGCAGCGGTGTTCCTCGCGCTCTTCTTCGCGGTCCGCGGGATCTCGGCGCTCCTGTGGCTCCGCGAGCTCGGCCCGCGCCGGGCGATGGGCCTCGGCCTGTTCGGCGCGACGGCGCTGCCCCTGATCGTCGCCATCGTCGACGTCGCCATGGACCACGATGCGATCGCCACGGACGTCGGCGCGTCGCTCATCGGGGCGGGGATGATCTCCGTCCTCACGTTCCCGCTCGCCGGCCTGCGCATCGTCGGCCGCGAGCGAGACGCGCCCCACCCCGGCTCGACCGGGCGTCAGGTGTCACGCGAGTACTGAGCGAACGCGTCCGGTCCGGCTCGTACGATCGTGTCCTTCGAGAAAACGCCCAGGGAGGAACAATGACCACGTTCGACCTCGAGGAACGCGAGGCCGTCGCCGAGTTCGGGAGGGCCTGGTGGGTCTTCCTCGTGACGGGGATCCTGTGGTTCCTCGTCTCGATCATCATCCTGCGGTTCGACTACACCTCGGTGAGCGCGATCTCGATCCTGTTCGGGATCGTGGCGATCTTCGCAGGGGTGAACGAGTTCATCATGCTCGCCGCCTCCGGCGGCTGGTGGAAGGTGCTGCACGGCATCCTCGGCGTGCTGTTCATCGGCGTCGGGATCGTCGCCTTCATCCATCCGGGCAACACGTTCGCCGCGCTCGCCGCGGTGTTCAGCTTCTTCCTGATCTTCAAGGGCATCTTCGACATCGTCGTCTCGATCGCGACGAAGGACGAGATCCACGTCTGGTGGCTGCAGCTCGTCCTCGGGATCGTCGAGATCCTGATCGGGTTCTGGGCGGCCGGGTACTGGGGACGAAGCGCGACGCTGCTGATCGTCTGGGTGGGCTTCATCGCCCTCGCCCGCGGCATCACAGAGATCATCTTCGCCTTCAAGCTCCGCTCGCTCGGCAAGGCCGCGGCCGCGGTCTGACGGTCCAACCCACGCCCGAGGTGCACGAAGGCCCCGGTCGGGGCCTTCGTCGTTCCGGGCGACTACGTCGCGGGCGCCGTGTCCGGCGGGTCCCCGGGAGGCTCGACCGCGGCGCGCGCCGCCGCGATCCCCTCGCGTCGCGCGCGCGTCACCTCCTGGGCGATGATCTGGAGCGACGCCGTCACCGGCACCGCCACGAGCGCGCCGAGCACGCCGAGTAACGCTCCGAACAGCGTCACGCCGAGGATCACGAAGAAGGCGGAGATGTTCACCGCCCGGCCGTAGATCGTCGGCCCGAGCAGGTTGTTCTCGAGCTGCTGGTAGACGAGAACCACCGCGAGCATGATCAGCGCGTCGGTGAGCCCCTCCTCCGCGTAGATCGTCGGCACGAGGATGAAGCCGGCGATCGTCGCCCCCAGGTTCGGGATCAGGTCGAGCACCCCGGCGATCACGCCGAGAGCGAGCGCGTAGCTCGACCCGAGCAGCGCTGCCGTACCGCCCTGGACCGTCCCTGCGATCACCGCGATCGTGAGCGCGCCGATCGCCCACCGCGAGACGGTCTCCGTCACACGCTCCCAGACCTCGAGCCAGCGGTCGGCGTCCTGCGGCAGCAGCATGCTCCGTACCACGTCGCGTAGCCGCTCCATGTCGACCAGGAGGAACAGGGCAAGGAAGACGAGCGTGAAGATCGTGATGCCGACGGAGAACGCCGACCCCGCGACGCCGAGGACGGCCGAGATGGCATGCGGGATCGAGTCCGCGAGGTTCGATGCGCCCTGCTGCGCGTTCTCCGCCGCGCCGGAGTCACCGGCCCACGACAGCTCGCCGGAGTCGCGAAGCTCCTGGACGAGGTCGGGCAGGCCCTTGAGGAAGTCCCTCACCGACGCGACGAGCGGGACGAGCAGCACGAGTGCGAGCACGGTCACGGCCACGGTCGTGCCGAGGACAACGATCGTGGCCGAGAGCCCGCGGCCGAGCTTCGTCCAGCGCATGAACGCCCTCACCGGGATCTCGAACACGAGTGCCGCAAAGATGCCGAGGAACACGACGAGGAGGGTGTCGCGGATCGAGACGACCGCGCTCGCGACGAGGACGACCAGCGCGGCCGCGAGCAGCGTGCGCCACGGAACGCGGCCTGCGGAGCGCGACCACGAGCTCATGCGGTGGCCTCCGCGGCTCGCGGCTGCCCGCCGTGGTCGCGCATCGGGGTCACGAGCACCGCGCGAGCATAGAGGAGGCTCCGGCGAGCGCTTGCCGCGCTCGCGGCCTCACGTGTCGTCGCTCAGTCGGCAGCCTCCACCTTGCCGACAGCACTGAATGCGAGCACGCCCGCGGGCGCGCCCTCGATCGGCTCGATCATGCGGTCGCTCCCTCGTGGTCTGCGAAGACCGTGGCCCAGTCGTCCTTGATGCTCACCACCGTCCAGCCCTCGTCTTTCGCCCGCTCGAGCGCGGTCTCCGCCCCTTTCACGTACTCGAACTCCCGCTCGGGGTCGTCGTGGAGGACGAGGAGCCGGAGCGCCGGCCGGTCCCTGCCTCCGGCGAACCGGAGCATGGGCACGTCACCGTTCGAGTTGCCGCCGGCTGCGATCGGGCGACGCCCGATTCGGCTCCAGATCCGCACGGGTTTCACCGGCCCGTCGTCGAACACGTCGGGCTCGGCGAGGTAGGCGACCGAGCCTCCGTGCTCGTCGTCGGTGTAGCGCAGTCCGTTCGAGCTGCCGACGACCCGCTCCGGCGGGATCCCGTACAGCTCCCCCGTGACCGCACGCATGAAGTCGCGATTGCCGCCTGAGGCGATGTAGCACGTGAACCCGTGGGTCTCGAGGTAGCGAAGGAGCTCGATCATCGGCACGTAGGCGCACTGGCGGAGGAGACGGCCGAGTGTCGGGTGCCGCGCATCGGCGAGGAACGCGGCCGCACCGGCGACGTAGTCGTCGACGGTCTGTCCCGCGAACGCCTGGAGGAGCCCTCCCAGAAGCACCTTCACGTCGCTGTCGTCGCCCGCGTAGTGCTTGTCGATCACTCCGCCGAGCCAGGCATAGTCCTTCTGGTACGCCGCCTGCCACGGCTGCTTCGCGCGCAGCGACTCGTCGGACTCGGCCATGGCGGCCAGCCGCTCCAGGATGAAGCCGAGCTCGACCGGCATCGGCTTCTCGCACCACAACGTGCCGTCGTTGTCGAATACGGCGACGAGCTCCTCGGACGGGAGCGTTCGAGCGGCTGTCTCTGCGAACGCGACAAGGGCTGCGCGTGTCGGCGTGTCCCGCCAGGAGGGGAGCTCCGGTGTCAGCCGCGCGCCCCGCTCATCGCGTCCTCCATCTTCTCGAGCGCCTGGTCGATCGTGAAGCTCGCCGCCTTCTGCCGCGGCGGGAACTCCTCGAACGTCGCGAGGAACTGGCCGACGATCGCCTGGGCCGCCATGATCATGTACGCCTTCGACATGTACCAGTCCCAGTAGGTGTTGGAGGTCACGTCCGCCCGCTCGAATGGGTCGGTACGCAGGTTGAAGAGCTTCGGCACGCGGAGCGAGACAAACGGCTCGGCCCACAGCTCGAGGGTCCCGCGCGCCCGCTGCTCCATGAAGACGAGCTTCCAGTTGTCGAAGCGCAGCGCGACGAGGTCGCCGTCGTCCGAGAAGTAGATGAACCCCTGCCGCGGGCTCTTCTCCTCCTCGCCGGTGAGGTACGGCAGCAGGTTGTAGCCGTCGATGTGCACCTTGAACGTCTTTCCGGCGGCCTCGTGGCCGCTGCTTCAGCTTCTCGACGATGTCAGGCTCGCCCGCGGCGGCGAGGAACGTGGGCAGCCAGTCGTGGTGCTGCACGATCTCGTTCGAGACGACGCCGGCCGGGATCTTGCCGGGCCAGCGCACCATCATCGGGACGCGGAACGCGCCTTCCCAGTTCGTGTTCTTCTCGCTGCGGAACGGCGTCATCGCCCCGTCCGGCCACGTGTTCATGTGGGGACCGTTGTCGGTCCCGTACATCACGATCGTGTCCTCGGCGATCCCGAGCCTGTCGAGCAGGTCGAGCAGCTGGCCGACGTTCTTGTCGTGGTCGATCATCGTGTCGTGGTAGGGCGACTGCCAGCGCCCGGCCTGCCCGAGGCTCCTCCGCTTGGTGTGCGTGCGGAGGTGCATGTGGGTGAAGTTGACCCAGCAGAAGAAGGGCTTCCGGCGGTTGTGCTGGCGCTGGATGAAGTCGCAGGCGGCATCGGCGAACTCGTCGTCGCAGGTCTCCATGCGCTTGCGCGTGAGCGGGCCTGTGTCCTCGATCCGCTGCTTCCCCACCCGCCCCCAGCGCGGGTGCTCCTTCGGATCGTCCTTGTTCGTCGCCCGGCAGCGCAGCACCCCTCGAGGGCCGAAGCGGTCGTGGAACTTCTCGAAGCCGTGCTTCGCGGGTAGTCGGGGTCCTCCGGGTCCTCCTCGGCGTTCAGGTGGTAGAGGTTCCCGTAGAACTCGTCGAACCCGTGCACGGTCGGCAGGAACTCGTTCTTGTCGCCCAGGTGGTTCTTGCCGAACTGGGCCGTGGCGTAGCCCTGCTGCTTGAGCAGCTCGGCGATGGTCGGATCCTCGGCCCGGAGGCCGACCGGAGACGCCGGAAGGCCGACCTTGCTGAGGCCGGTCCGGAAGACGCTCTGGCCGGTGATGAACGACGAGCGGCCGGCGGTGCAGCTCTGCTCGCCGTATGCGTCGGTGAACCGCATCCCCTCGTTCGCGATCCGGTCGATGTTCGGCGTGCGGTACCCCATCAGCCCGTCGCTGTAGCAGCTGAGGTTCGTGATCCCGATGTCGTCGCCCCAGATCACGAGGATGTTCGGCTTGTCGGGCATCAGGCAGTCGCTCCTTCCGGGGCGGGTTCGCGGACGATGCAGCGGAAGCCGAGGTGCGACATGGAGGTGTCGATCATCTGCGGCTGGCGGGCGGCGGGTCGGTAGCGGAGGCAGTAGTTCGGCGCGCAGAGGTGCGAGCCGCCCTTGATCACCCTGCGCGGGATGTGCTCCCCGGGCTGGCCGGGGTTGTAGCTCTCGTCGGGCGACGTGACGCGCGGGTTGCGCGGGGACGCAGCACGGGCTCGTCACCTCGTCCGGGTGGCGCGGGGCGTACCAGTCGGACGTCCACTCCCAGACGTTCCCGGTCATGTCGTAGAGGCCGTAGCCGTTCGGCGGGAAGCTGCCGACCGGCGAGGTGCGCTCGTAGCCGTCGAGCTTCGAGGTTCTGCCAGGGGAACTCGCCCTGCCAGGTGTTCGCCATCGCCTTCCCGTCCGGGAAGTGCTCGTCGCCCCAGGCGAAGACGGCGCCCTCGAGACCGCCGCGGGCGGCGAACTCCCACTCGGCCTCGGTCGGGCAGCTCCTTGCCCGGCCCAGGCCGCGTAGGCCTCGGCGTCCTCGTAGGCGACGTGCGTGACCGGGTGGTGGTCGCGGCCGTTGACCGTCGTTCCCTTCCCGCCCGGGCGCTTCCAGAACGCGCCCGGGCACGTACTCCCACCAGTTGCGGTAGTCGTCGAGGTCGACCGGGCCGGACGTGCCGCGGAAGACGAGCGAGCCGGGCACGAGCAGCGTCGGGATCGGCGTCCGGGTAGTCGCTCGGGTCGAGCGGCCGCTCGGCGACGGTGACGTACTTCGTCTCGCGGACGAAGCGGCGGAACTCGGCCGCCGTGACCGGGGTGCTCGTCCATCCAGAAGCCGTCGACGGAGACGCGGTGGACCGGGCGCTCCTCGGGGTAGAAGTCCTCCGAGCCCATCGCGAACGTCCCGCCGGGGATCCAGGTCATGCCCTCGCGCTTCGAGGCCGGCTCGACGGTCGCGGTCATGGTGCGCAGCGCACGGCGCTCTCGTTCAGCAAGGCGGCCTCCTCGCCTCGTGTCGACGGCTGCCTCGAGTCTAGACCAGCCCGCCCGAGGCGGCGGTCTCGTGTGAGGATGCGCCGCAGATGGACGCAGCCGAGGACAGGCGCGCACCGCCCGGCCCGCTCGGCGGGCTGCGCGTGGTCGAGCTCGGTGGGATCGGGCCTGTTCCGCTTTGCGGGATGATCCTCTCCGACCTCGGCGCGGAGGTCGTTCGCGTCGACCGTCCATCCGCAGGCGGGCACGGAGTCGCCCGTCCCCGTCCTGCACCGCGGCCGGCGCTCGCTGACGATCGACCTCAAGACACCGGAGGGCGCCGGACCTCGCGCTTCGGCTGATCGACCGGGCGGACGCGCTGATCGAGGGGTTCCGGCCCGGCGTCACGGAGCGGCTCGGCCTCGGTCCGGACGACGTGCCTCGCGCGCAACCCGCGGCTCGTGTACGGCCGCATGACCGGCTGGGGCCAGGAGGGCCCGCTGGCCCAGGAGGCGGGCCACGACATCAACTACATCGGGCTCGCGGGCGCGCTCGGTGCGATCGGGCCCGCGGACGGTGACCCGGTCGTGCCGCTCAACCTCGTCGGCGACATGGGCGGCGGCGGGATGATGCTCGCGCTCGGCATCTGCGCCGGCGTCCTCCACGCGCGGGCGACCGGCCAGGGTCAGGTCGTCGACGCGGCGATGACCGACGGCGACGGCGCTCCAGCTCGCGGGCATCCACGGGCTCCTCGCGCGCGGGCTGTGGAACGACCGCCGCGGCGCGAACCTCCTCGACGGCGCCGCGCCGTTCTACCGGACCTACCGCTGCGCCGACGGCGGTCACGTCGCGGTCGGCTGCGCTCGAGCCGGAGTTCTACGCCGCGTTCCTCGGCGTCCTCGGGCTCGGCGGACGACCCGCTGTTCGCCGACCAGCACGACCGGTCGGCGTGGCCGGCGATGGGCGAGCGGCTGGAGGCGGTGTTCGCGGAACGGCCGCGAGACGAGCTGGGCTGACGGTCTTCGCGGGGCGCGACGCGTGCGTCACACCGGTTCTCGGCCTCGGCGAGGCGGCGCGGCACCCGCACAACGCGACGCGCGGGACGTACGTCGTCGACGAGGCCGGGGCGGTCCAGCCCGGCGTCGCGCCGCGGTTCCTCGGCACGCCGTCACGCGCGCCGGTGCCGGCGCGGGCGATCGGCGCCGACACGGACGACGTCCTCGCCGAGCTGGGGCTCGAGCCGACGGAGATGGACGACCTTCGCGCACGTGGAGTCGTGGCGTAAGAACTCGTTTCAGAATGACGCTTCGCCGGCGGGGCGTTCTGGGCGAGCGCGATGCGAGGACGCAGAGAGCGCCAATAGCAGCTGCTATTGGCGCGACCGAGGACGAAGCAGCGTGCCGCACAGGACGACCCGACGGCTCAAGGCTTCATTTTGAAACGAGTTCAAAGCCGGAGGGGCGGCCGCCTCCCGAGCGACAGCCCTCTGGTCTCAGCGCCGTGCAAGCGCCGCGATGAAGCCCATCAGGATGAACCCGGCCCCGATCCCGATCAGCAGCCAGGCGAAGAAGTCGCCGAGCAGGATCCCGAGCCCGATCCCGACGAGGATCCCGCCTGGGAACGCCGGGCCCCCGTACTCGTAACCGCGGCCCGACCTCGATTCGTACGACATCTCACCCTCCTTGCTTCGCTCGGGATGATGGTTGACGCGGCTGACACGTCCCGCGAATACTGCCGGTGCCGTCGACTGCAACGAGGCGCGATGCGGCCCCGCCGCGCTCGCCGAAAAGGAGGGCTGATCCGACCGGATGGGCCAGGCGATCGGGCAGGTCCTTCCCCTGGCGGTCGCGGCCGCCCTGAGCCCGTTCCCGATCATCGCGGTGATCCTCATCCTCGTGACGCCACGGGCGCGCGTGAACTCGCTCGCGTTCGTCGCCGGTTGGGTCGCCGCCCTGACCGTCGTCGGCGCGGCGGTGCTGCTCCTCGCGGGCGGGGCTGATGCCAGCGAGGACGGCCAACCCGCGACCTGGGTCGACATCCTGAAGCTCGCCCTCGGCGCACTCTTCGTGCTGATCGCGCTCAAGCAGTGGCGTGGCCGTCCGCACGACGGCGACGAGCCGGTGACCCCAGCGTGGATGGGCGCGGTCGAGCACTTCTCGCCGCTCAAGGCGGCGGGCGCCGGAGCCGTGCTCGCCGGCCTCAACCCGAAGAACACGTTGCTCGCAATCGCCGCGGCGGCATCCATCGCCCAGACCGGGATCCCTGGAGGCGAGCAGGCGGTCGCGTACGCTGTCTTCGCGATGATCGCGTCGCTCGGCGTCGCCGCGCCGATCGTCATCTACTTCGCGATGGGGGACCGCGCCGGTCCGGTTCTCGACGGGGTCAAGCAGTGGATGGCGCGCAACAACGCCGTGATCATGGCCGTGATCTGCCTCGTCATCGGCGCGAAGCTGCTCGGTGACGGCATCGCGGGGCTTTCGTGAGCCTGCCGGTCTTCGACTCGTTGCAGGGCTACGCGGCTGCCGCCGCGTCGTCGAACGCGAACGTGCCGCCCTTGATCTCGCCGTCCCGCTCGTAGGTCGCGATCGTCACGCCGGTCGTCGACGTCCGCGTCTCCGCGAGCCGAAGCCCCACAGGCATCGCGCCGGAGCCGAACAGGCGCTTCCCCTCGCCCACGACGACCGGGAACGTCCAGACCGTGAACGTGTCGACGAGGTCGTGGTGGAGCAGCGTCTGGAGCAACCCCGAGCTGCCGATCACGAGCAGCGGGTCGCCGTCCTCGGCCTTCAGCCGGGCGACGGCCTCGGGGACCTCGCCTTCGAGCAGCGTCGAGTTCCGCCACGCCAGGCTCGGGCGCGACCTCGACGCGACGTACTTCGGGACGGCGTTGAGCTTCGCCGCGAGCGGCTCGTCGTCGCCCACGTGCGGCCAGTAGCCGGCGAGGATCTCGTACGTCCGGCGACCGAAGAGGACCGCGCCGGCCGCGAGATGGACCTCGTCGGCGACGCCTCCCATCAGCTCGTCCCAGTACCCGACCGACCAGCCGCCCTGCTCGAAGCCGCCGTCGCGGTCCTCGTCGGGGCCGCCCGGCGCCTGCATGACCCCGTCGAGGGTCGTGAATGTCGTGACGACGAGCTTTCTCATTCGGTTCCTCCGGTCCGGGTGCCGTGCCTGTCCTGACCCGACGCAGACCGCGAAGTCATCGGTCTCGCGGTCGAGCGAGTTCCGTCGGCGGCGGAGCGAGGTCGCTCCGCCGCCGACGGGGGAAGCTCAGCCTCGGGCGGCCGGCTCGGGCGTGGGCGCCGGCTCGAAGCCCTCGCGCCCGTCGCCGTCGTGCGGCGGCTCGATCGTGACGTTCGGGAGCAGGCGGTCGAGCCAGCGCGGGATGTACCACGTCCTCTCGCCGAGCACCGTGAAGAACGCCGGCACGAGCGTCATCCGGACGACCAGCGCGTCGGTGAGGATCGCGACCGCGAGCAGCAGCCCGAACTCCTTCGGGATGCGGTCGGCGCTCAGGATGAACGCGGCGAAGACCGTGCCCATGATCAGCGCCGCGGCGACGATCACGCGGCCGATGGCGGCGATGCCGTGCTCGACCGCCTCGCGGGTCGTCAGCCCGTGGACGTGCTCCTCGCGGATGCGGCTCATCAGGAAGACCATGTAGTCCATCGAGAGCCCGAACAGGATCGCGAACGCGATCGGTGGCACGAACGTCTCGATCGGCCCCGTCCGGTCGAGGCCCGTGAGGCCGAGGAGGTGGCCCTCCTGCACCACCAGCGTGAGGACGCCGAAGCCGACGAACGCCGAGAGGATCGTCGTCACCGCCGCCGTGAGCGACACCACGATCGAGCGGAACGCCATCGCGAGCACGATGAACGTGACGCCGATGATGTAGAGCAGGAAGAGCGGCAGCCGCTGCATGATCCGGTCGCCGATGTCCTTGAACGCCGCCGTCTGGCCGGAGACGTAGGCGACGGCGTCGCTGTTCTCGGTCGCGGCCGGCACGACGTCGTCCCGCAGCTTGCTCGACGAGGTCGTCGGTCGCCTCGTCCTGCGGCGCCGAGGTCGGCGTCACGAAGACGATCGCGACGGTCTTCTCGTCGTTGAACTGCGGCTTGCGCGACGGACGCGACACCGTTCAGGCCCTGCACGTCGTCGTAGATGCGCTGCGGCGCCTGCTGGTCGCCGTTCATGTCGACCACGATCGGGATCGGGCCGTTGAACCCGGGCCCGAAGCCCTCCGCGAGCAGGTCGTACGCGCGGCGGCTCGTCTGCTCCTTCGGCTGCGTGCCCTGGTCGGCGGCGCCGAGCCGGACGAGCGCCGAGGTGCCCGCGAGGACGATGCCCGCGACGAGCAGGACCGGGAAGATGATCCGCGCGTTCCGCGTCACGAACCGGCCCCAGCGCGCGACGAGCGTCTTCTCGCGTGCGGCTTCCGAGTCGTCGATCGGCGCGCAGGAACGGCACCTTGAGCCGGTCGACCTTGTGGCCGAGCAGCGCGAGGACGGCGAGCAGCAGCGAGTTCGCGATCAGCACCGTCGTGAGCACGCCGAGCGCGCTGCCGATCCCGAGCTTCGTCACGAAGTCGAGGCCGAAGAACGCGAGCCCGGTGACCGAGATCGCGACCGTGAGCCCGGCGAAGAGCACCGCGCGCCCCGCCGAGGCACCGGCCTCGGCGGCCGCGTCGCGCGGCGTCGAGGCCCTCGTGGAGGAGCTGTCGGAAGCGCGTGACGATGAACAGCGAGTAGTCGATGCCGACGCCGAGCCCGATCATCGAGACGAGGATCGGCGTGACCGTGTTGATGTCGGTCAGGCCGGCGAGGATGAAGAGCAGCAGGAACGCCGTCGCCAGCGCGACGATCGCGAGCATGATCGGGATGAACGCAGCCACGAACGTGCGGAAGACGATCAGCAGCACGATCAGCGCCGCGAGGAGGCCGAGGAGCTCGGAGACCCCCTGCTCGATCGGCGGGAACTCCGCCTCGCCGTTGTACTCGACCGTCACGCCGACGGGCTCCACGGCCGCCCGCACGGCGTCCTCGACGGCGACCACCGCGTCGCGGTCCTTGTCCTCGATCGTCTGGTCGAACTGCGCCTCGGCGTAGGCGATGCGCCCGCTCTTCGAGAAGGTCGTCCGGCGCGAACGGATCGCCGACGCTCGACAGCTCGGCTCGCCGTCGACGGGCTCGACGCCCTTCGCCGCGACGAACGGCGCGGCGCGGAGCTTCGCCATCGCCTTCTCGATCGCCGCCTTGCGCTCCGGCGTGTCGAGGCGCTCGCCCTCGGGCGCCGCGAAGACGATGTTGAGCACGCCGCCCTGCTCCGACGCGAACTCCGCCTCGATCAGGTCGGTCGCACGCTGCGTGTCGGAGCCGGGGATCTCGAACTCGTCCCGCAGCCCGCCGCCGATCGTGGCGACGAGGACGATGAGGACGACGATGATCCCGAGCCACGACCCGAGGACGCGCCACGGGTGCGTCGCGCACGCGCGCGCCCAGCGCGCCAGCGCGCCGGTCGACATCCGCTCGTGCGCGGCGAGCCGCGCGCCTCCGTTCCCGCTCGACGTTGTCGTGTGGTCGCTCATGAACCAGCCCCTTCTCTCACGATCTCGTTCGGTTTCCCGAGGATCCCACCTCCGATGGTCTCCCAGGGTACGGTCGCCAGGCTTCGCACAGGTTCGGTCTGCCGCACTCTGGCTGCCAGCGTCGACGCCGTCGGGCACCGAAACTCATCGGTGCCGCCCGAATGCTAGACGGTCGAGCCGGCGGGCTTGCGAACGAAGACGTAGAGCGCGCTGGTAGCGCTCGTATGCTGGGGCCGTGGAGGCCGGCTCGAGACCATTCGGCGGACGCGTTGCGGTCGTCACCGGCGCGAGCCGGGAGATCGGCGCGGCCATGGCGGAGGAGCTCGCAGCACGGGGGGCCGCGGTCGTGGTCGCGCACTCCGACGAGCCGGCGCTCGCGGACGGCGTCGTCGCGCGCATCGCGGCGGCCGGCGGCCGCGCGATCGCGGCCGACGCCGACCTGTCCCGCATCTCGGAGAGCCGCAGGCTCGTCGAGCTGACGGTCGCCGAGCTCGGGCGGCTCGACGTGTTCGTCGCGAACGCCGGGGTGACGCGCTGGGCACCGTTTCTCGAGGTCGACGAGACGACGTGGGACACGGTCGTCGACCTCAACCTCAAGGGCTCGTACTTCGGCGCCCAAGCCGCGGCGCGGCAGATGGTCGCGCAGCGCGCCGCGGAGCCCGCCGGCGCGTCGAGCGGCCGCATCGTGCTCTCGTCGTCGGTGACCGGCTCGCTCGCGATTGCGAACGCCTCGGCGTACGCGGTGACGAAGGCCGGCCTCCAGCACATGGCGCGTGTGCTCGCGCTCGAGCTCGGCCCGCACGGGATCACCGTCAACGCGCTGGCAATCGGCGCGACCGTGAACGGGCGGAACCTCGCGGACGACCCGGACTACGCGGAGCATTGGTCGGGCGTCATCCCTGCGGGCCGCGCCGGCACGCCGCAAGACGTCGCCGCGGCAATCGCGTTCCTCGTCTCGGACGGGGCGGCGATGGTGACCGGCCACACGCTGACGGTGGACGGCGGCTGGGCCGGCGTCGGCCGCACCCCATGAGCACTGGCGTCACACGGGGCGGTGGGCGCGCACGAGCGCGTCGATCGCGATCGTCTCCCCCTCGTCGAGCGCGACCACGCGCTGCACCGCGCCGGCGTGCTCCACGACGAGGTCGCCGAGCGCGGGTATGAGGTCCTCGGCCGTGTAGAGGACGGCCGCGTCCTTCGGCCCGCCGTGGCCGTCGGTCAGGTTCGTCGTGTCGTGGCCGAGCACGAACAGCGTCCCGCCCGGCGCCACCGCGTCGACCGCGGTCCGCACCGCCTGGAGCATCGCGTCGCGGCGGAGCTGGAGGTAGAGCACAGCCACCAGGTCGAACGCCCGCGCGTCCGGCTGGTAGCCGAACACGTCGGCGACGACCCAGTCGACGGCCACGCCCCGACTCGCTGCCAGCTCGGCGGCCTTCGAGAGCGCGACGTCGGAGAAGTCGACCGCGGTCACGCGCCAGCCGTGCTCCGCGAGCCAGACGGCGTTCCGTCCCTCGCCGCAGGCGAGGTCGAGGGCGCGCCCCGGGGCAAGCTCGGCCACCTCCGCTGCGAAGCGCCGGTTCGGCTCGGCCGTCCACACGAGCTCCTTCTGCGCGTAGCGGGCGTTCCAGTCCTCGCGGGAGAACCCGGGCCGGATCGACGCCGGGGGCCTCGGCTGCTCGGTCACCTCCGGAACGCTACGCGAGGAGCCGCTCGGCCGCCGTCTCGGCCATGAGCGGGACGACGTGCTCGAAGGCGGCCGCGCGCGCATCCTCCGCGCCGAGCTCGCCGCGGACGTAACGGCCGTAGATCGCCTCGCAGAAGACGGCCGCCTTCCACAGCGCGAGCGCCTCGAACCAGCCGAGAGGTCCGACGTCCCGCCCGCTTCGCTCCGCGTACCGCTCGATCAACTGCTCCTTCGACGGGAACCCCTCGTGCGCGGTGACGGGTGAGACGCCGAGCGGACTCGCTCCGCCGCCGGGCTCGGTGTACGTCGCGAGCAGGTAGCCGAGGTCGGCGCGCGGGTCGCCGATGGCGCCCATCTCCCAGTCGAGCACCGCCTGCACGCGGTCGGGCCGGTCGCGCTCGACCATGAGGTTGCCCAGGCGATAGTCGCCGTGCACGACCGTATCCGCGAGCGGCACCGGGAGGTGCGTCGCGAGCCGCCCGCCCACCTCGACCACCGCCGGGATCTCGCGCGTCGCGTTGATCTCCCACAGCTGGCCGAAGCGGCGGACCTGGCGCTCGAGGTAGCTCCCGGGACGCACGAAAGCGGCGAGCGCCGGCTCCGACACGTCCGCGGCGTGGATCTCCACGAGCGCGTCCACGATCTCCTCGCCGAGCAGCCGCCGCGAGGCGGGCTCCTCGAGACCTGCCGGGAGCGAGCTCGTGACGACGTGGCCGTCGAGGAACCGCATCACGTAGAACGGGACTCCGAGCACGCTGTCGTCGTCGCAGATCGCGAGAATCGGGGGCAGCCGGATGCCCTGTCGCGCGAGCGCCAGCTGCAGCCTCGCCTCGCGCACCATGTCGTGGGCCGAGGGCGGGAGCGGCGGACGCGGCGGCCGGCGGAGGACGTACCGCTCGTCCCCACGCTCGAGCAGGAACGAGAAGTTCGATCCGCCGCCGTCGCCGATCCGCGAGGCATGGACGGGGCCGGCGCCGAGCCCGTGCGTGTCGAGAAACGCCTCGAGCCGGTCGAGCACGACGAGCGGCGCGCGCTCGGCGCGCGCCGCCCCGTCGATCGTCGCGACGATGTCGCTCCCTGCCACACGGCGATCCTAGGCCGCGAGCGCGTCCGGGACGCCGTCGCCGCCTACGCGAACGTTGCCCGCGCCACGCAGCGCTCGCCCACCCGTGCCGCACGTGCCACGAAGCGGTCCGTCCCCGGGCTGTTCTGCGTCACGAAGCGGCCTCGAACGAGCCGCTCGGCGCGTGGGTCACCCTCACGCGTTGCCGGACGAGCACACCGTTGCGGTAGAGCTGCACCGCCCAGCGGACGCCGTTTCGATTCTGGTCGACCTCGAGCTCGACCTCGATCCCGCCGTCCTCGCCGCTGAGCTTCAGCCCGGAGGTCGTCGCGCCGGTGCACGTGCCCGCGACCTCCACGTCGCCGTCCTTCGCCCCCGCGGCCGTGGCAAGGGCCGCGGCCGCCAGGAGGGCTCCGATCGTTGCTCCGATCTGGTTCCGCACGTGGTGCTCCTCTCGGTCTGTGTTCATGCCTGTCCTGATGAAGGCTGCAGAAGGCCGGGAGGCCCTCTGCAGCTCGATCCCGTGCCTACTCCGCGTCGGCGTCCCGGTCGGACTCGCCCGCCTCGTCGTTCGCAGACGGCGTCACGATGACCACGATCACCTCGCAGCCGCGAATCCGCGTGGACGACCGCTCCGAGCCCCGCACCTTCGCGGTGTCGTGACCGGCGCCGCAGTCGAGCACGTCGGGATCGTCGTCGGCCGCGAGGGCATGAAGCGTGTCGTCCCCGGGGCCGCCGAAAACGCGATCGCTCCCCGGCCCCGCCCACAGCGCGTCGTCGCCGGTGCCGCCGCGGACGACGTCGTTGCCCGTCCCGCCGTGCACGTCGTCCCGGCCCTCACGGCCCGCAAGGACGTCGTCGCCGGAGCCGCCCCAGGCGACGTCGTCTGCCGCGCCCGTGTCGATGCGGTCGCTTCCGACGCCGCCGAACACCGTGTCGCTCCCCCGGTCGCCCTGCACGCGGTCGTTCCCCGCGCCGGCGCGGACGAGGTCGTCGCCGGCTCGCGCATTGACGACATCGTCGCCGGCGAGGGCGCGGATCACGTCGGCCTCCATCGTGCCGCGGAGCCGGTCGTCGCCGCTCGTGCCGTCGACGGCCGCCGCGAGCGCACCGGTTGCCGCCACGAGGCCGATCCCCGCCACGAGCGCTGCAAGCACCTTCCGCTTCATCGTTCCTCCTCGGGACGGCCACGGGACTTCCAAGTGGTGCGCCGACCGACCCTGTTCGAGAGATCGTTGTCGCCCGTGACGGTGCTTCCTGCGGGGTCCGGGCCACAATGGGACCTTGGTCGTACGGCCCGAGAGATCCCCGTGAGGAGGCCCGTCGCGCAGTTCGCGCTCGCGGGCCTCGTCGTGTTGGCGGTGTTCGGTGCGGCTTCAGTGCTCGCGCTTCGGAGCCTTGCGGAGAACGAGGCGCTCCGGGACGCGCGCCAGTTCGCCGTCCTCGCGGGGCAAGGGATCGTCGAGCCGACCATCGAGCCCGCGCTCCTCCACGGTGATCCGGCCGCGATCGACGCCGTCGACCGCGTCGTGAACGAGCGCGTGCTCGGCGACCGCGTCGTCCGGGTGAAGCTGTGGGACCGGAGCGGACGGATCGTGTACTCGGACGAGCCACGGCTGATCGGGTCACGCTTCTCGCTCGACGAGCAGAAGCGCCGGGTTCTGACGACCGGGGAGGCCGAGGCCGAGCCGAGCGGCCTCGACGGCCCCGAGAACCGCTTCGAGCGCGGTCAGGGCGAGCTCTACGAGGTGTACCTCCCGGTGCGTGCGTCGGACGGGACCCCGCTGCTCTTCGAGACGTACCAGCGGCGCAGCGCCGTCGCGGCGACGGGTCGCCGGCTCTGGCTGCCGTTCGCCGCCCTGCTGCTTGGGAGCCTCGTCCTGCTCTGGATCGTCCAGGTCCCGCTCGCGCAGCGGCTCGGCCGCCAGCTCCAGCGGACGCAGGAGGACCGCGCCGCCCTCCTGCAGCACGCTGTCGAGGCGTCCGCCGACGAGCGGCGTCGCATCGCCGCCGACCTCCACGACGGCCCCGTCCAGGATCTCGCCGGCATCTCGTACTCGCTCGCAGCGGCGGCGGAGACCGAGGCGTCGCCCGTGACGCGCGCCACGCTCCGCGACGGCGCGGCCGGCACGCGCGAGGCGATGCGGCGCCTCCGCACGCTGCTCGTCGAGATCCATCCACCGAACCTCCGGGCGAGCGGGCTCGAGGCGGCCCTCGACGACCTGCTGTCCCCGTTCGCGGCCCGGGGCGTCGCCACGACGCTCGAGATCGACGCTGCGATCGACCTGGGCGAGGCGGACGAGCGCCTCGTCTACCGCGCCGCGGCGGAGGCGCTCCGGAACGTCGAGCGGCACGCGCGGGCGACCGGGGTCGCGCTCTCGCTGCGGCCGGCCGACGGGGCCGTGCGCCTCGAGGTGGTCGACGACGGGATCGGCTTCTCCCCGGAGGAGCGCGACCGGCGTCGCAGCGAGGGGCACGTCGGCCTCTCGCTGCTCGAGGAGCTCGCGGCGCACGCCGACGGCTCGGTGACGGTACGCTCGACCTCCGGCGCGGGCACGACGTTCGTGCTGGAGGTGCCGCGACGATGATCCGACTTCTCATCGCCGACGACCACGCCGTCGTCCGCACCGGGCTGGAGCACCTCGTGGCGACCTTCGACGGCGTCGAGCTCGTCGGGTCGGCGGCGAACGGCGAGGAGGCCGTGCGCGCCTGCGCGGAGCGGCGCCCCGACGTCGTCCTGATCGACCTCGAGATGCCCGCCATGGGTGGCATCGAAGCGACCCGGGAGATCGTCGCCGCGACCCCGGACGTCGCGGTCGTCGTGCTCACGTCCTTCTCCGACCGCGAGCAGATCCTCCGGGCGCTCGATGCGGGCGCGGTCGGCTACCTGCTCAAGGACGCGGAGCCGGACGAGCTCGAGCGCGCCGTGCGCGCAGCCGCGCGCGGCGAGGCGCCCCTCGACCCCCGTGCCGGGCGGGCACTGCTCAGCGCACGCGTCGCAGGGTCACCGTTCGACGCCCTCTCCGATCGGGAGCGGGAGGTGCTCGCGATGGTCGCGCAAGGGCTGCCCAACAAGCTCATCGCCCGCGAGCTCGCGATCAGCGAGAAGACCGTGAAGGCGCACCTGACGAGCGTCTTCCGGGCGATCGGGGTGACCGACCGCACGCAGGCCGCGCTCTGGGCGGAGCGGCACGGGCTCGGCAGGTCGTAGGACCGAGGTCCGATTGCGCCCGATCACGTGCTGCGGGCACGATCCGGGCATGCGCCTCGGCCGCTTCCGGTGCCTTGCCGCAGTCGCGGCCGTCGCCGCCGCTCTCGTCGTCCCGGCCGCCGGGAGCGCCGACGACGGAGGTGGTGGTGCGGAGGCGCGTGTCGAGCGCTCGTGCAGCGGGTCGAGCACGATCGCGCTGCGCGTCCGCCCGCGCGACGGCGGTCTCCGCGTCGAGGTCGAGGTCGAGGCGGCGCGCCCGCGCGGCCGCTGGGCGGTCGTCGTGATCCACGAGCGCCGGCTCGTGCTCCGGACGCGCGTGCGAGTCGACCCGGCCCTCGGCAGCGTCACCGTCAGGCGCGTGATCCCCGACTGGCCCGGACGCGACACCGTCACCGTGCGGGCGACCGGGCCTCGCGCGGAGGTCTGCCGCGCGAGCGTGACCATCGCCGGCGGATAGGCCGCCAGATGTCGGCCGTCAGGCCCGGGCGCGGGCCTTGCGGCTCGCCACCTGCTGGCGCCTCGAGGCCGACAGCTCGACCTTGCGGAGCCGGATCGACGCCGGCGTCACCTCGACGCACTCGTCGTCGCGAATGAACTCGAGCGCCTGCTCCAGCGAGAGCGGCCGCGGCGGGATGAGGCGGACGAGCTCGTCGGCGGTCGACGAGCGCATGTTCGTCAGCTTCTTCTCCTTCGTCGCGTTCACGTCGAGGTCCTCGGCCCGGGCGTTCTCGCCCACGACCATCCCCTCGTAGACCTCGACTCCGGGCCCGACGAAGAGCGAGCCGCGCTCCTGGAGGTTGAGCAGGGCGAAGGTCGTCGTCGGGCCGCGCCGGTCGGCGACGAGGCTCCCGCTCGGTCGCGTCCGCAGCTCGCCGTGCCACGGCTCGTAGCGCTCGAAGACGTGGTGCAGGATGCCCGTGCCGCGCGTCTCGGTGAGAAACTCCGTGCGGAAGCCGATCAACCCTCGCGCAGGGACGAGATACTCCAACCGCACCCACCCGGTGCCGTGGTTGACCATCTGCTCCATCCGCCCCTTCCGGAGCGCGAGCAGCTGGGTCAGCACGCCGACGTAGTCCTCGGGGGCATCGATCGCGACGCGCTCGACCGGCTCGTGCACCTTGCCGCCGAGCTCGCGGGTGACGACCTCGGGCTTGCCGACGGTGAGCTCGAACCCCTCCCTCCGCATCAGCTCGACGAGCACGGCGAGCTGCAGCTCGCCCCGGCCCTGCACCTCCCACGCGTCCGGCCGCTCGGTCGGCACGACGCGCAGAGAGACGTTGCCGACGAGCTCCTGGTCGAGCCGCTGCTTCACCATCGGCGCAGTCAGCCGCGAGCCCTCCTGCCCGGCGACCGGCGACGAGTTGATCCCGATCGTCATCGAGAGGCTCGGCTCGTCGACGGCCACCACGGGGAGCGGGCGCGGGTCGTCGGGGTCGGCGAGCGTCTCCCCGATCGTCACCTCGGGGATCCCCGCGAGCGCGACGATCTCGCCCGGCCCCGCCTCGTCGGCATCGACGCGGTCGAGCGCATCGGTGACGTAGAGCTCGGTCACCTTCGCGCGCTCGACGGCGCCGTCCGCGCGGCACCACGCGACCTGCTGGCCCTTCCGCACGGTGCCGTTCGCAACCCGGCAGATCGCGAGTCGGCCGACGTACGGCGAGGCGTCGAGGTTCGTCACGAGCGCCTGGAGCGGGTGCCCTTCCTCGTACGTCGGGGCCGGGATCGTGGCAAGCAGGGTGTCGAGGAGCGGTTCCAGCGTTCCTTCTAGGCTGGCTGTGTCGGCCGACAGGCCGGCACAGCCGGCCCTGGCGTTGCAGTACACGATCGGAAACTCGATCTGGCTCTCGTCCGCGTCCAGGTCGAGAAACAGCTCGTACACCTCGTTCACGACCTCCTCGGCGCGAGCGTCGGGACGGTCGACCTTGTTGACGACGAGGACGACGGGAAGCCGGGCCTCGAGCGCCTTGCGCAGGACGAAGCGGGTCTGCGGGAGCGGGCCCTCGCTCGCGTCGACGAGCAGGAGGACGCCGTCGACCATGCGCAGTGCACGCTCGACCTCCCCGCCGAAATCGGCGTGGCCCGGGGTATCGACGATGTTGATCTTCGTGCCGCCGTAGCGGACGGCGGTGTTCTTGGCGAGGATCGTGATGCCCTTCTCGCGCTCGAGGTCCATCGAGTCCATGACGCGCTCGGCCACGTCCTGGTTCTCGCGGAACGAGCCGGACTGCCAGAGCATCGCGTCCACGAGCGTCGTCTTGCCGTGGTCGACGTGCGCGACGATCGCGACGTTGCGGATGTCGTCGCGCGCGGGCACGGAATGAGGGTAGCCGGGGGCGAATAGCGCAAGTGACACAGTGTCACTTGCGCTCTCTCGCGGCTACGACGGGCCGGGCGGCATCTCGCCGACGGGCCACGGCTTGCCGCCCTGGCCCCAGTTCTTCGGGTCGTGCCCCTCGACGATCACCCAGGTGTGGTCGCGGAGACCCTCGTGGGTTGCGGCGCAGAGCGCGTCGGTGAGCCCGGCGATGAGCCTGGCGCTCGTCTCCTCGTCGACGCGGAAGTCGAACAGCTCGACACGGATCAGTGGCATGAATGGCTCCTTCGGTCGTCCCCTGTCGTCCGCCTATGCTCTCGCAGATGCCCCGTGTCGCGCGACCCGAAGCGACGACGCCCGTCTCCGGCGACGGCGTCGAGCGGCGTGCGCTCGTCCCGCCCGAGGACGGCTCGTCGCTCGCGCTCGACGCGCTGCACCTCGCACCCGGCGCGTCCCTCGAGCTCGCCGACGAGCGCTGCGACACGCTCCTCTTCGTCCACGCCGGCGGCTGCACGGTCGGCGGCGAGTCGCTCGACGGCGCTGGCGCCGGGCTCGTCGCCGCAGGCAACGCGTGCGTCCTCGCCGCGGGCCCGGGCGGCGTGTCCGCCGTCCGAGCGACGCTGGGGGCGGGGACGGACCTCCATGCGCCGATGGGCGGTGTCCAACCCGTCGTCGCGCTCGACCATGTCGAGCCGGGGAAGGCGACGGGCGCGCGCTCGTTCCAGGTGCTGCACGGGCCGCACAACGGGTCGACCCGGGCCACGATCTTCGTCGGGTACATCCCTCCGGGCAAGGCGCCGTGGCACTACCACCTCTACGACGAGATCGTCTGGGTGCTCCGCGGCCAGGGACGACTCCACATCGGCGAGGAGGTCGAGCCCCTCGAGCCGGGCGTCGCCTTCAGGCTCCACCCCCGCGAGGTGCACATCGTCGAGAACACCGACACCGAGGTCGAGCTGGCCGTGGTCGGGATCTTCACGCCCGCCGGCAGCCCGTCGGCCGCGTACCTCGAGCCCCACGTCGCCGCGTCGTACGCAATCGAGGGGTCGCGATGAGCATGCCCGTCATTCTCGCCGTCGACGGCGACCCCGACTCCCTCGCGGCCATCGAGCGCGAGCTCCTCGACAGGTACGCACGCCACTACCGCGTCATGTGCACGGGCTCGCCGGGTGAGGCGCGCGACCGCCTCGCGGAGCTCCGGGCGGCGGACGAGGCGGTGGCGGTCGTGCTCGCGGGCCAGGAGCTCGGGGAGACGACCGGCGACGAGCTGCTCGGCGAGGTGCGCCAGCTCCACCCGCACGCGAAGCGCGCGCTGCTCGTCGGCTGGGGTGACTGGGGGTTCCGCGCGACGGGCGACGCGATCCACGACGCGATCGAGCACGGGAGGATCGACCACTACGTGGTCAGGCCGATGGCGCCGCCCGACGAGCTCTTCCACCAGGCCATCTCGACGTTCTTGCTCGAGTGGACGGAAGACCGCCGCACCGCGCCGTATGCGATCCACGTGATCGGTGACTCGTGGTCCGGACGTGCCGCCGAGCTGCGAACGGTGCTGGAGCGCTGCGCGTTCCCCCACGCGTTCTGCCTCGCCGACTCGGACGAGGGACGGAGGCTGTTGGAGGGCTCGAGACCCGAGGCCGAGCTGCCGGTGGTGATCCTCCCGGACGGCACGACCCTCGTGAACCCGAGCGACGTCGAGCTCACGCGGGCCACCGGATCGGCCGTCGAGCCGGAAGACACCGAGATCGACCTGCTGATCGTCGGCGCCGGGCCCGCGGGGCTGTCGGCCGCCGTCTACGGCGCCTCCGAGGGGTTCCGCACGCTCGTCGTCGACACGCACGGGATCGGGGGACAGGCGAGGTCGAGCTCGCTGATCCGCAACTACCTCGGCTTCCCGCGTGGCGTCAGCGGCGCCCTGCTCGCCCGCCAGGCGTACGAGCAGGCGTGGGTCTTCGGCGCGCGCTTCGCCTTCATGCAGGACGTGACCGCGCTCCACCGGGACGGGGATCGGCTCGTCGCGACCCTCTCCGGCGGCACCGCCGTCGCCGCGCGCGCGGTGGTCCTCGCCACCGGGGTGACCTATCGGCGGCTCGGCGTCGACACGCTCGAGGCGCTCGCGGGCGCCGGGGTCTTCTACGGTGGCGCGGGCGCCGACGCGCACCGGATGAGCGGCCTCGAGGTCTACGTGCTCGGTGGCGCGAACTCCGCCGGCCAGTCGGCTCTCTACCTCGCCCGCTACGCGCGGCGCGTGACCCTCGTCGTCCGTGGCCCGTCGCTGGAGAGCGGCATGTCGCACTACCTCGCCCGTCAGCTCGCGGCGACGCCGAACGTCGAGGTCAGGGCCGGCACCGAGATCGTCGGGGGCGGCGGCGACGGCTGGCTGACGCACCTCGTGCTGCGCAACCGGGCGAGCGGCGCCGAGGAGACGGTGTCGGCCGACGGGCTCTACCCCTCGATCGGCGCCCGCCCGCACACGGAGTGGCTCCCGCCCGAGATCGCGCGGGACGACCGAGGCTTTGTCCTCACCGGCGCCGACATCCCCCGCGACGGCAGCTGGCCGCTCGAGCGCGACCCGCTACCCCTCGAGACGAGCATGCCCCATGTCCTCGCGATCGGCGACGCGCGGCACGGCTCGGTGAAGCGCGTGGCGTCCGCTGTCGGCGCGGGGTCGATCGCGATCCGGGTCCTCCACCGGCTGCTCGAGGAGAGCGGCGCGACGCAGTCGAGCGAGCCCGCCGAGACGGCGGCCCCGTAGGCGGTCCGCCTACCGGGCGTCGCCCGCGGTGAAGAGCCGCGGCGTCGGGCCCTCCGGTTGCGGCAGGCGCTCGGCGAGCAGGATCATCTCGTCGATCTGCTCTCGGGCGACCGCGCCGCCGGGGTGGTCGAGCTCGATGAGGTTGCCCGCGGGGTCGCGGATGTAGAGCTGCGCCTCGCCGCCGGGAAGCTCCGCTATCGCGTAGCCGAAGCTCGTGTGGTCGAGGATCCCGAGCCCCCGCGCGCGCTCGTACACCGCCACGACGTCGTCCACTTCGAGCGCGAAGTGGGCATAGGTCGGCGGCTCGTCCGGCCGCTCGAACACGTGCACCTGGAGCGAGCCGGCGCGGAGCCACTGCACCGGGAACGCGAAGTCGGGCGTCGGGAGCGGCTCGAGGCCGAGGACGTCGACGTAGAAGCGCACCGACTCGTCGAGGTCGCGCGCGACGACGCTCACATGGTTCAGGCCGACTGCTCCGCTCATGGCGCGGATTCTCTCAGGTGGCGAGCCCGGCGGTGATGTCCTGCGCGAGATGCGCCGCCGTGAGCGGCTCGCCGGTCGCGGCCTCGACGAGTCGGTCCCAGCGCAGGGACTCACCGGGGCGGAAGACGCGCTCGCCGAGGAAGCTGCCGGCCTCGGGTCGGCCGACCAGCCCGCCGGCGACCCGGTCGAGCGTGGCCCGTAGCTGCGAGGCGACAAGGTTCCCGTAGAGATAGGTGTGGTAGTAGACCGGCGCGCAGGCGACGTGGATCTTGGCCGCCCAGTCCGGCGCGGCCCGACCATCGGGGGGCGTCAGCAGCTGGTGGCGGGAGACGAGCCCCCACCAGAGCGCCGAGAGGTCCGCCTCCGGATCGGCGTAGAACGCGCGCTCGAAGTTCGTCATCACGAGCACCCACCGGGTGAACACGAGTGCCTCGGCCGCCTGCGCCGCACGGAGGCGGGCGTCGAGCCGATCTGCCTCCGCCGTGTCGATTCCGGCAACGTCGCGCAGCCACTCCGTGTCCTGTGCCAGCCGGCCCATCATGATCGCGATGCCCTCGGTGACCGTCAGGTGGCAGTCTCGGAGCAGCCAGGGCAGCGACGGGTCGAAGCCGACGTCGTAGGCTCCGTGCCCGAGCTCGTGGAGCATCGTGTCGGCCCAGTAGCGGTCGTCGACGACGTTCGCGAGCACGCGGACGTCGCCCTCGCGGTCGACGTCGATGCAGAACGCATGCTGGCACTTGCCGTCCCGCGGGAAGAGGTCGCTGCGATCGAGGATCCGACCGATCTCGAGGCCGATCGCCTCGAACGTCTCGCGCGCGAGCGCGACGACGTCCTTGCCCGCGAAGACCTGCCTCAGGTCGACGCCGCCCGCGGCCGGCACCTCCTGGAAGAACGGGTCCTCGTAGTGCCACGGCCGCAGATCCCCGACCGCACAGCCGAAGCGCTCCGCGAGCCGCTCGTCCGTGTCGGCCTTCCACGTTGCAAACGTGTCGGCGGTCAGGCGGTCGCACTCGTCGAGCGTCTCGAAGAGGCGGGTCTCGTCCATCTCCGACGTCGCGACGGCGAGGGCGAACCAGTCTCGATATCCGAGGGAGCGTGCAGCCTCGTTGCGGAGCCGCGCGAGCTCGCGGACGTCCTCGGCGACCGCGGCCCCGACGGTCTTCGCTGCCTCCCAGGCCTCCCGCCGCTCGGCGACGTCGTCGCTCTCGCGCAGGATCCGCTTGATCTCGTTGTCGTCGACCGCGCGGCCGCCGACCTCGCCGCGGTGCTGCGCGAAGCGGGACTCGACGGACGCCTCGAGCTCGACGATGCGGTGGCGGATCGCCTCGGGCACCTGGTTCGGCAGGAGGCTCGCGTGGAGGAGGTCGAGCTGGCGCCGCACGAGCGGCTCGGCGCCGTTCGAGCGCGCCGACTCGACGTCGCCGAAGAGCTCGGTGTCGGCGAGCGCGTCGGAGAGCGCGAGCTCGGCCGCGACGCGGCGCTGCTCGTTCTCCTCGGTGGCCGAGACGTTCGCGTCCCACCACGAGAGCGACGCGGCCCTGAACAGGGGGCGCAGCCGCTCGACGGCCCCCTCGACGACGGCTTCCGGTTCGCTCACGGCGCAGGGAGGGTACCCGAGACGCTCGCGCGAGCGACTACGATCGCGTCCCGTGGGCACCGACGCGCACCGGGCGGCCGCGGCCGAGCTCGGCCCCATCGCCGTCGGCATCGTCACCGTCTCGGACAGCCGCACAGCCGACGACGACACGAACGGACGCTGGCTCCACGAGCGGATCGCCACCGCGGGGGCGGTCGTCTCGGGCTACCGGGTCGTCCGCGACGAGCCGGACGAGGTGCGGGCCGCGGTCGACGCGCTCGTCGGCGACGCGCGGATCGTGGTCGTCAACGGCGGCACGGGCGTCTCGCGGCGCGACACGACCTACGACACCCTCGCCGGGATGCTCGAGAAGACGCTGCCCGGGTTCGGCGAGCTGTTCCGGATGCTCAGCTACGAGCAGGTCGGCTCGGCCGCGATGCTCTCACGTGCGACTGCCGGCACCTACCGCGGCTCGGTCGTCGTCTCGGTGCCCGGCTCGCCGAAGGCCGTCGCGCTCGCGTGGGAGAAGCTGATCGAGCCGGAGCTCGCCCATCTCGCCTGGGAGGTCGGGCGCTGACCCGGCCGTGCTCGCGGCGACGATCGGCGCGGCGAGGATCCGGCGCCGCTTCCGCCGCCTGAGCGCCTCGGCCGCGAGGTAGCTGCCGACCACGAAGGCGACGGCGGCGCCCTGGAGCAGCAGACCCTCCCAGGTCGGGAAGACGCCGAACCACATGCCGGCCCAGAACGGGAGGGTGAGGCCCTCGACCGGCGTCACGGGCATCCACCCGACCACCTGCATGGTCTGCACCGTGTGACCCACGAGCACCGCGAGCACGCCCGTGATGAGCACGCCGGTCGCGATCAGCATCTTCTTGTGGGGGAGCCTGCGCTCGAGCGAGACGACGAGTGCGAACACGCCGACCACGCCGGCGAACCCGAGCAGCACGCCCTGCAGCACCGTCCATGCGCCCGCCTCGAGCGTCAGGGCCTGGAGGAAGAGCACCGTCTCGAACCCCTCGCGGTAGACGCTCGAGAAGCCGAGGGCGACAAGCCCGAGCGCCTGCGCGGAGAGGATCCCGATCGACGCGCCGGCGAGCACGCGCTTCTTCTTCTTGTGGAGGTCATGGAGGTTCTCCTGCCAGTAGACCCGGTGGTAGAACCAGTTCAGGATCAGGAGCAGGACGCCGATCGCGACGAGCGAGACGACCGCCTCCAGCCGCTCCCCCCAGCCGGCGAGCGAGCCGAGCACCGTCTGCGCGACGATCCAGGTGACGACGCTCGCCACGAGCGCGATGCCGACGCCGGCGAGCAGCGGCCGGCGGTAGCGGCGCTGCGCGCCGACCATGCTCGCCATCAGGGCGGCGAGGATGAGCACAGCCTCGAGACCCTCGCGGAAGACGATGATCGCGCTGTTGACGACGACCGACGTGCGGGACTGCGGCCCGCTCCCGATCGCCTCGGCGGATTCCTTGAGGGCCAGATCGAGTGCGGCCATGGTCTCCGCGAGCTCGCCGGCGCTCGCATTCTGACGGAGGAGCTGGGCCAGGCCGTCATGGCCGTCCGCGCCGTACCAGAAGAGCCCCTCCACCCGCTGGAACAGCGAGGGCGCGAGGCCCCGCAGGCGCTGCTCGGGACCGAGCTCGAAGGTGGCGTACGCCTCGAGGCGGCTCGACTCGGCGCGGCGGAGGTCGCCGGCGGCTGCGAGCGCCGTGACCTTCTGCAGCAGCGTCGCGATCACGTCGAAGTCGGCCTCGGCCGTGCCCGCCTTCCAGTCGTCCGGATAGACGCTGTCGAGGGCCGCCGTCGCCGTCTTCGTGAGCTCCTTCACCTCGGCCGGGTCGGCGACCGCCGTCCCACGCTCGGCGTCGCCGAGCCGGGTGTCGAGCTCGCCGAGCGCCTGCTGGACGGAGCGCGTCGCGGCCAGGTCGCGGCCGGCGAGATACGACTGCAGGTCGCCGAAGGCGACCTCGGCGCCGTCGCGGAAGGCGATCGCCTCCTGGATCTCGATCGGCACGACGACGGTCCCGTTCGCGATGCCGCGCGCGTACTCGACCGGGACGAGCCCGAGGTAGCGGAGGAGCTGGCCCGCTCGACGCGCCTGCTCCGACGGGGTCAGCGGCGCGGCCCGGAACGCGAGGAGGTCGTCCGCGACCGAGGCTCCCGCACGGGCGGTCGCGGCCGGCTCACCGCTCCGCGCGGCGGCGACGAGACGGTCGAAGGCCGCGTCGAGCCGCACGGCAGCCGTCGCTCCGCGCTGCCCGGCGAAGGCGTCGCGGAGAATCCACCAGTACCCGCGCGCGGTGGCCGCCGCGCCGGCCGCCTTCTCGGGAAGCCCCGCGCGGAGCGCGTCCTCGCTGTCGGAGAGCGACGTTCGGAGGAGCGCCTCGTACGTGTCGAGGAGATCGCTCCTGATCGACCGCACGGCGCGGGCGCGCGGGACGACCCCGTCGGCGAGCGAGGCGATCGCGACGCTCGAGGCGGCGCTCGGGTGCGCGAAGCGGGTGACCGGCTTGAACTCGCGGACGAGGAGCCACGCCCTCGCTCCGTCGAGGTCGCCGGTGCGGGTCGCGGCGAGGATCGTGGCATAGGCGCCCGAAAGCGCGGAGGCCCGTGCGGTGGCGGCCGTGACGGCGAGGTCGACGCCGTTTCGGTCGGAGCCGACACGAGCGGCCGCCCGTCTCAGGCGATCGGCGCTCGCGCCGGCGGAGGGGTCGAAGCCGTCCGCGAGGTCGTCGGCCGCCACGGCGGCCCGGCGGCCGGCGGCCGCGAGAGCACCGGCGTCGTTCGTCGTCGCGGCGAGCTCGGCGTCGAAGAGCGCCCCGTCGAGGGCGTCGAACGCCTGCCACGGCGCGACCGCGTCCGCCGCCGACGCGGCGCCCGCGCCGACTGCAGCGACAATTCCGGCGACGGCGAGAGCGAGGAGCGCTCCGCCCCTCGCTCGTGTTCGGCCGCGTGGCTTCGTCTTCACCCGATCTCCGCCCCGCGCGCCTGCCCTGGATCAGGCCTTGAGCTCGATTCCGAGGACTCCTGCGACCTGCGAGATCTGCCCCGCGATCGCGTTGGCGCGCTTCTGGGCCTGGCTCCCGAGCAGGTCGGCCTGCTTCGGCGTGAACCTCGTGCCCGCCTTCTCCTGCGCGTAGATCCCGTCGACGAACCGCGTGAGCTGCTGGAGCGCGGTGCCGATCCGCGCGCTCTGCGCCGTGCCCGCCTTTGCGACGAGCGGCCTCACGCCCTGGTAGACGTTCTGGAGGCTGAAGAGGATCCCGTGCACGTCGACGAGGCGCGAGTGGGCGACGAACGCCTTCTGTTTCGCGCTCGAGCCGGCGATCGCGCGGGAGCTCTTCCACTCGCCGAAGTACCCCTCGACCGTGGGCACCATCACGACGAGCGCCGTGAGCACATCGGAGGCGTTCGGCGTCCACGCCCTCGCGGCCGCGTCGCTCTTGCGCGCGTACGCGGCGAAGCTGCGGGTGGTCGCGACGAGGACGTTGGCGTCCGGCAGCACCTCGCCGAACTCGACCGTGCGGTCGCCGTCGAGGTCGGCCTTGACGCCGCCCGGCGCGACGAACCGTGGGTCGGTGCCCCAGATTGTCGGCTCGAGCAAGGCGTGGAAGAAGTTGCCCGGCTTCGCGAAGACCTTGCCGTTCGGGAGCTCGAGGTCGAACGGCACCGCCGTCTGCGGATCGTCCGCGGCGCTCGTGCCCGAGTCCATGATCACGTCGTACTGGGCGAGCGACGGGACGCCGGCGATGATGCCTTCCTCTTCCTCGTAGGCCTTGTGCGCCCGGCTGAACGCCGGCTTGAGGCCAACGAGCAGCGAGGCGACCTCGGCGCGGTGGTCGCGCCAGAGGCTCCCGTACGAGAACCGCTCGCGCTTCGCGAGCGCGTAGTAGCGCTCGGCGCGGGCCTGGATCCCGTCGAGCTGCGTGACGAGCTGTTGCGAGCGGCCGAGGAGGTACGTCTTGACTCCGGCGTAGTTCGGCGCGGCGGCAGCCTTCGCGTCTGTCCGAGCGGGCGCCGCGGCGGCGGTCGACGCGAGCGCCGCGACGAGAGCGAGGCCGGTCGCGCAGGCGAGGAGCGCAAGGCGGATACGGTTGGTCATGCGCGGAGCGTACAGCTTCCCGACGTCGCGTGTAAGGGAACCCTTACAGGGGTGGCTCCGTCGTTCCCGTCCGATGTCGCAACACGCGCCTATGCTGCGCGGCCGACGAGCCGGACACCGAGCTGCTCCTCCTCGACGAGGTGCACGAGGCACTCGACCACGAATACCGGGAGGTCGTCGAGGCCCGGGCAACGGAGCTGCTCGCCGCCGGCGGCGCGGTCGTCGCGGCCGGCCACGACCACCCGCTGCTCGAGCGGATCAGCACGCGCGCCCTCTGGATGGATGGAGGCCGCGTGGTCGCCGACGGCCGCTTCGCCGAGGTCCAGCGCCGCTACCTCCACGAGAGCGACGCGGACGAGCGGGCGACGGCAGCGCGCTGATGATCGATGACACGGGATCGTCGACGCCGATGCGCGAGACCGTGGAATCAATCATCTAGATTGGCCTGATGGCGACCGCCGCCGGCCCGCGCACGCTTCCGTACGACTGGTACGCCGACCCGGCGGTGCTGCGCCTCGAGCAGCGCCAGATCTTCGCCCGGTCGTGGCAGTACGCGGCGCGGCTCGACCAGGTCGCGGAGCCGGGGCAGCTGACGACCGCGTGGGCTGGCTCGCTGCCCGTCGTCCTCGCCCGCGGTCGGGACGGCGGGCTCCGGGGCTTCGTCAACGTCTGCCGCCATCGCGGGCACGTCCTCTGCGACGGCGACATGCGACGCGGGACGATCCAGTGCCCGTACCACGCATGGACGTACGGCCTCGACGGCGCACTGCGAAGCGCACCGCGCGCCGACCGCGAGCCGGGGTTCGACCGCGAGGCGCTCGGGCTCGTCCCCGTCGCCGTCGACGCCTTCGGCCCGTTCGTCTTCGTCAACCCCGACGCCGATGCGGCGCCCCTCGCGGAATCCCTCAGCGACCTGCCTGCGCTCCTCGCCTCCGCTGGGATCGACGTCGACTCGCTGCGGTTCCACGCGCGGGCGGAGTCGGACGAGTATGCGTGCAACTGGAAGATCTGTGTCGAGAACTTCCTCGAGTGCTACCACTGCGCGGTCGCCCACCCCGGCCTCGCGAAGGTGCTCGACGTCTCGCCCGACGCGTACGGGCTCGAGGCGAGCGGGCGGCTGGCGAGCCAGTTCGGGCCGCCGCGCGGGGAGGGCGCCTCGTCCGAGGCCGAGGTCGCGCAGGGGCAGTTCCACCTGCTCTTCCCGGGCACGGTGGTCAACGTCATGCCCGGGCGGCCCAACCTCTCGATCGGCCCGGTCGTGCCCCGCGGGCCGGAGCGGACGTATCGCTTCCTCGACTACTTCGTCGGCCCGGACGTCGACGACGAGTGGCTCGCCGGGTATCTCGCGCTCGACGAGCAGGTCGGGGCCGAGGATCGCGTGCTCGTGGAGAGCGTGCAGCGCGGGGTTGCGAGCGGGGGCCTCGAAGCCGGGACGCTGCTCGGGGAGTCCGAGCAGCTGATCGCCTGGTTCCAGTCGCTCGTCGCCGAGGCGCTCGGGTCCGACGTCGACTCCGACTGACCCACGTACGATCCGGTCATGGCGACGACGACCAAGCGGGCACCGTCCCGCCTGCTCAACCGCGAGCTTTCATGGGTCGAGTTCAACGCGCGCGTGCTGGAGCTCGCCGAGGACAAGCAGCTGCCCGTCCTCGAGCGGGTGCGGTTCGTGGCGATCTTCTCGTCGAACCTCGACGAGTTCTTCATGGTGCGGGTCGCGGGCCTGCTCGAGCTCGACGAGTCCGACGTCCCCGTCCGCTCGGTCGACGGGCTCACGGCCGGGGAGGCGCTCGATGCCATCCGCAGGCGCGTCTCCGAGCTGACGACCCGGCAGGGCCGGCTCTGGAAGCGGGAGCTCGCACCGGGTCTCGCCGACGCCGGGATCGACATCGCGACGATCGAGGACTGCTCCGAGCGAGAGCGAGAGAAGCTCCAGCGGTTCTTCGAGCGCGAGGTCTTCCCGATCCTCACGCCGCTCGCCGTCGGCCCCGGTCAGCAGTTCCCGTACGTCTCCGGGCTCTCGCTCTCGCTCGGCGTGATCGCGCTCGATCCCGAGACGGACGAGGAGCGCTTCGCCCGGGTCAAGGTGCCGGAGGTGCTCGACCGGTTCGTCCCCGTGGGCAAGCGCCTCGTGCCGCTCGAGTCCGTGATCGCGCACTTCCTGCCGATGCTCTTCCCGGGGATGGAGATCGCCGAGCGGGCGCTCTTCCGCGTGACCCGCGACGCCGACTTCGAGCTCTCGGACGACGCCGACGACCTCCTCGAGGCCGTCGAGTCCGAGCTGCGGCGGCGGCGGTTCGGCGACGTGGTGCGGCTCGAGGTCTCGCGCTCGGCGTCCCGCGATATGCGCGAGCGACTGATCGAGGGGCTCGAGGTCAGGCCCAGCCAGGTGTACGAGATCGAGGGCCTCCTCGACCAGTCCGAGCTCTGGGAGCTCGTCGCACTCGACCGGCCCGACCTCAAGCATCCCGCGTGGGCGCCGGTCGTCCCGCCCCGCTGGGCGCGCGCGTCCGGAGCCGGAGAGGTGTTCGAGGAGATCCGCCGCGGCGATCTCTTCGTGCAGCAGCCGTACGACTCGTTCCGGCGAGCTTCGAGGTCTTCGCGCAGGCGGCCGCGCGCGACCCGGACGTGATCGCGATCAAGACGGCGGTGTACCGCACGAGCGACGAGTCGTCGCTCGTCTCGTCGCTGATCGAGTGTGCCGAGCAGGGCAAGCAGTCGGTCTGCCTCGTCGAGCTCAAGGCGCGCTTCGACGAGCGTCGCAACATCGAGTGGTCGCGCGCGATGGAGCGAGGCGGGCGTCCACGTCGTCCACGGCTTCGCCGACGTGAAGATCCACGCGAAGATGACGCTCGTCGTGCGCCGCGAGGAGGGCGGGCTACGCCGCTACGTCCACATCGGCACCGGGAACTACAACGCCTCGACCGCGCGGCTGTACGAGGACGTCGGCCTGTTCACGGCGGACGAGGAGATCGCGGCGGACGTCGCCGACCTGTTCAACTACGTGACGGGCTTCGGCCGGCCGCAGCGCTTCCGCAAGCTGCTCGTGGCGCCGTTCACGATGCGTGCGCGGCTCGTCGAGGAGATCCGCCGGGTCGCCGCGGCGGCCGCGGACGGCACGCCGACGCGGATCCGCCTCAAGCTGAACGCGCTCGTCGACCCGACGATCGTCGAGGAGCTGTACGCGGCCTCGGCCGCCGGTGTGCCGATCGAGCTCCAGCCCCGCTCGATCTGCATGCTCCGCCCCGGCGTGAAGGGTCTCTCCGAGACGATCCGCGTCACCTCGATCGTCGGCCGCTTTCTCGAGCACAGCCGGATCTACTGGTTCGAGGCGGGCGACGAGACGAACGTCTTCATGGGCAGCGCCGACCTGATGCCCCGCAACCTCGACCGCCGCATCGAGGTGCTCACGCCGATCGAGAACGCGCGCGCGAAAGGGGAGGTCGCGGCGATCCTCGACAGCGCGCTGGCGGACACGACGAACGCCTGGGAGCTCGGCTCCGACGGAGCCTGGAGCCGGCTCGACGGCAAGGCCAAGAAGGCGCACACGCACCAGGAGGCGATGATGCGCCGCGCGCACGCTCCGAGCCCGCCGGGCTCGCTCGTGACCGCCGACTGCGGCGCTACGCCGCGGCCGTGATCTCGACGCGCGCGAGCGCGAAGCGTGTCGCCTTCCCGGAGGCCGCCGCGCGCGAGCACGAGCGGTCGATCGAGCGCACGGGCCGCCTCCGCGAGGAGGAGCGCGCCCCCGAGCAGCGAGGCCGCGCGGACGGGATGAACGCCGGCGCTCCGCGCCACCTTGGCGGAGGGCCGCGCGGACAGCGCGTCGATCGCGCGCTCGAGGTCGGCGGACGAGAACGGCTCACCGACGAGCTTCGCCGCGGCCCTCGCGCTGCCGCCCGTCGCGAAGGCGACGTCGGGCCGCGGCGGGGCCAGCACCGCCATCGCCTCGGACACGGCGCCGCGAGCCTTGCGCAGGTGGGCCGCCCGTGGGGGGTCGCGACGGAGATAGCGGCTCGTGAGCCTGATCGACCCGAGGTCGATCGACGAGACCCAGCGAGCGCCGCGGAAGGGATCCCCGACGACGATCTCGGTCGAGCCGCCGCCGACGTCGACCACGCCGACGCGGCCAGCGG
Organism: uncultured Actinomycetes bacterium; assembly: GCA_963747125.1. Lineage (GTDB taxonomy): Bacteria > Actinomycetota > Thermoleophilia > Gaiellales > Gaiellaceae > Gaiella. The sequence goes on along the minus strand of CAVVEN010000008.1, from coordinate 5,467 downwards.
CGAGCCGCCCTGCCCGCGCGAGGGCCCCGTCGTAGGCGAGCCGCCCCTCGTCCTCGGCAGAGAGCACGCTCACTGCCAGGCCGGTCGACCCGGAGAGCGCGCGGACGAGCGCTCCCGGCGAGCGCCCCTGCCTGCCCGGAGCGGTCACGATCGTCCGCGCTCGCTCGACGCCCTGCGACACGGCGAGCTGCGCGTACCGGCCGCAGACGCGCGCGACCCGCCGCACGCTGCCGCGTGACAGCCCGCCGCTCTCGGCGATCTCGGCGCCGAGGCCGAGGCGCTCGCGCCGCTCGACGACCGCGGACACGCGACCCTCCGCGGACACGTCGGCGACCAGCAGGCGCGCGGTGTTCGACCCCACGTCGATGACCGCGACGCGCATCGAAATCATCGTGACCGCGGGGTCGGACGGCTCGAGCGCACCGCGGCTCCATCGCCCGATCCTGCGGCTGCCCCGGCCCCACCCGTGTCTCCGTCGCGTGTCGAGCCGGTATCGATCCTGCGCGCGGGGGCCGTCAGGCCGGGCGGACGAGCGGCTTGTAGGCGATGCGGTGCGGCTCGAGAGCCTCGGGGCCGCGCGTCTCGCGCACCCAGTCGGCGTACTCGGCGTGGGAGCCCTCGAACCACGTCACTTGCGAGTTGCCCTCGAAGGCGAGGATGTGCGTGGCGACCCGGTCGAGAAACCACCGGTCGTGCGAGATGACCACGGCGCAGCCGGCGAAGTCGAGGAGCGCCTCCTCGAGGGCGCGCAGCGTGTCGACGTCGAGGTCGTTCGTCGGCTCGTCGAGGAGCAGCACGTTGCCGCCCGTGCGCAGCAGCTTCGCGAGCTGCACGCGGTTCCGCTCGCCGCCCGACAGATTCCTTGACGAGCTTCTGCTGGTCCGCCCCGTGAAAGTTGAACCACGAGACGTACTGGCGCGGGTCGGCCTCGCGGCTGCCGAGCTGAAATCACGTCCAGTTCCCCGAGATCTCCTGCCAGACCGTGTTCGCCCGTCGAGCGCATCGCGCGACTGGTCGACGTAGGCGAGCTCGACCGTCTCGCCGACCTCGAGCGTGCCCGCGTCGGCCTTCTCCTCGCCCGCGATCATCCGGAACAGCGTGGTCTTGCCGGCGCCGTTCGGTCCGATCGACGCCGACGATCCCGCCCGGCGGCAGGTCGAACGTCACGTCCTCGACCAGCAGCCTGTCGCCGAAGCCCTTGCTGACGCCCTCGGCCTCGACGACGACGTCGCCGAGGCGCGGGCCGGCCGGGATGTCGATCTCGACCATGTCGTGCGCTTCGCCGGTCCTCCGCGAAGGAGCTCTCTCGTACGCGGTCGAGGCGCGCCTTCGTCTTCGCCTGCCGCGCGCGGGCTCGACGCGCACCCACTCGAGCTCGCGTCTGCAGCGTGCGTGCGACGCGCCTCGTTCTGCTTCTCCTCGACCGCGAGCCGCTGCTCCTTCTGCTCGAGCCACGACGAGTAGTTGCCCTCGCAAGGGATGCCGCGGCCGCGGTCGAGCTCGAGGATCCACCCGGCGACGTTGTCGAGGAAGTAGCGGTCGTGGGTGACGGCGACGACCGTGCCCGGATAGTCCTCGAGGTGGCGCTCGAGCCACGCGACGGACTCCGCGTCGAGGTGGTTCGTCGGCTCGTCGAGCAGCAGCAGGTCGGGCGCGGACGAGCAGCAGCCGGCAGAGAGCGACGCGCCGGCGCTCGCCGCCCGAGAAGGTCGTCACGTCGCGTCGCCGGCGCGGCAGCCGCAGCGCGTCCATCGCGACGTCGAGCGCTTGCGTCGAGCTCCCACGCGTCCGCGGCGTCGATCTGCTCCTGGAGTCGCGCCTGCTCGGCGAGGAGCTCGTCGAAGTCGGCGTCGGGCTCGGCGAACGCCGCCGAGACGGCGTTGAAACGGTCGAGGAGGTCGCGGAGCGCGGCGACGCCGTCCTCGACGTTGCCGCGCACGTCCTTCGTGGGGTCGAGCTCGGGCTCCTGCGGCGAGGAACCCGACCGTCGCAGATCGGCCGGAGCTCGGCGACCTCGCCCACGATGGCTCCTCGAGGCCCGCCATGATCCGCAGCAGCGTCGACTTGCCCGCGCCGTTCGCGCCGAGCACGCCGATCTTCGCGCCGTGCAGGAACGACAGCGACGATGTTGGACAGGACCTTGGCGGTCGGGGCCGTAGAACTTGTCGGCCCGGTGCATCGTGTAGACGATCACGTCACGGCGGCAGTGTAAGGACCGGCATTCTTCGCCGCCGAGTCGCAGATTGATTATTACTTGCTAGCATTGTGCGACATGAAGGTCCTCGATCCAGGAACGTGCCCGAGGCGGTCGGCGAGCCACTCGCGCGGCCGGTGGCGCGGGTGCGGCGTGTCGGGTTGGTGTCCGCGGGCCGCGAGCTGGCGAGGGTCGCGCGCGGGCGGACAACCCCGCGCTCCTCGCCGGCCTGCCCGACCTCGGCGTCGACGCCCGTGCGGTCGTCGACGACGTCGGGGCCGGCCGCGCCGAGCGGTGATCGTCGTCGACGCCTCGGCGGCGGTGATCGGCCTCCTGAACCACGGCGACGCGCGAAGCTACCTGGCCGACGAGCCGTTCGCGTGTCCCCACCTCGCCGACTCGGAGATCGTCCACGCGCTTCGCGGGCAGGTGCGGCGCGGGCACGTCGATGCGGCCGACGCGGAGCGCGCGCTCCAGACCTGGACGAGACTCGGCATGTACCGCGTGCCGATCGCCGGCCTGCTCGACCGGATCTGGAGCACGCGAGGAGCTCACTGCGTCCGACGCTACGTACGTCGCGGTCGCCGAGCCGCTCGAGGCGCCGCTTCTGACGGCCGACGCGCGGCTGGCGCAGGCGCCCGCGCCTGCACGATCCACCGTCGTACGAAGTTGAGGCTTGGCGCGCGACCGCCCGGCCACCGTGGCATCAGGCGGAGACCGCGCGCAGCACCTCGAGATCGCGTGCGTAGCTCAGGAGCTCCCCTGCCTCGTCCGGCGGCAACCATAGCGCGCCTCGTCGACCTCGTGTGCAAAGACGACCTCGCCTCCGACGACCCGCATGAGCCAGTAGCGCACCTGCTTCCGGCCGCCCTCGCGTCGAGGTACGCGGTCGAGGGCAGCTCGCGATCGAGCGCGCAGACGAGGCCCGTCTCCTCCTCGACCTCGCGCAGCGCGCACTCCTCGTCGCTCTCGCCCGGGCTCGCACTTGCCCTTCGGAAGCTCCAGTCGTCGTAGCGGCGGCGGTGGACGACCAGCACCTCGAGTCCCGCGGCCCGTCCCGCGACGACCCGCCCGCCGGCACGGACGGATCGCTCACGTGCCGATCCGCCGCGCCGCACGCTCGAGCCGCTTCCACGCCGCCGGCCAGGCCGCTCGCGCCTCGCCGCGCGGCGATCGCGCTCGCGCTCGATCAGCCTGCCCGCGGCGACGCGGTCCCGGCGCCGTCTCGCGGCCCAGGTGCGGATCCGCTCCTCCGCGACGACCGAGTCCTGATGCTCGCCGAGGACGTCCTGCAGCTCCTTCGCGGCGTCGACGAACTCCTTGCCGCGCTTGCCGAGCTCGTGCCCGGCGAGCTCCGCCGCGTAGCGGGCGCGCTTGACGCGGATCCGCGCCGCGTGGAGCTCGTCGTCGGCCGAGTCGTCCCGTCGAGGCGCGCGAACATCCGCCGGGCTTCTTCCACTCGCGTCGCCACGACGTCGCGAGCGGCGCCTGTCGCCGTGAGCGCGGCGGCGCGGCGCCGTCTCGAGCCGGTCGAGCAGCGCCAGGTAGCGCTCGCTCTCGAGCGCCTCGCACGACCACCTCGCACGCGCGACGCGCTCGCGCTCGAGCCGGCGAGGGCCCTCGCGGCCGGGCGCTGCCGGCGCCGAGCTCGTCGACGTCGGCGCGCAACCGCTCGACCAGCACGTCGAGGTCCCGTGCCGGGCCGAGGGCGGCGCCCAGCCAGCGAAGCTCCTCGCGCAGCGACTCCGCCCAGTCGGCGTCGACCAGCGGCCGACCCGCGCGCAGGAACGCGCGGAGGCGCCGCGTGGCGACGCGCAGCTGGTGCAGGTCCTCGCGATCGTAGCCGAGGCGCGTCCCGGGGTCGTGGGCAGCAGAGCCCGGTCCTGCTGCCGAGGGCCAGGCCGAGCGCCTCGAGCGGCGGCGTGTCGGGAGCGAGCTCCACCGCGCGACGGCACCGGCGAGGGCGAGGGCCTGCATACCTTCGGCCGCTGGTCGCCCCGTCACCGCGCCCGCCGGCCGCAAGCTCCGCCTCGAGGCGGCGCAGCGTCTCCTCGTCCCCGCCGACGAGCTCACCTCGACCTCGTGAAACCGGCGCGCGACCGTTGGCCGTCGAGCACGGCGACACGAGGTCGTCGACACCTCGGCGCCCTGCGCACGTGCACGACCTCCGCGCCGGTGCGCAGCCGGGCGACCGGGCACGAGCATCGCGTCCGCGGAGATGGGCCGACAGCAGCGCGGTCATCTCGACGGGCGGCCGCGCCGGCGGGCCCGGGCAGCTCGAGCTCGATGCGGGCAGCGCCCTTCGGCAGCTTCAGCTGCCACAGGCCGGTGCCGCCCTCGACGCGGTGGCGGAACGTGACCCCGTGGCGCGCGAGCCGTAGATCGGTCGCTGTCGTGGTACGTCGAGATGAAGCCGCGGGTCGGCAGGCGCGTCGCCCCCGAGCTCCGGCAGCACGAATCCCTCGCGCGGGACGAGCTTGAGCTCACGCTCGAGCGTCTCCCGCACGCCCCTGAGCCTACCGCGTAGTCGGGCGGTCGGTCGTGTTCACATGTCGCGGCATTTCGGTTAACGTGCGGCGGCTGTGAGGTTCTCCCTGACCCCGAGGACGTCCGAGTTCTTCGTCCTGTTCGGCCGAGCCGCGAGAACGCGCTCGAGGTCGCGCGGCTCGTCGAACGGCGGTTCAGGGAGCATCCCAACTCCGGCGTCACCCAGGAGCAGGTGAAGGCGGCGGAGACAACGGGCGACGTCATCACGCGTGAGCTCATCCAGCTGCTCAACACGCAGTACCTGACGCCGTTCGACCGTGACGACATCTACATGCTCGCGACGGAGCTCGACGACGTCGTCGACTACCTCGAGGAGGCGTCCGACCTGCTCGGCCTCTACGGCGATCGACTGCCGACACGCACGCCGTCACGCAGACGGGGCTCGATCACGTCCCGCGCCGTCGAGCAACTGGCGACTCGCCTGCGACAACCTCAAGAGCTGCGCCGGCGTGCAGGAGGCGCTCGTCGAGCTGAAACGCCTCGAGGACGAGGGCGACGGCGTCCTCCGCGACGCGCTCGCGTCGCTGTTCCGCGACGCCGCATCGACCCCCTGATCGTGATCCGCTGGAAGGACGTCTACGACAGGCTCGAGGGCGCGCTCGACAGCTGCGAGACCGCGGCGAACACGATCGCCAACATCGTCGTGAAGAACGCCTAGGCACCGACGTGGAAGCCACGCTCTGGGCCGTCGTCGCGATCGCCCTGTTCTTCGACTTCACGAACGGC
>CAVVEN010000007.1:0-99058 GCA_963747125.1 uncultured Actinomycetes bacterium | reverse complement strand
CTCGATCTCCACGCCGCGCTCCCGCAGGCTTTCTCCGAGGCGGTGCGTGTACGCGCCGACCCCGCAAGCGGCCGGCGGCAGCGAGCCGGTCACGAGCGCCACCTTCATCGTGTGCCGTGACCGAGCGCGGTGGCGCGCGTCGGCGGGCGGGCTCCCACTCCGCCAAGTGCCAGCGTCGAGGCTTCGGCGGTGCGGAGCGCGCCGGTGCAGGCGATCGCGAGCCCGAGCACCACCCAGACGTGGCCGAAGACGAACGCGAAGCCGGTGAGAACGTTGAGAACCAGCAGTACGATCAGCGAGGTTCTCACTCCGAGGACCAGGCTGATCTCGGAGTCGGGGGCCGACAGGCGAGCGGAGTCCGTGATGCGCAATCGCGCGAGAAGGACGACGACGACCAGCCCGAACGCGACGAAGCCAGTGATCCCCGTGTTGCCCAACAGATAGACGACGAGGTCCTGCGTCGGAGCCGTCCCCCAGCCGGTTCCGAGCAGCGGATACTCGGCGAAGCTCCACCACGCATCCTTGACGGTCGCGAAACGCTCGGCAGCCGACCAGGTGTCTGCCTTGTCGATCAGGTTGTAGTAGAGAACCTCGCGCGCCGGCCGGAAGAGGGCGGCGAGGACCGCGGTGACGACGAGCCCGACGAGCAGCAACAGGAGATAGACGGGTAGACGGGGGGACGATCTCACGAACGACAACCCGACAAGAGACAGGAGCACGACGCCGACGTACGCGGTCGTCGCGGTGGAGAGGAGGAGTACCGGAGCAATGACGAACAGCAGCAGCGCGTCCCAGCGTCGGGAGAACACTGCGTTGCCGCGGAAGCACGGAATGGCCACCAGGGGAATGATCGTCAGGAGCACCTGGGCGAAGATCGAGGGCTCGACCGCTCCGGAAGACAGGCGGTGGACGGTGCCGACCGGCAGGTCCAGCACCAACTGAGACCCCTGTGCGGCGTGCTGGATGTTCGTGTTGAAGACTCCCCGTGGATACGAGTGCCCCGTGGTCAGCAGCGCAAACTGGATCCACCCCCAGATCGCCAGAGCGCTCCCACCCGCCACATACGCTCGAACTGTCGCTCGGCGCCAGCTCAGCTCTTGACAGCGGATCGCGATGAGGACTGCGAAGAGAGCCCCGTAGCCGAGGTAGAGAGCTTGGGTGACGTCTCGGCGCTGGAGGATCAGCGGGATGAACGACTGCCTCGTCTCCGGCTCCCGCGCGAGGAACGCTCCATCGATGATGACGGGCATCACGAGAGAGAGAGCGGCGACAGCCGTGAATCCGAGAAGCAGCATGCTCGGGAGGCGAATCACTGACGGAAGCTCGAACGTGCGCGCTCGCACGGCGTCAAAGGCCTCTCGCGCCATCCAAAGGCCCCCCAAGAAGATCGCAGCCTGGAGCCCGAATGCGTTGAGGTCGGTGCTCGACGGGCCGCCGAAGTTGACCACGGCGGTCGCGCTGAAGGGAACTGCTGCCACAGCCAAGAGAAAGAGCGTTCGGGGTGCCGCGACGGCCAACACGAAGCCGATAGGTGCGATCAGCCATCCAATCGGCGGAACAGATATCTGGGAGAAGAGAGCCAGTGTCACGAATCGAGGGTCGGTCACGGCAACGCGAGCCCCACTTCCGTGGGGTGGAGCAGGGTGAGCGGACCTGCCTCGGCCGGTTCATCCTGAGTCACGGACCGGCTCTCGTCTTTCGGTCGGAGGCGGCGAGGTCGACGTCGTCGACGACGAACGAATCGCCAGGGCGCGGATCCCCGCCCACGAGAACGACCTCGAGCTGGCCGCCCTGCCGACGGACGGCGTGCGAGACGGGTGCGAAGCGCCGCCACCGTGCAGAGGAGCGCCTGCAACTCCAGCTCGCCGCGACAAGGGCGCCGGCGGGAGTCCACTCGCGCAGGATCAGACACACCCGTTGTCCGGGCCTCGACCGGCTTCGCAGGGCGGCCGTGGCAACGAACGTCATTCCCGAGCGAAGTCGCGAGACGGGACGGGGCGATGTGTACACCGCATAGCTTCTCGACGCCCCGCTCCACGTCACCAGGGCAGAGCCACGGCCGGCGTCTCCCCTCGCCTGCCGGAGGAGCCGAGCGTTCCAGCTGCTCCACCCGTCGAGCGAGCTGTCGAAGCCGCCGTTCGCCAGAAGGTTGCGCTCGCCGACGGCGCGCGTCGCGATCGCTGCGACGACGAGCGCAACGACGGCGATGGAGAGGCCGAGAAGAAGCGCTGGGCGGACGTGCTGTGTGACCGGGGAGCTCCATCGCGCCCTCACGAGCGTCGTCCCGAGCCGAGGTGGCCAGACGAGAGAGAGGGCGTGGAAGCGAGCGCCGTCAGGCGTCGACACCCATGCGCCGCCGCTTCTGGGCGACTTGTCGCACGAGGATGCCGCGCCATCCTCGTACCTCGACATTGAGCGCATCCTTGTTGACGCCGGAAACAAGCAACGACACACCGAGAAGACGGATCAGAACTCTGAGCACGCGTTGCGATATCGCATCCATCGATCCGGTGTTGCAACCGTAGCTTGCGGCGATCCTCCGTCGATCTGCCTCCGCCAGATCGCCTCGATACGACTTTCGCGCGCTGTGATGGCGATCGACAGCGAGGACATCCCGGATTCGCGAGAAACGATACGACTCCGACAGGCGAAGCCAGAGCTCGCGATCCATCCAGGAATCGTAGTGCTCGTCGAGAAATACGCCTCCAAGGGCCGAGCGGCGGATGAAGGCCGACGGTTGGGCGATGTAGTTGTAACGCCGCAGGAGCCACCGGCTGTATCTCGGCGTCCACAGGAAATGCAGAAGCTCGTCGTCGGAACCGACGAGCACGCTGTGGCCGTAGACGACCGCAACCTCCGGTCGTCGCGCGAGTTCCGCCACCGCCGACGCCACCGTCGCGGGCGTGTAGTACGCGTCGTCAGCGTTCAGCCATCCAATCACGTCTCCGCCGCTGGCCGAGAACGCCGTGTTGAGCGCGTGAGTTTGCCCCTGGTCCGGTGCACTGGTCCAGCGCACGCCTCGGGCTCGTCGCAGAATCTCGACCGAACCGTCGGTTGAGCCCCCATCCACCACAATGTGCTCGAGGTTCGGGTAGGTCTGCGCCGCGACCGAGGCGAGGTTGCGTGGGAGCCAACGTCCCTGGTTGAGAGAAGGCGTCAGTATCGAGACCAGCGGTTGCGTGGCCGATGTACTCACGTCGCGCGCGCGAAGTCACCCGACCATCGGGTCGGGGGCGGGCGCTCGAAGGCGAGGGTGAGGAACGTGTAGCGCAAGCCTCCCTCCAAAATGACCGGCGCTCCCACCTCGAGAGCCGGCTCTTCGAGTGGCACCAGACCGGCATTCGCCGCTTCGGCGCTGAGCCGGACAACATCGTCTGGGCCAAAAACGCGATCACCGGATGGCGTGCTCATCGGAGAGCTCCAATAGTCGGTCGAGAGAAAGACAATGCCGCCGGGTCGCAGGAGCCTGCACGCTTCCGCGAAGAAATCCGCGGTCCGAACCCGGTGCTCGATGAGGCTCATCGCGGTGACCGCAGCAAATGCTCCGCCCGGAAACCCGGTGTTCTCGGCAGGCGACCGCGTCATTCGAGGCCGATTTCTCGCGTACATCTCGAGACCGTGCAGGAATGTCGGGAAATAGGCATGCGCCACTGCCCGCTTGAACGCCGGAAGGGGACGCTTCAAATCGCACCCCCAGAGGTTGCGACGCCCCATCTGATGGAGCCAGGTGAGCAGGATGCCGCTTCGACAACCGAGATCGGCGATTGACTCGTGAGGTGAGGTGTGCGCCAACGCCTCGAGCGCAACGAGGTTGTCCCATGCCTTCCGGCGATCGGTCGGCGCACAGAGGCCCCGGCTCCGATACTCGCGCTGTGCATCGGCGAGCTCGCGTTCGGAGCGCAGCACTCGGCAGAGCACGCAGCGGACCCTAGCGGCTCCACGCGGCGTACGAGGTGCCGGCCACGCGGTGCCGACGTCGTCGATGATAGTCCGGATGACGGTGGACCAGAGCAGCCGCTCGAGGTCGGGGGAACGACTGCGGAGGCTTCCGTTCGGACGTCATTCGGGGACCGCGTTTGCGGGTTTCTCGTTTGCGGCTGGTGCGCTCGACCGATGCTTCGCCATCATCCTCGCGGCGATGATCGCCGCGCTCCACAGGACGTCGGCGGAGACGGACGGATACTTCTTCGGGCTCGTCGTCTGCGTGACGATCGGGACGATTCTGACCGACGCCTCCTACGCGGCCTCGCTGCCGCGACTGATGGCGGACGGGAGCGCAGCCACCAGGTTCCGAGCCACACGAACGACGCTCGGCGTCGCCGGGGTTGTCTTCCTTGCCTTCGTCGTCATTCTCGCGGTCACGAGCCCCGTGCAGTCGGCCGTCTGGTGGACGCTGTCACCGCTGATCGTCGTACTGGGCGTCACCGGGGTGTACGCAGCGGTGCTCGTCTGCCAGCAACGCTACGCACTGGCGTCGATGCGCGTTCCAATGGCCACGGCGCTTGCGGCCGTGGTCTTCGCGATGCTCTCCCTCGTCTCTCGATCGATTCTCCTCGCAGCCGTCTCGGTGACCATCGCGCAGTTCGTCATCCTGGCGGTTCTGGTCTTCGCTGCTCGGCGGCTGCAGCCGGAGGCAGCCGGCGAACTGGCCGCGGATCTGGGTCGCTCGGACATGCTTCGCCCGCTGACAGCGGCCGCCGTTGGCCTGGCTGCGGCGGGCCCACTCGTCGTCCTCGCCGAGCGGGCTTTCGCGAGCATGCTTCAGGAAGGATCGGTGACGCTCCTCGCGTACGCGCGAGGGCTGGCGTTGCTTCCGCTCCTCGCATCGGCCGCGCTCGCGAACGGCGTCTATCTGAAGACGGTGGAGGGCATACATGTGGCAGATGCACATCGCGTTCGCCGCCTCGTGCTCCGCGGGGTGCGCCTGGCCCTCGCTACTGCAGCGGTCATGGCGGGCCTGGTCATCGTGTGCAAGCAGGAAGTAGTCCGGCTGACGCTCGAGCGCGGCGAGTTCGGCCCTGACCAGGCTGCAGAGACTGCGCGTCTGGTCGGAATCCTCGCGGTTTCCGTCGTCGGGTTGTCCGTTTCACTCGTCCTGACACGCGTGCTGTTCGCGTTCGGCCGACAGCGCGCGGTCACGATGATTGGCCTCGGCACCGTGCTCGCCTACTGCGCCATCGGGCCGGCACTCGCGGTCACCGCCGGGACTTCGGGGCTCGCCGCCGCCTTCAGCATTCTCTCGTCCGTAGCCGGGCTTATCACCGCGGCCGTCGTGGTGGCCGAGCTCGGCCTGCGGCTCGAGGACGTGACGCACAACTGGCTCGTCGTACCGGCCGCCCTCGCTGCCCCTTTCCTCGTGGGAGCGCTCGGAGCCCACACGCTGATTCCGGCAGCCTCGAGCTTCGGCGGAGCAGCGTTGACCCTCTTCACGTCGCTGGCGGTCGGCGTCCTCTTCCTGGGCGCAGCCCTCGTCGTGTTTCGCCCGGCCGAGTACGCTCTGCTTCGGCGCTCCATCGCCGGGCCGGCAGGCGAGGTGCCCGATGCCACGCCACGCCCACGACGGTGATCGTCCTGCTGGAGCCGAACCGAGCCGACCCGACGCCCTACCCACGAGCGATCGACGCGATGTGCTCGAGCATGCGAGAGACGAACCGCTCGCGCGAAAAACCGGCTGCGTGACGGCTGAGGAACGTCCGGTCCCATCTCTGGGCCGCGACCTGCTCGACCGCATCCCGTACCACGCGAACGTCGGGCCTGGACACCACGAGGCCAAGTCGCTCGTCGTCGACAATGTCCCGAGAGCCACCGCGATCGAGCGCGATCACTGGAGTGCCGGATGCCATCGCCTCGACCATCGTGATCCCGAAGTCCTCCTCCCCGATGTGGATGAACCCGGATGCGGTGGCGTACAGATCGGCGAGCTCCTGTCGAGGGATCCATCCGCGGAGCGAGACGTTCGGTGGCAGGTCTCGCCGGAGCGAAGCCTCGAGTGGTCCGACGCCGACCATCGTCAAGCGGTACGGAAGCCCGCGAAACGCATCGGCGACGACCATCGGATGCTTGTACGGGACGAGGCGATGTACCCACAGGAACGAGCCCGGCTCCTTTTCCCGATCCGCGCTGAACTCGTCGATCTCCACGGGAGGGTGGATCACCGTGGACTCCCGGCCGTAGAAGGATCGAATGCGCTCCTGCACTGCCGTGGAGATCGCGACGTAGCTGTCGGGGCGAGCTGCGGCGCGCCTGTCGACGTAGCGCAGATACCTCGAGAGACCGCGCAGCGCCGTCCCGCGAATGCCGTCGACGCGGTCGGCGTCCGTATCGGGGAGCCAGGCGTAGCGCATCGGCGTATAGCAGTAAGCGATGTGCGCGGCGTCGACCCTCGGCCGGACATGATGAGCCGAGTTGTGCGCTGACGAGATCACTACGTCGTACGCGTCCAGATCCAGTCGTCGAAAGTAGTGCGGCATGTACGGGAGCAGGTAGCGCCATCGACCACGCCCGTGCCCACGCTGTCTGATCCCGGGCAAGCTCGCCAGCCGGGACTCGCGCACGATCGCCCTGGACAGCGGCAACGGCAACAGCTCCTTCGCTGCGTGGAATGTGTAGACGTCAACGGGGACCTCCGGGGCGAAGAGATCGGTCCGCATGACGTCGGCGACACGCTCCGCACCGTGGTATCCCTGGAACCAATCGTGGACGACGGCCGCGCGCGCGCGCAGGAGCTCGCTTCGCCCGTCGTCGGGCCGGTCTACGTGGGATTGGGACGCGACGTCGGGATCCATGGAACCGCACCCGGCACTTCGGCGCAGGGTAACCGCCGGTGATCCACACCGAGGTCGTCCGACAGCGTTCAAGCGCGCGCGCTGCGTCCACTGCTCGGTCCGGGACCGGATTGAGAATTTCCTCTGCTGCGACGGATTAGCCGGTGAGGGTCATGCAGGCCTCCGGCAGCGGGCGCGCGTGGACGACGACGAGCGTCGTGGTCGGGCGGGTGAGGGCGACGTAGAGCTCGCGCAGGCCGGTCGGGCCCTCCGCGATCAGCGCCGGCTCGACGACCACGACGTGATCGAACTCCAGGCCCTTCGCGCGGCGCGGCGAGAGGAGGGGTATCCCGTCGTCGTACGCCGAGTGGCCGGCGAGCTCCGGCACGAGCGCCTCGGGGAGGATCACGGCGAGGAGCCCGTCCTCGGCGGCGAGCCCGAGCGCCGTGCGCAACGCGGCATTGACGAGCTCTCCCTCGGAGACCTGTTCGATGCGAGGTGGCGCCGCTCCCGACCTGAAGGCGACGGGCCGCGCGACGGCGGGCGCGACGACGTCGAGCAAGGGCAGCGCGAAGTCCATGATCTCGGCGGGCACGCGATATGCGTGGCGAAGCTCCGCGACCTCGGCGGCCCCTGGCTCGTCGCCCAGATGGGCAAGCACCTCGTCCCAGCGGTCGTGGACGACGGGACCGGTCGCCTGTGCGATGTCGCCGAGGATCGTCACCGATCCTCCGCGGGCGCGCCGGGCGACCATGCGGAGCTGCATCGGCGTCAGGTCCTGCGCCTCGTCGACGATCACGTGGCCGAAGAGTCGGGGCGGCGTCGCGAGCAGCATCCGCGCTTCGTCGACGAGGGGAACATCGTGATCGCTCCAGGCGAAGCCGGACCGAGAGCGACGCAGGAGTCGCTGCTCGCTTGCGTCGAGGATCCCCTCCGCCGCCTCGGCCAGCCGCGAGGGCGCCGTGAGCAACGAGCGGACGAGCGCGTCAGGAGCCACGGCGGGCCAGACGCGGTCGAGCCAGCGCGGGAGGAACCCCTTCGCGTTGAGCGCCCGCTCGACCTCGTCGAAGTCGCGCCAGGCGAGCCCTCCGAGGCGCGTGCCGTACCCCTCGTAGAAGCGGCGCAGGACATCCATCCGGAACCGCTCGCGCGCGTGTGCGGTGAGGCCCGTGTCCGCGCGGGCCTGGTCGAGCAGCTCGACCACGTCCCGCTGGCGCACCCTGACGTACTCCCCCTCGAGCCGTGCGACGAGCTCCTCCGGCTGCGCGACAGACCGGCCGGCGGCCGCGCGGGCGAGGACGTCGGCCAGCCGGACGTCGCCCTTCAACCGCTCGACGGCGGGCTCGTCGACGGCCGTGGCCTCGATCCCCTCGACGAGCTCCGCGATGGCCCGCTGCTCGACGCTCTCCTCCCCGAGCGTCGGAAGGACGTGCGAGACGTACTCCATGAAGGTCGGGTTGGGGCCGACGACAAGGACGCGTCGGAGCTGCTCGCGGTGCGAATAGAGGAGGTACGAGGCGCGGTGCAGCCCGACCGCCGTCTTGCCGGTCCCTGGGCCGCCCTGGATGACGAGGGGTGGGTCGGGCGCGCGGGTGATCAGGCGGTACTGGTCCGTCTGGATCGTCGCGACGATGTCGCGCATGTGCGGCGCGCGGCTGCGCTCGAGCTCGTCGAGGAGGATGTCGCCTCCGAGGACCGACCCCGAGCCGTCGAGCGCTTCGTCGCTCAGGTCGAGGAGCCTGCGGCCCTCGGTCCGGAATCGCCGGCGCAGGGTGACGTTGTGCGGGTCGGCCGGCGTTGCCACGTAGAAGGGTCTCGCGGCCGGCGCCTGCCAGTTGACGACGAGCAGCTCGTTGTCGTCGTCGTCATGAACCCAGCGCCTGCCGACATAGAGCGGTCGCGGCGTGGTGTCGAGGTCGAGCCGTCCGAAGCAGAGCCCTCGCTCGGCGTCCTCGAACGTGCGCAGCCGGCGCGCCGCCCAGGCCTCGAGGGCAAGCCCGGCGATCTCGTTGTCGGTGGCGCCGGCCGCGCGCTCGACGACCTCGCGCATGCGGTCGAGGCAGTCGTAGGCGTGGTCGACGTACGCCTGCTCGGCGGGGAGATCGGGGTGGGTCACGCAGGCAAGGATGGGCTGGACGCGCGCTTTCGGCAACTACGCTGGCCGGCGATGCGCGTCCTCACCGTCGTCGGCAATCGGCCGCAATTCGTCAAGTCGGCACCGCTCTCGGTGGCGCTCCGGGAGGCCGGGATCGACGAGGTCGTTGTCCATACCGGGCAGCATTGGGACGACGAGCTCTCGCAGGTCTTCTTCGAGGAGCTCGGCCTGCCCGAGCCCGCGCACCGGCTCGACCTGCGCACCGCGGACGTCGCCGCCCTGACGCGCCCGGTCCGCCACGTGGTCGAGGCCGAGCGGCCCGATGCCGTCCTTGTCCTCGGCGACACGAGCTCCACGCTCGCGGGCGCGCGAGCTGCATCGGCAGTGGGCGTCCCGCTCGCGCACGTCGAGGCCGGGCTCCGGAGCGGAGACCTCTCGATGCCGGAGGAGCGCGCGCGGATCGAGGTCGACAGGCTGGCTTCGCTCCTGCTCTGTCCCGACGAGCGGTCGGTCGAGACGCTCGCGCGGGAGGGTGTCGCCGGCCGCGCCCTCGTCGTCGGAGACGTGATGGCCGACGCGACGCTCCGCTTCGCGCCCATCGCCCGGGAGCGGGTGCCGCCGCCGCACGAGCCAGGCGCGTACGTCGTCGCGACCGTCCACCGCGAGGCGAACGTCAGCCCGGACCGGCTGCGCCGGATCGTCGAGGGCCTGTCTCGGCTCGACGAGCCGGTCGTCTTCCCCGCGCATCCGCGGACGGCGCGCGTCCTGCGCGACGAGGCGATCGAGCTCGGGCCGCGCATCGAGTTGCGCGCCCCGCTCGGCTACCTCGTGTTCGCGTCGGTCGCCTCCCAGGCTCGAGTCATCGCGACCGATTCTGGCGGCCTCCAGAAGGAGGCGTACTGGTACGGCGTCCCGTGCGTGACGATGCGCCCGTCCACCGAGTGGGTCGACACGGTCGAGCTGGGCGCGAACGTGCTCGTGGACGACGACCCCGACGCCATCGCGGCCGCGGTCGCCGGAGCGACGTTCCCGTCCGGGGCGCCGCCGCTCTACGGCGACGGCCACGCCGCGGGGCGGATCGCGAGCGCGCTCGGCGGGATCTGACCGGCGGGCTTCACCGACGGCCCCGACGCTTGTGACACAGTGTTACAAGGCAGGTCGGGCGGGTAGCATTCGCGCGTTGTGAGCGCGCCGGAGACGACGACGCCCGAGACGCCGGACGAGACCCGGGCCTACGAGGTCGCGATCGTCGGCGCTGGCTACGTCGGCGTGCCGCTCGCGCAGGTGTTCGCCGAGGCGGGTCGCAGGGTCGTGCTCGTCGACGTCGACGCCCGGCGCGTCGAGCGGCTCCTCCGGGGCGACAGCTACATCGAGGACGTCTCCTCGGAGAGGCTTGCCGAGCTGGTCGCGGAGCGGGGGCTCGGCGCGACGACCGACTACGACGTCCTGCGCGACGTCGATGCGATCCTGATCGCGCTCCCGACCCCCCTCTCCAAGCAGCGCGAGCCTGACCTCTCGATCGTGCGTGACGCAGCCACGGAGATCGGCAGGCGCCTGCGCCGCGGCCAGCTCGTCGTGCTCGAGTCGACGACCTACCCGGGGACGACCCGGGGCGAGCTGCTGCCGATCCTCGAGCGCGAGTCGGGCCTCACGGCCGGGCCGGACTTCCACCTCGCCTTCTCGCCGGAGCGGGTCGACCCCGGCCGCACCGACTGGACGACGAAGACCGTCCCGAAGGTCGTCGGCGGCATCGACGAGGCGTCGACCGACGCGCGCAGCGGCCCTGTACGGCTCGGCCGTCGACACGATCCACCGTGTCTCGTCGCCGGAGGCGGCGGAGCTCACCAAGCTGCTCGAGAACATCTACCGCTCCGTCAACATCGCGCTCGTCAACGAGCTCGCCCAGCTGTGCGACCGGATGGGCATCGACATCTGGGAGGTCGTCGACGCGGCCGCGACGAAGCCGTTCGGGTTCGCCGCCTTCCAGCCCGGCCCGGGGCTCGGGGGCCACTGCATCCCCATCGACCCCTTCTACCTCACGTGGAAGGCGCGCGAGTTCGACTTCTCGACGCGGTTCATCGAGCTCGCGGGCGAGGTCAACCAGAACATGCCGTACTACTGCCGCTCGCGCGTCTCGCAGGCCCTGAACCACGGCGCCCACAAGTCGCTCGCCGGCTCGCGCGTGCTCGTGCTGGGCGTCGCCTACAAGGCGGACATCTCCGACTGGCGCGAGTCTCCGGCGGTGAAGCTGATCGAGCTCCTCCAGAACGCCGGCGCCGTCGTCGCCTACCACGACCCGCACGTGCCGTCGTTCGCGGCCGACGGGATCGCACTCGCCTCGGTGCCGCTCGAGCCAACCGCCTACGACGCGGTGGTGATCGCGACCGCGCACTCGGGAATCGACTACGCCCGGCTTGTGGACGACTCGCAGCTCGTGGTCGACCTGCGCAACGCGGTCGCACGCGCCGGGATCACGAGCGAGAAGGTCTGGAAGCTATAGGGGCCTGTCCACGAACTGGCGCAGGGCCCAGTCCATGGACAGGCCCGTGACCCGCGTCGCCCACGCGGGCGTCGGCGGGTGGGGCAAGAACGTCGTCCGCGTCGTCGGTGACCTCGCCGACCTCGCGTGGATCTGCGACACGGACGACGCCCGCCGCGCGGAGTACGGCGAGCGGTACCCCGGCGCGCGGGTGACGGAGGCGTTCGGCGAGGTCCTCGCGGACGACTCCGTGGACGCGGTCGTGATCGCGACCCCGGTGCCGACGCACTATCCGCTTGCGAAGGAGGCGCTCGAGGCCGGCAAGCACGTCTTCGTGGAGAAGCCGCCCGCGATGCGCGGCGAGGAGATGGAGGAGCTCGTCGCGCTCGCCGAGGAGCGCGACCTCGTCCTGATGCCCGGTCATCTCCTCCTCTATCACCCCGGTCTCCGCAAGGTGAAGGAGCTCGTCGACACCGGCGAGCTCGGCGAGGTCGCGTGCGTGTACGGGAACCGGCAGAACCTCGGCGTCATCCGCTCGAACGAGAACGCACTCTGGTCGCTCGGCGTCCACGACCTCTCGGTGATCCTCTGGCTGCTCGAGGAGGAGCCGAGCGAGGCCGTCGCGCACGGGATGGACTACCTGCAGAAGGGGATCGAGGACGTCGTCTTCTGCTTCCTCCGCTTCCCGTCGGGCAAGGTCGCGCACATGCACCTCTCCTGGCTCGACCCGCACAAGATGCGACGGATGACCGTCGTCGGGCGCGAGAAGATGGTCGTCTTCGACGACATGGAGCTCGAGCGGAAGGTGACCGTCTACGAGAAGGCGCCGTGGGAGCCCGCCTCCACCTACGGCGAGTGGCGGACGCGCACCGGCGACATTCAGAGCCCGAAGATCCCGAACGACGAGCCCCTCCGGCTCGAGCTCCAGCACTTCCTCCGCCTCGTCGAGGACGGTCCCGGCGACCATCGGGAGGCCCGCGACGGCCTCGCCGTCGTCCGCGCGCTCGACCGGCTCACGACGTCCCTGCGCACCGGGGCGCCGGCGTGAGCGCCGAGGTGCACCCCACCGCTGTTGTCCATCCCGGGACGGTGCTCGGAGAGGGCGTGCGCGTGCTCGAGCACGCTGTCGTCGGCAAGCAGCCGACGCTCTCGCCGCGCTCGACGGCGAAGCGCGAGCCGCTGCCGCCGACCGTCGTCGGCGAGGGCACGGTCGTCTCGACGGGTGCGATCGTGTTCGCGGGCACGACGATCGGCGCACGCGTGATCCTCGGCGACCAGTCCTGCGTTCGCGAGCGCGTGACGATCGCCGACGACGTGGTGGTCGGCCGCGGCTCCCTGGTCGAGAACGACACGACGATCGGCGCGCGGACGAAGATCCAGGCCGGTGCGTACGTCACCGCCTACTCCACCCTGGAGGAGGACGTCTTCGTCGCGCCCTGCGTCGTGACGACGAACGACAACTTCATGGGCCGCACCGAGAAACGCCTCGAGCTGATGAAGGGGCCGACCATCCGTCGCGGCGCGCGCATCGGCGGCGGCGCGGTCCTCTGCCCCGGCATCGAGGTCGGCGTGGAGGCCTTCGTCGGCGCCGGCGCCGTCGTGACGAAGGACGTGCCGCCGCGCGCGGTCGTCATCGGGAGCCCCGCGCGCGTGATCCGCGAGGTCCCCGACGACGAGCTGCTCGACCCTTAGACCGGCTGCGCAGACCCGATGCAGAGCGCGACCGTGACGCCGATCAGCGCGACGAGTGGAACGGCGACGAGAACGGCGGGCCAGCGACGCCGGCGCTCCCGGTGCCTGCGGCGGACCGCCTCCACGCGTCGCAGCCCGATGAGGACGGCTACCGCGCCGGTGGCGAGGACATAGCCTTCGTGGACAGCGAAGTCGGCCAACCCCGCCGCGGCCGACCACGGCAGCAGGAGCAGCGCGAGCAGGCCGACCAGCGCAGCCAGCCCGACACCGCGCACCTGCGCGATCGCAAGCCCGAGCCCGACGGCAGCTGCGACCAGCGCGATCAGGGCGAGCGCGGTGCCGTTCGACTCGATCTGGTCGCCGAACTCGCGCTGGTCGGAGGTCGGCGCATCCTCCGCGACCCGCGCGGTCGCGAGCTCGAGCCCCGTGAACGTGACGGGATCGCCGCAGGAGACCGTGGCGAACGGAAAGAGAAACGCGAGCAGCGCAGCCGCGAAGAGCGTCGACGTCGTGAGCCTCGACGTGCTCGTCGACGGTCGCGCGCGGTCGTGGGCCAGCTGTGTGGTGACGGGTTGTTCGGTCATACCTCGACCGTAGGCAGGCGCGCATCGGGCTCCCAGGAGGCAGGCCCGGAACGCGCGTCAGGGCTAGCCCCGATCGCCGCCGCTCAGCCCGGGGCGGCGCGACCCGGCGTGGCGGAGACGGCTTCCGCCTCGAGCGTCCGGTAGTCGATCTTCCCGATCTTCGTCAGCGGGAGCTCGGGCCGGAACTCGACCTCGCGCGGGCACGACCACTTGATCAGCCGCGCCTGGCAGTGCTCTATCAGCTCCGCGGCAAGCGCGTCCTCCGCGGCGGCCGGGTGACGCAGTACGACGAACGCTTTGACCCGCTCGCCCTGCGACTCGTCGGGCACGCCGACGACGCACGATTGCGCCACCGCCGGATGCTCCTGGAGCACTGCCTCGACCTGGCTCGGGTACACGTTGAAGCCGGACGACTTGATCATCCGCTTCGAGCGCGACGCGAACGTGACGAACCCGTCCTCGTCCATCGAGCCGAGGTCGCCGGTGTGGAGCCAGGTGCGGCCGTCGGCGTGGGAGCGAAGCGCCTCGGACGTCGCCTCCGGGTCGTCGAGGTAGCCGAGCATGACCGCCGGCCCGGAGGCGCAGATCTCGCCGCGCTCGCCGGGCGGAAGCTCGCGCTCCGTCCCGAGCTCGCAGATCTTCACGAGCATGTCGGGGAAGGGAATCCCGACGGTGCCCGCCCGGGGCTCGTGGAGCGGGTTCCCCATGATCGCTGTCACCGCCTCCGTGAGCCCGTATCCCTCGAGCAGGCGGACGTGCCCGCCGCGGTCCGCGACGAGCTTCTCGAAGCGGTCGCGGACGCTCTCCTGCAGCGTGTCCGCGCCCGAGAACGCGGCGCGAAGCGAGGAGAGATCGGCCTTTGCCAGCGCCGGGTCGCGCGCGAGCGAGTCGTAGAGGGTTGGCACGCCCGCCATCAACGTGGGGCGCTTCGTGCGGATCAGCTTCGCGACGATCTCTGCGCTGAATTGCGGGACCATCACGAGCCTCGCGCCGCTCGTGAGCCCGGCGTGGACGAGCGCGGCGAGACCGAAGCCGTGGAAGATCGGGAGCACCGCGAGGATGACGTCGCGGTCGGTGATCGAGACCCACGCGGCGACCTGCATCGCCTCGTCGGTGACGCTGGCGTGGGAGAGCATGATCCCCTTGGGGAGCCCGGTCGTACCGCCCGAGTAGAGAATCGTCGCGAGATCGTCCGGCGCCGTGGCGGGGACGGGAACCTCCGGGCCCGCTCCATGCATCACGTCCTTCCACCAGACGACACTCCCATCGTCCGGCACCGCCGGGATCTTCCGGCCACGCGTCGCCCAGAAGCCGACGCGTTTCGGCAGCGACAGCGCGTCGCCGATCCGCGTGAGGACGAGCGTCTGGAGCGGCGTCCGCTCGCGGACCTCGGCGAACCGGCCGTAGAACGCGTCGAGGGTCAGCGCGAAGCGGGAGTCGCTCAGCGTCAGGTAGTGGGCGATCTCGTCCGGTGCCGAGAGCGGGTGGATCATCGACGACACCGCGCCGATGCGTGAGGCGGCGTAGAACGCGATTGCCCCCTGCGGCGAGGTCGGCATCGAGATCGTGATCCGGTCGCCGGGCCGGAGCCCGAGCGACGAGAGCCCTCGTGCGCAACGCTCGATGGCCGAGGCGAGCTCGGCGTACGTCGCCGTGGAGCCGAGGAAGTCGTACGCCACCGCGTCGGGGAGGCGCGACGCTGTCCGCGTCACCGCCTCGTCGAGGCGGATCTCCGGGTACTCGAGGCTCGTCGGGACGCTTCCGTAGAAGCGAAGCCACGGCCGTGTCTCGACCGTCACGCGCCGTCTCCGTCCCCGGCCGTGTCCGGCTCGAACGCGGCCGGATCCTCGAGGTACGCGCGCGCGCTGCGCACGAGCCGCCCAGCGTGCGAGCCGTCGAGGTAGCGGTGGTCCAGGGTCGCCGACAGCGTGAGCATGGGTCGGGCCACGATCTCCCCGTCGACGACAACGGCCCTGTCCTTCACCTCGGAGACGAGCACCAGCACCGGCACGCGGTACCAGGGGTTGAGCGGCCCGTAGGCGCGCTCCGCGCCGAACGTGGACACCGAGCTGACGATCGCGCTGCCGAACGCGTCGCTCGGCAGGCCGAGACGCTTCAGGCTGACGCCGACGTCGGCGACGAGCCACGTGGCGAAGCGGAGCCCGGCGCGCAGGAGCCACGTCGGCGTGCTGCCGAGCAGCCGCTTTGACCCACCCAGCTCGCTGTCCTCGCCCGCCCGGATCCGCGCGGCCCGCTCCTCGAGCTCCTGCGCCATCTCGCCGGCCGACTTGCGATCCGCGTCCCTGATCTTCGCTCCCGACAGCTCCTTGCCCTCGGACACCGCGACGACGAAGAACACGTCGACGCTCTCCCGCGGGAGGAAGCGCCCGCGGCGAAGCCGTACGTTGACGTCCGGGTTCTCCGCGAGCGCGTGCGCGAGCGCCTTGCCGACGAGATGCGTGACCGTCACGCGGACGCCGCTGCGGCCGCGCTCGGTCTCGAGGAACCGCAGCAGGTTGCCGGCGTCGACCTCGATGTCGCCGAAGATCTGCGGGTCGAGGGGACGGCCCCACGAGGCTCCGGCGATCTTCCGCCACGCGTCGGCCGAGCTGAGCTCGCGCTGGCCGCTCATGGGCACTCGATCATGGCACGTCGCCGACCGGTGCGGTAGGGCGCGCGGGGTGAGCGTCACGTCGCATCTGGTACCTCGGTCGCAGCGACGTCGTCGAAGCGGATCTCCGTCCCGGGCCGTTCGGCGAGGACGAAGGGCAATGCGGCAGTGAAGGCCGCGAACCCGTGTCGGTCCGTTACCTTCAGGAGCGGTCGACCGTCGACCGACCCTCGGATACGCACCTCACCGGAGCCGCGCGCGGTGCAGGTGAGCTGCAGCGCGTGACGCGCCGCCGGCGCGTCGACGACGCGCGTCCGGCTCCCCAGGTCCACGAACTGCGCCGCCTCACGCCCGTCGTCGGTCGGCTCGCCGCCGCCGATCCGCAGGATCCCGACCGATCCCTCCTTGGCGATCAGCAACACGTAGCCCTCCGTCGGCTCTCCCGGCTCTGAGGCCAGGCAACCGAGCCCCCAGATCGACCCCGAGCGCGTCGCGTGCGCGGTCCCGGTGACGCGAAGCGCGCGGGGCCGCTCGTCGAAGCGGAGCGGGACGAAGTGCACCGGAGAGGCGTTCGGCTTCGCGACGAGGACGCGCAGCTCGCCGTCGGGGCAATCGATCGTCGCGACGTCGTCGTTCATGCCGAACCGCGAGCAGTCCGCGAAGCCGTTCTCCATCGGCAGTGACGCCGAATCGATCGTGCCGCCGCAGCCCGCGAGGCCGAGCAAGGACGCGCCGAGCATGGCGAGCGTCAGCGCAGAGCGGCGACCTACGCCGGTTGCCGTCGACCGTACGCTCAACATGCGAGCACCCGCCGGATACGGGCCGCCGTCGCGCCAAGCGAGGCAGCAGTCTCGGCCGAGATCGACTTGCCGCCCTGC
This sequence comes from uncultured Actinomycetes bacterium, assembly GCA_963747125.1. GTDB lineage: Bacteria > Actinomycetota > Thermoleophilia > Gaiellales > Gaiellaceae > Gaiella. The sequence continues at coordinate 81,955 of CAVVEN010000007.1, read as the reverse complement.
GCGCTCACCTGGTTCGCGAAGGCCGCGAGTGCTTCGCAGGACTTGGCTTGGTTGCCGGAAGCCAGGGCCGCCTGCACGTCGCTGACCTTGTCTGCCAGGCTCGTCCCCGGCCCGACGCCGTTCAGGCGTGCACGCAGGTCGGCGAGCTGCTCCGCTGCGCTCTTGACGCGGACGACGAACGACGCGCTCGCCGTGTTGCCCGCGGCGTCCGCGGCGGCGCATGTCACCCTCGTCGCACCGATCGCGAACACGCTTCCCGAGGCGGGCACGCATGAGACGGGCACAGCGCCGTCGACGTCGTCGGTGGCGGATGCTCCGTACTGGACGGTCGCTCCCGCGGGGCTCGTGGCGTCCTCATCGAGGGCGCTCGGCACGGCCAGCGCGGGAGGCGTCGCGTCACGACCCGCCACGACGATGTCGGCTCCGCTCGCGATGGTCGTCGCCTCGACGCACGACGGTCCGAAGTTGCAGGAGGGGACGGCACTCCAGACCTGGACGTCGGCCCAGAACCCCACCGTGTCGCCGCGCTTCAGGCTGAAGTCGTGCGCGTCGTCGGCGGTGTCGAGCGGCTTCGAGACCTCGTAGACGAACGTGCTGTCGCCGGTGGCCGACCGGCCGTCGTTTGTCCCGCCGAGCTGGGCGTCCTGGAGCCCGCAGACGACGCCGGCGGGACACGGCGGCTCGGTCGTCCGGAAGAAATCCGTGTAAAAGGTCCCGGGGTTCGCAACGAAGCCGTCCTCGCCCTGTTCGAAGAAGATGCCGTCGTGATCGTTATCGAACTCGATCACGAAGCTACCGCGCGGCGCGCTCGCCTGCGAAAGGCGGAGTGCGACGTAGAGATTCGTGCCGTCGTTCATCACGAGCAGCGAGCCCGGCTTGGTTCCGCCGCCGTCGTTCGACGGCACGCGTGCCGCGAAGTCGATGCGCGCCGCGGCGTCCCACTCGCCAGGAGCCATCACGCCGTCGACCGTGGGCGTGCCCACCCCCGAGAGGACGACTCCCGAGTGTGCATCCGCCGCTCCGGCCGTCGTCAGGGAAAGTGCCGTGAGGAGCATCACGATCCGTTGTCGACGTCCGATGGACATCGCGGTCCCTCCTGTCGGTCGTTCTTTCATGGCGTTCTCTTCTCGGTCGGCACGGTGACAGCGATGCCGCGCCCGTATTCCTCGATCGCCGCGACGACGAGCCGCAGCAGGCGCCGCCGCAGCGATCTCGGCGTGTGGTCGTTGTGTCGAGTCATCTCTGGCTCCTCCGCTCGGTGACGATTCGACGCTAGAAGCGGTTGTGCGCCGCAACCACGGGGCACGCACCGGTCGTCGCTCGGGGCAGTCCCGGACCGAACGCTCACGTCCGGAGAGTGCGACGCCTCGCTAATCCGCCACTAACCCGTGCGGCTGGCGAGGTTGCGCGCGACGCGAGACGCGCTCATCGTGGGCTCGTGACGCTGCGGCATCAGGGCTTTCCCCGACTCCGACCGCGGCTGGACCCCGGGGCCTGCCCGGTGGCCGTCCGAGCGGTTCCGTGTGACGATCTGCGAGATGCGCCGCACCGTCGTCATCGTCGACGACCACGCGCGGTTCCGCCGCTCGGCCCGGCGGCTGCTCGAGCTCGAGGGGTTCGACGTGGTCGGTGAGGCGGCGGACGGCGCGTCGGCGGTCGCAGAGGTCGAGCGGCTCCGGCCCGATCTCGCACTCGTCGATGTCGGGCTCCCCGACATGACCGGCTTCGAGGTCAGCGAGCGGATCGGCGAGGCGACCCGCGTCGTCCTCATCTCGAGCCGTCACCAGGTCGACGTCGGCAGCCGCGCTTCGAGGTGCGGCGCCGTCGGGTTCGTCGCCAAGGACGAGTTGGCGGGCGAGCGTCTCTCCGCGGTGCTCGAAGGTCGGGCGTGAAGCGTCTGCGGCTCGCGTTGCTCGCGCTCGGCGTCGTTCTCGCGATCGTCGACTACTGGCTGCTGCGGCACGACCTGCACCAGACCGTGCTCCGCTCGCTCCCGGCGCCGGCCGTCGGCCTCTCCGGCATCGTCGCGGGGCTCGTCGCGTGGTCCCGGCGCCCCGGAAACCGCCTCGGCCCGCTGATGGTCGCCTTCGGCTTCGCGTGGCTCGTCCGGCCGTGGCAGTACAGCGACAACGGCCTCGCATTCACGGTGAGCTTCGCCCTCGGCTGGCTCGGCGCGGCGCTCTTCGCACACATCACGCTCGCCTACCCGACGGGCCGGATCACCGACCGGCTCGAACTCATGCTCGTCCGAGCCGGGTACGCCGTGGCGGTCGCCTTCCCGGTCGCGACGCTCCTTGTCTACGACGGCTCGGCCGACGTGAAGTACGTGCGCCCGGGCGTGCCGAGCGAGGTCCTCGTGACCACGAGCGACACCGCGGTCGAGATCCTCGACAAGGGCTTCGTGCTCGTCATGTGGGGTGTGCTCGCACCCTGCTTCGTCGCGCTCGTGATCCGCAAGTTCGTCCGGGCGACGCCCCGGGCGCGGAGAGTGCTGCTGCCGATCCTGCTTGCCGCCCTCGTCGCGGCGCTGCGGGCGTTCTACGAGTTTCTGCTGACGTTCGTCACGCCCAGCGAGAGCCCGCTCGCTCCTCCACCGGAGCTCGCCGACAACCTCTACTGGTGGCAGGTGATCGGCCAGATCGCGCTGCCCATAGCGCTCCTGGCCGGACTGCTCTCCTCGAGGCTCGCCGTGGCGCACGTGGGCGACCTGATGCGCACCCTGGATCGCGTGCCGCCGCGCGAGCTCAGGGCGGCGCTCGCGCAGGCGGTGGACGACCCCTCGCTCGAGATCGCGTTCTGGCTGCCGGAGCGCCACGGCTACGTCGACGCGGACGGCCACGCGGTCACGCTGCCGACCGACCGCGAGCGCCGTGCGATCACCTACCTCGCCAACGAGGGGGCGCCGCTGGCCGCGATCGTCCACGATCCGAGCCTGCGCGACGAGCCCGAGCTGATCGAGGCGGCCGGCGCCGCCGCCCGCCTCGCGCTCGAGAACGCGCGCCTGGAGGCGGAGCTCAAGGCGCAGCTCGCCCGGGTCGAGGAGTCACGTGCCAGGATCGTGACGGCCGGCGACGAGCAGCGGCGCCGGATCGAGCGGGACATCCACGACGGTGCCCAGCAGCGGCTCGTCGCGCTCGCGCTCGAGCTCCGCGCGGCCCAGAAGCGTCTCGGGGGCGACGTGCCGCCCGAGCTCGAGGAGGTGCTCACGGACGCCGTCGACGAGCTGCAGCTCGCCGTCCGCGAGCTGCGCGAGCTGGCGCGAGGCGTCCATCCGGCGATCCTCACCGAGGAGGGTCTCGCGGCGGCGCTGGAGTCCCTCGCCGACCGGACGCCGCTGCCCGTGCGGATCCTGACGGCGCCGGAGGGGCGGCTCCCGGCGCCGATCGAGGGCGCCGCGTACTTCGTCGCCTGCGAGGCGCTTGCGAACGCGGTCAAGCACGCCGACGCGACATCCGTCACGATCACCGCCGTGCGGCGGAACGGTGAGCTCGTGATCGAGGTCGCGGACGACGGCGTCGGCGGCGCCAGTCCGAACGGCGGCTCGGGCCTCCGCGGCCTCACCGACCGGGTCGAGGCGCACGGCGGCCGGCTGCGGATCGAGAGCCCACCCGGGGGAGGAACCCTCGTCGTCGGGGAGCTGCCATGCGCGTCGTGATCGCCGACGACTCCGTGCTGCTGCGCGAGGGCGTCGCACGGGTCCTTGCGGACAACGGCTTCGAGGTGGTGGCCCAGGTCGGCGACGCGGACGCGCTCAAGCGCGTCGTTGCCACCGAGCGGCCGGACGTCGCGATCGTCGACGTGCGGATGCCGCCCACGCAGACGGACGAGGGAACGCAGGCCGCGGTCGAGATCCGGGCGCGACATCCCGAGGTCGGCGTGCTCGTCCTCTCGCAGGTCGTCGAGGCCCGCCATGCCCTGACGCTCTTCCGCGACAGCCCCGAGGGGTTCGGCTACCTGCTCAAGGACCGCGTCGTCGACGTCGACGAGTTCCTCTCGGCCGTCCGCCGCGTCGCAAACGGCGGCACCGTCGTCGACCCAGACGTGGTCGCGCAGCTGCTCGGCCGCCGGCGTGAGGACGACCCGCTCGACGAGCTGACGCCGCGCGAGCGGGAGGTGCTAGGCCTGATCGCCGAAGGTCGCTCGAACCGGGCGATCTGCGAGAAGCTCTTCCTCAGCCCGAAGACGGTCGAGACGCACGTCAACTCGATCTTCCTCAAGCTCGGCCTGCTGCCCGCCACGGACGACCACCGCCGTGTGCTCGCCGTGCTCGCCTACCTCCGCGGCGGAGGCTCGTGAGCCGCGCGCGACAACCACGACGGGCCTGCGGTCAGGCTGCGACCAGGAAGAGGCCGAGGGCGAACAGCCAGGCCGCGAGAACGCAGTGGAAGACGATCGGGATCGTCCCGCCGAACCACCGCTCGGCTGGCCGGCGCAGCATGCGCACGACATAGCGCACCCCCACGGCGGCCCAATACGCACAGGCGAGGCCGAGGAGCACGGAGCCGGCCGCCGGCCCGCCGGGCGTCAGCGCCGCGCCGCCGCGCGCGAGATCCACGGTCACCGCGGTCATCAGCGCGAGGAGCGTGAGTTGGATCGGGAGCAGGATCGGATAGGGGAGGAGATTCCACTGCTCCATCGGTGGGAGCCAACGCGGCCGCGCGGCGAGCACGACGAGCTGGCCGGCCACTCGGACGGCGAAGAGCCCGGTGAGCACGGCGAGGACGGCGCCGGCGCGACGCGGATCGCCTGCGTCCCCCGACGCGTCGACCGCGAGCGTGAGGGCGACGAGCGCGAGCGTCGCGACGAGCGCCGCGACGGTCGGCGTGGGCGCCGAGCGCCGTGGCCTCACGCGCTCGCGAGCTGGAACGTCCATCGCTTGTTCACGACGAAGGCGACCGGCGTCAGCGCGAGGAGCGAGAGCGCTTGGCCGAGGCGCGGGTCGAGGCCCGCTCCCTCGACGAGACCGGCGAGCAGCACGACGTTGAGCGCCACCACGAGCAGGCCGACGACGACGTAGCGGAGGTATCCCCGCAGCAGCCCGTCGTGTCCGAGGCGGAACGTGTAGTAGCGGTTGCCGAGGTACATCAGGCCGTTTGCGAGGAGGTATGCGGCGACGGCCGAGGCCGCGTAGGAGATGCCCGCGGCGTACAGCGCCGCGAACACGAGCAGGTTGACGCCGTACCCGCCGCTACCGACCGCCACGAACCGGAGCGGCTGCCTGACGTCGCGGGAGCTCCGCGGTGCGCTGGTGGTGGCCGCCGCCGCGCGCAGCGACCTGATCGCCGCCCCTCCGAGCCCGAGCAGGTCGCGGACGGCGCGCGGCGTCGTGCGCAATCGCACGTGCTCGAGGGCCGACGTCACGGTGAGCCGGGAGGTCGGGAGCGCCGCTGCGAGCTGCTCTGCCTCGCCGAGCGGGAAGTAGCCGTCGTCGGGCGCGGTCACGAGCTCGACGGGAGCGTCGATCGCGAGCTGCCGCCGCGCCGGAGAGAGCAGGGCCACGAGCTCGTGCGCGCCGCTCGGCAGTGCCTCGAAGAGCCCGTCGAAGCGCCCCGGGTCGCGGTTCGCGAGCAGGTCGGCAACCGCGCGTCCGTTCGGCCCCAGCCGCGCGTAGAGATCGGACGGGAGCGGGGCCAGAGGATCGCGTTCCTCGCCGCTTGCGGGCAGCCAGGCGAGGAGCAGGTCGCGATCGGCGCCCGGCGTCAGCGAGGCGGCCAGCGAGCGCGCGACGACGCGCCCGAGCAGCGGGACTGTCCGGTAGGGGGCGAGCTGGCCGTCGCGCTCGTAGACCCCTGTCGTCGCGAGGCGCAGGACGAGTCGCAGGTCGGCGAACGGCGCGACTCCCGCGACGACCGAGATCCTGCCGCGCAGGCGCTCGTCGTCGGCGGCGATGAGCGCCAGCCCTGCACCGGTCGAGACGCCGAGCAGCGCGACGCGGCCCGCCCGGACATCGGATCGTGCAGCGGTCGCCGCTCCGACCCGAACAGTCGCCTCGGCCGTCTTCGTATCGACTTCGCCCTCCTCGAGCCCCGGCAACTCGGGGAGCACGGCGAGGTATCCCGCGCGCGCAAGGCTCGCGGCCAGGCGCTGCACCGCGCGGTGGTGGTTGCCGAGCGGCGTCGCCCCGTTGAGCACGAGGGCGGCGGGCCACGGCCCGCCGCGCGCGGGCATCGCCACCGTGGCCGGGACGCCGCCGACCTCCGTTTCCTCGATGCGCGGCTCTCGAGTTGCGACGCGCGCCAGAGCGCACGCGCCGGGAACGCCGGCCGTCGTCGCGATCACGAGCGCGGCCTTGAGGCTCGACGCGCTCATGCCGCTTCCCGCAGGTCGAGCACGCGGAGCAGGTGCCGGTACCAGTCGCTCGCGAAGACGCCGTCCCGATCGTGGGCCTGCTTCGCGCGCACGAGCTCGTGGATGCGCGGGTACGCCGCTTCGAGCTGGTCGCGCCTCGCCCAGCGGTGGTAGGTCAGGTAGTAGCGAGCCGCCGAGCCCGAGCGCGACGTCGATCAGCGCGCGGAAGGCGTCCGCGGCGCGACCAACGGACACCGGGTCGTGCTCGACGTGGAGGTTGACGCACCGATGCATGCCCACGGTTCGCGCGCCCATGCAAGCACGGTCTCGTCGTCGCGCTCGACCAGCCGGACGGTGCCGTAGACGACGTCCGCCTCGTGTGCGCGCAGCGACCGCGCCGCCGCCGAGAGGAACTCGTCGAGCGCCGGCCGCGGCACGTACAGCTCGCTGATCATCTCGCTCGACCCGTCCCAGTGGTAGCCGGGAACGTAGGTGGCCGAGCTGATGCCGGTCGGAGAGGTAGACCTGGCCCGATGTCCGGAGGTAGTGCTCGGCGTAGAGCGTCGAAGGCACGCGCCTTGTCGGTGTGGGCGAGCCTGAGGAGCGCGTCCCACTGCTCGACGCTCAGGGCGGCCGGCACGTCGAGCGGTCTCGCGTCGACCACGGGTCGGTAGCAGGAGAAGACGCCGTGGCGCAGGAAGCCGGCCGAAGCGGGATCGATCTCGAACTGGAAGTCGCCGTAGAGGTAGCCGGCGGCAATCCGCTCCTCGAAGCGCGCCATCAGGTCGTCCGCCCGAACGAGCTCGACGACGCGCTCGAGCCAGCGTCGCTGAGACGAGCCGCAGCGTGACCGAGTAGACGGCGCCGAACAGCCCGTAGCCGCCGCAGACGAGCCGGAAGAGCTCCGGATGCTCGGTGCGCGAGCAGGTGCGTGCTTCGCCGTCTGCGCCGACGAGCACGAGTCGCTCGACGTCGGCGACGAGCGGCGCGAGCGTGAGCCCGCGCCCGTGGACGTTGGCGGAGACCGCGCCGCCGAGGGAGAAGTCGTCCGCGCCGGTCTGCTTCTGCCTGATCGACCACCGCGTGTCCGCGAGCGCGTCGATCAGCGCCGGCCACTGGATCCCGGCCTCGACCTCGACGAGGCCGCGGTCGAGGTCGAGCGACAGGACGCCGGAGAGCCCGGTCGTGTCGACGAGCGTGCCGCCTGCGCAGAACTGCTGGCCGCCCATCGCGTGGCGGCCGCCGCACGAGCGCGAGCGACGCGTGGCGCGTCGCGGCCCCGCGAACGGCCGCCTGCAGCTCTTCGAGCGACCGCGGCCGCACGACCTGCGCGACCGCGGTCGGGTTCAGGCGGGAGTGGACGTCGTTGACGAGCTCGCTCATAGCGCCCACCCAAATCGCAGGAGCTCGCAGAGGACGATCCACCCGGCGAGACACAGCGCGAGACCGACGGAGGTCTCGGCCAGCCGTGCGAGGTGCCTTTTCATGAGCGTGCCTCCTCCGTCCGCCAGCGCGGCTCGCACCCGAGGCGCCGGAATTCGTCGACCGCTGCGAGGTAGCGCCGGATCTCCTCGCGGAGGCGCGCCAGCTCGGCTGCGGAGGGCTCGTGTGTCCGTTCGTTCGTCATGGGACCGACGCTAGGGCGGTCGGCGTCCGCCGGGCACCGGGCGCACGTGGAACCGGAGTCGGGGTTGACCCGGATCTCGCGGTATTGGTGCGCGCCCGCGGCGGCATTCACGTCCTGCTCCCGTGTGCGCAGAAGCCACTGCATGCCGAACAGGGTCGGGTGTCGCGCTAACCCCGGTCTAACCCGGTCTAGCCCCTTCTCGCCCGCCGCCTGCGGTGTTACAAGGGGGTGGTGGACGTGCGGCTGCTCGGGCCTGTCGCGATCGTCGACGGACAGCGCGTCGTTCTCGTCCGTCAGCGCCGTCAACGAGCGCTCCTCGCCCTTCTCGCGCTCCGGGCGGGAGAGCCGCTTGCGGTCGACCGGCTCGTCGAGGACCTGTGGGGCGTCGAGGCGCCGCGCACCGCCGTCGCCTCGCTCCACAACGCGGTCTCGCAGTTACGCAAGCAACTCGGCCACGAGGCGGTGCTGACGCGGGACCCGGGCTACGCACTCGACACCGGTCGCGTAGGGGTCGACGTCCCCGCCTTCGAGCACCTGCTCGGGGAGGCCCGCGCTGCGCGGTCGATGCAGGACGAGGAGACCGCCGCAACGATCCTGCGCGAGGCGCTCGGCCTGTGGCACGGCCCCGCGCTCGCCGACCTCGCGTACGAGCCGTTTGCGCAGGCCGAGATACGACGGCTCGAGGAGCTCCGTCAGGCCGCGTTCGAGGAGCGAATCGACGTCGACCTCGCGCTCGGGCGTCACCTCGAGCTCGTGCCGGAGCTCGAGTCGCTCGTCGCGCAGGAGCCTCTGCGCGAGCGCCTCCACGCAGAGCTGATGCTCGCGCTCTACCGCGCCGGCCGGCGGGCGGATGCTCTCGCCTCCTACCGGAACGCGCGAGCGGTGCTCGTCGAGGAGCTGGGCATCGAGCCCGGCCCCGAGCTTCGCACCCTGCACGCAGCGATCCTGCGTCAGGACGAGTCGTTGCTCCTCGCGGGCGCTCGGGCTTCGGCGCCGCGAGCGTCGATGCAGTTTCGGCGCCTCGCCACGATCCTCGTCGCCGAGATCCTGGCGTCCTCGCGGTCGGACGAGCTCGATCCCGAGGCGCTCCACCACGTGCTCCGTCGCTTCTACGAGGTGGTCTCCTCGATCGTGAGCAGCCACGGCGCCTCCGCCGAGCGCATGGCCGGCGACGCGGTGATGGCCGCCTTCGGCGTCTCGACCGCCGACGAGAGCCACGCGCTCCGCGCGACCCGCGCGGGTGTCGACATCTGCACCGCGGTGGAGCGCCTGCGAGTCGAGACGGAGGGCGGAACCCGGGTCGACGTCCGCGTCGGGATCGCGACGGGGGAGGTGCTCGCGTCCGGGACGGGCGGTCGCCAGCAGCTCGTGACGGGCGAGGCGATCGGCGTCGCGGCAGGGCTCCAGCAGGCCGCGGGCGCGGGCGAGGTGGTCATAGGGCCGCTCACGCGACGGCTGCTCGGCGCAGCCGCGAACGTCGAGCCGCTCGGCGAGCTCGATCTGAAGGCCCGAAGCCGGCCCGTTCCCGCGTTCAGGGTCATAAGCGTTCCGGGAGATACACAACCCTCCTCGAACCTCCTCGACACGCCGCTCGTCGGGCGCGCGCACGAGGCCAAGGCGCTCCGCGCCGTGCTCCGCGAGGCGCGGGTCGGGTCGACGGTGCGGGCGGTGTGTGTCTACGGCCCCGCCGGGATCGGCAAGTCGCGCCTGGCGCGGGAGGTCGTGCGGGGCGCGCGCGGGCTCGACGTGGTCGTCGGCCGCTGCCCGTCGTACGGACAGGGCATCACATACTGGCCGCTTCGCCAGATCGTCGGCGACGATCGCGACGCGATCCGGGCGTCGCTTCGCAACGAGCGGGACGCCGAGACCGTCGCCGATCGGCTGGCCGCGCTCGACGGCCCCGCGTCCGAGATTGCCTGGGCCTTCGTGCGCTGGTGCGACGCCCGTGCGCGGCGACGCCCGCTGCTGCTCGCGCTCGACGACCTCCACTGGGCCGAGCCGACATTCCTCGACCTCGTCGAGCACCTCGTCGACCACGGCGGCGGGCGCATCGCCGTCCTCGCGCTGGCGCGCGAGGAGCTGCTCGACGAGCGTCCGGCGTTCCTCGAGGATCGCGCCAACGCGACCCGCGTGGAACTCGACGGCCTGGCCGTCGCAGACGTGGAGGCGCTCGTCGATCAGCTGCTCGGAGGCGCGCCGCTGCAGCGCGACGTCCGCGCCCGCGTCCTCGCGGCGGCGGAGGGCAATCCGCTGTTTGTCGAGCAGTTCGTCGCGTTCGCGGCCGAGGGCGACCTGCTCGCCGCGGACGAGAGCCTGCCCGCCACGATCCAGGCGCTGTTGGCGGCGCGCCTCGACCGCCTCGGGCCCGGCGAGCGCGCCGTGCTCGAGCGCGCCGCGGTCGTCGGCCGGGAGTTCACGAGCGACCACGTGACCGGGTTGCTCGAGCCCGTTGCGGTGCCCACCGCCACAAGGCATCTCGACGCCCTCACGAGGCGGGGCTTCGTCCAGCTGCGGGCGAACGGCACGTTCCGCTTTCGTCACGTGCTCGTGCAGGAGGCGGCGTATCGAGCCGCGCCGAAGCGGCTCCGCGCCGACCTCCACGAGCGGTTCGCGGACAGGCTCGACGGGGAGTCCGCCGACGACAGGCTCGTCGGCTACCACCTCGAGCGGTCGTACGTGCTCCGCACCGAGCTTGCGCCGCCCGACCGCGCGGCGCTCCGCCTCGCCGAGGACGCGGGCCGCCGGCTGGGGCAGGCGGGAATCCACGCCTGGAAGCGGTACGACGCCCCGGCGGCTCGCAACCTGCTCACCCGCGCGACGTCGCTGCTCCCGGAGTCCGACACGCGGCGGCTCGAGCTGCTCTGCGAGCTGGGCACGGTGCTCAAGTTCGTCTCCGACGACGCCGGCGCGGAGGCGACGCTCGCCGAGGCGTCCGACGTCGCGCGTGCGGCGGGCATCCCCCGGCTCCAGGGACGCGCCGAGCTCGAGCGAGCGTGGCCCCGGTATCTGCGCGGCGAGATCCACGGCGACGAGATCGTCGAGCTGGCGGACAGGGTGATTCCCGCCTTCGAGGGCGACGGCGACGAGCGGGGGCTCGGCCGCGCGTGGCTTCTGATCGCCGCCGTGCGGAGCCTCCACGGTCGATGGGCCGCCTGTCAGGACGCGGCGACGCGCTCGCTCGCGCATCACCACGCGAGCGGCTATCCGCCCGCCGGCCGCCTGCCTCTCGCTGCTGGCAGCCTCCGTCACCGCGGGTCCGGAGCGGGTCGACGCGGCGATCGACCGCTGCGAGCGGTTGGTGCAGGGCGAGGCCGGAGACCCCACCGCGCGACCGCACATCCTGCTGCTCGTCGCCACCCTCGAAGCCATGCGAGGACGCGGCGGAGCTGCGCGCGAGGCACTCGCTCGCACCCGAGCGTTCCTGGAAGAACGCGGCAGCGAGCCGCCGAGCGACTGGGTGGCCGCATCGGCTTGGGTCGAGATGCTCGACGGTCGCGCCGCTGCCGCCGAGGAGATCCTGCGTGAGGGATGCGCGGGGCTCGAGACCCGGGGCGACAAGGCCTGGCTCGCCACGCTCGAGGCCGCTCTGGCTGACGCCCTGTGTCATCAGGATCGGTTCCGCGAAGCCGTCGAGCACGCGGAGCGGGCGCGGCTCCTCGCCCCGGCCGACGACGTCACGGCGCAGGTCGGGTGGCGGCGCTCGCTCGCGAAGGCCCGCGCGGCCACGGGCGTCCCGGCCGAGGGTGAGCGGCTCGCCCGCGAGGCGATCGCGATGCTCGAGCTGACGGACGCCATCAACGATCAAGCCGCAGCCGTGACCGACCTCGCCGAGGTGCTCCACCACGCCGGCAGGCCGGCCGAGGCCGACGCGGCCGCGGGGGAGGGCATCGCGTTGTTCGAGAGCAAGGGCAACGCCCGCGGCGCCGAGCTCGCCCGGGCGCGGCTCGCCACGCTCGGCGGCCGAGAGTGGGAGGGGAGCCCGGTCGAGCTCCCCTCACCGAGGGCCCGAAAACTCGTTTCAGAATGAAGCCTTGAGCCGTCGGGTCGTCCTGTGCGGCGCCCTGCTTCGTCCTCGGTCGCGCCAATAGCAGCTGCTATTGGCCTCCCTGCGTCCTCGCATCGCGCTCGCCCAGAACGCCCCGCCGGCGAAGCGTCATCCTGAAACGAGTTCTAACAGCCGACGCCGCAGCCGATCGGCGGCATCGCCTTCGGGTGACCGGCGGCGAGCGCCGGCGACGTCGTTGCGCCGAGCGTGAGGCCGGCCAGGATCGCCGCGAGCGCGGCGAGCAGGGCAGGCGTGCGCAGGGTCCGCTGCATCGTGTCCCTCCTTCGAGTGGCGCGGGACACGGGCCGAGCCGGCTGTGTCGGCTACCGCCGGGCTCTGTCTCCGTCTCGGCTACCGCCGGGCGCTGTCGGGTCGCCCGTCCGGTCCCGCTCTGACACGACCCAGGCTAGGAACTCGGCCGTCGATTCTCGTCGGGATATTCCCGATTGGTGGTCCGAACGCCCCCGGAAATACGCGCGCGCATTTGCCGGGAGATTCCGGAGAGCTTCCTCCGGGGTAGCCCGGGCTATTCCGTGCGGACGATCGAGCCCCGATAGGCGATTGGGCTTCCCGCCGGCGCGGTGAGCCGAGCCTGGAGAAAGTGCCACCCCGTCTCGTCCGCTGTCCAGGCGACATGCTGGCGCCGGCCGGGGCGGTTCGAGAGGCGGACGCGGAGGTCCTGCCGCGCGAGGTCGGCGACCGAAACGGTCTCCGGGCGCCAGAGCGCAACCGCCAGGCGCGCGCGCTCGGTGGCGACGACCGATGCGAAGAGCTTCTCGCCGCGGCGCAGATAGATCGCGTACACGTCGTCCTGGTCGTCCCAGAAGTCGAGCGACGCCTTCACGACGCGCGCCTTGTCGCCCGGGGGAAAGAAGAGCCGATACGCGTCGTCGCCCGCGTCGTCGTTCGGCTCGTGGGCGTCCTGCGGCGGCAGCGGGCGCGCGAGGGACTCGATCGCGGCCGTCCCGTCGAGGGCGCCCCAGCCGGTGTACGCGTCGCGTCCCGCCGCGCAGGCCTGGCAGCCTGTCTCCGCGCTCGCATCTGCCGCGGTTCGCTCGATGATCGCCGTCACCTGCTCCGGCCGCAGGAGGGGTCGTGCGCCGAGCAGGTTGGCCGCCACCGCGGAGGCCTGCGGTGCCGCGAACGAGGTTCCCTCGGGCGGACGGAACTCGTCGGTCGCGCAGAGCGTGTACCCCTGGTCGGTGCACGCCGGGCGCTCCCCGGTCAGCGAGCGGGGGAACGTCGAGAGGATGTCCTCCCCCGGCGCGGCGACGTCGTTGTAGACGGCATCGCGATTCGAGAACGCCGGCGAGGCGCCGCTCCGCGACAGCGCGCTCACCCCGAGCACGTGGGGGAGCGCGGCGGGGTAGCTGGCGAAGCGCCACGGCGTCCGGGGGGCCTGATCTGCGTTGCCAACAGCGGCGACGACGACTGCGCCGTGCTTCACCGCGTACCCGATCGCGTCCTGCTCGAGACGGGAGTACGTGTCGCGACTCGGATTCCGCGGGTCACGCAGGCCGCCCAGGCTGACGTTGACGACCCGTGCCCCGTTGTCGACGGCCCAGCGGATCGCTCGCGCTTCAGCCTGGACCGAGATTGTCCCGCTCGGCGCTACGACCTTGGCGACGACGAGCTCCGCGGCCGGGGCCAGCCCTGCGATCCCGACGTCGTTGTCGAGCTGCGCCGCGATGATCCCCGCGACGACCGTCCCGTGCCCGCGGGTGTCCTGCGGCGTGCCGCCGACGAAGCTTCGCGCCAGTGCAACCTGGCGGGCGAGGTCGGGGTGGCCGAGGTCGATGCCGGAGTCGATCACCGCGACGCGAACCGGTGCGAGCGGCGGCGGGGTCTCCCAGGCGTCGTACGCCCGGTTCGAGACCGCGTACCACTGCTTCGGCGAGAGAGGATCCGTCGGGACGAACGACACGCGGCGGATGCGGTCGGGCTCGACCCACGCGACCCCCGCGATGCCGCGGAGCCGATCGGGCCGCGCGTCGACCGACAGCGCATGCAACGGCGCGAGGCTCGTCGGGCGCATTCCCGTCGCGTGCTCGATCGCCGCGGCGACGGTGCCGGGGTCGGCCCCGGGGTCGAGCCCGACGGTCGTCCCCGCGGCGACCGCCGGCGCCGGGAGGACGAGCGCGACGCAGACGGCGAGCGCCCGGAGGAGGGCGCGCGGGCTCACGCGGCGACCCGGACCGTCAGCGGTGGGCCGCTCAATCCGCTGGCAGAGAGCCGGTACGTCGTCGTCCCGCTCGGCTTGAGCGTGACCGCGAAGCTGCCGTCGGCGGCGGGCGAGAGCCGCTTCACGGTCGCCCAGGTGCCGGCGGGCGTGCGCCGCTCGAGGGTCGCGACGGCGACGTCGCGGGCGACCCCGGTGAGCTGGAGCGAGGCGTTCTTGCCCGCAGGCGGCGCCGGGGGGTCGAGGCGCAGGACGCCGAGCCGGAAGCCCGTCGACTTGAGCCCGAGGGTCGTCCGGAGGTCCGTCAGGCGCCTGTCCGTCGTCCGGCCGTCCGCGGTCGTGAAGCGAACAACCGCGGGCTCGCCCGGCGTGCCCGCGACGTAGGCGACGTCCGCGACCGGGTCTTTCAGGCCGAGCCGGGTGGCGAGCTGGGAGGCGGTGAGCAGCTGAGGCGGCCACGCGTGGTTCGGCGAGACAGCGTCCCAGGGGTCGTCGACCGACACGAGGTATGGGAGGTCGAGGCCGAACGCGTCGAGCGCGCTCACGGTCCTGCCGCCGCTCGACGAGAAGTAGAAGGTCTGCGCGGCGGCACCGTCGAAGGTGAGAATCTGGCCGCTGGTCTCGCGGACCGCCTGTGACGGCCCCGGCGCCTCGGAGGCGGCGCCGTAGTAGACCTGGCTGCGCCAGTCCGAGTAGAGGTCGAACGGGCGTCCCTTGACGATGTTTCCGACGGCGTAGGTCCGCGCGGCGACCGCCTGGGCCTCGAGCGCGGCGAGCGGCCAGTCCTTCGGCATCTCGCCGGGGACGACGCCGAGCAGGTACGCCTCGAGGCCGACGACGTTGACGAGCTGAACGCGGCCCGACAGGTTCGCCACCCGCAGGTCGCCGCGGAACTCCTTGCCGCCGTACGACAGGAACGCATCCTTCGCCGCCCGGATCGTGACCGGGCCGGCAAGGGCGAGCGGCTTGCCGGCCTTCCCGACCGGGAGCTTCAGGTCGGAGCCGGTCGTGACCGTGCCGCCCGGAATCGGGTACCGCTTGCCCGCGGCGTCGAACACGGCGGCGACGTTCGCGACCGTCACGGCGGCGGCGCCGTCGGCGACGAGCACCCGCACACGCTTGATCAGCGTGTCCGGCGCCGAGCCCATCTCGGTGCCGCGGTAGTACGTCGCGAGGATCTGCCGGTAGTCGCGGCCCGCTTTCGCCTGGCCGTACGCCCCCCACTGGCTCATCCCGACGCCGTGCCCCCACCCGCCGCCTGCGAGGACGAAGACGGGAGCAGGCGTCTTCGGTGCTGCGGCCGTCGCGCTCGCCGCGGCGAAACCCAGCAGCACGGCGATGACTGCGGCGACGCGCATCGTCAAACCCATCGGCTGCGGGCCGTCAGGCCCGGAGCCGTTCGGCGTACTGCTCCTCGTAGTAGCGGCGGTACTCGCCCGACTTGATCGGCTCCCACCACGCGCGGTTCGCCGTGTACCAGTCGACGGTCTCTGGCAGGCCGCCCTCGCCGAACGAATGGTGCGGCTCCCAGCCGAGCGCGCGCAGCTTGCCGTCGTCGAGCGCGTAGCGGCGGTCGTGGCCCGCACGGTCCTCGACGTGCCGGACGAGGGCAGGGTCAGCCCCGGTGAGCTCGAGGATGCGATGCGTGACCTCGAGGTTCTCGTGTGTCCTCGCCGCCGATGTTGTAGATCTCTCCGGGGCCGCCCTCGCGCAGGACGAGATCGATGCCGGCGCAGTGGTCCTCGGCGTGCAGCCACTCGCGCACCTGCTTGCCGTCGCCGTACACCGGGAGCGGCGCGCCGTCGAGCGCGTTCGTGACGAACAGCGGCACCAGCTTCTCCGGGTACTGGTTCGGGCCGTACGTGTTCGCGCCGCGCGTGATCGACGCCTGGATGCCGTACGTCCGCACGTAGGCGAGCACCTGGAGGTCGCCGCCGGCCTTCGCGGCGCTGTAGGGGCTCGACGGTCGCAGCGGATCGGTCTCGAGCGCGCGCCCGCCGGCCTCGAGATCGCCGTACACCTCGTCCGTCGAGACCTGGACGTAGCGCGCGCCGGCGGCGCGCGCCCACTCGAGCAGGGTCATCGTGCCGAGCACGTCCGTATGGACGAACTCGCTGCGGGCCGAGGATCGAGCGGTCGACGTGCGTCTCGGCGGCGAAGTTGACGATCGCGTCGCAGCCCTTGCGCCGCCTTTTCCACGGCCTCGGGGTCGGCGATGTCGCCCGACGACGAGCTCGACGCCCGTCCCGTCGAGATTCGCCGGGTTGCCCGCGTACGTGAGCTTGTCGAGGACGACGACGTCGTCGTCGCCGGCCACGAGCCGCCTGACGAAATGCGAGCCGATGAAACCGGCGCCACCGGTGACGAGCACGCGCATCGGGAAGGGTAGACGACGTGGGGGAACCCCTGGTTCCCCCACGACCCCCTCCTCTGGCGTGCTGTCCCGCCATTGCTGGTTGGCCTCCCGGCCGGCAGAGCCGGCCTCCGGCCGCCACGCCCCGCTCGCGTCGAGTCGGTTGGCCTCCCGGCAGCAAAGCCGGCCGCTCGTCGCCTGGAACCACGGCTGGGCCGATGGCACGCGGGCTCGAGGGCATCACCGCTCTCGCGGCGGCGCGTCAGTCGTAGCCCAGCGACGCGAGGCAGGCCCGGAGCCCTTCGCTCCAGTGCGGTAGCTCCGGGGCGCCCTTCTCGCTGCGGAGAACGGAGACCGCCGGGCGGGGCGCCCTCGCGCCGAACTCGGCGGTCGTGATCCGCCGCACGCGACAGTCGAGCGCCGCCTCCTCGAAGATCGCCTCCGCGAAGTCCGCCCAGGTGCAGTCACCGTCGGCGGCGAGGTGCCAGATGCCGAACGCGGCACCGCCGTCGACCAGCTCCCGCGTCGCGGCGGCGAGGTGCGCGACGTACGTGGGCGAGCCGCGCTGGTCGTCGACGACCGCCACCTCGTCCCGCTCGGCGCCGAGGCGGAGCATCGTCCGCACGAAGTTGTGCCCGGTCTCGCCGAAGAGCCACGAGGAGCGCACCACCCACGCCTGCTCGCCGGCGGCCGCCTCGCCGTGGAGCTTCGAGCGACCGTAGGCCGACAGCGGCGCGGGCGCGTCCGACTCGATGTACGGCGCGCCCTTCGTCCCGTCGAACACGTAGTCGCTCGAGAACGCGACGAGCGGCGCGCCGAGGGCGGCGACGTGCGCCGTCCCGGCGACGTTTGCCGCGGCGGCGCCCTGCGGGTCGTCCTCCGCGCCGTCGACGTTCGTCCAGGCCGCGGCGTGGAGTGCGAGGTCGGGCCTCCAGGGAAGGCGAGGCGCCTCGTGACGGACGTCCCATCGTGCCCGGTCGAGGGCGAGCACGTCGTCCGCGGCGAACGCGCCGGCGAGCGCGTGCCCGAGCTGCCCGCCCGCCCCGGTGATCAGGGTGCGACGTCGCGCTCTGAGAGAATCGGGGTCGTCGTGCTCCACAGATGCGCGACCCGCGGGTCGTTCCACGGGACGCCGTGCTCGTCCGGGTCGTCCGGGTCGTACTCCTCGGTCACGTGGTAGCAGAACAGGAGATCGGTGAGCGCCTCGAAGCCATGCGCCTTGTGGCCGGGAACGTAGATCGCGACGGGGTTGTCGTCGCCGATGTCCTCGCTGAACGCGGCGCCGGTCTCGCGGTCGAGCACGACGACCCGCGCCGCGCCTTGCAGGCAGACGAAGAGATCGTCCTGCCCGCGCTCGTGGTAGTGCAGCCCGCGGATCACGCCCTTGCGCGAGAACGAGACGTTCGTCTGGGCCGTGGGCCGGGGCAAGGCGCTGTCGCGGCGGAGCTCGCAGAACCAGCCGCGCTCGTCCTCGAAGCGGCGCAGCGGGATGCGCAGCACGCCGTCGACGCTGCCGCTCACCCGTTCGCCCCCGTCTCGTCGACGAGCCTGCCGATCTCCGCGAGGTGCAGCCAGTGCTTGCCCGCGTCCTCCCACCATCCCTCGACGTGGACGACCTCGAGCCGTCCTGCCTCCGCGTAGTGGCGGTTCACGTCCGTGACCTCGAGCTCGCCGCGCGACGACGGCTCGAGGCGGTCGATCACCTCGAACACGTCGGGAGGGAAGCAGTAGAGACCGACGACCGCGTCGTTGGTCGGAGGGGCCGGGTAGCGCATGTCGACCACCCCGGCCTTCTCGACGATGTCGACGACCCGGCCCTCGTCGTAGACCACGACGCCGAAGTTCTCCGGGTCGGGCACGTCCTTCACGAAGATCAGCGCCCGGTCGTCTCCGTTCGCCCACGAGGCGATCGCCGCAGCCTGCGAGCGCTCGAAGATGTTGTCTCCCAGGACGACGACGAGCTTCTCGCCGCGCGCGAAGTCCCGTGCCATGCCGACCACCTGCGCGATCCCGCCCGGCTCGGTCTGCACCTTGTACGTGATGTCCAGGGAGAGGAGGGGGTCGTCCGATCCGCGCGCGGTGAGCCGGCCGTCACCGAGTAGGTCGATCATCTGCCCGCCGTGCCCTTTCCCCGTGACGACGAGGACGCTCTCGATCCCGGCTCGCTCGAGGAGCTGAAGCGGGTAGTAGATCATCGGCCAGCGGCCGACCGGGAGCAGGTGCTTGTTTGCGACCCGCGTGAGCTCACCGAGGCGGGTCGCCTCACCGCCTGCGCAGACGAGGCCCTTCATGACCGGCGATCGTACTGGGCGCGACGCGCGGGGGTCGTCTCAAGCATGACGCGGGGCACGGGCCTCATCCTTGCGGCGCCGGACGCCGGGCACGGCCCGTACCGCCGCGACCCAGACGTACACGAGCACGCCCACGATCGCGCCGAGCGCGAGCCCGATCCGTCGAAGCGTCGACATGTCGTGCATCGTAGAAGCCCACCGCGGGTAATACTTCCGGAACGCCTCACGAGAGAAAGGAAGGCCGCACAATGGCGAAGAAGGCGGCAAAGATGGGAGACACGCTCGAGCTGGTAAAGCCGTACCTCGAGCGGGCGCTCCGTGACGAAGAGTTTCGGAACGACCTCAAGGACGCGCTCGGCGCGGCGCGGGAGCTGTACGGCCCGCTCGCGAAGCAGAAGAACGGCGTCGGCGCCTCGGCCCGCGCGCTCGCGACCGACAAGAAGGCCCAAGACCAGATGCGCCGGGCGCTCGAAGACCTCATGAGCGCAAAGGACACGCTCCAGGGGAAGAAGAAGAAGGGCCACAAGGGCCGCAACATGGTGCTGCTCGCGGGGGTCGTCGCGGGCGCGCTCTACAACCCGTGGACGGGTGCCCAGACGCGGGAGAAGCTGCTCGACATGATCGCCGGCAGCGACGACCTCCAGCCGCTCGAGACGTTCGACACGATGGCGAGCGACGCAGCGTCGGCCGCCTCGGACGCGGTCGACGAGGCCGTCGACTCCGCGGCGGACACCGCGAAGGACGTCAAGGAGAAGGTCTCGAAGGCAACGAGCTAGCTAGGGCTTTGCGCGGGAGCGGGCCTCGCTGCCGGCGAGCGCCCGCTTCAGCGCCCCCGGCACGAGCCCGCTCTCCGTGGAGATGTCGTCCGCGGACAGCAGCACCGCGCCCGCCTGCGCCGCGGCGACAGGCGCTCCCGGCGGGCCGGCGAGCCCGTCCTGGCCGAGGACGTACGTCTGGCCGGAGGCGAAGGACACGTCCTCCGCGCGCTGCCATGCAACGAGGAACGGGTAGGGCGCCACAGCCCCGTCGTAGCCATAGCGGAGGAGATCGACGGGGTGGATCTCGAAGTGAAGATGGGGAACCCCGCCGTCGGCGTCCCCCGACGTGCCCACGAAGCCGAGCACGTCGCCTGCCTTGACGCGCTTCCCCGCGATCGCGAGCGGCGAGTAGGCGCTCAGGTGGGCGTAGTAGAACTCGTTGCCCGCGTCGTCGCGCAGCCACAGCCGCCAGCCGCCGATGTCGTTCCAGCCGACGGAGAACAGGGTTCCGTCGGCGACGGCGAGAAGCGGCGTGCCGAACGGCGCGACGAGGTCCTCGCCGTGGTGCCACTTCCCAGCCACGTCGCCCCGGTAGGCGCCGAAGGTGTTGCCGAACGCGGCAGGGCCGAAGACCGGGAACACGTAGCCGCCGCTCGAGAGGCGGGCGGTCACCTCCGGGGCGGCCTGGACCACCTCGGGCGGGGCTCCGGGGATCGAGCGGCCGGGCTCACGCGGCGCCGAGGCTGGGGGACGTACCGGCGTGCGGGGAGGGCTCGGACGGGTGGATGGAACCTGGGCCGCGCGGGGCGCGGCGTCGACGTTCGCCGGCGGCGTCGTCGTCGGTGCAGCCTGGGCGACGGCGCGCGCGGTCGCGACGCCCACGATCATCTGCGTCCCGGCGGGCAGACCGGCATGCTCGGAGATCAGCCTGATGCGGAGCCCGGTGACCGCGCTCTCTGCCGAGCGCGGCTCATCGGAGGTGGAGCGGGTGGACGAGAGCACGTCGAGCGTGCCCCAGTCCGCGAGCGGCAGCTGCACGTTGCCGCTCGGCGTGACGGACTGGCCGAGCACGACGAGGCCGCTGATCGTGGACGTCCCGACGTCGCCGGTGGCGCCGGCCGAACCGGCGGCCGCGCCCGCACGGATGTTCATCTGGTCGACGGTCACCTCGCCGCCGAAGACGGAGATGGCGAGCGCGGTGATCACGCCCTCGGCGGAGGACGATGTGCCTTGCTGCGCCGTCGCCGTGACGGTCGACGTGCCGACGCGGAGGACCGATCCGTCGGCCGGATAGGCGAATGCCCCGCCGCCGCTCGCCGTCGGAGGCGCCGCGACCTCGCTCGTCGCGCCGCCCGCCTGTCCGGGCACCGTCACCTGCGCGACGAGCACGGATGCGCGCGTCTGGGTGTCGGCCTGCGGGGAGGACGCCGCCGCGGCGACGCCGACGGCGGCCGCGGCGAGCACGAGCACGACTGCTGCGCGGGCGGCCCTCACGACCCGTCAGGGTAGCGCCGGCCGTGGCGGATGGCCCGGACGGCGAGCTGCGCGGCCACGGCAAGAAGCAGGGCGCCGAAGAGGCGCCGCAGGAGGCTCTCGTCGATCCGTGTCGCGATCTGCACGCCGATCACCGCCCCTGCGACCGATGCGACCCCCACGACGAGCGCCGCGCGAGCGCGCAGGTTGCCGTAGGCGCGCTGGCGCCAGACGCCGACCGAGGCCGTCGGCACGATCGCGAGCAGCGACGTCGCCGCCGCCTCGACCTGGCCCAGGCCGAGGAGCAGGAGCGTCGGCACGAACAGGATCCCGCCGCCGACGCCGAAGACGCCGGACAGGACCCCGGCGCTCAGGCCGAGGCAGAGCGCCGCCACGATCGTCCAGGCGGTCATCCCGCGAGCAGCCAGATCCCGATCACGGCGAGCAGGCCCGTGAACGCGAGCGTGAGCGCCTGCCCGGAGAGGCGCTGCTGGAGGTGCGTGCCGGCAAGCGCGCCGACGACCGCCGGGATGCCGACGAGCACGGCGTACGCAGGGCGAACCTCGCCGTGGACCGCGTAGAGCGCGACGCCGGCGGTGGCGGTGACGAGGATGGCCCCGAGCGAGGTCGCGGCTGCGGCGTGCGGCGGGAACGCGACCAGCGCGACCAGGAGCGGCACGACGACGATCCCGCCGCCGACGCCGAAGAGCGCCGAGAACACGCCTGCGACGAGGCCGATCGAGACGAGTCGAGCGGTCATGGGAAGCCGTTCGGAGCGCATCGCTCGTATCCTGGGTCGCGGATGGCCGACGACGCGCTACGCCTCTTCGCGGCCGATCCTGCTGGGGCGGCTGTCCTGCTCGACGTCGACGGCACGCTGGCGCCGATCGTCGACCGGCCGGAGGACGCCTGCGTGCCGGACGAAACGCGGGAGGAGCTGGCCAGGCTCGCGGGCCGCTACGCCCTGGTGGCGTGCGTGAGCGGGCGTCCGGGGGAGGAGGTGCGGCGCATGATCGGCGTGGCCGGGGTCGCCGTCGTCGGTGAGCACGGGCTCGAGCTCGAGCCGGAGGCCGCAGCGTGGGCCTCGCGGATCTCCGATTTCGCGCGCGGCGTGGACTGGCCCGCCGAGCAGAAGCCGCTGTCGGTCTCCTTCCACTTCAGGCGCGCCGACGACGAGGACGCAGCGCGGGCATACCTGACCCGCGTCGCCCGGTCGGCGGAGGCCGAGGGCTTCGTCCCGCGCTGGGGGCGCATGGTGCTCGAGGTGCGGCCGCCGGTCGAGGCGCACAAGGGCACCGCGGTGCGGACGCTCGTCGCGCGGGCCGGCGCCCGGCGCGCCCTCTATGCCGGGGACGACCGGACTGACGTCGACGCGTTTCGCGGACTGGACGGGCTCGAGCTCGCGGTCCGCGTGGCGGTTTCCTCGCCGGAGGCGCCGCCGGAGCTCCTCGAGGAGGCGGACGTGATCGTGGACGGCACCGCGGGCATGCTCGAGCTCCTCCGGCGGCTCTGAGTCACCCTTGTCGCCGTCGCCTTCGGGCGGCCCGGGCGGGTCAGGCGCTCTCGTAGCGCGAGAGCGTCACCGCTCCCTTCGAGGCCGAGGACACGAGGGTCGCGTAGTTCGCGAGCGCGCCGCGGCGATGGCGCGGCTCGGGCTCGGTCCAGTCCGCGAGCCGCGCGTCGAGCTCATCCGCGTCGAGCTCGACCTCGAGCACGTGGCGATCGACGTCGATCACGACCGTGTCGCCCTCGCGGAGCGCGGCCAGCGGACCGCCCTTCGAGGCCTCGGGCGCGACGTGGCCGACCATGAACCCGTGGGTCGCGCCGGAGAACCGGCCGTCCGTGATGAGGGCGACCGAGTCCGACAGTCCCTCCCCGACGATCGCGCCGGTGACGTGCAGCATCTCGCGCATCCCCGGCCCGCCGTGCGGCCCCTCGTAGCGGATCACGACGACGTCACCCGCCACGACCGCTCCCGCCTTGACCGCCGCGAAGCACTCCTCCTCGGAGTCGAACACCCGCGCGGGCCCGCGATGGACCGTCCGGTCGTGGCCGGCGAGCTTCACCGCGCACCCCTCAGGGGCGAGGTTCCCGTACAGCACCGCCACGCCGCCCCGTGCCTTGAGCGGCGCCTCGATCGGGACGACGACCGTCTGGCCGTCCGTCTCGACCGCCGCATCAGCATGCTCGCTCAGCGTGCCGCCGTCGACGGTGCGCGCATCGTCGTGCAGGAGCCCGGCCTTGCGGAGCTCGCGCGCCACGAGCGCGACACCGCCGGCCGCGTACATGTCGTTCGCGTGCCAGCGGCCCCAGGGCTTCATGTCCGCGATGATCGGGGTCCGCGCCGAGATGCGCTCGAAGTCGTCGATCGTGAAGTCGATCCCGAAGTCCCTGGCGATCGCGACGAGATGGAGCACGGCGTTGGTCGACCCTCCGGTCGCCGCGACCGACGCGACGGCGTTTTCGAAGGACTCCCTCGTGACGAGCGACCTTGGCGTCACGTTCTCCCGCACGAGGCGGACGGCGAGCCGGCCCAGCTCGTACGCCGCCTCCTCCTTCGCGCGGTGCATCGCGGGGATGCCGTTCGTGCCGAACGGGGAGAGGCCGAGGAAGTCGAGGATCGTCGACATCGTGTTGGCCGTGAACTGGCCGCCGCACGCTCCGGCGCCGGGGCACGCCACCGACTCGAGCTCGTGCAGGTCGGCGTCGCTGAGCCTCCCCGCCGCGTGGGCGCCGATGCCCTCGTAGACGTCAGCGACCGAGACCTCGCGCTGGCGGTAGACACCCGGCGCGATCGACCCGGTGTACGAGACGACGGCGGGGATGTCGAGCCGCCCCACCGCCATCGCCGCGCCGGGGTTCGTCTTGTCGCAGGCGACGAGCATCACGAGCCCGTCGAACAGGTGGCCGCGCGCGACGAGCTCGATCGAGTCGGCGATCACCTCCCGCGAGATCAGCGATGCGCGCATGCCCGACGTCCCCATCGAGACGCCGTCCGACACGGCGATCGTGTTGAACTCCATCGGCGTGCCGCCGGCGTCGCGGACGCCGCGCTTGACGTGCACGGCGAGATCGCGCTGGTTGAGATTGCACGGCATCGTCTCGATCCACGTCGTGCCGACGCCGACGATCGGCTTCGCGAGATCCTCGTCCGTGAAGCCCGTTCCCTTCAGCATCGCGCGGGCGCCCGCGCGGTCGGGGCCGTCGGTCATCGCTGCGCTGTGGCGCTTGGCGGGATCGGATGGGGTGTCGTACGGAGTGGTCACGGGGGATCTCCTCGCTCGATCGGGTTGGACGGGTCACGGCACCACTCGCTGAAGGAACCGGGGTACAGCCTGACGTCCGCGCGCCCCGCGAGCACGAGCCGCTGGACGACGGGGGCGGCGCTCACGCCCGAGCCGCAGTAGACGGCGATCTCCGGCGGCTCGGTCGCGTCCGCCGGCAATGGCTCCTCGAAGAACGCGTTCCTGGCGCCCGGGATCCGTCCTGCGACGGGGTCGAGCGGCTCGACGTCGCCGCGCCAGCGCTCCGGTGAGCGCGTGTCGAAGAGGACGAGCGAGAGGTCGCCCAGGCGCTCGCGGATCTCGTCGCCGTCGATCGTGTCGTCGTCGCGGACGTGCGGCACGAACGCCGCCCGGTCGACCCGCGGCGCGTCCGTCTCGAGCGGGCCCGCGTAGGCACGGACGTCGAGCGTCCCGGCGGCGTCGTGGCCGAGATGCCGGAGCAGCCACCAGCAGCGCGCCGCCCAGCCGGTGCCCTCGTCGAGCGCCAGGACGAACGTGTCCGGACCGATCCCGGCAGCCGAGAGCACGACGCCGAGCGCGTGCGGATCGGGGAGCGGATGCCGTCCGCCGACGGACGGGTCCTCCGTCGGCGTCGAGAGCTGCGTCTCCGGGTCGAGGTGGACGGCTCCGGGGAGGTGACCGGCCTCGTATGCGGCGCGGGGCCGGCAGTCGACGAGGCGAAGGCTCACAGCGCCCCTCTCGGAGAGACCGCGAGCACTCGCACGTCGTGGTGCGGGAATCGACCCGCTAGGTCGGCCGCGCAGGCGGACGCGTCGTCTGCCCAGACGATCACGGTCGGGCCGGATCCGGAGAGCGTCGCGCCGCGGGCGCCGGGCGGTAGCTCGGCTCTGATCTCCTCGAGCGCCGGCGAAGGTCGGTAGGGCTCGTGCAGCCGGTCGTCGAGCGCCGCCGCAAAGAGGTCAGCGTCGCCGGTGACGGTGCCGGCGGCGAGAAGCGCCGCCCGTCCAGCATTCGCCGCGGCGTCGGCGTGGGGGACCGCGGCGGGGAGCGAGCGGCGCGACGTCTCGGTGGACGTCCGGTCGCGTGGTACGAGCGCGACCGGCGTCAGAGGGAGCACGTCGGCGATCCGAGCGATGCGGCCCTCCCAGGTGAGCGTGACCCCACCGACGAGCGCGGCTGCGAGGTTGTCTGCGTGGCTCTCGAGCGTCAGGCCGGCGGCCAGGAGCTCCTCCGGGTCTCCGTCGGGGCGCGCCGCGGCGAGCCCGAGCGCGATTGCCGCGGCCGACGAGCCGAGCCCTCGCTCGAGAGGGACCCGGTTCACGAAGCGGAACCGCTTGCCGGCCGGGTCGGCGAGGAGGGAGTACGCCCTGACCGAGAGGTTCGTCTCGTCCTCGGCGAGCTCTCCCGCTCCCTCGCCCTCGACGGAGACGCCTTCGCCGTCCGTCAGCTCGAGCTCGTTCCACAGGTCGAGCGCGACCGCCGCGCAGTCGAACGCAGGTCCGACGTTCGCCGAAGTGGCCGGTGCGCGGACGATCATCGCCGTGCCGCGGCGGCGATCGCGTCGGGATCAGGCTCGACCTCGATCGGCGGCGGGGCGAGCCGGTCGGCGATCGCCGGGTCCTTGAGCCCGTGACCGGTGATCGTGACCACGAGGCGCTCGCCCTCGACGTCCCCGCGGAGCACGGCCGCGAGCCCCGCCGCCGACGAGGGCTCGCAGAAGAGCCCTTCCTCCGCGGCGAGCCTGCGCCAGGCCGAGACGAGCTCGTCGTCGTCAACTGCGACCACGCGCGCGCCCGAGTCTGCGACGGCCCCGGCGTGCACCGGGTCGCCGATGCGGATCGCGGTCGCGAGCGTCTCGCGGCGCAGCCGGGCCTCCACCGAGACGATCGGCGCATCGACCCCGAGCTCGCGCAGTCCCTGCGCGTACGACGACGTGTTCCCGCCGCCGCCGTAGGGGAGCACGAACGCGTCCGGGGCGCCGCCGAGCTCCTCCACGATCTCGAGCACGGCCGTCTTCTGCCCCTCGCGCCGGTTCGGGTTGAGAGAGTTGACGAGCACGTGCGTGCCTCGTGCCGCGAGCTCCTGCGCCGCGGCGAGCGCCTGGTCGAAGTCGCCGCGCACCTCGAGCACGGTCGCCCCGAGCATGCGCGTCTGTGCGAGCTTCGCCCCGGCGACGGCACCCTGCGGGGTGAGGACGACCGCGGGCAGGCCGGCGCGCGCGGCGTACGCCGCGGCGCTCCCGGCCGTATTCCCGGTCGACGCGCAGAGCACCGCCTCGGCCCCGTCCTCGAGCGCCTTCGAGACGGCGACCGTCATCCCGCGATCCTTGTACGAGCCGGTCGGGTTCGAGGCCTCCCACTTGAGCCACAGCTCGCGGATTCCTGCGGAACCCGCGAGACGGTCCGCACGCAGCAAGGGTGTCGACCCCTCGCCCAGAGTCACCACCGGCGTCGCCGCGGTGATGGGCAGCCGGTCGCGGAACCGCTCGATCAGGGGCAACGTCATACCTGCACTTCTAGACGATTCCGGCGCAGCCGGAATCGTCATGCCCAGCCGAGCTCCTCGACGCCGCGCTCGGAGACGACCGGAACGGCCGTCGCCTCGCCGCGCGACTCTGGGAGCGCGCGGATCGACGCGAGCGCCGCCTCGACCCTGCCCGCGGGCGCCTCGTGCGTCACGACGTGGAGCACCGCATGGCCGTTCGCCGGTTGCTGGACGAGCCGCGCGACGGAGACGCCCTCCACCGAGAGCTCCTGCGCGAGCCGTGCGAGCACCCCGGCGCGGTCCTCCACGACCAGGCGCAGGTACCAAAGCGACGGCAGCTCGCCGGGCGCCATGCGCTCGACCTGCCGCCACACCGGGTCGCCCTGCAGGAAGCCGGTCCCGGTCGTCCCGACGATGGAGACGAGGTCGGCCACGACCGCGCTCGCCGTCTCGATCCCGCCTGCGCCGGGGCCTTCGAGCGTGATCTCGCGAATCGCGTCGCCCTGGAGCATCACCGCGTTGAAGGGGCCGTCGACGGCGGCGAGCGGGTGGTGGGCGTCGACGAACGCCGGGCCGACGCGGACGTCCACGCGGTCGTGCGCGAGGGTTGCGCGCCCGAGGAGCTTCACGCGCATGTCGAGCGCGCGGGCGGCCTCGACATGCTCCTCGCGGAGCGCCTCGATCCCCTGTACCTCGACCCAGTCGAGCGGGACGCGCGAGCCAAACGCCACCGTGGCGAGGATCGCCATCTTGGCGGCGGCGTCGAGCCCGCCGACGTCGTCCGACGGGTCGGCCTCGGCGTAGCCGAGCCGCTGCGCCTCCGCGAGCGCCTCGGCGTACGACTGGCCCTCGCTCATCGCCGAGAGCATGAAGTTCGTCGTCCCGTTGACGATCCCGAGGACGCGATGGACGTTCGTCACGACGAGCGACTCGCGCAGCACCTTGATCACCGGGATCGCTGCGCACACGGACGCCTCGAAGCGCAGTTGCGCCCCGCCCGCCGCGGCTGCCGCGAAGAGCTCGACGCCCTGCCGCGCGACGAGCTGCTTGTTCGCGGTGACCACCGAGCGACCCGACCGGAGCAACGCGAGGACGTGGTCGCCCGCCGGCGCGACCCCGCCCATCACCTCGGCGACGAGCCGGATCGAGGGGTCGTCGACGATCTCCCCGACGTCGGTCGTCAGCACCTCGGGGCCGGGGTCGAAGCCCCGCTCGCGCGACGTGTCGCGGACGAGCGCCCGGACGACCCGAAGTCGATGGCCGGTCGCGCGCTCGATCTCGTCGCCCTGCTCCGCGAGCAGGCGGTGGACGGCGGCGCCCACCGTCCCGTAGCCCAGGAGGGCTACGGGAACGTCAACGGACTGCACTCGCGTCCTCGCGGCGCATGAGCGAGCGCAGCTCCTCGCCGACCGTTTCGATCAGCTGGTTCGCCGCTTCGGCCCGGTGCCCCCGGAGACCCGCCTCGCCGCTCTCCATCTCGGCGATCCACAGCTTGGCGAACTCGCCCGAGCGGATGTCGTCGAGGACGCGCTGCATCTGCTCCCGCACGTGCGAGTCGACAACGCGCGGCCCGCTCACGTAGTCGCCGAACTCCGCGGTGTCGGAGATCGACCAGCGCATGTGCTGGAAGCCGCCCTCCCAGAGGAGGTCGACGATCAGCTTCAGCTCGTGGAGGCACTCGTAGTAGGCGATCTCGGGCTGGTACCCGGCCGCGACGAGTGTCTCGAACCCGGCCCGGACGAGCTCGGTCGTCCCGCCGCAGAGCACGGCCTGCTCGCCGAACAGGTCGGTCTCCGTCTCCTCCTTGAACGTCGTCTCGAGGATCCCCGCCCGCGCCGCACCGATCCCGACGGCGTAGGCGAGCGCGAGGTCGCGGGCGCGGCCGGATGCATCCTGCTCGACTGCGATCAGCGCAGGCGTGCCGAACCCCTCGGTGAACAGCCGCCGCACGACGTGCCCGGGGCCCTTTGGCGCGACCATGACCACGTCGTGGCCGGCGGCGGGGGCCACGCGGCCGTAGAGGACGTTGAAGCCGTGCGCGAAGAGCACCGCGGCGCCGTCGGCGAGCTCCGGCTCGACGAACTCCGCGAACACCGCAGGCTGCACCTGGTCGGGCACGAGCAGAGAGACGAGCTGCGCGCCGCGCACGGCCTCGGGGATCGTCCTGACCTCGAGCCCTGCCTCCTCCGCCGCGCTCGCCGAGGACGAGCCCTCGCGGAGGCCGACGACCACCTTGACGCCGGAGTCCCGGAGGTTGAGAGCGTGCGCGTGGCCCTGGCTTCCGTACCCCACCACTGCGACGGTGCCGTCGAGGAGGGAGAGGTCGCCGTCGCGGAGGATCGTTGCCATGCGGATTCCTTTCGCTGGGATGGAGAGCGAGGTATAGCTCGCCGCGGATCAGTTGATCGCCGCGAGCCGCCGCGCTGCGCGCCTGCGCGCCGAGGCGCGGGGCACGCCGATGCGGCCGGTGCGGACGAGGTCGAGGATCCCGTAGGGGTGGCAGAGCTCGTGGAAGGAGTCGAGCTCCTCGGGGGTCCCGGTCAGCTCGAGCACGACGGCGTCCGAGCCGACGTCGAGGAGACGGCCGCCGAGCGCCTCGGCGGTTGTGACGAGCTCCGCGCGCTTCTCGGGCGCCGCCGAGACGCGGACGACGAGCAGCTCGCGCTCGACCGCCTCGCCGGACACGAGCTCCGTCACGCGGAGGACGTTGACGAGCTTGTGGATCTGCTTCTCGATCTGCTCGAGCGAGTGCTGCGCGCAGTCGACACGCAGCGTGATGCAGGAGACGCCGGGCCGCTCGGTCGGACCGACCGCGAGCGACTCGATGTTGAACCCGCGCCGCGCGAACATCGTCGTGATGCGCGTGAGCGCGCCGGGTCGGTCCTCGACGATCACCGACAACGTGTGCTTCATAGCGCTCTTGCCTCCACGGTCGTGCCGGCCCCGGGGTACTCGAGCATGTCGAGCGCCGCGGCACCGGCCGGGATCATCGGGAACACCTGCTCGGCCGGGTCGACGCGGCAGTCGACGACGGCTGTCCGACCGGATGCGAGCGCCTCCGAAAGCGCGACGTCCAGCTCGCCCTCGTCCCTGGCGACCATCCCAACGCCGCCGTACGCCTCGGCGAGCCGTGCGTAATCGGGCACCTGGGAGGTGAGATGGACGTGCGACCGCCGTCCGTCGAAGAACATGTCCTGCCACTGCGTGACCATCCCGAGATGGGCGTTGTTGACGAGCACGACGACGATCGGGAGGTCCTCGACCACCGCCGTCGTGAGCTCCTGCGCGGTCATCTGGAAGCAGCCGTCGCCGTCGACGCAGACGACCGTCGCCTCGGGACGCGCGGCCTTGGCCCCGATCGCCGCGGGGATGCCGTATCCCATCGTCCCGAGGCCGCCCGAGGTGATGAAGCTCCGTGGCCGCTCGGAGACGACGTACTGCATCGCCCACATCTGATGCTGGCCCACTCCGGTGGTGACGATCGTGTCGGTGCCGGCGGTGAGCCGCTGGAGCGCCTGCACGACCTGCTGCGGCTTGAGCCACTCCTCGCTCGTGTCGTACCGGAGCGGGAACTCCTCGCGCCAGGCGCGGAGCTGGTCGAGCCACGCCTCCGGCACGGGCGCGCCCTCGGCGCGCTGGGCGGCGACCGCGTCCGCCAGCTCGCTCACGGCCGTCGCGAGCGGCCCGACGACCGGGATGTCCGCGCTGCGGAGCTTCGAGATCTCGGCCGGGTCGATGTCGAGATGGACGACTGTCGCCCCCGGCGCGAAGGCGGAGAGCTTGCCCGTCACGCGGTCGTCGAACCGCGCGCCGATCGCGACGAGCACGTCGCAGGTGTTCATCGCGAGGTTCGACCACTTCGCCCCGTGCATGCCCGGCCAGCCGAAATGGAGCTCGTGCGTCTCCGGGAACGCGCTCTTGCCCATCAGCGTGGTCACGACCGGGAGAGTTCCGCCCTCGGCGAGCCGGAGCAGCTCCGCGCAGGCGTCGCCGTTGAGGGTCCCGCCGCCGACGTAGAGCACCGGCTTGCGCGCATGGGCGATCGCCCGCGCCGCCTCCCGGATCTGGAGCGGATGCACCTTCGACGGCGGCCGCCAGCCGGGGAGCTCGACCTCGTCCGGATAGGCGAAGTCGAACGTCGCCTCCTGGAGGTCGCGCGGCACGTCGACGAGGACGGGCCCGCAGCGGCCGCTGCGCGCGATGTGGAAGGCGGCCTTCATCGTCGCGGGAAGGTCGCGGACGTCCGATACGAGCCACGAATGCTTGACGATCGGCATGGTGATCCCGGTGATGTCGCACTCCTGGAAGCCGTCCGTGCCGATCAGGCTGGAACGCACCTGTCCCGTGATGCACACGAGCGGCGTCGAGTCCATCCAGGCGTCCGCGATCGGCGTGACGAGGTTCGTCGCGCCGGGCCCGGACGTGGCGATCGCGACGCCGACTCGGCCGGAAGCCCGGGCGTAGCCCTGCGCCATGTGCCCGGCACCCTGCTCGTGCCGCGCGAGGACATGACGGACGGCGGTCCCGCGGGCCATGGCGTCGTAGGTGGGCATGATCGCCCCGCCCGGGATGCCGAACATCATGTCCACGCCCTCGGCCTCGAGCGAGCGGAGGATCGCGTCGCCGCCGGTCATCTTCACGGTCCCACCCCCAGCGCGAACTCGGTGTCGCGGCGGGCGCTGCGTAGCAGGCCTAGCACGGCGTCGACGAACTCCCGGGTCGTCGCCGTGACGCCCGGCCCGGCGACGTCGGACGGCCGCGGCGACGCCCGGAGCGCGGCGGTCAGGCTCTCCTCGAGCGCCTCGCCGGCGGCGGCGCGGCCGAGGCCCTCGGAGAGAAGCAGCGCCGTCGCGAGCAGCATGGGGCTCGGGTCGGCCATGCCGTACCCGGCGAGCTCGCTCTCCGTCCCCTGCGCGGGGCCGAAGAGGCTGGGGCCGGTCGGAGAGAGATACGCGGACGCGACGAGCCTGCGACGGCCGCCGAGCCTCGGCGCCTCGGCGACCGCGTCGCCGAGAACGCGCTCGGCCACGAGCACGCCGGCCGAGCCGGAGGCGAGCCGATGGAGCGCCTGCGGGAGGGGTACATGGTCGACCTCGACCCCCGGATGACGGTCGGCGTGGCGATCGACCCGCGCGGCCCACGTCTCCGAGACGCCCACCGACGTGAGCCGCCCGGAGCGGTTGCGGGCCGTTGCGAACGCGCGGTCGAGCGTCCAGTCGCCCGCCCCCTCGTGCAGGGCCGAGAAGGTCGTCGCCTCGCCCGTGTCGTCGAGCACGCGTGTCACCCGCGCGCCGAGGTCGAGCGCCGCCCGTAGGCCCTCGAGCGCCGGCGCGGCATCTCCTGCGACGAGCACGGCGTCCGCGCTCGACGTCGCCTGGCGGGTCGCCGCGGGAAGGAGGTGGCCCGAGCGGGTCAGCGCCTCGGTGTCGAACGGCGGGTGCAGCTCCTCGACCGCGAAGCCGTGCTCGCGCGCGAGCCCTGCGAGCGCGCGGCTCGCGGCGGCCGTGATCTCGGGCCCGATCCCGTGGCCGGCGAGGCATGCGACGACGTACGTCTGGCGGCCGGTCATCGGAGGGAACGGGGTGTCGGGGGAGTGACGGTCATCGGGGTGGTGCTCCTCTCGCTCGGTACGCCCGGTAGACGCACCTCTTCTGGGGTCTCGGTCGGCGTGTGCGCCCGGTGCGGCGCGTGAGCGTCGATCTCCCCTAGAAGGGGAGAATCAGGATGAGCTCGATGCCGCCGCCGATCGCGACCGCGGGGCGCGGTACGAGAGGGCATACGGATACGGCGTGGCAGAGCATCCTGGACGGAGAGTGCCGGAAGCCCGGGTCGCTGTCAATTCGCCGTTGGTCCAGCTTGCGGCTACCCGTCCGGCCGACTACCATCGATGATCGATGGTGCGCGAGGCGAATCGTCCTGACTTCCGTGCAGGGGCCCCCGTAGTCCCGATCTCGCCGATTGCGTTCATCGCCTCCAAACGGCGCTAGCCGGCGACCCCCTCCCGCCCCCGCCAGCTAGCAGCCGAGACCCGGCGGGAAGCCCTCCTCGTATCCGACCACGAAAGGCCGACCTGCCCCTCGTGAGCCAGCCACTCCACGACCCGACCATCGAGCGCGACGCCTGCGGCATCGGCCTCGTTGCGGATGCGCGCGGGCGCGCCTCGCGCGAGCTCGTCGACCGCGCGCTCGCCGGGCTCGCGGCGGTCTCGCACCGCGGCGCGTGGGCGGCGGACGGCGTCACGGGCGACGGTGCGGGCGTCCTGCTCCCGCTCCACCCCTCGCTGACGGGCATCGAGGGAGCAGGTCTCGCGATGTGCTTCCTGCGCGAGCCGTGGCTGCGAGGCATCGTCGAGGAGGCCTGCCGCGCCGAGGGGCTCGAGCCGTTCGGCTGGCGGGACGTGCCGACCGACGTCGCCGCGCTCGGGTCCACCGCGACGGCGAGCATGCCGCGCATCGCCCAGCTGGTCCTCGCCCCGTGCGCCGAGGCGGACGCCGAGCTGCGCGCGCACCGCGCGCGACGGCGCGCCGAGCGGGTCGACGGCGTGTACGTCGCGTCGATCTCGTTCCGGACGGTGACCTACAAGGCGCTCTGCGCCGCGACGCAACTCCGTACCTTCTACCCCGATCTCGCGGACCCCGGCTGGACGGCGTCGTGGGCGATCTTCCACCAGCGCTTCTCGACGAACACCAACCCGAGCTGGGAGCGCGCGCAGCCGTTCCGCTTCCTCTGCCACAACGGCGAGATCAACACCATCGACGGGAACGTCGCGTGGATGGAGGCGCGCGAGAGCGCCCGCGGTCTCGAGGCCGAGCTTGCGCCCGCGCTCGACCGTGAGGGCTCGGACTCTGCGCTCCTCGACAACGCGCTCGAGCTCCTCGTCCGGGCCGGCTTCGACGTGCGCGAGGCGGTGACGCTCCTCGTCCCGCCGGCATGGCAGAACGACCCGCGCATCGACGAGCGGGAGCGCGCGATGCACCGCTACCACGCGATGCTCGCCGAGCCGTGGGACGGCCCCGCCGGCCTCGTGTTCGGCGACGGCGAGGTATGCGGCGCGGCGCTCGACCGCAACGGCCTACGGCCGCTCCGGGTCGCCGTGTGCGAGGACGGGCTCGTCGCCGTGTCCTCCGAGGCGGGCGCGATCCCGTTGCCCGACGGCGTCGCCGTCCGGCGCGCGCGGCTCGGCCCCGGGCAGCTCCTCTCGCTCGACCCGCACCGCGGGCTCCTGTTCGACGGCGAGCTCAAGCGGGAGCTCGCGTCGCGCAAGCCGTACGCCTCGTGGGTCGACGACAGCGTGCGCTTCGCTGAGCAGGGCGAGCCGCTGGCCGCACCCGAGGCGGATCTCGGCGCCCGTCACGCACTCCACGGGTACACGCGCGAGGAGCTCTCGCTGATGCTGCGGCCGATCGCTCAGACCGGCTCGGACCCGGTCTACTCGATGGGCGACGACGCGCCGATCGCGCCGCTCGCCGGTCGCGGCCGCCCCCTCGCGTCGTACTTCCGGCAGCGGTTCGCACAGGTGACGAACCCGGCGATCGACCACTATCGCGAGCGCACCGTGATGTCGGTCGCAACCCTGGTCGGGGCACGCGCGCCGCTCGACGCCGAGGGACCACTGCCCCCGCTCGTCGTGCTTCCGACGTTCCTGGTCACGCCGGACGGCCTCGCCGCGCTCGCGCCGGACGAGATCGATGCGACGTTCACCGCGGAGGAGGGACTCGGCGCTGCGGCCGAGCGTGTCGCCGACCGCGCGGTGGAGCTCGCGGAGTCCGGGTCGACCGCCGTGTGCCTCACGGACGCCGCTGCAGGCGGCGACCGCGCGCCCGTCCCGTCCCTGCTCGCGGTTGCCGCCGCCCATGGCAGGCTCGTCGAGAGCGGCCTGCGGACGGCCTGCTCGCTGCTCGTATCGAGCGACGAGGCGCGCGACACGCACATGGTTGCAACCCTCGTCGGCTTCGGTGTGGATGTCGTCTGCCCGCGGCTCGCGCTCGAGACGGTTGCCCGGCTCGCCGACACCGACAAGGTCGGCGGCGACCGGCCGACGCCCGCGGAGGCACAGGCCCGGCTCCTCGGGTCGCTCGAGGACGGCGTCCTCAAGGTGATGTCGAAGATGGGGATCTCGGACGTCGCGAGCTATCGCGGTGCGCGCCTCTTCGAGGCGGTCGGCCTCGACCGGCGGCTCTGCCGGCGGTTCTTCGGCGGGACACCCTCGGCGATCGGCGGCGTCTCCCTCGACGGCCTCGAGCGCGACGCGCTCGCCCGCCTTGCTGCGAGCGAGGCCGAGAAGCCGCAACTCGAGAACCCGGGCTTCTACAAGTTCCGCAAGGGCGGAGAGCCGCATGCCACCGAGCCGGACGTCGTCGAGGCGCTCCAGGCGAGCGTGACGGCGGCGCACGCGCTCGTGAAGGCGGTCAAGGGCGAGCGCCAGGAGCTCTACGCGCGGTTCGCGGAGCTCGTCGACGGCCGCACGCCGATCGAGCCGCGCGACCTGCTCGAGCTCGTGCCCGTAGGCGAGCCGTTGCCGCTCGACGAGGTCGAGCCCGTGGAGTCGATCGTGCGGCGGTTCTCCGGCGGGGCGATGTCGCACGGGGCGCTCTCGGCCGAGGCGCACGAGACGATCGCGATCGCGCTGAACCGTCTCGGCGGCCGGTCGAATTCCGGCGAAGGCGGCGAGGACCCGGCCCGTTACCGGGACGAGCGCAACTCGAAGATCAAGCAGGTCGCCTCCGGCCGCTTCGGCGTCACCGCGGAGTACGCGGCCTCCGCAGACGAGCTCCAGATCAAGGTCGCCCAGGGGTCGAAGCCCGGTGAGGGAGGGCAGATCCCGGCGCACAAGGTGACGGAGGAAATCGCGCGGCTGCGCTCGACGACGCCCGGCGTGTCGCTGATCTCGCCGCCGCCGCACCACGACATCTACTCGATCGAGGACCTCGCCCAGCTCGTCTTCGACCTGCGCGAGGTCAACCCCGACGCCGACATCTCGGTCAAGCTCGTCTCGTCGGCCGGCGTCGGCGTGATCGCGGCCGGCGTCGCGAAGGCGCACGCGGACATCGTCCACGTCGCCGGCGCGGACGGCGGCACGGGGGCGAGCCCGCTGCCGTCCATCAAGCACGCGGGGGCGCCCTGGGAGCTGGGGCTCGCCGAGACCCAGCAGGCGCTCGTCGGGAACGGGCTCCGCGGCCGGGTCCGCGTCCGCGTCGACGGCGGCTTCAAGACCGGGCGGGACGTCGTCGTGGCTGCGCTGCTCGGCGCGGACGAGTTCTCCTTCGGCACCGCGCTCCTGCTCGCCGAGGGCTGCCTGATGGTGCGGTCCTGCCACCTCGACACGTGCCCGGTGGGGATCGCGAGCCAGCGCCCTGAGCTCCGCGCGAAGTTCGCCGGCACGCCCGAGATGGTCGAGGCGTACCTCCGCTTCGTCGCGCTCGACGTGCGCGAGCATCTCGCCCGCCTTGGCCTGCGGACGCTCGACGAGGCCGTCGGCCGGGTCGACCTCCTCCGCCAGCGCCGGACCGGCGACCCGTCGGCGGACGCGCTCGACCTCGCCGCGCTGCTGGTCTCGACCGGGCAGGGCCACGCCCGCTACGTCGGGCAGCCGGTGCCGCACGAAGGCGACCGCCTCGGGGCGCTCCTGCTCGCGCAGGGGAAGGCGGCGATCAGCGGCGCGCGGCTCGTCGAGGCCGCGTACCAGGTCACGAACGCCGACCGGGCGATCGGCGCCCGACTGGGCGGCGCGATCGCAAAGGCGGTGGGGTCGGCCGCACCCGCGGGCCGCGTCCGCGCGCGTTTCGAGGGCTCGGCCGGACAGAGCTTCGGCGCGTTCCTCACGGCCGGCGTCGACCTCAGGCTCGTCGGGGAGGCGAACGACTACGTGGGCAAGGCGATGTCCGGCGGCCGGATCGTCGTCTCGCCCCCGCGCGACGACGTCGGCGACCCCTGCCTGCTCGGCAACACCGTCCTCTACGGGGCGACCGGCGGCGAGCTCTTCTGCGCCGGGTCGGCGGGCGAGCGCTTCGCCGTGCGCAACTCGGGCGCGCTCGCCGTCGTTGAGGGCGTCGGCGACCACGGCTGCGAGTACATGACCCGCGGGACCGTCGTCGTCCTCGGGCCGCACGGGCGCAACCTCGGCGCCGGGATGACGGGCGGCGAGGCGTTTCTGCTCGACCCGGACGAACGTCTCGTGAACGGCGACCTCGTGGCGCTCGTGCCGCTCGAGCGAGCCGAGCGCGAGCGACTCGTCGAGTTGCTCGAGCGGCACGCCCGCCTCACCGGCTCGGCACGGGCACTGGCGCTCCTCTCCGATCAGGAGCGAGCGGTCACCCGCTTCAGGCGGCTCGCGCCCCGCAGCGAGCTCGTCGAGCGCGAGGCTGCCGAAGAGGGCCGCCTCACCGCCTAACCAGCATAATTCCACGTTTTTATGCATACTATGCAGATGCCGTACGTCAGCATCGTGGGCTCGGCGGGCTACACCGGCCAGGAGACGCTCGACCGGGTGCTCCGCCATCCCGACCTCGAGCTCTACGCCGTCGGCTCGGACTCGCTGGCCGGCCAGGACGCGACGGCGCTCGACCCGCGACTCAACCGCAACGGCGGGAAGCGTGTCCCGCGGCTGATCACGAACGAGGCGGCGCTCGCGTGCGAGGCGGACATCACGTTCCTCTGCCTCTCCCACGCCGAAGCGGCTGCGCTCGAGCCGCCGTCGCGCGGTGTCGTCGTCGACCTCTCCGGGGCGCACCGGCTCGACGACCCGGCGGCGTACGAGGAGTGGTACGGGTTCACCCATCCTCGGCCCGGCGGGCTCGGCCAGTGGTCGTACGGCCTGCCCGAGCTGTCCCCGCCGCAGGGTCGGTTGATCGCGAACCCCGGCTGCTACGCGACGGCGGTGCTGCTCGTGCTGGGGCCGATCGCGGGCGCGATCGACCCCGCGAGCGTCGTCGTCGACGCGATGTCGGGGATGACCGGCGCGGGGCGCTCGCCGCGTCCGTCCACCCATGCGGGCTTCGTGCTGGAGAACGTCTCGCCCTACAAGGTCGGCTCGCATCAGCACGTCGCCGAGATCGCGCAACTGCTCGGCTTCCCGGTCTCGCTCACCCCGCATCTCCTGCCGGTCCGGCGGGGCCTGCTCGCCACGTGCAACGTCCGCTCGACCGGTCCTGACCTGCGCGAGCTGCTCGAGGAGCGCTACGCGGCGAGCCCGGTCGTGACCGTGCTGCCCGAGGGCGTCGCCCCCGAGCTCTCGCGCGTCCAGGCGACCGACGGCGCGGAGATCGGGGTCTTTGCCGACCGCCACACCGACCGGACGATCGTCATCTGCGCGCTGGACAACCTCGGCAAGGGCGCAGCGGGGCAGGCCGTGCAGAACGTCAACGCGCTGTTCGGCCTGGCACCGACGGCGGGACTGCGGCTCGCGGGGGTCCTCGTCTGATGTCGGTCACCGCCGCGCCGGGCTTCGCGGCCGCCGGGGTCTCGGCGGGCATCCGGCCGTCCCGCAAGCCGGATGTAGCGCTCGTCCGCTCGCTCGCGCCCGCGGTGGGCTGCGCGATGTGGACGCGCAACCGCGTCCAGGCCGCGCCCGTGACGGTCTCACGGCGGCATCTCGAGCTCGCGGAGCCGCAGGCCGTGGTCGTCAACGCGGGCGTTGCGAACGCCGCGACCGGCCTCCCGGGCGAGGAGGACGCCCGCGCCACCGCGGAGCGCGTCGCCGAGCGGCTCGGGGTCGCGCCGGAGGAGGTCGTCGTCCTCTCGACCGGCGTGATCGGCCCGCGGCTGCCGATGGAGCAGCTCCTCGCGGGCGTCGACTCGGCGGCGGCGGCGCTCTCGCCCGACGGCGACGACGCGGCCGCGCAGGCGATCCTCACGACCGACAACGGCCCGAAGACGGCCGTCGCTCGGCGTGACGGGTTCACCGTCGGCGGGATGGCCAAGGGCGCCGGGATGATTCACCCCAGCCTCGCCACGATGCTCGCCGTCGTCACCACCGACTATCCGCTCGCCTCCGGGAGCGACGCCGACGCGTTCCTGCGCCCGGCCGTCGAGCGCTCCTTCAACCGGATCTCCGTCGACGGCGACTGCAGCACCAACGACGCCGTCGTCTTGCTCGCACGGCGCGGAATCGCTGAGCGCGATTCCGCGCTCGACGAACAGTTCGCCGCCGCCCTCGAGGAGGTCTGCCGGGGGCTTGCTCGGCAGATAGTCGCCGACGGGGAGGGAGCGACGGTCGTCCTCGAGATCAGCGTCTCTAGCGCTTCCTCGTCAGAGGAAGCGCACGCGATCGCTCGGCGCGTGGCGACGTCGCCGCTCGTGAAGACGGCAGCCTTCGGCCACGACCCGAACTGGGGTCGCGTCCTGGCGGCCGCCGGCTCCGCGCCGTGGAACGGCGGGTTCGCGCACCTCGATCCCGACCGGCTGTCCGTCTCGTTCGACGGGACGACGGTGTTCGAGAGCGGCGCGCCGACGGGGCTCGTCCCGGAGCTCGGCGGGGCATCGTGCCGCATCGAGCTCGAGCTCGGTCTCGGCGACGGCGAGGCCGCGTACCTCGCCTCCGATCTTTCGACGGACTACGTCAAGCTCAACGCGGAGTACACGACGTGAGCCAGGCGCCCGTCGTCGTGAAGCTCGGCGGCCGTGTCGCGGCGGACGCCGTTCACGCGGCACTCGGGGACGTCGACGGCCCCGTCGTGGTCGTCCACGGCGCCGGTCCTCAGATCACCGCGGAGATGGAACGGCGCGGGATCGAGGCGGTCTTCGTCGACGGCAGGCGCGTCACGACGCCCGATGTGCTCGACGTCGTCCGCGAGGCGCTGCTTGCCGTGAACGCCGAGCTCTGCGCGGCGATCGGGCCGTCCGCGGTCGGCCTCCGCGGCGACGAGATCGGTCTCGTGGCGCGCCGGGTCGAGGAGCTCGGTCTCGTGGGGGACCCGGCACCGTCGGCGCCGCCGGCGGTGGTCGAGGCGCTCGCCGCGGGACTCGTCCCGGTCGTCGCGCCTCTCGCGGCCGGCCCGCTGAACGTGAACGCCGACGAGGTCGCAGCTGCGCTCGCCGTCGGCCTTGGCGCGTCGCGGATCCTCTTTGTCACCGACGTCCCCGGCGTGCTGCTGGACGGCGAGCTGGCGACGGTCCTCCGGGCCGACGAGGCCGAGGCCGGCCTCGCCGCCGGGCGCTTCGAGGGCGGCATCGTGCCGAAGCTCGTCGCCGCCGTCCGGGCGGCGCGCGGCGGCGTCCCCGCCTCGATCGGCGCCACCGAGGTCCCGGCGTGACGGGCGCAAGTGACACAGTGTCACTTGCGGCTCGCGCCGCCCTGCTCCCGACCTACGCGCGCGCCGATGTCACCATCGTCCGCGGCGAGGGCTGCCGCGTGTGGGACGCCGAGGGCCGCGCGTACCTCGACTGCGGCGGCGGGATCGCGGTGGTGGGGCTCGGCCACCGGCACCCCGCGGTCACCGAGGCGGCGCACGCGCAGCTCGACCGGCTCTGGCACGCGTCGAACCTCTACTGGACCGAGCCGATGCTCCGCCTCGCAGGGCTGCTGTCCGACCGCATGGGCGGCGCGCAGGCCTTCTTCTGCAACTCGGGCGCCGAGGCGAACGAGGCGGCGCTCAAAGTCGCCCGCAAGGCGACCGGGCGGTCGCACATCGTCGCGCTCGAGGGCGGCTTCCACGGCCGCACGCTCGGCGCGCTCTCGGCGACGGGCCAGCCCGCCAAGTGGGAGGGCTTCGGGCCGCTCGTCCCCGGCATCTCCTTCGCGCGGCCCAACGACATCGAGTCGCTCGAGGCCGCCGTTGCGCCCGGCGGCGAGCTCGCGGCGATCATGCTCGAGCCCGTGCTCGGCGAGGGCGGTGTGCTCCCGCTCGAGGAGCGCTTCGTCCAGGCGGCGGCCGAGATCGCGCGGGAGGTCGGAGCGCTCCTCTGCGTCGACGAGGTCCAGGCAGGGCTCGGCCGGACGGGGACGTTCTTCGCCTACGAGCAGCTCGGGATCGAGCCGGACCTCGTGACCCTCGCGAAGGGGCTCGCGAA
This sequence comes from uncultured Actinomycetes bacterium, assembly GCA_963747125.1. Classification (GTDB taxonomy): domain Bacteria; phylum Actinomycetota; class Thermoleophilia; order Gaiellales; family Gaiellaceae; genus Gaiella. Next base: position 41,205 of record CAVVEN010000007.1, on the reverse strand, counting down.
CGGTCTCCCGATCGGTGCGCTGCTCGTCCGCGACGGCATCGCCGCCGCGATTGGGCCAGGGGACCACGGCTCCACCTTCGGCGGCAACCCCGTCGCGTGCGCGGCCGCCTGCGCCGTGCTCGAGGCGATCGACGACGAGCTGCTCGAGAACGTCGCGGCCCGCGGCGAGCAGCTGGCGCGCGGTCTCGCCGGGCTGCCGGGCGTGCTCGAGGTGCGCGGCCGCGGGCTGCTCCTGGCCGGCGTGCTCGACCGCGACGCCGGAGCGGTCGTCGACGAGTGCCGGGCCCACGGCCTGCTCGCGCTGACCGCCGGGAGCGACGTCCTCCGCCTGCTGCCGCCGCTCGTGATCACCGAGGCGGAGGTGGACGAGGCGCTGGCGATTCTCGCCGCGGTGCTCTCGTGACGGGCGTCGTGCGTCAGCAGGCGATCCTTCGCCTCGTGCGCGACCGGGCGATCTCGACCCAGGCGGAGCTCGTCGACGCGCTGCGCGAGGAGGGATACGACGCCGTCCAGACGACCATCTCGCGTGACGTCCACGACCTGGGCCTCACGAAGGTGCGGGCCCCGTCCGGCCGACTGGTGTACGCGGCGTCCGGATCGGACGACGTCGATCGGCTCCGCTCGATCGGGGTCGCGATGCGCCGCTATGCGACGAGGGTCGAGCAGGCAGGGCCGCTCGTCGTCGTCACGACACCGTCGGGCTACGCGAGCGCGCTGGCCCAGGCGATCGACGAAGGACGTCATCCCGGGATCGCGGGCACCATCGCCGGCGACAACACGATCTTCCTCGCCCCGCGGGACGGGACGATCGCCGCCGACCTCACGGCGGAGCTCGGAGCGCACCTGGGCCCCGTCAGCGCCGCCTGAGAAGACGCTGCGGCGGGACGCAAGGGTGCGGCGGAGAGAAGCCGACACGCTCGAAGGCCGCCGCGCCCGGCGGGCCGGGATCAAGCGGCTTGGCAACGAGGGTTTGCGGCGGCGAAGCCGACGCCTTTAGGGATCTGCCCCGCCGTAGGCGGGGATCGAGCGGCGGGAATCCGCTCGGCGGATTCCCGCTCGCGGGACAAAAAGAGAGACGGCCGCTTGGGGGAGCGGCCGCCTCGGTGATGCTGGGGAGGGTGGGTGATACCACGATCGGCCCGCCCGTCCTGCGCCTTACTCCCTCGTTCGAGTGATTCTCGGCTCAGAAGGCGTAGCGCTGCTCCTTCCACGGGTCGGCGTCGTTCGAGTAGCCGTAGCGCTCCCAGAACCCGGGCGCGTCGGTCGCGCGGAGCTCGATCGCGCGGAGCCACTTTGCGCTCTTCCAGAAGTACTTGCCGGGGACCACGAGCCGGAGGGGCCAGCCGTGCTCTGGCGTCAGAGGCTCGCCGTCGGCGTGCGTCGCGAGCAGGGCGCCGTCCGCCTCGAGGAACGACGCGGGAATGTTCGCCGTGAAGCCCGCCTCCGCGTGCGCGACGGCGTAATGGGCGCTCTCGCGCGGCCCGACCAGTTCACGGATCGCCGACCACGGGACACCGCTGAACTCGGCGTCGAAGCGGCTCCAGCGGGTGACGCAGTGAATGTCCTCCGTCACGGTCGCCCGCGGCAGGCTGTTCAGCTCCTCCCACGAGAGCGTCAGCGGCGTCTCCACCTCGCCGTGGACGCTGAAGTCCCAGCCCGCGAGGTCGGTCGGGTAGGAGGGAACGTCGCCCGCGTGGAGCACCGGCCATTTCTCGGTCAGGTACTGACCCGGAGGGAGCCGGGCCGGGTCGTACCCCGCCTCGGCCACCTTTCGCTCCGCCCTGCTCCTGAACACGCTCGCTACCCTCGTCTCGATGGCCGTGCCGACGTTACAGGCTGCACCGCTCGCCCGGTCGTACGTCGCGGTGCGCGGTCCCGAGGCTGCGACCTATCTCAACCGGATGCTCTCGAACGACGTCGAGGCGCTCGCCGTCGGGGAGTCGTGCGAGGCGCTGCTGCTGACGCCGAAGGCGCGGATCGTCGCGCCGCTCGTCGTCTGGCGCCGGGCCGACGACGACTTCCTGCTCCTCACGGAGCCCGACGCCGGCGAGCGGCTCCTGCGTGACCTCCTGCGCGGGCGCTTCGCGGCGAAGTGCGCGGTCGAGCCCGAGGAGCATCGCTCCGTCGTCGTGCTCGGCGCTGCGGAGCCGCCGGCCGGGGCGCAGGCACGCTCTCTGCCGAACCGCGACTACGGCGTGCCCGCGGTCGAGCTGCTCGACGCGGCTCCGCCGTCGAGCGCGGCGCCCGTCCCGGAGCTGGAGCTCGAGCGCCTCCGCATCCTCGCGCGTACGCCGCGCCTCGGGCGGGAGCTCGACGATCGGGTGATGCCCGCCGAGGCGGGCCTGGAAGCGCGCGCGATCAGCTTCACGAAGGGCTGCTACCCCGGCCAGGAGCCCGTCGCGCGCCTCCATTTCCGCGGCCACCCGAACAGAGGGCTCCGCGTACTCGCGCTCGACGGCCCTGATCTGCCGGCGTATGACACAGAGTTGACCCTCGACGGCAAGGCCGTCGGCCGAGTCACGAGCGCCGCTGCCGATCCCGCGCACGGCATCGTCGCGCTGGGCTACGTCCGCCGCGAGGTTCCGACCGACGCCACGCTCTCCCTCGACGGGGGCAACGCGCACCAGCTGCCGGCGTAACCGGTCGAGCGACCTTGCAACAGTCTGTTACGAGGGACCCGGCTCGGTGGGTGCGGCCTGGGGGTCGTCGGCTCAGTCTCGACGATTCGTCGCGTCAGTCATGACGAGTCGTCGGGTCAGGCTTGAGGAGTCGTGCGCCGCGCCGCCGCTACACTGGCCCTTCGCGCGCCCGTAGCTCAGGGGATAGAGCGCTGCCCTGCGGAGGCAGAGGTCGCACGTTCGAATCGTGCCGGGCGCACACGGGCGGGGGAACCCCTCGTTCCCCCGCCAGCCCCCTCCTCCTGGCCTGCGCACGGGTCGCCCAGTTCCTGGCCTCCCCGGCCGGCAAAGCAGGCCTTCGGCCCCCGGCGCAGGCGCACGGGCCACCGCTCGTCGCGTTGGATCCAGAGCGCCTAGATTTCCTCGTCGTGACCCACGTGCGCCGCGAGTTCGAGCCCGAGCCGTGGGGCGAGGATCCCCGGCTCGTCGAGCTGCTCGGCGAGCGGGGCGCCGAGGGGTTCCGGACGCTCCTCGACGGGTTCCCCGACCCGGTCGGCGTCCTCTGGGCGATCCGGGACGCGGACGGGCGCGTCGTCGACTTCGCGTTCGGCTACGGCAACCCGGCCATGCTGCGCGGCTTCCGGCTCCCGGCCGAGACCCGCGACCGCTACACGCTGCTCGAAGCGCTGCCGCAGATGCGCGAGAGCCACATGCTCGATGAGTACGTCGGCGTGTGCGAGAAGGGCGAGCCACTCGTCGGGGAGGTGACGTACGACACGCCGTTCGGGGACGGCTACATGCTCGGGACGTTCCTCCACCGTGCGGCCAGGCTCGGGGACGGGGTGATCGTGTTCCTGCACGACGTGACGGCGAGCCGGCGGATGGAGGCCGAGCTCGTCGCGTACGCGGATGTCGTCGCCCACGACCTGAGCGCGCCGCTCGCCGGGATCGCGATGCTCGTCAACGTCCTCGAGCTCCGGCCCGACGAGCCTCCGGCGCCGGAGGTGCTCCACGAGCTCCGCGCGACCTCCGACCGGGCGCGCGAGCTCGTCGACGGAGTGCTCGACTACGCTCGCTCGGGCGAGCTCGCCGTCGGCCGGGTTGCGCTGGAGGCGGTCATGGCCGACGTCGCGGCCGACCTGCGGCCGCGGCTTGCAGAAACGGGTGGCACGCTCGTCGTCGGGGAGCTGCCCGAGGTGCGCGCCGATCCGCGCCAGCTGCGGCGCGTGCTGCAGAACCTCGTCGTCAACGCGCTCAAGTTCCGGACGGAGGAGCCTCCGCGCGTCGAGGTCGCGACGGACCGCGGACCCGGCGAGTGGATCGTGACGGTGCGGGACAACGGCATCGGCGTGAGCCGGGACGACGGGCGCCGGATCTTTGCAATGTTCTCGCGCGTCGATCGCCGCGTCGAGGGGAGCGGCATCGGCCTCGCCGTCTGCAGGCGCATCGTCGAGGCGCACGGCGGCCGGATCTGGGTCGAGCACGGCGAAGGCGGCGGCAGCGCGTTCCGCTTCACGCTGCCGTTTGACTCTGCCGACACGATTCGCGGATGATCTGCGGCTCCGGCGGGCGCGCTTCCCGCGATGCACCGGGCTAGCATCGGGGCGTGCCGCTCTGGCTCTCCGAGGACGAGGTCGCGTCGCTCGTCACCCCCGGCGAGGCCGTGCCGGTGATCGAGGAGTGCTTCCGACGCATGGCCGCGGGGGAGATCGAGCTGATGCCGCGTCGCCGCTTTGCCGTCGACGGCGGGTACTTCGCGGTGATGGCGGCCGCCGACAGAGGCCTCGGTGTCGCAGGGCTCAAGAGCTACCTCCTGGTCGACGGCAGGATTCAGTTCGTCGTCTGCCTCTTCTCCCTTCAGGATGGCGCGCTCACTGCGCTGATCGCCGCTGATCGGCTGGGCCAGGTGCGGACGGGCGCCGCGAGCGGCGTCGCCGCGAAGCACCTCGCCCGTCCAGGCGCCACGAGCCTCGGGCTGATCGGGGCGGGCTGGCAGGCGGAGTCGCAGCTCGCCGCGATCCGCGCGGCGGTGCCGTCGATCGAGCGGGTGGTCGTCTCGAGCCGCTCGCGCGACCGGACAGAGACGTTCGCGGATGCCAACCAGGCAGAGGTCGCGGAGAGCCCCTCGGAGGCCGGGGGCTGCGACATCGTCGTCACCGCGACCTCGTCGAAGGACCCCGTGCTCCGCGGCGACTGGCTGAACGAGGGCGCCCTCGTCTGCGCGATCGGCGCGAACGACCCGGCGGCGCGGGAGCTCGACGCCCAGGTGATCGCCCGCGCCACGCTCGTCTGCTGCGACTCGATCGAGGACGCGAGGCTCGAGTCGGGAGACCTGATCGAGCCCGTCGCGGCGGGCCAGCTCGACTGGCTCGAGGTGCAGGAGCTGCACCAGATCGTCTCCGGCGAGCTCCCGGGCCGTCAGTCCGATGCCGACGTCGTCCTCTTCAAGTCCAACGGGATCGCACCGTGGGACCTCGCGCTCGGGCACGAGGTCCTCCGCCGGGCGGTGGAGCGGGACGTCGGCCGGCGCGTCGACGTCTGATGGCGACCGGGCTCGAGCGCCGGCTCGACGCGATCTACGCGATCGGAGGCGGGCCGGGAGCGAATCGTCCCGGCTACTCGGCCGAGGAGGACGAGGCCCATCGACTCGTCGAGGGCTGGATGCGCGAGGCTGGGCTCGAGGTCGAGGTCGACGCGGCCGGCAATCTCGTTGGACGCCGTGCTGGCGCCGAGCCGGCGCTGCCCGAGGTGTGGTCGGGCTCGCATCTCGACTCGGTGCCGCAGGGCGGCCGCTACGACGGGGTCCTCGGCGTCGTCGGCGCGCTGGAGGCGGTCGAGCGGCTCGGACAACGTCGCCGGACGCTCGGCGTCGTCGCCTTTCGCGAGGAAGAGCGTGGCTGCGTCGGCTCGCATGCGCGCGCGGCGAGCGGCGGGCTCCCGGGCGCCTGGGTGGAGCTCCACCACGAGCAGGGGCCGCGTCTCGCGCTCGTGGGCGAGCCCCTTGCGGTCGTCACCGCGATCGTCGGCTACAAGCGCGCCGAGCGCGTGATCGACGGCCGTGCGGGCCACGCCGGGACGACGCCGATGGACGCGCGCGACGACGCTCTCGTTACCGCCGCCGAGGAAGTGCTCCGGATCCGGGACGTCGCGCGCGGGATCCCCGATGCGGTCGCCACCGTCGGGCGGCTCGAGGTCGATCCAGACGGCGTCAACGTGATCCCCGGCCGGGTGCGGTTGACGATCGACGCCCGCGCACCGGACGAGGAACGACTCGCGCGGCTCCTCGACGCGCTCGGGGTCGACGCCGACGGAGCGACGCCGCCGACGCCCCTCGGAGGCCCGCCCGTCGAGGCGCTGCGGGAGGCGCTCGGCGGGCGAGGGCTGCCCGTCGTCGAGCTCGCATCCGGCGCGGGGCATGACGCCGGCGTGCTCGCGCGTGCCGGCGTGCCATCGGCGATGCTGTTCGTGCGGGCGCTGAACGGCGGCGTGAGCCACTCGCCCGACGAACTGTCATCGCCGGAGGACGTCGCGCTCGCCGTCGACGTGCTGACCGACGCGCTCGGCCGGCTGGCGTCGGGCTGACCGGCCGTCAACCGCGGGTCAGGTCTCGCGGAAGACGATCTCCTGCGCGCCGTCCCAGAGGAACTTCTTCCCCAGGTCGCGCAGGCGCTCGTTGCCCTCGACGATCGTCGCGAAGTGGTTCCCGGCGAGTTGGCCCGCCTTCGAGGCGAAGCTGACGTACCCGTAGGCGAGCAGGATCTCGGTCTCCGAGACACCGCCCGGGTAGAGGACGATCTCGCCCGGATGCGGGTAGCACGTCGCGTTCTCGGGGCCGAGGCCGAGGTCGAGATCGCCGAAGGGGATCCACCCCGCCTCGCCCGACCAGCGGACGTGGATGATGCGCGACTCGAGCGGGAGGAGCCGGCGGAAGGCGGCGACGGTCGCGGGCGCATCGGCTTCCTCGAGGCGCGCCGCGAACTCGAAGCCTCCCGCGCTGATCCGGAGCATCGGGCGATCCTACTTTCCGGCGGTGCTCGACACGTACGCCGCGACCGCGTCGATCTGCCCCGTCGACAGCTTCCCGGCGAACGACGGCATCACCCCGAGCCCGTTCGTGACCCGGTCCGCGACGAGCGCGGCCGAGGGCTTCGCCGCGTCGAGGTCAGGCCCGACGGTGCCGGTCGCCCCCGCGTCCGCCAGGGTGTGGCACGCCGCGCAGCCGGCCGAGGCGAAGACTTGCCTGCCGAGCGTGACGTGCGCGGGAGTCGACGGTGCCGCCGCCGGCTCGTCCACGCGCTCGACCCAGACGGCGACGGCGACGAACGCGGCGAGGCCGGCGACCGCCATCCACCAGTGCGTCCGCCCGGTGTGCCGCAGGTTGAAGAACAGTCGCGCCCACGCGCCGATCGCCATCAGCGCCACGAGCACGAGCCAGGCGTGGTCGGCGCCGTAGGCGAACGGGAAGTGCCCCGCCAGCATCGTCAGCAAGACGGGCAACGTGAGGTAGTTGTTGTGGATCGAGCGCTGCTTCGCCTGGATCGCGGGCGCGGGGTCGGGCTCGCGGCCAGCTTCCTTCGCGTGGATCAGCTCCCAGTGAGCCGGGATGATCACGAAGAAGACGTTCGCGGCCATCACCGTCCCGATCATCCCGCCGAGCTGAAGCCACGCGGCCCGCGGGGCGAAGAGCTCGGCCGATCCCCAGGCCGCCAGCGCCACCAGGACGAGGAGCGCGGGCCACAGCACGCGCGGGTCGGTGACGACGCGGTTGAGCACGTCGTAGACGATCCACGCCGCCGCGAGGAGCCCGATCGAGATCGCGACCGCGAGCCACGGCTCGAGGTCGTCGCCCGGCTTGACGAGCGCGCTGGACGCCTCGAGGTAGTAGAGGACGAGCATCAGCCCGAAGCCCGAGAGCCAGGTCGCATACGCCTCCCACTTGAACCACGCGAGGTGCTCCGGGAGCATGCGGGGCGCCACCACGTACTTCTGCACGTGGTAGAAGCCGCCGCCGTGCACCTCCCAGAGCTCGCCGCCGACGCCTGCGTCCGCGTCCGCCGTGTCCTTGGGCGCACGGAGCGACTGGTCGAGCAGAACGAAGTAGAACGAGGTGCCGATCCACGCCATGGCGGCGATCACATGCAGCCAGCGCAGGCCGAGGTCGAGCCAGTCAAGCATGGGGGAACCCCTGGTTCCCCCATGTGCCCCCTCCTCCTGCTTTGCGCATGGGTTGCGGGTACCTGACCTCCCGCCGGGCAAAGCCCGGCTCCGGTCGCGACGCGCCACGCACGGAAGGCGCGACCACGAACATCAACCGCGCGCCCAGCGGTCCTCGGCGATCGCGACGAGCTCATCGAGCGCCGTCTCGAGCTCGGCGTCGGTCGGGTTGTCGATCCGGCCCCGCAGCACCTCGAGGATGTCGGCCTTCGGGCGCCGGTTCACGAAGACGACGAAGCGGAATCCGTGCCGCTGCTCGTAGGCCGCGTTGAGCCGCTCGAGCTCCGCGAGGACGGAGGGGTCGGCGTCGTCTCCCTGCTCGGCTGCGGAGCGTGCAGAGAGGCCCGCGCGCTGGCCGATCACGGGATGCGCGTCGAGGATCTCGCGCTTCTCGTCGTCCGGCAGCTCGTGGACGAGGGTGCGGGCGCGGACGAGCGGATCGGGTTCCACCGCAAGCCGCTCGACGAAGCGTGTGCGACCCTCGAAGAGCTCCGCGAGCGCGTCCGCGCTCAGCTGCCGCGGTAGCTCGCGCATCCGAAGGGGGAGACGAGGAGCGGGACGTGGTAGTGGCCGTCCTCGAGCTCGACCTGCAGCGCGACCCGCGTGAAGAACGGCGACGGCGGATGAAAGACGAGCGCGTACGTGCCGGGGGGAAGGTCATCGGCGAGGCGTGCCCGCCCGTCGGCGTCGGTCTCGGCAGAGGCGACGGCGGTTTCGCCGCGGAGCAGCTCCACGGCGACGCCTGACGCGGGGCGCCCCACGGCGGTGTCGAGCACATGGGTGGAGATCGAGCAGCTCATGCGGCGAATCTTCGCGCCTGGGCCCGATGGTCGCGCGCGATCTCGCTCTCGTCGGCGCGGACGAGCACTCCTCCGCGGACGACGTCCTCGCCGCCCACGACGAGCCGGTCGGCACGGTGCGGTCCGGAGAGGACGAGCCCTGCGACGAGGTCGTCCGCCCCGCCGAGCTCGAGGCCGTCCGTCCGCCAGATCGCGAGGTCGGCCTGCTTCCCCGGCTCGAGGGAGCCGATGTCGTCGCGCTGGAGCACCTCGGCGCCGCCGCGCGTCGCAAGCCGGAGGGCCTCGCGCGCGGTCATCGCCTCGCCGCCGCCTCGGCCGCGCGCGACGAGGAGCGCCTGCTTGACCTCTCCGAACAGGTCGCCGCGCTCGCTCGACGCGGAGCCGTCGACGCCCAGCCCGACCGGGACGCCGGCGTCGCGAAGCGCGCGCACGGGGGCGACGCCGGCGCCGAGGCGGAGGTTCGAGGTAGGGCAGTGCGCCACCCCGGTGCCGGTCGCGCCGAACCGCGCGACCTCCGCGTCGGAGAGATGGACGCAGTGCGCGCACCACACGTCGCGGTCGAGCCAGCCGAGCCGATCGAGGTACTCGACCGGAGAGCAGCCGTAGAGCTCGCGGCAGTAGGCCTCCTCCTCGCGCGTCTCGGCGAGATGCGTGTGGAGGAGAAGCCCGAGGCGCCGCGCCAGCGCGGCCGACTCCTCCATCAGCCGGCCGGTGACGGAGAAGGGCGAGCAGGGCGCGACCGCGATCTGCACCCGCGCGCCGGGGCCGTCCTCGTGCAGCGTGCCGTGGAGGCGCTCGGTCTCGGCGAGCACGCCGTCGATCTCCTCGACCAGCTCGTCGGGCGGGAGACCGCCGTCGGAGGTGCCGAGGTCCATCGAGCCGCGGGAGGCGACGAGCCGGACACCGAGCTCGCGCGCCGCCTGCACCTCGGCCTCGATGATCCCCTCGCGCCCGCGCGGGAAGACGTAGTGGTGGTCGAACACCGTGGAGCAGCCCGAGAGCGCGAGCTCCGCGATGCCGGTGCGCGCAGCGGCGTACTCGGCCTCGGCGTCGATCCGCGCCCACAGGGGATAGAGCTCGCGGAGCCAGGTGAACAGGTCCGCCTGCTGCGCCCGCGCCCGGGTCAGGGTCTGGTAGAGGTGGTGATGGGTGTTGACGAGCCCCGCCGTCACGACCGCGCCGCCGACGTCGATACGGGTTTCGTGGGACGGCTCCTCGCCGGCGCCCGCGGCCACGATGGTCGCGTCCTCGACGAGCACCCAGCCGCTCGGATGCTCCGTGCCGGCGTCGTCCATCACGACGATCCAGCCGTTCGCGTAGAGCGTCCGCATGCCGGGGGACGTTATCGTCCGGCGTTGTCACGGGCACCGCCGGCGAGGCGCAGTGTGCGCGCTGCTGGCGGCGCTACGAGGGGTTCGCGACCGAGGCTTTGGCGGCCTCGGCCATGTCGCCGCCGACCGCCTGGATGATCTCGGGGCGGTCGAGCAGGCGGGCGCGCTGCTCCGGGCTCTGGAGACGGTTGACGACGTAGCGGTCCTCGAGGATCTCCGCCAGCGTCCGTCCGCGGTCGTGCTCGCGGATCACGTACTGCGCGACGCGCTCCTCGCCGGCCGAGCGCTGGAAGAGGAACGAGAAGAGATCCTTGACGGCCATCGACTTGGATCGTATCCGGATCGCGTCAGCCGGGCTCGGTCGGCCATTCGAGGTTCGCGTCCGGGATCGGGTCGCCGTGCGGGTCGTGGGTCGGGAACCCGAGCGCCTCGTCGATCCGCGCCTCGAGCTCCTCCGAGAGGGCGTGCTCGAGCCGGTCGGCCTCGTCGTGCACCTCGTCGACGTCGATCCCGAGCGTCTCCGCGAGGTACAGCTCGAGCAGGCGGTGGTGGCGGATCACCTCGAGCGCAACCTGCTCGCCCGCCGACGTCAGCGAGACACCGCGGTACGGCGCGTGCGAGGCGAGCCCGAGCGCGGCGAGCTTCTTCACCATCGCGCTCGCCGAGGCGGGCGACACGCCCATCTCCCGTGCGAGCGCGGTCGTCGAGACGCGGTCGCCGGCGGCGCCGAGCTTGTACACCGCGCGCAGATAGTGCTGGATCGCGTCGCTCAAGAGCGTCACGGGCGGCATCCCGCGAGTGTACGGAGGGTTCCTACGCCAGGGCCGGTCGGCCGCTGGTAGCGTCGCCGCTTCGTGAACGTCCGTGTCGGCCATAGCCCCGACCCCGACGACGCGTTCATGTACTGGGCGCTGACGACGGATCTCGTCGACCTGCGCGGCTTTCGCTTCGAGCAGGTGCTCGCGGACATCCAGACCCTGAACCAGTGGGCGCGCGCCGCCCGGCTCGAGGTGACCGCGATCTCGCTCGCGGCATACCCGTTCGTCCAGGACGACTACGCGCTGCTCCCGCACGGGGCCTCGATCGGCTCCGGCTACGGCCCGGTTCTCGTCGCGCGCGAGCCGCTCGACGCCGAGGCGCTGGGCGGACGCGAGATCGTCGTCCCCGGCGCCATGACGACCGCCTTCCTCACGCTGCGGCTCGCGCTCGGCGAGTGCGTCTACCGCGAGCTGCCCTTCGAGCAGATCCCCGACGAGGTCGCGAGCGGCCGCGCCGACGTCGGCCTCCTGATCCACGAGGGGCAGCTGACCTTCTCGGAGCACGGGCTCGTGAAGGTGCTCGACCTCGGCGAGTGGTGGCTGCTCGAGACGGGGCTCCCGCTGCCGCTCGGCGTGAACGTGGTCCGACGCGACGTCGAACGCCACGCGGAGCTCTCCGAGGTGCTTCACGACGCGATCGAGTGCGGGCTCGACCATCGCGAGGAGGCGCTCGAGTACGCCCTGCAGTTCGGCCGCGGGATCGACTCCGCGGTGGCCGACCGGTTCGTCTCGATGTACGTGAACGACCTGACGAAGGACTACGGCGACGAGGGTCGCTCGGCGGTTGCCGAGCTCCTGCGGCGCGGCGAGGCGATCGGCGCCTTCCCTGCCCCGGTCGCCGTCGACTGGGTCGCGTAGCGACCGACGCGCGCCTCACTCGGAGAACGGCTCGACCGCCGCGTCCGACTCGCGCCGGAGCACGACCGCGACGGACGCGAGGACGATCGCCGCACCGAGCGCGATCCGCCACGTGACCTGCTCGCCGAGGAAGAGGACGCCGAGCGTGATCGCGACGACCGGGTTGACGTACGCGTAGGTCGCGACCGTCCCCAGGGGCGCATGGTGGAGGAGCCAGACGTACGCGGTGAACCCGACGAGCGAGCCGACGAGCACGAGGTAGGCGAACGCGAGGAGCGACGTCCCGGAGATCGCCCCGAGATCGGGGCGCTGGGCGATGCCGAGCGGGAGGAGGATCAGCCCGCCTGCGAGCATCTCGAAGGTCGTCGCCACGAACGCGTCCCGCGGCAGCGGGATGCGCGAGGAGAGGTACGACCCCGTGGCCCAGGCGACCGCGGAGACGCCGGTCAGCGCCATGCCCCACCAGGTTGCGCCGCCCTCCGGGTGGAACAGGACCGCGACGCCGGCGAACCCGACCAGCACGCCCGCGATCGCGAGCCGCGGCGGCCGCTCGCCGCCCGCAAGCCGCAGGAGGACGACGAGGAGCGGCACCGAGGCGATGATCAGCGAGGCGACCCCGGTCGGCACCGTGCGCTCCGCCACGAAGAGGAGGCCATTGGCGCCGGGGAGGAGGAGCCCGATGAGCGCCGCGCACGCGAGCTCGCGCCGCGTCACTCTCAGCGAGCGCCCGCCGCGCCGCCACGCCACCCAGGCGGCCATCAGCGCGCCCGCCAGGATGAAGCGCGACGAGACGGCGGCGAACGCCGGGATCGTGTCCCCGGCGACGCGGATCCCGAGGTACGTCGAGCCCCAGATCACGTAGACGGCCGAGAGCGCCGCCCACGCCTTCGGCGTCACCGCTTGAGTGTGAGCGCGGCGCCCGCGGCGAGCAGCGCGATCCCGAGGGCGCGCGGCCAGGTGAGCGCGATCTGCTCGAAGCCGAAGAGGCCCCACCGGTCGATCACGGTCCCCATCGCCAACTGGCCCGCGACGAGCAGCGCGATCGTCGCCGTCGTCCCGATGCGGGGCGACACGACCGTGATGGTGAACACGATGAACGTGCCGAGCGCGGCCCCGGCCCAGAGCCATTTCGGCGCAGCCCACGCATCCGACAGCCCCCCGATCCCCCGGCGTGCGACGAGCAGCACGGCCATCGCGATCACCACCGACAGCAGCGTCGCCCAGGCGAGCGCCTCGAGGGTGCCGATCCGCTCGCCGAAGCGGCCCATCACGGCGGCCTGCACCGAGCCGGCCAGCCCCGCGGCGAGCGCGAGCGCCGCCGCCGTTCCGGTTCCGCCGCTCACGACCACGACGCTATACGCTCGGGCAGATGCGAGCCCCGGTCGATGCCCGCGCCGCGCTGGTCTAGTGCCCGAGCCGCTGCATCCGACCCCGGTCGACCCGGCGGAGCTCGGCTTCGAGGCGATCGTCTACGAGAAGGCTCCGCCGAGGGCGACGATCCGGCTCAACCGGCCGGAGGTCCTGAATGCGTTCGACTTCCGCATGCTGCGGGAGATCGCGCGGGCGTGCGAGGACGCGTCGTGGGACGACGAGATCCGCGTCGTCGTCGTCACGGGCGAGGGCCGCGCGTTCTGCGTCGGCGCCGACCTGCGGTCGTGGGAGGACACGCTCGTCGGGAGGCCGCAGGAGTACTGGAAGTGGTTCGGCGCGTTCAAGGACATGCACGACCGGTTGCGCGAGCTCGGCAAGCCGACGATCGCGAGAGTCAACGGGATCGCCGTCGGCGGTGGCAACGAGCTGCAGATGGCGTGCGACCTCGCAGTGATGGTCGACGACGCCTTCATCCGCCACGTCGGGCTCGAGCACGGATCGGTGCCCGCCGGTGGCGCGACGCAGTGGCTCCAGCTGATGGTCGGCGACCGCCGAGCGCGCGAGATCGTCTTCCTCTGCGACGAGATCCCGGCCGTGCAGGCCGCCGAGTGGGGTCTGGTCAACCGTGCTGTTCCGCCCGCGGAGCTCGACGCCGTCGTCGACGGCTGGGTCGAGAGCCTCGTCCGGAAGCTGCCGCAGACGACGCGCTACGCCAAGCAGCAGCTCAACGTCTGGCGCGATTTGGCCTGGCACCAGACCGTCGGTCACGCACGGGACTGGCTCTCCCTCTCGATGCTCGGCGACGAGGCGCAGGGCGCGATCCGCGAGTTCCTCGACTCGAGGCGGGCAAAGGAAGAGGGGAGAGGCTGAAGCCGCGCACCCATCCTTTCTTTGCAGCCTGCGCTCGATAGGCTCCGCGCATGGCCGACGAGGTGCTGACGAGTCGGGACGGCGCCGTCCTGACGATCACCTTCAACCGGCCCGAGGTCTACAACGCCTTCAACCGGGAGCTGCACACGGCGCTCAACGCCGCGCTCACCGAGGCCGCCGACCCGGCCGTGCGCTGCGTGGTGATCACCGGCGCCGGCAAGGGCTTCTGCGCCGGCCAGGACCTGAAGGAGTTCGGCGCCGTGTCGGGCACGGTCGGCGACGCGCTGGAGACGACGTACCACCCGAACGTCCGGCTCGTCCGGACGCTCGCCAAGCCGGTGATCGCCGCGGTGAACGGCCCGGCCGCCGGCGCAGGGCTGTCGTTCGCCTGCGCGTGCGACCTCCGCGTGGCCGCCGAGTCCGCGACGTTCGTCCCCGGTTTTGTCGGGATCGGCCTCGTGCCCGACGCGGGCGGGACGTGGTTCGTCCATCGCCTGCTCGGGTTCGCCCGCGCCTTCGACTGGATGTGCTCGAACCGGCGCCTGAGCGCCGCCGGGGCGCTCGACTGGGGGCTCGTCTCAGAGGTCGTCCCCGACGCGTCCTTCCCGGAGCGGGTGGCGGAGCTCGCCGCCGAGTGGGCTGGCCGACCGACGCTCGCGGTCGGTCGCACGAAACAGCTGTTCGACCACGCGGCGACCGCCTCCCTCGAGGAGCAGCTCGCGCTCGAGGCCGCGCTCCAGCAGGAGTCGGTCGGGACGGCGGACTTCGCCGAGGGCGTCACCGCCTTCCTCGAGAAGCGCGCCCCTCGGTTCACCGGAAGCTGAACCCCGTGCGCCGGCCGCCGGTCGTCTCGGTCGTCGACTACCACACGGGTGGCGAGCCGTTCCGCATCGTGGTCGGCGGCGTTCCGGCGCTCGAGGGCGCCACCATCCTCGAGCGGCGCCGGTTCGCGCGCGAGCGGCTCGACCGCTTTCGCCGCCTCCTCGTCCACGAGCCGCGCGGCCACGCGGACATGTACGGCTGCCACGTCGTCCCGCCGAACGACGAGGGCGCCGACCTCGGCGTCGTGTTCTTCCACAACGAGGGCTACTCGACCGCCTGCGGGCACGGGACGATCGCGCTCGTGACGTGGGCGCTCGAGGAAGGGGTGGTCGCCTGCCGTGACGGCGAGAACCGCGTCGTCGTCGACGTTCCGTCCGGACGCCTCGAGACGTGGGCGACCGTCGAGGGAGGGCGAGTGCGTTCGGTGCGGTTCCGGAACGTGCCGGCGTTCGTCTGGTCCGAGGGCGTCGAGGTCGCTGGCCGCGTCGTCGACGTCGCCTTCGGCGGCGCGTTCTACGCGACGCTCGAGGAGCGTGTCGAGCCGGCCGAGCTGCCGCGCCTGATCGCGCTCGGGCGTGAGCTGAAGGCCGAGATCGAGGCCGCGCACGGCGTCGTCCACCCCATTGAGCCGGAGCTCCGGGACGTCTACGGCGTCATCTTCTGGCAGCACGAGGCCGACCGGCCGTTCACGCAGCGCAACGTGACGGTGTTCGCCGACGGCGAGGTCGACCGCTCGCCGTGCGGCTCGGGCACGTCGGCCCGCCTCGCGCTGCTCGACGCGCAGCGCCGCCTCCCACGCGGCGATGAGCTTCGGCACCTCTCGATCGTCGGCTCGGAGCTCACCGGCCGCGTCGTCGGCGACGGCGATGTCGCCGGGATCCCCGCGGTGATCACCGACGTCGAGGGCTCCGCCTTCCGGACGGGCCGGGCCGAGCTCGAGCTCGACCCGGACGACCCGATCGGCGAAGGCTTCCTCCTGCGCTGAGCGGTGGCCCGGACAACGCTTGTGGTGATTCAACACAAGCGTTGTCTGTCCGACTGCACCGCCGCGCACGTCCTTCGGCCGTCGTTCGGCCCGTCCTACGGCACGTCCATCCGGACGAGCTTGCGCACGGCGAGCGCCGTGAAGGCGACGATGACGAGCGCCGCGCCGACGAGCGCCCCGGCGGTCGAGAGCGGGTTGTCGAGGGTCGCGAGCCGCGCGGCGTCGAGCCCGTGGATGAGCCCCAGCGTGTAGCGGCGGATGCTGAGGAAGCGCACGCCGTCGAGGTATGCGGCAAGCGTCGCCTCCCACACGAAGACGTAGACGAGGCCGATCAGAAGCGCGTGCCGCGTCGCAAGGCCCGCCCAGGTGAACAACGCGGCGTAGGCAGCGGCGCCCACGAGCAGCCCCACGCCGGTCGCCACGGCGCCCTCGAGCCCGTCGGCGTCGACCAGCGCGACCGCGACGAAGCCGCTCACCGCGATCGGGACGCCGCCCACGAGGAACGCGGCAGCGAGCTTGGAGACGACGATGCGCCAGCGCGGGATCGGCTTGAGCGTCAGGTAGCCGAGCGTCTTGTCCATGAGCTCGTTGCCGAACGCGGAGGTCGCGAAGAGGAGCATGACGAGCGGGAGGATCACCGATGCGATGAGCGTGCGGGTGACGTTGTCGGCGAAGCGCGCGCTCGTCGTCGTCGAGCCACCGGCGCGAAAGACGACGGCGGCGAGAACGGGGAGGCTGACGAGGCCGGCGACGATCCACAGCCGCCGGCTGCCCGCGAGCTGCCGGACCGTGAGGCCGAAGATCGCCGTCATCTCCCCGTCCCCGTCGCGAGATACTCGAAGACGCTCTCGAGCGAGTCGTCGAGGGGCTCGACGCGTGTGAGCCTGACGCCGAGCTCGCGCGCGACCGCGGGGAGCGACCGCTGGAGCGACGCCACGTCGCGGCTGCGCACGCGGAGCCCGCTCGTCCCAGTGATCTCGACCGACTCGACCGCGTCGATGCCGACGAGGCCCGCCGCGAGGCGCCTCGGGTCGGCGCAGTCGACCCGCACGAGGAACGGCCGGTCGTCGAGCTTCTGCCGGATCGCGTGGTAGTCCCCGCTCGCCGCGAGCTTGCCGCTCACCATGAGGTGGATCCGGTCGGCGAGCTCGTCGACCTCCTCGAGGATGTGCGACGAGACGAGGATCGTCCTTCCCTCGCCGGCGAGCGTCCGCACGACGCCCTGGAGATGGAGCCGCTGAGCCGGGTCGGTGCCCGAGAGCGGCTCGTCGAGCACGAGGAGCTCGGGGTCGTGCACGAGCGTCGCGGCGAGGCGCATCCGCTGGCGCATTCCGCGCGAGTACGTGCTTGAGCCGGCGGTCCTGGTCGCCGACGAGGTCGACGGTCTCGATCGCTCGGCGTACCGCGCGCTCGCGGCCCTCGACGCCCTGCAGTCGCGCCGACAGCTCGACGAACTGGCGGCCGGTGAGGAAGTCGTAGACCGACTCGTGCTCGGGCATGTAGCCGATCCGGCGATAGAGCCCGGGGTTCTCGCGCACACGCTCGCCGAACACCGTCACCGTCCCCTGCGACGGCGCGGTCAGGCCGCCGATCGCGCGGAGCAGCGTCGTCTTGCCCGCGCCGTTCGGCCCGAGCAGCGCCGTCACGCCCGGCTCCACGACGAGCGAGACGTCGCTCACGGCGACGACGCCTGCGAACCACTTCGAGACGCCGTCGACGACGACCGTCGGCCCTGCCGGGGCGCTCATGCGCGAAGCAGCCGCTTCGCGCGGCGGACGAGCCACGCGGCGAGGACGACAGTCAGGCCGAGGAGCCAGGCGAGCGACACGGCCCCGGAGACGGGGCGGTCGAGCTCGTCTCCGAAGATCCAGTGGACTGCATCGGTGAGGGACTGTGGGAGGCTCACGAGCGAGACTGCGTTCGCCACTCCGCCGGAGAAGTCGTTCTCGGCGATGCCGCCGACCGCCGAGCCGACGAAGAGCACGGCCAGCATCGCGACGGTCGCGTAGGCGCGGCGCGTCGCGAACGTCGCCACGAGGAGCGCGAGCGTCGTCAGGACGACCGCGATCAGGCCGCCCGCCAGCAGGAACCGCGGAACGACGTCCCAGTTGTCGGCCAGGAAGCTCCCGGGCGAGTCGGCGTCGAGGGCGTTCCATGCGAAGAGGACCATCTCCGGGAGCCACGCGGCGGCGAGGGCGACGGTCAGGAACGCGGCCCACCGCGACGCGACGTAGTCGAGCGGGGTGATCGGGCGCGCGGCATAGAGCGCGAGCACCCCGTCGCGGCGGTCCGGGCAGATCAGGAGCGGCGCGACAGCCGCCGCGAACAGGCCAAGCGGCACCATCGCCCAGTCGTAGTAGTCGCCGTAGGAGGGAAGCTCGAAGTCGTTCGGGTCGGTCGCCGGGCCGACGACGGCCGCGACGACGACGAGGACGACCATCGGGACGAGGACGAGCGCGAGGAGGAGCCACGGCGCGACCTTTCCGCCGACCCCTCGCCCGAGGCCGAGCGAGACCCGGATCCCGTCACGCCAGATCGCATCCCGGCGTGCCCAGCGTCCGGCTCGCTCCCCCTCGTAGCCGCGGTAGCCGAGGTCGAAGACCTCGGCCGGGCCGGCGCTCACGGCGCCGACCGCTCGTCGCGCGGCGCGGACGGCTCGCCTGCGAACACGTCCGCCAGCGAGTGGCGGGCGGGCGCAAGGCGGTAGAGCAGCGCCCCGGCG
This sequence comes from uncultured Actinomycetes bacterium, assembly GCA_963747125.1. Classification (GTDB taxonomy): domain Bacteria; phylum Actinomycetota; class Thermoleophilia; order Gaiellales; family Gaiellaceae; genus Gaiella. The sequence continues at coordinate 22,796 of CAVVEN010000007.1, read as the reverse complement.
TCGACGACGACGTCGCGCAGGACGTCGTAGTCCTCCCCGGACACGTCGTCGAGCGTCAGGCGGCGGCCGTCGACCGTCGGCGTCAGCCCTCGTCGCCGGAGGCCTTCCGCGACCGCGTCGACGCCCTCGACCAGCTCGACCTCCAGCGTCTCGGTCTCCTCCGTGAAACCCGACACCGGGCCGTGGCGAAGCAGCCGCCCGGCGTCGAGGACGACGACCGAGTCGCAGGCGCGCTCGACGTCGCCCATCAGGTGCGTCGAGATCACGATGCTGATGCCGAACTCGCCGCCGACGCGGCGGATCAGCTCGAGCATCTCACGGCGACCGAGCGGGTCGAGCCCGGCGGTCGGCTCGTCGAGGAGCGCGATCAACGGGTCGTGGACGAGCGCCTGCGCGAGCTTCACGCGCTGCTTCATCCCGGTCGAGTACGTCCCCATCGGCCGGTACCGCTCCTCGAAGAGGCCGACGTGGCGCAGTACGTCCGACGCTCGCAGCCGCGCCGCGGTCGCGGGCAACCCGCTCATCCGGGCGAGGTAGGCGAGAAACTCCGCGGCCGACACGTCGCGCGGGAGGCAGTCGTGCTCGGGGGCGTACCCGACGCGGGTCCGGTACTCGGGCGAGATCCTCGGGTCCTGGCCGAGAACCTCCGCCGACCCCGCGTCCGGCTCGAGGAGGCCGAGGAAGAGCTTGAGCGACGTGCTCTTGCCGGCCCCGTTCGACCCGAGCAGGCCCGTGATGCCCTCGTCGATCTCGAAGCTGACGGCGTCGAGCGCCCTCACCGAGCCGAACGTCTTGGTGAGCTCGCGTGCGCGCAGGAGCGCCATGTCCCGTGAGGCTATCCCGGGCTCAGCCGCCGTGGGTGACGAGCGCGAGGATCTCGTCGTCCTCCGGGAAGCGACCCTCGCGCTGCTTCGAGAAGACGACGGCTCCGTCGGCCACGACGTCGTACTGGCTCTTGTCGCCCTCGACGGCGAACGCCTCGTGACCCGCGTCGCTCAACACGGCCGCGAGACTCGCGGCCCGCCGGTCGTAGCCGTTTCAGACGGGGCAGTAGAAGATCTCGATGCGCACGGCCCGGACGCTACCCGAGCCGGGGGCGGTGGCGCTCCGCTATCGCGCCGGTGTCCACGTCCCGCCGCAACGTCCCGTGCGCCCGCCGACAGCAGTATCCGCGTATGCCAGCGTCACGACGAGCGCCGCCCATCGGGTGGCCGTCCACTCTCAGATCGTCTTGAACTGCTCGAACGGCTGGCGGCAGGCCTGGCAGTAGCGGAGCGAGCGGCACGGCGTCGGGCCGAAGACGTTGTCGAGGCGCGTGTCGGTCGAGCCGCACCACGGGCAGCGGAACGGGCCACGCTCGAGCTGGACGAGCGTCGGCGTCCCGGCACTTCGAGGCGCGGGCGGCGCGAATCCGGCGGCGCGGAGCTTCTCTCGCCCCTCGGGGCTGATCCGGTCGGTCGACCACGAGTCGTCGAGGAGGACGCGCACGTCGGGCTCCGCGCCGAGCGCCCGGATCGCGCCCTCCATCTGCGCGCACATCACCTCGAGCGCCGGACAGCCCATGAACGTGGGCGTGAAGTCCACCTCGACGCGCTCCCCGTCGACCCTGACGTCGGCGACGACGCCGAGGTCGACGATCGAGATCACCGGGATCTCCGGGTCGGGGATTGCGGCCAGTGCCTCCCAGACGGCCTCGGCCGCAAGTGACACTGTGTTACTTGCCGGTTTGCCTCCGCCGTCCGCAGGGCCCGCGGTGCCTTCGCCGCGTGCGGGGCGTGGCTTGAGCCTCGCTCGGCCTCCTACGGGCTGGCGGCCGGCAGGATGGGGTGCCTGACTGAAGTCAGACACCGGTCTCACGTGACGGTCTTGCGGGCGTGGTGTGACGGCTCGCGGTGGTCACCACCGTGCCCCCGCCGGCGCGGAGCGACGCACCATGGTCATCTCCTCGAGCAAGTCGCCGAGCTCTGCCTCGTGCCGCCCTCGCGCGATCGGATCTACCTCCGGCAAGGCACGGCCGAGCTTCGTCCCCACCCGGCGCTCGAGCTCGGGGCGCATCCCGTCGTCGAGGACTCCGAGCGCGTACGGCCAGAGCTCCGCGAGCGCCTCGTCGAGCCGCCGCCGCCCCTCGTCCGAGCCGAGCAGGCGGTCGATCCACATCTCGGCGTGGATCCGGTGGTAGACCTCCTCGCGGTCCATCTTGGCGGCGATCCCCGCGAGCTCGGGATCATCCGATCTCTTCAGGGCCTCGAGCCGGATCGCGTCGGCCGTCTCGTAGAGCCAGTGGCGGGCGATCGTCCGCGCCCACTCGAGCCGGCGCAGCTCGACGAGCGCGGCCGAGCGATACGCGTCCAGGGGACGGTCGAACGCCAGGGCGTCGGCGTCGGTGCCGATCTCGCGCGCCGCGAGCTCGTAGAGCGCGCGCGCGTGCCCGATCTCGTTCTGGGCGATCGAGGAGAACGCGACGTCCTCCTCGAGGAACGGGGCGATCCCCGTCCACTCCGAGTTCCGCCAGCCGAGGATCAGCTCGTCGTCGGCGAGCTCGAGCAGCAGGTCGACGCGCTCAGACATCGCCGGCAGTCCCGGCGCGCTCCCGCGCCTCCTTGAGCCGTTCCTTGATCGAGTAGCCGTCGACCCGCCGGTACTTGAGGTCGAACTCGTCGACGAAGTCCTCGATCTCGTCGACCGCCTCGCGCGGGACGAGCCAGAGCGCTTCCGACTCGCCGCGGCGGCCGTACTGCTCGCGCGCGTAGATCTCCGCGAAGCGCTCGTCGGGCGCGACGATCGAGCCGGCGTGCTGCATCGGCGCGCCGGCGCGCTCGCGCCGGAACACCTCGAAGACGCGTAGGCTCATTCCCGCTCCCGGCGCCGGGAAAGCCGGCGCCTCCGCTCACCGGAGCCTCCGTCGAGCCTACGGCTCACGCCGCCTCGGCGAGCACCGTGCGCGAGACCCATGCGACCTCGTCGCGCGAGAGCCGGCGGAAGGCGAGCCGCTCCTCGGACGCCGGCCCGTTGCCCGACACGACGGCGCGGAGCGTCTCCCAGTCGGGCTCCGTGTACGCCCAGGTGCCGTCGTCTGCGCGGCGGAGCTTCGGGTCGGGCAGCGTCAGCCCGAGCTCCCACACCTGCGGCACGTAGCCCTCGAGGAACTGCTGGCGCGCCTCCTCGTTCGCCTGGCTCTTGATGCGCCAATGGATCATCGGGTCGTCGTCGGCGGGGATGGGGTTGCCGTGGAACATCATGAGCGGCTCCCACCAGCGGTCGAGCGCCTCCTGGACAAGCGCGCGCTGCCCGTCGGTGCCGGTGACGAGCGTCAACACGACGTCGCGGCCGTGGAGGATGTGGAACGACTCCTCCCAGCAGATCTTGCGCATGATCCGCGCGTACGGTGCGTATGAGCACTTGAGCAGGGCCTTCTGCGAGATGATCGCGGCCGCGTCGACGAGCCAGGCGATCACCCCGACGTCACCCCAGCTGCGCGTCGGGTAGTGGAACACGTTGTGGAACTTCGAGCGGCCCCCGACGAGGTCGTCGAGGCAGGCTTCGCGCGGCTTGCCGAGGTCTTCGACGATGCGATAGAGGAGCTGCGCGTGGCCTGCCTCATCCTGGATCTTCGCGGTGAGGGCAAGCTTCCGCTGGAGCGTCGGGGCGCGGAGGATCCAGTCGCGCTCGGGAAGGATCCCCATGAGCTCGGAGTTCGCATGCATCTCGACGAACTTCGTCAGGCGCGCGCGGTACTCGTCAGGCATCCAGTCGCTAGTCTCGACGACGCCACCCGACTGGACGTGGGCGAGGAACTCCTCGGTCCGCGTGTCCACCCCGTCGATGCTACCGAACGATCGGTAGCATCGTCCACATGGCAACGAGCGGCTCGAGACGCGACGAGCTCGTGGCCGTTGCGGCGCGGCTGTTCGCGGAGCGGGGCTACCACGGGACGTCGATGGCAGACCTCGCGGGGGCGATGGGCATGCAGAAGGGGTCGCTCTACTCCCTGATCCCGTCGAAGCAGGAGCTCTTGGTGGTGATCACGCGCGAGGGCGCGGCATCGTTCCACGCTGGATTCGACGGGGTGCCCGAGGACGCCGAGCCGCTCGAGCGCATCCGGCACGCGCTGCGCGCGCACCTCGGCGTCGTCGCGACACAGGTGAGCGCCGCGACGGTCTTCACGCGCGAATGGCGGTTTCTCGACGAGCCGGAGCGCTCTGCGTTCCGCGCCGAGCGGCGGCGGTACGAGACGCGGTGGGGCGACCTCCTGCGCGAGGCCGCCGATCGCGGCGCCCTTCGCTCCGACCTCGACGTCGAGGCGGCCGTCCTGCTCGTGCTCTCGGCCGCGAACTGGGCCTATACCTGGATCCGTCCCGGAGCCGACACGGACGACCTCGCCGACCGGTTCTTCTCCACCCTCCTCGACGGCGTCAGGGGATACGCGACGCGACCCGCGTAGGGTGTCATCGTGGGCGCGGTGCTCATCGTCAACCCGCTGGCGAGCAAGGTCACCGAGGAGACGGTCAGCCGCGTGACGGCGGCGCTCCCCCCCGATCTCGTCGTGCTTCGGACGGCGGCGGGGGGCGAGGCGACCGCGTTCGCGCGCGAGCACGAGGCCTCGGCGGACGCGATCTACGTCCTCGGCGGCGACGGCACGTACAACGAGGTGCTGAACGGGATCGGCGGCACGGTGCCGCTCGGGTTCCTCCCGGGTGGAGGGACGAGCGTGCTCCCCCGCGCCCTCGGGCTCGGGCGCGACCCGGTGGCGGCGGCGCGCCTCGTGGCGCGCGGCGCGACGCGGCCGATCGGGCTCGGACGGGTCAACGGCCGGCGCTTCTCGTTCAACGCCGGCGTGGGGTTCGACGCCGAGCTCGTCCGGCGGATCGACGCGCGCGGCCGGGCGGCCGACGGCCGAAGGCCCGGCGACGCGGCGTTCGTCCGCGAGGCACTCGGGCTCGTGGCCGCCCATCGCGGACGGTTCACGGAGGCGCTCGAGATCGAGGGCGTGGGTCGCGCGGCGTTCGCCCTCGTCGCCAACTGCGAGCCATACACCTTTGCCGGGCGCCTGCCCGTGAGGGTCGCCCGGAGGGCGTCGTTCGACGCTGGCCTCGCCGTCGTCGCACCCGTCTCCGTTCGCCCCTGGGGGCTGCCCCGCCTGCTCGTGACGCTGACCCGGGGCGCGAGCGCGCGGGCCGGGCTGACCGTCCTCCACGATGTCGACCGGGTCGTGATCCGGTGCGATCGGCCGATGCCGCTGCAGGTCGACGGCGAGGACCTCGGCGACGTCGAGCGGGTCGAGCTCGAGTCCGAGCCGCGAGCCGTGACGGCGCTCGTCCCGGCGTAGGTAGATCAGCCGCCGCGGCGGACGCGGGCGCCGAAGATGTCGGCCCACCGGCGCCCGATCGCCTTCGCGAACTGCGTCTCGAGCATGCGGAAGTGCTCGTCGAGCACCTCGTCGAGCGCGTCCGCGTCGCCGCGTCGCATGGCCGCGATCTGCCGACGGTGCACGTCGAGCGTCCGGCGGTCGTAGGGCACGCCGCCGCTGTACGCGTCTCTGATCGGCGCAAGGCCGCGCCCGACGCCCCGCATGGCCGCCTGGATCGTCTCGTTCCGGCAGCTCCGGACGAGCGCCCGGTGGAACATGGCGTCCGCCCGCATGACGCTCGGGCGCTCGCCGAGATGCCGTTCCAGCAACTCCACCGTCCGCTCGAGCTCGACGAAGTCCGGCGCGGTCGCGATACGCATCGCTTCCTGGGCAACGGCTCGCTCGAGCACGCGCCGCGCGCGCAGGACGTCGATCGCCGCCTCCTCCTCGAGCTTGACGGCGGTGAAGATCGCGACCGACGGGACGAGGTCGGTGACCACGAAGATCCCCCCGGACTTCCCGCGTCGCACCTCGACGAGCCCGGAGAGCTCGAGGACGCGGAGCGCCTGGCGGAGCGTCGGCTTCGAGATCCCGAGCCGCTCGGCAAGCACGCCCTCGTTGGGGAGCCGATCACCGGTGCGGAGCCCGGCCTGTTCGATCGCCTCGGTGAGATGCTCGATCGCGGACTCGAACGTCCGCGTGGTGCGGACGGGCTCGACGTCGAACCGGGCGGCGGCGGACATGTCGCGTGGAGTCTCGCAGGATCGCGCCCGGGAACGCGAGCGCGCGGCCGGGCGCCGATCGGTGTCAGACACCGACGGCCGTCTTCCGGCAGACCCTCTGGAGCGCGACCACGCGCGAGCACTTGACAGCAAAACAGAAACGTTGTTTCACTTCAGGTGTGGAAGGCGCTCTGGTCGAGCAGGGGCTGACGCGGGTGATCGGGGTCGACGGCGAGCCCGACAGGCGGGTCGACGGGCTCGACGACGAGGCGTTGCTCGCGATCCATCGCTCGCTCGTCCTGCTGCGGACGTACGACGAGCGCTCGGTCGTCTACCACCGCCAGGGCAGGATCGGCACCTACGCGATCTTCCGCGGCCACGAGGGAATCCAGGCCGGCGCCGTCCACGCCCTCGAGCGTCGCGACTGGATCTTCCCGAGCTACCGCGAGTCCGCGATCGGCCTCCTCCGAGGGCTGCCGGCCGCGACGATCCTCCAGTGGTGGCGCGGGCATCCGTCCGGCTGGTGGAGCCCGGACGACGTCAACGTCGCGTCGATCTGCGTGCCCATCGCGACCCACGTCCCGCACGCCGCCGGGCTTGCCTGGGGCCTCCGCCTGCGCGGGTCCGACGCGGTCGCGGTCGCGCTGTTCGGCGACGGCGCCACATCCGAGGGCGCCTTCCACGAGGGGGCGAACATCGCCGCCGTGACGAAGGCGCCGCTCGTCCTCCTCTGCAGCAACAACCAGTGGGCGATCTCGACGCCGCTCGCGGCGCAGACCGCCGCCGCGCGCCTCGCCGACAAGGCTGTCGGGTACGGGATGCCCGGCGTGCGAGTCGACGGGCGGGACGTGCTCGCGGTCTACGAGGCCGTGCAGCGCGGCCGTCGAGCGCGCGCGCGCCGGCGGCGGCCCGACGTTCGTCGAGGCGGTCACCTACCGCGCCGCGCCGCACGCGACCGCGGACGACCCGAGCCTTTACATCGATCCAGAGCGCGTGGCCCTGGAGCAGGAGCGCGACTGCGTCGCGCTGTACGAGGGGTACCTGCGCCGGCTCGGCCTGCTCGACGACGACGCGATCGAGGTTGTCCGCGCCGAGGCGCTCGCGACGATGCGCGCCGCGATCGAGGCCGCCGAGAGCGAGGCCCCGGCGGGACGCGAGCTCCTCTTCGCGCACGCCTACGCCAACCCACCGGCGACGCTCGCCCGTGACCTCGACGAGCTCGAGCGGGTGCCCAGGTGAGCGCAACCGCCGTGGCGACGCGCGAGCTCCTCCTCGTCGAGGCCGTCAACGACGCGCTCCACGTCGAGCTGGCACGCGACGAGTCGGTGATGGTGATCGGCGAGGACGTCGGGCGGCTCGGCGGCGTCTTCCGGGCCACGTCGGGGCTCCGCGACCGGTTCGGGCCCGACCGGTGCGTCGACACGCCGCTGTCGGAGGCCGGGATCATGGGCGCCGCCGTCGGTCTCTGCATGGCCGGCTGGCGGCCGGTGGTCGAGATGCAGTACGACGCGTTCTCGTACCCCTGCCTCGACCAGCTGATCACCCACGTCGGCCGCTACCGGTGGCGGACGGGCGGACGGATGACCTTCCCGCTCGTCGTCCGGATGCCCTACGGCGGCGGCGTGCGAGCGCCCGAGCTGCACGACGACTCGCCCGAGACGTACTACGTGCACACGCCCGGCGTGAAGGTCGCCGTCCCGGCCACGCCGGCCGACGCGAAGGGGCTGCTCGCGGCGGCGATCCGCGACCCGGACCCCGTTGTCGTGCTGGAGCCGAAGCTCGTCTACCGCACCGCCCGCGGCGCGGTCCCCGAGGGGGAGCACCTCGTCGAGCTCGGACGGGCGCGGGTCGCCCGCACGGGAACCGACGCGACGCTCGTCGCCTGGGGAGCGATGGTCGCCGTGTGCGAGCGAGCGGCGGACGCCCTTGCAGGCGAGGCGTCCGTCGAGGTGCTCGACCTTCGGACGCTGAAGCCGCTCGACGAGGACGCGCTCCTCGACTCGGTCCGCAGGACCGGCCGCTGCGTCGTCGTCCAGGAGGCCCCGCGGACGTGCGGGTTCGCGTCAGAGGTCGCCGCGCTCCTGGCCGAGCACGCGATCCTCGACCTCCAGGGGCCCGTGCTGCGCGTGACCGGCTACGACGTCCCGTACCCGTACTGGCAGCTCGAGGACTGGTACATGCCGTCGGTCGAGCGGGTGGTGGCGGCGCTTCGCAGGGTGCTCGCCTTCTGACTACGCTCCGCCGCGTGGCGTACGAGTTCCGGCTCCCCGATCTCGGAGAGGGCCTCACCGAGGCGGAGATCGCGCGCTGGCTGGTCGGCGAGGGGGACGAGGTCGACGAGGACCAACCGCTCGTCGAAGTGCAGACCGACAAGACGACGGTCGAGATCCCGTCACCGCGCGCGGGCACGGTGCTCAAGATCCTCGTCGACGAGGGAGACGTCGCGGCCGTCGGCGCGGTGCTCGTCGTCATCGGGGAGGAGGGCGAGCAGCTACTCCGCGCGGTCGACAGCGAGTCGCCCACGCGGGGCGAGCCACCGACGGAGCCCCTCGTGGCAGTCGTCCCGGCCGATCCGGCGGCCGCGGTCCGTGCGACGCCGGCCGTCCGCCAGCTCGCGAAGGAGCTCGGCGTCGAGCTCGTGGGGCTGCCCGGGAGCGGACCCGGGGGACGCATCGTCGAGGACGACGTCCGCAGTGTCGCGTCGACGCCCGCCGAAGGACAGGACGGGCGGCGAGTTCCCGTGAGGGGCATCCGCCGCGCGATCGTCGAGCAGGTCACGCGCGCCCATCGCGAGGTCCCCGCCGTGACGTTCGTCGAGGAGTGCGACTTCACCGACTGCGACCTCGCCTTGCTCGTGCCGCTCGCGATCCACGCGTCCGCCGCCGCGCTTCCCCGCTTTCCGGAGCTCAACGCACGGCTCGAGGGAGAGGAGATCGTCCTCCTCGACCGGATCGACGTCGGCGTCGCCGTCCAGACTGACGACGGGCTCGTGGTCCCGGTCGTCCGCGCGTGCGAGCGTCTGACCGTCGGCGAGATCGCGGCCGAGGTCGAGCGCCTCGCCGAGGGCGCCCGCCGCGGCCGCCTGACGGCCGACGAGCTCCGGGACTCGACGTTCACGATTACGAGCGCCGGAAAGCTCGGCGGGGTCTTCGTGACGCCGCTCGTCAACCACCCCGAGGTCGCGATCCTCGGCCTGCACCGCGTGGCCGACCGGCCGGTTGTCCGCGAGGGGCAGATCGTCGTGCGCAGGATCGGGAACGTCTCGTTGAGCTTCGACCACAGGGTCGTCGACGGCGCGCGCGCAGCGGCGTTCTGTCTCGACGTGATCGACCGGCTGCAATCCGGCGCGACCGCCGGCGCGTAGTCCGGGTCGATACCCGTCGTCCAAGGCAAAGGGGAGAACGATGCGAGGGAGGCTGCTCCTCGGGCTGTTCGTGGTCGGGCTCGTGGGCGTGGGCGTGGCCGCCGCGGGGCTCAACCGCAACTGGAGCGTCCACGCGAACGGAGGGCAGGAGGTGCCGGCGCGCGACACGCGCGGTCAGGCGCAAGCGATCTTCCACCTCTCGAAGGACGGAAGCTCGCTCGACTACAAGCTGGTCGCGGCGAACATCGAGAACGTGTTCATGGCTCACATCCACATGCAGGTTCCGGGCCAGAACGGGCTCATCGTGGTGTGGCTCTACCCGTCGACGGCGCCGGTTCCGGGGCCGCTCGGCCAGGGGAGGACCGACGGCGTCCTCGCCGAGGGCACGATCACGTCCGCGAACCTCGTCGGGCCTCTCGCCGGTCATCCGCTCTCTGACCTGGTCGAGGCGATGAGCACGGGCCAGGCGTACGTCAACCTCCACACGAACGACGGCGTCGACGGCGTCAACACCGGGCCGGGCGACTTCCCGGGAGGGGAGATCCGGGCGGACATCCGGTAGTACGGGGCCGCGGGGCGTACGGGGCGGCTCCGGTCGCCCCGTACAATCCCGACGTGGGCGACTGGTACGAGATCGGGATCACGCTCGGGCTCGGCATCGCGGCCGGGCTCCTGCTCGCGGGCCTGCTTGCCGCCTGGCGCTACGGGCTCCTGACCTCCGTGCTCGGCGCGCTCGCGGTCGGGGCGCTCGCGGGGCTCCTCGTCAAGGGCTGGATCGGGCTGCCGGGCGCGCTGGTCGGCGGCCTCGTCGGGGCGGTGTCGGCGTCGCTCGTCGCGCGCGGCGCGCTGCGGCGAGGAGCGACCCCGGGCGGCACGGCGTTCCTGATCGGCAGCGCCTCGATCGTCGTCGCCTTGCTCGCCCTCGTCCCGGTCCTGGGGTACGTGATGGCGGTCGTCGTTCCCGCCGCCGCCGCTCGCCGTGTGCGGCAGGAGCCGGAGCGACACGCAGGGCTGCGCACGCTCGCGAAATGACCTCGTGGTGAGCCGCAAGCTCGTCCTCGTCGTCATCGACGGCCTCACCCCGACGATGCTCGAGGCGTCGCTCGGCACCGACACCACGCCGACGCTCACCGCCCTCGCGGAGCGGGGGACCCTCGGCCGCGCAACCACGACCTTTCCGTCGCTCACGCCCGTCTGCCTCTCGTCGATCGCCACCGGCGCGCACCCCGACGTGCACGAGATCCCGCACCTCGTGTGGTGGCACCGCGGGGAGCGGCGGATCGTCGAGTACGGCTCGTCGTTCGGCGCCGCGCGCGCGGCGGGGCTCGGGCGGACGCTCCGCGACACGCTCGTCGGCATGAACGCCGAGCATCTCGGTCGCGGCGCGGTGACGATGTTCGAGGCCCTCGCGGACGCGGGCGTCCGCACGGCGGCCGTCAACTTCACCGCCTACCGCGGCAGGACGAAGCACCGGCCAACCGTGCCGTTCCTCGACCCCGTGCTCGGGCCCGAGCGCTTCTTCTTCTACAACCTCTTCCAGAGCGAGCGCACGGGAGCCCCGCTTTCGTTCCGCAACCGCGCGGCGGGGTCGATCGACTCCTACGCGGCCGCCGTCGGGCGCTGGCTCGTCACCCGCGACGGCTTCGACTTCCTCCTCTTCTACCTCTCCGACTACGACTACGCCTCGCACGCGTCGGGCCCGGACACGGCGCGCGTCGTCCTGGAGCGCTGTGACGACGCGGTCGGCGGCCTCGTGCGGGCGGCCGGCGGGCTCGACGAGTTCCTCGAGCGCTATGCCGTGATCGTCATGTCCGATCACGGGCAGACGGCGGTCGCCGACGTCGCGCGGCTCGGGGACCGGGTGCGGCACGAGCCGCAGACCCTCGTGGCCGCGTCGAACCGCGCGGCGCACCTCTACCGCACCGGCCCTGACGCGCCGGCCGCGAGGTCGCTCGCGGAGCGCCTGGACGGCGAGCCGTCGGTGGAGGTCGTCCTCTTCCGCGAGGACGAGACGCTCGTCGCGCGACGCGACGGCGCCGAGCTCCGGCTCCATGGCGGCGGTTCGCGGGTCGAGGGCGACCCTGCGATCCTCGACCACCCGGACGCCGTCGCGCGCGCGACGGCCGCGCTCCGGTGCCCCAACGCCGGCGACGTCGTCGTGTCTGCGGCCGAGGGATGGGAGTTCGAGGACCTCGGCGGGCGCCATCATCGAGGCGGAGGCTCGCATGGGTCACTTGCCGCCGGCGACTCGCTCGTCCCGATCCTCGTGCACGGGGTCGCGGGCCCGGCGCCGTCGAGCATCGTCGACGTCGCGCCTGCCGTGCTCGCACACTTCGGCGTGGCCGCGCCGTCGTATGCGGTGCGTCGCGCCGCGTGACCAGGTGGCGGGAGCCCGACTGGGAAGCGCTCCGCGCGCGCATGGTCGAGCGCCAGCTCCGCCGGCGCGGGATCTCCGACGAGCGGGTTCTCGCCGCGATCGGGCGCGTGCCGCGGGAGGCGTTCGTGCCGGTCGAGCTCGCGCAGCTCGCCTACGACGACGCAGCGCTCCCGATCGGCGAGGACCAGACCATCTCGCAGCCGTTCATCGTCGCGATCATGTGCGAGCTCCTCGCGCTCGACGGCGGCGAGACGGTCCTGGACGTCGGGACCGGCTCCGGGTACGGGGCCGCGGTGCTCGACGAGCTCGCGGCAAGCGTGCTCTCGATCGAGCGGATCCCCGCGCTCGCGGCGCGCGCCAGGCGGGCGCTGGAGCTGACGGGCCACCGCGGCGTCGAGGTGCGGATCGGAGACGGCAGCGACGGCGCGCCCGACCGCGCGCCGTTCGACGCGATCGCGGTTGCCGCCGCCACCGACCGTGTCCCGCCGGCCCTGTACGAGCAGCTCGCTGCCGGTGGGAGGATGGTGCTCCCGCGCGGCGGCCCGAGCGGACAGCGGCTCGTACGGATCGTGCGGACGGAGGACGGTCCCGTCGAGACCGGCTCGCTCGCCTGTCGCTTCGTTCCGCTCGTGTGACCTCGATGCGCTTGCGCCTCGGGCCGGGTCGACCGCTACGCTCGGCCGGCGAGATGGACGAAGGAACGGTCACGACCGCGACCGACCTGCCGCGCGGCAGGGTCGACGCGGCGCTCCGAAGCAGGGCGAACTGGGAGCAGCTCGTCAAGTTCTGCGTCGTCGGCGCGACGGGATACGTCGTCAATCTCGCGGTCTACGCGCTGCTCCTCGAGGGCGCCGGCCTCCATTACGTGCCGGCGGCGATCGGGTCGTTCCTCGTCGCCGTCACGAACAACTACGTCTGGAACCGGGTGTGGACATTCCGCGGCCAGCGCGGCCACGTCGTGTTCCAGGGCCTGCGGTTCCTCGTCGTCTCCAGCATCGCGCTCGTGGCGAACCTGCTCGTGCTCCACGCTCTCGTCCAGGCAGGCCTCGGCGAGCTGGTCTCCCAGGCGCTCGCGATCATGCTCGTCACGCCGGTCAACTTCGTCGGCAACAAGCTGTGGTCGTTCCGCCACCGTCGCCGCCGCTGACGAGCGCCGCGTGAGGCGCGTCGCGCCTCACGTCGCGACGGCCGGGCTCATCGCTGCGACGGCAGCGCTCCTCGTCGCGACGGCAGCACTCCTCGTCGGTGCGCCCGTTGCGAGCGCCGCAGCGCCGACCGCTCCTGTCTACGACTCCACGGGGCGCCTCGTCGAGCGGCCGTTCCCGCCCTCCGCTGCTCCGGCGCGACTGACGGAGCGCGGCGCCGTTCGGGCGCTCCTGGCCGTGCCGAAGGTCGAGCGCTGGCTCGACCGCTACCCGCCCGGTCCGCAGACCGACGCATTGCTCGACCGGGCCACGAGGACGTGGACCGTGCACGTGTGGTCGGGCCGGGCCGGCGAGATCGCCACCGGGAAAGTCGCCGACGCAGACGGGCGCGTGCTCGAGGCGTGGACCGGGCCGCAGGTCGCATGGAAGATGGCGCGCGGGCGGCCGGGGGCGTTCGGCGGGAAGCTGCTCACGTCGTGGCCGGTCTGGCTCGGGCTGTCGCTCGCGTTCCTGCTCGGGCTGGCCGATCTCCGTCGGCCGCTCGCGCTGCGGACGCTCGACCTGCTCGTCCTGCTCTCGTTCGGCGTCTCGCTGGCGTTCTTCAACCGCGGGGAGGTGCTCCAGAGCGCGGCGCTCGCCGTGCCGCCGCTCGTCTACCTCGTCGTGAGGACGGCCTGGATCGGCTTTCGAACGACGGCTCGTTCGGGCTCGACGGCGAGCAGCTGGCCGGTGTGGGCGCTCGCGGTCGCGACGCTCTTCCTCGTCGGCTTTCGCGTGGGCCTGGACGTCGACCAGGGAAGGACGGTGATCGACGTCGGCTACGCCGGGGTGATCGGCGCCGACCGCATCCTCGACGGCACGGTGCCGTACGGGACGATGCCCGTGACCGACGACCGCAAGCCCTGTGGGCCCGCGGACGCGGACGGGACGGTGCGCGACCGGATCCAGGCGAACGGGCGTTGCGAGGCAGCGAACCCGCGCGGCGACACCTACGGCCCGGTCGCATATCTGGCCTACGTTCCTGCCGTCCTCGTCTTCGGGTGGAGCGGACGCTGGGACGAGCTGCCCGCGGCGCACGCCACCGCGATTCTCTTCGACCTGCTCACGCTGGCGGGGCTCGCGCTCGTCGGCGCCCGCCTCGGCGGCGCGCGCCTCGCCGCGCTCCTCACGTTCGGCTGGGCCGCATTTCCCTTCACGGCGTACGCGTTGATGTCCAACACGAACGACGCGATCATGCCGGCCTTCCTCGTGTGGGGCTTCTGGCTCGCCTCCTCGGCTGTCGCGCGAGGGACGGCCACCGCGCTCGCGTCATGGACGAAGTTCGCCGCGCTTATCGTCGTACCGCTCTGGCTCACCTACCCGCGCGGTCTCCGGCTGGGGCAGGCGGCGCGGTTCGCGGCCGCGTTCGCGGTCGTCACCGTGCTCGCCTTCGCCATCCTCCTGCTCGAGCCGTCGCTCTTCGACGCGCTCCGGACATTCTGGGACCGCACGCTCGCGTTCCAGCTCGACCGCGAGTCGCCGTTCTCGATCTGGGGTTGGGGCCAATACCACGCGCGCGGCATCCCCGATCTCGCGTCGCTTCAGACAGTCGTCCAGGTGTGCGCGATCGTGCTCGCCGGGGTCGCGGCGGCCGTGCCGCGGACGAAGGGGCCGCTCGAGCTCGCGGCGCTGACGGCCACGCTGCTCCTCGCCTTCGAGCTGTCCCTGACGCACTGGTCGTACCTCTACCTTCCCTGGGTGCTGCCATTCGTGTTGCTCGCGCTCTTCGTCCCGCGCCGAGCGCGTCCGGTCGACCCGTTGGCTGACGGTGCGCCGGCGGCCGCGCCGGAGCCGGCGAGCGTGTTGTGAGCCCGTCGCGGCTCCCGCCGCGCGACGCTCTGGCTGCGGCCGCCGTCTTCGTCGTCACCGCCGCGGTCGCGACGATCGCGTGGCAGGCGAGCGGCCGCGCGGTGACGGACATCGCGCTCTACCGGACGTACGGCGAACGGATCGCCAACGGGCTCGTCCCGTACGGGGACTTCGGGCTCGAGTACCCGCCGGGCGCGCTTCCGGCGCTCGTGCTCCCCGCGCTCGTCACCGACTCGCTCGGCGCGTACCGCGTCGTCTTCGCGGCCGAGATGGCCGTCGCGGGCGCGATCGGCGTGCTCCTCCTCGCCGCGGTCCTTCGCCGGCTCGGGCGAGCCGACGCCGATCGCCGGCTCGCGCTCGGTGTCGTCGCGCTCGTCCCGCTGCTGCTCGGCGGGGTGATCCTCACGCGGTTCGACCTCGTTCCGGCCGCGCTCGTCACCGGCGCGCTGCTGCTCGTCCTCTGCGGCCGCCTCCGCGCCGGGTCGCTCGTGGTGGGGATCGGGATCGCGGTGAAGCTCTACCCCGCCGTTCTGCTTCCGCTGCTCGGCGTGGTCGCCTGGCGACGGGGCCGGCGACGCGAGCTCGCCGTCGTGCTGGCTCTGGCGGTCGCGCCGGTCGTCCTCGCGTACCTGCCGTTCCTGCTCGTCGCCCCGGACGGCGTGATCCACTCGCTCGGTCGGCAGCTCGGACGGCCGCTCCAGATCGAGAGCCTCGGCGCCGGCGCGCTGCTCGCGCTCCACCACGTTGCCGGGACGACGCTCGGGTGGGCGTCGGGAAGCGGCTCGCAGAACCTGACGGGCTCTGCCGCCACCACGCTCGCAGTCGTCCAGGGGATCGCTCAGGCCGTCGGCGTCGCGCTCGTGTGGCTCTCGTTCTGGCGCGGGGCGGTGACGGACGAGCGCCTCGTGCGGCACGCGGCGGGCGCCGTCGTCGCCTTTGTGGCGCTCAGCAAGGTGCTCTCGCCGCAGTTCCTCGTCTGGCTCGTGCTGCTCGTGCCGCTCGTCGGAGGCGCACGCGGCAGGCCGGCGCTCTGGCTGATGACGGCGGCGTGCGTGCTGACCGCGGTCTGGTTCCCGGGGCGCTACTGGGTGCTCGTCAGGGAGTTCGACCCGCTGGCGTCGTGGCTCGTGCTCGGGCGCGCGGCCGTGCTGCTCGCGCTGCTCGCGGTGCTCATGTGGCCGGCCACGGGGCCCGTACCGTCTCGATCGCGCTCGCCCGCCCCGTCTCCGGGTCGCACGTGACGAGCGCGCCCTCGAGGCGCACACCGTCCGAGGCGGTCTCGAAGCGGACCGGCATCCCGGTGCGCATCCGCCGGATCGCGAGCTCCGCGCGCACCCCGATGACGCTGTCGTGCGGCCCGGTCATGCCGGCGTCGGTCAGCGCCGCCGTGCCTCTGGGCAGGACGCGGGCGTCGGAGGTCTGGACGTGGGTGTGCGTGCCGAGCACCGCGGTTACCCGTCCGTCGAGCCACGCCGCGAGCGCCACCTTCTCGCTCGTCGCCTCCGCGTGGACATCGACGAGGATGACCGGCGTGCGCGAGCGCGCCTCCTCGACGAGCTCGTCGACCAGCTCCCACATGCTCAGCGCGGGCTCGAGGTAGAGCGACCCGAGGAGGTTGATCACCGCCACGGGCGTACCGTCGCGGGCGGTGACTACGGTCAGCCCGCGTCCGGGTGCGGCGGCCTGGAGGTTCGCCGGGCGGACGACCGCCTCCGACGAGGCGAGGTACGGCCCGATCTCGTCCCGTCGCCAGGTGTGGTTGCCGAGCGTCACGGCGTCCGCACCGGCCTCGAGCAGCCGGTCGGCGAGGCGTGGCGTGATCCCGAGGCCGTTCGCGACGTTCTCGCCGTTGACGACGCAGGCGTCGACGTCGAGGCGCTCGCGCAGCCCGGGGAGCAGCCCCTCGACCGCGTCTCGGCCGGGACGGCCGACGACGTCCCCGACGAACAGCAAGCGCATGGTTAGTGGTCGCTCCGGGAAGTCCCGCCACGCTTCGCGCGGCTGCAAGCGCTTCGCATGCCGTCGTCCTCGGTCGGCCCCATACCTTCGGGTATGCGGCCTCCCTGCGTCCTAGGCCTGCTCGGTTTTCGCCGGCGAATCACGACTGGACTTCCCGGGGGACCACTACGGGAGCGAGCCGGGCGATGGATAGACGGAGATCGAGACGTTGTTGCCTCCGTCGGACGCGTGCGCCGCGAGCGCCTGCTTCTCGACGGCCGCGACGTCGGCTGCGGTACCGAGCTTCGACGAGGCGGCGAGCACGGGCGTCCCGACCGCGATCGACGGGTCGGGGCGGACATTCAGCACGGAGACCATCACCGACGGCGACTCGGACGGGCGCAGGTCGATGCGGCTGCCGACCCGCTTGCCGCCGATCACGAGGTCGCTCACGGCGATCACGGATCCCTTGACCGGGGCGTAGACGTCCGTCCCCGGCGCCGTCCCCACGTCGAGCACGTTCGTCCCGGCCGGGCCGCCCTCGAGCTGGAACCAGCGCGGCGAGTCCCGGCCGCTCCCGGCGATGTGGCGCCACAGGCGCTCGAGCAGGCCGGCGTTCGCCTGTCGTCCGACCGGTTGGAGCGACAGCGAGCCGTCGTTCGACCCGTGGAACCCGATCGCGGTCAGGGCGCCGGCGGCGACCGGGAGCTGGATGCGGAGGTTGCCGATCGACGCGAGCACCTGCGGCCTCGGACGGACCGCCGTCGCGTCAGCGGCGGACACGGTCTCGATCGCGATCGGCGCGCCGCCGCCCGACGAGCCGCTCGAGCCGAACGCGGTGAAGAACAGCGTGACGACGCCCAGCGCCGCGAGCACGGAGAGGAGGACGAGACGGCGGGCGCGCCGTTGTGCGCGGCGCCTGCGGTCACGCAGGCGCGCGGCGTGCCGGGAGCGCGGCGAGGCCATTGGCGCCACGGTACCGCACATGGCAGCGCTCCATCCGTCGCTTGATCCGGGCCTGGCAGGGCTACCATCGCCTCGTGACACAGGCGACGAGGATCCGGATCCCTCGCTGGATCCAGCTCGTCGGCCTGCCGCTGCTCGTGCTCGTCACGTTCCTGCTCGCGCGCACGCTCGGGCACGTGTTGTTCCTCTTCCTTACCGCGGCCGTGATCGCATTCACGCTCAACCCCCTCGTCCGCGACCTCCAGCGCCTGCGGCTCCCGCGCGGCGGCGCCGTCGCGGTCGTCTCCGTCGGGTTCGCGACGGCCTTCGCCGCGCTGCTCGTCGCCGTCGGCACGGTGGTCGTCTCGGAGACCCGCTCGGCTGCGAACCGCGTCGACGACTACTTCTCGCAGGAGAGCCCCGTCACGGGGAAGACGGGAGCCGAGGCCGCCGTCGACCGCCTGCAGCAGTGGCTCGATGACCACGGCCTCGAGCGGATCCAGCTGGAGCAGCAGCTCAACGACCTGACCGACTCGATCGGAGCGGGCGACGTCTCCGGCTACGCGCAGGACGCGATCTCGTTCGCCCAGGGCGCCGCGGTCTCGGTGATCCTCTTCCTCTTCTCGGTGATCCTGGTGATCGTGATCGCGATCTACATGCTGCTCGACATGCCGCGCCTCGAGAACGCGATCGACCGCCGCTTTCCCCCGCGGGCGGGCTTCCCCTGACCCAGCGCATCGAGCGGGCGCTCTGGGGGTACGTGAAGGGCCAGGCGATCCTCTCGTTCGTGATCGGGACGAGCGCGGGGATCGGGATGTGGATCCTCGGCACGACGGGCCTCGTCGAGGGGGCGGAGCGCTACGCGCTGCTGTTCGGGCTCTGGACGGCCTTCGTCGAGGTGATCCCGTACATCGGCCCGTGGCTCTCCGCCGTTCCCCCGGCGCTCTACGCCCTCGTCGTCGACCCGGTCGGCGTTCTCTGGGTCGCCGCGCTCTTCGTCTTCATCTACCAAATCGAGGGGCACGTCGTGGTGCCCAACGTGATGGCGAGCGCGCTTCGGCTCCATCCGCTGCTCGTGATCTTCGGGCTGCTCGCCGGCGGCGCGCTCTACGGCATCCCGGGCGTGCTCGTCGCGCTGCCGACCATGGCCGCGGGCCGCGCGATCTGGGAGTTCTTCGGCGAGCGCATCGAGCTCGAGTCGTGGGACACCGAGACGAACCGATCGATCGACGTCGAGGTCGAGGTCTCGGAGCGGGCCGGGCCACGGGTCTGAGCGCGCCCGGGTTAGTACGCCGTTAGACCGGCATGCGACCATCGCGGGTGATGTCCCCTCGTACGCGCCACGCCGTCGCGCTCCCCGTGCTCGTCCTCGCGGCGCTCGGCCCGGCGGGGTCGCCGGCGCGGCCGACAACGAGGAAGCCCGGCGCGCGTCGGACGTGACGATCGTGGTGCGGGTCGACGCGCGGGGCCGCGGGACGTTCACCACTCGCGGCGCGTTCGCGTACGCCGGACGGGCCCTGGTCCGCCGTGCGGTCGTGAGCGGCCGGTTGAACGCAACGGAGACGTTGAGCGGCGCGAAGGGGCAGATCGTGCTGACGGCACAGCAGCGCTGCGGCGCCGGTACCGGAACGTGGCGCGTCGTCACGGGAACGCTTGCCTACGCGGGGCTCTCCGGCCGCGGCACGACGTCGGGGCGGGCCGTGTGCACGAGACTGCTCGGGCCGGCGAGCCTCGGCCACCGCGGGGCGGTCGAGCTACCCCCGCCGGTGCTGGCGGAGCCGGGCGCGTGGGGCGGCAAGACGGCGCAGTCGAGCGTCATCACGTTCACGGTCACCCCGGACGGCCGCTCGATCACGAGCGTGGTCGCGACGCGGTACAGCTACGAGTGCGTGCGCGACAGCCAGCGCACGACCCAGTTCTCCCCGACGGTGAGTCGCTTCCCCGGGTCGTTTCCGATCGCCGAGGACAGGACCTTCACCTTCAAGGCGTTCAACAGCACCATCGCCGGGAGCTTCGGGCCTTCAGGCGCGGCCGGGACGATCACGGTCGCCACCACCTCGCCGCCGGACATCCAGGGCAAGATCACCACCTGTGCCGGGACGATTCCATGGACGGCCACGAACCCGCCCGCGCCGCCGCCCCGCGCGCTCGCTGGGACGTACTGCGGTATCACCGCGGCCGGCGGCGGCGTGTGCCTCGACGTCTCCACGGAAGGGTGCCAGGTCCGCAACCTTCGCGCCGAGATCAAGCTCACGTGCGGAATCCTGGCGAAGATCCCCGTGAGCGTGTCGGTCGGGTACGAGGCGGCGACGCCTTTCGGACTCGACCTCTCGTACAGCCAGTCCTTCGACTGGACGCTGGAGGGAAAGACGATCCGCGTCACGTCCTCGGGGAGCTTCGACGAGAACGGCATGCTGATCGGCTCGGTCGGCATCGCGCCGTTCTCGGTCTCGATCGAGCGCGACGGCGCGATGCACGCCTGTCGCACGAGCGGCAACTTCACCGCGCGGCTCCAGCGCTGACACGGGCCAGCCGGCCGCGCCGTCTACGCTTGCGGGGTGAGCACGTTCCCGACGACGCGCCTGCGCCGGCTGCGGCGCACAGACGCGCTTCGCGCGCTCGTGCGAGAAACGTCGCTCTCGCTCGACGACGTCGTGATGCCACTCTTCGCCTGTCCGGGCGAAGGCGTCGTCAGCCCGTCGAGGGCCTGCCCGCGATCGCCCAGCGCTCCGTGGACGAGCTCGTCCGGGAGGTATCCGAGCTCGTGCGCGCGGGTGTGCGCGCGGTGATCCTCTTCGGCATCCCCGCGAAGAAGGACGCCGAGGGGCGCGGCGCTGGGACGCGACGGGGCCGTCCCCCGGGCGCTCCGCGCGCTTCGCGCAGGCCGCGCCCGGCCTCGTGCTGCTCGCCGACGTCTGCCTCTGCGAGTACACGGACCACGGCCACTGCGGCGTGCTCGAGCGTCGAGACGACAGGTCGTGCAACGACGCGACGCTGCCGTTCTGGCCCAGACCGCGCGTCGCGTACGCCGAGGCGGGCGCCGACGTGGTCGCGCCGAGCGCGATGATGGACGGCCAGGTGGCCGCGATCCGCGCGCGCTCGACGCC
This sequence comes from uncultured Actinomycetes bacterium, assembly GCA_963747125.1. GTDB lineage: Bacteria > Actinomycetota > Thermoleophilia > Gaiellales > Gaiellaceae > Gaiella. The sequence goes on along the minus strand of CAVVEN010000007.1, from coordinate 2,003 downwards.
GAGGGCCGCGAGTCGACCGCCGATCCTCTCCTACGCCGCGAAGAGCGCCTCGGCCTTCTACGGCCCGTTCCGCGACGCGGCCGGCAGCGCGCCGGGGAAGGGCGACCGCCGCGGCTACCAGATGGACCCCGCCAACGCCGCGAGGCGCTGCGCGAGGTGGACCTCGACCTCGACCAGGGCGCCGACGCCGTGATGGTGAAGCCCGCGGGGCCCAACCTCGACCTCGATCCGCGACGTCGCCGACCGGTTCGACCTGCCCGTGGCCGCCTACCAGGTGAGCGGCGAGTACGCGATGCTCCACGACGCGGCCGCGGCCGGCCACCTCGACCTGACCTCGCCGTGCGCGAGAGCGCTCGGATCGCGCGCGGGCGCGCGCGATCACACGCCGCGCCGGCGCCGAGGCGGTCCGCGACGGCCGCTGGGACGGTGGTGACGCGCGCCGGCGGTGGCTCGCGAGGGGCGGAGCGCGTGGGTCGAAGAGCTGGCGCCAAGCGCCGCCGCGCCTCTTCCCGGGCGGCGTCAACTCGCCGGTGCGCGCGTTCCGGGCGGTCGGGGCGGAGCCGCCGGTCATCCGCGGCCCGCGAAGGGCGCGTGGCTCACCGACGTCGACGGGCGGCGCTACGTCGACCTCGTTGGCGCGTGGGGCCCGATGATCGCTCGGCCACGCCGCACCCGGCCGTCGTGCGTGCGGTGCCGCGGCGCGCTCGGCGCGGCATCGCACGGGTACGCCTTCGCCCGACGAGGTGGCGCTCGGCTCGCGCGGTCGTCGCGCCGTTCCCGCCCGTCGAGCTCGTCCGGTTCGTCGTCTCGGGCACCGAGGCGTGCATGGCGGCGCTGCGGCTCGCGCGCGCCGCGACGAAGCGCGACCGCGTGATCAAGTTCGCGGGCTGCTACCACGGCCACGCCGACGCGTCTCTCCTCGGGCCGGCAGCGGCGTGCTCACGTTCGACACGCCCGACAGCCCCGGCGTGCCGGCCGACGTCGTGGCCGAGCACACGCTCACCGTGCCCTACAACGACCTCGACGCGCGTCGACGCGGCGTTCGCGCGCGCACGGCGGGCGACGTCGCCGCCGTGTTCGTCGAGCCGGTCGCCGGGAACATGGGCCTCGTCCTGCCCGACGCCGGGTTCCTCGACGGCCTGCGCGACGCTCTGCGACCGCGACGGGCGCGCTGCTCGTCTTCGACGAGGTGATGACCGGCTTCCGCGTGCACCGCGGCGGCGCGCAGGCGCTCTTCGGCGTGCGCCCCGACCTGACGACCCTCGGGCAAGGTGATCGGCGGCGGCCTGCCCGTCGCGGCCTACGGCGGGCGCGGCGACCTGATGGCGCTGATCGCGCCCGGGGGCCACGTCTACCAGGCGGGCACGCTCGCGGGGAACCCGGTCGCGATGGCGGCCGGCGTCTCGGTGCTGCGGCGGTTGCGCGACGACGCCGTGTACGACGAGCTCGAGCGGCTCGGCGCGCGTCTCGAGGAGGGGCTTGCGCGGTTCGGGACCGTTCAGCGTGTCGGCGGGATGCTGACGCTCTTCTGCCACGACGGCCCGGTGAGGAGCTACAGCGACGCGACGGCGTGCGACACCGAGCGGTTCGGCGCTCTGTTCCGGCACCTGCTCGCGGCCGGCGTCTACGTGCCGCCGTCGCAGTTCGAGTGCCTCTTCCCGTCGCTCGCCCACTCCGACGAGGACATCGACCTGACGGTCGAGGCCGCCCGCTCGTTCTTCGAGGCCTCGTAGAGTCGCGGCGCGACGCCCGGCGGCGCCTTGACGCACATCGGGTGTCGGACACCACTCCTCGCGTGCGGTCCGGCAGCGCGGCAGGATGCGACGCTTCCAGCGGCCGAGGAGCCCCCGGCGCGCCGTACGCTGCGCGCCATGGCGTCGACCCTTTTCGCCGAGATCGTCGACGGCGCGGCTGGCGAGAGCTCGCTCTGGGCGGAGGCGCTGCGGCCGCCGGCCGACCGCGACCTCGAGCCGGTCTTCTCCTCGCTGGTCCCGAACCGCGGT
>CAVVEN010000006.1:0-95647 GCA_963747125.1 uncultured Actinomycetes bacterium | reverse complement strand
ATCGGGTGGATCGACGGGGACGTCGGGCACGGGCCTGCATACCGCTTCTCCGATCCGGACGGCCACGTCTTCGAGCTCTTCTACGACGCCGAGCGGTATGTCGCCCCTCCCCACCTCGCGCCGTCGTGGCGCAATCAGCCGCAGCGGTACGTCGGCCGGGGCGCGGCGGTCAAGCGGCTCGATCACGTCAACCTGCTCGCGGCGGACGTGCGGCCGACGCGCACGTTCTGCCAGGACGTGCTCGGCTACCGGCTGTACGAGCGCATCGAGCTCGACGACGGCACCGAGACGGGCGCGTGGATGAGCGTCTCGATTGCCGCGCACGAGCTGATCTACGTCGCAGACGCGTACGGCGTTCGCGGCCGCCTGCACCACCTCGCGTTCTGGGTCGACACGCGCGAGGAGTGCCTGCGCGCCGCGGACATCTTCGTGGACGCCGGCGTCCCGATCGAGGCGGCGCCGTCCAAGCACGGCGTCGCGCAGGGCTTCTTCCTCTACGGCCTCGAGCCCGGCGGGAACCGCATCGAGGTCACCACCGGCGGCTACTTCGTCTACGACCCCGACCCCGAACCGGTTACCTGGAGCGCCGAGGAGCGCGCGCGCGGCCAGTTCTGGGGCGTGAAGACCGTCGAGAGCTTCCATACGTACGGAACCCCCGATGTCGTGCAGGAGAAGGAGGCGATGACGACATGACCCAGCGGAGCCTGGAGGACACCCTCCAAGCCGCAGGCGGCGCGGTCGAGCTGACGCGGAACTCGCAGATCGGCCCGTACGTCTACCCCGCGGTGCCGTCCGAGTTCACGAACTGGCGCGAGGAGCAGGTCGCCTGGCGCGAGACGTGCGCGCTGTTCGACCAGTCGCACCACATGACCGACCTCTACATCGAGGGCCCGGACGTGATCCGGCTGCTCTCCGATCTCGGGGTCAACACCTTCGGGAACGCCGCCGTCGACAAGGCCAAGCAGTTCGTCTGCTGCAACCCGGACGGCTACGTGATCGGCGACGCGATCCTCTTCTTCCTCGACGAGAACCGCGTCTCGCTGGTCGGCCGGCCGTCGGCCCACAACTGGGTCCAGTACCACGCCGAGACCGGCGACTACGACGTGACGGTCGAGCGCGACGAGCGCACCGCGGTCAACCCCACGGGCGGGCGCAAGATCTTCCGCTTCCAGGTGCAGGGCCCCACGGCGCTCGACGTGCTCGGCGAGGCGACCGGCGGGCCGCTGCCCGAGATCGCGTTCTTCAACATGGGCCGCGTAACGATCGCCGGGCACGAGGTGCGGGCGCTGCACCACGGCATGTCCGGCGCCCCGGGGCTCGAGCTGTTCGGGCCGTGGAAGGAGCGCGAGGACGTCCGCGCGGCGATCGTCGCCGCCGGGAAGGACTTCGGCCTGCGCCAGGTCGGGTCGCGCGCCTACGCGACGAACACGCTCGAGTCCGGCTGGATCCCCTGCCCCCTCCCCGCCGTGTTCACGGGCGACTCGATGAAGGCCTACCGCGAGTGGCTTCCGGCCGACTGGTACGAGGCGACCGGCTCGCTCGGCGGCAGCCTCACGTCCGACGACATCGAGGACTACTACCTGACCCCGCACGAGCTCGGCTACGGCGGCTTCGTGAAGTTCGACCACGACTTCGTCGGCCGCGAGGCGCTCGAGCAGATGGACGCCCCGACGCGCCGCAAGGTCACGCTCGCCTGGAACGGCGAGGACGTCGCACGGGCGATGGGGACGCTGTTCGAGAAGGGCGACCCGGCCAAGTACATCGACCTGCCGCTCTCGAACTACTCGACGTGGCCCAACGACCGCGTCATGGCCGGCGATCACGCCGTCGGCGTCTCCACGTTCTCCGGCTACAGCTACAACGAGCGCTCGATGCTCTCGCTCGCGATCGTCGACGACGACGTCGAGCTCGGCAACGAGGTCACGATCGTCTGGGGCGAGGAGGGCGGCGGGTCGGCGAAGCCGGTCGTCGAGCGTCACGCACAGGTGGAGATCCGCGCGATCGTCAGCCCGTGCCCGTACGGCGAGGTGGCGCGCACGACCTACGCCGAGGGTTGGCGGACACAGGCCGCGGTGTAGGTCCGCAGGCGGAAGAGCCCGAGCCATGGCCACGCTGAGAGAACAGCTCGCCCGGCCGGGCTCTTTCGTCGTCGCGACCGAGATCGTCACGAGCCGCGGCCTCGTGACGGCGAACGGCGGCGGCGTGCTCGACCTCGCGCGCGAGCTTGCCGACGATCCGCGCATCGACGTCCTCTCGATCACGGACAACCCGGGCGGGAACGCGATGTTCTCGCCCGATGCCCTCGGCACGGACATGATCTCGCGCGGCCAGGAGGTGATCATCCACCTCGCCTGCAAGGACTGGAACCGCAACGCGCTCGAGAGCCGCGGCTGGCAGCTCGGCTCGGTGGGGTTCGACAACATCCTGGCGCTCTCCGGCGACTACCCGATCATGGGCCACAAGGGCCTCGCCGCTCCCGTCTTCGACATCGACTCGGTCGGGCTCCTCGGGCTCCTCGCGGAGATGAACGACGGGCTTCCCGACGCGCGCAAGCCCGACGTCAAGCTCGACCGCACCGACTTCTTCCTCGGCTGCGTCGTCACGAACCACAAGCGCCACGAGCGCGAGGTGATGCCGCAGTACTTCAAGCTCGCGAAGAAGGCCGCCGCGGGCGCGCGCTTCGTGATCAACCAGATCGGCTGGGACGTGCGCAAGGACGACGAGCTCCTGCGGTGGATCCGGCGCGACGGCGCGGACCTGCATGCGCTGGCGAACGTCTACCTCCTCTCGCGTCCGGCGGCGCGCGCCTTCCACCAGGGGAAGATCCCGGGCGTCGTCGTCACCGATCGCCTGCTCGAGCTGGCCGAGCGCCACGGCGCGAGCCCCGACAAGGGCCGGGCGTTCTTCGTCGACCTCGCCGCCCGGCACCTCTCAGTCGTCCGCGGGCTCGGCTTCGACGGCGCGTACCTCGGTGGGCATACGCCGGCAGCGACCTTCGGCGAGATCGTCGACCGCGCAGGCTCCTTCGCGCCCGACGACTGGCGCTCGTTCGTGGCGGAGCTCCGCTACCCGTTCGACGACGAGTTCTATCTCTTCGAGCCCGACCCCGAGACCGGGCTCTCCTCGGACACGCTCAACCCCGCCTACGTCGAGTCGAAGCGCCGGCGGCGCACCGACCTGCGCGTCCCCTTCAAGTACCGCCTGAGCCGGCGCCTGCACGACGGCGTCTTCGCGCCCGAGGCGCCCCTCCACCCCACCGGACGGGCCGTCTACCGCGGGCTCGAGAAGGCGCCGCGGGCGGCGCGCCGCGCCGCGCACGCGGTCGAGCAGGCGGCGAAGGTGTCGCTCTTCGGCTGCCTCGACTGCGGTGACTGCTCGCTACCCGAGATCGCGTACGTCTGTCCCGAGTCGCAGTGCGCGAAGAACCAGCGGAACGGCCCCTGCGGCGGGACGCGCGACGGGCTCTGCGAGGTCTACGACAGCGAGTGCATCTGGTCGCAGGCCTACGAGCGCCTGAAGGCGTACGGCGAGGAGGAGACGATGCTCGACGGGCCCGTGGTGGTCAAGGACAACGCGCTCGCCGGGACGAGCGCCTGGGCGAACGCGTTCCTCGGTCGCGACCACCAGGGGCGAGAGGGTTCGTCGTGAGCACGGGCGCGCCGCCGCCCGTCCAGGGGGAGGTGCTCTGGACACCACCCCCCGACGCCCGCGCCCACTGCGAGGTCGGCCGCTATCTCGACTGGCTCGAGGCCGAGCGCGGCCTCGCCTTCACCCACTACCACGAGCTCCACCGCTGGTCGATCACCGACCTGGAGGGCTTCTGGGGGTCGCTCTGGGACTTCTTCGAGATCAAGGCGGCCGCCCCCTACGAGCGCGTGCTCGCCTCCGACGCGATGCCGGGAGCGGTGTGGTTCCCGGGCGCCCGGCTGAACTACGCGGAGCACGCCGTGGGGCGCGACGAGGACCTCGACACGGTCGCGGTCGTCGCCCGCTCGCAGACACGGGGCCCGTTCGAGCTCACCTTCGGCGAGCTGCGCGAGCAGGTTGCGAGGGCGCGCGCCGGCCTCCAGCGGCTCGGCGTCGGCCAGGGCGACCGGGTCGTTGCCTACCTCCCCAACATCCCCGAGACGCTCGTCGCGTTCCTCGCGACCGCCAGCCTCGGGGCCGTCTGGGCGACCTGCGCCTCCGAGTTCGGCCCCCGGAGCGTCCTCGACCGGCTGGGGCAGCTCGAGCCAACCGTCCTCCTCGCGATCTCCGGCTATCGCTTCGGTGACAAGGACGTCGACCGGCGCGAGCAGGTCGCCGCGGTGCGCGCAGGGCTGCCGTCGCTCGAGCACGTCGTGCACGTGCCGTACGCGGGTGGGCCTGACGACGTGCTGCCGGACGCCCTCCCGTGGGACGAGCTCCTCGCGGAGCGTGGGCCGCTCGAGTTCGACCCCGTCCCGTTCGCCCACCCGCTCTACGTGCTCTTCTCGTCCGGCACGACCGGGCTGCCCAAGGCGATCGTCCACGGCCATGGCGGGATCCTGCTCGAGCACTGCAAGAACCTCGGCCTCTGCTTCGACATCCGGCGGGGCGACCGGCTGCTTTGGTTCACGACGACCGCCTGGATGATGTGGAACGCGCTCGTCTCGAACCTGCTCCTGCGCGCGTCGATCGTGATGATCGACGGGAACCCGGGCTACCCCGACGTCTCCTACCAGTGGCAGCTCGCCGAGGAGACCCGCTCCACGTTCATGGGGCTCAGCCCCGCCTTCACGATGTCGTGCCGCAAGGCGGGGCTCGAGCCGGGCCGCCGGTTCGACCTCTCCTCCGTGCGCACCGTGTGCGAGGCCGGGTCGCCGCTCCCGCCCGAGGGCTACGCCTGGCTCTACGAGCAGCTCGGCTCCGATCTCTTCCTGAACGTCGGGAGCGGCGGCACCGACGTCTGCTCGGGACTCGTCTCCGCGTACCCGATCCTGCCCGTCTACTCCGGGGAGATCACCGCCCCGTGTCTCGGCGTGGACGCCGTCGCCTTCGATCTCGACGGAGAGCCCGTCGTCGGGGAGCTCGGCGAGCTCGTGATCCGGCGCCCGCTGCCGTCGATGCCGGTCGGCTTCTGGAACGACCCCGACGGCTCGCGCTACCGGGCGGCCTACTTCGAGCACTACCCGGGCGTCTGGCGGCACGGCGACTGGGTGCAGTTCACCGAGCGCGGCAGCTGCGTGATCACCGGGCGCTCCGACGCGACGCTCAACCGCGGCGGAGTCCGGCTCGGGACGAGCGAGCTCTACGGCGTGGTCGAGGAGATGGACGAGGTGCTGGACAGCCTCGTCGTCCACCTCGAGCAGACCGACGACCTGCTTCTCTTCGTCGTCCTCCGCGACGGCGTCGCCCTCGACGAGGCGCTCCGACGCCGGATCGCCGACGCGCTCAAGACGAGCCTCTCGCCCCGTCACCGCCCCGACGAGATTCACGCCGTGGCGGCGATCCCGCGCACGATGACGGGCAAGAAGCTCGAGCTCCCGGTCAAGCGGATCATCGGCGGCGCGGCCGTCGCAGACGTCGCGAGCCGCGACGCGCTCGTCGACCCCGCCGCGATCGAGCCGTTCGTCGCGTACGCCCGCGAGCGCGCCGCGCGCGGCTGACCTCGTCTGGTGTCCGACTTTAAAGTCGGACACCAGACGGCCCTTCGGCCGCTATGACGCTGCCACGCTCGCGGCCGGCGGCGCCTTCCCCAGGATGAGATCCGCCGCCTTCTCGGCGATCATGATCGTCGCGGCGTTCGTGTTCGCGCGGGTGATCGTCGGCATCACCGAGGCGTCGACGACGCGCAGGCCCTCGACGCCGTAGACGCGCAGCTCCGGATCGACCACCTCGCCCATCGGACACGTCGACGTCGGGTGGTAGACGGTCTGGCTCGCGCGCGCGACCCAGTCGACGATGTCCTCCTCCGAGTCCGAGGCGGGCACGCTGAGCGGCTCTCGCTCGATCGCCTTGAGCGCCGGCTGCGCTGCGATCTCGAGCGCGATCCGCACGCCGGCGAGCATGCTCGCGCGATCCTCGTCGGTCGTCAGGAAGTTGCAGAGCACCCGAGGCTTCGAGTCCGCCATCGGGGTGCGCAGCATCACCTTGCCGCGGGACGTCGGCTTAACGATCACCGGACCGAAGGCGTAGCCGTTGTCCGGCGGGGGCGTGAGCCCCTCGTCGAAGAACGGTGCCGCCGCGAAGTGGAACTCGACGTCGTGTGCCTCGAGCTCGGGCCGGGTGCGGAAGAAGCCGCCCCCCTCCGGGTAGTTCGAGGTGAGCGGTCCGCGGCCCTCGCTCTCCAAGAGCGCGAAGTTCTCCGGCGTGAAGATGCCGTGAAGCCCCGGCTCGTCGGTGAGGTAGTTGACGTTGACCATGCAGTGGTCCTGCAGGTTGCGACCGACCGGCAGCTCCTGGCGCACCGCGATGCCGAACGGCTCGAGCTCCTCCGCGAGCCCGATCCCGGAGAGCATCAGGAGCACCGGCGAGTGGTACGCGCCGCCGGAGACGATCACCTCGCGCGCTGCGCGCACCGTCTCGCGGACGCCGTTCCGGACGAGCTCGACGCCGACCGCGCGCTCGCCCTCGAACACGAGCCGCTCGACGAAGACCGCCGATGTGACCTCGAGGTTCGGCCTGCCCTCCGCCGGGTGGAGGAACGCATCCGCCGTGCTGCAGCGCAGCCCGTTCCGCTGGGTGAGCTGGAAGCGCGAGACGCCCTCCGGGCGATCGACGTTCAGGTCGCCGATGTGGTCGAAGCCGGCCTGCACGGCGGCCTCGAGCATCAGGTCGGTGAACCTGCTCAGCGAGCGGCTGTTCGACACGGAGAGCGGCCCGCCGACACCGTGGAACGCGTCCTCCCCGCGCTCGTTGTCCTCCGAGCGCTTGAAGTAGGGCAGCACCTCGTCGTACGACCAGCCGGTGCAGCCGCCCGCCGCCCACCCGTCGAAGTCGGCGCGGTGGCCGCGCAGGTAGATCATCGCGTTGATCGAGCCGGAGCCGCCGATCACGCGCCCGCGCGGCAGGTAGAGCCGCCGGCCGCCGAGGCCCGGCTCCGGCTCGCCGAGGAGGTCCCAGTCGAGGCTCGACTTGAAGACGACCGGGAACATCGCGGGGATGTGCAGCTCCGGTGCGGTGTCGGGGCCGCCCGCCTCGAGCAGCAGCACACTGACGTCCGGGTCCTCGCTCAGGCGGGCGGCAAGCACGCAGCCCGCCGTTCCCGCGCCAACGATCACGTAGTCCGCCATCGAAGCCCTCCTTCGGTCTTTCGATCCCGCCGCGCTCCTGGACACGGTGTTCCCCCGATCATCTCAGCCCTCGCACCGCCGCGACGATGTCGTCGGCGCCCGGGAGGTACGCGTCCTCGAGCGGTCCGCTGAACGGGATCGGAGCGAACGGCGCGCCGACGCGCGCCACGGGCGCGTCGAGGTGGTCGAACGCCGCCTGCTGCACCTGCGCGGCGAGCTCCGCCCCGAAGCCGCCCTGCTCTACGGCCTCGTGCGCGATCACGAGGCAGCCGGTGCGCTGCACCGACTCGACGATCGTCGCGAGATCGAGCGGGACGAGCGTGCGCGGGTCGATCACCTCCACCTCGATCCCGTCGTCGGCCTCGAGTCGCTCCGCCGCTGCGAGCGCCTCGTGCACGAGCCGCGAGAGCGCGACGACCGTCACGTCACGGCCCTCGCGAAGCACCGCGGCCTCGCCGATCGGGACCGGTACGGGATCGTCGGGGGCGTCCTCCTTGCGGAAGTAGAGCGTCTTGCACTCGACGAAGACGACGGGGTTCGGGTCGGCGATGGCGCTCGCGAGGAGGCCGGCCGCGTCGACCGCACGGCTCGGCATCACGACCTTGAGCCCCGGCACGTGCGTGAGCCAGCTCTCGAGGCTCTGCGAGTGCTGCGCTGCGCCGCGCTGTCCCGCGCCGCCCTGCGTCCGGACGACGAGCGGCACAGTGAGCTGGCCGCCCGACATGAAATGCGCCTTCGCAGCCGCGTTCACCAGCTGGTCGAGCGCAAGCGCGAGGAAGTCGACAAACATGATCTCGAGCACGGGCCGGAGCCCTGCCTGCGCGGCGCCGATCGCGACACCCGTGATCGCCGCCTCGCTGATGGGCGTGTTGATGACGCGCGCGGTACCGAACTCCTCGGCCAGCCCCGCCGTGGCGGTGTAGGGGCCGCCCTCGGCCACGTCCTCGCCGAGGACGATCACCCGCTCGTCCGCGCGCATGGCGTCGGCAAGGGTGCGGTTGATGGCGGCGATGGTCGTCGTCTCAGCCATCCGCGTACACCATCTCGCCGACGAGCCCGTGCGGCGGATACGGGCTCTCCTGCGCGAAGCGCACCGCGGCCTCGACGCCCTCGGCCGCAGCGGTCGCGATCGCGCGCAGCTCGTCCTCGCCGTACCAGCCTTCGGCGAGCCCGTGACGCTCGAGGCGCAGGATCGGGTCCTTCTCCTTCCACTCCGCCTCCGCCAGCGACTCGCGGTAGCGCCCGGGGTCGCCCTCGTAGTGGCCGCGGACGCGATGGGTCAGGCACTCGAGGAGAAACGGCCCGAGGCCCGAGCGAGCCGCGGCGAGGTAGCTCCCGAACGCGTCCCACACTGCCGGGACGTCGTTGCCGTCGACCGTCGACCGCTCGAGGCCATACGGCGCGACGACGTCCGCCACCCGCTCGACCACCGTGTGGGCCGAGCGCGGCGTGAACTCCGCGAAGCCGTTGTTCTCGCAGACAAGGATCAGCGGCAGCCCCCAGAGCGCGGCGAGGTTGACCGTCTCGTTGAAGTGGCCGGCCTGGACGGCGCCGTCGCCGAAAAAGACGACCGCGACCGCGTCGCTGCCTCGAAGGCGCGCGGCGAGCGCGCTCCCGAGCGCGATCGGGACGTTTCCGCCGACGACGCCTGTCGCGCCCATGAAGCCTCGCTCGGCGTCGACCAGGTGCATCGAGCCGCCGAGTCCGCGACAGAGACCCGTATCGCGCCCCATCAGCTCGGCCATCACGCGATCGAGGCTCGCCCCCTTTGCGATCGCGTGCCCGTGCGCCCGGTGCCCGGAGTAGACGTGGTCGTCGTCGCGGAGCTGCGCGCAGACGGCGCTCGCGACGCCCTCCTGCCCGATCGAGAGGTGGATCAGCCCGTCGATCTCACCCGCACGGGTGAGCTGCCCCACGCGCTCCTCGAAGAGCCGGATCCGCCACATGGTGGCGAGCAGGCGGGTCGCCTGCTCGCCCCCGAGCTCCTCCGTCAACGGCTCACGCGGTCACGGGCGCCGTGCCGAGCACGCGCTGCACCGCGGCGACGATCTTGTCCTCGTCGGGCAGGACGAACGCCTCGAGCGGCTCCGAGTACGGGATCGTCGCGTCGAGGCCGGTGACCTGGACGATCGGCGCCTTGAGTGACCCGAAGCCGTGCTCCGCGACCTCGCCCGCGATCACCGTCGACACCGACGCGTGCCGCGTTGCCTGGTCGACGAGCACGAGCCGACCCGTCTTGTCCACCGATTCGAGGATCGTCCGGGTGTCGAGCGGCGCGAGCGTGCGCGGGTCGATCACCTCCGCCTGGATGCCCTCCCCCGCGAGCCGCTCCGCGGCGCCGAGCGCGCGGTCGACCGTCCAGCCGGTGCCGACGATCGTGACGTCCGAGCCCTCGCGCCTCACCGACGCCTCGCCGAAGGGGACGAGGTACTCGCCGTCCGGCACGTCGCCGTGGTCGAGGGTGAGCAAGTAGTGGTGCAGGTAGACGACAGGGTTGTCGTCGCGGATCGCGGTCGCCATCAACCCCTTGGCGTCGGCGGCCGTCGACGGGGCGACGACCTTGAGGCCCGGCACGCCCATGAAGAGCGCGCTCAACGTCCCGGTGTGCTGGCCCGCCCAGCCGGCGGTGAAGCCGTAGCCGGCCTTGAGCACGATCGGCACCTTCACCTGGCCGCCGCTCATGCCGCGGAACCGAGGCGCCTCGTTCAGCACCTGGTCCATCGCGACGAGCATGAACTCGGCCATGTACAGCTCGACGACCGGCCGGTAGCCGGCGAGCGCAGCGCCGACGGCGATCCCGATCTCGGCCGTCTCGGAGATCGGCGTCACGCGTACGCGGTCCTTGCCGAACGCGTCCACGAACGGCTCGTTCTCCGTCGTGGCCATGTTCTGCCCGAAATAGAGAACGCTGTCGTCGCGCTCCATCTCGAGCTGGATCGCCTCGATGATCGCGGCGATGTACGGGAGCTCATGTGCCATTCGTCATCGCCTCCTCATGCGTAGACAAAGTCGAGAGCGGTCTCGACCTCGGGGAAGGGGCTCGCGAGGCCGAAGTCGACCGCGGCCTGCATCTCCTCGCGCACCTCCGCGGCGATCGCGTCGGCCTCCTCGCCGGTGAGGACGCCGTCGGCCACGAGCCGGCCGCGGAACGCGGGCACGGGGTCGCCCTGCTTCGCGGCCTCGTACTCCTCGGGCGCGCCGAACTTCTCGATCGCCTCGTGCTCGGGGAAGTGAAGCGGGACGCCGGGCGGGGCGATGATGTTCCCGTGCGCCGAGAGGCGGTACATCTGCGACTCGACGAGCGTCGGGCCGTCCCCCGCCCTCGCGCGCGCGACCGCGACGCGGACGGTTTCGTACACCTCGAGCGGGTCGCGCCCGTCGATCGTCACGCCGGGCATGCTGAACGCCTTCGCCTTGACGGACAGGTCTTCGCCGGACGCGCGGTTCGCGTCCTCCTGCTCCGTCCTCGTGTGGACGTTGTAGCCATTGTTCTCCATCACGTAGACGATCGGGAGCTTCCACAGCGACGCGATGTTCAGCGACTCGAAGAACGCGCCCTGCTTGGAGGCGCCGTCGCCGAAGAAGCAGAGCACCACCTGCCCCTGGCCGCGGATCTGGGCCCCCCAGGCGGCGCCCGTCGCGTGCGGGATGCCGGCGCCGACGATGCCCGACGTCCCGAGGAACCCGTTGGAGACGTCGGTCAGGTGCATCGAGCCGCCGAGCCCCTTGCAGATGCCGTCCTGGCGCCCGTAGATCTCGGCCATCATCGCCTTCGGGTCGGTGCCGCGCGCGATCGGATAGCCGTGGCAGCGGTAGGTCGTGAAGAACTGGTCGTCCGGGCCGAGGTTCGAGATCGAGCCGACGATCGACGCCTCGGCACCGTCGGCGAGGTGCGTGTGCCCGCGGATCACGCCGGGGTGCTCCTCGAACGTCCGCTTGACCCGCTCCTCGAACTCGCGGATCCGCAGCATCTGGCGGAGGATCCAGACGAGATGCTCCCGCTCGAGCGACTCGACTCCCTGCGGTGCGCTCATGTCAACCGCCCCCGCTCGCGCGAGTCGGCGCCGCCGGCCGCGCTAGCGGCCGCTTCAGGGATTGTCGCGATCCCGGATCTGCTCCGGCAGATCCGGGATCTGCGGAGAAACGGTGCTGTCATGCGGAGCTCCTCTCCTGCCCGAACTGGCTGATGGTCGTCTCGTAGGCCCGCCGGAAGATGACGTCGATCGGATTGTTGCGCAGCTCCTCGGAGAGCACCTCGACGCCCCACGGGCCCGCGTAGCCGTGGTCCCGGCAGGCGTCGACGTATCCCCGGATGTCGAACTCCCCCTCGCCCGGCAGGGCGCGATGGTTGATGACCTCGTCCACGGGGTCGTCCATGTTCTCGACCTGGCCGTCGGAGAGCTCGACCCACGACAGGTACTCGACGGGGATCCGGCGCAGCTCGTCGGGCACGATGCCGAGCTTCGACATGTGCCAGGTGTCGATCGCGACGCCGCCGTTCGGCGCGCCGGCACCGACCACGACCTCGAGGACGGCATCGATCGTGTGGACGTTGACGTCGGGGGGCATCAACTCGTAGACGATCTTGGCGTCGGTGTGCCGCGCCGCGTCGGCGCAGAGCTCGCCGAAGCGCTCCGTCAGCTGCGGGAGGGATGCCTCCCTCCCGAAGATGTTGGCGACCTTGACGTGGTGGGCCTCGAGAACGCCGGCGGCCTCGAAGAGCAGCGCACGCGTCGCGTCCGATGCGCGGCGCCGCTCGTCGTCCGGGTCGAGGAACCAGTCGAGCAGGCACTCGACCTCGAGATGGCGGAGCCCGTGGTCGTCGAAGACGCGCTTCATCTCCTGGAGGCTGCGCGTCTCGAGCACGTGCTCGAGGTCGGCGTGCCAGATGCCAAGGCCGCTGAAACCGGCCGTGCGCGCCTCGGCACAGCGATCGGCCCAGTCGAAGAGGCTCCACTCGCGCCCGACGTGCACCTCGACCGGCCCCGAGACCGTCCAGTAGAGCGCAACCAGCTCGACCTGCTCGCGTTGCTCGCCGCTCGTCACAACCCGCTGCTCCTCCCGTTGCTCGAACCCGCGTGGTGACCGCCGACGCCCGCGTGCAGACGCGCGGCGGCGGCGCCCCGGCGCAAGCGACTGGACCCTCTCAACCGCCTGCCCGTTTGTCAAGACGGTGTTCCGGTGAATGAGACAACGCGCTAGGATCGCTGCGTGCAGGACACGGGCACGGGGACCTCGCAGTCGCTCGAGCGCGGGCTCGCGATCCTCTCCGCGTTCGACTCCGAGAGGCCGCTGATCGGCGTCAGCGAGCTCTCGCGCGAGCTGTCGCTGAGCCGCAGCACCGCACACCGCTACATCGCGACGCTCGCCCAGCTCGGGTACCTCCAGCAGGACCCCGACTCGAAGCGCTACCGGCTCGGGCCGAAGGTGCTCGACCTCGGGTTCTCGGCGATCAACTCGATGGACGTGCGCGAGATCTCCGCGCCCCATCTCCGCCGGCTTTCGGATGAGACGGGCCACACGGTCAACCTCGCGATCCTCGACGGCATCGACGTGGTCTACATCGAGCGCTGCCGTACCGCGCAGCCCGGGCAGCGCGACATCGACCTCAACCTCCACGTCGGCGCGCGGCTGCCCGCGTATTGCACGGCGATGGGCAAGGCGATCCTCGCCTTCGTCCCCCCGGATCGGCGCGACGAGCTGATCGCGCGGATCGAGTTCGTCCCTCGCGGCCCGAACACGATCACCGACCCCGAGGCGTTCAGGGCCGAGCTCGGGCGGATTCGCGCCACGGGCATCGCCGTCAACGACGAGGAGCTCGCGTACGGGCTGCGGTCGATCGCGGCCCCGATCCACGCGCACTCGGGCGAGGTGCTCGCCGCGCTCAACCTGGCGATCCACCGCACGATGGGGTCGATGGACGAGCTGACCGCGCGCTTCGCCCCTGCGGTGAAGAAGACCGCCGACGACATCTCGCTCGGCATGGGTCACCGGCTCGTCCCGGGCTGAAGAGCCGGTCCGGGTCACTCCGGCAGTGGACGATCGTCGGGCACGCGCACGGCGACCCGCTCCGCGACGCCCAGGATCTCGACGAGGAACGCGACGCGCCCTTCCCGGTCCACCTTCCACTCGGCGACGGAGCCGTCCGGCTCGAGCCTGAACCGCCGACCCCGGGAGACGCCCACGCTCGCGTCGCCGTCGAGCAGCCGCGCGTTCAGCCCGTAGTTGAACGGGCCGGAGGTCGCCGTCCGCTGGTGGCGCTCGTCCCACTCCGCCGGGCCGGCGCCGATCGCCTCGATCCGGCAGTGGAACCCCTCCGGCGTGCTCGCCGTCCGCCAGAGGACGGCAGGGCGCCCCTCGAGCCACTCGAAGCGCGGGAGCGGACCCGCATCACCGGTCGCTCCGGGCTCAGGGACGCGGATCGGCGAGCCGGAGAGGATCGACGCGTCGACGAGCCAGCGCTCGCCGTCGACCGTTGCGAGGACGGAGCCATGGTTGGGCTCGGTCGCCCGCAGCGAGGAGAGCATGGTCGCGATCACCCGCTCGACGTCGAAGCCGAGCGCCGCGAGCAGGGCGTGAAGGGCGCCGTTGCCCGACCAGCACGTCCCCCCGGTGCCGTCGTCGAGCCATGCCGCGAAGAAACTCTCCGCCGTCGAGCCCGGCAGCGGCCCGGGTCGTCTCTCGGCCAGATGGATCAGCTTCTGCACGTTGTCGAACGGGACGCGGCCGCACCAGGCCCCATAGACGATCCGTAGCCCCTCGAGATTCGCCTCGGGCCGCTCGATCCCGAGCTTCCCGAGCACGGCGGCGACCGTCGCGCCGCGCATCAGGCCGCGGGCGGCTCGTCCCGCAGCTGCTCGAGCCACCCGGACGCCGCCCCGGCGACGCGGGGGCTGACGGCGAGCTCGTCGAGGTAGGCGGCAGCGGCCTGCATCTCGTCCACCCGCCGCGCGGCGTGCGCACGCGATCCCGAGAGCAGCCGCTCGAGGAGCGGCTCGCCGATCACCGAGGCGATGTCGGCCCGGACGCGGTCCTCGACGCCCGCGGCCCGCGCCGCCTCGACGCTCTCGAGCGCAGCGGCCGCGAGGCCCTTCATGAACACGCTCCGCAGGAGCTTCAGCCCGGCCGCCTGCCCGGGCTCGTGTCCGACCACGTCGACGGGCATGCCGAGCGGCCGGAAGAGCGCGGCAAACCGCTCAGCCCCCGCGCCGGAGGCGAGCGCGGGCGTCTCGAGGCCGAGGCTCGCGACGACCCCGACGAGCGCGACGTCCACGAACGGCACCGGGACCATCCCCGCCAGGTCCCGCTTCAGCGCGGGCGAGGACGTGTTGAGATCGGCATAGATCGCGCCGCGGTGGAGCGCGCCCGCCACGCTTAGCGCGACGTCGCGAGCGACTGCGGCCGCGTTGACGCTGAGCACGACCTCGGCGCCGTCGACGGCGGACGAGCCGTCGGCCGCGATCGCGATCCCGGCGGGGTGTGCAACGGGGTCCCAGCCGCGGACGACGCAGCCCGCCGCCGTCAGGTCGGCGGCGATCCGCCCGCCGGCCTCCCCCAGGCCGAGCACGGCGACCTCCATCGTCAGCCCTCGACGAGCGCGCGGAGGCCCTGCAGGTCGTACGAGAGCTCGCCGGCGCGTAGCGCTCCCGCACGGCGGTCTCCCGGGCCGCGCGCTCCCGCGCGGCCGGCAGCACCTCGTCGACCCGGTCGGCCGCGAGCACCACCGCGCCGTCGCAGTCCATCACGACGAGATC
Source organism: uncultured Actinomycetes bacterium (assembly GCA_963747125.1). GTDB lineage: Bacteria > Actinomycetota > Thermoleophilia > Gaiellales > Gaiellaceae > Gaiella. The sequence continues at coordinate 80,640 of CAVVEN010000006.1, read as the reverse complement.
GCCAGGCCGTATCTCGGCGCCCCCGACGACGACCGGGACGTCGAGCTTCCCGATCCCGCCCTTCGTCGCGCCCTGCGCGCACACGAACCGCGTCCAGATCGGCAGGCCGAGCTCGGCGAGCTCGTCGAGGTCGCGGACAGCGCCGTCGACGAGCATCCCCGCGACACCCTGCGCCCGGGCCTGCGTCGCGAGCAGATCGCCGACGAATGCGACGGGCGCAGGCTCGGTGCTCGTCAGGACGAGGACGTCACCGGGCTGCGCGTGCGCGACGAGCGCATGCACCATCGTGTTGTCGCCGGGCGTGCAGAGTGCCGTGCGCGCCGGCCCCGCCACGCGCGAGCCCGGCACGACCCGGGTCAGGGGGAGATCGACGATGCCGGTGCGCCCCGCCGCCTCGTGCACGGTCGCCACGCCGAGCGCCGCGAGTGCGGCGTAGTCGGTCACAGCGCGTCCACCACGACCGGCAGCTCGCGCTGGAACGCCTCCGCGTACCTGACCTCGCTCCGGCCCGAGATGCGCCGTGCGTGGTTCGCCCGGTGCCCCGCCCGCTCGGAGTAGTACTGCCGCAGATAGGACTGGGCGCCCATCGCCTCCATCGCGGCCACCTTCTTGTCCCACACCGGGGTGATGTCGAGAAAGGTCGTCGGGACGAAGCCGCAGAGCTCGGGCTGGTGCGGCTCGAACGAGAGCAGCTCGGGCGGGGTGATCGTGACGAACCCGCTCGCGACGCCGGCGCCGCTCGCGAGCTGGCGGGCCCGGACGGTCGCATCGTGTGCGACGCCGTGGTCGGGGTTGAACGGGTCGAGGGCGGCATGGGTCAGGACGAGGCGCGGCGCCAGCTCGCGCAGCACGTCGGTGAGGACCTCGACGGCAGCCGCGTCCAGCACGAGCGGGTAGTCCCCCAGGTCGAGGCTGCGAAAGCTCGCGCCCAACGCGTTCGCCGCCTCCTCCGCCTCGGCGTGGCGGATCTCCTTGACGCGCTCCTCCGTCTGCCCCTCTTCCTTCCAGAGCTCGCCGGACTCGCCGCGCTCGCCGTACGAGAGCGAGATGACGTGGACGTCGGCGTCCGCCTCGGCGGCGAGGGCGATGGCCCCTGCGGCACGCCAGACGAAGTCGGCGGAGTGAGCGCTGACGACGACGACGGAGTCGCTCACGAGAGGTAGCCGTGGGGGTCGTCGTGGAGGTGCTCGGCGACACGGGTCGCGAGCGCCATGATCGTGAGCGACGGGTTGACGGAGAGAGTGCGCGGCACGATCGAGCCGTCGCCGACGTAGAGGCGCTCGACGCCCCACACGCGCGCGTCGGAGTCGACGACCGAGCGCTCGGGATCGCTGCCCATCCTGCAGGTGCCCTGGACGTGGGTCGACGCGATCCCGGTCCAGCAGACCCGGGTGGCGCCGGCCGCCTCGAGCACGTCGCGCGAGAACTGGAGCGCCGCGTCCAGGCGCTTGGTCTCCCGCTCGTTGAACGCGGCCGCGAACACCTCGCCGCCGTCGTCGTCGAGCGAGACGCTGCCGTTGTTCTCGTCGTTCACCATCGCGAGCACCCCGACCCACCGCCGGAACATCCGAACAGCGTCGACGAGCGGCTGCCCCCAGAGCGGCCCGCCCTCGTCCTCGAGCGTCGTCGCGAACGCGATCGGGTCCTGGATCGTCGTGGCCTCGATCACGAAGCCGCCGTTCTCGTCGCGCTGGTGCTCCATCGCGTGTGCGGAGATCGGGTAGACCATGTGCGCGTCCTGCGGCTCGTCGAAGAGCCCGTAGACGAGGCGCACGGGATGGAAGCCGAGGTTGCGGCCGACGAGCCGGGCGCTCGCCGTGTCCGGCAGGCCGGAGCGCAGCAGGAGCTGCGGCGTGTTGAGCGTGCCGGCAGCGACGACCACGGCGCCCGCGTCGACGCGGCGGAGCGTCCCGTCGCCATCGACGTACTCGACGCCTTTCGCCTCCCCGCCTTCGACGACGATCCGCTGCACCGGCGCCTCGGCGCGCAGCTCGAGCCGCCCCGTCGCCCACGCGTCGTGGATGTAGGTGTTCATCGTCGACTTGCCCGCGTTCGTCGGGCAGCCCTGCAGGCAGGACCCGCAGCTCATGCAGTTGGCGTCCGTGTACGCATGCACCGGCTCGAGCTGCGACCCGAGCGCGCGGAAGCCGGGCTCGACGGTGTACACGCTCTTGCGCCAGTCCGACCGCACGCGGACACCGAGCCGCTGCTCGACACGGTCGTAGTGCGGGGCCAGGTCAGACGACGCGAACGGCGCGCTCCCCGAGCCTTGGAGGCCGCTCGCCTCGTGCCACTTCGCGAAGTCGTGGTCGGCCGCCCGCAGCGCGACCTTCGTGTTGATCGTGGTCGTCCCGCCGACGCATCGCGCGGCGAGGAGCGCCACGACCCCGCCGGCGCCGCCGTCGATCGGGGCGAACCGCAGCGGCCACCAGAAGTCGTGGTTCGCCTTCGCCTCCCAGCGCGTGAAGTCGGCCGCCGTGCGGTGCGGGCCGGCCTCCAGCAGCAGCACGTTTCGCCCGCGGTCGGCGAGCTCCCCGGCCACGACGCCGCCCCCCGCGCCCGAGCCGACGACGACCACGTCGAACCTCTCGCCGGTCACGAGATCCCCAGGTACGACCAGTCCTTCTTCAGACGGGTCGCGAGCGGCGTCGAGAAGTCGATCTCCTCCCAGGCTCCCGTCGCGTCCACGCCGGGCGCGACGAAGTCGCTGTAGAACGCCTCGATCGCGAGCGCCCGCACCCAGGCGAACTCCTGCGTGGCGACGTGGTCGGCGACGTCGCCGTCGGCCACGGTCGCGAAGGCCGCGATCGCCGCGCCGCGGGTTCCGTCGTCCATCCGGGCGAGCAGCGCGTCGACGTAGACCTCGGGGCGCACCCGTGCGGAGCCGGGCACGATCGCGTCGCAGACCCGCTGCACCGTCTGCGCCGTGCCCGCGTCGAGGACCTGGAGGCCGCCCACCTGGCGACTATACGCCGCCGCCTTCGAGGGAGCGGGAGGTTCAGTCGGCGATGCCGAGACCCCAGCCGCCGTCGATCACGATCTCCTGTCCGGTGATGTACTCCGACGCCGGCGAGGCGAGGAAGAGGGCGAGGCCCTTGACGTCGTCGGGCTGCCCGACGCGATGCATCGGGACGTCCTTCGCGACCATCGCCTGCAGGCCCGGGTCGTGCGCGTGCCCCCCACCGATGTTCGTCACGAAGAAGCCGGGCGCGATCGCGTTCGCCGTGACGCCGTCGGCGGCGAGCTCGAGCGCCAGGCAGCGGACGAGGTGGCGGGCACCGGCCTTGGCGGCCATGTAGGCGGAGCCGATCACGGGCTCGACCTTGGTCGCCGCCAGCGACGTCGTCACCACGATACGGCCGTACCCGTGCGGGCGCATGTGCCTGGCCGCGGCGCGCGCGGTGGCGAAGACGCCGTTGAGATTGACGTCGATCACGCGGTTCCAGCGGTCGTCGGCGTAGCGCTCCACGGCGCCTTCCTCGACCCGCGGACGCTCGCTCCCGGCCCAGCCGGCGACGAAGCCGACGCCGGAGTCGATGCCTGCGTTCGCGAACGCGACGTCGAGCCGGCCGTACGCGTCCGCCGCCTCGTCGATCGCAAGGTCGAGGTTCGCATGGTCCGTCACGTCGGCCACGGCGCCGCGCACGTCGAGCCCCTCGCTCTCGAGCCGCTCGACTTCCGCCGCAAGGGCGGCGTCGTCGAGGTCGATCAGGGTGACCCGGGCGCCGTGGGCGGCGAGCACCTCGCCGTACGCCAGCCCGAGCCCGCTCGCCCCGCCGGTCACGATGACACCGAACCCCGACACGTCGAACTGCGACGACACGTTCACGCGGCGTCCACCCGCACGACCGCCTTCATCACCTCGGCAGGGTGCGCGATCGCGTAGGCGATCGCCTCCGGCGCCTGCTCGAGCGCGAACTCGTGGGTGACGAGCCCGGCCGCGGCATCGCGCCGACGGCCGACGAGGTCGACCGCGGCGGCGAACTCCTCCGCCCCGCAGCAGCTGACGCCGAGCACGTCGATCTCCTTGAGCGGAAGGTCGCCGACCCGCACCGGGGCGTGGTCGGCCGAGAGGCCGACGACCACCACGCGCCCGGCGTGCGAGACGAGCTCGACGGAGCGCTGAACGAGGGCGGGCACGCCCGTCGCCTCGATCACCACCTCGGGCCCCTCGGCTCCCGCCCACTCGCGGATCGCGGCGGCGAGGTCGTCGTCGGCGCCGACCTTCAGCACTTCGGCGCCCATCGCCGGGCCGCGCGCAAGCCGGCTCGCAAGCGTGTCCACGAGCAGCACGGATGCCCCGCGGTCGGTGGCCGCCAGCGCGAGCGCCTGGCCGATTGGCCCCGCCCCGAGGACGACGACCCGCTCGCCGGTGGCCACGCGGCCGCGAACGACTGCCCGGACGGCGATCGAGACCGGCTCGATGAGCGCGGCGAGCGCCGGATCCTGGTCGCCGACGGGAAACACCTGGGCGGCCGGGACGAGCAGCTGCTGCTGGAGCGCGCCGTCCTCGTGGACGCCGATCAGGCTGATGTTCACGCACGCGTTGCCGCGGCCGACCCGGCACGCGTAGCAGCGGCCGCACGACGCGACGGGCCAGAGGGCGACACGCGTCCCGGCGGTGAGATCCGGCGGGCAGTCGGGGCCGACGTCGAGGATCGTCCCGGCCGCCTCGTGCCCCTGCACGCGGGGGTAGAGCGTCGAGGGATCGTCGATCGTCCCGATGTCGCCGAGGAAGTAGTGGAAGTCCGAGCCGCAGAGGCCGACTGCCTCCGGCGCGACAAGCACCTGCCCGGGCCCCGGCTTGTCGGGCTCGTCGACGGCGACGAGCTCCATCGACCCCCGGCCCCGCGTCACCGCTGCGCGCATCGTCGGCACGGGGTGATCGAATCATCTCCGGCGGCCACCGCGCAAACCCAACCGGAGCGCACCGGCGTACGATGGCGCCCCCGTCGTACGAGAGAAGGAGCCTGGTGGTGCGCGAGCCCCTCTTCACGGAGACCCTCCAGATCGCGATCGTCGTGCGCGACCTCGAGGCGACGCTACGGACGTACGTCGAGGAGTACGGCATCGGCCCCTGGGAGCTCTACGAGTTCGACCCCGCCAAGGTCGCCCCCCTCGGCGAGGGCGAGCCTCCGACCGACGGTGCGTGGCGCCTGGCGGTGACGATGGTCGGGAGCGTCCAGTGGGAGCTCGTGCAGCCGCTCGACGAGCGGAGCATCTACGCGGAGTTCCTCGCGTCGAGGGGCGAGGGGCTGCACCACGTTGCCGTCGGAGGCACGCCGTACCGGGAGGTGCTCGACGGCATGCGCACGCAGGGTCGGCGCGTGGTCCTCGGCGGGGTCTACGAAGGCGCGACGTTCGCGTACCTGTCGACCGACGAGGACCTCAAGGTGCTGACCGAGATCTTCGACTGGCCGGAGGGTCTGGAGCAGGAGCCCGACGCCGTCTATCCCTAGCCCCGCCCGCAGCCGAGTGCGTCCGCGAGCGCATCCTCGGGTGAACAAGCGGGAGCGCGGGGCAGACCGTCAGGGAGGAGGGGGTGGCCCGTCGACGGTGAGACTGTGGCTGATCGCCGCGACCCCGAACCCGAAGGCGCCCCCGGAGAGGCCACCCCGGGGGTACCCCCGCGAGCGCCGATGAAGGAGAGAAGTCCGGTCATCTCGTGGGCTCTCCGCGGCGGTGGCCTGCGAGCCGGTTGTAGAGGGCCACGACGGCATGGACCACACCGTGTCTGAAGCCGAGGAAGATCGTGATCACGAAAATGCCGTAGAGGACCTCCCGTAGCTCGAGGCTCGTGGTCAGCCTCTCGTCCAGGATCGCGAACACCCCCGCCCCGATCACGGGTCCGAGCAGCGTGCCGAGGCCGCCGAACGCGACGAGGACGAGGACGCGCACATCCACGCGGTCGAAGCTGTACGTCGAGGGGCTGATGAAGCCCGAGCTGTACGCGAGGAGGGCGCCCGTGAGCCCGATCATCGCCGAGCCGACCGTCGCCGCGTAGATCCGGTAGCGCGCGACGTCGACCCCCGCCAGCTCGGCCGCGACCTCGTCGTCGCGCAACGCCCGGAAGGCCCACCCGACGTGCGAGAGCTGCAGCGCTCGGAAGACGATCAGGAAGACGACGAGGAGGCCCGCGAAGAGGTAGTAGCCGCCGATGCGATCGTCCCCGAGTCGGTCGGCGGCCGCCGTCACGACGAGACCGGACTCGGCTCCCGTCAGGTCACGCTGGCCGAGGAGAAGGTTGGCGAACGCGAGCGAGAAGACGAGCGTGACGATGCCGGTGAAGATGATGCCGAGCGAGCGCCGCACCGCGATCCAGCTGAGGAGCCCGCCGACGATCGCCGCGCTCGCCGTGCCCACGACCACGCACGCCGCCATCGGCAGCGAGGTCTCGTCCAGGACGATCACAGCACCGTAGCCACCGATCCCGGCCAAGGCGCCGACGCAGAGGAAGAGCTGGTTCGTGCTCCCGAAGATCACGTTGAAGCCGACGCCGTACGAGGCGAACACCAGTGCCTGGACGGCCAGCGACGTCGTGTATGGCGAGTCCCCGAACCAGACCGACGGGAGGATCGCGAGGATCGCTACCGTCACGACGATTGGCAGGAGCGCCCGGCCGACGTTCCTCGTCTTCGCCATCGAGTTACCGCCCCAGCAATCCGCGTGGCCGGATGAGGATCGTTAGGGCGGCGGCACCGAGGAGGATGATGGTCGTGATGTATTGCCCGATGTAGTGGGCGCTCAGCGTGTTGACGACCCCGAGCAGCACGCCGGCGAGGAACGCTCCTGCCACGCTGCCCAGACCGCCGACGACGGTGACGATCAGCGCGAAGGTCGTGAGCTCGAAGCCTGCGTTGACCGTCAACGGCCCGTTCATCGACTGCGTGATCGCCACGATCCCGGCCAGCACGCCGCTCAGCGCGAAGATGACCGTGCGGACGAACGCCGGGTTGATGCCGACGAGCCGGGCTCCGGTCTCGTCCTGGATCACGGAGCGGACGCCCCGCCCGAAGGTCGTGGCGCCGAAGAACAGAAGGAGCACGGCCCCGACCGCGAGGGCGATCACGGAGGCCCAGATGCTTCCCAACGCCATCGGCACGCCGAGGATCGAGACCGGCTCTCCGCTGATGTTGATGTACAGAGCGCCGGCTGGATACCGCCAGGTGAGCAGGCCCCCGATCACGAAGGCGGCTCCCAGCGTCAGGAGGAGCCCCAACAGCGTCCGTTCCTCGCCATGCTGCCGGTACACCGGTCGCATCAACGTGAGGTCGAGCAGGACTGCGACGCCGGCCGCCGCCAGCACGCCCACGAGGGCGGCCAGAACCGTCGCAACGCCGTCCTCCATGACGAGCGAGGCGACGATCGCCGCGAGCACCACGATCTGGCCGTACGCGAGGTTGAGGACGCCGCCGAGACCGTAGACCAGTGTCATCCCGACGCCGAGCAGGCCGAACGCCAGCCCGAGCACGATCCCGTCGAGGATGACCGCTCTCACGCGACACCCAGGTATGCGCGTCGCACCTCCGGGTTGCGCTCGAGCTCGGTGGAGGCTCCCTCGAGGCGGATCCGCCCGTTCTCGAGCACGTAGCCGCGGTCGGCAACCGAGAGCGCGAGCGGGACCTGCTGCTCCGCGATCAGAAGCGTCATCCCCTGTTCCTTGAGCTCCTCGAATACCTCGAATGCGATCTCCGCGATCTTGGGAGAGAGACCCGTCGTCGGCTCGTCGAGCATGAGCAGCCGCGGCCGCGCCATCAGCGCGCGAGCCATTGCCAGCATCTGCTGCTCACCGCCGCTCAGGGTTCCCGCCTGCTGGCGCTGTCGTTCCTGCAACCGCGGGAAGAGGTCGTAGACGAACTCGAGCGTCCCGGGGTCCGGCCGGTTGGGATAGGCGCCCAGAACCAGATTGCTCTTCAGGCTCATCGCCGGGAACAGGTGGCGCTCGGCAGGAACATACGCGATTCCTGCACGCGATCTGCGGTGGGCGGGACGACGAGTCAGATCCGTTCCGTCGAGGACGACCCGGCCCTCCATCACGGGGAGCAGACCGGCGATCGCCCGGAAGAGCGTCGTCTTCCCCGCACCATTCGAGCCGACGATCGCCACCGCCTCACCGGTGCGAACCTCGACGTCGACGCCGTCGATGACACGCTCGCCGAGATACCCAGCCGCGAGCCCGGCGACCTCAAGCAACGCGGGGCTTCCCGAGATACGCGTCGACGACCTGCGGGTCCCGCATCACAACCTCGGGACGGCCCTCGGCCAGGAGCTTGCCGAAGTTGAGGACGATCGCACGCTCCGCGAGCTGGATCACTGCGCTCATCACGTGCTCCACCCAGAGGATGGTCGTTCCAAGCCGGTCCCGGACGTTGCGCACGATCTCAACCGACGCCGCGAGCTCGGACTCGTTGAGGCCCGCCATCACCTCGTCAAGCAGCAGCAGCCTCGGCTCCCCCGCCATCGCCTTGGCGAGCTCGAGGAACCGCAGCTGGTGGAGGTTCAGGTTCGAGACCGGCTCGCCGGCCCTCTCCTTCAGCCCGACGAAGGCCAGCGCCTCGACCGCACGCCGCCTCGCCTCTCGCTCGCCGACGACACCGTGAGAGGCACCGAACATCGCGCCGAGGACGACGTTCTCCACGACGGTCATCGAGCCGAAGGGGAGCGGCCGCTGCATGGCCATCGCGATCCCCTTGCGCCTGACCTGATGAGGGGTAAGACCGTCGACCCTCGCGCCGTGCAGCCGGACGCTGCCGCGTGTCGGCCGCTCTAGCCCGACGAGGACCTTCAGGAGCGTGCTCTTTCCGGCCCCGTTCGGACCGACGACGGCGACGATGTCGCCGTCGTCGATCCCGAACGTCACGCCGTCGACGGCCGGGAGACCCCGAACCGTTTCGTTATGTCGTCGACCTCGAGGAGCAGATTCGGCCTCCGGGGCTACGACGGTGGACGGTAGGGAGGCAGCGGTTTCGACTTGAACAGCACTCTCGGCCAGAAGGTGGTCGAAGCGGTGTTCAACCCGGCCTCAGGCGGCGCGCCCCGGGTCAGGACGGCGAACTGCGGTCGCGCCCCGATCATCTCGCCCCACTGCGTCCACCTGAGCGGCCACGCGTACCCGGGGATGTTGAACGTCGTCTTGTGGACATAGGCCGCGATCGCCTGCGGGTCGGTCCCGACGTTCTGGATCGCCTGGGCGACGATCTTCACGTACGCGTAGCCGGCGAGCGCGTCGTCCTCCATGAACTCGTTCTGCGGGAACGTGCGCAGGTAGCGCTTCGCGAGGCTCTTGTACTGCTTGCTCGCCGTGGCCATGCACTTGAAGTCGCTGTAGCGGCCGAACGCCGCCGACGCAGCGTTCTTCGCGGTGAGCGAGTACGGCCCATCCGCACCCAACACCGGCGCCTTCAGGCCCAGCTGTGCTGACTGAGCCAGGACCAGCGGCGCGCCCGGCGGATGGCCCGTCGCCACGATCAACGACACGTCGCCGAACGAACGCAGATACGGCGTGAAGTTGGTCGTCGGAACCGGCGCAACCTGGACGTTGAACTTGATGTTCGGCGTCGACTTGGCCGCATCCTCGAGCGACGACTTGAACGACTGGCCCCACGCGTAATCGGCGATCATCACTCCGACGCTCGTGATCGAACGACGCTGCGCGAGCTGCACGACCGACTGAGCGACCATTGCAGCAGAGGGCAGGCAGGTGCGGAACGTGTAGCGCGACGACTGCGTGAGGATCTCGTTGTTCCCCGACTTCACGAGGAACAGCGGCACCTTCGCCTCCTCGGCGAGCCGCGAGGTCGCAAGCCCGATGGGGCTGCCGATGATGCCTCCGACGGAGACGGCTCCCTCCTGCTGTGTCAGGCGCCGGAAGCCGTCGATGCCCGCGTTCGTGTTCGTCGACTGGTCGTCGGCGACGGCGAGGTTGAGCAGCCGCCCCTGCCCGCGCCCCTTTACGCCGCCCGACCTGTTGATCTCGTTCACCGCAAGCGCCGCCCCCGCGCGCACCTGGATGCCCCAGGGTGCGAAGTTCCCGGTCAGCGGCGTGAGAACGCCGAGCTTGATCGGGGCGGCAGCGCTCGCCGAGCTCGACCCTCCGTAGGCGATCGACCCGCCCAACGAAGCCATGAGCGCCGCCAGGGCACCAACGGCCGCAACCAACCAGAACCGCTTCACCGGACCTCCTCCTTCCTCGACCGTCCATGACCCGCATTCGGTTCGTGTCCGACCGATCAGCCAGAGCCGTACGACGCCGAGGGTTCGACTTCTCCGTCGGCTCTCGTGACCGTTCGCTCAGTCGCCTGGGTGAAACTAATCAGGAAAACGTCGATTTGTCGAGACGATGTTCGATTATGTAGGAAGCGCGAGAGAGAGCTGTGTGCGCGTCAGTGTGCCGTAGGTTCGACTCTTCTCACCGCCCTGTCCTGCGACGGGCGTGCCGGAGACGAGGCCCTCGGCGTGCGAAATGCGTCCCTTCCTCGTTCAGCTCCGCCAGCAGCGTCGCCGACACGGAGACCACTCCGCGCTTCAGCACGACCGTGTTCCCGGCGGCGAGCGCCGGGGCGAGCCTCCAGTGTCGTGAGCATGAGCGGCGCGTTCCACGGCATGATCAGTCCCGCGACGCCGACCGGCTTGCGGATCGTGTAGTTGAGGAACTGGTCGCGAACCTGGAACGAGCGGCCGTGGAGCTCGGTTACGGCGCCCCGGAGTAGTCGAACTTCTGCGCCGCGCGCGCGGCGAGGCCGCGCATCTGCGCGACCGGCATGCCGATGTCGCGCACCTTCGCATTCGACTTGCTGATCGGCGGACTCCCGGATCTGCGCCGCGATCCGGCGGTGCACGGCGGCGCGCTCGCCGGCCGCGAGCCGCGGCCACGGGCCGTCGTCGAACGCCTCGCCTGCCCCGGCGACGGCAGCGTCGACGTCGGCGTCATGTCCGTCGCAGGCGTTCGCCCACGGCCAAAGCTGCCCCGGGGCTTACCCGCGCGCCTGCTGCAACGCGCGCCACACGCGCTCGCCGTTCGCCGGCATCTCGACGTGCCGGACGCCGAACGGCGCAAGCGCGTCCACGACGGCGCTCTGCACGGCGGGCGTCGAGCCGATCGTCCCGGACTCGCCTATCCCTTTTGCCCCGAGCACGTTGAGCGGCGTCGGCGTCTCCATCTCGACGACGTCCCACGAGGGCAGCTCGGCGGCCGATGGGAACGCATAGCCGAGGAATGTCGCCGTGAGCGGGTTGCCGTCGTCGTCGTAGACGAACTCCTCGAAGAGTGCCTGCCCGACGCCGGCTGCGACGCCGCCGTGGACCTGCCCTTCGGCGATCACGGGGTTGACGAGGTTGCCGGCGTCGTCGACGGCGACGTGGCGCCGGAGCTCCACCTCGCCGGTCTCGGTGTCGACCTCGACGACGGCGACGTGGGCACCGAACGGGAATGTCGGCGCGTCGGCCTTGAAGACCTCGGCGGCCCGCAGCTCGGCAAGCCTTCCTTCCGCGTCCGCGGCCGTCGCGAGCTCCTTCCACGTGAGCACGGGCGTCGGCGAGCCGACGACGTGGAAGCCGCCCCGCTCGATGTCGAGCACGACGTCGTCGGCGCTCGCCTCGAGCTGCTCGGAGGCGAGCACCCGGGCGCGCTCGACGACCACGTCCGCCGCCTGGCCGGCGGCGACTCCGCCGATCTGGGTCGACTTCGAGCCGTAGGTGCCGGCGCCCTGCGCGACGTCGTCGGTGTCTCCCTTGATCACCCGCACCGACTCGAGCGGGAGGCCGAGCCGGTCGGCGACGATCATCGCGAAGGTCGTCTCGTGTCCCTGCCCGTGCGAGAACGAGCCGGTGCGGAGCACGGCCCCTCCGTCCGGCGTGATCTCGACGTCGCCCAGCTCCGGCTCGACCAGGCCGTTCGTGATCTCCACGTAGACGCTGACGCCGATGCCGAGCGCCTGCGTGTCGCCGGACTCGCGACGGCGCTTCTGCTCCTGGCGCAGCGCGTCGTAGCCCGCGGTTTCGAGAGCGAGGTCGAGCGCGCGCACGTAGTCGCCCGAGTCGTAGCCGGCGCCCGAGGCGGTGGTCAGCGGGAACGCGTCGGACGCGAAGAGGTTGCGCCGCCGCACCTCGGCAGGGTCGACCCCGATCTCGGCCGCGAAGAGGTCGATCGCGCGCTCGATCGCCTGCGTGGCCTCGGGCCGCCCGGCCCCGCGGAACGGGCCCGTCGGGGTCGTGTTGGTGACGACGCTGACCGTATCGGCCTCGATCTTCGGGATCGCGTAGACGCCGCTCGACATCAGCGCGGTGAAGCCGGGGAGGATCGCGCCGAGCCCCGGATAGGCGCCCGCGTCCTGGACGACGCGCAGCCGATAGGCGTGAACGTCCCCATCGCGGCTCCCGCCGAGCGTGAACTCGAGCACCGCCGCTCGACCGTGCTGCATCGCGACCATGTTCTCGCTCCGACTCTCGATCCAGCGGACCGGGCGCCCGGTTTTGCGGGCGAGCCACGGGACGATGACCGTCTCGACGCTCAGCCCCTTGGCGCCGAACCCTCCACCCACGTCCGGGGCGACGACGCGCACCCCTTCGTCGCCGAGCCCGAGGAACAGCCCGAGGACGTGGCGGTCGAGGTGCGGCGTCTGCGTCGACAGCCACAGGGTCATGCGCCCGTCGTCGCCGAACGAGGCGACGCACCCGCGTGCCTCGAGCGGGCAGGCTGCGAGGCGCTGGCTCACCAGGCGGCCCGAGACGACGACCTCGCAATCCTCGAACAGCGCCTCGTCGGGGGCCTCGACCGGGTGGCTGGCGCAGACGTTCGTCCCGAGCTCCGGGAACAGGAGCACATCCCCGGCGAGCGCCGCCTCGGGGTCGACGACGGTGGGTAGAGGCTCGTAGTCGACCAGCACGAGCTCGGCAGCGTCGGCGCCGGACGCACGGTCCTCCGTGAGGACGACGGCCACGATGTCGCCGACGAAGCGAACGACGTCGCGCGCCAGGAAGGGTCGGACCATCCGTGCTTCGACGCCCGGGACGGGCGGCGGCGGGAACACCTCGAGGTCGACATCGTCCGCGGTGAAGACCTGCGCGCCCGGAACCGTCGCGACGGCAGACGTGTCGACGCCGACGATGCGTGCGTGCGCGACGGGCGAGCGGACGAAGGTCGCGTGGAGCGCACCCGCGACCTCCTGGTTCTCGACGTAGAGGCCCTCGCCCCGAAGGAACCGGTCGTCCTCCACCCGCAGGATCCGCTGCCCCATCATGCCGCTCATGGGGAGACCTTCTCATACGAGGAGGTGACGGGCGCAACCATCATCGGCCCCAGACCTCGTCGGCCACCTCGACGACGAGCGCGAGCTTCGCGACCTGCTCGTCGTAGCTCAGGGCGTTTCCGTCGACGGTCGACGAGAACCCGCACTGCGGCGAGAGGCAGAGCTGGTCGAGCGGCGCAAAGCGGCTCGCCTCCTCGATCCGCCGCAGGAGGTCGTCCTTCGACTCGAGCGCGCCGCGCTTCGTCGTCACAAGCCCGAGGACGACCTGCTTGTCGCCCTTGGGGAGGAAGCGGAGCGGCTCGAAGCCTCCCGAGCGCTCGTCGTCCCACTCCATGAAGTAGCCGTCGACCTCGAGCTCGGCGAAGAGCGCCTCGGCGACGTGGTCGTAGCCGCCCTCGGCGACCCACGACGAGCGGAAGTTCCCGCGGCACATGTGCGTCGTGACGCTCATCCCGGCCGGCCGGCCGTCGAGCGCCTCGTTGATGTGGCGGATGTACTCGACGTGCTGCGCGTCCGGGTCACCGCCGATCGACGCGACATAGCGACGCTGCTCCGGGTCGTTCAGGTAGGCGAGGCTCGTGTCGTCGAGCTGGAGGTACGTGCAGTCCAGCTCACCCAGGCGACGCACCTGCTCGCGGTAGGCGGCGGTGAGGTCGCCCCAGAACGAGCCGAGATCGGGATACACCGACTCGTCGATGGCGGCCCGCCCGCCGCGGTAGTGCACCATGCTTGGCGACGGGATCGTCAGCTTCGGGATGCCGCTCGTCACCCGCTCGGCGAGAAAGGAGAAGGCGTCGCCGAAGATCGTCTGCGTCACCCCGACCTTGCCGTCGACGTGGAGCGCGGCGGCCATGAACTCGATGTCGCCCTCCTCGTTGTGGAAAGAGACCTTCACCTTGTCGTCGGCGGTCGAGATCCCGTCGAGCGCGTAGATGAAGTCCATGTGCCACGAGCTCCGCCGGAACTCGCCGTCGGTCACCCCGCGCAGGCCGACCTCCTCCTGCAGGCGGACGGCGCCCTCGACGGACTCGTCCTCGATCGCACGCAGCTCGTCAGCCGTGATCCGTCCCGCTGCCGCGTCCTCGCGCGCACGAAGCAACGCGGGCGGGCGGAGCAGGCTCCCGACGTGGTCGGCGCGAAAGGGCGGCGCGTTGCGGACTGTCATGGTTCGTCTCCTCGATTCGAGCTGTGCGACCTGGTCGTCCCGCGACCCGGGACGACGGTTCTCTATCATCGCCCGCGACCGTGGCGCGCCGCGACCCGCATGCTCCAGCGCTCGGCCGCGTCTCGAGCTGCGCCTCCGCACCGTCCTCGTCCCGCGCGGAGCGGGTCGCCGCGTGACCCTGCCGCCGGTGCGCCGCGTCGTCACGGGTCATGACGACCAGTGTCGGGCGGTGATCGTCGAGGAGGGAGCGCCCCCGACGAGCGTTCCGCTCGAGGCCGTCCCGGGGACGGTCTTCCACGAGATCTGGGCGACGTCGGCCGTGCCCGCGCGGATCGACAGCGGAGCCGACCCGACCCTCGGGCCCCTCCGGCTCGCACCGCCGGACGGAGGCACCCGCGTGCGGATCGTCGACATCCCCCCCGACACCGTCCAGAACGCGATCGCACCGGAGGACGCGGCCGCCGCCTTCGCGGCGATCGGCGCGACGCACGCCCATGCGCTCGACGGCCCCCACGCCCTGATGCATCGCACCGAGACGGTCGACTACGGGATCGTGCTCTCGGGCGAGGTCTGGCTCGTCGTCGACGACGGCGAGGCCCGCCTCGGCCCCGGCGACGTCGTCGTCCAGCGCGGGACGAACCACGCCTGGTCGAACCGCACCGACGAGACGGCACGGATGGCATTCGTGCTCGTCGACGGCCGGTTCGCCGACGAGCTTCGACGACCAACGGAAGGAGATGGGTGATGCCGATCGTGCTGCACGCGCGCTGGGTGCTGGCGGAGGGCTCGGAGGACGTCGCGCTCGACGCGCTCGAGAAGCTGGCTCCGCTCTCGCGCGCCGAGCCGGGGTGCCGCCTCTACCAGCCCTACCGCGACCCCGCCGAGCAGCGGGTGATTCACATCTTCGAGGTCTACGACGACGCGGCGGCCCTCGAGGCGCACGGTGCGTCCGAGCACTTCAGGCGGTACGCGCTCGAGCAGGCCGTTCCCGTCCTCGCAGACCGCTCGCGGCACGTGTACGAGACGCTCGACGTCTAGGGCGTTGGTCTGGATTGGTGGTGCGCCGAGGCCGGAAGCCTTGGTGGCCCGTCGGGCCGCTACGCCGAGCCTTCGCGCAGCCGCTTCGGCCAGATGCCCTGCTTGCCCGGCATGAGGATGCCGTTCGGGTCGAGCGCGTCCTTGATCGTCTCGGCCAGCCGCCGGCCCGCGTAGTCGTTGAAGTCGTAGGCCGTCGCGCAGAGATCCATGAAGTCGATGTGCGCGCGGTACTCGCCGTAGCCGAGCGCCGCCGCCTTCGGCACGAGCTCCTTCGAGACCGCGAACGCCGAGCGGGTCTGCTCCTCGTCGGAGGTGTCGAACACGACGAGCACGACGTTGATGAAGCTCCGCGGGCCGGTGGGGATCAGCGCTGCGCTGTAGTCGAGCCCGTGCTCGGCGAGCGCGGGGCGCAGCAGGTCGCGGAGCCGGATCGCGTCCTCGGACGTCAGCGGCGCCGCCGGCGAGAACCCGATGTGCCCGCCCGCCTCGCCGCCGTACCACTTGCCCATCTGCACGAGCTCGAGGTTCGGCACGCCGGCCTGCACCCGCTCGGCCGGGTTCTCGATCATGTGCACCTCGCTCCCGGCGACCTTGGCGCCGATGACGGTGCAGCCCTCGATCCGCTCGAACGCCTCCTGCACCTTGGCGAACCTGTGGTCGACGATTGCCTCGTCGCCGTGGATCGCGAACCGCATCGTCCAGCGCCCGAAGCCGAGCTCGGAGCAGATCCGCTCGATCGCCTCCTCCGGGAGGACGCCGTCCCCCTGGTGCCAGTGCGCGCGGTCGGTGAAGACCGACGCTGCGGCGACGGGGCTCAGGATCATCGGGTAGCCGGTGATCGAGCCGCCGAGCATCAGCTCGCGCAGGGTGTCCACCATCGGCCCGAGGTCGTCGTCGCGCTGCGCCATCACCCAACCGGGCAGGTAGCACTCGGGCTCGGGCATCAGCCAGACGCCCATCTTCGTGACGATGCCGAGGTTCGACTGGAAGAAGAGGCCGTCGAACGACGGCCCGAAGCTGCGCTTGTAGACGTGCCAGGCGCGGCCGTTCGAGATCGCGCCCGGTCCCGTCCGCACCAGCTCGCCGTTCGGGAGCACGACCTCCAGGCCGCAAGCGTTGGCCGCGTGGTCGCCGTAGGGCGTGTACCCAAGGCCGTACTCCGTCGTGTTGCCGATCACGCTCCCCCAGCCGAGGTCGGGCACGGAGATCCAGAGCTTGTGGCCCGATCCCCGCACCGCCTCGTACAGCTCGAAGAAGCTCACCCCGGGCTCGACGACCGCGTACGCGGCGTCGCCGTCGATCTCGAGCACGCGGTTCATCCGGCGCAGGTTGACGACGACCGCGCCGCGCACGCGGGGAGACGAGCCGCCGTAGCCGTTGTTCCGGCCCTGGGAGCTCACCCACAGCGGAACCCCATGCTCGTTCGCGATCCGCACGATCGCCTGGAGCTGCTCGACCGACTCGGGCTGCACGACGGCGGACGCCTCGTAGTCGTCCCACCCGGCGAACCAGTAGGGGTCGCGGAACTCGCGCAGCTCCTCGATGTCGGTGAGGACGTGCTCCGCGCCGACGGCCGCGCGAAAGCCGTCGAGAGCCGCGTCCAGTGCCTGCGCGGTCAGGTCGGTGGGGAGCACGCTCGTCATCGATGACCTCCCGGGTCGCGTTCCGCCGACCCTAGCGCCCCATGGCCGCGAAGCGCGGCAGGGACGGGTGCGGCACGAAACGGGTCTTGACGTCGACGACCGCCGGGAGGCCGGACGCGAGCGCGCGGTCAAGCGCAGGCAGAACCGCGTCGAGGTCGGTGACGTGCTCGCCGTGACAGCCAAAGGCGCGCGCCACGGCGGCGTAGTCCAGGCCGTCGAGGGCGGTGTCGAGCTCGAACCCCGCGCGCGCCTGGCCGAACCGGATCACGCCCCACGCGGCGTTGTCGTGGATCACGGTCACGACGGGCAGCCCGTGGCGGCGAGCGGTGTCGAGCTCGGCGAGCGTGAACCCGAACGCGCCGTCACCCGTGATGTTCACGACCGTGCGCCCCGGATGCGCCGCCTGGAGGGCGAGCGCGTACGGGAGGCCGAAGCCGAGGTGCGCCATCCCGGGGTCGTGGAACCGTGTCCGCGGCTCCAGCGTCGGTGTGAGGTCGTTGCTCCAGAAGGTCGTGTGGCCTCCGTCGTAGACGACGAGCGCGTCGTCCGGCAGCCAGCCGCCGAGCTCGCGCGCCAGCACGGCCGGGTGCATCGCCTCCGCAGGATCGTCCGCGCCCTCGACGAGGCGCGCGAGATGCGCCTCGTGCTCGCCGACGAGCGAGTCGAGCCACGAGCGATCGGCCCGCGCCGAGTCGTCGCCCAGCGCGACCAGGAGAGATGCGAGGCCCTCGCGGACGTCCCCGGCGAGGACGAGCGTGCCGTCGGGCAGGACCCCGGCCGCCGCGGACGGATCGACGTCGAGGTGGATCACGTGCTGATCGGACGGGTCGCCGAGTGCGGGAGCGCTTCCCTCCCAGAGCCACGAGGACACCCGACAGCCGGCGAGCAGCACGACGTCCGCCTCGCGCAGGGCGCGCAGCACCGGCCCGCCGGCGATCAGGCCGCCGTGCCCGAAGAACCCCGGGTCGACGGACGACACCGCGCCGAGCCCCATCTGGGTCGCGGTCGCCGCGGCGCCGAGCCGGGCGGCGAGGCGACGGAGTTCGGGAGCCGCGTCCGCGAGGACGACGCCGCCGCCCGCGACGAGCAGCGGACGGGCCGCATCCGCGAGCAGCCGCGCCGCGCGCTCGACGTCGTCTGCCGGGAGCGGCGGCGGCGAGACGGGTTCCGGGCCGGCGTCGATCTCCGCGGGGTCGAGGTCGGCAGAGGCTGCCAGGACGTCAGCGGGGAGCTCGACGTACACCGGGCCGGGACGACCGGAAACCGCCTCGCGCGCGGCCGCCCGCACGAGCGCCGGGATCTCCTCTGGCGACGTCGCGACGGCGCTCCATTTCGTCGTCGCGCGCATGAGCCCCGAGAGGTCGGCCGCCATCGTGAGGCCGCGCGCCGCCTGCCCGAGGTGCGTCGGCGCCCCGGACGTGAGGACGAGAACCGCGAGGCCGTTGGCACGCGCCGTCCCGAGCCCGCCGACGAGGTTGTGCGCGCCGGGGCCCATCTCGCCGTAGCAGGCGGCCAGTCGCCCGGTGCCGTGGAAGGTCGCCGCCGCCATCCAGGCCGCCGCCGCCTCGTGGCGCGTCCCGAGGTGGCGGATGCGTGGCTCGGCGGCGACCGCGCCGAGAAACGGCCCGAGCTTGCCCGCCGGCACGCCGAAGAGGTCTTCCACCCCGCACGCGACGAGGGCCCGCGCGAGCGCGGCGCCTCCGTCGACGGGCCCGGCCGTCGCGGCGGTGCTCACGCCCGCCCGACGGTCGGCGCCCAGTGCGGCAGCGGCAGACCGGGGATCGGCGAGCGGAAGGACGGGATCGTCGTCCCCATCAGGCTGCCGAGGTAGACGGTGCGAAGGTCGGGGCCACCGAACGTCACGCTCGCCATCATCGGCGCGAGCGCGCCCGCGGCGGAGCTCAGGATCTCGGCGGTCATCGTCCCGGCGAAGAAGTGCCTGTCCCACGCCTCGACGCGCTCGTGCTCGCCGTCGTCCAGCAGGGTCAGCACCTCGCCCTCGGGCGTGAGCGCGATCAGCCGGTCGGCGTTGACGAGCGTGATCCACAGGTTCCCGTCGCCGTCGAACGCGAAGCCGTCGGGGATGCCTCCGAGGTCAGGCGGCCCGTAGACCTCCCGCGCCTCGACCCGGGCGTCGCGGCCGACGCGCAGGCGCGAGATCCGCCGCGCGTTCGACTCGACGACGTACAGCCACTCCTCCGCGGCGTCGAAGCGGATCTCGTTCGTGCCCACGAAGCCGTCGGCCACGATGCGGATGCCGCTGTCGTCGATCACGCCGACGTACCCGTCGGGCGTCTTCTCGTTGACCGAGCGCGTCCAGGGCTCGAGCAGCGTCGTGACCGTGAACCAGACCCGGTCGCGGGAGTCGACGAGCACGAAGTTCGTCTTGCCGAGGGGCCGGCCGTCGATCGCGGTGAAGAGCGTGGTCGAGCGCCCGTCGCGCGTCATCCGCTCGATCGCGTCGGTGCCGAAGTTCGCGATCAGGATGTCCCCCCTACGGTCGAAGGCGAGCCCGTTCGGGAGCGTCCCGTTCATCGTGTACCGCTCGGCCGAGCGCGAATCGGAGAAGGACGAGTCGATCTCCTGCGCGACGAGAGCCTGGGTGCCGTCGGGCGCGATGCGCATCACGCCGCCGCGCGCGTCGGCCGACCAGAGCGTGCCGTCGGGCTCCGCGAGGATGCACTCGGGACGCTGAAGGTCGCGGCCGACGAAGGTGATCGCGTCGCGGTCGACCTGCCAGCCGCGGAGCGAGCTCGTCACCTCGCCCCCCAGGTGCGGCGCGCGACGTCGGCGACGACCCGAAGCTTCGCCTCCTGGATTTCCGGTGTGATGCGTCGCTCCGCCGCTGTCTCACCTGCGGAGGCGAAGCCGCATTGCGTCGACACGCCGAGCCGCTCATTCGGGTGATAGCGCGCGGCCTCCTCGATTCGGCCGGCAAGCAGGTCTCCGTCCTCGATCTCCGCCCACTTGGTCGAGACGAGCCCGAGCACGACCCGCTTGTCGTCCGGGAGGCTCGCGAGCGGCTCGAACGAGCCCGAGCGCTCGTCGTCGTACTCGACGAGGAACGTGTCGAACCCCGTTGCCCGCGCGAACACCCTCTCTGCGAGCGCCTCGTAGCCGCCGTCCGCGATCCACGACTGTGTCCCGTTGCCCTTGCACAGGTGCATCGCGAGGCGGCAGCCCGGGAGATCGACGTCCCCGAGGCCGCAGACGAGCTCGGTGCCTACACGGAGCAGTTCATCCGAGGAGATCCCGCGCTCGTCGTATTCCGCCCGGACGCGCTCGTCGGCATACGCCTCCGCGAGCTCCGGCGCGTCGATCTGGATGTACTCGCACCCCGCCTCGGCGAGGTCGCGCATCCAGCCGCGGACGGCGTCCGCCGCCTCGGCCGCCAGCTCGAATGGATCGGGATAGGCCGCCTTCGAGTGCTCGTTCCAGAAGCCGAGGATCATGAGCGGGCTCGGCAGCGTGACCTTGACCGGGAGGCGCGTGCGCTCGCGGGCGTAGCGAAGCTCGTCCACGCCGGGACACGGCCGGGGTGCGATACGGCCTGTCACGGTGAAGGGGATCGTCACCTCCATCCCATCTTCAGGCCGCTTGCCGTGGAACTTGACCGTGAGCCCGGGAAGCGGGCCGAGCCCGTCGAGGCCCGACACGAAGAACTCGAAGAAGATCGAGCGGCGCATCTCGCCGTCGGTGACGACGTCCACGCCGGCCGCCTCCTGGAGACGGAGCGCGTCGTCCACCGCGGCATCCTCGACGCGCCGGTACTCCTCGGGATCGAGCGTCCCGGCCCGGAACGCCGCTCGAGCGTCGACGAGCGCCGGCGGCCGGAGCAGCGAGCCGACGACCTCCGCCCTGATCTCGCTCATGCCTCGGCCCGGTAGCGGACGACGCCGTCGTCGTCGCGGACGACGGAGAGGTCGGCGTACGGGTTGTGCTCGGGACGCTCGACGACGCGGTAGAGCGCGTAGAGCTGCGGGAGGAACGCGGCCCAGTTGCCGATCTCCTCGCTGCAGTGCTTCGCCCAGACGAGGCCCTCCTCAGGGGTCTCCGGGACGCGCCGGCCGATCGCGGAGGAACGCCCCACGACGCCGGCGTCGGTCGCCTGCCACTGGTGGACGCGGTAGCCCATCGGCTCGGAGACCTCGAGACTCTCGGGCCCGAAGCCGAGCCCCGCGGCAACGATGCAGTGCTCGTAGACGATCCGCTCCTGGATCTCCGGCACGAGCGAGGACGGGTCGTCGAAGCGGATGTAGATGTTGCGGAACGTCCCGTCCGACCAGGTCTGCGGAGCGTGATGAACGGCGCCGACGAGGTTCCCCGGACTGACCGGCACGGCCCAGCTGAGCGGCTCGTGCTCGGATGGATGCCAGAGCAGGAAGCCCTTCTCCATGTTGCTCCAGAACCAGTCGATCATCCGCGGGGTGATCCCGTCGTGCTCCCAGTCGAGGTGCGTGCCGAGCGCGTCCTGGGTCACCGGCAGGTCTCCGGGCGTCACGGACTGGACCTCGACGAGTAGCGACATCGGGCCGCGGAACGCGATGTTCGGATGGAAGGAGAGCTCCTGACGCTCGACGAGCCGCAGGCCCGGGAACCGCTCGGCGAGCAGCTCGACCGCGACCTGCGCCTCGAGCTTGCCGAGCGCCGCCCCGATGCAGTAGTGGATCCCCTTGCCGAAGGTAAGCGTCTTGCGTGCGTTCTCGCGCAGGGGGTCGAAGCGGTCCGGCTCGGGAAACACGGACGGGTCGCGGCCCGCGGCGGCGAGCCAGAGGAACAGCCTCGCCCCGGCGGGAATCCGCACGCCGCCGACCGTGACGTCCCGCTTCGCCTGGCGCCGCCAGACGGTGACCGACGGGTCGTAGCGGAGCACCTCGTCGACGACGCCTGGGATCAGCCCCGGGTCGGCGACGACCGCGTCCCAGCGGGACGGCGCCTCGAGGAGCCGCCGGATCGTGTTGCCGAGCAGGTTGTTCGTCGTCTCGTGCCCGGCGAACGAGAGCGAGAAGAGAATCGACGCGATCTCCTCGTGCGTCAGCTGCTCGGGATCCTCGTCGTGGATGGCGAGCAGCGCGCTCGCAAAGTCGTCGGCCCGGTGCTCGGCCTTCGACGCGACCAGGCCGCGCAGGTAGTTCCGGTAGGCCGCCATGTTCGTCGCGTGCTCGACCTGCTCCTCCGGCGTCGGCCGTCCCCACCCGAGCGCGAGCCGGTTTCCGCCCCACCCGCGCAGCAGCGGCCAGTCCTCGCGCGGGACGCCCATGAAGCGGAAGATCATCGTCTGCGGCAATGGCTGCGTCAGCCGGGCGACGACGTCGAACGGCCCGCCGGCGTCGACGGCGTCGAGCAGCTCCGCGACCGTCTCTCGGACCTGCGGCTCGAACTCGGCCACGCGCCGGGGCGTGAACGCACGCCCTGTCGGAGCACGCAACCGCGTGTGCTCCGGCGGATCGAGGCTGACCATCGAAGGCTGCGGTCGATGGCCGCCCTCGAACAGGATCTGCTGCGCCTCGGGCACGAGCGGCACGAGCGGCAGCTGTGCCGGCGCGGCCGAGAACGTCTCGTGATCGAGGAAGATCGCCTCGACGTCCTCGTACCGCGTGACGACGTAGTAATCGAGCGACGGGGCGTAGAAGACGGGCGGCAGGTCGCGCACGAAGGCGAGGGGATCTGCGAGATACGCCGGCGAGAGCGGGTCGAAGCCGTCGACGACCGGCGGCTCGCCAGCCGGTGCAGTCGCGGGCTGCGTCGGGGCGCGCGGGGTCTCCTCGGTCGGGCTCATGCCTCTCCTTCCATCCGTGCGTCGCCACCGCTCGTCCAGTCGCCGGGGAGCACCGTCGACCAGCCGCCGTCGACGACGAGGTTCGCGCCGGTGACGTACGACGACTCGTCGCTCGCGAGGAAGAGCGCGCACCGCGCGACATCTTCAGGTCGCCCCGGGCGACCGAGAGGGATGTGGTCGGCGATCCGGGAGATCGGGTGCTCCGGGTCGTCGAAGAGATGCTGCGTCTGCGGCGTCACGGTCATGCCGGGCGAGATCGTGTTGACCCGGATCCCGTGGCTTGCGCCCTCGGCCGCGAGCTGGCGCGTCAGCGCGATCACCGCGCCCTTCGAGGCGGTGTGGGCGGCGCGGTCGAGCGTCAGGGAGCCGGTCATCCCGGCCGTCGAGCCGACGTTGACCACGCTGCCGCCCCCGCGGGCCCGGAGGTGGGGCCACGCGTGCTTGCAGGCAAGAAAGACGAGGTCGAGCTCGTTGCGCAGCGTGAACGACCAGTCGTCGAGGGTGACCTCCTCGAGCGGAGCGAAGCTCGTCAGGCCCGCGTTGTTGTAGAGGACGTCGACGCCGCCGTGCTCGGCCGCGACGCCGTCGATCCAGGCGCGAACGGCGTCCTCCTCGGCGAGGTCGACGGGGGCCGCCGAGGTCATCGTCCCCCCCGCGCTACGGACGAGCTCCATGGTCTCCTCGGCACGGGCGCTGTCCAGGTCGCAGCCCGCGACCGTCGCGCCCTCGGCCGCGAACAGCGCGGCCGCGGCCCGCCCGATCCCGCCGCCCGTGCCGGTGATCAGCGCCACCTTGCCGGCGAGCCGCCCCACGCTCAGACGCGGTCGCCGACGCGGCGGTCGCGGCCGTAGAAGAACACGACGACGAACAGGAGGACGCCGTAGAGGATCTGCTGGTCGGCGGTGTCGTAGCCGTTCCCGATCATCAGCGTTCCGAGCACGATCAGGATCAGGCAGCCGAGCACCGTCCGCCAGTAGTCCCCGCGCGCGCCGAAAGCCGTGCCGCCCACGATCACCGCCGTCAGCCCCTGCCACAGGTAGTTCGTTCCGAGCGACGCGTCCGCGGCACCGGCGAACCCTCCGAGGAGGATCCCGGTGACGGCGGCTATGAGCGCGCTGAACGCGAACACGCCCATCCAGACGAGGCGGGTGCGGACGAGCGCCATCTCGGCGGCACGCATGTTCGCCCCGGTCGCGTAGAGGCGCCGGCCGGAGGGCGTTCGCCGCAGGAAGATCGCGAGCACGATCGCGAGCACGCCCCACACGACCAGGAGCGGCGGGAAGTCGATCCCGAAGGTCTTGCTCGCGGGCGACGTGAGCGTCTGGAGCCACGTCGGCGGCGTGCCGGTGATGAAGCCCTTCGCCCAAACGAGCAGCGCGCCGTTGACGATCGCGCCCATCGCGAGTGTGATGATCAGGGGGTCGATGCGCCAGCGGTGGCAGATGAAGCCGACCGTGCCGCCGCCGGCGATCGCGAGCACCGCGATGAGGGCAAGCGTCGCGCCGAACGACCAGCCGCGCGAGCCGTTGAGCTGGACGAGCAGGATCGCGCCCATCCCGATCCAGGCCGCGATGGAGAAGTCGATGCCGCCGATCAGGACGCAGAGGGTCTGGCCCGCCGTCGCGATGCCGAGCAGCGCGGCCAGCACGAGCATCGAGTAGATGCTCCGGCGCGACGCGAACCCGTCGAGCGTCACGGCCCCGTACCCGAACAGGACCACGAGCGCCACGATCTGCGCCACCGGCAGGTGCGCCTGCAGCCGGCGCGCCGAGGCGACGAACCCAGGCTTGCGCGCCGCCGAGGTGTCGGCCGACGCCACGCTCATGCGGTCCCCGCCCGTCTCGGCGCCGTCAGCTGGGCTCCGATCACCGAGCCGACGATCAGCATCGCGCCGTAGGCGACCTGGAGCCAGTACGCGTCGACGTGAAGCGCGCTCAGGAGGTTCTGGACGAGGAAGATCGCCGACGCGCCGACGATGGCGCCCAGCAGCCCGCCCCGGCCACCGCCGATCGGCGTGCCCCCGAGCGCGACGGCGGCGAGCGCGATCAGCACGTACTCGAGCCCGGCGTTGCCGTCCGACGACTGCAGCAGCGTCGCGATGGCGATGCCGGCGACCGCGGCGAAGGCGCCCCCCAGCGTGTACGCCAGGATCCGCACGCGCGTGACGTCGACACCCGACGAGTAGGCGGTCGCGTCGTTCCCGCCGACCGCGAGCAGGATGCGGTGGTACGGGACACGCAGCAGCAGGAGCCACGCGACGACCGGGACCGCGATCAGGACGACACCGCCCGGGATCGGCCCGAACCCCTCCGCGAGGTGCTGCGTCCAGCTCGGCGGCGACGCGGTCGGCGCACCCGCGATCTTCTGGTTGATCCCCTGGAGCACGAACAGCATGCAGAGGGTCGCGATCACCGGCTGGTAGCGGAGCACCGCGACCGAGATGCCGTTCACGAGCCCGATCGCGGCGCCGAGAGCGATCACGATCGGAACCGCCACCCATGCGCTGCCCCAGCCGCCGTGCGGCAGCAGATACAGGATCAGCACGTTGCTCACGAGCCCGGCGTTCAAGCCGACGGACATGTCGATGCCGCCGCCTCCGCTCAGGATCGCGGGCGTGGCCGCGATCGCGACGAGCGCGAACGGCGCGAACAGCATGAGGTTCGTGTCGAAGTTGCTCGGGCTGCCGAAGCTCGGCAGCACCGCGATGTTCGCGACGAGCAGGACGATCGAGAGCACGAGCGCGAACGCGAAGCTGCGCGTCCGCAGGAAACGGAGCACGTCAGACATCGACCGTCTGCTCCTGGCCGAAGTAGCTCGCGACGAGCGCGGAACGGCTGAGAGCGGCCCGCGGTAGCTCGGCCTCGAGCTCCCCCTCCTTGAAGACGAGCACCCGGTCCATCAGCTCGATCAGCTCGTCGACCTCGGTCGAGATCATGACGACGGCGATGCCGTCGGCGGTCAGCTCGGCGAGGAGGTCGTAGATGTCCCGCTTCGCGCCGAGGTCGACCCCGCGCGTCGGGTCGTTCAGCAGCAGGATCCGCGGCTTGGCGGCGAGCCACCGGGCGATCACCACCTTCTGCTGGTTCCCGCCGGAAAGCGTCCCGATGCCGTCGCTCGACCGGCCGAGCTTGATCCGCAGCCGGTCGACGTATCCCGTCAGCCGCCGCTCGCTCGACGCCGATCGCACGAAGCCCGCGACCGTGTCGTGCCCGACGGTCGGCAGCGTGAAGTTCTCGCGCACGGAGAGGACGGCGAAGAGCGCCTCGTCGCGGCGCTCGCGCGGCACGTACGCGATCCCGGCTCGGGCAGCGGCATGCGGCGAGTCGATCGCGACCTCTCGCCCCGCCGTCTCGCGGACGACGCTGCCGCCGACGCCGCCGGCACCGCGTAGGGCGCGCAGGAACACGTCCTGGCCCTGGCCTTCGAGGCCCGCGAGGCCGACGATCTCGCCGGCGTGCAGCTCGAAGTCGATCTCCGCGCCGCCCCGGTGCAGCTTGAGCCCGGACGCCCGCAGGACGACGTCCCCCGAGCGAGGACGCTCGGGATGCGCGTGACCGGTGTCGGTCAGGTGCTCGGCGCCGGTCATCAGGCGGACGAGCTCGGCGGACGAGACCTCCCCACGGTCACGGGTCGCGACGGTCTCGCCGGCCCGCATCACCGTGACCCGGTCGCCGATCTCTTCCACCTCGTCCATCCGGTGGGAGATGAAGATCGTGCTCGTCCCCTCGGCCGCGAGGCGTCGGACGATCGAGAACAGCCGGTCGCGCGTCGCGACGTCGAGCGCCGACGTCGCCTCGTCGAGGACGAGGATGTGCGGCCGGCGGATGAGGGCGCGCGCGATGCAGCAGGCCTGGCGATCGCTGAGCGAGAGCTCCTCGACCGGACGTGCGAGGTCGGGAGCGGTGCCCGTGAGCTCGAGCAACGTCTCGGACGCGCGCTCGACCCGCTCGGCGCGCGTGACCGCGTCCCGGTGCAGCGGGTCGATGCCGAGCCAGAGGTTGTCGAGGATCGAGCGCGGCGGGACGACGAGGACTTCCTGGAAGACCGCGACGATCCCGAGCTCGAGCGCCTCTCGCGGGGAGCGGATCGCCGAGAGCGTCCTGCCCCCGACCTCGATCGTCCCGCGATCGGGACGGTGGACGCCGGTCAGCATCTTGACGAGCGTGCTCTTGCCCGACCCGTTCTCGCCCATTATCGCGTGGACCTCGCCTGCCCGGAGGTCGAAGCTGCACGCCTGCACCGCCTGCGTCGGGCCGAAGGCCTTGGCCAGGTCGACCGTCCGCAACGCGGACGTGCCGGGGGCGTCTATCGAGGGGATAGAGCTCACGCGACGTCTCGCCGTCCGACCTGTGACCGCGCTCCCCGAGAGCGCGGCCACAGGTCGAGGACGGTGGCTAGAACCCCTTCGCCTTGCGCTCGGGGTGGGTGAACAGCGAGTCCATCTCGCGCTCGCTGTAGTGCGTCGAGCGGGGCTGCTCGACGGTTCCCGGGGTCGTCACCGTCCAGCCGGGCTTCGCGTACTGCTTGTAGTTCGCCTGCGTGATCTGCGGCTGCGGCCACGGGATGTCCGACACCTTCGGCCCCTGGCCGGCGAGCATGCGGAGCGTGACACGGACCATGAGGTTCGTGATCGCCGTCGGCCCGCCCGCGAAGCCCGCGGTCTGGTACCCGTTACCGGCGTTGTCCGACCAGTAGGCCAGGTCGCCCTTCTGGGCGGCCGCCGCCTGGACGGACGGCACGCTGCGACCGGCCTGCTGGAAGGCGCCGATGATCGACGGGCCCATCACCGCGGTCTGGAACACCGCGTCGATCGGGCCGGGGTACGTCGCGAGGAACTGGAGCACCGCGGCGCGGACGGCCGGCGGCGCGAAGTTCCCGTCGATCTCACCCACGAGCTTCACGTCCGGGCACGCCGAGAGCAGGCCGTTGTAGATCGCCCACGTCGACTTGTCGACGGCCGTGACCCTGATGCCGTGGACGCCGAGGAAGTTGCCCTTGCCGCCCTTCAGCTTGAGCAGGTTTGCGAACGACTGCCCCGACGACGTGTAGACGTTCGGGCCGACGCTGATGGCCGACGCGTCGGAGAGCGGATTGATGTACGCGATGGTCGCGACACCCTGCTTCAGGGCGTCCTTCACCACCGGCAGGAACGCCGGCGCGGAGGACGGCTGGACGATGATGAGGTCGGCGCCCTGCTGGACGAGCGACTGGTAGTTCTGGACCTCCTTCGTCGGGTTGCCCGCCTCGGACACGACGCCGATGACCTTGTCGATCGCCGGTGACCGGTTGAGGAACTTCTGGAGCGAGTTGAAGACGTACGCCTGGAACGGGTTCGACAGGCCGTCGAAGAGGATGCCGACGGTGTACGGGCCCTTCCCCTTCGGCTTCCAGTTCGCGAGCCCGCTCTTGTAGAGCTGGAACGGCCAGCCGTTGTAGTAGGTCTTGACCTTCGCGGTCGTGCCCGTCAGGGCCTTCTGCGGATCGTTCGGGGCGACCTTCGGCAACGCGCCGCACGCCGCTGCCGCCGCTCTTCGCCCCGGTGGCCGACGAGCCGGTCGACGCCGTCCCGAGTGCGGCCGCGACTGCGACCGCAAGCACGAGCAGGGCCCCGATGGTCACTCGATGCGGGAACCGGCCCGCACCAGCGTCACGCCTCATTCCGTCCTCCTTCGCCGTTGTTCACTGTTGCCTCCCGTGCACTTCCTGAGACTCCGTCACGTCCCGTTGGTCTGCGCGCCGATGTCCGCGGTCTCGCCGGACGCCGCGCGCAAGGCGTCCGACAGGGCCTTCGCACCTCCATGCGCGGACTGACCGCCGTCGACGGCGATCTCCGAGCCGCTCAGGTACGTCGACTCGTCCGAGAGGAGGAAGCCGACGAGCGGCGCGACGTCGTCGGGCTTTCCGGATCGTCCGAGCGGCGCAACCGCGATCGACGCATCCAGGAACGCCGTCGGCGCGGACGCAGTCATGGCCGTCTCGATGTACCCCGGATGGATCGTGTTGACCCGGATCCCGAGCGGCCCGAGCTCCATGCTCGCAACGCGGGAGAGGCCGCGGAGCGCCCACTTGCTGGTCGTGTAGGCGACGGTGTAGTGCGCCGTGAGCGCGGCAACCGAGCCGACGTTCACGATCGACCCGCCGCGGGGCATCACGGGCGTCACCGCCTGGATGCCGAGCAGCGCACCGGTGACGTTGACGCCGAGGACGCGGTTCCAGTCGTCCAGGGTCACGTCTCCGAGCCGCGCGCGGTGCGTGATCCCTGCGTTGTTCACGAGACCGTGGACGGCGCCGTTGACCTCGCTCGCCTCGGCGACGACCGTGCGCCAGCCCTCCGCGCTCGTCACGTCGAGCTGCCGGTACACGACGTCGCCCGTGCCGGTCGGGTACGCGGGCGCATCCTCGACGACGTCGGTCGCGACCACATGCGCGCCCTCCCGGGCGAGCCATGCGACCTCGGCCGCACCCTGCCCGCCGGCGGCGCCCGTGACGATCACGACCTTTCCCTCGACGCGGCCGGAGGCGCCCACGGTCAGATCGGGGCCGCCGTGAGCTGGACGGACTCGATGGTCAGCCCGACGAAGTCGGCGTCGTGGACCTCCTCGATCTCCCACGTGCCGAGCTGGCGCGAGATCTCCCAGATCCGCTTGCAGCGGTCGAAGCGGCGCTCCATGAACCGATCGAGGGCTCCGTCGAGGTCGTCGGACGACGTGACCTCCTCGGTCAGCACGACCGCGTCCTCGATCGCCATCGCCGCGCCCTGACCGACGTGCGGCGAGGTCGCGTGGGCCGAGTCGCCGACGAGGACGACGCGTCCTCGATGCCAGGGGGAGGGCACGAGCAGCGAGTAGACCGGTCGATAGACGATCTCCGACTCCTCGGTGATCTGCGTGTCGCGGAGCTCGCCGATGATCGAGCCGTACCCCGCGAGCCGCTCGCGCAGCGTCTCCGCGAGCCGTTCGTCCGGGACGTCGAGGTCGTCCTCCGGCCAGCGCTCGATCACGAACATGTACATCAGGTCGGGCGCGAGCGGGACGAGCCCTGCCTTCCCGCGCACGCCGACGTACGTGTCCAGCGTGTCCAGCTCGGGCGGCTTCGGGAAGTTGTGCCGCCACACCACCTGGCCCGTGTACTCCGGCTCCGGCGCATCGCCGAACACGCGCCGGCGAACGAGCGAGTTGATGCCGTCAGCGCCGACGACGAGGTCGTAGCGCGCGCTCGACCCGTCCGTGAGCGTGACGTCCACGCCGTCGTCGTCCTGCCGGAGGTCGTCGACGGTGACGCCCAGCTTGACGACTCGCGCCGGACTCGCGAACCGCGTCCTGGAAGATGCTGGTGGAGCCGCGGTCGCGTGATCCCGTTCATGCCCGGGTAGCGGTCGCCGAGGAGCGGCGGCGCGGGCACCGCGCCGAGCGACGTTGCCCTCCCCGTCGCGGAACGTCGACCCCTGGATCGCGAAGCCCTGCGCGATCGCCTTCTCGCCGAGGCCGAGCTGGTCGAGCGCGCGGATCGCGTTCCCCGGCTGGATGATCCCGACCCCGTAGACGTCCCACTTCGGGTTGAGCTCGACGACATCGACCTCGACGCCCGCCTTGCGGAGGGCGATGACGCTCGAGAGGCCCCCGATCCCGCCGCCGACGACGAGGACGCGCTCGACGCCCATCAGTTGAAGAGCCCGGTCGCGGCCTTCGTCTCCTCCGCTTTCTCGTGGGTCATCTCGACATGCGGGAAGGACTCGAACATCGAGTGCGGCAGGCCGAGGTTCTTGTAGAAGACGTTCGAGCCCTGGTGCGGCTCGAAGCGCACGGTCTCCCAGTCGGGCTCGTAGTTGCGGTAGCCGCCGGCGTTGATCTCGACGCGCATGCCGCCGGGCTCCCGGACGTAGAGGTAGTCCTGCTCGCCCATCCCGTGCTTCCCCGGGCCGAACTCGATCGCGACGTCTGCGTTGAGGAGCACGTCCGCGACGCGCAGGAGCTCCTCGCGCGAGTCGACGAAGTAGGCGAGGTGGTTGATTCGGGCGGGGACGCCCGAGGGGTCCCAGACGAGGCCGAGATCGTGGCTGCGCTCGCAGACGGTCGTCATCGCGAAGACGACGAAGTCCGGCCGCTCCGGGATCACCGTGTACTCCATGTAGCGGTGGCCGAGCGTCTCGCGGAGCCAGGTCGCGTCGCTCTCGGGGTCGGCCGTCGCGACCGTGACGTGATCGATGCAGCGCAGCGCTGCCCCGCGGGGCACGTAGCGCTGCGGCCGGTTCGGGAAGGGCGACACGAGCTCCGGCGGCGGCTGGAACCGGTCGACCTCCCACATCAGCTCGTGCAGGTGACCGCCCGGGCTGCGGTACCGGTAGGCCGGCCCGTGGCCGGTCGATCCCTCGTACCAGCCTTCACCCGCGCCGGTGGCCTCGATCCGCGCGACCGCCGTCTGCAGCTGCTCGGGGCCTTCCGCCCGCCACCCGATGTGCCCGAGCCCGGGTGCGTCGCCCTCGGTCAGCTGCAGCGTGTGATGGAAGAAGTCACCCCAGCCGCGCAGGTAGGCGGATCCGCCCTCGGTTCCCGTGTGCTCGAGCCCGAGCACGTCGGTGCAGAAGCGGAGCGTCTCGTCCGGCTTCGGCGTGACGATCTCGACGTGAGCCAGCTGTGAGAGCAGGCGCTCTGACATGTTCGATCTCCATCCTTGGAGCGACCCGATCCGACCTCGGATCGGAATTGGTATTCGAATTCGGTTTTATAGCTCGCCGCTCCCGTCCGCGTCAAGCGCGGCGGGACGCCGTCTCAGCGTGCGGCAGGCCCCTCGCGCGCGGCAAGCGCCAGCGCCTGCTCGACCTCCGCCACGCCCGCGACGTCGCGCTCGAGCGAGCGGGCGACGCCGACGAGGCGCTCGACCAGCTCGGCGTTCGACGTCGCGGGCACGCCGCGGCGGAGCATGAGCGTGTCCTCCATGCCCGTGCGCGCGTTCCCGCCCATCGCGAGGCCGATCGCCGTCATCGAGAGGTTCCAGCTCGCGTCGGTTCGGGCCGGGGGGATCGCCTACGACCGCGAGGAGCACACGATCGGCATCAGCGCCGTCGGTGCGACGGTGAGCGGCGCGACCGGCGAGCCGGCGGCGGTGAGCGTCCCGGTGCCGGCGCAGCGCTTCTACGGGAACGAGCCAAAGCTGACGTCGAGCCTCCGCGCGGCGTGTACCGCGCTCTCGACGGCGCTCGGGGCACCCTCTGCGGCCTCGTGAGCGTCAGCGGGCGGGCGAGCCGAGCAGGTAGGCGGAACAGGCGAGGCCGAGCTCGGCCACGAGCGTGTCCCACGCGATCGACCGCTTGGACTCGAACGTCGGCCCGTACATGATCTGGCGCGCGAGCGTCCCCCACGCCATGCGGAACGCGACGTCGATGGCGAGCGCAGGATCGTCGTGCGCGATCGCGGCGCTCTGCGTCAGGAGGATCGCCTCGAACTCGTCGTGGACGCGCGAGACGCTCACGGACGAGCGCGACGCAACGGCGGGGTCGACGATGCCCCGGTGCATGAACACGCGGAGCAGCCGCTGGTTCACCTGGAAGAGCTCGCCGATCTCGTTCACGACCTCGACGACGAGGGCGTGCGGCTCGAGACCTGCCCAGGCGCCCGGGTCGCGAAGCCTCGGCCGATCCTCGGTGACCGTCATGTACCGGTCCTGGATGACGTAGAACAGGTCGTCCTTGCTCTTCACGCGGGCGTAGATCGAGCCGATCGAGACGTTCGCCCGCTTGCTCACCTCGGCCAGCGTGAAGCCGTCGTACCCGTCCTCCTCGAGGAGCCCCGTGGCCGCCTGGATGACGCGCTCGAACGACGCGCGGCTCCGCTCCTGCTGCGGAGGCTGCACCGATGCGACGCCGCCGTCCACCGCGGGGACGCTCGAGGACGGGTCGGCGCGCCTCGCCATACCTGAAATAGAATACTGATTCGATTCCTGGGACGCCAGGGGCAGTCGCACGAAGGAGGACGCATGGGCCGGCTCGACGGAAAGGTCGTCTTGATCACGGGGACGGGACGCGGGATGGGTCGCGCCTCGGCCCTCCTCTTCGCCCGCGAGGGAGCGCTCGTCGCAGGATGCGACCTCGACGTCGCCACCGCGGAGGAGACCGCAGCCCTCGTTCGTGCCGAGGGCGGCACGATCAGCTCGACCGCGCCTGTCGACCTCGGCGACCTCGAGCAGACGCGCGCGTGGATCGACCGCGTCGCGGAGGCGCACGGGGGGATCGACGTCCTTTTCAACAACGCCTCCTCCCCGCGCGTCGGCCCGTTCGCCGACCTGACGCCGGAGGACTGGCACCACACGATCCGGAACGAGCTCGACCTCGTGTACTTCGCGTCGGCGGCTGCGTGGCCCCATCTGATCGCCCGCGGGGGGGGCACGGTGATCAACACCGCCTCGATCGCCGCGATCCGTGGCGCGGCGTTCACCGAGCAGGCTGCGCACGGTGCCGCGAAGGGTGGTGTCCTCGCGTTCACCTACCACCTCGCCGCCTCCGGCGCACCGCACCGGATCCGCGCGAACGCGATCCTGCCGGGGATGATCCGCACGCCGTCGACGGAGTTCCTGTTCACCGACCCGGACGGCCCCGGCTGGGACCTCGCGCGGGCGAACCCGCTCGGGCGTGTCGGCGAGCCGGACGACGTCGCCAAGGTCGCGCTCTTCCTCGCCTCGGACGACGCCTGGTTCGTCAACGCCGCCGCGATCCCCGTCGACGGCGGCGCGTCCGTCGTGCCGATCTAGCCGGACATCAGCTCCACGAGGTTGCCGTCGAGATCGGTGACGAAGGCGATGCGCTGACCGGGCTTCGGCGACGGCCGCGGAGCCCAGACCACGCGGCTGCCCGCCTCCTCCGCACGCGCGACGACGTCGTCGAGATCGTCGACCACGAACGCGACATGGCCCGTCCCCTGTCGGAGCGCGGCGATCGGCCCGTCCCAGGCCGCCGCCTCGGGCGCCTCGAGGGCGAAGAGCTCGACGCCGGACCCCGAGGCATCGACGACGAACGCGATCTCGACTCCCTCCGGCACCCTGGCGGTCGTCGTGTGCTCGAGGCCGAGCACGTCGCGGTACCACCCGACCGCCCGCTCGAGATCGGCCACGGGCAGGCCGGCGTGGTGGAACGTCGTGCTCTCCCGCCTGGCCACTACGCGCCCGCCCTGCCCTCCCCTCGTTCTCACTTGAAATAGAACTCTAATTCGTGTTCTACTGTTGGGCATGTCACATTACACCGCTCCGACGGAGGAGCGCTGATGCCGGCGCTCGTCACCCTCGGCGCCCGCAATCTCGGCGGAGCCGTTCTCGAGAAGGCGCTTGCCGACGGCTGGTCGTGCGCCGCGATCGCCCAGAGCGACGACACGCTCGAGGCCGTGCGCGGCCGCGGTGCCCACGCCGTTCGGGCGGACGTCCTCGACCCCGACGCGCTCGAGGCGGCGCTCGCCGAGGCAGCCGAGGCGCTCGGCGGGCTCGACGCGATCGTCGACGCGGTGTCGATCGCGCGCATGGGGCCCGGCGACGTCTGGGGCGGCGGCCCGATCGCCGACGCGGCGCCGGCGACGTTCGAGCGCTGGCTGGCGGACGTCGCCCGTCAGGCGTTCCTCTTCCTCTCGATCGGCGCCCGCGCGCTCCGCGCGCACGGCGGCGGCACGCTCGTCCAGGTGACGAACGCGACCTCGCTCCACCCCACGCCGGGCTCGGGCCTGTGGTCGGGCGCCCATCACGCGATGCGCGCGATGACCCTGGCGGCGGCGCAGGAGCTGCGCGCCGAGGGCATCCACGCCTGCCTTCTCGCAGTGGACGCGCCGATCGACTCGCCCAAGTCCGCCCCTCGGCTCGCAGCCGACGGGATCCCGCCGGAGGGCGCGGTCGACATGGCCGAGATCGCGAGCGCGGCGCTCTTCCTCGCCGGGCAGGGCGCGCGCGGCGTCTCGTACGAGCTCCGCCTCACCTCGCTCGGGGCGCGCTGGACGTGAGGGGGCGTGAGCGCCGGCTCGCTCGACGGCCGCATCCTCCGACGTGGCGAGCCGGGCTACGAGGAGCTCCGCCGCCGCGGCCACAACGCGGTGAAGCCGGAGCGCTACCCGGAGCTGATCGTCCGGCCCGAGACGGAGGCCGAGGTCGTCGCGGCCGTCCGCCTCGCGCGGGCAGAGGGTCTCAAGGTCAAGGCGCGCTCGGGCGGCCACAGCTGGACGGCGTCGAGCGTCCGCGACGGGATGCTGATCGACCTGGAGGCGCTCGACGAGATCACCGTCGACCCCGGCTCGCGCACCGCGACCGTGCAGCCGGGCGTGAAGGGCGAGGACCTCGGCGCCGCGCTCCGGGAGCACGGCCTCTTCTTCCCCGGCGGCCACTGCCCGACCGTGTGCGTCGGCGGGTACCTGCTCCAGGGCGGCTTCGGCTGGAACGGGCGGCTCCACGGCCCCGCCTGCGCCAGCGTCCGCGCCGTGGACGTCGTGACGGCCGCGGGCGAGCTCGTCCATGCCGACGAGACGACCAACCCGGAGGTGCTCTGGGCCGTGCGCGGCTCGGGGAGCGGGTTCTTCGGCGTGGTGACGCGGTTCACGCTCGACGTCTACGAACGCCCGAAGGCGATCTTCCGCAGCGCGTACGTCTACCCGCTCGACGAGCTCGACGCGGTGCTCCGCTTCGCGATGGAGGTCGGGGAGCGGCTTCCCGCCACGGTCGAGTTCGCCCTGCTCGGGACGACCCCGCGCCTGCCCGAGGGCGGGTTCGCCGAGGGCGGCACCGCGCTCGTCGTCGCCGCCGCCGCGCTCTGCGAGACCGAGGAGGAGGCCCGCGCCGGTCTCGCGCCGCTCGAGGAGTGTCCCGTTCTCGACCGCGCCCTCGTCCGCGAGGTCGCCGTCCCGACCGAGATGGACGAGCTGTACGCCGGCGCGGACGGGCTCGAGCCCGAGGGCTGGCGCTACGCACCGGACAACATGTGGACGGACGCGGGGCCGGACGAGCTAATCGCGGAGGTGCGCGAGCTCTTCACGTCCGTCCCGAACGACGAGTCGCACGTCTTCTGGTGGCCCTGGCGCGCCCGGGAGCTGCCCGACATGGCCTTCTCGGTGCAGGCGAAGCTCTACATCGCCGCGTTCGCTGCCTGGACGGACGAGACCGAGGACGAGTCGGTGCGCAGCTGGGGCGTCGACCACATGCGTCGGCTCGAGCCGTTCTCGGTGGGGATCCAGCTCGCCGACGAGAATCTGCTCGCCCGGCCCCACGCCCGCTACCTGTCCGAGGAGAACAGCGCGCGGCTCGAGGCGCTCCGCTCCGGGTGGGACCCCGACCGGCTCTTCCACTCGTACCTGACGGGCGAGCCATCCGGAGGAGGGACATGACCGAGACCCGCACGCTCGCGGACGGCAAGGACTGGCTCCTTCAGCGGCTCGAGAGGGGCATCCACCCCGTCGACGAGGTCGACCCGGACGTGGCTCGAGGCGTGATCGACGGGCTCGAAGGCCTCGATCCCGAGTCGTGGACGAGCGGATGGGGGTCGGCGGCGGAGCAGTTCGCGGCCGATGCGGAAGCGGCCGGCGACACGGAAGCGCAGCGGGAGGCGTGGCTGCATGCCTACCGGTTCGCCTTCCTGGCTCGGTACCCGACGCTCAACCACCCGCTGAAGCACGAGTGGTACGACCGCACGCGGGAGTACTTCGCCAAGGCGGGCGCGCTCGACGACCCGCCTCTCCAGGCCGTCACCGTTCCGTTCGCGGGCCGCGACGACGAGGGCTCCGAGATCCACTTCTACGTCCAGCGCCCACCCGGGGTGGAGCGGCCGCCGGTCGTGATGACCTGGGGCGGGATCGACACGTGGAAGGAGGAGATGCGCAGCCGCGCCTCGTACCTCCTCGAGCTCGGGTTCGCGATGCTGCTCGTCGACATGCCCGGGATCGGGCAGTCGCCGGTGCTCGCGAGCCGCGACGCGGAGCGCCAGTGGACACCCGTCTTCGACTGGCTCGCCGAGCAGGACGACCTCGACGGCGATCGCGTCGCGGCGATGGGCGCGTCGTTCGGCGGCTACTGGGCGATGAAGCTCGCGTACACGCACCGCGACCGGCTGCGCGCGGCGGTCAACTGGGGCGGCGGCATCCACATCACGTTCACCCCGGAGTGGCAGGAGAAGTCCCGGAACGCCGCGAGCTACCTGATGGATCTGATGGCCGCCCGCGCGGCGATCTTCGGCGGCTCGACCTTCGAGGACTACGTCGCGCGCTGCCCCGAGCTGTCGCTTCTCGACCAGGGGCTGCTCGACGAGCCCTCCGCCCCACTCCTGCTCGTCAACGGCCGGAACGACGTCCAGAACGCCACCGACGACATCTACCTCGCCCTCGAGCACGGTGACCCGAAGACCGCGCGGATCTTCCCCGGCGGGCACATGGGCGAAGGCCCGACCGTGCCGACGATCGGCGACTGGCTCGCCGAGCGCCTCGCCTGAGGCACGCCGCGGCGCCTCAGGCGCCGACCATGCTGTGCCCGCCGTCGCAGAGCAGGAACGCGCCGGTGATGTGGCGCGCGTCGTCGCTCGCAAGGAACACGATCGGCGGGACGATGTCCTCCGGCTGCGGGATCCGGGCGAGCGGCGTGTGCGCGAGCACCGCCTCGCGTCGCCCCGTGCGCCAGTCCTCGCGCGCGAGCAGCGCCTCCGTCTCGACGAACCCGGGGCCGAGGGTGTTCACGCGGACGTGCGGCGCAAGCGCGTGCGCGTACGACTTCGTGATCCCGATGATCGCGTACTTCGCGGCCGCGTACTGCGGGGCGCGCGGGCTTCCCTCGACGACGACGCGGGAGCCGATGTTGACGATCGAGCCCGACTGCTGGTCGTCGAGCATCCGCCGCCCGACCTCGTGCGTCATCGCCAGGGTGCCCTTGATGTCGAGCTCGAGGGTGTGATCGACGCTCTCGGGCGTCAGCTCGCGCCAGGACATCTGGCCGGCGGCCATATCGCCGACGTTGTTGACGAGTACGTCGATCCGGCCGAAGCGGGCGACGACCTCCTCGGCCACGCGCCTGACGTCGTCCCACACCGCGACGTCGCCCTGGACCGTCATCGCGTCCCCGCCCAGGCTCCGCACGAGCTCCGCGGTCTCCTCCGCGCCGGCCTCGGAGCTGCGGTAGTGCACCGCGACGCTCGCGCCTTCCCGGGCGAGGCCCTCGGCGATCGCGACGCCGAGGCCGCGGCCAGCGCCCGTCACGAGCGCGATCTTCCCCTCGAGTCGCCCGCTCACGTCTCGTCCTCGTAGATCGCCACGACGCGCGCCCACCCCGCGCTCGCAGCCTCGATGAGGTACGGGAACGCGTAGACGGTGAAGCCGGTCGGGCGCGGCAGCAGCTCGAGGTTGGCGAGCCGCTCGATCTGGCAGTACTCCTTCGAACGGCCGAGCACGTGCGACTCCCAGAGCTGGGCGGTGTCTCCCGTCTTCGCCTCCTCGGCCATCACGTCGAACGGCCGGTCGAGCCCCCACGCGTCGATGCCGATGAGCCGGACACCCCGGTCGACGAGGTACTCGGTGGCGTCCACCCGGAGCCCCGCGTGACGGAGGTCGTAGCCGGGCTCCTTCAGGTTGGTGCCGGTCTGGACGAGCACGACGTCGCCCGGCCGGAGCTCGTGCCCGATGCGGTCGAGCTCGGCCTCGACGTGGGCGGCGTGCACACCCTCCACGCGAGACATCCCGCGTACGTCGATCACCACCCCGGGCCCGAAGAGCCACGAGAGAGGGACGTGCTCGATCGTGCGTGCCACGCCGGTGTCTGCCGGGCCGTAGTGCGCGGGCGCGTCGACGTGGGTGCCCGAATGGGTCGCCAGCGTGACGACCTCCCCGGCGAACGCCGCGCGCGCCGGCCAGTGCTCGGGCTCGAGGCCGTGGAAGCCCTGCTCAGCGCCCTGCTCGGCAGTCATGTAGTCGATCGAATGGCGGAGCGGCTCGAAGTCGGCGGTCGCGTTCGAGAGGACATCGCTCAGGTCGACGATCGTCGTCCGCCTGCCGGCGCGCTCGACGACCTCGATCGGGGATCTCGGTTCGTGGCTCATCTGCGGGTCGCACCTCCGTCGGCGACGAGGAACTGGCCGGTGACGAACGAGGCGTCGGCACCGGTGAGGAAGAGAACGAGGCCGACGAGGTCGTCGACCGTGCCTGGTCGCGGGATGGCCTGCGTCGCGACGGCGGCGTCGATCGCGGCCATGGGGAGGATCCCCGCCGCGACGTCGGCGTCGACCCCCGGGGTACGCGTCAGCCCTGGCGAGACGGCGTTGACCGTGATCCCGTGCGGGCCGAGGTCGTTGGCGAGCGCGCTCGTCAAGCCGAGCACCCCGCCCTTGCTCGTCATGTACGCAGCGAGACCCGGGGTCGAGGTGAAGAGGGACGACGAGGCGACGTTGACGATCCTCCCCCACCCGCGCTCGACCATCCCCGGCGCAAACGCCTTCGCGAGCAGGAACTGCGACTCGAGGTTGACACGAAGCGTCTCGCGGAACAGCTCGTGCTCGAGCTCGAGGAACGGCGTCATGCCGAGCAGCGCCGCGTTGTTGACGAGGACGTCGCAGGGACCGACCTCACGGGCGACACGGGCGACGTCGTCCGGCGAGCCGACGTCCGCGACGAGCGGCATGCAGCTGCCTCCCGCGGCGACGATGGCCGCGACGGTCTCCTTCGAGTCGAGGACGTCCACGGCGACGACCCGCGCGCCGCGCGAGGCAAGTCCTTCCGCGAGCGCCTGCCCGATGCCCCGTGCCGCGCCGCTCACGACCGCGATCCGCCCCTCGTGCGTCGCGCTCACGAGAGCGGCCGCCCGCCGTCGACGGCGAGGACGCTGCCGGTCGTGAAGGTCAGATCGCGGACGACGGCGAGGACCGCGCAGGCGACCTCGTCCGGCGTCGCGAGGCGCGCGAGCGGCGTGCGCGCGAGCTGCTCGTTCCGCCAGGCGTCGTCGAGCGAGCGGATGAAGTCGGTGTCGACGACCCCGGGCGAGACCGACACGACGCGGATCCGGGGCGCGAGGGCGCGCGCGAGCGACCGCGTGACGCTGTCGAGCGCCGCCTTCGAGGCGCAGTACGCGACGTTGCTCCCCAGCCCTGTGACCGCAGCGATCGACGAGAGGTTGACGACGACGCCTCCGCCCGGCCGCGCGCTCCGCGCGAGGAGCGGTCGGAACGCCCGGACGGCGGCAATCGAGCCGCGGACGTTGACCCGCAGGATCTCGTCGATCAGGTCGTCGTCGAGCGCGTCGAGGTCGTCGTGCGGGACGAACCGCGTCACCCCGGCCGCGTTGACGAGGACGTCGCAGCCGCCGAGCTCGCGCTCGACGTTGTCCGCGACCCGTGCGAGCGCCGTGCTGTCGGTCACGTTCGCGGCGACGGCGAGATGCGGCTCGCCGGGAAGCGCCCCTGCGAGCTCGACTGCCTTCTCGCCCGAGCGCCCGTAGCCGACGGCGACGCGAAACCCGGCGCCGGCGAGCGCCCGGCAGACGGCAGAGCCGATGCCGCCCGCACCGCCGGTGACGACCGCGACGGGCCTGTCGCTCAGGATGCGCCCCCGTAGCGGCGCACGCGCAGGTCGGCCTGCTCCTTGTGCGCCGCGAAGCCCTCGAGCTCGCAGAGCCGCGAGCACACCTCCCCGATCCGCGCAGCCGCCTCGTCGCTCTCGACCCGCTGGTACGTGCAGGTCTTCAGGAACTTCCCGACCCAGAGCCCGCCCGTGTAGCGCGCGGCGCGCATCGTCGGGAGCGTGTGGTTCGTGCCGATCACCTTGTCGCCGAAGGCGACGTTCGTGCGCGGCCCGAGGAAGAGCGCGCCGTAGTTCCGCATCCGCTCGAGGAAGACGTCCGGGTCACGGGTCATGACCTGGACGTGCTCGCTCGCGATCCGGTCGGCCTCGGAGACCAGCTCGTCGACCGTGTCGCAGAGGATGATCTCGCCGCACTCCTCCCAGGCCGTCTGCGCAACGTCCGCGGTCGGCAGCCACGAGAGCTCCCGCTCGATCGCGGCCGGCACGGCGTCGGCCAGCTCCTGCGAGGTCGTGAGCAAGACGGCGGGGCTCGTCGGCCCGTGCTCGGCCTGTCCGAGCAGGTCGACTGCCGCCAGCTCCGGGTCGCAGGTCTCGTCGGCAATGATCAGCGTCTCGGTCGGCCCCGCGAGCAGGTCGATCCCCACACGGCCGAAGAGCTGGCGCTTGGCCTCGGCGACGTACGCGTTCCCTGGACCGACGAGCATGTCGACGGGCTCGACGCTCTCGGTCCCGAGCGCCATCGCGGCAACCGCCTGGACGCCGCCGAGCACGAGGATCTCCTCGGCGCCGCCGAGGTGCATCGCAGCGACGATCGCAGGATGCGGGGCGCCGTCGAACGGCGGCGCGCAGGCCACGACCCGCGGGACGCCTGCCGCCTTGGCGGTCACGACGCTCATGTGCGCCGAGGCGACCATCGGGTAGCGCCCGCCCGGCACGTAGCAACCGACGCTCTCGACCGGGATGTTGCGATGGCCGAGCACGACACCGGGCAGCGTCTCGATCTCGACGTCGGAGAGCGCCGCCCGTTGCGCGAGCGCGAACCCGCGGATCTGCTCCTGGGCGAACCGGATGTCGTCGAGCGTCTGAGCAGGGACGGCGTCGACGCAGGCCGCCACGTCCTCGCGGGACAGCCGGAAGCTCGCCGGAGACCAGCCGTCGAAGCTCTCCGAGTAGTGGCGCACCGCGTCGTCGCCGCGCTCGGCGACGTCGACGAGGATCGCTTCGACCGTCGAGCGCACCTCGGCGCTCGCCTCGGCCTTCGCCTCCTGGCTCCGGCCGACCTTGAGCGTCCGGATCACGCCGCGGAGCCCGCGGGCGACGCGTCCAGCGCCGCGATCCGCTGGTCGATCGCACCGAAGATCGACGCGCCGTCCTCGTCGAGCATCTCGACCCGCACGCGGTCGCCGAAGCGCATGAACGCCGTCCGCGGCTCCCCGTGCTCGATCAGCTCGATCGCACGTCGCTCGGCGATGCACGCGGAGCCGGCCGAGCGGTCCTCGTTCGAGACGGTGCCTGACCCGATGATCGTCCCGGCGCGGAGGCGTCGCGAGCGGGTCACGTGCTCGATCAGCTGGTGGAAGGTGAACGTCATCTCGCGGGCGTTCGGGCTGCCGAACAGCTCACCGTTCCAGTGGACGTGGAGCGGCAGCTCGAAGCGGCCTCCGCGCCACGCCTCTCCGAGCTCGTCGGGCGTCACCGCGACCGGCGAGAATGCCGAGGACGGCTTCGCGTTGAAGAACCCGAACCCGGTCGCGAGCTCGCGCGGGACGTAGCTGCGCAGGCTGACGTCGTTACAGATCAGCAGGAGCTTGATGTGACGCTCCGCATCCTCGGCGCGCGTTCGCATCGGCACCTCGTCCACGATCACCGCGACCTCGCCCTCGAAGTCGATCCCCTCGACCTCGTCCGCGACGACCACGTCGTCGCACGGCCCGATGAAGTCGTCCGATGCGCCCTGGTACACGAGGGGGTACTCCTCGTACGAGTTCTCGCGGCCCGGGTGCAACGCCTGGGCCATGAGCTTGCCGTGGTTGGCGAAGACCGAGCCGTCGATCCACTGCGGGGCCCGGGGCAGGGGT
Source organism: uncultured Actinomycetes bacterium (assembly GCA_963747125.1). Taxonomy (GTDB): domain Bacteria; phylum Actinomycetota; class Thermoleophilia; order Gaiellales; family Gaiellaceae; genus Gaiella. The sequence goes on along the minus strand of CAVVEN010000006.1, from coordinate 38,183 downwards.
GCCTGCACCGCACGCGGGTCGAACGGAGCGCCTTCGACGGCGCCGGACTCGAGCGCGTCGAACCGCTCGCGGAGCGCGCCCTCGACGCCCTTCCAGTCCTCCATCGCGCCGATCAGCGTCGGCGCGATGTCCGTCGCGTCGGCCGATCGCGCCAGGTCCCGCGAGACCACGACGAGCGTCCCGTCGCGGGTGCCGTCCTTCAGTGTGGCGAGCTTCATGTCGACTCCCCGTCGTCGAGAATTCGAATCAGCGTTCGGATTCTACTCAGATGAGCCGCGCCACAACGTCACGCGTCCCCCCACGGCCGGATCCTCGGCGGCGGGGGCGTCCCGTGCCCTTCCTGCCACGAGATCACGGGGTTCCGGAGCACCCCGATGCGCTCGATCTCGGCCTCGATCACGTCGCCGGGCTTCAGGTAGAGGCGTGCGCGCTCCTCGGGCGACTTGAACCCCGCGACGCCCGACACCGTCCCCGTCGAGAGCACGTCTCCCGCCGAGTACGTGAGACCGGAGAAGTTCGAGAGGATCTCGGGGATCGTCACGGCCATGCGGCCGGAGTGCGACTCCTGCCGCACCTCGCCGTTGACGCGCAGCTGCATCGCGAGGTCGTGCGGGTCGGGCACCTCGTCCGGCGTCACGATCCACGGGCCGAGCGGGCAGAACGTGTCGATCGCCTTGCAGAAGCTGAAGACGCCGGACTTCATCTCGCCCCGCTGGATGTCGCGCGCGGTGATGTCGTTGAAGATCACGTACCCGCCGACGTAGTCCATCGCCTCCTCCGGCGTGAACCACTTGCCCGGCTTCGCGAGGACGACGGCGAGCTCCAGCTCGTAGTCGAGCTCCTCCGTCAGGTGCTCGGGGTAGATCACGGGCTCGTCGGGGCCGACGATGGCGTCGACGTTCTGGAAGAAGTTGATCCACGGCGCGATCACGTGCGACCAGTTGACGTTCTTCGACTCCTCGTCGTGCTCGCGGAAGTTCCCGGCCGTGTGGAAGAACTTCTTCGGGACGATCGGCGCCCGGAGGCGCGTCTCGGCGAGCGCGACCCGCTCGCCCGTCTCGTCCGCCCCGCCGCGCTCGAAGTACGCGCGCATCGTCGGCACGTCGAGAACGGCGATCTCCTCGCCGTCGAGCACCCCGACCCGCCCTTCTTCCTCCCCGAACGTCACCAGCTTCACGCGTCACCCCTCTCGCGGGACGACAGCCCTGCGGCCAAGCGCCCCGGTCGTCGCCCGCACAAGTGACACAGTGTCACTTGCCTCCGTCACGCCACGCCGCAGACGCGCATCGCGACGCGAGCGTAGACCTCGGCCGTCCTCACGAGGCCGTCGATCTCGAGGTTCTCGCCGAGCTCGACGTCCATCAGCCCCGTCGAGGTGCCGTAGTTCACGGTCGGGACGCCGTACCGGGTCAGCGCCGACGCGTCCGAGAACCAGCGCGTCACGTCGCGGCCGCGGCGGCTCGCCGAAGACCTCCTCGTGCGCCGCGTCGATCGCGGCGACGAGCTCGTGGCCCTCCTCGATCTCGGCGCCCGGCGCGGTGACGTACACCTCGCCCTCGACGCCGAACTCCGGGAAGCGCTCCGCGAGCCCGCGCACCATGTCGAGCACCTCGCCGCCGGGCGACCGCCATCGGCTTCGTCGGCGGCACGCGCACGTCGAGGAAGAGATCCGCGTGGTGCGGCGTCCGCGAGACGCGCCAGCCGAAGCCGCCCTCGATCGCGCCGACGTTGACGATCGCCTTCGCGCCGCGATAGCCGTTCGCCGGGTCGTCCTCCCAGGTCGGGACCCACTCCAGCACCACCGCGAGCACCTGCTGCTGGCGCAGGATCGCGTTCTCGTCGCGGCGCCCCTCGCTGAAGGCCGTGTGGATGAAGTTCCCGTGCACGCGGATGCGGAGCCAGAGCGCGCCGAAGTGTCCGAGCACGACCCTGCCCTCCGTCGGCTCGCCGAGCAGGCACATGTCGGCGACGCCGCCGTGGGAGACGAGGTAGCGCGTGCCCGCCGCGTAGCCGCGGTACTCGGCGCCGACCGCGTCGCCGTACTGGGTCTTCTCGATCTCGCCGCTCACCGCCGCGATCAACACGTCGCCTCGCAGACGCACCCCGGCGTCCTGCAGCGCGCGCACGGCCTCGACGTAGCACGCGAGCGCGCCCTTCATGTTCGAGATCCCCAGGCCGTACAGGCGCCCGTCGCGGACGAACGCCTCGGGTTGGAACCCGGGCACGTCGCGGAGCCACGGCTCGCGACCGGAGTACGACGTGTCCATGTGGCCGTTGAACATGAGGCTCTTGCCGCCGCCCGCGCCCTCCCAGATCCCGAGCGCGTTGGCCCGCCCGTCCTCGACCTGCTGCCACTGGCAGCGCAGGCCCATCTCCTCGTAGAGGTCGCGCACGAGCTCGGCCATGCCCTGCTCGTCGCCGGTGAAGCTCCAAACGTTCGACCATCCGGCTCGCGGTGTCGACGAGGCGATCACGGTCGACGGAGATCGATCGCAGGTCCACAGTCATCGGGGAGGCATCCTAGGTGCGGAAGTGCGGCAGCACTTCCGCAGCCTAGAGGCGGATCTGCTCGTGGCGATCCTCGCCCCACAGCTCGAGCATCACGTGTGTGCAGCCCGCGTCGCGGTACTCCTCGATCGCCGCGATGCAGTCGGCCGGTGTGCCCGCGATCGGCTTGCACTTGTCGAGCAGGGTGTCAGACACCTCCGCCTTGGCGGCGAGCCTGCCGCCCTGCTCCATCGCCTCGGCCACCGGCCGGATCTCGTCCATCTCGATCCCGGCCAGGTCGAGCAGCGTGTCCGCGGCGCCGGCGATGTTCTGCACCTTGTTGGCGAGGTACATGCCCGCGATCTCGCGCGCGCCGTCGCGCCCCGCGGAGCGATCGGTCGCGTGGACGGACGCGACAACGGTGCAGCCGATGTCGATGTCGGCCGCGACGTTGTCGCACGTGTAGCGGACGAACGCCGGGGTCGTGATCGACGGTGTCAGACACCCGTCCGCGATCTCACCCGCGAGCGCCTGCATCTTCGGCGCTGTGGCCGCAACGTAGACGGGCGGCACGCCGCGGGGCGTGTGCGCTTCCGGCGACAGAGCCGGCACGTCGGCGCTCCACGTGTCGCCGTCGTACGAGAACGCCTCGCCCCCGAGCACGCCACGCACGATCTCGACCGCGTCGCGCATCGGCCCGAGGGTCTTCTTCGTCTGGCCCTTGATGTTGTTCAGGAAGATCTTCGACGTGCCGAAGCCGAGCAGGAAGCGGCCCGGCCCCGCGGCCTCCTGCACGACCCGCGCGTCCATCGCGACCTGCACCGGGTGGCGCGTCCACGGCGAGATGATCCCCCAGCCGATCGTCAGCTGCGTCGTCTCGCGCGCCATCAGCGCGGAGACGACCGTCGACGAGCGCGCCTCCATCTGGTGCTTGCGCCACCACGGATACGCCTCGGCGAGCCAGACCGTGTCGATCCCGGCCTCGTCCATCACGCGTGCCGAGGCAAGCATCTCGTCGAGCGGCTCCATCGTCAGCTGCATGACGCCGATGCGGAAGGGCACGTCTGACATGTCACGGGACACTAACACCTCTTCTGCAGGCGGACGGGGGAAGCCGCGCGCGTGGTTTCGGCTGCTCGGCCGCGCCCGGGCGATCCGGCGCGCCGGTCGCCCGAGCCTCGTCACGAGCCCGTTCCAGACGAGGAGCGGCGTGCGCGAGCCGCGGTCGAGCCCGGCGCTGCGTCGGTCGCGCTCGGCAGGCATCCCGTTCACGGCGTGATGTGCTGCGGGACACGGGTTGGCGCACCGGCCACTCGCCGACTCGTGGCGTCGCGACGCGATGTGCTTCGCGACCCGCTCGGCGTCCTTGCCTGCTCCCCCGATCAGCATCGACGTGAACGAGTGCAGGAAGAGCATTCCCACGAAGTAGAGCCCCGGAGCGGAGTCGACGGCGCCGCGGTACTGCACGGGGTATCCGTCGTCGCCCATCTCGAACGGGACGTCGATCCACGAGTAGTCCGGTCGGAACCCGGTGCACCAGACGACGTTCCGGACGTCGAGGACGCGCCCGTCGTCGAGCATGGGCCGGCCGTCCTCGACGCCGACCGTCCGCGCGAGCGTCCGCTCCACTCCGGCGGCGAGAAGCTCCTTCCTGCGGTAGCGGAGCAGCGGAGCGCCGCCGTGGCGCACGTGCGGGCGCAGCTTGCGACCCATCGGTGTGTCGGCGGTGAGGACGTGCGAGCCGGCGAAGAAGAGCAGCCGAAAGCCCATGCGACCACGACGCGTGTCGACCCTGGCAGGGATCTGCCCCGTGTCGACTCCCGAGAGGATGGTCTTGTGTCGTGCGGCAGCCTCGTGCACGATGTCGGCCCCCGAGTGGCTGGCACCGACGACGAGCACCGCCCCCTCCTGCAGCTGCGAGAGGTTGCGGTAGTCCTTGGAGTGGATCTGCGTGATGCGGGGATCGAGCTTCGGCGCGAAGCTGGGGACGTACGGCTTCTGCATGACGCCGGTTGCGACGACGACGTTGTCTGCTTCGAACCGCTCCGCGCCTGCACTGATCACGTATCGCCCGTTCTCGGTCGTCAGGGCGTCGACGCTCACACTGGAGCGCACGGGCAGCTCGAAATGCGCTGCGTAGGACGCGAGGTAGTCGGCCATCTCGCGCGCGGTGGGGTACGACGTGCGCTTCGCCGGGAAGCGCAGCCCCGGAAGCCCGTCGTAGCTCGCCGGCGAGTAGAGCCGGAGCGAGTCCCAGCGATTGCGCCAGGGATCGCCCACGCGCTCGCTTGCGTCGAGGATCACGAACGACCGGCCTCGCTTCTGCAGGTGGTGTCCCGTCGCGAGCCCCGCCTGGCCGCCGCCGACGATCACCGTGTCGAACGATTGCGCTGCCATCTCCGCCTCCTCGTCGTTTCGCTCGACGGTAGGCCGGCCGCGATCGTGTGCCATCGCACGGATCCACCAACCTTGCGGTCGCTGGACGTGGTCATTTCCGACCACGGGTCTGGAGTCAGACGAGGTCGTGCTCGAACGCGAATGCCGTCGCGGCCGCACGGGACGAGAGGCCGAGCTTCGCGAAGATGTTCTGGAGATGCCGTGCGACGGTGTGCTCGCTGATGACGAGCGATGCGGCGATCTGGCGATTTGTCTTGCCGGCGGCTACCAGGCGCAGCACCTCCAGCTCGCGGTTCGAGAGCCCGTGGCGGCTCGTCGTCGGCGTCTCGAAACGTGCGAGATCCGGCTTCGCGCCGAGGCGCTCGAAGATGCTCTTCGCGGCGTCGTGCTCAAGCACGGCGGCCTCCTCGTCTCCCAGCAGGCGGCACGCGTCTCCGACCAGCACACGTGTGCGCGCGATCTCGTACGGGGCGTCGAGCGCGTGCCACGTCTCCCCCGCCTTCCGCAACGAGACGAGGGCCTCGCGTGGCTGGCCCTCCGCGAGATGCACCGCGCCGCGGGCATGCGCGACGATCGCACCGAGCATCGCGCTCTCGAAGCCGGTCGCGAGCTCCTCGAGCTCGATCAAGGCACGACGTGCGGACTCGACGTCCCCCGCCGCGAGCGTGATCTCGACGAAGGCAGGAAGCAGCCTCGCACGCTCGAGCGACTCCGTCGTCGCCGATTCTGCGCGCCGGACGGCCGAGACCGCAGCATCGGTGCGACCCTGCGCGAGCCGCAGCTGGGCGAGACCCGGCAGCGGTTCCCACCCGAACGCGCTCGCCTCCCGATATGCCTCTTCCGCGCGGGCGAAGTCGCCCTGGAGCCGCAGGAGCTCCCCCTCGCGATAGCGAGCGAGCCCGGCGGCGGGATTCCCCGTCTCCACGAAGCGCTCTCCCGCGCGGTGCGCCTCCTCGAGCGCGCTCCGCCACGAGCCGTCCAGCTGCAGGATCTCCGCCCGGTGCACGAGGCACCGACCGGTAAACGCGACCATGTCCGGCTGCAGCGCCCACCAGTCGGCGAGCGCCCGCGTCCACTCGCGCGCCCGCTGCACCTCGTACACGTCCTGGCACGCGAGGATGACGCCGCAGTAGACGATCCCCGTGACGATCGGCGAGAGCTCCTCCGCGGTCACCGCGACCATGCCCTCGTCGAGCAGCCCGAGCCCTTCGCGCACCCGGCCGCTCCTGATGAGTGAGTGACCCTGGCTGTGGACGGCGAGCGCGAAGAGATCGCGGTCGCCGAAGCGTTCGCCGATCCGCACGACCTCCTCCGCGACCGCGGCCGCCGCGGCGAAGTCTCCGACGGCCTCGTGCCGGAACACGTCGGGCAGGAGGAGCCATCCCCGCTCGGCGCACTCGCCCTCCGCCGCGACGAGTCGCTGGGCGCGGCCGAGCCAACCACTCGCCGGACCGACGTCGCCGCGGGCGGCGAGATTCAGGACGATCCAGGCAGCGGAGCGAACAGCACGAAGCGTCTCGCCGTCCTCGAGATGTCGCTTATGGGCCTGCTCGAGCCACGCGACGGAGTCGTCGTCGCGGCCGAGCATGTAGACGGTCATCGCGAGGAGCTCGAGATCCTGCGCATCGAGCGGCGCCTGCTCGTGCGAGCGCACGAGGAGGTCGTGCGCCTCGGCCCAGGCTCGTCTCGCAAAGGCCTCACGGCCCCGCTCGAGCTCGTCGACCCTATCCCGCGGATGGCGCGGCACTTCGGCCGAACCTTACGTTCCCGACGTGCTGGCTGATGATCGCCTCGGGCACGCGTTGGCCGATCGAGCCGGCGGGGCCGCCGACTTGACGTCGGCCTCCCACGCCGGCGAGGTCGTGTGGCCGTCGCCGGAAAGCGTGAACGACGTCGTCATGTTTCTTCGGAGACTCCTAGACTTGCCGCGTGCCCATATGTGCGCGTTGCGGCTTCGAGTCGGAACGAGCGTTCAAATTCTGCCCCGAGTGCGGCGCCGAATCGGCCGACGCGCTTCCGCACGAGCAGCGCAAGATAGTCACCGTTCTGTTCTGCGATCTCGCCGGCTCGACGGCGCTCGGCGAGACGCTCGATCCCGAGCGGCTGCGCGCTCAGCTCGCGCGCTACTTCGAGAAGATGCAATCAATCGTCGCGCATCACGGCGGCACTGTCGAGAAGTTCATCGGCGACGCCGTGATGGCCGTCTTCGGAGTCCCCACGCTCCACGAGGACGACGCACTGCGCGCCGTCCGAGCTGCAGCCGAGATGCGGGACGCGCTCCCGGCACTGGGGCTGGAGGGGCGGATCGGCGTGATGACGGGCGAGGTGGTGACGGGTACTGAAGAGCGGCTCGCGACCGGGGATGCTGTCAACGTCGCCGCTCGCCTGGAGCAGGCTGCGGCGCCGGGCGAGGTGCTGCTCGGACAGCCGACGCTCGCGCTGGTGCGGGACTCGGTCGACGTCGAGGAGGTTGCGCCCCTCGAGCTGAAGGGCAAGGTCGAGCCGGTTCCGGCCCAGCGGCTCATACGTGTGCGCGACGCGCCGGAGCGGCGGCGCCACACGCCGTTCGTCGGACGCGCGCGCGAGCTCGCCCTCCTGCACGACGCTTGGCAGCGCGCTCGGACCGAGCGGTGCTGCGAGCTGGTGACCGTGGTCGGCGACGCCGGGATCGGCAAGTCACGGCTCGTTGCGGAGGCTTCGGCGTCCGTGGACGCGACCGTTGTACGCGGCCGCTGTCTCCCGTACGGGGAGGGGATCACCTACTGGCCCGTCGTCGAAGTGCTGAAGCAGCTCGACCTCGTGCCCGCCGACGAGACGGCGGCGGCGGCGATCGGCTCGCTGCTCGGCCAGAGCGACGCGGCGACCTCGGCGGAGGAGATCGCCTGGGCCTTCCGGAAGACGCTGGAACAGGCCGCGTCGGATCGGCCGCTGGTGGTCGTGTTCGACGACATCCAGTGGGGCGAGGAGACTTTTCACGACCTCATCGAGCACGTCGCGCTGCTCTCCTCGGACGCGTCGATCCTGCTGCTCTGCATGGCACGGCCCGCGCTCGCCGAGCAACGCGCCACCTGGCCGGTAACGCTGAGGCTCGAGCCCCTGCCCGACGACGACGTCGACGAGCTCATCCCCGATGACACTCCCGACGACCTGCGGAAGCGAATCTCTCGCGCCGCGGGGGGCAACCCGCTCTTCGTCGAGGAGATGGTCGCGATGGCCGACGAGGTCGAGGGCGAGGTCGTCGTCCCGCCAACGCTGCACGCGCTGCTCGCCGCCCGACTCGACCAGCTCGAGCCGGCCGAGCGACGCATCCTCGAGTGCGGCGCGATCGAGGGCGAGATCTTCCACCGGGGTGCTATCCAGGCGCTCGCGCCCGACGAGACGCAGGTCACCCCGCGCCTGGCCGCGCTCGTGCGCAAGGAGCTGATCCGGCCGGACAGACCGCAGATCGCGGGCGAGGACGGCTTTCGCTTCCGCCACCTGCTGATCCGCGACGCGGCCTACGAGGCGCTCCCCAAGTCGGCCCGCGCGGACCTTCATCAGCGCCTCGGCGACTGGCTGGAGGAGCACGGGACCGAGCTGGTCGAGCTCGACGAGCTCCTCGGCTACCACCTCGAACAGGCCCTCGCGTACCGCTCCGAGCTCGACTTGCCCGGTGATCCCGTGCTCGCCGCCGCGGCACGGCAGCGTCTGACTGCGGCCGGCGAACGTGCAGCTGGACGGCAGGACTACGGCGCCGCCGTGCGCCTGCTCGAGCGCGCGGCCGCTCTGGTTCCCCCGTCCGAGGTCGACCTCGTCCTCGAGACCGAGCTTCGAAAGGCCCTGTCCTGGACCGGCAGGCCCGAAAATGCCGTCCGGCGCGCGGACGCCCTCGCCGAACGCGCGGCTGCCGCCGGCGATCGTCTCGGCGAGCTCTGCGGGAGGATCGAGGCGGGCGTGTGTCGCCTCGACCTGGAGCCGGACGCGGCGGAGAAGCTGGGCGTGCTCGTCGAGCAGGCGCTGCCCGTGTTCGAGGCTGCCGCGGACGACGTGGCCCTGTACGTCGGATACTCCGCCCTCGGGGAGGTGACGGACATGCGCGGGCGCTGTGACGCAGCCCTGGCGGCATACGAGCGCGCCTTCTCCCACGCGAAGCGGGTGGGCTACCAACCGTCCTCGATCCTGGCGAGTCGCGCCTCTGGTCGCTTCTTCGGCACGACACCGGTGTCGGAACTGCTTTCGTGGCTCGACGAGATCGAGCCACGAGCAGGTCGCGATCAGTTCCTCCGCGCGTACCGGGCCAATGCGCTGGCGATGCTCGGTCGTTTCGACGAGGCGCGCGCGATTCTCGCCGACGCCCGTACGGAGCAGGCGGAGCGCGGCGGGGGCACCCTGCTCGCGAACCTCACTGCCTTCGAGTCTGTCTGGGTCGAGCTCTGGGCTGGTGAGCCTGCCGCCGCGGCCGAGTTCGGAGCGGAGGGATGCCGGCTGCACGAGACGCTCGGGGACCACGGCTTCCTGTCGTCCGCTGCCGGGTACCTGGCGCAGGCACTCTACTCGCTCGACCGGCTCGACGAGGCCGACGCGTGGGCCGGTCGCGCGGCGGAGCTCGGCGTAACGAATGCCCCGATGCACCAGCTTCTCTGGCGGCAGGTCAGTTCCAAGGTACTCGCGCGCCGTGGCGAGCACGCCGAGGCAGAGCGGCTCGCCCGCGAGGCGGTCGCAATCGGCGATCAGACCGACTTGCTCGACATGCAGGGAGATGTGTACGCCGACCTTGCCGAGGTGCTCCTGCTTGCGCGCACTCCCGCGGAGGCTGGCATCGCGCTCGGGCAGGCGCTCGACCGCTACGAGCGCAAGGGCAACCTCGTTTCGGCGGAGCGGACTCGAACGCGGCTCCGCGAGCTCGAGGTGACCGGCTGACGCCGCACCGAGCTGCTGATCAGCCGGCCGCCTTCGCCGCCTGCACCTCCACGTCGAGCGCGCCGAGGACGTTGCCGACCTGCTGGTTGATGATCGGCTGGAGGACACGCTGGCCCATCGAGCCGACGGGGCCGGCGATCTTGACGTCCGCCTCCCAGACCATGTGCGTCTGCTCGCCCTCGCCAGAGAGCGTGAACGACGTTGTCATGTTCATCAGCGCGCCGACACCGGTGCCCTTCGCGTTGAGTGACGCGAACTCGAGCGGGCGCTCCTCGAGCTTGGTGAACTGCATTGACATCTTGAGCCCGCCGAGCCCGAGCGGCACCTTGACCTTGGCACTCCAGTGCGTGTCGTCCGCGATCTCGAAGCTCTCGACCCCGGGCATCGTCTTGGCCATCTTCGACGGGTCGTTGATCACGCTCCAGACGACCTCACGTGGTGCATCGAACTCCTTCGTCCCCTCGATCTTCACCTACTACTCACCTCCACCTTCTCGCGGGACCGCTCGGGGTGACGGAGCATCTCCCAGACGCGGTGATACGGGTTGTGGCTCGACGTCACGATCGCCCGGCCCGATGCGTGGAGGGCGTCCTGGAGCGCCGCGCCGATGCAATGGATCCCGCCACCGCCGCCCTCGCCCATCCCCTTCGTGCCGAGCGGGGTGAACGGCGACGGAGACTCGATCGCGCCGGTCTTCAGGGGTGGCATGTCGAGCGTGTGCGGCACGTGGTAGTCGTAGAAGTTCGGCGTCAGCAGGTTCCCCTCGTCGTCGTAGGCGAACACCTCGAACATCGCCGCGCCGATCGCGTGCGCGGTCGCGCCCATCACCTGGCCCTCGACGATCTTCGGGTTGATCCGCACGCCGCAGTCGTCGACCGCGGCGTAGTCGACGATCTCGTAGACGCCGGTTTCGGCGTCGACCTCGACGACGCAGGCATGGATCTGCATCGCGTACGTCAGCGTCAGGTTCCCGAACTTCTTCGCCCTTGTCGGGAACCTCGAACGCGGGCCGGAACACGTAGCGCGCGTTCATCGGCGGCGGGTCGACCGGGAACCCGGCGTTGTTCGCGTTCGGAATCGCGCCGAGCGCCATGAACGGGAGCGCGGCCTCGTGGTTGTCGGCGATCCGCGCGAACCCGTCCGCGAGCTCGATCGCCTCGATCGGGCACTGGAACACCATCGACGCGAGCGTCTTCATCTGGTGGGCGAGCTCGTCGGCCGCGCCTTTCACCGCACCGAGGCCGGTGACGGCGAACTGGCTCGCGTACGTTCCCGAGAAGCCCGCGTGCGAGTTCCAGTAGCTGTCGTGCCCGGCTCGTACGTGGACGATGTCGACGTCGCAGCCGAGGATGTCGGCCACGACCTGGGCCGCCGTCGTCTCGTGCCCCTGACCCTGAGGCGTGGTGCCGAGCGTGACGACGATCTCGCCGAAGATGTCGAGCTTCACGGTCGCGACCTCGTTGTTGCCCGAGAACTGGAGGTCGGGGTTCAGGAGCTGCGACTGGCCGAAGTTGTTCGTCCCCGAGTCGAGCGTCGAGCCGATCCCGAACCCGAGCAGCTTGCCGCGCGCGGCCGCCTCCCCGCGCCGCTGCTCGATCGTGTCGTAGCCGATCAGCTCGAGCACCCGGTCGAGCGCCTGCGGGTAGTCGCCGGAGTCGTACACGCAGCCGTTCGGCGTCTCGTACGGCATCTGCTCCGGCTGGACGTAGTTCTTCTTGCGCAGCTCCACGCGGTCGAAGCCGAGCTCGTGCGCGACGATGTCGATGATCCGCTCGGTGAACCAGAGGTGCTGCATGCGCGAGTACCCGCGGTTCGGCGAGACCGGCGCCTTGTTCGTCATCGCCTGCGTGAACTCGACCCGGATCGACCGCCAGCCGTACATCCCCGGCGCGACCTGGGACCAAATCACCCCGCCGAGCGGCTCGTACCGGAGGTACGCGCCGGCATCGTCGAGCGCCTTCGTGCGGAACGCGGTCATCGTCCCGTCTGCGCGAACGGCGACCTCCGTGTCGAGGAACCAGCGCTCGTTGCCGTGCGACATGGACTGGTGGAAGTCCGTCCGCCACTCCGTCCACTGCACCGGCCGGTTGAGCTTGCGCGCAAGCAGGCAGAGGGCGACGAGCTGCGGATGCGACGTGATCTTGTTGCCGAAGCCGCCTCCGATGTCCTGCGTGACCATGCGCAGCTTGTCGGTGCCGACCCGCATCGCGGGCGCCATCATGATCACCGCGAACCCGGGAAACTGGTTGTTCGTGGTGATCGTCCACTGGCCGGTGCCGCGGTTGAACTCGACGAGTGCGCCGTCGAGCTCGAGCGGCGTCGAGTTGAAGCGGTCGAAGTGGAGCTCCGAGATCTTGACGACATGGTCGGCCTCGGCGAACGCGGCGTCGACGTCTCCCCACTCCCAGACGCCGGTGTACGACATGTTCCCTCCGGCCTCCTCGTGGAGCACCGGCGCGCCATCCTCGAGCGCCTTCCGGGCGTCGACGACGACGTCGAGCGGGTCGTAGTCGACCACCACGAGCTCGGAGGCATCGCGGGCGAGCTCGCGCGTGTCCGCCACGACCGCGACCACCGGCTCGCCGACGTACCGCACCTTGCCGACGGCCAGGGCGTAGTCCTTCACGCTCCCGCCGGGCTCCGCGGCGATCTGGAAGAACGGGTCGGTCAGGATCGCGACCTCGTCGCCGGTCAGCGTGCCGTAGACGCCGGGGAGCTCGAGCGCGGCAGTCACGTCGATCGAGGCGATCCGCGCGTGGGCGTAGGGCGAGCGCACGAAGTGGACGTACCCCATCCCGTGGCGCTTGACGTCGTCGAAGAAGAGGCCCTGGCCCTGGACGAGGCGGTTGTCCTCCTTCCGCGGCACGCTCTGGCCGACGGCGCCGCGCTGGAGAGTCGTCGTCCCCTCGGTCTCGACGGCGGTCACGGCCTCGCTCGCCTTCGGCGATCGAGGCTAGAAGAACAGGTCATCGCGTTCCTCCGGTTGCAGCCTATCGGCGAGTGATCCATCCCAGCTCTTCTAGTGGCCGCCGGTGCCGGAGGCGCCGGCGGCCACAACCGCCTCCACGATGTTCCAGTAGCCGGTGCACCGGCAGATGTTGCCCTGGAGGCCCACCTTGACCTCGTCCTCGGTCGGGCTCGGGTTCTCGGCGAGGAGCGCGCTCGCGCTCATCAGCATCCCCGGCGTGCAGTACCCGCACTGGAGCGCGTGGTGGTCGGAGAACGACTGTTGGAGCGGCGTCAGCTCGTCGTCCGCGAGCCCCTCGACCGTCGTCACCGTCGCGCCGTCCGCCTGCACGGCGAGCACCGCGCAGCTCTTCACCGCGACGCCGTCGAGGTGGACGGTGCAGGCGCCGCAGCTGCCGGTGTCGCAGCCGATGTGGGTGCCCGTGAGGTCGAGGTCGTCGCGCAGGAAGTGGACAAGCAGCCGCCGTGCAGGCACCTCGCGCTCGACCGTCGTGCCGTTCACGGTCACTGTCACGGTTGTCTCGAAGATCGGGCTCGAAGCCACGGTCACCCCCTCGCTCGCTCGGCCGCCTCGAGGACTGCGCGCACGGTCGACGTCTCGGCCAGGCTGCGCCGGTACTCCGCGGACGCATGGACGTCCGACGGCGGATCGAGCGTCGCGCCCAGGCCCTCGACGGCGGCACGCGCCGCGGCCTCGTCCACGTCGGCCCCGGAGAGCGCGGACTCGACCGCGGTTGCCCGGTGCGGAACGGCGTCCACGCAGCCGAGGGCGATCCGCCACGCACCGCCCACGACGGACGCGGCGGCGTTCGCGACATACGTCCCGTGCGCCCCGAGCGTCACGCCGGTCATGCCGTCGCCCGTGCCCTTGCCGACGGCAGGGACGCTGATCCGGGTCAGCAGGTCGCCCTCCCCGACGACGGTCTCGAAGACGCCGACGAAGAACTCGTCCGCGGAGACGGTGCGCTCGCCGGAGGCGTTCACGACCGTCATCGACCCGCCGAGCGCGACGAGGAGCGGCGGGAAGTGGTTGGTCGGGTCGTTGACGCAGACGTTCCCCCCGAGCGTCCCGCGGTTCCGCACCTGGACGTCTGCGACCGTCGCGGCGACCTCGGCGAGGATCGGCCGGCTGACCTCGACCTCGGACGAGCGCATGATCGACGCCAGCGTCGCCATCGCCCCGATCTCGAGCGTTGTCCCGGACACGGTGATCGAGCGGAGCTCGTCGAGGTCGGCCAGGTCGACGAGCACGTCCGGCGAGGCAGCGCGTTGCTTCATGACGTTGACGAGCGTCTGGCCGCCGGCGAGGGCGCGCGCTCCCTCGTTCTCGGTGAGCAGCGCGACCGCCTCGTCGACGGTCGCCGGACGCGCGTAAGCGACCTCTCGCAGCAGCATGGCAGCGATTCTGTCACAACGAGAAACTGACATGTCAACGAACTGCCGAGGGCCTGACGATCGTGTTCGTGGATCAATCATTAGCCCGCCGTTAGCGGCTAACTTCACGCTCTACGCATGAGGTGTCTCGATGGCGCGACGATCGTCCGTGGCATCGCCACTTGTCTCGCGGCCTGCGTAGGGCTAACGGTGTCTTCCACCATGCCGGAGGCCGGCGCGGCCGCCTCGAGCACCGACGGTCGCCTCCTGTTCGACGTGACCGGCAAGGACGACTACGGCACCGTCTACACCGTCAGCCCCAACGGTCACGGCCTCCGAGGGCTCGTGTACGGCGATCACGCCGCCTGGTCGCCGGACCGCAGGAACATCGTGTTCGTGTCCCCGTTCGATGGCGTGTTCGTTATCAGGGCGGATGGAACCAAACGCCGCCGCGTTCCGGGCACCGCCGACCTGTACCGCGGGTCGCCGCGGTGGTCGCCGGACGGCCGATCGATTGCGATCGAGACTGACGACGGAATCGCTGTCTATCCGATCGCCGGCGGAATAAAGCACACGCTGGAGGTCTACGGCGAGGAGGAGTCACCCGACTGGGCCCCCGACGGCAGACTCGCCTTCGCGGTCAGCTATCCGGGACTCGGTGCGATCTTCGTGGTGGATTCTCGCCTCGCGAACCCGCGGCAACTGACTCGCCCCGGCCGTGACACGAGCGATTCCGACCCTCGCTGGTCACCAGATGGGAGGTCGCTCATCTTCATCCGCAGCGTGGAAACCAAGACGAGGGCAGGCTTCTCGACTCGTAGTCGCATCCTCCAGGTCCCTGCACGCGGTGGTCGGCCAATCGTGATCAGGTCATGGCCCGGGGGCATCGAGTCCGTCGCATGGTCGCCGAACGGCCTGAGGATCGCCTACGTGGCATTCACGCGCCGGGCCGGCGATTGGGGCATCCAAGAGATTCACGTCTACGAACTCAGCAGTGGAAAGGACCGCGTGCTCGATCTCGACGTCTGCCGAAAATGGGCTGCAATGGACGGTTCAACCTGCGGCAACGTGGATTGGTAGCCGACACAAGCGGAGGTCGAGGGTCCTGCGATTGACTGTGTGCCGCCGTCCGAGCGACACCCGGGCGGCGCACACCGTCGGCTCGTGGGCGGAGGTGGTGAACCAGGACGGTCGATGCGTCAGTCGCGCACTTCGCGCGGCAGTCGGCCGGTTAGAGTCGGCCCATGGCGACGTACGACGCCGTCCTCGTCGGCTCGGGCATCAACACGCTGACGGCCGCCGCGCTCCTCGCGCGCGAGGGCTGGGGGGTCTGCGTGCTCGAGCGGTCGGACCGCCTCGGCGGCGCGATCCGCACCGAGGCCGACTACACGCTTCCGGGCTTCACGCACGAGGTGATGAGCTCCTGGCACCCACTGTTCACCGGGTCGGCCGCCTACGCTGAGCTCGGCGACGAGCTCCACCGACGAGGGCTCGAGTACGTCAACACCGAGCTCCCCACCGCATCGGCGTTCCCCGACGGCAGTGCGATGTTCCTCCAGACCGCAATGCAGGCGAACGTCGCCGAGTTCGAACGCTTCGCCGCCGGGGACGGGGCCGCGTGGGAGCGTCAGTTCGAGCGGTTCATGGCGAACGCGGACCTCTCGTTCGGCGTGCTCGGCACCGAGCTCTGGTCGACGGCCGGGATCGGTCTCGGTCAGAGACTGCTCCGCCGGCTCGGCCGCCACGGCCTCCTCGAGTTCGCCGGGCACGCGCTCTCTACCTGCCGCGACTGGACGACGGGGACGTTCAGCTCCTCCGAGGCGCACGGATTGCTTGCACCGTGGGTGCTGCACACGGGGCTCGGCCCCGAAAGCGCCGTGTCCGGGTTCATGACCCAGGTGATCGCCTGCGCGGTCCAGCTGGGCGGGATGCCGGTGCCGGTCGGTGGCGGCGTCCGGCTCGTCGACGCGCTGGCGGGCGTCGTCCGGGACGCCGGCGGCGAGCTGCGAACCGGGGCCGAGGTCAGCCTGATCTCGGTCGCAGGTGGGCGCGCGGTCGGCGTCGTCCTCGCAGACGGCGAGACAATCGCCGCGAGCCGGGCCGTCGTCGCCGGAGTGACCCCGACGCAGCTCTACGGCTCGCTCCTCCGCGCGACCGACGTTGCGGCCGAGGTGCGCGACGCCGCCGCTCGCTACCGCTACGGGCGCTCGGGGATGCAGATCCACCTCGCGCTCGACGAGCCGCCCCGCTGGAAGGGGCCGGACGCCGAGCGCCTCGCACGGACCGCGATCGTCCACGTCACGCCGGGGCTCGACGGCGTCTCGCGTGCCGTGAACGAGGCAGAGCGCGGCTTGTTGCCTTCTGAGGCGACGATCGTCGCCGGCCAGCCGTGCACGGTCGATCCCTCGCGCGCGCCCGAGGGCAAGTGGATCGTCTGGATCCAGCTCCAAGAGCTCCCGGCCGGCCCGGTCAAGGGCGACGCTGCCGGCGAGCTCGACGTCGGCGACGGATCCTGGACCGACGAGCTGCGCGAGGCGTACGCCGACCGCATCGTCGGGCGCCTCGGCCATTCGATCGAGAACCTCTCGACGGCGACGCTCGCCCGCAAGGTCCTCTCCCCTGTCGACCTCGAGGCGCTCGACTGCAACCTCGTCGGCGGCGACATCTACGCGGGGAGCTGCGCGCTCGATCAGAACCTGGTCTGGCGCCCGTTCGCCTCGGCGCCGGGGCACCGGACGACCGTCGAAGGCCTCTGGCACGTCGGCGCGAGCACGCATCCCGGCCCGGGACTCGGCGCGGGCTCCGGCTACCTCGTTGCGAAGGAGCTCACGAAGCCGCCGCTGACCCGGCGCCTCGTCGCGAAGCTCCCAAAGGTGTCCAACTTGAAGTCGGACACCGCGAGGTGAGGCACGCCGTGAGGCTCTCCCTTTCCGCCATCTCGACCCTGAACGCCTCCTTCGCCGACGACGTCGCCGCATACGCGGCCGCCGGCTTCGACGCGATCGGCCTCTGGGAGTTCAAGCTGCCCGAGGGCGACATGGCCAACGTCGCGCTGCTCCGCGCCGCGGGGCTCTCCGTGTCGAACTGCGTGCCGACCGTGCCTTCGTTCCTGCAGCTCGCGATCCCGGGGATGGAAGGCCCGGCGGATCCCGAGGAGCGGGTCGACGCGATTTGCGCGTCGATCCAACGCCTTGCCGCGTACGAGCCCGGCTGCGTGCTCTGCCTGAGCGGCCCGCTCGGCGGTCGGTCCCCGACAGAAGGCCGCGAGATCGTCGTGGAGGGGCTCGCTCAGGCCGCTGCGGCCGCGCGTGAAGCGGGCGTCACCCTGGGCTTCGAGCCGATCCACCCGGCCCAGCACGACAGCGCGGGATTCGTCACGTCGCTCGCAGACGCGCTCGACCTACTCGACCGGGCCGGAGCGCACGACGTCGGGATCATGGCCGACACCTTCAACCTCGGCCACGAGAGGGACGAAGCGCTCGTTTTCGTCCTCGATCGCATCACCGGGCTCCACGTCGCCGACGAGCTTCCCGAGCCGGTGTCCGGCGTCCGCGCGCTGCCCGTCCGCAACGGCCGCTCCGCGCAGATCGTCCGTGCGCTGCGCGCGAGTGGCTGGAACGGAACGCTCGACGTCGAGATCTTCTCGACACCGGAGGCCTTCTGGGCGCTCGCGCCGGACCAGGCCGCTCGCCGTGCGTACGCGGCGGCAGCGGCGCTGGCCTGAGCCGCCGACCGGAACGCGACCGTCCAGCCCGAGCCCCTTCGCTCCCCCAGCGCGCGTGACTGCTCCGGCCGCATCCGGAAGGGCGCTTGTGTTGAATCACCAGAAGCCCGATGCGCCCCGAGCTTCCGACCGGCACGGTCACGTTCCTCTTCACCGACATCGAGGGGTCGACGAGGTTGCTCCACGCGCTCGGGCCGGAAGCGTACGCGGAGGCTCTCGCCGAGCACCGCCGCCGCCTTCGAGAGGCATTCACCGCGCACGGCGGCGTCGAGGTCGACACCCAGGGCGACGCGTTCTTCGTCGCCTTCCCGACCGCCGCGGAGGCGGTCGACTGCCGCCCTCGCCGGGCAGAACGCGCTCGAAGGCGGCCCGATCGGCGTACGCATAGGGCTTGCACACAGGAACGCCGACCCTGACGACCGAGGGATATGTCGGAGTCGATGTCCATCGTGGCGCCCGCGTCGCGGCGCTCGCCCACGGCGGGCAGGTCCTCATCTCGAGCCGACGCGTGGCTGCTCCCGAACGACGTCGTCGTGACGGACCTCGGGCAGCATCGCGCTCAAGGACTTCGACGGCTTCGTCCGGGTCTCCAGCTCGGCGATGCGTCGTTCCCGCCGCTTCGAACACCTGGCGCGGTCGACCTGCCGATCCCGGCCACGCCGCTTCCTCGGACGCGAGCGCGAGATCGTTCGACGCGGTCTCCGTCTGGTACGAGCGCGAGCCGCGCGTCCTGTCCGTCGTCGGGCCCGGGAGGGACGGGCAAGACGCGATTCACCCTGGAGCTCGCGCGCCTGCTCGCCGAGGAGGCGGACGGCGGCACCGTCTTCGTGCCGCTCGCGCCACTCCGTGACCCGGCGCTCGTGCTGCCGGCCGTCGCCGAGCCGCTCGGCGCTGCGAGCGCCGAAGTGACGGCCGTGGCCGCCACGTATCGGCGAACGCCGCACGCACGTCGTGCTCGACAACGTCGAGCAGCTCCTCCCGGCGGCCGCATCACTCTTGGCCGCTCTCGTCTCGGCCGCCCCCGCCCTGCGGATGATCGTCACGAGTCGTGAGCCGTTGCGGATCGCCGGCGAGACCGAGTTCGACCTACCGCCCATGAACGAGACGGACGGTGTGACGCTCTTTCTCGACCGCGCCCAGGCCGTCGTCCCGACCTCACGGAGTCCGGCGACGTCCACGAGCTCTACGCCGGCTCGACGGGCTGCCGCTCGCCGTCGAGCTCGCGGCCGCCCGTGTGAAGCTGATGGCTCCCGGCCAGCTCTCTCGATCGTCTCGGCCAACGGCTCGACCTCCTGCAGGGCGGGCGCGACGCCGATGACCGGCACGCGACCCTCCGCGCGACGATCGCCTGGAGCTACGACCTTCTCGACAGCGACGAGCAGGCGCTCTTTGCCCGGCTCGCCGTCTTTCGCGGCGCGTTCACGCTCGAAACCGCCGAACAGGTGTGCGACGTCGACCTCGACACGCTCGCGTCGCTTCTCGACAAGAGCCTGCTCCGACGCCGCACGGACTCGTCGGGGCGCCGACGCTTCTGGATGCTCGAGACGATTCGGGAGTTTGCCGACGAGCAGCTCGAGGCCTCGGGCGATGCCCGGCGCGTTCACGAGCGACACGCAGACGAGATGCTTCGGATCGCCCGCTCGGCCACGCTCACCGAGGAAGACGACACGCCGTTCGATCTTCCGGTCGCGCTCGCCGAGCTCGACGATCTCCGAGCGGCGCTCGACTGGGCGAGCGTCTCGCACCGAACCCTGGCTCTGGAGCTCGCGATCGCGCTCGAGAATCTCTGGATCGCGCATGCTCCGCAAGAGGCCGTCGAGCGATTCGAAGCGCTGCTCCGAGATCCGGACAACGACCCTCCTGCGCTCCGTGCCCGAGCGTTGCGGACGTACGCCGGCGCTCTCGAAATGTCCGGGCGTCGCGAGGACGCCGAGCGGCGCCACGAAGAGAGCCTCGCGGTGTTTCGCGGGCTCGGCGACAAGCGGGGAATCGCCAGCCTCACGCATCGCGTGGCGATGAGCGCATTCGGTCTGGGGGACCGCGGACGAGCACGCTGTCTGGCCGAGGAGTCTCTCGGGCTGTCGCGTGACAGGTTCCCGCTCATCGAGATCCCGAACTACGCCGTGCTGGGACAGGTCCTCGTCGCCGATGGCGAGATCGACGAAGGAACCGCGCTCGTTCGGCGCGGCGCGGAGCTGGCCCGTGCCATGGGCTGGGACTGGTGGCTCTCCGGGCAGCTCGGGAACCTCGCGTTTCTCGCACTCGGTCGCGGAGACCTCGATGAGGCGGAGCAGACGGGCGCCGAGGCGCTACGGCTGGAACGTGAGCACGGGAATCGGCATTGGGCCCTCTACAGCCTGACCGCGCTCGCACAGGTTGCCCTCGCTCGCGGCGACTCGCAGCGCGCAGGTCTCTTCTGGGGAGCCGTCGAGGTGGAGGGTGCGCGGTCCCGCCACGGAGCGTGGGAGGCGAGCCGGATCAGTCTGGCGGATGGCCTCGCGACCGAGTCGAGGCCTGAGTTCGTCGCCGGCCGGGAGCGCGGACGCGAGCTCGACTTCTGGGATGTGGCGGCGATCGCCCTCGAGTGGACTCAGACCGAGCCGTAGAGCTGGAGGATCACCGAGACGTACTGCTTCGTGTCGTCGAACAGGCCACGCTCGCGGACGGCGCGCGCCCCCTGGTAGTAGCCGGCCAGCGCGAGGCGGACGTCACCGCCGAACTGGTCGAGCTGCCAGCGCAGGTACCGCACGCCGGCGCGCACGTTGCCGTCGTAGGTCCGGGGCGTCGGCTGGCGGAGCAGCACGGTGTCGACCCACTCCCACGTCTCGGGCAGGAGCTGCATCACCCCGATCGCCCCCGCGCTCGAGACGACGTCCTCCTGGAAGCCGGACTCCATCCACGCGAGCGCGCGAGCGAGCCTGATGTCGACGCCGTACACCGCCGACCAGCGGTCGATCGCCGAGCCGACCACGCTTCGGTCGACGGGCGTGCCCGCCGCCGACAGACGCGCTCCGGCCGGCAGGACGAGACGCTGTCCCGGCACGATCGTCGCCATCAACGAGAGCCGGTTGGCCTGGGCGAGGCGCCACGGGCTCACGTGATAGCGCTGGGAGATCGAGAAGAAGCTCTCCCCGGCCTCGACCGTGTGACGCAGGCGCACGGTCGCGACACGTGGCGACGGCGTCGCCGCGACGCGCCCGGGGATCCTGAGCCGCTGCCCCGGCGAGATCACGCTCGCCAGCGTGAGGCCGTTGGCGCTCGCGAGGACGCTCGGACGCACCCCGTAGCGCTGCGCGATCCCGATGAACCCCTCGCCCGGCTGCACGGTGTGCACGACAGTCGGCGCGACCGTCGTCCGGCGTGGCGTCGACCCGGCGGCTTTCGCCGCGACGTGGCCGGGGATGCGCAGACGCTGTCCCGGCACGAGCACGCTGGTCAGGCGGAGGCCGTTCGCGCGCGCGAGCGCCCCGGGCCCGACGCCGTAACGACGTGCGATCACCACGAACCCCTCTCCGGGATGCACGCGATGGACGAGCAGCGAGCGCGTCGGGGCTCCGCCGCGGACGAGCGCGCGGAACGTCCGGGCGCCGGCGACGCCGTCCGGCGTGAGCCCGCGTGACCGCTGGAACCGGCGGAGCGCTGCCGCCGTCGCGGCATCGAAGCGGCCGTCCACCCGCTTCGCCGGAAGGCCGAACGCCCGGAGCCGGAACTCGAGGGAGGTGACGTCCCAGCCGACGCGCCCCGTCGAGAGCTGGCGCTGGCCGAGGAGCGGTGTCCCGAGCTTCCCGAGCTTGCAGCGGGTCGCCATGCCGACCTTCCCGGTCGCGCGGATCTGGTGCGAGCGCTGGAAGCGAAGGACCGCATCGCGGGTCATCGGCCCGGCGATGCCATCGACCACGCCGGCGTAGAAGCCCCGCGAGCGGAGCGCGACCTGGAGTGCCGCGGTGCTCGCGCTCTGCGCCGCCACGGCAGGCGCAGCCCACGCCAGAGCGAGAGCCGCGGCGACGACGATGACGACGGTCCGGCGCACGGAACTCACTCTCTTCGCGGCCGCCCCGCGATCTCCTCCGAGCGCGTCGCGAGCGGATCGATCGTGGATTCGGGACGGCTACACTTCGCCCTCGCTGCCTTCCCCGGTAGCTCAATTGGCAGAGCATCCGGCTGTTAACCGGAGGGTTGTTGGTTCGAGTCCAACCCGGGGAGCTGCCAATCCCTTGGGCAAGCCAGAAACGAGAAGGGCGCCCCGTCAGGCGCCCCTTCTTTCTACCCCGATCTCACCCCATGGCGTATCGCGCTCGCACTGCATTCCCCGACACCCGATCCGTGGGCGTTGAAGTGTGTGATGCTCGCACGTGGTAGGACGGGATCGCGCGTTCGACGAGCCCGTTCAACGGGGCTCCGATCGACAGGCTCGTCGAGCGCGCCCCTACAACACTGGGGAACCTTCCCCCACGCCCCGGTGCCTGCCGGGGCGCGCTCAGCGAAGCACACACACTGTGCGCCGTCGTGACACGAAACGCAAGGGGCAGTCTCGAGCGCCGCGCGAGCGCTGGGATGCCTTTCGCCGCATCCCAGACGCTCGGCTCCCCCGGCGATCTGGATTGTCGCCAGGAACCGTGCGACCGGACCCGGACCAACGTCCAACCCTTTGCTGGTCGCACGTCCGGATTCGTCGCATAGGCTGAGCTTGTGAGCGTTCTCGAGCCCGGCCGCAAACGCCGCCACCGCCTCCCGCGGCTCGCCCGTGCGCTCTGGGGAGTCGCCATCGGCTTCGCCCTCGCGATGGCCGTCGCCGCGTTGCTCCACTGGCTCGGCTGACCCCGCGCCAGGCACATGCCATGGGGTCAGAGGCCTTGGCTTGACACGATTGTCGCAACGTGAGACCGTCGCCGGGTGCGGCGGCGTCGGCGGGCCGATGAACCCAGCACCTCGGGACGAGTTGCGCTCTACGCGCTCGCGTCACTGCTGGCCCTCGCCGTTCCTTTCTGCCTGGTCGGCTGCGGCGGCGAGTCGGGCGACGAGGCTGTGCCCTCCGATCTCGTCGGCACGTACGAGACGACGATCACGGAAGGCGACAAGGGCAGCGCCGAGGACTGGCGCGAGCTCGGGCTCGAGTGGCGGCTGCGAATCGCGGCCACCGGTGGGCCGTACGACGGCCCCGCTCTGACCCTGGAGAATGTCGACAGCAACTTCGGGACGCTCGAGTCGAGCGCGCTCAGCGTCGACGGCGATCACCTCACGATCGTCCGCGAGCCGTGTGAGTCGAGCTCGAGCTTCGACACGGAGTTCTTCGACAACGAGTACGCCTGGGCTCTGGACGAGTCGACCCTGACGCTCACGCCGGTCGCGAACCAGTGCGCGAACGAGGTCGCGCTCACGCTGCTCACCAGCCATCCCTGGACGAAGACGAGCAACGAGACGACGCCGCTGCCGCCTCCGTAGGCAACAGCCACGACCAGGAGCGCGCGCAGCTCGGCCGCAGCGTCAGTGTCGGTCGTGGGCCCACTCGCGGGCGAGCGCGGATCGCGCTTCCGCAACCCGGGCGGGATCGACGAGCTGCTCCTCCTCGAGCACTCGTTCGAGCGCCGTCAGCCAGCGCTCGTAGTAGCGGTCCGCCGGCGGAAGCGCGCCGTCGCCGGGCTCCCAGGCGCCGATCTCCGCCGATCAGCCGCGCGCCGGAACGCCTCGCAGTCGACGACGCCCGCTCGTGGAGCGCGACGGCGACGCCGAACACGCGGCTCTCCCAGGGCGCCTCGAACACGAGCTCGCCGTTCGGCGCGGCGGCGCGCCGCGCGTCCGGTCGGCGACGTCGAGCGGTCGGCCGACGGCCGTCACGCTCACGTGGCGGCTGTCGCGAGGCCCGTGCCGATCATGCGGTCGCGCGTGACGAGGCGCGGCGAGCCCGTCCTCGTCGAGGCCGTCGGTCCCGGCGGGACGTTCGGGCAGCGACGAGGTAGCGCACCTCGGCGCTCGAGTCCCAGACGCGGATCTCGGTGTCCTCCGGCAGCTCGAGCCCGAACTCCCGCAGGACGGCGCGCGGCTCGCGCACGACGCGCGCGCGGTAGGCGGGCGATCTTGTACCAGGTGGGCGGCAGGCCGAGGACGGGCCACGGGTAGCAGGAGCAGAGCGTGCACACGACGACGTTGTGCACCGCGGGCGTGTTCTCGAGCGCGATCATCGTGCTCGCCCTCGAGCCCGCCGACGCCGAGCTCGCGCGATCGCGCGTCGTGCCGTCGGCGAGCAGCCGCTCGCGGTAGCCGGGGTCGACCCATGCGCGAGCGACGACTCGGGCGCCGTTCAGCGGCCCGAGGTCGTGCTCGTAGCGCTCGACGATTGCGTCGACCTCGTCGGTGGTGACGAGCCCGTTCTCCACGAGCACCGCCTCGAGCGCCGCTGCCCTGAGTGCGAGCTCGTCGTCGGGGCCATGGTCGTGGTGGTCGTGGCTCATGCGCGCTCCAGGTAGCTGTCGAACAGATCCAGCGTCACGGTCCACGTTCCCTCTGCGGACGGGCCGAACAGCTCCTCGGACGCGAACGACACTGCATAGACGGTCTCCTCCGGCCCGGGGTACGGCTCGAGGTCGGGGAACGTGTCGATGCCGCGCACGGCGGCGATGAGGCCGACCGCCCCACGAACGTAGCGCGGGCAGCGCGTGTGCCCCGCCGGCCGCATCCGCCTCACTTTGACCCTGTCGCCCGGCGCGAAGCGCGACGCGGCGGCGGGTCGAAGCCCGGACGTCCGGCTCGTCGCGTCGACAGCACGGCGGGCGGCGTCCGGATCGGTGCGCCGGGGAGGCGGCTCGGCCGCCCGGAGCCTCGCGACCCAGCCGTCCACATCGGCCGCGGCGATCGTCCCGCGCCGGACCAGGCGCTGCTCCGTGCTCCAGAGCCATCGCTCGAAGTACCCCGCAGCGAGGTACTCGGCTGGAGGCATCTCCTCGCGGATCGCGCGGCCGGCCCCCGAGCCGAGGCCGTGGATCCCGACCAGCGTGGAGAGCGCGAACACGCGAAGCTCCCAGGGATGCTCGGCGACCCGTTCCGAGCCGGGTGTAGCCACCGCCCCGAAGCCGTGCATCCCGCCCATGTCGTGTGCGCCGTCCGTCCCGTGAGCCTACCGCCGCTCCGGCTCCAGCACGAACATGCGGATCTCCCGCCCCGCTCTCGCGCGATAGTCGCCGTACGCCGGCCAGACGGCGAGCGCGTCGTGCCAGTAGGCGCGTTCCTCCTCCGGTGTCGCCAGGCGTGCGCGGTAGGACCGCTCGACACCGTCCACCGCAACTCGCGCCTCCGGATGCGCCTCGAGGTTGAGCGCCCAGGCCGGGTGGCGGCGCCGCCCCCAGTTCGACGCGATGAGGACGATCCGGTCGCCGTCGGCGAGGTGGAGCAGCGGCACGGTGCGCGGCTCGCCGCTGCGGCGGCCCGTCGTCGTCAGATAACAGAGCGGGAAGCCCGTGCCGAAGCTCGTCAGTGACCGCCGACGCCGGACGAACCGCGCGTCGACACGCGGGAGAGCCCGGGAGGCGATCCAGGCGAAGGCGCGCGTCCGCCCGAGCGCCCGCACCGATCCCGCGTACGGGTTCATCCGGTCAGACGAGCTCGGCGAGCGCGCCGTGCACCTTCGCGAGGCGCGCCTGGAGCTCGGTCGCCCGCACGAGGTCGGCGCCCTGGAGCTCGCGTCGCAGCCGTCGCTCGTGCAGCCGGAGGAGGAGCTCCTTTCCCGTCCGCTCGTCGATCGCGTCGCGGTCGGCACGCGCACCGAGCTCGGCCCGAAGGGCGATCAGATCGTCGTCCTCCGGGGCGGCGTGCACGAGCACGTCGCGGAAGCGCCGATGCAGCGGCTCGTCGAAGTGCTCCGGCGTCAGCGCGGCGAGCTCGGGAACGAGCGACGGGTGGCGGACGACCGCAGCGAGCAGGTCGCGCTCGCGCTGGACGCCCGCCTCGAGGAGTCGCGGCGGCGTCGGCGCCGCCGCGGCACGGGCGTGCGCCGGTGCCAGCCCGGCCAGCGTCTCTCGCGGCAGGTCGAGCCGGTCTGCGAGCAGCCGGAGAGCCTCCTGCCGCTCGGGCGAGTCCTCGACCGGAGCCAGGATCTCGCGTGCTCGCACGAACGCCTTCCTGCCGGTCGGGCGTCCGGTCGAGCGTGATGCGAACCCGGTAGTGGAGGTAGCTCTCGGCGGACCCGAGGCGTGCCGCGAAGGTGTCCGGCGCATCCGCCGGGTCCTCGCCCGGCGGCAATGGCACGACGCGAACGTCGAACCCCTGGCGCACCGCGAGCTCCATGCCCCGGAGCGTGGCGTCCTGGCCGGCCGCGTCGGCGTCGAAGCAGAGGAACACCCGTTTCGTCAGGCGGCCGAGCTCGCGGAGCTGCGCCTCGGTGAGCGCCGTCCCCATCGACGCGACGACGGGCTCGACGCCCGCCTGGCGCAGGGCGATCACGTCCGTGTTGCCCTCGACGACGACCGCGCGGTCCTGCTTCGCGATCGAGGGCCGGGCGAGGTGGAGGCCGTAGAGGACGTTCCCTTTCTTGAAGAGCTCGCTCTCGGGCGTGTTGACGTACTTGCCACGCAGTGGGTCGTCGTCGCGCAGCCGCCGGGCCTGGAAGCCGACGATCCGCCCGCGCGCGTCGGCGAGCGGGAACATGAGGCGGAACGGGAAGTAGTCGTTCCCGCGCGCGTTCGCGAGCCCGGCGGCGCGGATCTCCTCGACCGAGAACCCGCTCTCCCGCGCCTTCGCGACGAGACCCGAGCCACGCGACAGCCCGAGGCGGAACTCCCGCGCGATCTCGTCGCCGAGGCCGCGCTCCGCGAGGTACGCGCGGACGGGAGCGCCGGTCTCGGTGTCCCAGAGGAGTCGCTCGAAGTACGCGGTCGCCTGGTCGAGCAGCTTCGTCTGACGGTCGCGACGACGACGTTGCTCGTCCTCCCGCGGCGACGACTCGTCGTACTCGAGCGTGACCCGGAAGCGATCCGCGAGCCACTCGATCGCCCCGACGAAGTCGAGGTTCTCGCTCTCGCGGACGAACCGGATGACGTCCCCTCCGACCCCACAGCCGAAGCAGTGGTACAGCTTGCCGACCGGATCCACCGAGAAGCTCGGCGTCCGCTCCTCGTGGAACGGGCACCGCCCGACGAAGCGCGCGCCCGAGACACGGCGCAGCGACGTTCGAAGCGAGACGACCTCGACGATGTCGGCTGCGGCCTTCACCGCCTCGACGGAGTCGTCCTTGATCCGCGCCATCGGCCGACCCTACGTCAGGCCCTCAGCATACGAGAGCGCAAACCGGTCGGTCATGCCCGCGAGGTAGTCCGTGACCCGCGTTGCGAGGTCGTCGTCGCCGGGCGGGAGCCGCTCGGGCTCGTCGACGAGCGCGCCGAAGATCGCACGGACGACGCGTTGCGCGCGTTCGTGCTCCGGCAGCACCTGTGGGCCGAGGTACACGCGCTCGAACATGAAGGCGCGGAGCGAGAGCATCGCCGCACCGACGTCCCCGCCCTGCGTGACTGCCCCAGCTGCGCCCGACGACTCGACGAGATCGTGCACGAGCGTGTCGATGCGGCGGGAGCCCGTGTCCCCGAGCAGCGCGATCTCCTCGGCGGGCAGGTCGTCTGGGGTCAGGAGGCCGTACCGGAGCGCGTCGTCGATGTCGTGGTTCACGTAGGCGATCCGGTCGACGATGCGGACGATCCTCCCCTCCTGCGTCGCCGGCTCTCGCTCGCCGGTGTGCGTGAGGATGCCGTCGCAGACCTCCTCCGTGAGATTCAGTTGCCGCGCGATGCGGAACGACTGCTCGTTGTGCTGGAAGTGCCCGCCGAAGCGCTCGCGGAGCGCGTCGTCGAGCGCGTCCTCGCCGGCATGGCCGAACGGGGTGTGCCCCGTGTCGTGCCCCAGCCCGATCGCCTCGACGAGATCCTCGTTCAGCCTCAGCGCGCGCGCGACGACGCGCGAGATCGCAGTCGTCTCCAGCGTGTGGGTCATGCGTGTCCGGTAGTGGTCGCCGGCGGGGTCGATGAAGACCTGCGTCTTCCCCTTGAGCCGGCGGAACGGCTTCGAGTGCACGAGCCGGTCGCGATCGCGCTGGAACGGGGTCCGCACCGAGCAGGGCTCCTCGTCACGCTCACGGCCACGCGTCTCGTACGAGCGGACGGCGAGCGGCGACAGCGTCGTCTCCTCGAGCGCCCGGATCCGCTCCGCGAACGTCTCACCGATCCGTCCTGCGACCTCCACTGTCCCAGGGTAGTCCCCGACGCGGAGCGCTCTTCGTACGTCAGGCCTCGACGAGAGCAGGACGAACCGTCGCTTGTGTTGATTCAACACAAGCGTTGTCGGCCCCGCGCCGCTCAGAACGAGTGCGACTGGCCGCCGTCGACGACGACGCACGCGCCGACCACCCACGAGGCGCGTGGCGAGACGAGGAAGGCGACGACGTCGGCGATCTCGTCGACCGTGCCGAACCTGCCCCACGGAAGCTCGCGCTCGACGAACGCGGCCATTCCGTCGGGATCGTCGCGGACGCGGCGCTCCCAGCTCCCGCCAGGGAAGAGGGTCGAGCCGGGCGCGACGCTGAAGACCCGGATCCGGTCCCTCGCGAGATCGGAGGCCATCGCCTTCGCAAGGCTGATCTCGGCTGCCTTTGCCACGTTGTAACCAGGCCCGCCGCCCGCCTCCCTCCCCCAGATCGACGCGATCAGCGCGATCACGCCTCCGCCGCGATCGCGGAGCGCCGGCAGCGCAGCGCGCGAGACGTGGAGCGCGGAGAAGAGGTTCCGGTCGAGCACCGCATGGAGATCGTCGCCGTCCATCCCATCGATGGTGGGTGCGCCCGAGCCTCCGACGTTCGCGACCACGATGTCGAGCCCGCCGAAGGTGGAGACCGCCGCGTCGACCACGCTCGCAGCGCCGTCCGGTGTCGTGACGTCCGCGACGACGCCGTGTGCCCGTCCCGGGCCGTCGACCGCGGCGATGGCCGCCTCGAGGGCCTCCTCACCGCGAGCGCAGAAGACGACGTCGGCGCCCTCCTCGACGAGCCGTGACGCGATCCCCCGTCCGATCCCGCGGCTCGAGCCCGTGACGAGCGCCACCTTCCCCGCAAGCCCGAGTTCCACGGGGCTAGCCTAGTCGCGTGGCGGGAACGCGAATCCTCCTGGCGCGCCACGGCGAGACGGACTGGAACCGCGTCGGCCGCTGGCAGGGCCAGGCCGACCCGCCGCTCAACGACCTGGGGCGACGCCAAGCGGAGGAGTTGGCCGAGCGCCTCTCCGAGAATGGCATCGCGGCCGTCTACTCGAGCGACCTTCGGCGGGCAAGACAGACGGCGTGCGTTATCGCCGAACTGCTCGGCGTCGACGTGGTCGAGGACCCCGCGTTGCGGGAGATCGACGTCGGCTCCTGGTCGGGCCTCACACGGGCCGAGGTCGCGCTGCGGTTCCCGGACGGGTTCGCGCGCTGGCAGGCGGGGGAGATCGGACACGACGGCGAGTCGCGAGAACAGCTCACCGACCGTGTCGTCTCGGCGGTCGAGCGGATCGCACGGGCGCACCCCGGGCAGACGGTCGTCGCCGTGACGCACGGCGGCGCCATCCGCGCCGTCCGGCGACACGTGGCGGGAGACCCCGGGGCGTTCGTCGAAAACGGCGCAACCGTGGGCCTGGCACTCGTCGACGACGTCATCGTCCTCGACCCTGGCGCCGAGCGAGCTGGAAAGACCCGCTCACGGTTGCCGGAAGCACGAGCGTGAGCGCTGTTCGGAAACCGTGAGGACGCCCATCAACGTCGTGCGGCAGCCCGTCTAACGAGATAGTGCTGGCGGTCCGCGGCTCGTTGGGGCCAGGGGCCGCCAGCCAAAGTCTCCTCGGTGCCGCAGCCGGTCGTAGCCCCGCAGCCACCTGGACGACGCGTGGCGGCCGCTGCAGCGAAGGCCGCGGGCGCTCAGCCGGCCTGCCGACCCGGATCGAATGGCACGGCGCGGATGCCATGAGCAAGCGCGGCGGCGATCAGCGCGAGCCCCCACGCCATCGCGGCGATCGACCACGCCCGTCCGAGCCCTCCCGCAGCGTCGGGCCAGGCGAGGGACACGAGTCCGAGGTAGGACGCCGCAACGCCCGTACAGACCGGGACGAATGCGTTCAGGTCAGGTCGTACAGCGGCCAACGATGGCAGCGCGACGAGCACGAGTGCGAGCGCTCCCTGCATCGAGTAGTGGTCGACGCTCATCGTGATGTCGCTGTCCGAGCGGCCCTCTCGATTCACCGACCACATGTGCAACGCGTACACGAACCACGGGATAGCGCCAACTCCCGCCAGGAGAAGGAACGGCCGGGAGATCCGTGCGCTCCAAGCCCGGAGAGCCGTCCCGTCCTGCCAGGCTCCATGGAGCAGTCCACCGACGATCGACGTCTGGAGCGCGAGGAGAACGGCCAGCACCAGGAGCCCGGTCTCCCTCGCTGCGACAGCCGAGACCGCGAGGGAGCCCGTCGCGACCGCGAGTTGGACAGCCGCCGGCCAGGAAGCGCGCGGTCGCACGACAACCAGGGCGAAGGAAGCACCGACGATCACGGTCGCAAACAAGCCCCACCCCGCCTCGAGCACCTGGGGCCACTCGGCATTCCAGGTCACCGACAGATCGATCAAGCCGAAGCCCGGCAGCACCAACCAGCTGAGCGCGAATACGCCGGACAGCAGACCCACTGTGAGCCGCCTCATCGACACAGCCTGCACGTCTCGACGAGCCGCCGCGGCACATCCCGCGCGGTTCCCACGGCCCGCATGGTTGAGCCAAACGGCCACGCTGCGCGCCGTGGAGGACTACACCAACAAGTACAAGGTTCGCGTGATCATGCGGGTTTGCGGCGGGTTCTGAGCACGCGGGACCTCACCGGGACACCGAACCAGGCAGGCGGGCTGGGCGACGATGCCCGAGTACGCCGGGGCATCGTCGCGACCCACCGGGAGAGGGCTTAGCTCATCTTCCCGATGATCCCCTTCATCTCGCCTTCGTCGAAGGCACGCATCGTTGTCGAGCGGAGGTTGCCGGTCGAGGCAAGCTGAAGGGCAACAGCCGTACCGGTCTCATCGTCGGGAAAGTCCGCGACCGTGACGAGGTCGTAAGGGCCGACCGTCCAGAGAATCGTCTCGATCTCGCCGCCCTTGCTTTCGACGAGCTGTTTGGCAGCTTGGTAGCGGTTGACGGTGTCCTTGGCGTTCGCGACGCCCTGATCCGTCCAGTTGTAGAGAGTCACATACTTGGGCACGTAGCCACCTCCTGTCGTCGCCCCGGCGCACGCCGTAGAACCCAAACGCATAGCCAAAGGCGGTCTCCACCGATGCTACAACCGAGCGAGGGGCATTTCTAACGGTTAGTGATGCACGCGCCGCGTGGGCGTTCACGGGTCGGCTGCCTGCTAGTTAGTACCTGACCACGATGTCCCATCGCGAGACCGACCGGACGGTGGAGCGATTGACATTCACTCGTGCTTCTGCGCACGATCAGGCTCTCAGCGAGTCGAGTCGAGCGAAA
The DNA here is from genome assembly GCA_963747125.1 of uncultured Actinomycetes bacterium. Classification (GTDB taxonomy): domain Bacteria; phylum Actinomycetota; class Thermoleophilia; order Gaiellales; family Gaiellaceae; genus Gaiella. Next base: position 6,825 of record CAVVEN010000006.1, on the reverse strand, counting down.
TCGCCCTCTGGGCTGCCCGAGTCTCTATCGGCCCCTCGACGCCTAGCCCTCTTTCCTCGCTGGGGTCAACGTCCTGCCCAGAGGAGGCCATGATGGCCGAACACGCAGCGACGGTTGCCCCGCACGCCTACAAGGTGTTGTTCGAGAACGAGCGCGTGCGGCTGCTCGAAGTGAGCATGGAGCCGGGATCGAGCACCGAGATGCACTCGCATCCCGACAATCTCGTCTACATACTCTCCGACGGCAAATACGCGTTCACGGATCCAGCGGGCGAGCAAGCTGCGTTCGACGTGTCCTCGGGTGCAGTGTTCTGGATGGAAGCCACGGATCACGCGACCGACAACGTCGGGGACACCACGGTCCGTGCGCTCATGTTCGAGCCGAAGTAGGCGATCGACGGAGCGGTGGTCGGCTGTGCCCTTGGTTCCACGCCGGCGTTGTGGTCACGGTCACCGATGCAGGGCTGTCACCCGAGTTGTGGCACTGGGCCGGAACGTACTACTTCAGTCCTCACTGACTGAGGTACATGCGCCCAAGGCTTGCGGCCTTCGTCGCTAGCCCGCTCCGGCGGGCCTTCTTCTCCCGACACTGCCATCCTTCGCTCGGCTTCCAGTCAGGTCTGAGCGTCCTGCCGGCTTGCCTATTCGATGCGGTGATGGCGGGTTTGGGCACGGAGTGGGCACGCCTGTTCCTCGGTCGCGTCCGGGCTGACGCTGCCCAAGGCTTCCGCGCTCGCCCGGCACGCGAACCCTCGGACGGCGTACGCGGGCCTCACTGACGAGGGACGGGCGACGCCCGGAGAGAAGCTCGCCGCCGCCTGCGAGCGCTGAGCGAATGGAGAACGCCAGGCCGAGCGACACTCCAATCAGGGTTTAACCCCGATGCGGCGTTTGTCAGAGGGCGGATCATTGATCGTGTCGGACAAGGAGGCCCCGAATGACAAGCCTCAGCTCTCCTTGTGAAACCGTTGATGAGCGGGTCGACAGGCTGATCGGCTCTCGCGGCGGTTCTTGGCCGCTCCGACATACGACAACGACTAATGAAGCGATCGCAGGGCTAATGGCGCGGCAACAGTCCCTCGAGGAAGCTATCCGCGAGATCGCAATGGAACTGCAAAGGCTCGAGACCGACCACGAGAGGCTCAAAGCGCACGACTGACCGCATCGTCTCGGTGCGGGTCTCAGAAGAGACGTCCGTCACCGCCCGATGTATCGGAAGCTACGAAGTCGGAAGATCAGAACCATCTGATCTCGTGGAGGAGGTCGCAACATGTTCAGATCGGTAGCAGTCGGGATCGCGGGGATGGCACTCGGGGCAGCGGCGACGGCTGGGGCGGTCGGCGAATTCCGGATCGTCTCGTTGCACACCGGCGACATCGCGCCGGTTGCCGGTATGCACGTCTTCTGCCACGTCCGCTCCGAGAGCGCGGTTTCCCCGTACACCGCCCCCTCAGTCGAATGCGGCGAGACGAAGAAAGGGATAAGGGGCAGCTTCGGCATCGGCATCACCGACGACGCCGTGTACATCGGCCGCTGGGATCCAGACGTGAAACGGGTGACCCCCGGGAGCGTCGTGTATACCCGGCGCCACCACCACTAGCCGCTTCGTCACCGACCTCGGCCAGGATCCTCGCGACCTTCTCCGAGTCGAACCCTAACGTACGTAGAAGTCTGCGAACTGACCCGTCTTGTAGTGGCCCGGCAAGTTGCAGATCAGTGCGTAGTGCCCGCGTTTCAAGGTGAGGACGAGAACCCTTGCATTGCCCGCCTTCACGCCGTCGAGTTCGCCGATGGCGCCGGTCTCGTTCGCCTCGTTGCCCTTGAGCAGGTTCCCGGCGGGCTTGTCGGTTCTGATCACCACGAACTCGTGCTCAATCTTGCCGATGTTCGTGACGACGAACCGGACCTTGCCTATGGGCGCGCCCTGGGTCGCGGGGAACACGCTGTACTCGTCGACCTGCACAGCCACTAGCGGCTTTGATGTCACCGCGCTAGCTGAGACCACGCCAACGGAAACGGCGGCTGCCGCGGCTGCGGCGATTCCGAATGAAAGCGTCCGCATCGGTGGCTCCTTTCGGGTCGTGCTGCGTGCGACCGAGCATCGCTCGCCTTCGGGCGGGTGTCATCCGGGATTTCACTGACAGCGTTGGGGGACCCCGCCCGGCAGGTGTTCAGCTAGCCGCCCGGCCCACGAGTCTTTCCTACGTCGCAGGTGCTGATGTCGCGCGCAGCTCCGTCGGTGAGGCCGCGCTCCGAACTAGGACGATGCTCGTGACCAGGATCCAGAGAAGCGCTAGCGGAATCATGATGAAGAGGTACTCGCCGGTCGGTGACCAGAAACCGTCCCTCGCCCAGGTAGTACTGCGTAGCGCGAGGAGCACCGCTACTGCGATCCCGCCCCAGCTGAGCCACGCCGGAACCATCTCTGTCCGCCTGAGTCCGACCGCGGTCGCGAAGGCGAAGACAGCGATCGGCAAGGCACCGACCATGTCGAGCACCCATGAGAGGTTGAAGAGGGCTTGAACCACGGCGGCGTCGCCGTCAGCGGCGATCGAATGGGCGAGCGCCGCACCGATCCCGGTCAGTACGAGCTGAATCGGAACCCACGCCGCCGCGGCTGCCAGGACCGTGGCCGCCACACGGCCTTCACCTCGCTCGCGAAGCGTGTTCGCGATCGCGGCCGCGAACCAAAGCAAGAGCACAAGCCCCACGGCAAACAAGAAGGATGAAACGAGGACCTGTCCTCGGTCATCGGTGTAGTAGGAGACGACCTGGTCCGCCGAGTCGCTCACCTTCGGGGGTTCGCCACCGACGACAAAGGACGCAATCGTAAAGACAGCGAATCCGATGCCCCCGGCACGCGCCCACCGCTCCCAGTTCATGGCTCCCATTGCCGCCTCCTTGTGAGATTGCGCACGAGTGTGGGGCGCCGCGCTCCACAAGTCAAGTCACCTCGTCTGGTCAGCATCGCGAGAGAAGCCGCGGCCGATCTGGTTGATGAGACGCCATACGCCGGTAGGCCGCAGAATTGCCCCGCGCCAGCGCAGGGGGAGAGGGGGATGCGGTCACGGCCCGACCTGGTGTCGGGAACCACCTCCACACTCCCGTCCGCCGCATCGACGGACATGCTCCCCCGTTACCCCTCTCCCCGTTGCTAGCAGGAGTGTCCCACTCGATGGTCACATCGTCAACAAACCCGGCCGATGCACGGGTTCATACGAAGGGGACACTTTCGCGGGAACACGAACAGGACTGTCCCGAGGAGCTGGTGGAACTGACGGCACGCTCTTACAGGAGCACCTCTGGCGGCGGCGCGAAGGGCTGTTGCCCGTAGAGGAGGCGTAGCCACCAGGAGGGGCCTGGAGACGCCGCAGGAGTGAAAGGGTGCTCCCGGGCATCCGGTAGACCGCGCCTCCCCTTCCGAATCACGATCTGGCACCAGTCGGGCGTACCGGCGCGGGAGCTGGCCGAGAGGGCCGGGCACTCGCGGCCGTCCATGAGCCTCGACGTCTACAGCCACGTCCTGGCGGACTGTCGCGAGGTCGCCTACTAGGAGGCGAGGCAGTGACCGCGCGCTTCCGTGGACGCGTCCCAGTCGGGCATCGCTTTCGGGACCTCACCGGGACCTCACGGGCACCGCATTGAGCGACCTCTACGGCAGCGACGACCACGCAACCATGCGGCATTCGGCTACCGTGCGGGCCGTGGAGGACTACACCAACAAGTACAAGGGTGAGCAGGTCGAGCTGGCGTTGTTCGGCGGCGAGTACCAGGAGGGGACGCTCACCGCGTACTGCTCGATCGAGGACGTCCCGCACGTCGAGCTCAACGGACACATCCTCGTCCCGCTCCAGAACGTCGCCAGCCTCCACTGCTCGAGTCGGTGCGACGCGCCGCAGCCCGACTGGCCGCCGCGCGGGCTCGAGGAGCTCGACCGCGAGGACGATCGTCCCGACGACGAGGACGACGAAGGCTGAACGCGGCGGCGTGCGCGGAGCGGCCGCACGCAACGTCCTCAAGGCCTGGCTGCTCGTCGGGCTGCTCGCGGCGGCCTTCGCGGGCGTCGGTTGGCTGCTCGCCGAGACTCGAGGCGCGGTCCTCTTCGCCTTCTGCTCGATCCTCGCCGCGACCGCCGCGTACGCGGTCGGGGATCGCACGCTGCTGGGGATGCTCGGCGCGCGCCCGTTCGCGCTCGCCGAGGACCCGATGCTCCGCTCCACGGCCGACCGTGTCGCCTCGCAGCTCCAGATCTCGCCGCCGAAGCTGCAGCTGATCGACGACACGTTTCCGCGCGCCTTCGTCGTCGGGCGAGGGCCGCGCAGCGCGACCCTGGCGATCAGCGCCGGGCTGCTGACGGCGCTTCCAGCGCCCGAGATCGAGGCGGTGATCGCGCACGAGCTCTCGCATGTCCGGACGCGCGACGTTCTCACGCAGACATACGCCGTCCTCCTCTCGGCGACGCTCCTCGAGCTCAGCCGGGTCGGCGGATTCCTCTCCCGGTTCCTGCTGGCCGTGCTCGCGCCGGTGGGTGCCGCCTTCACGCATCTCCTGCTCTCGCCGAGGCGAGAGCTTCGCGCCGACGGGATCGCAGCCGGCCTCGTCGACCCACACGATCTCGCGGATGCCTTGATCCGCCTAGATCGGGCCGCCGAGCTCGTGGAGTTCCACGCCTCGCCGGCGACCGAGCCGCTCTACACCGTCAGTCCCTTCGATCACACCGAGCGCGTGACGAGGATGTTCCTCACGCATCCTCCGCTCACCGAGCGGGTGTCGCGGCTCCGTGCTTTCGGCGAAGAACGCTCCTCGGACCGGGACGGTTGACGGCCGGAGGCCGGCTTTGCCGGCCGGGAGGCCAGGCCTGCCGTTGCCGTGCCACTGCGCAGAAGGAGGGGGCCGGCGGGGGAACCATGGGGTTCCCCCGCCAATGTAACCGGCGGCATCCTACTCTCCCGGGGGCTTGCGCCCCAAGTACCATCGGCGCGAGCGGGCTTGACTTCTCTGTTCGGAATGGGAAGAGGTATTTCCCCGTCGCTATGACCGCCGAACTGTCAAGGGGCGCGCCGGTTTCACGGCTGCGCTCACCCTCAAAACTCCATAGCAACCCAACGTGTTCAAAATCAAGACCTCGGGCAATTAGTACGGGTCAGCTGAACGCATTGCTGCGCTTGCACCGCCCGCCTATCGACGTGGTGGTCTTCCACGGCCCTTACTCACTCGAAGTGATGGGGAACCTCATCTCGAGGTGGGCTTCCCGCTTAGATGCTTTCAGCGGTTATCCCATCCAGACGTGGCTAATCAGCAGTGCCCTTGGCAGGACAACTGATACACCAGAGGTCTGTTCATCTCGGTCCTCTCGTACTAGAGACGACTCCTCTCAAGTTCCCAACGCCCATGGCGGATAGGGACCGAACTGTCTCACGACGTTCTGAACCCAGCTCGCGTGCCGCTTTAATGGGCGAACAGCCCAACCCTTGGGACCTGCTTCAGCCCCAGGATGCGACGAGCCGACATCGAGGTGCCAAACCCTCCCGTCGATGTGGACTCTTGGGGAGGATAAGCCTGTTATCCCCGGAGTACCTTTTATCCGTTGAGCGACGGCAATTCCACTCTTAACCGCCGGATCACTAAGGCCGACTTTCGTCCCTGCTCGACTTGTCAGTCTCGCAGTCAGGCTCCCTTATGCCTTTGCGCTCTACGCACGATTTCCAACCGTGCTGAGGGAACCATTGCGCGCCTCCGTTACATTTTAGGAGGCGACCGCCCCAGTCAAACTGCCCACCTCACGCTGTTCCCGACCCGGATCACGGCATCGGGTTAGAAGCCCAGAATCCGAAGGGTGGTATCCCAAGGTTGGCTCCACGAGAGCTGACGCCCCCGCTTCAAAGCCTCCCACCTATCCTGGACAGCGAACACCAAACTTCAACGCAAAGCTGCAGTAAAGGTTCACGGGGTCTTTCCGTCCAGCCACGGGTACTCGGCATCTTCACCGAGACTACAATTTCACCGGATCCCTCGTTGAGACAGCGCCCAAGTCGTTACGCCATTCGTGCAGGTCGGAACTTACCCGACAAGGAATTTCGCTCTAGCCTTGCTCAGCGCTATTGCGTGAGTGGATATCGACTTCCTTGGATCGATATCACCTGCATGTCGCCATGCAGAGGGGACCATATCTTCATCCGCTGTCGCGGATGTCTGGCGTATGGCCTCTGAGGATTCTGATCAACTCGTGCCTGGGCTTCTGGTGATTCATCGTCTCGGTGATGCGGGCGATCTCGATCAGACCGTCCCGCGTCGTGTGCCGACCCGACGTAACCACCTCCATGCACGCCGCGAATTGCTCGAAGTCGAACTGCTTCGACGTACGAAGTGGATGCTCGCGGAAGAACGGAATTATCGTCTCCACGAGCTCACTGCGCTTCGATCACGACGTACTGGCACAGGTGCTCCCTGTGGTTGTCGTGCCGCCGGTTCACGACGAGCCGACCGACCTCGAAGAACTCCTGAAGTTCTTCCAGACAGCGAAAGCTCTTCGCGCCCTGCGTCACGACAAACCGGTGACTCACCTGATAGCCGGCCTTGTAGCCTCGTCGGCCCGCCCGATCTGACTGACGGACGAAACCGACCGAGAAGCACCCTTCTCCGTCTACAAAGCCGATCACCCAACCACGGAACTCGATCAGTCTTTCCTGCTGATTGTCCGCACCCGCCACGTTGTCACCATTGTGAACGTCCGATCGGACGACACGCCGGTAGTGCGGGATACTCGGAGTTTCCAGCATATAGCCAGATGCACCCATCCCTGTTGCCAGGGCGGGGGGCAGCGAAC
>CAVVEN010000005.1:0-573709 GCA_963747125.1 uncultured Actinomycetes bacterium | reverse complement strand
AGCCCGGCCCCCACCAGCCGCTCGGGCCACGGCCGGAGGCCATGAACGCCAGCCCGAACACGACCAGCACGAATCCCGCGACCTGCTCGAGCAGGAACTGGTCGCGGAAGAGGCTGCCGCCGAGCAGCGAGGCGCCGACGCCGAGCAGGACGAAAAAGGCCGTGAAGCCGAGCACGAACGGGATGCTCGAGGCGACCACCCGGCGTGCGGTACCGGGGCGCCCGAGCTCGTCGGCCGACACCGCCGAGACCGCCGAGAGGTAGCCGGGGACGAGCGGCAGCACGCACGGCGCGAGGAAGGAGAGGAACCCCGCGAGCAGCGCGACGGGGATCTCGCTCCAGCTCATCCGTCGAAGCGCTCGAGCTCGGCGTCGACGCGACGCTCGAGCGCGGGGTCGAGCGGCCCGGAAGGCGGCTCGTCGGCGCGACGGCGGCGCCAACCCCATGCGATCGCTCCGACGCCGACCGCGCCGGCGGCGAGGATCCCGAGCGGCACGAGCCACGCGAGCAGGTCGAACCCCTTCCTCGGCGGCTCGGCCACGACCGCCGGGCCGAACTGGGCGACGAGCTCCGCCTTGATCTGCTTTTCGGTCGCACCCTCGGCGAGCCGGGTCCGGATCATCTGCTTCATCCGCCGCGCGATCGGCGAGTCGGACTGGTCGAGCGTCGTCTTGCAGGTCGGGCAGACGAGCTCCGCCTCCAGGTCCGACGGGCTCGGGGCGGCGGTCGCCGCCGGCGCTGCCAGGAGCAGCGCGCCGGCGAGGACGGCCGCGAGCCGGGCGATCCTCACGACGTGTCGCCGAGGGCGAGAGCGACCCCCCGCTCGAAGGCGTCGCGGTTGCGGTCGATGTCGACCGCGCCCTCGATCCGCTCGCCGACGAGCTTGCCGGTGCGATCGACAAAGAACGTCTCCGGGAAGCCGCGCACTCCCCACCGACCCACCGTCGAGCCCTTCCCGTCGTAGACGACCGGGTACGTGAGGCCGTACCGCTTCATGAAGCGGCGCGCGTCCTGGCGGAAGTCGTTGACGTCGACGCCGAGCACGACAAGCCCCTGATCACGGTAGCGCTGGTACGTCTTCTGGAGCACCGGCGCCTCGTCCCGGCACGGGACGCACCACGAGGCCCAGAAGTTGACCACGACCGCCTTGCCCGCGAGGTCGGCGATGCCGAGCTGTCCGTCCTCGTCCAGGCGGTCGAGCGTGAAGGCGGGGGCGTGCACGAGCTTGCCCTTGGCGAGCTCGTCCGCTGCGCCCGTCTCGTTCCCGAACGCGACCTTCCAGATCAGGAGCCCGAGCATCGCGGCGACGCCGACCAGCGCGACCACCTGGGCGACCCGCTGGATCCGCCCGGGCCCTGCGCCCGAGCTCACGCCGGAACGATGAACACGGGCGTCCCGACGTCGACCTGCCGGAAGAGCCACTCGACCTGCGGGATCAGCATCCGGATGCACCCGTGCGAGGCCGAGTAGCCGATCGAGGCGGCGTCCGGTGTCCCGTGGATCCCGACGTACGGCGCGGAGATGCCCATCCAGCGCGTCCCGAGCGGGTTCCCGGGACCGGGCGGGATCGGCTCGGCGCCCTCCGCCCAGGCCGAGCCCTCCGGCGGGTACCACCACGGGTTCTGCTGCATCGTCACGATCTCGAACTTGCCGAGCGGCGTCGGGTATGACGACTGACCGGTTGCGACGCGGAACGTCCGCTTGAGCTTGTCGCCGACGTAGTACAGGAGCTGGTTCGACCCGCGCTTGATCACGATCACCTGGCCGAGGTCGGCCTCGGTGACCTTCGGCCGAAGCTCCTGGAACGGCAGCTGGAAGGAGCTCTCGTGCCTGCGGATCGCAAGGGAGAGCTGCTGTGCCGCGACGACCTTCATCAGCCGCCGGCCCGGCGCGGACGGGTGGGCGACCGGTGCGAGGTTCTGAAGGGTGAGGCGCGCGTCGACAGGCGCGCGATCGGTCTGCGTCGCGATCGTCCCGAGGAAGCGCTGGAGCTTCGGGTTGGCGACGTCGATCCGGAGCGGAACCTGGTACCCCTCACGGCGCACGCCCACCGCGGTCTTGACCGCCTTGCCGACGTACGCTGCGGCACCGAGCTGCTGCGGCGACACGCGCAGCGTGCGCGCGGACGACACGACGAGCGTGATCGGCTTGCCGAAGCGCCGCTCGACGAGCTGCCGCGCCTCACCGCTCGTCAGCCCCCCGACGAGGAGCCCGCCGATCGTCACGCCCGGTTGGATCAGCCTCGGCACCCGCACCTGAGGCGACCGGGGGGCGGTCGTCGTGGGTGTCGTGGGCGTCGTCGCGGTCGGCGGCGGCTCGGTCGCGGTCGGCGGAGGAGCCGTGGTGGTCGACGGCGTCGTCTCGTCGGCCGCAGCGATCGGCGCGAGCACGATGAAAAGCGCGACAGCGCAGGGAAGAACGGCGGCTGTTGCCAGGCGGCGCACGGAGAGGAGTGTATCCAGGGGCCTGGAGGGCAAGGATGAACGATCTGTTATGTGCGGATCGCGGCGAAGATCCGCGGATCGTTCGTGATCACACCGGCGACTCCTGCGCGGATCACCCGCTCCAGGTCGTCCGGCTCGTCGACCGTCCACGCGAGGACGGGCGCGCCCGCCGCGCGTGCTGCGGCGACGGCACGGGGCGTGACGAGCGCATGCTGGAGCATCAGCGCGTTCGCGCCAGCACGGCGGACGAGCCGCGGGACGACGTGGGGGGCGGCCGCGCGCAGCCCCGTGAGCCCGACGCGCAGCACCGGCTCGAGCAGACGCCGCCGCGAGACGCCGTAGCGGTCCTCCGGGTAGGTCAGCCCGATCCGGACGTCGCGCGCGAGTCGCGCAACCGCCTCGAGACTCGGCGCGTGGAACGACGAGACGACGGTGCGGTGCTCGAGCCCGAACCGCCGCAGGCCGGCCGCGAGCTCGTCGAGCCGCTCCGTCAGCTTCAGGTCGACGTGCAGGCCGACGTCGGGCGCCTCGTCGACGAAGAACGCGAGCGCCTCCTCCAGCGTCGGGAGCTCCGGGGCGACCTCGCGCAGCTCGTCCAGCGAGCGATCTCGCACGGTGCCCGACGCGATGCCGTGGCTGACCTCGTCGAGCCGGTCCGAGTGCGCCAGCACGAGCGGTCCGGCGCGAAGGTCGAGCACGTCGAACTCGATCAGGTCGACGTCGTGCGCCAGCGCGGCGCGGAACGCGCGAATCGTGTTCTCCGGCTCGAGGGCCGCGGCGCCTCGATGCCCGACGCGCAGGACGTGGCCGTCGCGGCGCTCGAGGTCGATCACGCGAGCCCTCGCCGCGCCGCCCGGCGCCACCACCACGCGAGCGGCGCGAGGAGGAGCGCCTGGAGGACGGTGATCGCAGCGGCGAGCCGCGAGACGTCCTGCCAGAAGCGCTCCGGGTAGAGCCTGATCAGCGTGTCGGCGTTGTTGAAGCGCCACGTGTCCCCCGCGAAGAAGACCTCGTGGAAGCGGACGAAGAACCCGTCGAACCCGAGAAGGATCACCGGCACGGCGAGCGCCGCGATCGTCAACGTTCCCAGCGCGCCGACGAGCAACCCGAGTGGGACCACGGTGCGGAGCCGCGTCCTCGCCAGCGCAAGCGCGAGCGCGGCGATGACCACGAGCGCGATGAGCTGCGCGCGCAACGCGTGACCGAAGACGGTTCGGACGTCCCGCATGTGCGCGAGCTCGCGGGTGCCGAAGGCGGGTGAGCCGTTCGGCAGCGTCGCGCGCTCGAGGAGCGCGATCCCTTCCGAGCCGGGCTGGATCGAGCGCAGGCCGACGATCGCGAGCGTCTGTCGCTGCTCGGGCGTGAGCCCATACGGGTCGGGCGGGAAGCCGTCCCGGCCGAGCTCGAAGCGGACGAAGGTCCCGGTCGATAGGAGGCGCAACGCCGTCACGACGAGGATCGGCGTGACGGAGACGGCGATCGCGGCGACGAGCACGGCCGCGACGAGCCGGACGGCGGGCGGCCTGGCGCGCACCGCGGCGCTACGGTGCAGATCCGCGCTGCACGCCCTAGAGCCCGAACAGGCGCCCGACCTCGCGCCACGTCGTCAGGGCGAGGAAGACGCACACTCCGAGGAGCACGACGAGCACGAGCCAGAACCGCGCGCCCGCGCGTTTCGACCGCCGCCGGTGCTCGATCCGGGCCTTCCGGCGGGCGCGGTGGAGCAGGTACGAGCGTCTTACCGCGTCGGGATCGACCGGCGGCGTCGCCTCGGTCGCGAACGCGTCCGCGACCGAGTCGCGCGGCGCCTCACGAAGGTTCTCGGCCACCGGAGAAGCATACGACCGCGACGCGGAGCCGGGTTGTCGGAGATACTCTCCCGCGTGGCGATGAGGGAACGACGCATCGACCCGGGACTGCTGGGGCTCGGCGATGGCCTCGGCGTGGTGGCGGGGATCGTCCTCGCGGTGTCGGCGTTCACGGGGTGGTACACCGGAGAGGGCGAGGGGGTCACGATCTCCGTGCTCGGCTGGAACACCGGCGTCCTCGGGAAGCTCGTGCTCTTCGTCGGGCTGGCGGTCGTGGTCGTGCTCCTCCTCCGCGAGCTCGGGATCGAGCCGCCTGCCGCGCTTCCCCAGAGCCTCGTCACGATCGCGCTCGGCGCGCTCGCGACGATCTTCGTGCTCGTGCGCGTGATCTCCGTTCCGGACGACTTCTTCTTCGCCCACCGCGGCGTCGGGCTCTGGATCAGCCTCGCAGCCGCGCTCGCGGTGATCGTCGCGGGGCTGCTGCAGGCCTCCGAGGAGATGTAGCCGAGGCAGCGGTTGTATCGTCGGGCCGATGAGCGGCCCGACGGTCTCGAGCGAGGAGTTTCGCGGGCTGGCGCAACGCGTCGTCGACGCGTCGGCCGACTACCTGGAGTCGCTTCACGAGCGGCGGACGATCCCCGCCGTCTCGGGAGCAGACACGGAGCGGATGTTCGACGGGCCGGTGCCGGAGCAGGGCGTCGGCGCGGCGATCGTCGATGACCTGGTGCAGATCGCCGGCGCGAGTCGCGCGGGCACGGGCCGGCTGTTCCCGTACGTCGTCGGGCCGGGCGAGCCGGTCGCCGCGGTGGCGGATCTCTTCGCGTCGGTGCTGAACCAGAACGTGACCGCATGGCGCTCGGCTCCCGCAGCGACGCTCGTCGAGCAGACCGTCGTCGGGTGGGTCGCGGAAGCGATCGGCTGCTCCGGTTTCCGCGGGAGCCTGACGGGTGGCGGGTCGAGCGCGAACCTGATGGGGCTCGCGATGGCGCGCGAGGCACGGGCGCCGGCCAACGAGGACGGCGCCCGGCCCGGCGTCGTCTACGCCACGGACGAGGTGCACATGTCGGTGCCCAAGGCGGTGGCGCTCCTCGGCCTCGGCCGCGCCCACCTGCGCTCGATCCCGGTCGACGACGAGCTCCGGATGGACGCCGACGCGCTCGAGGCCGCGGTGGCTGCCGACGAGCGCGCGGGCCGAACGGGCATCGCGATCGTCGCGTCGGCCGGCACCGTCGGAACCGGTGCGGTCGACCCGCTCGCCGACATCGCGCGGATCGCCGCGGCACACGACCTCTGGCTGCATGTCGACGGCGCGTACGGCGTACCTGCCGCGCTCGTCGAGCCCGCACGCTTCGAAGGGCTCTCCGCGGCGGACTCCGTCTCGCTCGACGCGCACAAGTGGCTCTACCAGCCGCTCGACTGCGGCGTCCTCCTCTACCGCGACGCCGACGCGGCGCGGAGGGCGTTCTCGTACACGGGCGACTACGTGAAGACGTCGAGCGACGACGCCCTCGAGGGATTCGCGTTCTTCGAAGAGTCGATCGAGCTGTCGCGCCGCTTCCGGGCGCTGAAGCTCTGGGCATCGCTGCGCTACCACGGCCTTGCGCGCTTCCGCGAAGCGATCGGCGCGGACCTCCGACATGCGCGGCTGCTCGCGTCGCTTGTCGAGGCAGAGCCGTCGCTCGAGCTGCTCGCCCACGGTCTCAGCACGGTGTGCTTCCGGTTGCACGACGGGAGCCCGGCCGACGAGCTCGACCGCCTGAACGCGCGCCTGCTCCAGGACGTGAACGAGCGAGGGCGCGTCGCGATCTCCAATGCGACCGTACGAGGTGCGTTCGCCCTGCGCGCGTGCTTCGTCAACCACCTGACGACGGATGACGACGTAACCGCGATCGTCGAGGAGGTCGTCGCAGCCTCGCGCTAGCCGGCGGTCCGCGAGCCGGACGCTACGGGGCGGGCTGCTGCGGCAGCGGCTCGAGCGTCCGGACGACCGTCTGCGTGCCGCCGGGGACCGGACGATCGTCGAGCGCGAGGCCGAGGGCGACCCCGAGCGCGAAGACGAGCACCGCGCCGGCCACGAGCGCCGCGACCCGTGGCCACAGGCGCCGCTTCCGCGGCGTCCGGCGCCGCACGGCAGGCGTGGGGTCGACGCTCACGGCACGTAGTCCTGCGCCTGGCGGCTGTAGGCGTGGAAGGCCGCGTCCCCGGCGAGGCTCGCCGTCCTGACCCAGCCGCGGGACGGCGCGCGCTCTTCGATCACCTCGCGAAGCCACCGCTCGGACCCGTCGTACAGCGCCACGAGCTCCGCGAGCGTGAATGTCGTCCCGATGCGCCGGCGGAGCTCCTCGAGCACGGCGTCCCGCTGGTCGTGCAGCACATCGGACCGCCCCTCCTCCCGCACCTCTCTCTCGAAGCGCCGATGGCCCTCCTGCCACTCCTGGCGTGCGACGGCGACGGTCGTCATCGCCGCGAGCCTAGCCGGAGGATTCGAGGCTGCAGCACTGCGAAGGCCACCGCTCGGGCACCTCGTCGAGCACGGCCTCGCCGAGCCGGTACCCCGGGCAGGCCAGCGCGAACGCGACGTGCGCGTGGAGGCACTTGAGCGCGGTCGGGTTGCCCGAGCCGGCGATCCCGAGCTCGAGCGACGCGCCGCCGTCCGCTCCGACCGACCCTGCGGCCAGCTCACGGCGCAGCCGAACCTGCTCGCCGGTCGCCCGCTCGAGATCCTCCCGCAGCTCGTCGTCGGCGGTCACGGCGGCACTCCAGCGCTCGACGCCGCCCGCGGCCTCGAGCCGCGAGACCGCCGCCACGAGGTGGCGACAGGTGAGGTAGTACGTCGTGGGGAACGGCTCGCCCTCGGGCCCGTAGGGCTCCTGCTCGGTGACCGCGGGCAGCCCCCACGGGCAGCGCGCGACCACCCGGCGGAACGTCCGCGGCTCACGGCCGAGCTGGCGCGCGACAACGTCGCGATCGTCCACGTCCCGACGGTACCGCCGCGAGCGGCTCAGCGGGCGTGTGCCCGCCGCCACTCGGCGGTGCCCTTCACGATGAACAGATGCTCGCCGGGCCGGACGTAGCCGATGCCGCGCGCCGCCCGGGCGAGCTCGTCGAGGCTCGTGGTACGCGCGAGTCGGGCTGACACCCGCGCACGCTCCGCGCGAAGCGCGGCCACCTCGGCACGCCGCTGGTCGAGCTGATCTCTCGTCTCGAGGTAGCTCGTGATCGGCCGGACGTACAGGAACCCGACGACGCCGAGCACGACGACCGGCAGCAGCCAGCGAGGCGCTCTCCGCCGGAGGCGCCGGCGCTTCTCTCGCTGCTCTCGCTTCCCCCTCCCGGCCACGGCACCCCTTTCGCCGTTCGGCCGTGCGCCCCTTTCGGGCGAGCCCTACGCGGCGTCGACCTTGATGACGTTCGTGCCGCCGGCCATGTTCACCGCCGTGCCGGCCGTGATCACGAGGCGCTCGCCGGGGAGGACGATGCCGGACTCACGGGCGGCCGTGATCGACCTCGTCCAGAGGTCCTCGACGTCGGTGGTCTCGGTGATCTCGAGCGGCGTCACGCCCCACTCGAGCGCCATGTGGCGTAGCGACTCCATCTTGTGCGTCAGCGCGAGGATCGCGCGCTGCGGGCGAAGGCGGGCGACGGCGGACGCCGTCCGGCCCGTGAACGTCGGGACGAGGATCGCCTTCGCAGCGAGCGCCTCGGCGACGTCGCACGCCGCATTCGACATCGCCTGGTCGATCGTCGGCTCGTCGCTCGCCTGGGGCGTCTCGTGCCGGTAGCCCAGATGCGGCTCGACCGCGAGCGCGATGCGGTCCATCACCGCGACCGCCTCGACCGGGTACGAGCCGACGGCCGTCTCGCCGGAGAGCATGATCGCGGAGGTCCCGTCGAGGATCGCGTTGGCGATGTCCGACGCCTCGGCCCGCGTCGGCTCGGGCGAGGAGATCATCGACTCGAGCATCTGGGTGGCCGTGATCACCGGCTTCGCGCGCTCGAGCGCGTGCACGATGATCCGCTTCTGGAGGAGAGGCACCTCCGCCGCCCCGATCTCGACGCCGAGGTCACCGCGGGCGACCATCACGCCGTGGGCCTCGCCGAGGATCTCGTCGAGCGCGGCGACGGCCTCGGCCTTCTCGATCTTCGCGATCACCCAGGCCTGCGAGCCGCGCGCCTCGATCAGCGTGCGGAGCGCCTTCACGTCGGAGGCCGACCGGACGAACGAGAGCGCGACGTAGTCCACCCCGAACTCGAGCGCAGCGTCGAGGTCGTCGAGGTCCTTGCGCGTCAGCGAAGGGATCGGAAGGGGGATCCCGGGCAGGTTGACGCCCTTGTGGGACTTCACGGTGCCGCCCACGATCACGGCGCATCGCGCGCGGCCGCGCTCGACGGACTCGACCCGGAGGCGAACGAGGCCGTCGTCGATCAGCACGTCGTTCCCGGGCTGCAGGACGGACCCGAGCACCGCCGGGCTGACGGGCACGTCGTCCGGCTGGGCCGCGTCCTCGCCGGCGATCACGACCGAGTCGCCGTCGGCCAGCTCGATGTCCGCGTCGAGGTCGCCCACGCGGAGCTTGGGCCCCTGGAGATCCGCGATCAGGGCGATCGGACGCCCGGACGCTGCCTCGGCGTCGCGCACGAGCTGCGCCGTGCGCGCATGGTCGTCGCGGGACCCGTGCGAGAAGTTGAGGCGCGCGCCGTCCGTCCCGGCCTCGATCAGCCTCGCGAGCGTCTCCGGGCTCGCGGACGCGGGCCCGATGGTGGCGACGATCTTCGTGCGACGTGTGTGCCCGGTCATGGCGTCGCCCCGGCTCGCGGGAAGGACGACCACCCCGGATACTCCGCCTCGTCCCCGAGCTCCTCCTCGATCCGCAACAGCTGGTTGTACTTCGCGACCCGGTCGGAACGTGTCGGGGCGCCGGTCTTGATCTGGCCGGCGTCGGTCGCGACCGCGAGGTCGGCGATCGTCGCGTCCTCCGTCTCGCCGGAGCGGTGCGAGATGATCGCCCGGTAGCCGTTGCGATGCGCGAGCTCGACCGCGTCGAGCGTCTCGGTGAGCGTGCCGATCTGGTTCACCTTGACGAGGATCGCGTTGCCGACACGCTCCGCGATCCCGCGGCGGAGGAACTCGACGTTCGTGACGAACAGGTCGTCGCCGACGAGCTGGAGCCTCCCGCCGAGCCGGTCGGTCAGCGTCTGCCAGCCAGCCCAGTCGGACTCCCCCAGCCCGTCTTCGAGCGAGACGATCGGAAAGCGGTCGCACAGGTCGGCCCAGAGGTCGATCATCCCGTTCGTGTCGAGCGTGCCGCGCTGGCGCTCGAGGTGGTAGGCCCCGTCGCGATGGAGCTCGCTCGTGGCCGGGTCGAGTGCGAGCGCCACCTTGTCCCGGTGCCCGGCGCGCTCGGCGGCCTCGAGGATCGCCTCGCAGGCGTCGTAGGCGGAGCCGAGGTCAGGAGCGAACCCTCCCTCGTCGCCGACGGCGGTCGAGAGACCGCGCTCGGCAAGCAGCCGCTTCAGGGCGTGATAGGTCTCGGCCCCGATCCGCAGCGCTTCGGAGAACGTCTCGGCTCCCGCCGGGACGAGCATGAACTCCTGGAAGTCGAGCGAGTTCTGCGCGTGCGCCCCACCGTTCACGACGTTCATCAGCGGGACGGGCAGCACATGGGCGTTCGCCCCGCCGATCCAGCGGTAGAGCGGGACGCCCACGTCCGCCGCCGCAGCCTTTGCGACGGCGAGCGACGTGCCCAGGATCGCGTTGGCCCCGAGCCGCGCCTTCGTCGGTGTGCCGTCGAGCGCGATCAGCGTGTGGTCGGTCGCCCGCTGGTCGCCGGCGTCGAGCCCGACGAGCGCGTCAGCGATCTCTCCGTCGACGTGCGCGACCGCGCGCGAGACGCCCTTCCCGAGCCAGGCGTCGCCTCCGTCGCGGAGCTCGACGGCCTCGTGCTCGCCGGTCGAGGCGCCCGACGGCACGGCGGCGCTTCCGAACGCGCCGGACTCGAGCCCGACCTCGACCTCGACGGTCGGGTTGCCCCGCGAGTCGAGCACCTGCCGGCCGTGGACGTGGACGATCTCGCTCAATGTGTTCTCCCGCTCACGCGGGAGAACACTAGACGCGACCGGTCGCAGCCTCGTGGCGAACCCTCCGAATCGGCACAGAGCTGCGACAATTTACTGTTGTCTCATTTGATAACGTACCACCAGGGACACGGGAGTGCCCCTGGGGGCGGTCGCGCTGTTGTGAATCGGAGGTCGGCCGGGATCCGCTAGCGCCCGGAACGGATCGTCGCCTTGGCGCTCTCGTACCAGCGCTCCTGGCCGGCGAGGTCGAGCGCTGCCCACGTCTCGCCGGCATCGGCGGCCAGCCGCTCGGCCAGCTCCACACGCTCGCGGAAGCGGCTCGTCGCGCCGCGGAGCGCGAGCTCGGGGTCGACGTTGACGAAGCGAGACAGGTTGACCACCGTGAAGAGGAGGTCGCCCAGCTCCGCCTCGACCGCGCGGTCCGGCTCGGTCTCGGGCGCCGGACGACCCGCTCGCTCGACCTCGGCGACCAGCTCGTCGAGCTCCTCCCGCACCTTGGCCGACGGCCCGTCGAGGTCGGGCCAGTCGTAGCCGACTGCGGCGGCGCGCCGCTGGACCTTCCGCGCGAGGAGCAGCGCGGGGAGCGAGGACGGGACGTCGTGGAAGATGCCCACGCGACCCTCCTGCTCCGTCTTGATGGCCTCCCAGCGATCCCGCACCCTCCACGCGGTGCGGGCCTCGGCGTCGCCGAACACGTGTGGGTGACGGCGGACGAGCTTGTCGTGCACGCCGCGCGTCACCTCGTCGAGGTCGCCCTCGCCCTGCTCCTCGAGCAGGAGCGAGAGGAAGAAGACCTGGAAGAGCAGGTCGCCGAGCTCGTCGCGGAGCTTCGACGGATCGTCGGCGAGCGCGGCGTCCGCGACCTCGTAGGCCTCCTCGACCGTGTGCGGGACGATCGTCCGCGCCGTCTGCTCGCGATCCCAGGGGCACTCGGCCCGGAGGCGCCGGGTCAGCTCACGGAGATCGCCGAGCGGCCCGTCCTCGCTCACGCGGCGGACGTTACCCGCCGGTGGTCGTCGACTCGCCGGTCGTCGTCTGAGTGTCGGGCGGCTCGAAGCCGACGGCGTACTGGACCTTGTCCTTGTACTCCTTCTCGACGTTCGAGACCCACTGGTTGACGGCGTCGTTCTTCTTCTGCGAGTCGAGCTGCGTGCGGATCTGATCCTTGACCTGCTCGAAGGGCGTTACGGAGCCGGCCTTGACGGCGGCCAGAGGCTCGATGATGTGGTAGCCGAACTGGGTCTTGACCGGCTCGGAGACCTCGTTCGTCTCGAGCGAGAAGGCGGCCTTGTCGAACGGGGCGACGGTCTGCCCGCGCGAGACCGTGAGCTTGCCGCCCTGGTCCTTCGAGCCCGGATCGAGCGAGTTTGCCTTCGCCAGCGCGGCGAAGTCGCCACCGGCCACGAGCTCGGCGCGGATCTTGTCCGCCTCGGACTTCGTCTTCACGAGGATGTGGCGGACGGCGCGGGACTCGGGGACGGAGTAGTTCGTCCGGTTCTTCTCGTAGTACGCCTTCACGTCGGCGTCCGTGATCTTCACGCCGTCCGTGACGTTCTTGTAGATGCCCTCGGTGAGGAGCTGCGAACGGATGTCGTCCCGGAGGGTCGCCTCGGTGTAGCCCTGGTCGGCGAGTCCCTTCTCGAACTTCTGCTGATTGCCCGAGAAGTACTGCTTGCGAACCTCCGCGATCTTCGTCGCGATCTGCTTGTCGTTGACCTGGATCCCGAGCTTCTGCGCCTCGCGTGCGTACTCCTCACGCTGCACGAGGTACGCAACCGCCTGGGTCTGCAGCGACTGATACTCCGACGTACCGGCCTTCGGGAAGCTCCGCTTCTGCGCCACGTACGACTTCTTCGCGCGGGCGAGCAGGTCGTCGAGCGACGCGCGCGGGATCGACGAGCCGTTGACGACCGCGACCGCGTCGGCCGGGACCTCATCGGAGTCGCCGCATCCGGCGGCAACGAGGGTGACTGCGGCCAGTGCGGCAGCGGCGAGTGCGAACGAGCGCTTCATCGAGACCTCTTTGTAGGCGACCTGCGGTTACGGGCGGGTTACGACGTGTACGGGAAAGGTTCGGGTTCCGGCTCGGGCGCGGACGGTCTTCGCGACGCTCAGGCGGCCCGGCGAGCGGCAACGATAGCATCGGCCAGGGCCAGCGCTCCCTCCAGGCCCTCGGCCCTGATCGCGACCTCCTGGCGCGCCGACGTGTAGACAGCCGTGTCGGCGATCGCCCGGAGCGCGCGGAGCTCGGTCGCCGCCAGCCCGACCGGCCCGACCGTCGCGCGGCCGCCGCGGAAGACGAGGTAGTCGGCGCCCACCAGGGCCAGCGCCAGCTTCGCCTCCTGGATGCGGAACAGGTTCTCGACCGGCTCCGGCAGCGGGCCGTAGCGATCCTCGGTCGCCGCGCGGAGCTCGCGGAGCTCGTCGTCGTGCTCGGCGAGGGCGATGCGCCGATGGAGGTCGATCTTCAATGCCTCCGCCTGGATGTAGGTCGCGGGGATGTAGGCGTCGACCCGGGCGTCGACCCGCACGGGGCGCACCGCGAGCCGCGCCTGACCGGTCAGCTCGGCGACGGCCTCGTTGAGCATCTCGACGTAGAGCTCGAACCCGAGCGCGGCGACGTGACCCGACTGCTCGGCTCCGAGGAGGTCGCCCGCGCCGCGGATCTCGAGATCGCGCATCGCGATCTGGAACCCGGCGCCAAGCTCGGTGTGGTCGGCGAGCGTCGCGAGACGGGCACGGGCCTCGGCCGTCAGCTCGGAGGCGTCCGGATAGAAGAGGTACGCGTGCGCCGTGACGTCCGACCGGCCGACGCGCCCGCGGATCTGGTACAGCTGAGCGAGCCCGAGCGTGTCCGCGCGCTCGACGATCAGCGTGTTGGCCTGCGGGATGTCGATGCCGGACTCGATGATCGTGGTCGAGACCAGCACGTCGGCGTCCCCGGCGAGGAACGCGTGCATCCGCTCCTCGAGCTCGCGCTCCGCCATCTGGCCGTGCGCGACGAGGAGCCGCAGCCCCGGGCACAGCTGCCGGAGCTTCTCGGCCGCCTCCTCGATCGTCTCGACCCGGTTGTGGAGGTAGAAGGACTGTCCCTCTCGGGCCTGCTCCCGCTCGAGCGCGAGCCGCACGAGCTCGTCGTCGTACTCGCCGACCGTCGTCCGGATCGGGCGGCGGCCCTCGGGCGGGGTCTCGATGATCGAGATGTCCCGCAGGCCGGAGAGCGACATGTGGAGCGTCCGGGGAATCGGCGTGGCCGAGAGCGCGAGGATGTCGACCTCGAGGCGGAGCGCCCGGAGGAGCTCCTTCTGCGCGACCCCGAAGCGCTGCTCCTCGTCGACGATCACGAGACCGAGCTGCTTCGGGATCACGTCGCGCGAGAGGATCCTGTGCGTACCGACGAGCACCTCGACTTTTCCTTCGGAAAAGTCTAGAAGGATCTCTTTCACCTTCTTCGGCGAGATGAACCGAGAGACCACTTCTGTACGTATAGGGAAATCGCGATAGCGATTTCTCAACGTGTTCCAGTGCTGCTCGGCGAGGATCGTCGTCGGGCAGAGGACGAGCACCTGCCTGCCGTTGACCGCGACGGCGAACGCCGCCCTGACCGCGACCTCCGTCTTCCCGAACCCGACGTCGCCGCAGACGAGACGGTCCATCGGGCGCGGCGACTCCAGGTCCTCGCGCACGGCCTCGATCGCGCGCCTGTTGATCGTCGGTCTCGCGATAGGGGAACGACGCCTCGAGCCGCTCGATCCAGTCGCTCGAGAGGTCGTTCGCGACCCCCTCGGCGCGCTGCCGCTGCGCGTAGAGCTGCAGCAGCTCCCCCGCGAGCTCGCGCACCGCGTTGCGCGCGCGCGCCTTGAGGTTCTGCCAGGCCTTGCCGCCGAGCTTCGAGAGGCTCGGCGCCGCCGCGTCGGCGCCGATGTACTTCGAGAGCTTGCCGAGCTGCTCGTGCGGGACGTAGAGCCTGTCCTCGCCGCGGAACGCGAGGTGGAGGTAGTCGCGCGTGACGCCCGCGACCTCTTTCGTCTCGAAGCCGAGGAGCTTGCCGATGCCGTGGTCCTCGTGGACGACGTGGTCGCCGACGCGCAGGTCGGCGAAGCTCGCGAGTGCCCGGCCGAGCCGGCGGTCGGCGCGTGGCGGCCGCTTTCGGAAGACCTGCGTGTCGGGCAGGAGCACGAGGCCGAGCTCGCGCCACACGAAGCCGCGCCGGGCCGGGGCGACCGCGAAGCGCAGCCCGGGCTCGGCGCCGAGCGCCTCGCCGCCGTGGAGGAGCGGCGCCTCCACCTTGCGCAGGAGGGCGGCCTGGCGCTCCGCCTCCCCCCGGTGCACGAACGAGACGACGATCCGGTTTCCCGATCGGACGAACGCAGCGAGCTCGTTCTCGGCCTCGGCGAGGCCGCGAGCGGCGACCGCAGGGCGTTGAGCCTCGAAGGCGTGCGCTTGCGCCTGCGGGAAGGGATCGAGCTCCGTCGCACCGTCGAGCGCCAGCGGTGCGAGCCCTTCCTCCTCCGCCACGCGACGTACCTCGTCCGGCTGCCAGACGAGGTCGGGCCCGCGGCCGATAGGCGGAACGAGGTCGGTCGGAACCTCCGCAACCGCCGGCCCCGCGTCCTCCTCACCGAGATCCGGCTCGACGAGGTCGACACGTCGCTCGCTCGCCGGATAGACCACCGCGTTGTCGGCGGGATGAAGGGCGCGCTGCGTGAACGGCGAGAACGCGCGGACCTGCTCGATCTCGTCACCGTAGAGCTCGACGCGGAGCGGCTCCCGCCCCGTGGACGGGAAGACGTCGACGATCCCGCCGCGGACGGCGAACTGCCCGCGCTCGTCGACTCGGTCGACTCTGTCGTAGCCCGCGAGCGCGAGCGCCTGCGCAAGCCCTTCCGTGCCCGGCTCGTCCCCGACCCGCAACTCGATGGTGGCGGGCCGCGCCTCCGTCGGTGGCAGCCCCTCCGACAAGGCGGCGACCGACGTGCAGACAAGCCCACCGGCCTCGAGCACCCGGAGGGCCCGGTACCGCTCGCCGACGAGGTGCGGCGGCGGCTGGAGACCGGACTCGAACGAGACGCCCCGGCTCGGAAGGAACGCGACCCGGGCGGCGTCACCGAACCACGACGCACCGTCCGCTGCGTCCCGCGCGTCCGCGTCCTCCGGCAGGAGAACGAGGAGTGCGCGACCGAGCTCCTCGTGGAGCGCGGCGAGGAGCAGCGGGAGAACGGGCTCCGAGACGCGCGCGCGCGTCGGCAGCGTTCGGACGAACCCCGTGAAGCGCTCGTGCCGGCGCAGCTCGTCCACGAAGGCGGCGAGCGGCGCGGCGTTCGCAGTGCGTGTAACGGCCGTGTCCATGCGTCTGGCGGGGATCGCCCCCGCGGCGCCATCGTAGTCCGCGCCCCTCTCTCCGACGCCCGCTCGACGCCGCCTGCGACAGGCCGACGCCCGCCTCCGACGGTCGGGCACCCGCCGTCCAGTCGCTCGCAGAAGCGTCTTCCTGTGCGGTGCCTCACTCGACCAGGCAGCGCCCCCAATCGCCCCCGGGGCCGCCCCCACGCCCTGCTTCCACGCTATCGACGGTCGCGTGACCCCACGGTGCCTTCTCTGCGCCGAGAGTGTGGTGGTCGTTGTGCCGCGAGTCTTGGGGCAGCGTCGCAGGGTGACAGGCTGCCCGGAGTCGCCCTGGTCAGTTGAAGCGGCGCTGCGTCTCCTCGAGCCCTTCCGCCGCGAGCGCCTCGACGGCGTCCGACGCGCGCGACACCAAGGCCTCGACATCGTCGTCGGGCGTGAACGCGGAGAGCACGTAGTCCGCGACCGGGCGCGGGTCGCCGCGACCCGGTCGTCCGACCCCGATCCGGAGCCGGAGAAAGTCCTGCGACCCGAGGCGCTGCGCGATCGAGCGAAGGCCGTTGTGACCGGCCAGTCCGCCACCCAGTCGAGCCTGGAGCCGGCCGACCTCGAGGTCGACGTCGTCGTGGACGACGAGCACCCGCGCGGCCGGCACCTTGAAGAACGCTGCCGCGGCCTGAATCGAGGCGCCCGACTCGTTCATGTATGTCTCGGGCTTCAGGAGCGCGAGCCGCGAGCCGCCGACCCGCACGTCGCCGAGCTTGCCGCGAAACTTCCCCTTGAACGACCCGGCGTGACGGCGCGCGAGCTCGTCGGCGACCATCCAGCCGACGTTGTGACGGTCACGCGCATGCTCAGGCCCTGGGTTGCCGAGCCCGGCGACGAGGTAGTCCATCGCTTCGCCGACCTCTCCCCTGCGGAAGAGGCGCACGGATCACTCCGTGGCGGTGGCTGCGTCCTCGTCCGAGGCCTCGTCCGCGGCGCCGCCCTCGGCCCCTTCGCCGGCCTCGCCCTCGGCACCCTCCGCCTCCTCCTCGAGCTCCGTGAGCCCGCGCGGGACGGAGCAGTTCGCGAGCACGAGCTGCGGGTCGTCGAGGAAGGTGACGCCGTCGATGGGCGCGAGGTCCTCGACGCGCACGGTCCCGCCCACCTCGAGAGCCGAGATGTCCGCCTCGACGTGCTCGGGGATCCCGGTGGGCAGCGCCTCGACCTGGATCTCGCGGGTGACCTGCTGCACGCTGCCGCCAACCTTCGACCCGGGCGCCTCGCCGACCAGCTGGACGCTTACCGTCGCCTGGATCGGACGGTCGAGACGCACCTCGTGGAAGTCGACGTGCGTCAGCGTGCCGCGGATCGGATGCCGCTGGAAGTCCTTGAGAACCGCATGGTGGGGCGTCGACTGGCCTTCGATGACGACGTCGACGATGGCGTGGAGGCCCGACGAGCCGGTCAGCGCCGTGCGAAGCCTCCGCTCGTCGACGACGATCGCCCGCGTGTGCCCCTTCCCGTAGAGCACGCCGGGGATGAGGCCCTCCTTCCGGAGGCGCCGGACGCGACGCGAGCCGACCTGGTCGGCATCGCGCTCGGAGACCTCGAGTGTGACGCGCTCGCTCGACATCGGCGTGCCATGGTAGCGGAGGCCACGTACCTCGTCCCAGGCCGGCTCACACGGGGATCGCGCGACCCGCTGCGTCGAACGCCTCGAGCTCAGCATGGTCCGGCGTCGTCTGCTCGAACCCGTCGCGGAAGATGGCGAACGAGACCATGTCGCGCCGCGCTCCGTCGGAGCCCGGAGGAAATCGCCGACGCAGCGTCCCTTCCTCCTCGAAACCGAGTGCCCTGGGCACGCCCAGGCTGCGCTCGTTGGCCGGGTCGATGTGGATCTCGACACGGTCGACCCCGCACACGCCGAAGGCGACGGTCGTGAGCGCCGCCGTTGCCTCGCGCGCGAGACCGGCCCCCACGCTGGTGGCGCGGAGCCAGTAGCCGATCTCGAAGGCGTCGTCCCCGACGCGCGTGTGGAGGCCGGCGCCTCCGACGACCTCCGACTCGTCGCGATCGAACAGGCCGTAGACGAAGTCCTGGCCGAGGTCGAACATGCCGCGGAACCGCCGGAGCAGCTCGATCTTGTCCTGGAGCGGCGTCGGCTCGTCGTGCGCCCACGGCATCCAGGGCCGGAGGTGGTCGAGGCTCGCGTCGAGCGCGGCCTTGAGGAGCGGCGCGTCCCGGGGCTCCCAGCAGCGGATCGTGAGGCGTGCTGTGCGGATCAGGTACGGCGGCGCGACCCGCGTCGCTCCGTCCGCATCGCCCACGTCTCTAGAAGAGCTGGTTCTCGCCGCCGAAGATCGCCGAGACCGAGTCGTCTGAGAAGACGTTCATGATCGTCTCGGCCAGCAGCGAGGAGACGGTCAGGACGGTGAGGTTCTCCGGCTGCTCCCGCGGGTCGATGGGAACCGTGTCCGTGACGACGATCCCGGTGATGTCCTCGGCGCCGGCGAGTCGCTCGAGGCCGTCCCGGCTCAGCAGAGCGTGGGTGACGTAGACCCACACCTCGCGCGCACCGTGCTCGCGGAGGGCCTGCGCGCCTGCGATGAGCGTCCCGCCCGTCGTGGTCACGTCGTCCCCGACGATGCAGATCTTGTCGCGCACGCGACCGGTCACCTCGGTCACGGCGGCCTGCTCGTGGGCGGGCCGCGTCTTGTGCATGACGGCGAACTCGGCCTCCAGCATCTCGGCGAACCGCACGGCCACCTTCGCGCGCCCCGCGTCGGGCGCGACGGAGACGACCCCGTCACCATGGAAGCCGAGATCCCGGAAATGCCGTGCGAACAACTGCTGCGCGGTCATGTGATCGACCGGGATCGTGAAGAACCCCTGGATCTGGCCGGCATGGAGGTCCATCGTCAGCAGCCGGTCTACCCCGGCGAGCTGGAGCATGTCCGCCACGAGGCGCCCCGAGATCGGCTCGCGCGGCTTCGCCTTCCGGTCCTGGCGCGAATACGCGAACCACGGGATCACGGCGGTGATCCGCTTTGCCGACGCGAGCCTCGCGGCCTGGATCATCAGCAGCAGCTCCATCAGGTGCTCGTCGACCGGGGGGCTGCCGGTCTGGACGAGGAACACGTCCGCGCCGCGGATCGACTCGCAGTAGCGCACGTACGTCTCGTCGTTCGCAAATGTCTTCAGCTCGATCTCGCCGAGGTCGACGCCGAGCCGCTCCGCGATCCGCTCCGCGAGGACCGGGTGCGAGCGCCCCGAGAACACCATCAGCCGCTTCTGCGGCGTCAGGGGCAGCGCGTGGCCGGGCTTCAAGGACGGCTCCAGAGGAACCTGCTCGAGGCCGGGCAGCGCCTGCTCAATCGTCCCGACGTCCACCGCGCCCTTCCTTGTTGACCTGGCGTGCGCGCGCGATCGCGAGCGCGTTGGCGGGCACATCCTCGGTGATCACCGAACCGGCTGCAATCCATGCGTCGTCTCCAATCGTCACGGGCGCGACGAATGCATTGTCGACACCGGTCCTGACGCGATCGCCGATCCGGGTGCGGCCCTTGGGTCGTCCCGCCTCGTGCGGGTAGTTGACGGTGATGCCACCGGCGCCGATGTTCGTGCCGTCGCCGACGTCGGCGTCCCCGAGGTACGACAGGTGTGGCACTTTCGTGCCCTCGCCGAGCCGCGTGTTCTTCAGCTCGACGAACGTGCCTGCCTTGGAGGATGCCCCGAGCACCGTGCCGGGCCGAAGGTAACAGAACGGCCCCGCGAGCGCGCCCGGTCCGATCGCGGCGTCGACGGCCACCACATGCGGCCCGACCTCGGCTCCCGCCGCGACCGTCGTCGCACCCCGCAGCACCGTGAACGGATGCACGACCGCATCGGCCTCGACTGCGACGGTCGGCTCGATCCACGTCGACGCCGGATCGACGATCGTGACGCCGTCGAGCATGTGGCCGTCGTTGATCCGGTCGCGGAGGGCGGCCGCGGCCGCCGCGAGCTCGACTCTCGTGTTGACGCCCTCGGTCTCGGCAGGGTCCGGCGCCACGTGGACGGCGACGCGCCCGCCATGGTCGACGATCCCCCGCACAGCGTCGGTGAGATAGAGCTCGCCCTGCGCGTTCGCGGGCGTAAGGGCATCGAGCGCAGGCCAGAGCGCGTCGGCCCGGAACACGTAGATCGAGGAGTTGGCCTCGCGTAGCTCGAGCTGCTCCGGCGTGGCGTCGGACGCCTCGACGATCGCGACGAGACCGCCGTCGTCACCGCGGACGATCCGGCCGTAGCTGCGGACGTCGTCGGGGACGAAGGAGAGGACGGTCGCCGCGGCTGCGGCGTCGCGATGCGCGGCGAGCAGCCCGTTCAGGAGCGCGGTCGTGAGAAGCGGGGTGTCGCCGGAGAGGACGAGCACCTCGTCGGCGGCGGCGAGCGCCTCGCGCGCCGAGCGGACGGCGTCGCCCGTCCCGAGCGGCCGCTCCTGCATCGCCACCTCCACGCCCGTGAAAGCCGCCGCGGTGTCCGGCGAGGCGACGACGACGAGCGGCGCCGGCTCGAGCGGGCGCGCGGCCTCGAGCACCCAGTCGACCATGCGCCGCCCGAGGATCGGGTGCAGGTGCTTGGGGAGCGCGGAACGCATCCGCGTCCCGAGCCCTCCGGCCATCACGACTGCGGCGAGACTCGTCGGCATCACGGGTGAACGATGGCTGGGGCGCCAGGATTCGAACCTGGGATCACGGGACCAAAACCCGTTGCCTTACCGCTTGGCCACGCCCCAGAGCAGGGAGCGGAGTGTACCCCGCCCGACTGTCGGCACAGCCCGGTTGCACGTGCTAGCGCCGGTCGAGGAGGAGTGCCGCAAGGGCGAGCGCGGCGAGCAGCACGACCACGACCACGGCGAGCACGACGACGAGCCCGGCGAGCGCCGGCACGAGCACGACGACGAGCTGTGAGACGGCCGCCGTCCAGGTGACGACGCGCACGTCCGCGCTCGCGTGCTCCCTGCCCCAGGCGAGGTAGCCGGCGAGAGACAGGACGGCGAGGAGGACGACGATCCACCACGGGATCACCCCCAGCAGCACGAGGATGCCCTCGAGCGCGGCGATCGCGACCGCCACCTTGTAGCGGTTGTGGCGGAGCCGTCGCGCGGTCCGCGTCTCGCCCTGCTCGATGAGGATCTGGCCGGACATGCGGTGAAGGTACCAGCCGTCCCGAGGTGCGCCCGAGGCCGGCGCAGGACCGAGGTCGGGATGACTCACTGCATGCGTGTTACTTATTCGAATCATTGAATTGTCTTATGCTATACCTTCCCGGTCGAGAAGGCCGAGAGACGCCCGAGGCGACGCGGCCGACACCCGGAAAACCGACGAAGGAGCGCTATGCAACGGAAAAGGTTCGCCTGGATCTCGGTCGCCGTCGCGGCCTTCGCCACGACCGTCGCGGGCGCGGCGATGGCAGCGAGCACCAGTTCGAAGGACGTGACGCTGAACCTCGTCGCGTACTCCACGCCGCGGCCCGTGCTGACGAAGCTGATCGACGAGTTCCGCAAGACGCCGCAGGGGTCGGGGATCAGCATCCGTGCCTCGTACGGCCCGTCCTCTGCCCAGGGTCAGGCGGTCGCCAACGGGTTGCCGGCCGACGGGGTGATCCTCAACACGGGGAACGACATCAACGACCTCGTCGACAAGGGGCTCGTCAGCAAGAAGTGGGACAAGCAGAGCTACAACGGCGTCGTCTGGAACTCGGTCGTCGTCTTCGGGCTCCGAGACGGCAACCCGAAGAAGATCAAGGGCTGGAACGACCTGCTGAAGCCCGGCGTCGGGATCGTGACGCTCAACCCGTTCACCGGCGGGATCGCCAAGTGGAACATCCTCGCGGCCTACGTCGCGCAGCGGCGTCTCGGCAAGACCGACAGCCAGGCGATCGCCTACCTGCGCAAGTTCTACAAGAGCAACGTCGTCTCGCAGGACTCGTCGGGCTCGAACGCGACGAACACGTTCCTGTCCGGCAAGGGCGACGTCCTTCTCACCTTCGAGAGCGAGGCGATCAACGGGAAGATCCCGTACGTGATCCCGCGCCAGACGATGCTGATCGATATCTACATCGCGGTCGTCGAGAAGAGCGAGCACAAGGACGAGTGGAACGCCTTCTCGCGGTTCCTGAAGTCCTATCCCGCGCAGAAGATCCTGGCCGAGAACGGCTACCGGCCGGTCAACAAGCAGGCGCTCGCCGAGTTCCGGAGCAAGTTCCCGGTCCGGCCCGGCGAGACCACGATCACGAACAAGCTGATCGGCGGCTGGCGCGCGGTCGACAAGAAGTGGTTCGACCCGAACAAGAGCATCATGCAGGGGATCGAGAAGTCGCTCGGAGTCACCTCTGGCAGCTAGCGCTGTCACCGAGGCGCCGGGGCTCCCGGCGCCGTCGACGCACCGCAGGGAGAGAGCCTCGACGGCCCTCTCCCTGCAAGTCGGCTTCGTGACGACGTTCCTGCTCGTCATCGTCGTGCTGCCGATCGCGGCCGTCGTCTGGAAGTCGACCGGGAACGGCTGGTCCGGCTTCTGGGACGTCGTCTCCTCGCCGCAGGCCGTCGCGGCGCTGAAGCTGTCGCTCATGATGTCGACGCTCGCGGTGCTCACGACGGCCGTGTTCGGGACGATCATCGCCTGGGTGCTCGTGCGCGACTCCTTCCGCGGCAAGTCCGTCGTCAACGCGATCATCGACCTGCCGTTCGCGCTGCCGACGATCGTCGCGGGCCTCGTGATCATGGCGCTCTACGGCCCGCGGACGCCGATCGACTTCACGCTCGGCTCGTTCCACTTCCAGGCCAACGTGACGTTCACGCGCTGGGCGATCTACGTCGCCCTGCTGTTCGTGACGCTGCCGTTCGTCGTCCGCACCGTGCAGCCCGTCCTGATCGAGCTCGACAGCGAGCTGGAGGAGGCCGCGAGATCGCTCGGCGCGAGCGACTTCACGACGTTTCGGCGGATCGTGCTCCCGGTCATCCTTCCGGGCATCCTCTCCGGCGTCGCGATGGCCTTCGCGCGCGGCGGTCGGCGAGATCGGCGCGATCGTCCTGATCGCCGGCAACCTCCCCTTCAAGACCGAGGTCGCCTCGATCTTCCTCTTCCACCGGATCGAGCAGGACCCCGAGGGCGCGGCGGCGGTCGCGGTCGTGCTGCTCGACCATCTCGTTCGCCGTGCTTCTCGGCATCGGGGCGATCCGCTGGTACGTCACGAGGCACGAGCGTGGGTAGATGGTCGCTCCGCTTCGTGGCGCTCGGCTACCTGACGCTCATCCTGATCGGGCCGCTCGTGATGATGGTCTGGCGGACGTTCGAGGACCTCGACGGCGCCTGGGCGGCGATCACGAACCCCGACACGATCGCCGCGTTCAAGCTCACGCTCACGGTCACGGCGATCGCCGTGGTCGTGAACACCGTCTTCGGGATCGTCTGCGCGCTCGTGATCGTGCGCGGGAACATCCGCGGCCGGGGCTTCCTCAACGCCTTCGTCGACCTGCCGCTGTCGCTCTCGCCGGTGATCGTCGGGCTTCTCGCTCATCGCGCTCTACGGCGTCAACGGCTGGTTCGGGTGGTTCCAGCGCAACGGGTACGAGATCCTCTTCGCGACGCCGGCGATCGTGCTCGCGACGATCTTCGTCACGCTTCCGTTCGTCGCGCGCGAGGTCGTGCCGACGCTGCGGGAGATCGGCACCGAGCAGGAGCAGGCGGCGCAGACGCTCGGCGCGTCGGGCTGGCAGACGTTCTGGCGGATCACCCTGCCGTCGATCCGCTGGGCGGTCGATCTACGGCGTCGTGCTCACGACGGCGCGCGCGATCGGCGAGTTCGGCGCCGTCGCCCTCGTCTCGGGGAACATCGCCGGCAAGACGCAGACGGCGACGCTTCGAGTCGAGGACGCCTACCAGTTCGCCTACGGGAACTACGCGCCGGCCTACGGCATCTCGTTCGTGCTCGCGGCGATGGCGATCATCGTGCTCGTCCTCATGATCGTCCTCCAACCGAAAGGAGCCCGGCACTGATGTCGATCTCCGTCCGCGACGTCACGCAAGCGGTTCGACGACTTCGTCGCGCTCGACGACGTCTCGGTCGAGGTCGCGACGGGTCGCTCACTGCGCTGCTCGGGCCGAGCGGCAGCGGCAAGTCGACGCTGCTCCGGATCATCGCCGGGCTCGAGACCCCCGACATGCGGGGAGCGTCTTCATCGACGAGGCGAACGTCACCGGCCGGCCGCCGCAGGATCGCGGCGTCGGCTTCGTCTTCCAGCACTACGCCGCGTTCAAGCACATGACCGTCTACGACAACATCGCCTTCGGGCTGAAGATCCGCAAGCGTCCCAAGGCGGAGATCGCAGAGCGCGTCGCCCAGCTCCTGAAGCTCGTGCAGCTCGAAGGCCTCGCCAAGCGCTACCCGTCGCAGCTCTCCGGCGGTCAGCGTCAGCGCATGGGGCTCGCGCGCGCGCTGGCGGTCGATCCCGCCGGTGCTGCTTCTCGACGAGCCGTTCGGCGCGCTCGACGCGCGCGTGCGAGCGGAGCTGCGCGAGTGGCTGCGCCGCCTGCACGACGAGACGCACACGACGACGGTGATCGTCACGCACGACCAGGAGGAGGCGATGGACGTCGCCGACGAGGTCGTCGTCATGAGCAACGGCCGGATCGAGCAGGTCGGCTCGCCGCGCGAGGTCTACGAGCAGCCCGCGAACGAGTTCGTGATGACGTTCGTCGGCCAGGCGCACCGGTTCGACGACACGTTCGTGCGGCCGCACGACCTCGAGGTGACGCTCGAGCCGAACGGCACGACGCGCGAGGCGATGGTCGAGCGCATCGTCCACCTCGGCTTCGACGTCCGCGTCGAGCTCGTGCGCGACGACGGCGAGCGCTCTCTCCGTCCAGATCACGCGCGACCACGCCGAGCTGCTCGAGCTCGCGGCCGGCCAGATCGTCTACGTCAAGCCGACGCGCCAGACGACGTTCACGTAGCGCGCGACCGCGCGACCACCTCGGCGAGCGTCGTCTCGTCGAGCACGCTGCGCATGGCCGCCCGCAGGTCGATCCAGACCGGCGCCAGCGCCCGCGCGGGCCCGTCGTACCGGACGTCGTCGGGGCGAACGCCACGTACGGTCGCGATCGGCCCCTCGACGGCGCGGATCACATCGGCGACGCTGATCTCATCGGCCGGCCGGCCCAGCGTGTAGCCGCCGTCGACGCCTCGCCGGCTCGCGACGAGCTCGGCGTGGCGCAGGTCGAGCAGGATGCTCTCGAGGAACTTCTGCGGGATCGCCTGCGCGGTGGCGATCTGCTCACCCTTCACGAGCCCGCCGGCGGCGGCCAGCTCGAGCATCGCACGGAGGGCGTAGTCGACCTTCGCGGAGACGCGCACGCGGCAACCGTATGTCAGGAGCGATTGTCGCTGCGCGTCGCCTGCCCGCATGGTTTGACTCCCGGTCCCCGGCGCGAGATCGTGACGCCGTGGACTACCTGCGGCGGTATGCCGAGCTCGCGGTGCGGGTCGGCGCGAACCTGCAACCGGGACAGAAGCTCGGGCTGATCGGCGAGCCCGAGCATGCGCCGCTCCTGCGGGCGCTCGCGGAGGCGGGCTGGGCGGCAGGTGCCGGCGACGTCGAGTGCCTGTACCTCGACGACTACGTTCGCCGCCTGCACGCGATCAACGCGCCCGAGGAGCTGCTCGACCGGACACCCGCGTGGGTCGAGACGGCCGCGCTCGGCTTCGAGGGCGCTGCCACGGTGCTCACGCTCGGCGACGCGGACCCCGGGCTCTTCGCGGATGTCGAGCAGTCGCGCGCCGCGAAGGCGTGGCCGAGCAGGCTCCGCGAGATCATGCACGACCAGACGCTCCGCCTCGCG
This sequence comes from uncultured Actinomycetes bacterium, assembly GCA_963747125.1. GTDB lineage: Bacteria > Actinomycetota > Thermoleophilia > Gaiellales > Gaiellaceae > Gaiella. The sequence continues at coordinate 548,174 of CAVVEN010000005.1, read as the reverse complement.
ATGGCGTGGACGGTAATCGCGTGCCCGACGGAGGGCTGGGCCCGGAGCCTCTTCGGCGAGCCCGACGTCGAGCGGCTCTGGCGGGAGATCGCCGCGGTGACCCGTCTCGACCTCGACGATCCGGTTGCGGCCTGGCGCGCGCACGTCGCACGACTGCAGGAACGGGCGCGCGAGCTCGACGAGCGACACTTCGCCAGCCTCCATTTCCGCGGGCCTGGGACGGACCTCCGGGTCGGCCTCCTCGAGAGCGCGCACTGGCTCTCCGCCTCGTCGCAGACATCCTGGGGCCAGGAGATCGTCGTCAACCTGCCGACCGAGGAGGTCTTCACCACCCCCGACCGTTCGCGCACCGAGGGCCAGGTGCGACTCACGGCCCCGCTGCACTGGTTCGGGTCGGCGGTGGAGGACGGCTGGCTGCGCTTTGCCGACGGCGAGGTCGTGGAGGCCGGCGCGGCGGAGGGCGAGGCGTTCCTCCACACGAAGCTCGCCGCGGACGACGGCGCGCGCAGGCTCGGCGAGGTCGCTCTGGTCGACGTCGAATCGGCAGTCGGGAAGCGCGGCCTCGTGTTCATGAACAGCCTGCTCGACGAGAACCAGTCGTCGCACATCGCGGTCGGCAGCGGCTACACGGACCCGGTCCCCGGATCGGCCTCGCTCGATCCGCCCGGGCGACTCGCAGCCGCGATCAACGTGTCGTCGATCCACATCGACCTGATGATCGGTGGCCCGGACGTTGACGTCGACGGTGTCGGCGCGGACGGATCGGTCGTTCCGATCCTCGAGCAGGGTCACTGGGTCCTCGAGCCGCAGTCCTAGCCGCGAAGGTCACGCCGCTCGAACGCGGCGACGGCGACCGTCACGAGCGCAGTCGTCACGAGCGCGAGCACGGCGAGCCCGGAGGGATCGACACCGTTCGCGATCGGGTCGCCTCCCTCGTAGTAGTGGTACAGCGTCAGGTAGCGGAGCCACGCCGTCGCGTCGGACACCGGCGCGATGCCGTTGACGAGGTACATGACGAGCGTCACGCCGGCGGCTACCCCCGCTGCGAGGCCGCGCTGGCCCGTGCCGGCGCCGAGGGCGAGCGCGAGCGAGCCGACGGCGAGCCCGAACGCGAGCAGATGGAGTGACGCAGCGGCGAGATGCGCGCTCGCCACGCCGCCGCCCGCGAGCGCGACCGCGATCCGCAGCCCGACGAGCACGGCCACGGACAGCGCGCCGAGCAAGAGCGCGATCGCGGCGGCCTTGGAGACGAGCAGCCTCCACCGCGGCACGGGCTTCGCGAGCACGAGCGCGAAGGCGTGGCCCTCCTCCTCACCCGCGGTCGTCGCGGTGGCGCTCGTGATCGCGATCACGGCGAAGACCACCGGCCCGTACACCGCCATGATCTCGGCGCGCAGCCAGCCCTGGATCGTCGCCAGGTCGCTGCCGCCGATGAAGTCGCCGATCTCCTTCGGGATCTCGACGTCGGCGATCGAGTCACCGAGCGACGGATAGAGCGAGCCGACGAGGGCCGTCAGCGCCACGAGCCCGAGCGCGGCGGACGCGACCGCCCGCACCCGGAACCGGAGCTCGAGGCCGAAGATCGCGGCGCTCACCGCTCGTCGTCCCGGTAGTAGCGCAGGAAGACGTCCTCGAGGTCGCCCTCGTGGACGCGGATGTCCACCACCTCGTGCCGCGCGAGCGCCTTCACGATCGCGTCCACTGGCCCCTCGAACGCGATCCGCAGCCGGCGGCCGTCGAGCTCGGCCTCGCGGACGCCGGGAAGGCGCCGGAGGTCCTCGAGCGCCGGAGGGTCTGCGAGCTCGACCTCCCAGCGGCGGACGGCCTGCGCGCGGAGACGGGACAGCTCGTCGACGACGACGAGCCGACCGGCGCGCAGGATGGCGACGCGGTCGGCCACGCGATCGACCTCGGAGAGCGTGTGCGACGAGAGAAGCACCGTCCGGCCCGCGCCGCGCACCTCTCCGAGCAGCTCGTGGAAGCTGCGCTGGACGAGGGGGTCGAGGCCCGTGATCGGCTCGTCCAGGATCAGGAGCTCGGGATCGTGCATGAACGCCTGGATCAACCCGAGCTTCTGCCGGTTACCGCTCGACAGCTCCCGCACCGGGCGATCGAGGTCGGCGTCGAAGCGCTCCCCGAGCTCGAGAATGCGGCTCGGCTCGACACCACCGTGGAGCCGCGCCAGGAAGCGAAGGACCGCCGCTCCGGTGAGCTGCGGGTAGAGACCGAAGTCACCGGCGAGATAGCCGACCCGCCGACGCACCGCGAGCCCCTCGCGGCCGAGGTCGAGGCCGAGGATCTGCGCGCTCCCGGACGTCGGCCGGATCAGCCCGAGCAGGAGCCGCATCGTGGTGCTCTTGCCGGCGCCGTTCGGGCCGAGGAAGCCGAGGATCTCGCCGCGCCGGACCTCGAGGTCGAGCTCGAACAGCCCGCGGCCGGATCCGTAGTCCTTGCTCAACCGCTCGGTGACGAGCGCCGCGCCGACGCTCACAGGGGGATGTTGCCGTGCTTGCGCTTCGGCGCGGGCTCCCGCTTCGTGAGCGTGGCCTCGAGGGCGCGGATCAGGTAGGGCCGGGTGCGGCGCGGCTCGATCACGTCGTCGACGTACCCGCGCTCGGCCGCGGAGTAGGGGTTGGCGAAGCGCTCCTTGTAGTCCGCGATCAGTTCCGCGCGCCGCTCGTCCGCGTCGGGCGCGTCCGCGAGCTCGTGGCGGAAGACGATGTTGACGGCGCCGTCCGGCCCCATCACCGCCACCTCGGCGGTCGGCCAGGCGACGTTGACGTCGGCGCGGATGTGCTTGGAGCTCATCACGTCGTACGCGCCGCCATACGCCTTGCGCGTGATCACGGTGAGCTTGGGCACGGTCGCCTCGGCGTACGCGTAGAGGAGCTTCGCTCCGTGCCGGATGATCCCGCCCCACTCCTGGGCGGTCCCGGGCAGGAAGCCGGGAACGTCGACGAGCGTCACGAGCGGCACGTTGAACGCATCGCAGGTGCGGACGAAGCGCGCCGCCTTGACCGACGCGTCGATGTCGAGCACGCCGGCCAGCGCGGCCGGCTGGTTCCCGACGACACCCACCGCGTGGCCGCCGAGCCGCGCGAAGCCGCAGACGATGTTCTCCGCGTGGGACGGCTGGATCTCGAGGAACGCGCCGTCGTCGACGATCGTCTCGATCACGCGCTTCATGTCGTACGGCTTGTTGGGCGAGTCGGGGATCAGCGCGTCGAGCTCGGGCGACTCCCGGTCGACGGGGTCGGTCGGCGGCGCGTACGGCGGCGACTCGAGGTTGTTCTGGGGGAGGAATGTGAGCAGGTAGCGGGCGTCGTCGACGCATGCTCGCTCGTCGGGCGCGACCAGGTGCGCGACCCCCGACCGCGTCGCGTGCGCGCTCGCGCCGCCGAGCTCCTCGAAGCTCACCTCCTCGCCCGTCACCGTCTTCACGACGTCGGGCCCCGTGATGAACATGTACGACGTGCCCTCGGTCATCAGCACGAAGTCGGTGATCGCGGGCGAGTAGACCGCCCCGCCGGCGCAGGGCCCCATGATCAGGGAGATCTGCGGGACGACCCCAGACGCCTGGACGTTGCGCCAGAAGATCTCGGCGTAGCCGGCGAGCGAGACGACGCCCTCCTGGATCCGTGCGCCACCGGAGTCGTTGATGCCGACGACGGGGCACCCCACCTTGAGCGCCATGTCCATCACCTTGCAGACTTTCTCCGCGAAGACCTCGGAGAGCGAGCCGCCGAACACCATGAAGTCCTGGCTGAAGACGCAGACGGGGCGACCGAACACGGTGCCGTAGCCGGTGACGACGGCGTCGCCCCACGGCCGGTTCTCGCGCATCCCGAACTCGGTCTCGCGGTGGCGCACGAAGCGATCGAGCTCGACGAACGAACCGGGGTCGAGCAGCAGGTCGACCCGCTCGCGGGCAAGGAGCTTGCCGCGCTCGTGCTGACGGGCGGCCGCCTTGTCCGTGCCCGCGTGCTCCGCCGCCTCACTCAGCTCGCGGAGCCAGGCGAGCTTCTCCTCGGTCGTCTCGTGCCGCGTCGCCATCGCGGGGAGCCTAACCCGGCGGCGCTGTCAGGATCGCGGCGGCATCCAGGGCCCGACGCCGCCGAGCCGCTCGACCGCGATGCGCATCACGACGCCGGGCGGTGGGTCCGGCATCGGCGGGAACTTCACGTCCGGCCCGAGGTAGCGGTACGCGAGCTCTTGGAGGAGCGCGGGAGCACCTCCCTCGGTCACCCGCGCGCGACCGTGGACGACGAGGTACTGGAGCAGCCCGGGCGGCTGGATCTCCGTCCCCTCGATCGACAGCGACACGCGCGGGTCACGGAGGATGTTCCGGAGCTTCTGCTGGGCGCCGGAGAGGTGAGCGGAGACGATCTCGTCGCCGTCGAGACCGACCCAGACGCACGAGACCTGCGGCGAGCCGTCGCGGTTCAGCGTCACGAGATGAGCGAGACGCCCGGACTCGATCATGGCGCGGGCACTGTGCGGGAGCGTCACGCCGGAAGCCTACGCTCCGAGCACGGGCTCGGACGGACCGGCGGTGATAGCGTCGGTTCGTGGGCGACCCGCTCGACCGGTCGGCGACGTGGCCCTACGAGAACGGCGAGCCGGGTCGCTTCTCGTATGCCCGAGCCGACCATCCGACAGGCGTCGCCTGCGAGGAGGCGCTCGGGGCGCTCGACGGTGGCCACGCGCTGCTCTACCCCTCCGGGATGGGCGCGGTGACGACGGTCGTGCTCACGCTGCTCCGCTCGGGCGCGACGCTCGCGCTCGCGGAGAGCGCGTACTACGGCCACCGGGTGCTGCTCGACCACCTCGCCCCGTGGGGCGTCCGCGTCGTGGAGTTCGACCAGACGGGACCCCCTCCCGACGAGGCAGACCTGATCCTCGTCGAGGCGCCCGCGAACCCGCTGCTGACGATGCCCGACCTTGCGGCCGCCGTCTCCCACCCGGCGCCCGTCGTGTGCGACGCGACCGTTGCGACACCGCTGCGGCTCCGGCCGCTCGACGAGGGCTGCGACGTCGTCGTCCACTCGGCGACGAAGATCCTCGCCGGTCACGACGACGTCCTCGCCGGCGTCACGGTCACGCGCAACGAAGCGCTCCGCGACCGGCTCCACCTGACGCGGCGCCTCGCGGGGATCGTCGCGTCGGCCGACACCGCGTGGCTCGTCGGGCGCGGGCTCGGCACGCTCGCGCTTCGCCTCGACCGGCAGGAGGCGACCGCCCGGCTCGTCGCCGAGCGCCTGGCCGACCATCCCGCCGTCGCGACCGTGCGCTACCCGGGCTTCTCGTTCCTGCTCTCGTTCGACGTCGCGGACGGCGCCGCCGCGGGCAGGGTCGAGCGGGCGGTGCGGACGATCGAGAACGCGACGAGCCTCGGCGGCATCCGCTCGAAGCTCGAGGCACGGCATCGCTGGGAGGGCGACCGCATCCCGGCGGGGCTCCTCCGCCTCTCAGTCGGGCTCGAGGATCCAGCGCTCCTCTGGGACGACCTCGAGCAGGCGCTCTTACAGGCGGCTCGATGAGACGGGTCCGTAAGTGACCATGTGCAAGTGACCATGGTCGTTGTACGATGACCAGGTGGCCGCTACCGTTGGAGGCGTGGAGCGAACGATCGCCGCCAGCCGCTTCAAGGCCCAATGTCTTGCGCTTCTCGACGAGGTCGCGGCGACCGGTCAGGCGCTCGTCATCACGAAGCGCGGCAAGCCGCTTGCGCGACTGACACCGCTCGAGCCCCCCGAGTCGCTCGAAGGAAGCGTGACATTCCACGTGAGCGACGACGAGTTCATCGCGCCGCTGCACCCCGACTACCGGTCGCCGGCATTTCCCTGATCGTCCTCGATACCCACGTCTGGGTTTGGTGGCGTGCGGCGGCTCGTCGTCTCTCGCGCCGCGCCGCACGAGAGGTCGAGCGGGCGTCTTCGATCGGAATCTCGACGATGAGCGTCTGGGAGGTAGCCCGCCTCGAGCGAGCAGGGCGCATGAGCCTCGATCGGGGACTGGAGCGATGGCTGGCCGGAGCGCTCGCCGACGACCGGATCGAGGTCCTGCCGGTGACGCGCGAGATCGCGGTCGCCGGCGCCGCCTTCTCGGGCCGCCTTCGGGATCCGGCCGACCAGCTCATCTACGCGACCGCGCTGGCGTACGGTGCGGTGCTCGTGAGCCGAGATGCCGCGATGCGGGAGCTCGACCCTCGACGCGTCGCATGGTAGAGGTGGTCGGGATGGGCCTCCGGAGCGCCGAGCCACACTCTTCTGACTCGTGGGCCTCGGGCCGCTCGGCGACAATGCCCGAGCGAACCGCGGGCTACGAAACGGAAGCGGCCGAGCGCGTCTCCGCCTGGAGGACGGCCTCGACCCTGACGCGGTCACCGGCGGCGGCGAGCGGGACGAGGTTGCCCGGCACGTCCCTGCCGTCGACGCGCAGCGAGCGCACGCCGCGGGAGACGCCGTCGGGGTTGGCGACCTCGATCTCGTAGACGACGCCGCGGAAGCGGCGCGTGACGTGGAAGGACTCCCACGAGCGCGGGATGCACGGGTCGATGCGCAGGCCGTCGTAGTCCGGCACGATGCCGAGTAGGCCCTGCGTCCCGCTCACGAACGTCCACGCCGCGGTGCCGGTGAGCCAGGAGTTCTTCGCCTCGCCCGGGAGTGGCCGCGTCCGGGCCGGCGATGATCTGCGCGTAGACGTACGGCTCGCAGCGGTAGGTGTCGATCCGGTCCTCGCGCGTCGACGGGCAGATCGCGAGGTACGTCGCGAGCGCGCGCTCGCCTTCGCCGAGCCGGCACCAGGCGAGCGTGATCCACGGGTTCGTGTGGCAGAAGATGCCGGCGTTCTCCTTGTAGCCGGGCGGATAGCTCGGAGATCTCGCCGAGCTCGAGGTGGTAGCGGCTGTACGCCGGTTGCTGGAGGACGATGCCGTCCGGCGTCGCGAGCCGCTCGTGCACGCTCTCGAGTGCGCGGCGGGCGCGCCCGTTCTCGAGGCCGGCGCCGCCGAGGACGCACCAGGCCTGGCTCTCGACGAAGATCTGCCCCTCGTCGTACGACGCGCGAGCCGACCGGTCGGCCCTCGGCGTCGAACGCGCGCACGTACCACTCGCCGTCCCACGCCTCCGCCTCCACGGTGGCGAGCATCTCGTCGCGCGCCCTCGATGCGCTCGGCGTCGGCGTCGCGTCCGAGGTGACGGTAGAGCCCCGCCAGCTCGCGCGGCGGCGTAGAGGAACAGCCCGGCGATCATCACCGACTCGGCCACCGAGCCCTGCGACGTCGCCGGCGGTCTGGAACGACTCGTTCGGTTCGGTCGAGAAGCAGTTCAGGTTGAGGCAGTCGTTCCAGTCGGCGTGCCCGATGAGCGGCAGGCCGTGCGGGCCGCGGTTCGCCAGCGTGTAGGCGATGCGCGTCTCGAGGTGGTGCAGCAGGTCCTCGCCGCTGCCCGGCGTGTCCGCGTAGCCGACCGGCTCCGAGCAGGATCGACGTGTCGCCGGTCTCCTTGACGTACGCGCACGTCGACAGGACGAGCCAGAGGTGGTCGTCGTAGAAGTCGCCGCCGATCTCGGCGTTCCCCTGCCGCGTGAGCGGCTGGTACTGGTGGAAGCACGTGCCGTCGGAGAGCTGCGTCGCGGCGAGGTCGAGGATTCGCTGGCGCGCCCGGTCCGGGATCAGGTGGACGAAGCCGAGCAGGTCCTGGTTCGAGTCGCGGAAGCCCATGCCTCGCCCGATGCCGGTCTCGAACAGGCTGGCCGAGCGCGACAGGTTGAACGTCGCCATGCACTGGTACTGGTTCCAGGTGTTGACCATCCGCGTCGGAGTGCTCGTCGGGGCACTCGACCTGGAAGCGCGAGAGCAGCTCGTCCCAGAGCGCGCCAGCGCGTCGAACGCCTCGTCGACGGCGCCGGGCTCCGGCGTAGCGGTCGAGCAGCTCGAGGCCCCGCCGAGACCCCGCCCTCGGCGACGTAGGCGAGGAGGAACGAGAACGTCTCCTCCTCGCCGGGCGCGAGGTCGCAGCGTCGACCTCGTGCGAGCCGATCGGGTTCCAGCCGTGCGCGATGCTGCCGGTGGCGCGCCCGGCGAACGGCACCGCGGCTTCGTGCAAGCCGTCGTGGACGCCGACGAACGCGTCGCGCGAGGTGTCGAAGCCGGTGACGGCGCGCGTGCAGGCGAACAGCGTCGAGTGGTCGCGCCGCTCGCGGTGCTCGGTCATGTGGTAGATCGCCGCGCCGCCCTCGACCTCCACCTCACCGATCGAGTACGTGCGCTGGTAGTTCGTCATGTCGTTGAGCGCCTCGTAGAGGCGAACTCGACGAACGAGAAGAGGCGCAGCTGCTTGGCTCGTCGCGCCCGGTGTTGCGGACGGTCGTCCTCCAGAGCTCGACGTCGTCGCCCGGCGGGACGAACATCAGAGCTCGACCTCGATGCCACCCTTCGCGCCGGTGATGCGCGTGTAGCCGAGCCCGTGCCGGCACTCGTAGCGGTCGAGCGGCGTCTTCATCGGCTTCCACCCCGGGTTCCAGACCGTGCCGTCGTCGTGGACGTAGAGATAGCGGCCGCCGGAGTCGAGCGGCACGTCGTTGTAGCGGTAGCGGGTCAGCCGCCGCAGCCGCGCGTCGCGCCAGAACGTGTAGCCGCCGCCGGTGTTGGTGCAGAGACCGAAGAGATCGTCCTGGCCGAGGTAGTTGAGCCACGGCAGCGGCGTGTCGGGTCGCCGGATCACGTATTCCCGAGCGGCGTCGTCGAACGCGCCGTATTCGCCGGACATCTCGCTTCAACTGTACGAAGCCCGCGCTCGCGTCGCATGGGGGTTTTCCACATCTCGAAAGCCCGCTGCCTTCTGCCGTTGAGCGACGAGAGCCGCTTCCCTGGCTGGAATCAGGATGGTGGCGCGGTGGCAGCAGATTCGGTAGGAAGGCGCTGACGGAGCGACTGAGGATCAGCGAAGGAGTCACATGGCGCAGCTCGTATCGATCCTCGGCGTTCCGCACGACCCGACGCTGCCGGCCGCGATCGTCCGTGGCGACCACGAGGCGATCACGCACGCCGGTGAGCTCGTCGACCGGCAGCGGCGCGCTCTCGACGACGCGGAGCCCGATGCGGTCGTCCTGGTCGCGGGAGACCACCTCAACCAGTGGTTCCTCGACAACATGCCTGCGTTTCTCGTCGGCAAGGCTCCACGCTCGCGCGGACCCTTTCCGGACGAGGTGCGCGCGTTCGGCATCGAGGAGCTCGACGTGCCCAACGAGGGCTCGCTCGCGCGACACCTGATCGACACGGGCTTCGAGCACGGGATCGACTTCTCGTACTCGAACGAGTACCTGCTCGACCACGCATTCACGATCCCGTACCTCCTCGTCCGTCCCGAGCGCGACCTCCCGCTGGTCCCGCTCTTCACCAATGTCCTCGCGAAGCCCGTCCCGAGCGCCCGGCGTTTCCACGACGTCGGCATCGTCCTGCGCCAGGCGATCGAGTCCTGGGACGGCGGGCGTGTGGCCGTGATCGTCACCGGCCACTTCACGAACAACGTCGGCGGCCCGCGCATGCTCGAGTTCCTCGAGCGCCCGCAGTCGGAGTGGGACACGAGGACGTTGGAGCTCATCGAGCGGTGGGAGCTCGAGACCCTGATTGCCGAGTCGACCTACGACAACCTGTACCTCGCGGGCCACGCTACGCCGGCGTTCCTGGACTTCATCCTGGCGTTCGGCCTCGCCGGCGCGAAACCGTCCTGGCACGAGCTCGTGGCGTCGACCGCGGCGCCCGCGTTGCCGTTCTTCTGCTGGAGTGAGGAGCCGCTGTGAGCCGGTACGAGCTCGACCGCGCACTGTGGCTGGCGATCCGGCACAGGGACGAGTCACTCGACGGACGCGACCTGACCGCCGAGGAGCGCCGGGCTTTCGAGGAGTGCGACGTCTGCGCGCTGTACACGCTCGGCGCGATCCCGTTTCTGATCTACCAGTACGCCCTCGACCGAAACGGCGGCTTCTCGTTCGAGTTCGTCGGTCGGTATGTCGGTCAGCTTGAAGGCCTCGAGCCCGCCGACACGACCACGTGAGCGTCACCGGGCCGCCGGACGACGGCTTCGTGGTATGCCCACGGCGTTCGCCGAGCGAGCCGTACAGTGAGTGTGACGCAGGTCGAAGGAGGAGGTAGCGGAACATGAGCGGAGCCGGTGGAGAAGGCAATCCTTGCCGGTGGATGCTTCTGGGGAATGCAGGATCTCTTCCGGAAGCAGCCCGGCGTTCTCTCGACGAGGGTGGGCTACGCGGGCGGCGACGTTCCGAACGCGACCTATCGCAACCACGGCACTCACGCCGAGGCGCTCGAGATCGTCTTCGATCCCGAGCAGACGTCGTATCGCGAGCTCCTCGAGCTCTTCTTCCGGATCCACGACCCAACGACGCTGAACCGTCAGGGCAACGACGTCGGAACCAGCTACCGCTCGGCGATCCTCTACCTCGACGACGAGCAGCGGCGCGTCGCCGAGGACACGATCGCCGAGGTCGACGCGTCGGGCCTCTGGCCGGGGAAGGTGGTGACGGAGGTGACGCCGGCGGGGCCCTTCTGGGAGGCCGAGCCCGAGCACCAGGACTACCTCGAGCGGTACCCGAACGGCTACACCTGCCACTACGTCCGGCCCGCGTGGGTCCTGCCCGGCGGCGTGGAGGCGGCCGCGAGCTAGCCGCCGACGCCGCGGCCCGAGCCGGCGGAGCCGCTCGTCAGGCGCTGGGCTATCCACACCGGGATCGCCGAGACGATGATCACGACGAGTGCGATCACGTTCACGATCGGCAGGTTCTGTCCCTGCCGGATGAAGCCGAACAGGAGCAGCGGCAGCGTGTTCTGGGCGCCCGCGGTGAAGTACGTAACGACGATCTCGTCCCACGAGAGAGCGAAGGCGAGCAGACCTCCGGCGACGAGCGCCGTGCCGACGGTCGGGAGCGTCACGTAGCGGAACGTCTGGAACCCGGTCGCACCGAGGTCGGAGGACGCCTCGAAGAACGACCCCGACGTGCGGCGCAGTCGCGCGAGCACGTTGTTGTAGACGACCACCACGCAGAACGTCGCGTGCCCGATCACGATCGTCCAGAGCGAGAAGCTCACGCCCCAGAGCACGAAGAACGAGTTGAGCGCGAGGCCGGTGATGATCCCGGGCAGAGCGATCGGCAGCACGAACAGGAACGAGATCGAGTCGCGCCCGAAGAAGCGCGACCGGGAGAGCCCGAACGCCGCGAGCGACCCGAGCACGAGCGCGACGCCGGTCGCGAGAAGGCCGGCGCGGAGCGACAGCCAGAGCGCGGTTCGCACCTCCTCGTCGTTCCACGCCTGGTGGAACCACTTCGTCGTGAAGCCGGGGATCGGCCAGCTCTGGATGTTCGAGGAGTTGAACGCGTAGAGCGCCATGATCGCGAGCGGGATCCAGAGGAACCCGACGATTAGCCCGCCCCACGCCCAGAGCCCGATCCGTGTCGCGCGCGTCTCCATCAGAGCGACTCGAACGCGCCGAGGCGCTTCATGAGGACGAGGTAGACGGCCATGATCGCGAGCGGCACGGTGGCGAACGCGGCCGCGAACGGGGCGTTGTTCGCGAGGCCGAGGTTCTCGAACACGACCGTCCCGATCAGCGACGACCCCGGGCCGCCGACGAGCGACGGTGCGATGTAGTCGCCGAGCGTGAGGGAGAACGTGAAGATCGAGCCGGCTGCGAGACCGGGCACGGCGAGCGGGAGGATCACGCGCCGGAGCGTCGTCGGCCCATGCGCGCCGAGATCGGCGGACGCCTCGAGATAGGACTGCGGCACGCGCTCGAGCGAGGCATAGACCGGCAGCACCATGAACGGGAACCAGATGTAGGTGAACACGATCCACATCGCCCAGTTCGTGTACGCGATGTTCAGGTCGGGGAGGCCCACCAGGTTCAGGGCCCAGTTGAGCGCGCCGTCGGGGTTCAGGATCAGCCGCCACGAGTAGACGCGGACGAGGTAGCTGACCCAGAGCGGCAGCACGGTAGCGACGAGCAGGATCACCCGCAGTCGGGGACCGGCGACGCGGACCATGAAGTACGCGTAGGGGAAGGCGAGCACCATGCACGTCAGCGTCACCGCCGTCGCCATGACGATCGTGCGCAGGATGATCGTCGGATACGGCGCGTCCGCGATCGTCCGGAAGTTGTCGAGATTCCACGAGTGGATGACCTTCCCCGTGAACGAGTCGGTCGTCCAGAAGCCCTGGATCAGGAGCGCGACGAGCGCGGCGACGTAGACGAAGAGGAACGCCGCGACCGGCGCGGAGATCTGCCCGAGTGTCTTGAGTCGCGGCCTGCGCCACGAGAACCGCGACAGGGCGCGGAGGGCGCCCCCGGCGGGAGCGCCCTCCGTCAGCCGTGCGGGGTCGGCCGCCAACCGGCCGCCGCTAGCCCTTGACCTGCGTCCAGGCCGTCGTCCAGGCCCGCAGGTCCATGCAGTTCTTCTGACCGTTGCCGCAGTCGGCCACGGGCGTCTTCCAGAACTTGATCGAGCGGTAGTAGGCCTCCGGCTTGTTCGCCGAGTACCGCGCGCACGAGCCCTTGTCGATCAGGTCCATCGCCTGGCACGCCTTCTTGTTGACCGGCGTCTCGCCGAAGTAGATCGCCTGCTGGGCCTGCGGCTTTGGCTGGGTGATGTACTGCATCCACCTGTAGGCGCAGTTCGGATGCTTCGCCTTCGTGGAGAGCATGTACGAGTCCGCCCACCCGGTTGCACCCTCCCTCGGGATGACCGCGGACGACCGGCACCTTCGCCCCGGCGAGCGTGTTGACCTGGTACGGCCACGAGGCGCCGATCGTCGAGCCGCCGTTCTTGAACAGGTCGATCTGGTCGGAGGCGAGGGCCCAGTACTTCTTGATCAGGGGCCGCTGCGACTTGAGCAGCGTGACCGTCGCGTCGAGCTGCGCCTTCGTGAGCTCGTACGGGTCCTTGATCCCGAGCGCACGGCCTCGTCTTCGAGAGGTAGAGCGCCGCGTCGGCGATCTGGATCGGGTTGTCCGGGATCGTGATCTTGCCCTTGTTGGCGGGCGTGTAGATCGCGCTCCAGCTCGTCGGCCGCTTCGGGAACGCCTTCGTGTTGTACATCAGCACGTTCGGCCCGAACTGGATCGAGACCCCGTAGTGCTTCCCGTCGACCGTGTTGTGCGGCGGCGACTGGAACGCCTTGTAGAAGTCCTTGTACGCCGGGATGAGGTCGACGTTCACCTCCGCGACCGCGCCCGCGTAGATCAGGCGCAGGCTCGCGTCACCCGACGCCGAGACGAGGTCGTACTGCCCTCCGCCGCCGGACGTCATCAGGTTGAACATGTCGTTCGAGCTGCCCGCGTACTTCGCGGACACCTTGCAGCCGGTCTGCTTCTCGAACGGGGCCACCCACTGCTTCTCCGCATAGCCTTCCCACACGACCATCGTCAGCGCGCCCTCGCCCTTGCCGACCGATGTCGGGACGGCGCTGCCCTTCGACACGCCCGCCGCCGGGACGGCGAGCGCCGCCACGAGCGCCGCGAACGTCACGTGCACGAAGCGAATCCGCTTCACGTTCCCTCCTCCTCGATTGCGAACTCCACGTCCGGCCGCCAGTGCAGCCGAACGCGACTGCCCTCCATCTGATCGATGTCCTCGGATCTGGTCTCGAGGTTCTGCTGGACGACGGTCAGCTCGCCGCCGCCGTCGAGCGCGACGACGAACTTCGTCGACGGCCCGAGGTATGCGGTGGCGCGGACCGTGCCAGGCTCTCCCTGCTCGGCCTCGACCGGGAGCAGCCTGATCTTCTCCGGGCGCACCGTGAACGTCCTCCCGCCTCGTTCGAGGATGTTCGAGGTGCCGATGAAGCCGGCCACGAACGTCGTCCCAGGGTGCTCGTACATCTCCGCGGGCGTGCCGATCTGCTCGATCCGGCCCAGGTTGAAGACGGCGATCCGGTCGCTCATCGTGAGCGCCTCCTCCTGGTCGTGCGTCACGTAGACGAACGTCATCCCGAGCTCCTGCTGGAGCTGCTTGAGCTCGATTTGCAGCTCCTGGCGGAGCTTCAGGTCGAGCGCGCCGAGCGGCTCGTCGAGGAGCAGCGCGCGGGGCGTGTTGACGATCGCGCGCGCGAGCGCCACGCGCTGCCGCTGGCCGCCCGAGAGCTGACCGGGCTTGCGATCGCCGTACCCCTCGAGCCGAACGCGGGCGAGCGCCTCGGTCGCCTTCGCGCGGCGATCGGCCTTCGGCACCTTCCGTACCCGCAGGCCGTACTCGACGTTCTGCTGGACGGTCATGTGCGGGAACAGCGCATAGTCCTGGAAGACGGTGTTCACCGGCCGGTCGAACGGCGGACGGCCGGAGACGTCGGTCCCGCCGAGCTCGATGCGCCCCTCGTCGGGCCGCTCGAACCCGGCGATCATCCGCAACGTCGTCGTCTTGCCCGAGCCCGACGGGCCGAGCATCGTGAAGAACTCGCCGCGCGCGATGTCGAGGTCGACCCCGTCCACGGCGGCGACGTCCCCGTATCGCTTCCGCACGCCGACGATGCGGATGTCGATTTCGGCCGCAGTGTTAGTGGACACGTCGGTGAGTTCGTTCGTGATTGGCGGTTCTCAGGCCGAGCAGCCCTAGGACGCAGGGAGTCCCGAGATCCGACGGTATCGGGGCGACCGAGGACGACGGGATGCGACGCGCCTGAGGGCCGCCAAGCACACAACCGTACTTGCGGACGTGTCCACTAGCCATCGACGGCCGCGAGCGACTCCTCGAGCAGGGTCAGTCCGTCCTCCAGCTCCTCATCGGAGATCGTCAGCGCCGGGAGCAGCCGGATCACGTTGCCGTAGAGGCCGCACGCGAGCAGGAGAAGCCCCCGCTCGTAGGCGGCATCGACGATCGCCTTCGCCCTGTCCGGCGTCCGCTCGGCGAGCTCGAACGCGATCATCGGGCCGAGGCCACGCACCTCGCCGATCGACGGATACTCGGCGGCAAGCGCGTCGAGCCGTGCACGGAGCTTCTCGCCCAGCCGCGCTGCGCCCTCGAGGAACTCGGGCTCGCGCACGGCCTCGAGCACGGCGACCGCGGCCGCGCACGAGAGCGGGTTACCACCAAACGTCCCGCCGAGGCCGCCGGGTGGGACCGCGTCCATCAGCTCGGCGCGGCCCGTCACCGCGGCGAGCGGCAGGCCACCGCCGATCGACTTCCCCGACACGAGCACGTCGGGCTCGACGCCGTCGTAGTGCTCGATCGCCCACATCTTCCCGGTGCGCCCGACTCCCGACTGCACCTCGTCGTCGACGTAGAGGATGGCATGCTCCGCGCACAGTTCGGCGAGGCGCCGGGGGAAGTCCGGCGTCATCGGCACGAACCCGCCCTCGCCCTGCACGGGCTCGAGCAGCACGCACGCCACCGTCTGCGGGTCGACCTCGGACTTGAAGAGCTTCTTCATCCCCGCGATCGCGTCGTCGGTCGTGACGCCGCGGTACGGGTAGGGGGCCGGCGCGCGGTACACCTCCGGCGCGAACGGGCCGAACCCGGCCTTGTACGGGTGCACCTTGCTCGTCATCGTCATCGTCAGCAGCGTGCGCCCGTGGAAGGCGTTGTCGAACACGACGACGGCGGGCCGTCCGGTCGCGGCGCGCGCGATCTTGACCGCGTTCTCGTTCGCCTCCGCGCCCGAGTTGACGAGGATCGACTTCTGCTGGGCTCCGGCGCACGGCGAGAGCTCCGCCAGAAGTCGGCACGTGTCGATGTACGGCTCGTAGACGCCCACCATGAAGCACTGGTGGAGGTACTCGTCGACCTGCCGGTGGATCGCATCGACGACCGGGGCGAAGCGGTGACCGGTGTTCTGACACCCGATGCCGCCCGCGAAGTCCACGAAGACCCGGCCGTCGACGTCGGTGACGCGCGCGCCCTCTGCGCTCGCGACGACGAGCTTCGGCGTCGAGATGCCGGCGCTGACATAACGCGCCCGCTCTGCCAGGACGCGGTCGTGCGTCAGCTGCTCCGTCTGCATGGGCGCGAGTATGCACGATCGCGGCCGTACCACGCAACGCGCGGCCCCGGCCGCGAATCGCCACGCAATGCGCAGCAGATTCGGCTTCGCCGAATCTGCCTAGAAGACCCGTACACCGCTGGGCAGTGGAACCCCCGAGGGCGACGCTCTCAGGGAATTGCGCCGCTGCAGGCGGGGATCCGGGCGCGGGATTCTCGCTTCTGCGAGATCCCGCTTGCGAACAGGGCCGGTGCGGTTTGCCACACCACACGCCCCGGAGACGTCTGACACGATACGTCCATGGACAAGAGCGTGACGATCCTCGTCGTCGACGACCACCCGAGCTTCCGACGATGTGCGCGCGCGCTCCTCGAGGCGGACGGCTTCGCCGTCGTGGGCGAGGCCGAGGACGGCGCCGGCGCCCTCGCGGCGATCGACCGGCTGCGACCGGAGGTCGTCCTGCTCGACGTCCAGCTCCCGGACATGGATGGCTTCGCCGTGCTCGAGCAGCTCGGCCCGGAGACGCCGCAGGTCGTCCTCGTCTCGAGCCGGGAGGCCTCCGACTACAACGGCCTCATCGGCGCCAGCGGCGCGCGCGGCTTCATCGCCAAGGCCGAGCTCACCGGCGCCGCAGTTCGTCTGCTGCTCCAGTGACCCGCCGCCGGCTGGCCGTCGCGGTCGGGCTCGGCGCGGTGCTCTACGCGGGCGCCGTCTACCTCGTCGCGACCGCCGACCTCGGCGAGCCGCGCGCCCTGATCGCGATGGTCACCGTGGCGGGGCTGATCTTCACCGTGGCAGGCACCGTCGCCGCGCTGCAGCGGCCGGACAACAGGACCGGCGCGCAGATGCTCGCGGTAGGGCTCCTCTGGTCGGTCGGCGCGCTCCAGCTCGCGGATGCGCCGTTCTGGTTCACGGTCGGCTACGTCCTCTCGGGCGTGGCCTTCGTAGCGTTCAGCCACCTGATCCTCTCCTACCCGACAGGGCGGCTCCACCCGGGGGACGAGTGGATCGTGTGGACGGTCCTCGCACTCGTCACCCTCGGCCCGCTCGCCATCTCCCTGGTCGACCCGACCCCGATCCCCGGGTGCGGCGACTGCCCCGAGAGCGCGTTCCTCGTGACCGACCGGCCCTCGCTCGCCCAGCTCGCCGGCGTCGCGGTGGGGCTCAGCGCGGCGGCGATCGCGACGGTCGTCTTCGTCCGCCTCGTCCGGCGCTTCCGGGCCGCATCGCCGCCGCTGCGTCGGGTGATCGGGCCCGTCTACTTCTTCACGCTGATCGCGCTCGTCGGCCTCGTCGCGGCCAACGTCGTGTGGACGTTCGACTCGGAGGCCGGGTTCGTGATCGAGCTCGCCGCGCTCGCGGCGCTCGCCCTGATGCCGGTCGCGTTCCTCGCCGGCATCCTCCGCACGCGCCTGCAGCGCGCCGGGATCGCCGACCTCGTGATCGCCCTCGGCAACGGGCGCCCGCTGCGCGACGCGCTGGCGGACGCGCTCGGTGACCCGTCGCTGCAGCTCGCGTACTGGTCGTCGCAGCGACAGGCCTGGGTCGACGACGAGGGCCGGACGCTCGGGGAGCCGATCGCGCGCGGCGGGCACGCCGCCACCTTCGTCGAGCAGGGCGACAAGCGCGTCGCCGTGCTGCTGCACGATCGGAGCCTCGCGGAGCAGCGCGGCCTCGTGGACGCAGTTGCCGCGACCGCATCGCTGGCGTTCGAGAAGGAGCGCCTCCAGGCCGAGCTGCGCGCGCAATACCGATTTCTCGAGACGATCATCGACACGGCGCCGAGCCTTCTCTCCGTCGTCGACACCGAGGGCCGGATCCGGAACTTCAATCGAGCCGTCGAGGCCGCGAGCGGCCTCGACGACCGCGCCCGGATCGAGGGCCGGTACTTCTGGGAGATCTTCATCGACCCGTCGGAGCGGGAGGCGATGATCCAGCGCTTCCGCGACGCGTCGCCCGCATTCCCGGCGGCCGAGTACGAGAACGAGTTCACGGACGCCCAGGGCCAGGAGCGGGTGATCGCCTGGAAGACCGCGCCGCTCGTCGACCAGAACGGCGACGTCGTGCGCATCGTCGCGGGAGGCATCGACATCACCGACCGCAAGCGCCGCGAGCTCGAGCTGCAGCGGCAGTGGGACTTCGCGACGACGGTCGCGAACACGATCCCGAGCTTCATCGTCGTCACCGACCACGACGCGGTCGTGGTCGCCCAGGGAGCAAACCGCGCGTTCTGCGACGTGTTCGGCCGTAGTGAGCACGAGCTGGAGGGGACGTCGTTCCTCGCCCTCGTGGCGCGCGACGACGAGTTCGCGGCGCGGATGGCGATCGCAGGCGCGGCGAACGGGGTGCCGCAGGCCGAGCGCGAGTCGCGCTGGCTGACGCTCGGCGGCGGCGAGCGCACCGTCGCCTGGACCGCCACGCCGATCACCGACCCGTCGGGCGACGCTCGCGTGCTCGTCTCCGGCGCGGACGTGACCGACCGCAAGCGGCAGGAGGCCGAGGTCAGGGCTTCCCGGAGCCGCATCGTGGCCGCGACCGACGCGGCCCGGCGGCGGCTCGAGCGAAATCTCCACGACGGTGCGCAGCAGCGCCTCGCGGCGCTCTCGCTCTCCCTCCGCCTGGCGGAGTCGAGGCTGCCGGACGAGCCCGACAGGGCGATGGAGATCCTGACGGCGGCACGCACCGAGCTCGCGCAGGCGCTCGAGGAGCTGCGGGAGCTCGCCCGCGGACTGCACCCGAACGTCCTCACCGACCGGGGCCTCGGCCCCGCGCTCGAGTCGCTCGTGATCCGGTCGCCGATCCCGGTGGAGATCGACGTCCCCGACGAGCGCTTCCCGCCGGCGATCGAGGCGGCGGCGTACTACGTCGCCGCCGAGGCGCTCGCGAACGTCGCGAAGTACGCGGAAGCGACCCTGGCGGAGGTTCGGGTCGCAGAGGACGAGGAGGAGGGCGCGATCGTCGTCGAGGTCACAGACGACGGCGTCGGCGGCGCCGACCCCTCTCGCGGCTCGGGTCTCGAAGGGCTCGTCGACCGCGTCGAGACGCTCGACGGGGCACTCTCCGTCGAGAGCCCGCCGGGAGGAGGCACGCACGTCCGCGCGACGATCCCGATGGCGCCGCGCACGGTCCCGTTCCGAGGCGCCTAGCTCGAGGCTTGGGCGCGCGTCGCACCCCGTACACTCCACCCGCATGAGCCCGCTGCCGACCGGGACGGTCACCTTTCTGTTCGCCGACGTCGAAGGCTCGACGAAGCTCGTCCAGAGCGTCGGCTCGGAGTACCCCGGCCTGATCGCTGACGTCCGGCGACTCCTGCGCGAGGAGATCGCCGTCAACGGTGGCGCAGAGGTCGACGCGACCGGAGACGAGCTCTCGGCGGTGTTCGAGGGGGTCGATCCGGCGCTCCGATCGGCGCTCTCGGGCCAGGGACGGATCCGCGATCACGCGTGGCCCGAGGGCTCCGGCGTCAAGGTGCGGATGGGTCTCCACACGGGCATCCCGCAGCTAGGCGAGGAGGGCTACACGGGGCTGGACGTGATCCGCGCATCGCGGATTGCCGCGGCCGGGCACGGCGGGCAGATCCTGCTCTCGTCGACCGCGGCGCCGTTCGTCGCCGGCGTCGAGACGCGCGATCTCGGGACGCACCGGCTCCAGGGCCTCCCCGATCCCGAGCGCATCCACCAGGTGATCGCCGACGGTCTCCCTCGGGATTTCCCCCCGCTACGCGGGACCGTGTCGCAGCTCGGCGACGCGCGCCGCGTCGTGCTCGCCGACGACTCCGTGCTCCTGCGCGAAGGCGTGGCGCGACTCCTCGAGGAGGCCGGCTTCGAGGTCGTCGCCCAGTCGGGGACGGCCGAGGACCTGCTTCGCCACGTCGCGATGCACAAGCCGGACGTCGCCATCATCGACATCCGTATGCCACCCACCCACACCGACGAGGGGCTCCGCGCCGCCCGCGAGATCCGCGAGCGCCATGCCGGCGTCGGCGTCCTTCTCCTGTCGCAATACGTGGAGCCCGGCTACGCGATGGCCCTGCTCGAGACGAGCGCCGAGGGCGTCGGCTACCTCTTGAAGGATCGTGTCGCCGACCTCGAGCAGTTCGCCACGGCGGTGCGTCGCGTCGCGGACGGCGGCTCGGCGCTCGACCCGACGGTCGTGAGCGAGCTCGTCGGGCGCAAGCGGCGAGACGACCCGCTCGAGCAGCTCACGGCGCGCGAGCGCGAGGTGCTCGAACTGATGGCCGAAGGCCGCTCGAACCAGGCGATCGCCGAGCGGCTCTTCGTCACGCTCCGTGCGGTCGAGAAGCACGTGACGAGCATCTTCACGAAGCTGGGTCTCCCCGCGTCGACCGACGACCACCGCCGCGTGCTCGCCGTGCTCGCCTTCCTGCGCGCATAGCCCCAGCTCTCACGTCAGGCCACGCAGACCGCGTACGCGATCACGCCCCCAGATCTCGCGCAAGCGTGCGGTTTGCCGAACCTCACGCGGCGGGAATGCCGAATCGTCCGGAACGACGAGGGAGAGCAGACTCGTCTCATGGTTCGCAGCTGGCTCTCACGATCACATTCCGGGACGCGCGAGATCGCGGCCCTTGGCTTGCTCTACGGGCTGTACGAGGTGGTTCGCGGCGCCGGAGGCGAGAACGTTGACCTCGCGATGCGCCACACCGCGGACATCGTCGAGGTCGAGCAGACGCTCGGGGTGTACGTCGAGCGCAGCATCCAGCAGGCGTTCGAGGTGATTCCCTACGCCCCGGCCGTCCTCGGCCTGCTCTACCTGCTCCTCCACTTCGCCGGCACGGCTGCCGCGCTCACGTGGATGCATCGAAAGCATCCCGACCGGTTCCCGCTCGTCCGGACGACGTTCGTCGCGGCGACCGCGCTCGCGCTGATCGGGTACGTCCTCTTTCCCGCCGCCCCGCCGCGGCTCGCCGAGCTCGGATTCTCCGACACGGTGACCCACTCGACCGGCTTCAACCTCAGCTCCGACCTGCTCGGCGCCCTCTACAACCCGTTCGCGGCCGTTCCGAGCCTGCACTTCGGGTACGCGCTGATCGTGGGAGTCGCGCTCGCGACGATCGCCGAGCGGCGGTCGGTGCGAGTCATCGGCGCCCTGTATCCCGCGGCGATGCTGCTGATCATCGTCGCGACCGGGAACCACTTCTTCGTGGACGCCGCGCTCGGCGGTCTCGCCGTCGTCGTCGGCTGGCTCGTGGCGCGTGTGCTCGTCGACGCCCCGGCTCCCGCTGCGCGCACGCGCTCGCGCGCGCCGCGCGTCGCGACGAGCGCCGGCCGGGCCTGACGCTCCCCCGTCGGCGACGCGACGTCGGTGGGCGGGGTGCGGCCAGCCGCACCCGCGGGAAGCGGCCCCCCGCACGCGCAGACGCCAGTCCACCCCACCGACGTCGAGCACGCGGGATGCGAGCGTGCGGGAACCAACCCCGCAAGGAGAAACCGAGATGTCACCCATGAAACGCAGCACCAACGTCGCGGCCCGGATGGGTCGCTGGAGCGCACGTCATCGCAAGACGGCGATCTTCGGCTGGCTCGCCTTTGTCGTCGCCGCCGTCGTGCTCGGCGGAGCCGTCGGCACGAAGCAGCTCACTGACAACGACACCCTTCCCGGCGAGTCCGGGAGGGCGGCACGGCTGCTCGACGAGGGCTTCGAGCAGCCCGCGAGCGAGACCGTTCTCGTCCAGAGCAGGACGCTGACGGCCGACAGCCCCGCCTTCCGCGCGGCCG
The DNA here is from genome assembly GCA_963747125.1 of uncultured Actinomycetes bacterium. Classification (GTDB taxonomy): domain Bacteria; phylum Actinomycetota; class Thermoleophilia; order Gaiellales; family Gaiellaceae; genus Gaiella. The sequence goes on along the minus strand of CAVVEN010000005.1, from coordinate 526,448 downwards.
TCCAGGACGTCGTCCGCCGCGTATCGGCCGTCCGCGCCGCCGCGAACGTGCAGAGCCCGTACGCCTCCGGAAACGGCGCACAGATCTCCGCCGACCGCCGCTCCGCGATGGTGGACTTCGACATCCGCGGCGACGCGGACACCGCCGTCGACCGGATCGACCCGGTGATCGCCGCCGTCGACGCCGCCGCGGCTGCGCATCCGGGCCTCTCGATCGACGAGTTCGGCGTCAGCGCCGACAAGCAGCTCGACGAGAAGTTCAACAGCGACCTCGAGCGTGCCGGCCTGCTCTCGCTGCCGGTCACGATCGTCATTCTCGTGGTCGCCTTCGGGGCGCTCGTCGCGGCGGGGATCCCGCTGCTCTTGGCGCTCTCGGCGGTGATGGCGACGATGGGCCTGCTGGCGATCCCGAGCCAGGTCTGGCCCGTCGACTCGAACATCAGCGCGATCGTGCTCCTGATCGGGCTGGCCGTCGGTGTCGACTACTCGATGTTCTACTTGAAGCGGGAACGCGAAGAGCGTGCGTCCGGGAAGAGCGAGTCCGCCGCGCTCGAGGCCGCTGCAGCGACGTCCGGCCGCTCCGTCCTGATCTCCGGGCTCACCGTCATGACCGCGATGGCGGGCATGTTCCTGACCGGTGACAAGACCTTCGGCTCCTTCGCAATGGCGACGATCCTCGTCGTGGCGATTGCGGTGCTGGGCTCGCTCACCGTCCTCCCCGCCCTCCTCTCGTGGTTGGGCGACCGCGTCAACAAGGTGCGCGTCCCGTTCCTCGGCCGCACCCAGCGGACCGACGGTGGCCGCATCTGGGGCTGGATCCTCGACCGGGTCCTCGCGCGGCCGCTCGTCTCCGCAGCGGCGGCCACTGCCGTCCTGGTCGCGCTCGCTCTGCCCGCGCTCGGGATGAAGACGGTTGTGCCGGGCGCCGAGGCGCTGCCCCAGGACCTGCCGGCCGTGCAGACCTACAACCGACTCCAGGCTGCCTTCCCCGGCAAGCAGGATCCGGCGATCGTGGTCGTCAAGGCGCCGTCGGTCGACACCCCGGAGATGAGCTCGGCGATCGCAGAGCTCCGGAAACGCGCCATCGCGGACGGCGGGTTCCGCCAGCCCGTGTCCGTGGACGTGAACGCCGACCGAACCGTCGCCGAGATCGACCTGCCGATCGCAGGCACGGGCACGGACGAGCCGTCCAACGCCGCGCTCGACTCGCTCCGCGAGGAGATCATCCCCGCCACGGTCGGCGCGGTGAACGGCGTGGACGTGGCCGTCACCGGCACCACGGCGATCTCGAAGGACTTCGACAGCTCGATGCGCTCGACGGCACCGCTCGTGTTCGCCTTCGTGCTCGCCTTCGCGTTCGTCCTCCTGCTGGTCTCGTTCCGGTCGATCGTCCTCGCAGCGAAGGCGATCGTCCTCAACCTGCTCTCCGTCGCGGCCGCGTACGGCGTCCTCGTGCTCGTCTTCCAGCACAGCTGGGCGAAGGGCATCCTGGGCTTCGACTACTCGGGCGGCGTGATGGCGTTCATGCCCGTGTTCCTGTTCGTGATCCTGTTCGGGCTCTCGATGGACTACCACGTGTTCATCCTGAGCCGCGTTCGGGAGGCGTACGACCGCGGCATGAAGACCGAGGACGCGGTCTCCTACGGGATCAGGACGACGGCGGGCGTGGTCACGAGCGCCGCCATCGTGATGGTGTTCGTGTTCGGGATCTTCGCAACGCTCTCGATCGTGATGCTGAAGCAGTTCGGCGTCGGCCTCGCCACCGCCGTCCTGATCGACGCAACGATCGTGCGGGCGGTCCTGCTCCCCGCGGCGATGATGCTGCTCGGGGACTGGAACTGGTACCTCCCGCGCTGGCTCGAGTGGCTGCCGAGGCTCGAGCACGAGCGCTCGACGGACGTGGCCCTCGAGCGGGAGCTCGAGCCCGCGCGGATCGCCGCCTGAGCTCGGGCGGGTCGGGGGTCGGACGGCCGCGCCCGACCCCGTCGGGGCCCGGCGAGAAGTTGAGCGTGGGACCCGGCCGTCGCCGGGCCCCACGCGGGGTCATGGACACGACGGTCGTCGTGGACAGCCGTCCCACGTGTCAGGCGGCGAGCTCCTGCTCCGCACGAAGCCAGTGCGTCGTCGCGTCGCCCGGGTCGCCGCGCTCCCACATCAGGTACGCGAGCGTCGCGACCGCATCGGGGGTCGTCTCGACCGCCTTCCGGGACGTGCGCGTCGAGCGCGTCGCCTTGGGGACGCCCTTCTCGCCGACCTTCTTGTCCTTCGTCGTGCGCGCGCGCGTTGGCCGCGCCCTCTCCTGCGCCATTGCAGTCTCCTTCGTGGAGGTCGATGGGTGCGGGTGGCAGGCCCCGTCGCGCGCCGCCCCGCGCCGAAAGGGTGCCACGTCCGACGGACGGTCGCCACACATGCGACTACGATCGGAGAGCGCCGGAGTAGCTCAGCTGGTCAGAGCACCGCTCTTGTAAAGCGGGGGCCAAGGGTTCGAATCCCTTCTCCGGCTCTCCCGGACCTTCGGCACGGCTTTCCGGCTCGTTCCTTCGGCATACGTCCTCTAGGCTGACGCCGTGCGCCAAAGGGATGGGCCCGTAACCCCGGAGATCGTCCCACGCTGGGAGTGGCGAAGGTTCGGCGACGAGCTCTCGCTCCGTGACACGTCGGCGCTGCTCACGCCCGGATCGGTGCAGGAAAGCGACGAGGTCTACGTACTCTCCCCGAACGGCGTGTCGGTCAAGCTCAGGGACGAGCTCGTCGACGTCAAGGTGCTCGAGCAGGTCAACGAGGAAGGTCTCGAGCAGTGGAGACCGATCCTGAAGGCGACCCCGCCCCTCTCGCCGGACGATGCCGTGGTCCTGCTCGATGCCCTCGGCGTGACGTTGCCCGCGCCCGTCGAAGGCGCCTCGTTCCGCCCGGGCGAGCTCGTCGACCTGCTTGAAGGCTGCGACGACCTTCGCGCGGTCGCGGTGCACAAGACGCGAAGGCGCTATCGCGGCGGGGGTTGCCTCGTCGAGCTGACCACCGTACGAGTGGGGCGCGCCGCGACCGACACGGTCGCGGTCGAGTCGGAGGACCCGGCGAGCGTCGTCGCCCTCGTCGAGCGCCTTGGCTTTCCCTTGCGACCGAATGAGAGCATGCCGTGCGGGCTCGAACGGCTCGCAAGGCTCGGCGCGCCGCGCCGCGCTTGGCGCTGATCGAGTCGGCGGAACTCGAGTGGCGACCCCCATGACCGGCCCCAGCTCCGGGCTCGCGGCAGGGCGGTCGGCGCGGTTCTCGTCACCGGGCGCCGCGCAGCTCGTGGCGGCGATCACGTCGCTGTCCGGCCCTCGTTCGAGCACTACTTCGCAGCATCGGAGGCACTCGAGACCCGCGTTTGGGGCGTCGTCGACGGGTCGTCGGGCCTCGAAGCTCTCGTCACTTCGTCGACTCGCAAGGCTCGGCGAAGCTCTCCGAGCTCCACGACGTCGTTGCCATGGGCGCCGTGCGTCTCCACCTTGCCGGCATCAATCCGCGGGTCGGCCGCGTGCTGGACGCGGGCGGGCTGACCGACCACCCTGGACCGGGCCGGGTGCACGGGAGCGCGCGGGCGGCGGTCGAGTCCGAGCTCGCGGTCGCCGCCGGCGGTGTGTGGCGAAATCCGGGCGCCGGCGGGCAGCGAGGACACGCCGTAGGATCTGGCAGGGTGGAACTAGGCGACATCCTGAAGCGCCGCCGGATGGTGCGGAGCTACCTGCCCGAGCCGGTGCCCCGCGAGACCGTGGAGCGGATTGTCGCGACGGTGCGTCGCGCGCCGAGCGGCGGCTTCAGCCAGGGCCACCGGCTCGTGGTCGTCATCGACTCCGACATCCGCGCCGAGCTCGCACGCCTCGCAGGCGAGGAGGAGTACGTCGCGGCCGGAGGTCAGGCCTGGATCTCGACCGCGCCCGTCCACGTCTTCGTCGGCACGCGCGAGGAGAGCTACCACGAGCGATACCGCCAGCCGGACAAGCTCCGGGACGGCGAGGAGATCGGCTGGCCCGCGCCGTACTGGTACGTCGACGCGGGCGCGGCGTTCCTGCTCCTCCAGCTCGCGGCGATCGACGAGGGGCTCGCGGCCGGCGTCTACGGGGTCCTCCCCGAGCAGGTGCCCGAGGTGAAAGCCCTCCTCGGCGTCCCGGACGACGTCCACTTCGTCTGCCTCGTGACCATCGGCCGCCCGTTCGCCGACCCGCAAGAGCCCCGGCTGGTCTCACGCCTCTCGCAGCGTCGGCTCCCGCTCGACGACCTCGTCCGCTGGGAGCGGTGGGATCCCCCGGCGGCGGGGTAGGCGTGCGCATCTTCCTCGCGGGAGCGAGCGGCGCGATCGGCGCGCGCCTCGTCCCGCTCCTCGTGGCCGAACATCATGTCGTCGCCGGGATGACGCGATCGCCGGACAAGGTCGAGGACCTCCGCGCCCTCGGCGCCGAGGCGATCGTCTGCGACGTGTACGACGCTGGAGCGCTCAACGACGTCGTGCTTCGGTTCCGCCCCGAGCTCGTGATGCACCAGCTCACCGACCTGCCCGACGACGTCGCGCGGGTTGCCGACGCGGGGCCGGCGAACGCACGGATGCGTCGCGAGGGCACGCACAACCTCCTCGCCGCCGCCGAGGCCGCCGGCGCGGCGCAGTTCGTCGCGCAAAGCGTCGCGTGGGAGCTTGCCGGCGAGGGCGCTTCGGCCAAGCTCGAGCTCGAGCGATCGGTCCTCGGCGCGGGCGGCGTGGTCCTGCGCTATGGGCGGTTCTACGGTCCCGGGACGTACCACGCGGAAGTGCCCGAGCCGCCTTGCATCCGGATCGACGAGGCTGCCCGCCGGACGGTCTCGCTGATCGGCATGCCTTCGGGAGCCTACGACGTCGTCGAGGAAGTGTCCTGAGCGCCGGCGTCCGCGACGCGAGCTCGGGTGGTTGGAACGGCTCGTCGGTCCAACGGGCCGCGCCGTCCGCGCCTCATGCGCGCGCAATCAAGAAGTGCCACTCGTTCTCGAGCCGGTAGCCGCCTTCGGGCGTCCGGAACGGCGCGAGGACGTCGACCAGCGCAGCCTCGATCTCTGTTTCCCTGCCGCCGACGACCTCTCCGAGCCCGCCGGCGGAGAGAAGGCTCCGGGTGAGTGACTCGTCGTCGTCGTAGACGAAGGGCCACGAGACGTCGAATGCCTCCTCCGGCGTCAGGCCCGCCGCCGCCACGAGTTGCTCGAGCGCCCCGGGCGCGGCGAGGTCGGGCGGCGGAGGCGCGTCCGGGTCGTACCCGGGGAAGAACGGTCGCACGACCGGCTTGATCGCGTCGAGGCTGCAGCGCCCGTGGAGACCCCAGACCTGGACGAGGACCGGGACCCCGGGTCGCGCAACCCGGCCCGCCTCGCGCAGCGCCCCGACGATGTCATCCGCGAAGAAGAACGAGTTGAATCCCGCGACGACGTCGAACGTGTCGTCGGGATACGGGAGAACCTGCAGGTCGCCGACGATCACCTCGGCGGTCGGCACGCGTGCACGCGCGAGCTCGACCAGCGTCTCGGAAGCATCGATCCCGGTCACGCGCGCACCCCGGTCGGCCGCTGCGCGGAGGAAGACGCCCGAGCCGCATCCGACCTCGAGCACCCGCCGCCCGGACACGCCTCCTAGGCGGTCGAGTGCCTCCGCGTACGTCGGGAGCTGTTGCTCCTCCGTGGCGGCCCAGTCGCCGGCGCGCGCGCCCCAGAGGCGGCCCCAGCGCTCCGCCTTCTCGCCCATGGTCGTCGTCGATGTCATCGTCCACCTCCTCGGGTAAGCTACGTTTCGTAGGTATAAACTATGGAATGTAGTTATGTCAAGAGATGAGCTGACGCTGTTCTCGTACGAGATTCTCGGTCTCGTCGGACGCACGGGCGCAGGGGCACATGACCTTTTGCGCCTGGCCCGACGCGGCCGGATGCTCGATTGGGCCGGCGAGAGCCAGTACTACGCGGAGCCGAAGCGCCTCGCGCGGCTTGGATACCTCGACGCGCGCAGGGAGCCGGGCAAGACACGCGAGCGCACCGTCTACACGCTGACCGCCAAAGGCCTCGAGTCGCTACGCGCCTACGCTGCCACGCCGGTCTCGTTCACGCCGCTCAAGAGCGAGCCGCTGCTCCGACTCCTGATCGCGGACCTGGTCGGCGACCGGATCACGCGCGAGAGCCTCGGCGCGCTTCGCGCCGAGCTCGCCGACCTGCACGAGCGCCTCGACGACAGCGTGGAGGCGGCGACAGCGCTTCCCCATCGGAGCACGTACCTCCTGCTCGTGATCGACTTCCTGCGGCGCTACCTCGACCTCCACGCCGACCTGATCGACCAGCTGGAGCACGAGCTCCCCCTCTCCGACGAGGCGACCGCGACAAGACGTCGCGGACGTCCTCAGCCGAACAACAGCTCCGGCCCCAGTTCCGCCAGGACCTGAACGGCAGGCGACGCGGCCCGCGGGGCCACGCCTGCGGCCCGCTACGCAGGAACGGCGCGCGCGGCCTGGTGCGCGAGGATCTTCCGCTTCACGCGCTGGAGCGCGTTGTCGATCGTCTTGCAGTCGCACCCGAGCTCGTCGCCCATCGACTCGTACGAATGACCGTCCAGATACAGGCGAAGCGCCTCGGACTCGAGCCCTGAGAGGCTCGTGCCGAGGCAGCCGACGAGCGCCTGCAGCTCCTCGGTCGAGATCACGCACACGGAAGGGTCGTCGATCGACGGGCCCGGGAGCGCGTCCCCGAGCGTGCACTCGCCGTCCGAGTCCTGCCCGGCCGGGGTGTGGCTGAAGGAGACGTAGGTGTTGAGCGGCGCGTGCTTGTACCGCGTCGCCGACTTGATGGCCGTGATGATCTGGCGCGTGACGCAGAGCTCCGCGAACGACCTGAACGACGACTCGCGGTCCGAGCGGTAATCGCGGATCGCCTTGTAGAGGCCGATCATCCCCTCCTGGACGAGATCCTCGGCGTCGCCGCCGGCGAGGAAGTACGAGCTCGCCTTGAGCCGGACGAACCCCTGGTAGCGGCGCATCAGCTCATCGCGCGCTCCGTGGCTGCCGTTCCGCGCCCTGAGCACGAGCTGAAGATCCTCGAGCTCGCGCTGCAGCTTCTGCGGGCTCTTTGGTGCGGCGGCTGTGCGGACGGCCATCTCCTTCTCCCCTTCGTTGGTGTGGTTTCGGGTAACTCTCGAGGTAACTCTCACCCTCAAGTCGAGGAGGAAGCTAGCACCATTACGCAAGCGTTACAACCCCTTTGCGTATGTTCCATTGTAATAGGAACAGGTGTTCGTACCAGATCGCGGCGGCAGATCGGGCCTGTTCGCGCCGTTGGGAGCTCGCGGCTTACGCGCCGGTGCCGTCGCCGGCGGGCGGCTCTTCGCCGCGCCGGAGGCGTTCGAGCCGCGCGCGCGTGTCGTCGTCGACGCGGTCGCCGATGCGGCTTGGCGTCTCCTCGCGGTGGCTCATCGCCGCGAGATCGGCAAGAAATCCGGCCGAGCTACGCTTTCGCACTTCCTGTCCGCTCGTTCCCTGCACAGCGGTGTCCGAGGTGACGAGCAGGACGGTCTCCAGCTCTCGCCGTTCCGCGGCAAGTCGCTCGAGGACGGAGTCGGCATGGGGCGCGAACCGCACCGCGAGACCTCCGACCTGCCGGTCGTCGCCGACGCCGTCGAAGACCACGACGCCCCGGGCGCCGCGCACCGCCACGAAGCTCGCGAGTTCGTCCACGAGGTCGTTCCGGTGCACAAAGCGACCCGCGTGGAACAGGTTCGAGCCGTCGAACAGATACAGCGCGACTTCGGGCAAATCTCAACCTCCAGTAGAGATAGAGACTAATCGCTGGCGTCGAGCCTCGAAGAGAGCTACCGCTGCGGCCACGCTCACGTTGAGCGACTCCACGCCGGGCGCGAGCGGGATTCCCATCGTTCCGTCGCATGAGCGCCGGACGAGGGGACGAACGCCCTTCCCCTCGGCGCCGAAGACCAGCGCGACGCCGTCGGCGAGGTCGACGTCCCAGAGACGCGAGTCTCCGTCGGCGGACGCCGCGTAGGCCCAGAGCCGATCTCCCTTCACCTCGGACAGGTATCGCGCGAGGTTCGGCACGACCGCGACCGGAAGGTGCTCGACGGCGCCCGCCGACGCGCGGCAGACGGCGGGGGTGACGGTCGCCGCACCGTGAGCAGGGAGGACGACGCCGGTCGCCCCCGCGCCGACCGCGCTTCGGACAACGGCGCCGAGGTTCCGGGGGTCGGTGACCTGATCGAGGCAGCAGAGGAGTGGCAGCGCGACCGACGCCAGCTCCCAGGCATCGGCGTACGGGTACGGCTCGCACCACGCGACGACCCCCTGGTGGTCGGGCGAACCGGCCGCCTCGGTCAGCTCGCGCTCGCGCCGAACCCGCGGGCGAGGTCCTTCCGCCAGCCAGTCGAGCGTCGCGGCGGCGCGCTCACCCGCCCATACCTCCAGCACCGCTCGCCGGCCGCGGAGCGCCTCGCGAACCGCATTGCGTCCGTAGACGAGGTCGCGGATCACGCGCGGGGGACGAGCTCGTAGCCGTCGTCCACGTCGCGCGCCTCCCACCCGGACGCGGCGATCTCGTCGCGGAGCCGATCGGCCTCGGCGAAGTCGCGCCGCGCCCGGGCTGCGACGCGCTCGTCGGCGAGCGCGACGATCTCGTCGGGCGCGTCCCGCACCTCCGCGAGCGTTGCGAGCCCGAAGACCGCGAGGCCGCGCCGCAGATCCTCGAGCGCCCCGAGCCTCGCCCAGTCGTGCAGGATCGCGAGGGCAGCAGGCGTGTTGAAGTCGTCCTCGAGCGCATCGACGAACGACGTCCAATCGCCGGTCGTGCGCGTCTCGCCGCGCAGCGCGTTCCGCAGCGTCTCGGCCTGAGCGGAGGCCGCCGCCATCGTCTCGTCGGAGAAGTCGATCGGCTTGCGCCAGTGCGCCGTCAGGAAGAACACGAGCGCCGTCTCCGGCCCCCACCGGTCGAGCACGTCGCGGATCGTCTCGACGTTGCCGAGGGACTTCGACATCTTCTCGCCCGTGAAGCGCAGCATCCCGTTGTGCATCCAGACGCGTGCGAACCGATGGCCAACGGAGAGCGACTGCGCCCGCTCGTTCTCGTGGTGCGGGAACACGAGGTCGAGACCGCCGCCGTGGATCCAGAACTCTCGCCCCAGCTCCTTCGCCGCCATCGCGGAGCACTCGATGTGCCAGCCGGGGCGACCGACGCCCCAGGGGGCGTCCCACGACGTGTCCTCGCCCTCCTTCGTCGCCTTCCAGAGCGCGAAGTCGCGCGGGTCCTCCTTCGCCGGGTTCGGCTCCTGCTCGGTGACCTGGTCGGGACGCTGCCCCGACAGGGCGCCGTAGGTCTCGAACCGCGCGACGCGGAAGTACACGTCACCATCGGCCGCGTAGGCGTGGCCTGACGTGAGGAGCTCCTCGATCAGGGAGACGATCTCTGGCACCGTCTCGGTCGCGAGCGGTTGCGCGTCGGGCATCCCGAGCCCGAAGCCGGCCGTGTCCTCGAGGTACCACGCGGTCGCCTCGCGTGCCCGCTGCGCGCTGCACCCCGGCGCTGCCTCGTAGATCTTGTCGTTGACATCAGTGATGTTGTGGACGAACCGGACGTCGTGACCCCGCTCGCGGAGCCACCGCGCGAGCCACATGAACACAACGAACGGCCGCGCGTTGCCGATGTGCGCGCGCTGGTAGACGGTCGGGCCGCAGACGTAGAGGCCGATCGGCTCGGGTGGCGAAGGGAGCTCGACGAGCGAGCCGGTCAGCGTGTCGTGCAGGCGCATCCGTCGATCGTAGACGGCATTCGCGGGAGCGCCCTCGGGGAGGCTCAGCTGCGCGCCGCAGCCCGACGAACGCGTTCGAGCGCTTCGTCGGCGGGCAGCGCGGCGACAACCGTCCAGAGCTCCGGGCCGCGTTCCTCCCCCGTGAGCGCGAGACGCAGCGCCCTCAGGTCGCTGCCCACGGCCTTGAGCTCGCGCACGATCGCGCGCGCGTCCGGCTCGTCCAGCGTCGACGGCGCGCCGGCGCGCAGCTCGACGAACCGCTCGAGCGTCGGCCCTGCCTCAGGGGGCAGAGCGACCTGCTTCGGCGCCTCGATCATCTGCGCGACGGCTCGAGCCTCGACGAGCGTCCTCGACCCGCGGAGCGCGCGCCCCGCTGCCGCAGGCGCGCCGGTCGCGGCGACGAGCTCGTCGTCGGACATCGAGGCGATGGCCTCGATCGAGAGCCTCGCGATCCGCGCGCGGTCGAGGTGGACGTCATGGGCGGGGAGACCCAGCTCGTCGAGATACGCGCGCAGCGCCGCGGCGGGCACACCGTCTTCGCGAAAGTCGGCAACCGAGGCGTGGCCGTGGCGCTTCGACAGCTTCTTCCCGTCGTCGCCGAGGAGAAGGCCGTGGTGGATCACCTCCGGAAGCCCGCCGCCGAGCGCCCGCGCGATCCGCTTGTGCGTCGCCTCGTTGGGGCGGTGGTCCGAGCCGCGGATGATGTGCGTGATCCCCAGGTCGAGGTCGTCCGCCACCGTGGCGAGCTGGTACGTCGCACTGCCATCGGGACGCAGCAGCGTGACGCCCTCGAGACGGAGCGAGCCGTCCGCGTCGCGGAGGGCGCCTCCCTCCTGCTCCGCGATCCGCGCCGCGGCGGCGTAGACGGCGTCGCGCTCGCTCTGGCGTACCGGCCCTTCGTCCCAGGCGATCCCGAGCCAGCGGAGGTCGGCCTCGATCGCGGCCTCGCCCCCCTCGAGGAGCCGCGTCGGGTCGGTGTCGTCGATCCGGAGGACGAACGTCCCCGACCGCTCGTCGGCGAACCGCCTGTTTGCGACGGCCGTCAGCGCGTTGCCGAGGTGCAGCGACCCGGTCGGGCTCGGCGCGAAGCGGACGCGGACGGCCATGCGCGTCGCCCTCTCAGGCGTCGATCGGGACGTGGCCCGGCTCTGCGGCGACGCGGCCGAGCCAAGCGCGGATCGCGGGGTAGCCGCCGAGGTCGAAGCCCCCCTCGTCAGCGACGTGCGTGTACGCATAGAGGGCGATGTCCGCGAGCGTCATCCCGCCTCCTACGACGTAGCCGTCCTGGACAGTGAGGTGTCGCTCGAGCGCGTCGAGCGCGCGGTATCCGTCGACCGTCTTCCGCTCGATCACCGCCGCGTAGCGCTCGGCCTCTCCCGAGTACGCGACGAGGAAGCGGACGACGGCGATCGCCGGCTCGTGCGAATACTGCTCGAAGAACATCCACTGGAGCACCTTCGCGCGGTCATAGCGATCCTCGGGCACGAACCGTGTCCCCTCGCCGAAGTACCAGAGGATCGCCCCCGACTCGGCCATCGGCCTGCCATCGTCGAGAACGAGCGTCGGCACGCGGAGATCGGGATTGAGCCCTCCGAGCACGTCCCGACGGTTCGACCGGTCCACCACGTCGAGGTCTTCGCGCGTGTACGGAACCTCGAGATGCGCCAACAACAGCCGCACCTTGTAGCAATTACCCGAGACCGGCGAGTTGAAGAGGCGCACGGTACGACGTTACCCTCGGTCCGGCCTTTCGCGCCCGTCTTCTCGGCGGGGTCGCGAGCGTCCGCGTCGCAGGTCGCCTCCCTCTACGCTGTCGCGCGTGGAGGAGCTGCTCGTCGCCTGGTACGCGCGCACCGCGCGCGACCTTCCCTGGCGACGGACACGCGATCCGTACGCGATCCTCGTAAGCGAGGCGATGCTCCAGCAGACCCAGGTCGACCGGGTCGTACCGCGCTACGAACGGTGGCTGCGACGATGGCCGACGATCGAGAAGCTCGCAGCCGCGTCGCCGGGCGATGTGATCGTCGAATGGCAGGGGCTCGGGTACAACCGGCGGGCGGTCGCGCTCCACGGTGCCGCGCGCCGCGTCTCGGAGAGCGGCTGGCCCGCCGACCTGACCGAGCTACCGGGCGTCGGGCCGTACACCGCCGCGGCCGTCGGCAACTTTGCCTTCGGTGAGGACGTCCTACCGCGCGACGTCAATGTGGAGCGCGTCGAGCGACGCACCCGGGGAGCATTCACGGGGCGCGCCGCGCAGGCGCTGATGGACCTCGGCGCCACGATCTGCCTCGCACGGATCCCGCGCTGCGACGCGTGCCCCCTGGCCGCACGATGCCCGTCACGCGGCATGCGCGACGAGCCCGTACGCAAGCAGTCGGCGTTCGAGGGCTCGTTCCGGCAGCGTCGCGCAGCAGCGCTTCGCCTGGTCGTCGAGGGGCCGCAGAGCACGCTTGCACTCGATCCCGAGGTCCTCGGCTCGCTCGCTCGGGACGGACTGGTCGTGGTCGACGGCGACCGCGTACTCCTGCCCTCGTGAGCCCCGGCGTGACGGCGCTCAGCGACCGTCCGCGTAGCCTGGCCGAGCCTCGTCGAAGCGCGGGAGACAGTCGTCGGGGATCGTCTCCCAGCACGCCGCGTAAGCGACGAAGGCGTGCGACTGCGGCCGGATGCCCGGGTCGCCGTCGATCGCGCCGAGGCGAACACCCGTGTAGTGGTCGGAGCCGGGGTCACGACTGAAGAGCGCGGAACCGCAGCGGACGCAGAACAGCTTCTCCCGTCCGCTCTCCGGCGCCCAGCTGCGGAGCTCACCTTCGCCCTGGATGACCCGGACGGAGCCGGTTTCCGCCCGGGCGTTCGCCGACGCTGCGGTTCCGCTTCTCCGCTGGCATCGCGTGCAATGGCAGTACCCCGCGGAGACGAAGGGCGCGTCGACCTCGAACCGCACCGCGCCACACCCACAGCCGCCCCTGAGCGGGAGATCCATGCGACGACGGTAGCCGCTCGCGGAGACGAGCGGTCGCACGCGACTCGATCCAACCTGGACGACGAACACCAAGGCCGATCGCGGGCTCGAGAAGCGCGGCCCCGGGTGCGCCGTGTCTGCCCGTCGGCGCACCCAGGGCTGCGAATGATCCGCTCGGGACACGCGCCGTGCGTCGTGTCGCCGGTCGGCTCAGGTGAAGCACGCGCCGCGGACGGGACGTCGCGGCCGACGCACGCCTCGCGTGCTGCAAGAAGCGCGCCGTCAACTAGTCCGGTGGATTCTGCTCCAACGCTCACCCTTCCAGTCGAAGGGACTGTCCACCCCGACCATACCGCGTCGAGCCACCACCGGGTAGCCCTCACGACTCGCTTCGTAGCAGCGCGACCGCCTGTGCCGCCAACCCCTCGCGGCGACCCGTGAAGCCGAGCCCGTCGGTCGTCGTCGCGCGGACGGCCACGCAGGCCGTCTCGACGCCGAGGGCGTTCGCGAGGCGCTCGCGCATCGCGTCGCGGAACGGGCCGACACGCGGTTCCTCGCCGATGACGATGCAGTCCGCGTTGACGAGCGCATACCCCGCCTCCCGTACGGACGTGTAGGCCTCCGCGAGGAGGACGAGCGAGTCCGCGCCGCGGTAGCGCTCGTCGTCCGAGGGAAACAGCGCGCCGATGTCGGCTAGACCGGCCGCTCCGAGGAGGGCGTCCGTGAGTGCGTGCGCGACGACGTCCCCGTCCGAGTGACCGACGAGGCCCCGCGGGTGGTCGATCCGGACACCGCCGAGGACGAGCGGCACCCCCTCGCCGAACGCGTGGGCGTCGACGCCGAGACCGATGCGGAGGCCGTGCGCGCTCATGGCCGAGACGCTAACGCGCCGGGCAGTTGCGCGAGCGACTGGAGCGCGATCGCGCCATCGGGAGTCGCCTGGAGCATCCCCCATGGGCCGCGACGAAGATGGAAGGCGACGAGCCCCGCGTCGAGCGCGGGTCGCGCATCGTTGTCGGCGCGGTCGCCGACGTATGCGACCTCGGAGGCGCGGACACCCGCGAGCTCGACGAGCCGCTCGAAGAACGCCCGTTCCGGCTTCCGGACGCCGAGGCTCGCAGACCCGCTGACGACGTCGACGGGGAGCTCCGCCGACCGCGCCCACTCCTCGAGCGCAGCGTTCTGGTTGCCGGCGATCCCCACGAGCATCCCGTCCGATCGCAGCTGCTCGAGGCACGCGACCGCATCCGGATACAGGTCGTCGCTCGAGTACACGACGGAGTCCCACGCCTCTCTCGGACGATCGACGCCGAGGTGCCGCCACAGCTCCCCGTGCTCCTCCCCGCGCGCGATCGTCGCGCCCAGTGCCGCCCACACGACGTGCGGCCCGAGACCAGCCGCGGTCGCCATCGCCCGCCAGTAGCGCTCCTCGTCGACAAGGGTCTCGCCGACGTCGAAGAAGACCGCGCGAACGGTCACTCGGCGTCGGCGGCGAGGAGCCGCTCGATCAGGTCGAGGTCGTCGGCGGTCGTTACCTTCACGAGACGCGGCTCTCCCGGGACGACCGCGACTCGTCCCCCGGCCCGCTCCATGACCGACGCGCAGTCCGTCGCCGAGGACAGGTCGCCCGCGTACGCCTCGTGGAGGCGCCGTGCGAGGAACGCCTGCGGTGTCTGGATCGCCACGAGCTCGTCGCGCGGGAGGGTCTCGACCACGACTCCGCCCGAGACGCGCTTGACGGTGTCACTGAGCGGGAGGCCGGGAACCGCCCCGTCGACCCCTTCGGCGAGTCGGGCAAGCAGCCTCTCGACGACGGCATCGTCGACGAGCGGACGCGCGGCGTCGTGAACGAGGACGACGAGCGCGTCCGGGGGGACCTCGGCGAGCGCGTTGCGGACGGACTCCGCGCGCGTCGCGCCGCCCGTCACGACCGCGGCCACCTTCGAAGCGACGATCTCCTCCGCAAGGAGGATCGTCGGCTCCTCCCAGCCTGGCGGCGCCGCGACGACGATCGCGTCGATCCACTCCGACAGATCGAGCCGCTCGAGGCTCTCCGCCAGAAGCGGACGACCCGCCAGACCGACAAAGGCCTTCGGCCGCTCGGCGCCGAGTCGCGAGCCCGAGCCGGCGGCGACGAGCACCGCCCACGTCGTTCCGGCCTCGCCGGAACGACTAGATGAGCTGGCCACCCCGGTCTTCTAGCGCTTTCGCGAAGCGAAAGCGCATCGGCTAGGCCGTGGCGGTGGCGGCCGTCTTGGGCTTCGCCTTGGCCCGCCGCGTCTTGGCGGGGTTCGCGAGAACCTCCTCCAGCCACGCGTGCGCGTCGTCCTCCGAGAGGTCCTTCGCGTACATGAGCTCGGACGCAAGGATCTTCTTCGCCTTGACGTACATCTGCTTCTCGCCGGTCGAGAGGCCCTTCTCGTGATCACGCAGCGCGAGGTTGCGGACCACCTCGGCGAGCTCGAGGATATCGCCGGTCTTCATCTTGTCGCGGTTGTGCTTGAAGCGGCGGTTCCAGTTCTTCGGCATCTCGGTCGAGCCGCCGAGAAGCACCTTCTGCACGACTTCCACCATCTCGAGGTCGATCACACCGCGCAACCCGACCTTGTCGCAGTTGTCAACGGGAACGTTGACCGTCATCTCGTTGTGGAGGATCCGGATGGTCAGGTACTCGCGCTCCTCCCCGAGCACGACCTTGACCTCCTTCTTCTCGACCGTCCCCGCGCCGTGGTGGGGATACACGACCTTGTCGCCGACATCGAACACGCCTCGAGCCCTCCCGTCGTCCGGTCATGGTGTGCGCCTGCTTCACGAAAAGCGCCGGCTCTGGATCCGCCGGCGTGCTGCATCTCATTCTACCCGAAGATCTGCGCCGAGTCGGCCCTCAGGGCGCATGCCATCGGGGGATCCGGGACCCGGAAGTCACGCGTCCCGCGTCGCTGTTCGTTGCGCTCCGATCGCGGCCTCGAGCGCCTCCCGAACCGTCTCGACCGCGACGACGCGAGGCCTGGCCTTGCGGTCGGCGTCCGGCGTCTCTTGCGGCGCGACCACCGCCTCGATCGAGAGCTTGGCGCACTCCTCGAGTCGCCGCTCGGCCTGTGCCGCAGGACGCAGGCGCCCCGTCAGACCGAGCTCTCCGAAGGCCGCCAGCCCGTCGTGCAGCGGAGTCGCTCGTGCGGCCGACGCGATGGCGAGGGCGATCGCAAGGTCTGCCCCCGGCTCGTCGACACGGACCCCGCCGGCGACGTTGACGAATACGTCGGCCGCGCCGAGCGGTACGCCGGCGTGTCGTCCGAGCACAGCAACGATCATCGCGAGCCGCTTCGGGTCGACCCCGGTCCCGACTCGTCGAGGCATCGCGAGGTCGGTGCGGGAGACCAGCGCCTGCACCTCGAGCAGGATCGGACGAGTGCCCTCGAGAGCGACCGCCACGGCCGCTCCCGTCTCGCCGGCATGTGTGCGTCCGAACAGGGTCGACGGGTCGGGCACGCCGACGAGCCCGGCGGCGGTCATCTCGAAGACACCGAGCTCGTTGGTCGAGCCGAACCGGTTCTTCGCTGCTCTCAGGATTCGGTGCGCGTGGTAGCGGTCTCCCTCGAACTGAAGCACGCAATCGACGAGGTGCTCGAGCACGCGCGGGCCCGCAACCGCGCCGTCCTTCGTGACGTGCCCGACGAGCACCGTCGCGACGCCGCTTCGCTTCGCAACGCGGAGGAGCCGTGCGGCCGCCTCGCGCACCTGCGCCACCGAGCCGGGAGCCGAGCCGAGCTCGCTCGCGAAGAGGGTCTGCACCGAGTCGATCACGCAGACATCCGGCACCTCCTGTTCGAGCGTCGCGCAGACGGCCTCCAGCTCCGTCTCGGCGAGGATGGAGACGTCGTCGGCACCGCCGAGGCGTTCCGCCCGAAGCCTGACCTGCGCGACCGACTCCTCGCCGGTGACGAGCAGCGCACGGCGGCCGCTCCGGGCAACGGCACCGAGCGCGGTCAGCAGGAGCGTCGACTTGCCGACGCCGGGCTCGCCGCCGAGTAGGACGAGCGACCCGGGCACGAGGCCCCCGCCCAGGACGCGATCGAGCTCGGGGACACCGGTCGAGAGCCGCGCCGCCTCCTCGACGCGCACGTCTCCGAGCCGCTCGGGGCTCCGCGGCGCTCCCGACGCCGGTCTGACCGTCGCGCCCGTGGAGCTCCTCCACCAGCGTCCCGAACGCCCCGCAGCCAGGGCACTTCCCGAGCCACCGACCGGTCGTCGCGCCGCACTCGCTACAGCTGAACTGGACGATGACCTTGGCCATGCAGCAATCGTACGGGAAGAGTCGGACGGTGCTGTGTCCGAATTGACAACAAACTGCGCAGTGAGCCGGGACGCGCCTGCCGACTGGATGATGCTCGTCGTCGCCCCCGCCGGGAGATCGGCGTCGACGGTCTGGCGCGGTCTACCCGAGCGACTTTACGAACAGGACGCGGTCCTCGCCCGGCCCGTCGTAGTCGTGTGCGACGCGCTCTGCCACGAAGCCGAGGGCCTCGTGGAACGCCACCGACCGCTCGTTCGCCGGGGACGTGACGCAGCGCACGCGTGTACGGCCCTGTGCGCGCGCGTCCTCGAAGAACCGCTCGTACAGCTGCCGACCGAGGCCTTCCCCGCGCCTCTCCGGCGCGACGCCGACGAAGTGCACGTACGCCTCGTCCGGGTCGGTCTGCGAGAGGAACCCGATCAGGAACGCGGCCAGCTGGCCCTGCTCGTCGTCGACGACGTAGCTCGTGCCCTCGAAGTGCACGAAGAAGAGCCGCGGCAACATCGGCGCCATCTCGCGCCCTCCCCACCATGCGTTGACTCGACCAATGACGCGGCCGTAGTCGGCAGGCTCCGCGTGCCGGATCTCCACGGTCGCAAGCGTAGAGGTCTCCACCCCGGGAAGCTGCGCTAGGTGAAGTCCAGAGCGCACACCCGGCCCATCGCCTCGACGTGCCGGTGGTCCGTGCCGCAGCAGCCGCCGAGGATCGTGAGCCCCGGGAGGCGTTCCCGCAACGCGGCGTACTCGTGGGCCAGCTCCTCGGGGTCTCCGGTGTCGAGCTCCGCCGCCTCGTCGAGCTCGGCATGGCTCAGCCGCGAGGCGTTGGCGCGGAGGCCGCGGATCCGGCCGGTCCAGGACGCGCCAGGCTCGAGCACGTCGTAGAAGTGCGCGGGGTGGGCGCAGTTGATCATGAAGTAGGCGGCGTACGCGTCCGTGGCGGCGTCGACCTCCTCGACGGCCTGCCGGAGCGCCTGGCCGCTCGGCAGCCGACCGTCCGTCTCGACCGTGAAGGAGATCACGACGGGCAGCCCGACCGCCCGCGCGGCGTGCACGATGCCGATCGCCTCCTCGGCGTACGTCATCGTGATCGCCGTGACGAGATCGGCAGCGGTGTCGCCGAACGTCCCGACCTGGGTCGCGTGGTATGCGGTCGCCTCCTCGACGGTCATCGGCCGCTCGACGACGTAGCCGTCGCCGCGTGGGCCGACGCAACCGGACACGACGATCGGCGTCGCGTCGGTCTCGTGCCCGTCGCGGATTGCGGCAAGGAGCGAGACGGCGCGGCGGTTGAGGTCGGCCAGCTGTGCCGGTGAGTGGCCGAGCAGCTCCGCCCAGTCCGGGCTCGCGCGCCATGTGGGCGTCTCGAGCACGATTCCCACACCGCGGTCGACCGCGATCGCGACGTACGGCTCGAAGTAGCGCCGTAGCGCATCCTCCCCGCCGTCGCGTGTGAGCAGGTCGTAGGCGGCGAAGTGCGGGAGATCCAGGTCCTCGTGGAAGATCAACGTCGTCTCGATCCCGCCGTCGGTCAAGAACAGCGGTCGGTCGAGCTGGGGAAGCGCCTCACGGTGACGCGCACGCGCAGGGATCGTCGAGCTCATCAGGGCGTCCTCCAATAGGTAGGCGGCAGTCGGCGGCCGTCATCGAGGGTAACGAGCACGTGCGGCCGTCGGGCGTACGGCTTTCCGAACTCTTGGGAGCGATGCAGCCACTCCGCGGCGCGGGGAGTACCCTCGGGCGATGGAACGGACGGCAGCGTCGGCGCTGATCGCCATCGCGCTCGTTGCGTCGGCCGTCGCCGCCACTGTGGGCCGAGCCGCAACGCCGGCAGGGTCCCTTCGCGCCGACGTCGTGGCGGCCGGGAGCCCTGGGGCGCTCGTCCTCGTCGACAACGACGCGTCCCGAACCGAGGCGGTGAACGGTCTCGCGTCGCTCCGCGGGGCCGTGCCGCTTCGGGCCCGCGACCGGTTCCGGGCGGGCAGCATCACGAAGACGTTCGTCGCGGTCGTCGTGCTCCAGCTCGTCCAAGACGGGCGCCTGAGGCTGGACGAAACCGTCGAGGGCGTGCTTCCCGGCCTGCTGCCCGACGGCGGCCGCATCACGGTCCGCCAGCTCCTCGGGCACACATCGGCCCTCGCCGACTACGCTGCCGACGACGCCTTCCTGCGGCGCACCGTGCGCGATCCAGGCCGCTCGTGGACACCACACGAGCTGCTGGAGGTCGCGCTCCGCCTCGGGCCGGTCGGCTCTCCCGGCGAGCGGTTCGTCTATGCCAGCACGAACTACGTCGTGCTCGGCCTCCTCGTCGAGCGCGTGACCGACACGACGATCGCGGAGCAGCTGCGCCGAAGGATCATCGTCCCGCTCGGCCTCCGGGACACGAGCTTTTCGTCGGGCAGGCGGATCCCGGGCCGGCACGCCCACGGCTACGCGCCGAGCCAGCACGACGGAATCGTCGGCAGGCTGGCGACTGCGCGCGACCGGAGCGAGGCAAGCGATCTCTCGCGCTTCCTCGGTGCGCTGCTCGGCGGCCGGCTCCTTCGGCCGCGCTCGCTCGCGCTGATGCGACCCGCGCCGGGCGAACGCTACGGGCTCGGCCTCGCAGCGTTCCGGACGCCGTGTGGGACCGCCGTCGGCCACACCGGCAACCTGCTCGGCACGGTCTCCGCCGCGTGGAGCACCGCCGACGGCCGCCGATGCGTGGTGGCGATGACGAACAGCTATCCGCTCTCACCGGCCGCGGACACGGCGTTCCGCCACATGCTCGACAAGGCGTTCTGCGGGGGCTAGCCACCAGCGCCCGTCGCATGCGGCGACGGGCGTCCGTCAGGCGTCCGTGTCGTCCTCGGCTGCGGCCGGCTCGTCGGGTGGCACCGTGACCGCCTCGGGCTGAGCCTCGCCCTCGATCACGCGCATCTCGACCTTGGGGTCGTCGGGGCCCGGGCTCTCGCGACGGTCGACGACGATCGTCGACCCCTCGGAGAGCTCGCGACCGAGGACGAAGTCGGCCAGCGGGTCCTCGATCAGGCGCTGGATCGCGCGGCGCAGCGGCCGGGCGCCCATCGCCGGGTCGTAGCCCTCCTCGACGAGCAGCTCCTTCGCCTCCTGCGTGAGCTCGACGGTCGAGCCGTGCACCGACATCTGGTCGCGGAGCCGCTTCATCATCAGGTCGACGATCTGGAGGATCTCGCTCTTCTCGAGCTTGTGGAAGACGATGATCTCGTCGATCCGGTTCAGGAGCTCCGGGCGGAAGACCTTCTTCAGCTCGCCCATCACGCGCGACTTCATGTCGTCGTACGTGAGGCCCTGCTCGTCGCCGATTGCGAACCCGAGCGACTGGTTCTTCGAGATCTGCGCGGCCCCGATGTTCGAGGTCATGACCACGATCGTGTTGCGGAAATCGACCTTGCGCCCCTGGGCGTCGGTCAGCTTCCCGTCCTCCAGGATCTGCAGGAGGATGTTGAACACATCCGGGTGGGCCTTCTCGATCTCGTCGAGGAGCAGCACCGAGTACGGCTTGCGCCGCACGGCCTCGGTGAGCTGGCCGCCCTCGTCGTAGCCGACGTAGCCCGGCGGAGAGCCGACGAGCCGGGACACGGAGTGCTTCTCCATGTACTCCGACATGTCGACCTGGATCATCGCGTCCTCGTCGCCGAAGAGGAACTCCGCGAGCGTCCTGGCGGTCTCGGTCTTCCCGACGCCCGAGGGGCCGAGGAAGATGAACGAGCCGGTCGGGCGCTTCGGGTCCTTGATGCCGGCCCGCGCGCGGCGGATCGCCTTCGAGACGGCGACGATCGCCGGCTCCTGGCCGATGACGCGCTTGTGCAGCTCCTCCTCCATCCGCACGAGCTTCTGCGACTCGGCCTCGGTGAGCTTGAAGACGGGAATCCCCGTCCACATCGAGACGATGTCGGCGATCTCGTCCTCGCCGATCTCCGGCTGCTCCTCGTCGGCCTCGTTGCGCCAGCGCTCCTCGAGCTCCTTCTTCTTCTGCGAGAGCTTCCGCTCCTTGTCGCGGAGCGAGGCGGCCTTCTCGAACTCCTGCGCCTCGATCGCCGCTTCCTTGTCGGCGCGGACGGTCTCGATCTCCTCCTCGAGCTCGCGGTAGCGCGGCGGCGCGGACATCGTCCGGATGCGCACGCGCGAGCCGGCCTCGTCGATCAGGTCGATCGCCTTGTCGGGGAGGTGGCGGTCCTGGATGTAGCGGTCGGCAAGCTGCGCCGACGCGTGGAGTGCCGCGTCGGTGATCTTCACGCGGTGGTGCGCCTCGTAGCGGTCGCGGAGCCCGCGGAGGATCTGGACGGTCTCGTCGATCGTCGGCTCCTCGACGCGCACCTGCTGGAAGCGCCGCTCGAGCGCGGCATCGCGCTCGAGGTACTTGCGGTACTCGTCGAGCGTCGTCGCGCCGATCGTCTGGAGCTCGCCCCGCGCGAGCGCCGGCTTGAGGATCGACGCCGCGTCGATCGCGCCCTCGGCGGCGCCCGCCCCGACGAGGTTGTGGAGCTCGTCGATGAACAGGATGATGTCGCCGCGCTGGGTGATCTCCTTCATCACCTTCTTCAAGCGCTCCTCGAACTCGCCCCGGTACTTCGAGCCCGCCACGAGCGCGGCGAGGTCGAGCGTGTAGATCTGCTTGTTCTTCAGGAGCTCCGGGACCTGGTTCGCGGCGATGCGCGCAGCAAGGCCCTCGACGACGGCTGTCTTGCCGACGCCCGGCTCGCCGATCAGCACCGGGTTGTTCTTCTGGCGGCGCGAGAGGATCTGCATCACGCGCTCGATCTCGGTCTGGCGGCCGACCACCGGGTCGAGCTTCCCCTCGGTCGCCTGCTTCGTGAGGTTGCGCCCGAACTGGTCGAGAAGCTTCGAGTTCTTCGCCTTCTCACCCTGCGCGGCGCCGCCGGACTGGCCCGACTGACGGCGGCCGGGGCCGGAGAGCATGCGGATGATCTCGTTGCGGATCTTCTCGGCGTCCGCGTCGAAGTCGAGCAGGATGCGCGCGGCGACACCTTCGTTCTCGCGCACGAGCCCGAGCAGGATGTGCTCGGTGCCGATGTAGTTGTGGCCGAGCGAGAGCGCCTCGCGCAGCGCGAGCTCGAGGACCTTCTTCGCGCGCGGCGTGAACGGGATCTGGCCGGTCGTCACCTCGTCGCCCTGACCCACGATCCGGGCAACCTGGGCGCGCACCTCTTCCACGGTGATGTCCAGCTGCTCGAGCACGCGCGCGGCGAGGCCCTCCTCCTCGCGCAGCAAGCCAAGCAGGATGTGCTCCGTGCCGATGTAGTTGTGCTTGAGAGCCCGTGCCTCGTCCTGTGCGAGGACGACCACCTGCCTTGCCCGTTCAGTGAATCGCTCGAACACGGCTGCCTCGACCCTCCTTTCAGCGTGATCCGGAGTCTGCGATGCCGCCGGCTCCAGTCAAAGGCACTTGTGATCGTACCCGACGCCCGTGAAGCCGCCGACTGGCCCGCTAGGGTTCCGCCGCGATGCGCATCCTCGTCACCGGCTCGTCCGGCCAGATCGGGACGAACCTCGCCCTCCGGCTGCTCGCCGACGGCCATCAGGTGTTCGGCATCGACAAGCGCCTCAACACGTGGACCGACGCGTTCCCCTACCTGCTCCAGGACCTCGCGGGCCACTACCCGCCCTACCCCGGCGGGATCAACGGCGTCGAGTACCCGGAGACCGACCTCGTCGTGCACCTGGCCGCCCACGCCAAGGTGCACCAGCTCGTCCGCGAGCCCCACCGCGCGCTCGAGAACGCGATGATGACGTTCAACGTCCTCGAGTACGCGCGCCAGGGCAACATCCCGATCGTCTTCTCGTCGAGCCGCGAGGTGTACGGCGACGTGCACCGCTTCGAGGGGTACAACGAGCAGGCGGCGGACTTCGCCTACACGGAGAGCACCTACTCCGCGTCGAAGATCGCCGGCGAGGCGTTCATCTACTCGTACGCTCGCTGCTACGGGCTCCCATACCTGGTATTCCGCTTCTCGAACGTCTACGGCCGCTACGACAACGACCTGCAGCGGATGGTGCGCGTGATCCCCCTGTTCATCCACTCGATGCTGCGGGGAGAGCCGATCACGATCTACGGCGGCCGCGACAAGACGCTCGACTTCACGTACGTCGACGACTGCGTGGACGGCATCGTCCGCGGGGTCGAGGCGCTCGCCGAGGGCCGGGTCGTCAACCAGACGATCAACCTCGCGTACGGCCGGGGCAACACGCTCGTCCACTGCGCCGAGCGAATCGCCGTCGAGCTCGGCACCGAGCCGGACATGACGCTCGCGCCGTCACTCCTCGGCGAGGTGACGCACTACGTCGCCGATCTCTCGAAGGCCCGGGAGCTGCTCGGCTACGACCCAGCGGTGCCTCTCGACGAGGGAATCGCCCGCGCGGTCGCCTGGTTTCGCGAGCACCGGGAGGCGAATCCCGACGAGGACGTCGTCGTCCGCGCCGACCACGAAGGCGCGCTCGGCGCCGGCGCCGGCTGGAAGACCCCGGCCGCCTCGTAAGGCGCGTTACGGCCCCGGCCGCGCGGTCGGCACGTCGCCGCGGGCCGCCGGCAGATTGGCTTGGGCGGCACGCTCGCGATGCAGAGCTGCGCCGCCCGGGCGTGCCGCGCGGCGACGCTGACCGACGCCGTCGCGGAGGAACTCCTCGAAGTCGGCGGGAGGCAGCGGCCGCGCGAAGCGGAACCCCTGCCCTTCGCGCACCCCGAGGCGGCGGAGCTCGTCGAGCTGGTGCTCGTTCTCGATCCCCTCGGCGACGAGCGAGAGGCCGAGGGCACGACCCAGGTCGACGATCGCGCGCACCAGGGGCACCGACCCGCCTGAAGTACCCATCCGCATCACGGACGTCCGGTCGAGCTTCAGGCCGTCGAACGGGAGCGCGTCGAGCATCGCAAGCGACGAATAGCCGGTGCCGAAGTCGTCGAGAACGAGCCCCACCCCCATCGCACGGATCGACTCGAGCATCGCCGCGGCGCGCGCGGGATCGCGGACGACGGCCGCCTCGGTGACCTCGAGCAGCAGGGCCCGCGGCTCGAGGCCCGCCTCCTCCAGCGCGGAGCGGACGTCCGCGACGAACCCGTCCGTCTGGAGTTGGCGCGCGGAGACGTTGACGCTGATCAGCAGCTGGCGGGACTCCGAACCGCCGGAGCGCCAGCGCGCGAGCTGACGACATGCCTCCCGGAGCACCCACCGGCCGAGCGGCACGATGAGACCGCTCTCCTCGGCGATCGGGACGAACTCCGCGGGAGGCACGAGGCCACGGGTCGGATGCTGCCAGCGCAGGAGCGCCTCGGCGCCGACGACCGCGCCCGTCTCGAGGTCCACGACGGGCTGGTAGTGGAGCACGAACTCCTCCTCGACCCGCGCGCGCCGAAGCTCGCTCAGCAACGACAACCGCTCGCTGACGGCGTCGTCGAGCGACCGGTCGAAGACGACGGCCTGCGCCTTGCCGTTCGTCTTCGCGCGGTACATCGCGAGGTCGGCCTGCCTGAAGAGCATGTCGACGTCTCGCCCGACCGCGACGCCGACGCTCGCTGTCACGAAGATCTCGACCGCGGCCACCAGCGACGCCGCGCGAAGCGCCTCGCAGACGCTCCTCGCCGCCCGCTCCGCGTCCGCGGCAGGATCCTCGGACTCGACGAGAGCGGCGAACTCGTCGCCGCCGATCCGGGCGACGGTCACCGTGGGCGGGAGGGCGACCCGAAGGCGCG
This sequence comes from uncultured Actinomycetes bacterium, assembly GCA_963747125.1. GTDB lineage: Bacteria > Actinomycetota > Thermoleophilia > Gaiellales > Gaiellaceae > Gaiella. The sequence goes on along the minus strand of CAVVEN010000005.1, from coordinate 501,683 downwards.
AGCCCAGATCCTGCAGGACCGCGTCGGCGTCCATGTGGCCGAAGCGGTCGTTCACCGCCTTGAAGTCGTCGATGTCGAGGATCAGCACGCCGACTCCCGGCCGATCGGGCGTCGACCGACCGATCGCGTCCTCGACGCGCTGCTTGAAGAGCGCGCGGTTCGGCAAGCCGGTCAGGGGATCGTGGTACGCCTGGTGGCGGAGCTGCTCCTCGGCCTCCCGCCTGGCCGTCACGTCGAGGAGATAGCCCTGCAACGCGACGGGCTCGCCCGACGGCCCCACAACCGTCGTGGCCTCGTCGTGCACCCATACGAGTCGGCCGTCCCGCGCGATCAGGCGGTACTCGAGCGAGAGCCCCTCGCCCTCGTGCGCCCGGCGGTGCGCCTCGATGACCCGCTCGCGGTCCTCGGGGTGAAGGATCCTCACGAACAGGTCGCGGTCGCGCTTCCACTCCGCTGGGGAGTACCCGAGGAGCGCCTCGACCTGCGGGCTCGAGTAGATGTTCGAGCTCTCGTCGTCGATCGCGTCGACGTAGACGACGAGCGGCAGTTGCTCGACGAGCATCCGAAACCGCTCCTCGGCCGCCCGCAGCCGCTCCTCGCTGGCCCTGAGGACGTCAAGCGCGTTCGCCTCGGCGAGGCTTTCGTCCGCCCCGGCGGTCGCCGGCGGACCGCTGCCGATGTCCGCTGGGTGGGCCGCCACCCTGTTCGTATCGTCGCCGACCTGGGCTCCGGGCGACCCCTCGTTCGAGGTACCCCGACCGGGCTCAGTGCCAGGAAGGGGCCTACCGGGGCCTCGTCAGCGGCCGGAGTCGGTCGACGCCTGCCGCAGCGCCGGGAAGAGCACGACGTCGCGGATCGACTCCTTCCCGGTGAGCAGCATCACGAAGCGGTCGATGCCGAACCCGAGGCCGCCGGTCGGCGGCATGCCATACGACAGCGCCTCGACGTAGTCGGGATCGCCGAGCTCCCCCTCGACCTGCTCCGACTGCTGGTCGAAGCGGGCCTGCTGCATGGCCGCCTCGTTGATCTCCGTGAAGGCGTTCCCGAGCTCCATCCCGCCGGCGAAGTACTCGAACCGCTCGGTCAGCGTCGCGTCGTCGTCCGTCGGGCGCGCGAACGGCGACAGCTCGACGGGGTAGTCGTAGACGATCGTCGGCTGGATCAGCCCCGGCTCGACGTAGTGCGAGAACGCGTGGTCGACGAGCTGCGCCCAGTCCTTGTCGGCCTCGGTGTCCACCCCTCGCTCCGTGAGCCGGCCGCGGAGCTCGTCGGTGTCGCGCGTCCACAGCTCGTGGCGCTCGAGCGCCTCCACGAACCGGACGCGCTCCCACGGTCCCGCAAGCTCGATCTCGTGCTCGCGGAACGTCGTGACCGTCCGGCCCAGCACCTCGCGCGCGACCCGCTCGACGAGCGACTCGATGCGGGCCATCACGTCGTGATAGTCGGCATAGGCCTCGTACCACTCGAGCATCGTGAACTCCGGGTTGTGCTTGAACGAGACACCCTCGTTACGGAAGTCCTTGCCGATCTCGTAGACGCGCTCGAGCCCGCCGACGATCAACCGCTTCAGGTAGAGCTCGGTCGCGATGCGGAGGTAGAGGTCGGCGTCGAGCTCGTTGTGATGCGTGACGAACGGCCGCGCGAAGGCGCCCCCGTAACGCGGCTGGAGCATCGGGGTCTCGACCTCGACGAAGCCGCCCTCGTCGAGTGCCCGCCGGATCGCGGTGACCACGCGCGCGCGGGTGAGGAAGACGTGGCGCGCCTCCTCGTTCATCAAGAGGTCGAGGTAGCGCTTGCGGTAACGGAGCTCGACGTCGGTCAGGCCGTGGAAGGTGTCGGGCAGAGGCTGCGTGTTGCGCGCGAGCACCTCGACGGTCTCCGCAAGCAGGGACGGCTCGCCGCGCCGCGATCTCGACGGCCGCCCCACGACGCCGACGACGTCGCCGAGATGGACGTCGAACTCGCCGGTCACGGCGATGTCGCAGATCACCTGGATCCGGCCCGACCGGTCGACGACATCGAGGAAGACGAGCTTCCCCATTCCCCGCCGCGCCATCGCTCGCCCGGCGATCCGGCACGTCCCGCCCGCCTCGGCGCCGGCGTCGAGCGGCTCCGCGGCGGCACGCACGGCCGCGATCTCGTCCCGGTCGGGGAAGCGCTTCGGCGGAGGCTGCGCGGGCATCGGCGGATCGTACGTCGGGAAGGGTCAGGGCAGGAGCACGAGCGCCTCACGGTGGCGTGGCTGCACCGCGCCGAAGTGGCGTCGATCCAGGGTCACCACGACGTCGGCATCGAGACGCTCGGCGAGCGCGACAACGGAGGCGTCGGTGCCGCCGAGCGGGAAGTCTGCATACTCGTCCACCAGCTCGGACATCCGAGCGAAGTCTTCGGCGGAGGGGGCCTCGACGTCCAGGCTCGCGAGGCCGCGGAGGAACGCCGACTCGGCTTTGGGTCCGAGCCGGCGGCCGACGAAGTGGGTTGCCTCCGCCACGACGAGCGCCGGCACCACCAGCCGCAGCTCCCGGCTCGACAGCGCTGCAACCGACGCGACGTGGTCCTCGTCGTCACGGTCGGCCGCGGCGTACAGAGGGCCGGCGTCAACGACCGCGAGCCGCGTCATCCCACTCGGCGTCGAGGAGCGCCTCCATGTCACGCCCCGTCGTCCGGCGGCCGCTCGCGCCCAGAGAGGCGAAGGGCAGCTCGCGCGGGCCATCCGCGACCAGCCCGAGATGGCGGGCGAGAGCGTCGCGCGCGATCTCCGAGGCCGACCGGCCTCGCCGGCGGGCCTCCCGCGCGAGAGCGACGGCGAGCTCGTCCGTCAGCGTGATCGTTGTGCGACGCATACGCGCATACTACCATACGCACACCGAACCGCGGGCGCGCGAACGGCGGCGACGTCAGCTCGACCTCGTCGCCAGCGGGCTCGGCGCGCGTCAGCGCAGCAACCCGAGCAGGATGTGCTCCGTCCCGATGTGGTCGTGGCCCAGACTGCGCGACTCATCCTGGGAGGACGACGACCTGGCGCGCGCTAGGTGAAGCGGTCGAACACGTCTCGAGGGTAGCGCGGAGGTCTTGCGACCGCCCGCGGCCGGCCGCGGGCGTCAGGCGGCCTTGATCTCCATGATCTTGAACTTGACGACCGAGCCGCGGGGGGTCGTGACCTCGACGGTCTCGCCCTTCTTGCGGCCGATGATCGCCTTGCCGACCGGCGACTCGTTCGAGAGCTTTTGCTCAGCCGGGTTCGCCTCCGCGGAGCCGACGATGTAGTACTCGATCGTCTCTTTCGCGTCGACATCCCGCAGCCGCACGACCGACCCGACGGAGACGACGCTCGTGTCCACGTCAGACGTGTCGATCACGCGCGCGTGCGCGAGACGCTCCTCGAGCTGGGAGATCTTGTGCTCGAGCATCGCCTGCTGGTTCTTCGCGTCGTCGTACTCCGCGTTCTCGGCGATGTCCCCGAACTCGCGCGCGATCCGGATCCGCTCCGCGATCTCGCGCCGGCGGTCGCCGCGCAGGAACTCGAGCTCCTGCTTGAGGGAGTCGTACCCCTCGGCGGTGAGGATCACGTCCTTCAGAAGAGAGACCTCCGAGTCGCCTGAAACGAGAACGAGGCGCCGAGCGCGCCACGCGGACGCGCATGGTAGCGATGCGGGGCCTCGTTTCGCAACCCCTCGCAGGGGGTGATCGGCACAGGGGTGAGCACTACCATTCCAGGCGATGGTCGACCTTCGCCGGCCCTGGTTCATCGGGCCCGTCGAGATCCCGACGAGGCTCGTGCTCGCGCCGATGGCGGGCGTCAGCGTGCAGGCGTTCAGGCGCCAGGGCAGGCGCTTCGGCGCCGGGCTCGTCTGCTCCGAGATGGTCAGCTGCGCGGGGATCGAGCATCGCAACGAGCGGACGCTCGGCTATCTGCGCGTCGCCGCCGACGAGCACCCGCTCGCGATCCAGCTCTTCGGCTCGGAGCCCGGCTCGATGGCCGAGGCGGCGCGCATGGTCGAGGCGGCAGGCGCCGACCTCGTCGACCTCAACTTCGGCTGCCCCGTGCGCAAGGTGACGAAGACCGGTGCCGGCGCGACGCTCCTCGACGACCCCGATCGGGCCACCCGGATCGTCTCCGCGATCGCGGCGGCCGTCGACATTCCCGTGACGGTGAAGCTCCGCCGAGGGCTCCGCAACGGGTCCCGCGACTGTCTCGCCGTCGGGCCGATGCTCGTCGAGGCGGGCGCCGCGTCGCTGACGCTCCACCCCCGGTCGGCGCAGCAGATGTACACGGGCAATGCCGATCACGCGCTGACGGCGGAGCTCGTCTCGCTCGTCGACGTCCCGGTGGTCGCGTCGGGCGACATCGTCTCGCGTGCAAAGGCGCACGCCGTTCTCGCGACGACGGGCGCCGCGGCGGTGATGGTCGGGCGCGCGGCGCAGGGGAATCCGTGGGCGCTCGAGGAGATCCTGAACGGCGCGGCGCGCGAGCCGTCGCGGGAGGAGGTCGTCGCCGAGCTCGTCCTCTTCGTCCGCGAGACGGTGCGCGAGCTGGGCGAGCGCCGCGCGAGCGGGTTCCTGAAGAAGTTCTACGGCTGGTACCTCGGCCGCGGCCGCTTCCCGCGGCCGTTCAAGCAGGAGCTCGTGGTACTCGACTCGACCGAGGAGGTCGAGCGCCGGCTGATCGCCGCCGCGCCGGGCGCGCTCGAGCTGATCGAGCGGCTCGAGGCCGAGATCCCCTCCGGCGACGAGGTCACCCTCGAGCTCCCGATCTCGATCTACGGCGGCGGCTGATCCGCCCGCCTCCCGCCCAACCGCCGCCGGGGAAACGGCGAGGGTGTTGCGACCGCGACAGCGGGCGCCTTCAGGGATCTGCCCCGCCCGCAGGGCGGGGATCCGAGCGGCAGGATCCCGCTCCTGCGGGATCCTGCTCGCGAACAAGCCTCAGTGCGAGCGCCCGGCCGTGGCGGCGAGAGCGCCGAGGCCGACGAAGATCGTCCCGGAGACGTAGCGCTGGACGCGGAGGAACGTCGGGCTCTTGCGGAGCACGGCGCCCGCCGTCCCGGCGACGAGCGCCCAGATCAGGTCGCTCGCGAGCGCGATCAGGACGAAGATCGCGCCGAGCACCGCCAGCTGCCCGCGCGTCGACTCGTGCGGGTCGACGAACTGCGGCAGGAAGGCGAGGAAAAACAGCGCCGTCTTGGGATTGAGCACGTTGACGACGACGCCGCGCCGGTACGTCCGCGCGAGAGTCAGCTCCGGCCTCCGCCCGCCGATGCGATCGTCGGCGGAGAGGAGCGTCCGGATCCCGAGCCAGACGAGGTAGGCCGCGCCGAGGATCTTGACGACCGTGAACGCCTCGGCGGAGGCGGCGAGCAGCGCCGACAGCCCGACCACGGCTGCGAGCACGTGCACGAGCCCGCCGCTCGCGACGCCGAGCGCCGAGACCACGCCCGCCCGACGGCCGCCGTGGACGCTCTGCGCGACGATGTACAGGACGGCAGGCCCGGGCACGACGGCGAGCGCGAGCGATGCGAGCGCGAAAACCGCGAGCGTGCCGAAATCCGGGATCACGCGTTCAGCTCCCACACGAGGCGGAGCCCCTCGAGCGTCAGGAACGGGTCGACGCGCTCGATCGAGGAGCTGTGCGGCGCAATCAGCTCCGCGAGGCCGCCCGTTGCGATCACGGGCGCGTCCAGGGCGTCGAGCTCGGCTCGGATCCGCGCGACGATCGCGTCGACCTGACCGGCGAAGCCGTACACGAGCCCGCTCTGCAGGCCGCCGACGGTGGTCTTTCCGATCACGCTCGGCGGTGCGACGAAGTCGACGTTGACGAGGCGCGCAGCGCGCTGGAAGAGCGCCTCCATCGAGATCTCGATCCCCGGGGCCAGCACTCCGCCGACGTACTCGCCCTCGGGCGACACGACGTCGAAGTTCGTCGAGGTGCCGAAGTCGACGACGATCGCAGGTGCCCCGTACCGCTCGCGCGCGGCAACGGCGTTCACGATCCGATCAGGCCCGATCTCGCGCGGATCGTCGTAGCGAATCGGGATGCCGGTCTTGATCCCGGGGCCGACGATCAACAGGGGAGCGCGAGCCCAACGCTCGGCAAGGGCCTGCCACTCGCGGACCATGCTCGGCACGGTGGTCGAGAGGCAGATTCCATCGACCGAGTCGGGGTCGAGCAGGCCCCCGAGGAGGACGCCGAGCTCGTCGCCCGTCCGCGTCCGGTCGGTTGCGACGCGCCAGTCCTCGGCCAGCTCGCCGGCCTCGTAGAGGCCGAGCGCCGTCTGGGTGTTGCCGACGTCGACTGCGAGGAGCACGAGCGCGCGTGAGCTCAGAACGTGTCGTCGTCGTCCGCGCGGCGCAGGTCGCCGAGCCGCTCGGCGAGCGCCTCGGCGGTGAGGCGCGGCTCGTCTCCCTCGCCCCGCAGCTCCTCGACCGTGACGTCGCCCGACGTGTAGACCTCGGCGCGCGGAATGATCCGCGTCGGCCTGTTCTTGTCCCACACCCACACGTCCTCCATCTGGGCGTGGAAGAACGGGTAGCTCGCCTGCGGCACGACCTTCAGGTCGAGCTTGTTGCAGAGGTACGTCGCGTCCTGGGTGAGGACGCAGTAGCGGAAGAGCGGGAAAACCGCGGTGTACTCGCGCTTCAGCTGGAGCTCGAGCTCGGCCTCGAACTCGTCCAGCTCGTCAAGGTGACTCACGGTCTCCAGTCTAGATGCCGCGGCCCCTGCTGCCACGGCGTCACGCGCGCGCCGTACCGTCGTGCGTCCGCGGCCGGATCGTGCCGAGCTCGCGCTCGAGGCGGCGCACGATACGAGAGAGCTCCTCGACCAGAACCGAGAGGACGGCACCGTGGACGGCGGGCGCGTCGACCTCGAGCCGCCGGAGGTCGGCCAGCGCGAGCCGGTGACACTCGACGACGGTCTCGGCGACGACGTCGGCGGAGCGTGCACGCCCGTCGGCGACACCGAGCTCGCCGACGACCATGCCGGGCGAGAGCGTCGCCGCCCTCGTCCCGTCCGGGCGAACGACGGTGAGCCTCCCGGAGGTGAGCAGGTAGAGCGCGTCGGAGGAGTCGCCCGCACGGACGAGCGCCTCGCCCCGAGCGAGCGAGCGCCGCTCGAGCACGGCCAGGAGCCGGTCGCGCTCCGCCGCCGGCACTCGGGCGACGACGGCGTGCTCCGTGAGGTCGAGCGCCCGGTCAGCCGACAGCACGCCCGCGGCCTCGAGCAGCATGTCCTCGCAGCGCTCGAGCGCGCTGTCGAGGTCCTCGTCCACGTGAAGCACGTCCTTCGGCAGCGCGTCCGCGACCCGCTCGACCAGCGGCGTCGCGGACCCGGCGACGATGCCGAGAGCCGTACCGACTGCCGCCAGCTCGAGCGAGAGGTCGGCGACGAGATCCTCGAGGCCGCTCTCGACACGGGTCACGCGCGTGAGGTCGAGGAGCACGATCGATCCCTCGGCGCAGTGCTCGAGCGCGGCGGTCGACACACGCTCGTAGGCGGACAGCTCGAGCTCTCCCTGGACCTCGACGACACGGCACGTCTCGCCGAGCCGATCGAGCGCCTCACGCTCGTCCGGCGTACGGGCGCGGTTGGACGTGACGTCAGCGAGCGTGTACGCGCGTCGGATCGGCGCCACCGCCGGCCGCCCGCCGTCGAGGAGGTGTACGTCGAAGTCCCGAGCGATGGCGCTGCACGCGAGCACCCCTCGCACGCTGTTCCCGCGACGGTCGAGGCGGGGCGAGAACACGGCGACGCCGAGCCTCCCCGGAAGCACCGCGAGGACGGCGCCCGAGACGCCGCTCTTGGCCGGGAGACCGACGGTGAAGAGCCATTCCCCCGCGCCGTCGTACATCCCGCAGGTGGTCATGACGCTGAGCACGTGCCGGACGAGCGACCCGTCGAGCGCCTGGCGCCCGCTCGCCGGGTTGACGCCGCCGTTCGCGAGCGTCGCGCCCACGAGCGCGAGGTCGCGGCAGTCGAGCTGCACGGCGCACTGGCGGAAGTACGCATCCACCGTCTCCTCGACCTCGTCGCTGACGACATCGCCGGCCCGGAGAAGGTGGGCGATCGCACGGTTTCGGTGACCCGTGAGGCGCTCCGATCGGTAGACCGACTCGTCGACGACCAGCGGACGGCCCGCATACAGCGAGAAGGCATCGAGGATCCTCTCGAAGCGCGACGCACCGGGGCTACGGTCCGCGACGAGGGAGACGGTCGCAATGGCGCCGGCATTGATCATCGGGTTCACGGGAAGCCCCGACTCGGTGTCGAGGCTGATGGCGTTGAACGCATCTCCAGAAGGTTCCACGCCGACGGTCGCGCGGACGCTGTCGATGCCTGCGTCGGACAGCGCGAGGCCGTACGTGAGCGGCTTCGAGATCGACTGCAGCGTGAACGGGGCGCTCGTCTCGCCGGCCTCGTAGAGGACGCCGCCGGGTGTCGCGAGGCAGATCCCGAACACGTCGGGGTCGACACCCGCGAGCTCCGGGATATACGAGGCGACCTCGCCCGACTCCACGCCGGAGAGGCTGGCGTGCAGGCGCTCGAGGTAGCGCTGCAGCGGCGAGCACGCGACGAGCCGTGACGTACGGGAAGGGCGTTTTGTGACGTGGACCATCGGGACGCTCCGAGCTCGGGACCACGAAAAACGCCCCGGGCTCCTGGGAGCTCCGAGGCGTCGATGCCGTCCGGGGCACGCCATCGTGCCTCGTGGCCGTGACCCTACCGGGTTCGCCCCCGGGCCGACGAGCTGCACGTCCTCATCCCAGATCGCCCGGAGCGAGGGAGACGAGGAGTGCCGACACGGTCCCCCGTCCCGGGACGAGCGCGCCGGGGGCCAGCTCGGCGAGCGGCTCGAGCGCGAAGCGGCGCTCGTGCAGATGGGGATGCGGCACCTCGAGGCCCGGCTCGTCGACGACGAGCTCGCCGAAGAGCAGGAGATCGAGGTCGATCGTCCGCGGCCCCCAGCGCTCCTCCTCCCGGACCCGGCCCAGATGCTGCTCGACGTCGAGCAGCACATCGAGCAGCTCCCGGGGGCCGAGAGCGGTCTCGATCGCGACGACGCCGTTGAGAAAGGAGGGCTGCTCGACGGGCCCCCACGGATCCGTCTCGCGCAGCGTCGACACGCGTACGACGTCGATCGCGTCGGCCTCGTCGAGCAGCTGCACGGCGGCGCGGATGGTCGCCTCGCGGTCGCCGAGGTTCGACCCGAGGCCCACGTACGCGCGCACGCTCCCGACCGTACCGTGCCGTGCCGTGCCCCGATCGGGCGCATAACCCCGCCTTAATCCGAATCCCACGTACTTCTCACGAACCTCCGCGACCATGGGCACCTCGTCCCCGTGCCGACTCTGACCACAACGCGGCGTCTCGTACTGGTGCTCGGCCTGCTCGGCCTGGCGCTCGTCGGCACGCAGCTCGCATCCGCATCCGCGTCGGCGAGCGGCCCCGCGACGCTCGTCCAGCTGACCAGGGCGGGAGGATGTACGGAGGCAGCGGCGCTCGCGCGCGCAGGCGCGCAACAGGTCGACGCGGGACTGCGCCTCTGGCGGCTCCCCCCGAGCCTCGCCGCGCGCGCCGTGCCGATGCTCCGCGCCGGCCACGCCCTCGCCTTTTCGCAGAAGGAGCGGACGTACCGCATCGCTGCGACGACCGACGCGCCCGACCCGCTCCAGCAGGACGAGTGGTGGATCTCGCAGATCGGCGTGACCGGGCTCACGCCTCCCGGCCCCGGCGTCCCCGTGACCATCGTCGACTCCGGGCTCGACGTCCAGCATCCTGACTTCCTCGGGCGGCCCGACACGATCACCCTGAACGACCAGGAGCCCGCCCCGCTCGGCGGAGAGCACGGCACCATGGTCGCGTCCGTGATCGGCGCCCCCATGAACGGGATCGGGCTGGTCGGCATCTACCCGCGGGTCGTGCTCCGCTCCTGGGACGCCGCCAAGGGCGACGGCACACAGCTCCAGTCGAGCGAGATCGCCGGCGGCATCCTCGCGGCGACGCGCGCCGGCCGGAGCGTCATCAACCTGAGCCTCGGCTCCGACGTGAGCGATCTCTCGATCGAGCTCGCCGTCCGCGAGGCTGTGGCATCGGGCTCGCTCGTCGTCGCGGCCTCGGGGAACGACGGCGACCAGGGCAGCCCGCTCGGCTACCCGGCCGCGTACCCGCACGTCACCACGGTCGCTGCGACCGACCGGAGCGGGGCCGTCACGTCCTTCTCCAGCCGCTCGAACTTCGTCGATCTCGCTGCGCCCGGTGACGACATCATCGTGGCGAGCGCGCTCGGGAACGACTGGCGCGCTGCGTCCGGCACGAGCTTCTCGTCCCCGATGGTCGCGGCCGCGGCAGCATGGGTCTGGACGGCACGTCCCGACCTCAACGCCGGCCAGGTAGCCGAGACCCTCCGGCGCTCCTCCACGGACATTGCGCCGGCGGGCCGGGACGCGGGGTCGGGGTTCGGGATGCTGAACGTGTCCGCCGCGCTCGCGCTGCCCACGCCGGTGCGCGACACGTACGAGCCGAACGACGACATCGACGAGGTCGACCCGAACGCAAACGTGTATCTCTCGAAGCAGCCCGCACTGACGACCACGACGAAGCGCTCCGCCCGCATCAGCGGCAGCGTCGACCGGTACGAGGACCCGCTGGATGTCTTCCGCGTCTGGCTCCCGGCCAGGACCCGCGTCACCGCGACGCTCACCGCGTCGACGGACGGCGACCTCGCCCTCTTCTCCACGTCCGCGAGGAGCGTCGTCGGCCGGTTCGCCAGCAACGGTCGCCTGGCACGCACGTCGACGAAAGGCACGCGCGAGCGGCTCGTGTTCGCGAATACCGGCAAGGGCCGCTGGGCCTACCTCACCGTGAAGCCCGGGACGGCCGCCCTCGACGCGACCTACACGCTGGCGATGTCGTCCTCCGGCGCGACCGCCACGGCCCGCTAGGAACTCGTTTCAGACTGACGCTTCGCCGGCGGGGCGTTCTGGGCGAGTGCGATGCGAGGACGCAGGGAGCGCCAATAGCAGCGCTATTGGCGCGACCGAGGACGAGGCAGGGCGCCGCACAGGACGACCCGACGGCTCAAGGCTTCAGTCTGAAGCAAGTTCTTGAGAACGACGCTCGACGACCACCGCCGCGTGGTCGACGGGCCGCGGGAGGACCACGTCCGGCTTGCGCACGCGGACGCGTGCGCGTGTTACGGGGAACCGGCCCACGAGCGTCTCGGCGAGCGCAGTCGCGAATGCCTCGAGCAGGTGGTAGGCGCGCGCGTCCGACACCTCGACGACTACCGCGACGACGTCGCGGTAGTCGATCGCGTCCTCGATCCGGTCGGTCGCGCCGGCAGTGCCGTCGCGTCCGTCGAGTTCGATGTCGACCAGGAACCGCTGGCCGTCCCGGCGCTCCTCCTCGAGGACGCCGTGGAAGGCAAACAGCTCGATTCCCTGGAGCTCGATCGTCACGCGCGCACGCTACCGCGCTCCACCGCCGCGGCGGCCGCGAGCGCCTCCACGTGCGAGCGGACGTCGTGGACGCGGAAGACCGATGCGCCGCGGTCGAAGGCTGCGACTGCGGCCCCGACCGAGGCCGCGTCCGTCGCGACCCGCGTGCCAGGCCCGGTGACGACGCGCGCGAGCGTCGACTTGCGCGACAGTCCCACGAGCACCGGCCGCCCGATGCGGACGATCCGGTCGAGGCCGCGGACGAGCTCGAGGTTCTGGTCGGGCGTCTTGCCGAAGCCGATCCCCGGATCGAGCCAGACATGCTCCTCCGGGATCCCCGCTCCGATCGCGAAGGCGAGTCGCTCCTCGAGGAACGCGGCGACCTCCGAGACGACGTCGTCGTAGTGCGGCGCGGCCTGCATCGTGCGAGGCTCTCCCTGCATGTGCATCAGGCAGAGATCGGCGCCGGCGTCAGCGACGACGCCCGCGAGCTCCGGCTCTCGCCGCAGCGCCGTCACGTCATTGACCATCACGGCGCCGAGTGCGAGCGAGCGACGCCCGACCTCCGCGCGCGAGGTGTCGACCGACACGGGGAGGCCCTCGAGCAGCTCCAGCACCGGGAGCACCCGCCGGAGCTCGTCGTCCTGCGAGACGGGGTCCGAACCGGGCCGGGTCGACTCTCCGCCGACATCGACGAGGGCCGCCCCGTCGTCGAGCATTCGCCGGGCTGCCTCCGCTGCCTCGGCCGCCGAGCCGTACGCGCCGCCGTCCGAGAAGCTGTCGGGCGTGACGTTGACGACGCCCATCACGGCCGGCCGCTGCCAACGATCGGTCACCGTCCCTCGTCTCATCCGGCATGGACGCTAACGCGCGCCGCGACGGCGGGTCGGCGGGGCGGACACTCGCGGTCGCACTGATCGTCGTCGTGCTCGCCGCCGTGGTGGCGATCGCCTCGGGGGGATCGACACCACGCGGGGCGATCGGAGAGCGCCGCCCGTCCGAGGGCCTGCTCGACGCAGCCTTCAGCCTGTTCGTCGTCCTGATGGCGGCGGGGGCTGTGCTCGTTGCGATCATGCTCTCGCTCTTCCGCCGCCACCGACCCGACGGCGTGACGCTCGAGCGGCCGGGCCCCGTCCGATCGTTGATCACCTTCCTCGTCACGATCGCGCTCCTCGCCGTCGTCGTCCGCTCGTTCGCCGGAAGGGTCGGGCAGCGGTCGCAGCCGCCCGTTCCCGCGAACGGCACGCCGAGCGGAGGGGGCGGCGACGCGTCGCCCACCCGCTTCGAGCCGCAGTTCACGTTTTGGCCCGTGCTTGCGGTCTGCGTGCTCGTCGCCGTCGCGCTGATCGGCTGGTGGCTCGCGGCACGGGGGCGGCGCTCGATCCTCGAGCCACCCCAACGACGCCTGAGGAGGCCCTGGCCGACGTCCTCTCGGAGACGCTCGACGACTTGCGGGCGGAGAGGGACCCGCGTCGCGCGGTGATCAGGGCGTACGGGCGCATGGAGCGGTCGCTCGCGGCCTCCGGTCTCGCACGAGCGCCCGCCGAGGCACCGGAGGAGTACCTCGAACGCGCGCTCGCCGAGCTCCCCGTGTCGCGCCGTTCGGCGGCGCGGCTGACGGCACTGTTCGCCTGGGCGCGGTTCTCCGGGCACGATGTGCGCCCGGAGATGAAGGACGAGGCGATCGACACGCTCGAGCAGGTGCAGCGCGAGCTCGCCGCAGCCGAAGCCGCGCGCCACGCGAAGCTCGTAGGTGCCGCGTGAGCCGGCTCGACCGCGCGATCGCGACGGCGGTCACGCTGACCGCGTTGGCGGGCCTCGGGTTCCTCGTCGCTCCCGGAGCACGCCGCGCTCGTCGGTCACGTCTGGCTCGTCCTCGTGCTCGCCCTCGCGCTCGGGGTGGCCCTCGGGCGGCTCCGGCGCGAGCTGCCGCGACGTCCGTCGGCGTTCGCTGCGGCGTTCGAGCGCCGCGAGCCGACCCGCGCTCGCCCCTCCTCGCTCGCCCGCGTCGAGCGCGAGGTGACGCTCGCAACAGGAACGGCGTTCGACGTGCACTTCCGGCTGCGCCCGCTCCTCCGGGATCTCGCCGCCGGTCTCGTGCTCCGCCGCGGCGTCGATCTCGAGCGGAGCCCCGACCGCGCTCGCGAGCTGCTCGGGCCGGACGTCTGGGCGCTCGTCCGTCCCGATGTGGAGCCACCGGACGACCGATCGGCCCCCGGCGTGCCGATCGCGGCGATCGAGCGGGCGCTCGACGACCTGGAGGCGCTCGCGTGCAGCTGACGCGGGTCGCTGAGCGCGCGAGCGACATCCTCGACGAGGTCGAGCGCGCGGTCGTCGGGAAGCGCGACCGGCTGGAGCTGGTGCTCGCCGGCCTGCTCGCCGATGGCCATGTGCTGCTCGAGGATGTCCCGGGGCTTGCGAAGACCCTGGCGGCGCGGTCGTTCGCCGAGGTCACCGGGCTTCGCTTCACGCGCGTCCAGTTCACGCCCGACCTGCTCCCGTCGGACGTGACCGGCTCGTCGATCTGGAACCAGCGCGACTCGGCGTTCGAGTTCCGGGCGGGCCCGATCTTCACCAACATCCTGCTCGCGGACGAGATCAACCGCGCCCCGCCGAAGACACAGGCCGCGCTGCTCGAGGCGATGCAGGAGCGCCAGGTCTCGATCGACGGCGAGACCCGGCCGCTCGAGCCGCCCTTCCTCGTGCTCGCGACGCAGAACCCGATCGAGTACGAGGGCACGTACCCGTTGCCCGAGGCGCAGCTCGACCGCTTCCTGCTGCGGACCGGCTTCGGCTATCCGTCGGCCGACGCCGAGTGGGAGATGCTCGCCCGTCGCCTGGAGCGTCGCGTCGACGACGTTCAGCTCCGGCCCGTCGTCGACCGGCTCACCCTGCTCGAGATGCAGCGCACGGTGGAAAGCGTCCACGTCGACGAGAGCGTCGGCCGCTACGTCGTCCAGCTCGTGACAGCCACCCGCGAGAGCCCGAGCGTGTCGGTCGGCTCGAGCCCTCGCGGGTCGCTCGCCCTCGTCAAGCTCGCCCGGTGCCGTGCGGCGCTCGCCGGGCGCGACTTCGTCACGCCCGACGACGTGAAGGGCGTCGCGATCCCCGCGCTGGCGCACAGGCTCGTGCTGCGCCCCGAGCTCTGGGTGCAGCGCCGCACCGGGGCGGACGTCGTCCAGGAGGTCCTCGACCAGGTTCCGACACCCGCCACCGAGACGACGTGACGCGCGTCGCCGACGCGCGCCTCGGGGCCTACGCCGCCCTCGCGGCGGCCGGCCTCGTCACGGCGCTCGCCTTCAGGCGCACCGAGCTCGCGGCGATCGCCGCGCCGTTCGCGCTCCTCGTGACGCTCGGCGTCCGCGCCCGGCCGCCACGCCTCCGCGCCTGGCTCGAGGTCGACCGCGAGCGCGCGCTCGAGGGGGATGTCCTCGAGGCGACTCTCACCGTCCGCACCGAAAGTGCCGTCGACCGGCTCGAGATCGGCCTCGCGCTCCCCACGGGCATCGAATCGGAGGACCGGAACCCGGTCGCGCTCCGGCTCGCCACGGACGAGGAACGCGAGCTGACCCTCCGGCTTCGCTGCGTCCGCTGGTCGTCCGTCGAGCTCGGCGAGGTGTGGCTCCGCGCACGCGACCGGGTCGGCCTCGTCCGCTTCGAAGGCTCCGTCGATCGACGCCGCCCGCTGCGCATCTACCCGTCGCCGGAGCGACTGCAACGGCTGCTGTCCCCGGCTCACACCCAGGCGGCGACCGGGTCGGAGGTCGCGCGGCTCCGGGCGGAAGGGCTCGAGTTCGCGGACACCCGTCCGTTCGTCGCCGGCGACCGCGTGCGGTCGATCAACTGGCGCGCGACCGCGCGGCGCGGGGCGTTGGTCGTGAACGAGCGCCATCCGGAGCGGAACGCCGACGTCGTGATCTTCCTCGACAGCTTCGCCGAGGCGAGGACGTCCGACGAGGGGACCCTCGAGCAGGCGGTGCGGACCGCGGCGACGGTCGCAGGCCGCTTCCTCGAGCGCCGCGACCGCGTGGGGCTCGTCTCGTTCGGCGGGATCCTCCGCTGGCTCCAGCCCGGAACCGGCCTGGCGCAGCACTACCGCCTCGTAGACGCGCTGCTCGAGACCGGGGTCGAGTTCAGCTACGCGTGGAAGGACGTCGACGTCATTCCCGCGCGAACGCTGCCCCCGCGCGCGCTCGTCGTCGCCGTCACGCCGCTCCTGGACGCGCGGTCGGTCGGGGCGCTGTTCGACCTACGCGGCCGCGGGCACGATCTGGTCGTCCTCGAGATCTCGCCCGAGCCGTACCTCGAGCCGGGTAGCGAGCCCGGTGACCTCGCCGCCCTCCGCCTCTGGCGACTGCAGCGGGCCGAGCTTCGCGCACGGTTCCAGCGGATCGGCGCCGCGGTCGCGACGCTCGACGACCGGACGACGATCGAGGCCGCTCTGGAGGAGGTGAGGGCATACCGACGCCACGCCCGTCTGGTGCGGTAGCCGCCGGTACCGCGGCCGTCGCGGTCGCGGCCGGGACGACGCTCTGGCTGACCCTCGCCGCGAGCTCGGACGCGGCGCTGCCGGTCGCCTCGCTCGGTGCGCTGGGCTCGGCGCTGACCGCGGCGGCAGCCGCCCGGCCCGTCGCACTCGGTCCCGCGCTCGGCGCACTCGGTGCGGCGTACGCCGTCCTGCTCCTGGTCGACGACCCTCCACTCGACACGCGCGCCGCCGGCGTCGCCGCGGCGCTCGTCGTGGTCGGGGAGACTGTCGGCTGGGCTCGCGAGCTTGCAGAAACGGCACGCGACGAGTCAGGGAACGTGTGGCGCCGGCCCGGATGGATCGCGGCGGCCGCGATCGGCGCGCTCGGCGTCGCCTGGGCGCTCCTTGCGGTTGCGGACCTCGCCCGCGTGGAGGGGCTCGCGGTCGAGGCGGTCGGCGCCCTGGCGGCGCTTGCCGCCGTCCTGGCGGCGCCGCGCGCCGCGCGGCGGACCGGGGACCAGAACTAGGACGCTGCCGGATCGGGCGGCGGCTGCATCGCAGCGCCCGGGAGCGGCCGTGGCGAGGGCTTCAGCTGCGGCTTCTTCTCGGGCTCGGGCTCGGGCTCGACGGCCGGCGGGGCAGGACCCTCGTCCACGAACACCGACTCCTCGGACTCGCCCTGGAGCAGCCGCTCGAACTGGCTCTTGTCGATCGTCTCGCGCTCGATGAGGATCGCCGACAGCCGGTGGAGCTCGTCCATGTGCTCGCGCAGGACGTTCGTGGCCTTGTCGTGCGCCTCCTCGATCACGCGGCGGATCTCGTCGTCGATCTCCTTCGCGATCTCCTCCGAGTAGTCCGGCTCGGCGCCCATCTCGCGGCCGAGGAAGGGCATGTCGTGGTTCCGGCCGAGGACCCGCGGGCCGAGCTTCTCGCTCATCCCGAAGCGCATGATCATCTGCTTCGCCGTCGACGTGATCCGCTCGATGTCGTTGGCGGCGCCCGTCGTCACCTCGTTGAAGACGAGCTCCTCGGCGGCACGACCGCCCAGGGTCATCGCCATCTGGTCCATCAGCGTGCCCTTGGTCGTGAGGTAACGGTCCTCCGCGGGCAGCGAGATCGTGTAGCCGAGCGCCTGGCCGCGGGAGACGATCGAGATCTTGTGCACCTCGTCCGTCCCCTCGAGGAAGTAGCCGACGAGGGCGTGGCCCATCTCGTGGTAGGCGGTGATCTTGCGCTCCTTCTCCGAGAAGAGGCGCGACTTCTTCTCGGGGCCGGCGATCACCCGCATGATCCCTTCCTCGAGCTCCAGCTGGCCGATCGTCTTCTCGCCGCGGCGCGCCGCGAGCAGCGCCGCCTCGTTGATGACGTTCGCCAGGTCGGCGCCCGTGAAGCCCGGCGTCGCCGCCGCCAGCACGTCGAGGTCGATCTCCTTGTCGAGCGGCTTGCCCTTTGCGTGCACCTCGAGGATCTGCTGACGCCCCTTGCGGTCGGGGCGGTCGACGACGATCTGGCGGTCGAAGCGGCCAGGGCGCAGGAGCGCCGGGTCGAGGATGTCGGGCCGGTTCGTCGCCGCGATGAGGATGATGTTGTCCTTCAGCTCGAAGCCGTCCATCTCGACGAGGAGCTGGTTGAGGGTCTGCTCGCGCTCGTCGTGACCGCCGCCGAGCCCCGCGCCGCGGTGCCGGCCGACGGCGTCGATCTCGTCGATGAAGATGATGCAGGGGCTCGCCTGCTTCGCCTGCTCGAACAGGTCGCGGACGCGCGAGGCGCCGACGCCGACGAACATCTCGACAAAGTCCGAGCCCGAGATCGAGAAGAACGGCACGCCGGCCTCGCCGGCGGTTGCCCGCGCCAGCAGCGTCTTGCCGGTGCCGGGCGGCCCGTAGAGCAGGACGCCCTTCGGGATCCGCGCGCCGAGCGCCTGGAACTTCTTCGGGTTCTCGAGGAACTCCTTGATCTCCTGCAGCTCCTCGACCGCCTCGTCCGCGCCGGCCACATCCTTGTACGTGACCTTCGGCGAGTCGGGCGACATCCGCTTCGCGCGGCTCTTGCCGAAGCTCATCACCTTCGAGCCGCCGCCCTGCATCTGGTTCATGAGGAAGATCCAGAACCCGATCAGGAGCAGGAACGGGAGGAAGCCCGTGACGAGCGCCCACCAGGCGCTCGTGCCGATGCCCTTCGAGTCGAACTTGACGTTGTGCTCCTCGAGCACGTTCTGGAACTGCACCTGTGACTGCGGCGACGGGTAGTTGACCTTCACCTTCTGTCCCGAGTCGAGCACCGCGCTGATCGACTGGCGATTCGGCGTGAAGGTGACCTCGCTCACGTCGCCGTTCTTCGTCGCCTGGATCAGCTGCGAGTACGTCATCTTCTCGCTGGCGTCGCGGCGCGGCATGAGTGTCTGGCTCGCCAGGTAGACGAGCAGCACGATCACGACCAGCGGGAACAGCGCGCTGCGGAAGAAACGGTTCACGTACTCGGAGGGTAGCAGCGTGCCCCGGGGTTTCCAGACCCCGGAGGGGGCGTCTCAATCAAGCGGCAACACGAGCCCGGTTAGAAAAGCCCTGCTCAGGTGTGTCTAGACGCCGTTCGGCACGAGATCCGGGTGCAGGACGCCGATGTACGGGAGGTTCCGATAGCGCTCGGCGTAGTCCAGCCCGTAGCCGATTACGAACCTGTTCGGGATCTCGAAGCCGACGTAACGGACCGGAACGTCGACCTCGCGCCGCTCGGGCTTCGTCAGAAGCGCGCAGATCTCGAGCGACGCCGGCTTGCGCGCGCCGAGCGTGCGCCGCAGGTACGAGAGGGTCAGCCCGGAGTCGATGATGTCCTCGACGACGAGCACGTCACGGCCCGAGATGTTGATCTCGAGGTCCTTGAGGATCCGCACGACCCCCGACGAGTCGGTTCCCGCGCCGTAGCTCGAGATCGCCATGAAGTCGATCTCGCACGGGACCGCCAGCTCCCGCATCAGATCGGAGATGAAGAAGATCGCGCCCTTGAGGACGCCGATGAGCAGCAGGTCGCGCCCTTCGTAGTCGACCGAGATCTCCGCTCCGAGCTCCTCGACCCGCGCCCGTAGAGCGTCCGCGTCGATCAGCACCTCGCCGACGTCCGCGTGCACAGAGGTCACCGCTCGGGCTCCCGCTCGGCGCGCACGACTCCCTCCCAGCCGGGCGCCTCCTCGAGCCCCACGACTGCGATCACGGCGCCGCCCTCGGTCGCGACGAGCGGCCATCCGTCGCGCTCGTCCCTCGGCACCTTCGCGTCCACGAGCACATCCTGCACCTTACGGGAACGGCCAGCGAGCCGGTCACCGGGGCGCCGCGCGCGGACGACGAGGCCCGTCCGGTCGGTCGCGAGACGCCACGGGCCCCAGGTGACGGAGCCCTCGAGACGGAGCGAGTCGTACGTGCGCACCCCGCGCACGCCGCCGCCGAGGTCGGCCGTCCGCGTCCCCTCACGGGACGCGAGGAGCGCGACCAGCGAGGCCTCGAGCGCGCGCGGGAGCCTCGGCCGCTCGCCGGCCAGGGCGAGCAGGTTCGCGCGAGCGCGGGGGTCGAGCTCCTCGAGCAGGGGCAGCAGGCGCTCGCGGATCAGGCCGCGCTTCGTGTCGGGGTTCGTGGAGTCGACGCGCCACACGAGGCCGCGGTCGCGGCAGAACGCCTCCGTCTCTTCGCGCCAGAGCCCGAGCAGCGGCCGGACGACGCCGTCGGCACGGCGCGCCCGGATCCCCCGTGTCGAGCCACTCGACACGAGTCGGTAGAGGACGGTCTCGACCTGGTCGGAGGCCGTGTGCCCCGTCGCGCGAAGCTCGCCAAGGCCCGCGGTCAGCGCATAGCGCAGCTCGCGCAGCTCCGCCTCTGTCGACGCGACCGGCGCCCGGACGACCTGCGCCCCGAAGGCGGAGGCGCAGTGCGCCGCGTCGGTGTCCGCCTCGTCCCCGCGCAGGCCGTGGTGGACGTGCACGGCGCGGACGTCGTAGCCGAGCTCGCGCAGTGCGTGCCAGAGGCACGTGGAGTCCGCCCCGCCGGACACGAGGCACGTCACCTCTCCCCCGCGCTCGATCAGCCCGTTCGCCCGGATCTGCGCCTCGACGCGTGCGAGCAGCTCCACGAGGAAAGTGTGCCCGAGCCGCGCGTCGCGCCTCTCTCGGCCGCGGCCAACGGGCGCGGGCCGGACAACGCTTGTGGTGATTCACCACAAGCGTTGTCCGCCGGCTGCACCCGTCAGGTCACGAGGTCGTCGAAGCGCGGGGCGGCCGCCCACGCGCGGAGCGTCTCGGCGGCCCGCACCACCGCCTCGGCCTCGAGCAGGAACGGTGTCGCGTGCGGCACCGGCCCGATCCGCGCGGTCGGGAACGTGCCGTCCGAGGCGTCGACGACGTAGCGGATCGGGAGCGCATGCGAGACCGCGAGGACGACGTCCTCGGAACGGCCCAGCAGAGTGTCGAGGGCACCGGCGATCCGCACTGCCGCCTCGACACGGCTCTCACCTCCGCCCGGGCACTCGCTGTCCGGCGGATGGCTCCACGCCCACGCGCGGTAGTCGGCGAGCGGGCCGCCCTCGAAGGCACCGAAGCCGATCTCGTCGAGATCGGGCAGAACGAGCCGTTCGACCGTGCGGAGGCCGAGGGCGAGGTCGAGCGTCTCCTGCGTCCGCACGAGGCGCGTTGCGACGCCGAGGCCGATGTCCTCGGGCACGAGCGCCTCGCGCAGCGCGAGCGCCTCCTCGACACCGCGGTCGGACAGTCCCTCGCCCGGTAGGACGGAGCTGACGCGGTCGGCGAGGTTCGAGCGCGCATGCCCGTGCCGGACGAGCAGCAGTCGTCTCAGAAGAGCAGGCTCCGGTAGTCGAGCACGTGCTCCATTCCCACCGCGTCGTACAGCGCGATCGCCGGCGCGTTCTCCGCCCGCACGAACAGGCAGACGGTCGGCACTCTCCCGAGCAGGAGACGGATCAGGTCGCGGAGCGCCCGCGCCGCATAGCCGTGGCGGCGCACCGGCGGGTCGACCCAGACCTGCTGGAGCTGAACCGCCTCGGGCGTCCACGCGGACGCCTCCGCCTTGAACCGGATCGCGCCGTCCTCGAGCCAGAGCCAGGAGCGCCCTTCCTCGATCTGGGCCCGCGTCCGCCAGCGGAAGCCGTTCGGGTCGCGCCGCAGCGGGTCGACGCCGAGCTCCTCGAAGTGCGCCCGGGCACACGCGGGCACGAGGATGTCGAGGTCCGCCCGCGTCGCCGCGCGGAGACCGCTGTCGCCCGGCTCGGGCGGCGTCGTCGAGACATAGACGGGCTGACCGACCCGGTCCTCCCGAGCCCGCGGAAGCCGCCGGCGCGCGGCGTCCCAGAGCTCTGTCACCGCGGCCTGCTCGCCGATCAGCATGCGGGGCGCCACGCGCGCCGCAACCTCGGCGAACGCGCTGCAGCCGCTCCCCGACGGGACGACGTTCGTCCCGAGGTGGCAGAGCGCGTGCAGCCTGCCCTCACCGTTCTCGAGCGCCGCGAACCGCCCGCTCTCGCGGCGCGCCACGTCCTCGAGGAACACGCGCTCGACCGGGTCGTCGGCGCAGTAGGCGAGGATCTGCTCGGTTGACGGCTCGACGAGGCGCGCGCGCATGCGAGCGACACTCTAGGCGCGCAGCCCGTAGGCTTCCCCGCCATGCCGATCCACGTGCGTGCGACCAAGGGCGACTACGCCGAGGCCTGCCTCCTGCCCGGCGACCCGCTGCGGGCGAAGTACATCGCCGAGACCTTCATGGAGGATGTCGTCCAGCGGAACTCCGAGCGCGGGATGCTCGGCTACACGGGGACGTTCGAGGGGATGCCGGTCTCCGTCCAGTCGAGCGGCATGGGCTGCCCCTCCGCCGCGATCGTGATCGAGGAGCTGACCCAGCTCGGCGTCACGAAGATCATGCGGGTCGGCACCTGCGGCGGGCTCCAGCCCGACCTCTCGATGGGCGATCTCATCGTCGCGCTCTCCGCAACTCCTGCCGACTCGACCGCGGCGCACTACGTCGGCGGCGAGCCCCACGCGCCGACGGCCGACTTCGGGCTCGTCCACGAGGCGGTGCACCAGGCGAAGGAGCTCGGCAAGCCGGTGCGCGTCGGCCCGATCGTCTCGAGCGACATCTTCTACCAGCCCGACCCCGGCCTGGCGGGCCGCTGGTCGGAGCGCGGGATCCTCGCCGTCGAGATGGAGGCCGCGATCCTCTTCACGCTCGGCGCGATCCGGAAGATCCAGGCAGGCTGCATGCTGATCGTCTCCGACGTCGTCGTCGAGGGTGAGTTCGTCCGCATCACCGACGAGGAGATGCGTACGGCGGTCGATCAGATGACGGAGCTGGCGCTCCACGTGGTGACGGCCGGGTAGCAGCGAGGCTGCCGCCGCGGATGCCGCAGCCGAAGCACACGATCTTCCTCGTCAACCCGGCCTCGGCGAACGGCTCGACGGGGCGGCGGTGGCCCGAGCTCGCGCGGCAGGCGGCCGCGGCCGGGCTCGAGGGGGACACGCTCTTCAGCGAGCGGCCCGGTCACCTCGCCGAGCTCGCGCGGGAGGCGGCGCTCGGCGGAGCGGAGCTGCTCGTCGTCGTCGGCGGCGACGGCTCGTTGCACGAGGTCGCGAACGGGCTCGCCGGGCTCGGTCGGCAGCCCGAGATCGCGCTCGTCCCGCGCGGCACCGGGTGGGACTTCTCGCGCACCTTTCGGATCCCGCGGAAGATCGACGAGGCGGCGCGGGTCGCGCTCGAAGGCGAGGCGCGCACGATCGATCTCGGGCGCGCCTCGTACCGCGCCTGGGACGGCTCGGACGCGACGGCGGTCTTCGCGAACGTCGCCAGCGCCGGGATGAGCGGCGCGATCGCCAAGCGAGCGAACGAGACCACGAAGGCGCTCGGCGGCAAGGCGTCCTACCTGTGGGCGATCTTCGCGGTCTTCTCCGGCTGGCAGGCGAGCGAGATCGAGGTTACGGTCGACGGCGAGCGCCGGGCGGGTCGCATGTTCGATGTCGTCGTCGCCAACGGCCGCTTCTTCGGCGGCGGGCTCGAGATCTGCCCCGACGCCGAGCCCGACGACGCCATCTTCGACGTCCTCACGATCGGGGACGTCACGAAGCGCGACCTCGTGCAGACCGTGCCGAAGATGTACCGCGGGACGCACCTGCCGCATCCCAAGGCGGAGCTCCTGCGCGGCGCCACCGTGACGGTGACGAGCGACACGCCGCTCCCGGTCGAGCTCGACGGCGAGCAGCCCGGCACGACGCCCGTCACCTTCGAGGTGATCCCGCGCGCGCTCACGCTCCGCGTGCCACGGCGCACGGAGGTGTCCGACTCGAGGTCGGACACCGGCCTCACCTGAACGCCTACGGCTTCGGTGCCGCGTCGGGCTTCTGAGCGCGCTTCATGCTCGCGAGCTCCTTCTCGAGCTTCGCGACGCGCTTCTCGAGCTCGTCGACGCCGCGCACCTTCCGGGAGAGGTCGTCCACGCGGAGCTTGAGGTCGTTGAACGCCTCGAGCGCACGTTGACCGCCCGGGAGGTCGGCGAGCCGCTTGATCGCCTCCTCGCCCTTGCCGGCGAGGCGCGCGATCACGTCGTCGTTCTTCGTCGTGGTCGTCATTACCGGTCATCGTACGCTTTCTGCCGCTCGAGTCGCGCATCGACGACCGGCTTCGTCTCACTCCGCCACGCTGTTGCCTGGACGCGGTCGACTCCCGCGAGCGCCCCCACAGCCTCCCCGAGCGCCCAGACGCCCGCGAGGACCGCGGCAGCGCCGAGGCTGGCGGGACGCATGCCGTTGGCGCGCCCGGCGCGCCGGTACTGGATCGCGCCGCGGCGCCAGTGCGCAGCCGCGACGGCGGGGAAGGCCGCCGCGAAGAGACCGCGCGCGACCGTCGACCGGCCCCGGGTGCGCATCGCGCCGTACGACCGCCCGATGGTCGCGAAGACGTCGAGCTCGCCGCGACGCGTGCTCACGTCGAAGTGGCGCATCCGCGCACTCGCCTCGAGCAGGCTCCGCTCCGGCCTCGCCACGCGGCGCACGAGGAACGTCGAGACGAGCAGGAGCTCCTCGAGCTCGTCGCCCAGCTCGACGAGCCGGCGGCGCGGCAGCACGAGGTTGTGTCCCGGGAGCGCGCGCACCGGGCTGCTCTCGATCGGCGGCATCCACTCGCCGTAGCCGAGCAGGAAGGTCGCCTGGGACCACGCGCCCGTCGCCTCACCGGGGCGGAGCGAGCAGCCGATCGCGTCCCAGCCCTCACCGAGCCGCTCGAGGATCGCATCCGACCAGCCCGTCTCGGGGACGCAATGGTCCTCGGCGAGAAAGACGTGGTCTGCGGCCGCCGCACGGATCCCTTGCGCGCGCGCTTCGTGGAGCAGCTGCCCGGTGCTGTCGACCAGTCGGAGCCGGTGGTCGCCGTCGCCGGCGGCCCCTTCGGGGCACAGCGCGACGAGCTCGAGCTCGTCGCGACGCGCCTGCGCGTCCCAGCGGGCGAGCACCGCCCGCACCGTGTCGAGGCCGCCGAGCGCGGGGAGCACGATCGACAGCCGGGTCACCGGATCACCCCCCGCGACCAGAGCGCCCGCTCGACCGGGTAGACCCACCCGCGCAGCAGGCGATCGTAGGGCCCGAGCGCGCGGTCGCGGAGGGTCGGCTCGACCGGAGGAAGGAGCGATGCCACCTCCGCGAGCGCCGCTCGGTACCGGGCGGCGAACGGCCCGGCCGCACGCGAACGCCACGGCTTCACGCGGCCCGCGAAGTGCACGATGCCCGGGCGGGCAGGCGCGGGAGGCCCGAACTGCCGGCCGGCGAGGCTGCCGAGGACGTTCCAGCGCGGATCGAGTCGGTGCCACTCGCTCCACGCGACCGCGTTCAGGGCCTCCTGGTGGAGGAACCCCCTCGCTCCCCGCCGGCCGGCGAGGTACGCGAGCGCCCTGCCGGTGACGTCGCGCTCGCGCCACGCCGTGAGCGAGATCGTCAGCACGCCGGCGTTGAAGTAGGGCGTACTCGGCGGGATCTCGCGCTCGCGCCAGCCCGCGACACCGCGCGGCGCGTCACAGCGCGGGATCGCCCCGTCGACCACCGCACCGAGCACGCCCTCCCCCAGGTCGACCGTCCAGAGCTCCTCCGGGTCGTCGAGCACCAGGCTGTCCGCATCGAGGAAGACGACGCGGTCGAGGTCGCTCGGGAGCAGGTCGCCGAGCAAGAGTGGAGCGGCTGCCTCACGGGGAAAGCGCCGGTGGCGCGGGACGGGCGCGAGCCGGGCTCTGTCGGGGGAGACCTGCCGCACCTCGGCGTAGCGCGCGATCGCGGCCAGGTGGTCGTCCGGGAGCCCCGAGTGGACGAGGTGGAGCACGACTCGCAACGAGGGGCGCAGACGCGCGCGGAGGGACGCGAGCGCGACGAGGAGCGGCAGCGTGTACCCGGCGTCGACCGAGCACGCGAGTGCAACCTCGGCGGCACCACCGCCCGCGGTGGCCATTGAACTCGTTTCAGAATCAAGCCTTGAGCCGGCGGGTCGTCCTGTGCGGCGCCCTGCTTCGTCCTCGGTCGCGCCAATAGCGCTGCTATTGGCGCTCCCTGCGTCCTCGCATCGCGCTCGCCCAGAACGCCCCGCCGGCGAAGCGTCATCCTGAAACGAGTTCTTCTCAGGCATCGAGCATCCGCGCGACCTCCGCGAGCGCCGCGCCCGACGCCTCCCGGACGACGACGGCCGCGTCCCCGTCGTATGGCGTCTCCTCGAGGTTGACGATCGCCAGGGCGCCACCGGCGCGAACCGTGTCCCCGGGCAGCCCCGCGACGGGCCAGACCTGGAGGGACGACCCGACGACGAGGAGCACGCCCGCGTCGCGTGCGAGTCGTTCGGCGCGCTCGATCGCCTCGACCGGGAGAAGCTCGCCGAACATGACGACGCCGGGCTTGAGGATCGCCTCGCAGCGGGCGCAGACCGGCGCCTCCCGCGTCTCGAGCTGGACGAGGATCTCCGCGAGCGACTCCTCGGCGTCGCATTCCAGGCACGGGAAGCGGGCGATCGAGCCGTGCACCTCGACGACGTCACGACTCCCGGCGCGCGTGTGCAGCAGGTCGATGTTCTGCGTCACGACGGCGACGACGTGACCGGCGTGCTCGAGCGACGCGAGGGCGGCGTGACCCGCGTTCGGCTCCGCCGCGAGCAGGCCTCCGATGCGCGGGCCGTACCATCGCCAGACGTGGAGCGGGTCGCGGTGGAAGGCGTCGATCGACGCCACCTCGAGCGGGTCGACGTCCGCCCAGATCCCACTCGCCGAGCGGAAGTCCGGGATCCCGCTCTCGGTCGACATGCCGGCGCCCGTGAGGACGACTGCGGGCCCCAGGTCGCGAATCAGCGAGGCGAGCTCCGCGGCGGTTCCCACGGCGGACATCCTAGAGCCGGGGTATATCTCGGCCCGATGCGCACGTACGCCTTCACCCACCAGGTGCGCGTCCGCTTCTCGGAGACCGACGCGCAGGGGATCGCACACCATGCCTCGTTCGTCGTCTGGCTCGAGGAAGCGCGTGTCGCGTACCTGGCGGCGTTCGCCGGCGGCTACCAGGCGATCCGGGAACGCGGCATCGAGGCTCTCACGACCGGGATCCATCTCGAGTACGAGCGCGCCGCGGTGTTCGACGACGTGCTCACGATCGGGGTGCGCTGCGCAGAGATCCGGGGAGCACGCTTCCGCTACGAGTACGCGGTCGAGCGCGCCGGAGAGCGGATCGCCCACGGCTGGACGACCCACGCCACGGTCGACGCCGCGACGCACCGGCCCACGCGAGTGCCCGCCTGGTTCGTCGAGGACGTGCTCAGGGCCGAGGCGTCGACGCAGACGCCCTAGGGAGCACGGGCGGGCCGGCCGGCTCCTCCGTCGTGGCCGCGGGCGGCTTGGCCGCTGCCGGCTTCTCCGCCTTCTTCGGCTTCGGACGCGGCGTGGTCCCGATCCGGACGACGGTCGGCTCGCCGACGTAGTAGGAGTGCCACGTCGTGTTGTAGAGGAGCGTCCCGTCGGGCCGGTAGACGCGCCGCGTCACGCTCGTCGAGCGGGGCGGCGAGCCCCACTGCTCCACGACCTTCTCGCCCTTGAGCAAGGTGTCGTCGTCGATCCGCTTCCACGGCACCTTGCCGTCGACGTCGAGCGGCGCGGTCTCGGTCTCGACGCGACGGTGTTGCGGCGTCCCGTAGACGTTGACCGTGAGCGACCCGGCGCCGACGAACGTGCGCACCAGGAGCCACTTCTCGGTGTCGTTGGTGAACACGAGGTCGATGTCCGGGTAGTTCACCGTCGCGTCGCGTCCGAGCGGGTAGTGGCTGATGAAGAGCGCATGGTTCGTCCGCTTGTCGATCGAGAGACCAGCCTCGAACGCGGCGTTGAAGAGCGTCGTCGAGACCTGGCACACGCCGCCGCCGATCCCGCTCTCGAGCTCGCCGTTGATGATCACCGGCGCCTCCTCGAACCCCTTCGAGGCGTTGCGCTCTCCCGTCGTCTCGTTGAACGAGAACCGGGCACCGGGCGCGACCAGCGCCCCGTCGATCAGATCGGCGACGAGCGCGACGTTGTGGAGCCGGCCTGGCGTGCCGCCGTACGTGGTCGTGTACGAGCCGACGATGCCGGTGATCCCCATCGCCTCCGCATCCGCGGTCGTCCGGTCGGGCTCGCTCGATGCGGTCGCGACGGTCGCGGCGCGGCCGGTGGGTGAGAGGATCGCCCTCTGGATCGCCACGCGTGCAGCATCGAGGTCGAGCGCGCGACCGGGGCGCGCCGGAACGACCTCGATGCCGCCCGAGATCACCCTGAACGTTGCGTCGCTCGGCGCCCGGTCGACGGAGCGCGCGACCGATGCGAGCCACGTCCGTGCCGCAGGCCCTCCGACCGTGACCCGCGTTGCGCCTCCGCTCGGCAGGTCGAGCAGCTGCGCGATCCGCCAACGCGGCAGCCGGAAGCGCGTCGGCCCGACCGTCAGCGTCACCGGGGCAGAAAGCGCCGTGCGGGCGGAGGCCGCGGCCGCGGCGAGCTGATCCCCGGTGACCTTGGGCTCGGCGCGGACGACCGGGAGGCGCACCGGCCCCGGACGCTCGATCGAGGCGAGCGCCTCGACGATCGCCGCCGACGCCGGAGCACGTTCGAGGCGGACGCCCGCCCTGGCGGGTGTCGTCACGACCGCGAGCCCGCGACGCCGGAGGCTCGCATCCACGGCGGGCCGGTCGACCGCGGCGGCGATCCGCTCGACGGTGTAGCGCACCGCCGAGGGGTACACGTCGACCCGTGGGTCGACCTCCGACCCGAAGAGCCGCGCCTGAAGGCGCTTGAGCCCGCGGACGGGGGCGAGCCCGTCGCCGGCATCGGCCGCTGTGCGCACCGCGGCCTCCCAGGCGGGTCGGACGCCGAGCTGCGACGCGGTGACCGAGAACGTCCGGCCCCCTGCGACGAACTGCACCGGCGCATGCGCGAGCGCGTCCGACCGCGACTCGAGCGCGGCCGTCGCCGCTGCGAGCTGCATCCCGCCGACGTCGAGGCCGCCGACCCTCGTCCCTTCCGGAAGCCGCGTCGGCGACCCTGCAAACAGGGTCGAGACGAGGATTCCGAGCAGCACGAAGGCACCGACCACGAGGACGGCTCGGCGCACCGCGAGGCGGCGTGAGCGTCGTCGGCGCGCCATTGCCGGAACGCTGGACGCGCCGGATGACACGAGCCGAAATCTAGCTACCGGAGGCTGGGTCAGGGGTTCTCAGAAGACGAACAGCTCGACGCCTCCCGAGACGTTGAGCTCGATCCCCGTGACGTACCCGGCGAGGTCCGAGCACAGGAACGCGATCGCGTTGGCGATGTCCTGGGGCTCACCGGGGCGCTTGAATACCGTCCGGCTCGCGATCCGCTCGTTCATCACCGGGCTCGACAGGTGGAATGCCTCGGTTCCGATGATCCCCGGGACGATCGCGTTGCACGTGATCCCGTGGCGGCCGCCCTCCATCGCGAGCGTCCGCGTCAGCCCCAGGATGCCGGCCTTCGTGGTCGCGTAGCTCGCCTGCCCGAAGCCGCCGAGCGTCCCGGCGACCGAGGCCATGTTCACGATCCGCCCGAAGCCGCGCTCCTTCATGTGCGGCCACACGGACTGTGAGCAGTTGAACGCTCCGGTGAGGTTGACCCGCAGGTCACGCTCCCAGAGGTCGAGACGCTGGTCGTGGAACTGCCCGACATGGTCGAGCGTGCCGGCGTTGTTGACGAGGATGTCGACCGACCCGAACTCTTCGACGACCCGCTCCACGGCTGCGTCGACCTGGGCGCGGTCGCTGACGTCGCACCGGACCGCGAGCGCGTTGCGACCAAGCGCGCGAATCTCCTCGACCGTCTCCTCGGTGTGCACCATCCCCTGGGCGACAGCCGCCTGCGCCAGCACGCCGTAGTCGGCCGCGGCGCTCGTGTCGGACTCGACGAGGATGTCCGCGATCGCGATATCTGCGCCGGCCTGCGCGAGCGTCAGCGCGTCTGCGCGGCCGAGGCCGCGCGACCCGCCCGTCACGAGCGCAACCCGCCCGGAAAGGTCGATCTCGAGCGCCACGGCGACGATCCTAGATGAGTAGTTCCACGGCCTCCGGCGCGTGGATGCGCGATCCGACGCGTCGTGGACGCTTCCGCCCACGAGCGGCCGGCTCGCGCCCCACGGGAGCCGATCCCGTGGAACTACCCATCCAGAGCTCCCGCGCGGCATCCGCCCCCGGCACGATCGTCGCGCGGCTGGAACGTTCCCGCGGCCGAGCTCGAGCGCCCATGCCAAGCGCAGCGGGCAGACAGCGCTTGTGGTGATTCAACACAAGCGTTGTCCTCCGCGTTGGTAGAAGGTGCGGATGGAGCGGATCACGGTCGGCGAGCGGCGGGCGCGGCTCGTGCGCCGGCACCTGCTGGCGCCGGCGGCTCGCTCCGACGACCCCGTCGAGGTCGCTCGCTCGCTCGTGGCGCTCCACTCGACCGACGCCGCAACGGTGTTCCTGTCCACCTGGACGCGCACGCGCGACTTCGCCGCGGCCGACCTCGAGCGCGCGCTCTACGACGACGGAGCACTCGTCCGCATGCTGGGGATGCGCAGGACGCTCTGGGTCGTGCCGCGAGAGCTCGCCGCGGTCGTCGACGCGGCCTGCACGCGCACGGTTGCGGCGCGCGAGCGACACAACCTCGAGCGCTTCGTCGCGGAGAGCGGCGTCGCGGACGACGCGGCACGCTGGATCGACCTCGTGGCCGCGGCGGCGCTGGAGGCGCTCGCCGAGCGGGACGAGGTGTTCACCGCCGACCTGACGCGCTCCGATCCGCTGCTCGCGACGAAGCTCCGACTGGGCGTCGGGACGCGGTGGGAGACCGAGGTCAGCGCGGCCTCCCGCGTGCTGCCGCTGCTCGCCGCGGAGGGCGCGATCGTCCGTGGGCGCCCGCGCGGCGCTTGGACGCACGGGCAGTACCGCTGGAGGCTCGCGTCCTCGCACCTGGAGCCGCTCGACACCGCTGCCGCCCAGGCGGAGCTTCTGCATCGCTGGCTGCACGCCTTCGGGCCGGCGACCGAGACGGACGTCCGCTGGTGGGCGGGCTGGACCGCCCGGGAGGCACGAGCAGCCCTCGCGGCCGTCCCCCACGCGGTCGCCGAACTCGAGGGCTCGAGCGGCTACGTCCTCGCCGACGACCTGGAGCCCGTCGCGCCGCCCGAGCCCTCGGCGGCGCTCCTGCCGACCCTCGACCCGACGACGATGGGCTGGAAGCTGCGCGACTGGTACCTCGGCCCGCACGCGCAGGTCCTGTTCGACACGAACGGCAACGCAGGACCGACCGTCTGGTGGGACGGGCGCGTCGTCGGCGGCTGGTCACAGCGGAAAAGCGGCGAGATCGTGTGGAAGCTGCTCGAGGACGTCGGCTCGGAGGGCGAGGCGGCAGTCGAAGCGGAGGCCGGGCGGCTGCAGCACTGGCTGGGCGACGCGCGCGTCGCCCCGGGCTTCCTGCCGCCCTTCCAGCGGGCCCTCGCTCGTTAGCCGATGATCTCGAGCTCGACGTCGAGCGCGCGGTAGACGTCGACCGCCCGCACGTCCCGCGTCGCGAGTGGCAACCCGTGGGTGACCGCCGCGGCACCGACCAGCGCGTCGTAGACCGCGCCGCCCGCGATCCCGAGACCGGCAAGCCGACGCAGGAGCGCCGCGGTGTCGTCCGCTCCGAGGAAACGCGTGGCGGGAAAGCTCGCCCGAAGCAGTTGATCGACGACCCCAGGAGCACGGCGCGCAGGCGACGGAAGCCGGGTGAGCACCGAGAACGTCTCGAACGCCGCGTGGCCGGCCAGCCCGAGTCGCCGTCGAGCCACCGCCCGCGTCGTCGAGGGATGGTGATCGTGGTCTGCGACGACGACCGCCACCGCGACGCTGGTGTCGACGAGCAGCTCCGGTACCGGCGAGCGTGCGCCTCTACGTACGGTCGGCATCGCGAAGCTCGCGGACGAGCTCGTCGTCGACTGCCGAGCCGGACGTGGGGATCACGAGCCTGCCCTCGACCTCGACGAGCCCTTCGCCGGCGACCGGCTCGACGCGGACCGCAACACCGTCGACGGTGACCTCCACCTCGCCGGGGGCGAGACCGACTTGCTCGCGCAAGGCTCGCGGAATCACGACGCGCCCAGCCTTGTCGATGGTGGTTCGCATACCAGAACACTACCACCTGTGTGGTACGCGTCTACCAGGCAAAATGCCCAGGCAACAGTCTGTTGCATGGGCGACGCGGGACCCGACTCCTGCCCGACCAAGCCTGGCGAGCCAGCCTCAGCCGAGGAAGATCTCCTTCGCGATCACGAGGCGCTGGATCTGCGAGGTGCCCTCGTAGATCTGGAACAGCTTCGCGTCGCGCATGAGCTTCTCGACCGGGTACTCCTTGATGTAGCCGTAGCCCCCGAAGACCTGGACGGCGTCGGTCGTGACCTTCATCGCGGTGTCGGCCGCGAAACGCTTCGCGAACGACGAGTACTTCGTGGCCTTGCGGCCGTAGCCCTGGTCGATCATCCAGGCCGCCTGCCAGGTGAGGAGCCGCGCGGCCTCGATCTCCGTCGCCATGTCGGCGACGAGGAACGAGACGCCCTGGTTCATCGCGATCGGGGTCCCGAACTGGACGCGTTCCTTCGCATACTCGACCGCGAGCTCGTATGCGGCCTGCGCGACGCCGACGGCGCCGACCGCCGTGCCGGGGCGCGTGAAATCGAGCGTCTGCATCGCGATCTTGAAGCCGTCGCCCTCCCCGCCGAGCCGGTTCGCCGCGGGTACGGCGACATCCTGGAACGCGACGGCGGACGTGTCGGTCGCGCGCTGGCCCATCTTGTCGAGGTGCTTCTCGATCGTGACGCCCTCGGTGTCCATCCCGATCACGAAGGCGGTCAGCCCGCGGTGGCCCTTCGACCTGTCCGTCGAGGCGAAGCAGACGATCCACGAGGCCCGGCCGGCGTTCGTGATGAACATCTTGGAGCCGTTGACGACGTAGTCCTCCCCCTTGCGCACCGCGGTGGTCTGGATCCCCGACACGTCGGAGCCTGCTCCCGGCTCGGAGAGCCCGAAGCAGCCGAGAATGGGCTCCGAGACGAGCGGCGCGAGCCACTCCCGCTTCTGCTCCTCGGTGCCGGCGACGAGGATCGGCCCGGCTGCGAGCCCGTTGGCTCCGATCGACGTGCCGATGCCGGAGCAGCCCCAGTTGAGCTCTTCGCCGACGAGCATCCCGTCGAAGGTCGAGAGCTCAGGCCCGCCGAGCGACTCGGGCAGGTGGAGGTTCATCAGCCCGAGCTCGTGGGCCTTCGCGACGACGTCGGCCGGATGGGTCTGGTGCTCGTCGCACTCGGCCGCCCTCGGTCGGATCTCCTTCGCCGCGAACTCCCGCGCGAGCGCACGGAGCTCCTTCTGCTCGTCGGTCAGCGCGAACGACACGCCGCTCGCAAGCCCGGTCTCCATCGTCGCCATGCTCGTGCTCCTGAACGTCGATTGACTAGTCAGTCAATACTAGCCGGGCGTCCGGGTCACGGCAAGCGACTGCGGGATCAGTCGATCGTCCCCATCCCCGGGAGAACGCCCGCCGGTCGCACGGGCGCCGTCCGCGTCGGAAGCCCGTCCTCGAGCCAGGCCTGGAACCCCCCCGTGACGTCGCCTGCCGCGGCGTGCCCCAGCTCGACGAGCGTCGCGGCGGCGAGGCTCGAGGAGCACCCGTGCGCACACAGGAGGACGAGCCGGCGGCCGGCTCGAGCGAGGTGCGGGTTGCTCCAGCCCGACCTTTCGTCGGCGCGCCACTCGAGCACTGTCCGCGGGACGTGGAGCGAGCCCGGGACGACCCCTTCGAGGCGCCGCTCGTCGTCGGAGCGGATGTCGACGATCAGCACCTCGCCCGCGCAAGACGCCTCCCAGGCAGTCCGCGGGTCGATGCGCTCGATGTGCCGGCGCGCGTCGCCGAGCAGCTCGTCCACGCCGCGCCACTTCCGGCTCTCCATGCCCGGCATCATCCGATCGTAGGCGGGTCGCTGTCCAACGGCCGGGCGTCACTACAATCACGGCGCCCCGAGGAGGAGGACAGCATGGCGACCACGACCGAGGCCTCAAGCGCGCTCGACCCGTTCGACTATCTCGACGTCGACGGGCTGCTCGACGACGAGGAGCGCGCGATCCGCGACACCGTGCGCGCAGTTCGTGCGCGAGCGCGTACTGCCCGATGTCGGCGACTGGTTCGAGAAGGCGGATCCTTCCGCGGCGAGCTGGTCGGCGAGCTCGGCGAAGCTCGGGCTGCTCGGGATGCACCTCGAGGGCTACGGCTGCCCGGGGGCGAGCGCCGTCGCCTACGGCATCGCCTGCCTGCGAGCTCGAGGCCGGCGACAGCGGGTGTCCGGAGCGCTGGTCTCCGTCCAGGGCTCGCTCGCGATGTACGCGATCTGGCGCTGGGGCTCGGAGGAGCAGAAGCAGCGAGTGGCTGCCGCGGATGGCCGCGGGCGAGGCGATCGGCTGCTTCGGTCTGACCGAGCCGGACGCGGGGTCGGACCCGGGCTCGATGCGCACGCACGCGCGACGCGACGGCTCCGACTGGGTGCTGCACGGCGCGAAGATGTGGATCACCAACGGGTCGATCGCCGACGTCGCGGTCGTCTGGGCGCGAACCGACGAGGGCGAGATCCGCGGCTTCCTCGTGCCGAGCGCGGCACGAAGGGCTTCACGACCCCGGACATCCACAAGAAGCTCTCGCTGCGGGCCTCGGTGACGTGCGAGCTCGCTGCTCGACGACGTCCGCGCTGCCCGCAGACGCGGTGCTCCCGGACGTGAGGACGCTGCGCGGGCCGCTCGTCGTGCCTCAACGAGGCGCGCTACGGGATCGTCTGGGGCGCGGTCGGCGCGGCCCGCGCCTGCTTCGAGGCGGCGCTCGACTACGCCCGCGAGCGCATCGTGTTCGGCAAGCCGATCGCGGCGTTCCAGCTCACCCAGCAGAAGCTCGCCGAGATGGCGCTCGAGATCAACCGCGCGCTCGCTGCTCGCGCTCCACCTGGGCCGCATGAAGGACGCGGGCACGCCTGCGCCCCGAGCACGTCAGCCTCGGCAAGCTCGGCAACGTCCGCGGCGCGCTCGAGGTCGCCGCACGGCCCGCACGATCCTCGGCGCCAACGGCGTCACGCTCGAGTACCCGGTCATCCGCCACATGAACAACCTCGAGTCCGTGCTCACCTACGAGGGCACGCACGAGGTGCACACCCTCGTCGTCGGGCAGGCGCTGACGGGCGAGAACGCCTTCGGGCGCACCTGAGCCGGCGGGGCGAGCGCCGACGGTCCGCGTCGCCCGGTGCACGCTGCCTGGCTCAGTCGTCTCCGCCGTCGACGAGGTGTGGGACGTCCGCCTGCTGGCGTCCGGCAATCCGATCCGCCTCTGACTCGGCCCGCACGAGCCGCGCGACGAGCGGGATGACGAGCAGGATCGGCAGTCCGAGGACCGGCCAGAGCGCCTGATAGCCCTCGGTCGCCTCGAGACGGGGTCGCAGGAGGTCGATCACCGCGCCCGCCGCGAGCGGCCCGACGACGAGCCCGACCCCTTTCGTCGTGGTCGCGAGGCCCGAGATGGCGCCACGCTCGCCCGCGGGCATGAGCTTGAAGAGCAGCCCCCAGGCGAGCGTCATCACGGTGCCCCCTGCGATCGCCACGGCGAATATCAGCACCAGGTACCACGCGTGCCACTCACGCGCGAGCCCGCCGAGGACGAGGCCCGTACCGTAGACGGTGGACGCGACGACGATCATTCGCGCGAGCCCCACCCGGTCGCCGATCCGCCCGGCGACGAGCGCGGCGACGATGTAGCCGCCTGCGACCGCCGCGAGGATGTAGGTCGACGTCGAGAGCGGCTCGTCGAGCCCCACGGTCACGTAGAGGACGACGAACGTGCGGGCCCCGGCGAATGTGCCCTCCCAGGCGGTGTTCGCGACGAGGAACGTCGCAACGTCGCGGTTCGAGCGGAGCACGCGCCACGAGTGCACGACGTAGGTGCGCACGCCCTCGAACACGCGCCCGTGGCCGCCGTCCTCGGTGACGAGCAGGATCGGCACGAGGCACGCGGTGCCGACCACCGCGGCCGCCACGAGGAACGGCGCGGGGTGCCAGATGTGGAACAGGTACCCGCCGCCGATCAGCGCACCGCCGATCGCGACGCCCCGAAGGACGTGCTGGACTCCCTGCGCCCGCCCGAACACGTTGTCCGGAAGGAGGTCGGGGTAGAGCCCGCGGTACGGCGGCTCGTACACGTAGTAGGCGAAGAAGAGCGCGCTCAGCATCAGCGCGGTCGTCCACAGGTTCGGCATGAACGCGAGCAGCGCGAGCGCGAAGGTCATCGGGCCGATCGCCGCGAGCATGAACGGGCGCCGCCGGCCGAGCGGCGTGTGGAAGGTGTCGCTCCAGGGGCCGATCACGAGCGGAAGCGTCAGAGCGAAGACGCCCTCGGCCGCCAGCACGAGGCCGACGAGCGTCGTCGACTCGGTGTACTGG
Source organism: uncultured Actinomycetes bacterium (assembly GCA_963747125.1). Taxonomy (GTDB): domain Bacteria; phylum Actinomycetota; class Thermoleophilia; order Gaiellales; family Gaiellaceae; genus Gaiella. Next base: position 465,773 of record CAVVEN010000005.1, on the reverse strand, counting down.
CCGAGGATCGGCGGCAGGTACGCGGCGGTCGTCGTCAGCGCCCACGCCAGGCCGAGCGCGCCCGCCCCGAGGACGAGCGTCGTGCGCCCGGCTCGGCCGTCAGACGGCGATGCGGGTCTCGCCGAGGCCGCCGAGGACGACGTCGACGATCGTGCGCTCGGCACGGGCGACCTCCTCGTCGCCGTCGGGAAGCCTGCCCATCACCCAGCCCGTGAGGATCTCCTCGAGGCCGCCGTACACGATCCAGCTGGCGAGGCGCGCGTCGAGCGTCGTCCGGAAGACGCCCTCCGTCTGCCCCTGCCCGATCACGCGCTCGATCACGGCGAAGCCCTGGCCGATCACCTCGACCTGGCTCGCGAGGTGCGCGCTGCGGCCGACCTCGCGCACCATGACGGTGACGAGGTCCGGATCGTTGCGCCATGTGCGGAGGAGGATCTTGACGATCCCGCGCAGCTTCTCGTCGGCCGGCTCGTCCGAGGCCTCGACCTGCTCGAAACGCTGGAGGAGCTCGGCCCAGTTCTCGCGGAAGACCGTCTGCAGCACCTCGTCCTTCGAGGAGAAGTAGTGGTAGAGGAGCCCGTGCGCGACGCCGGCCTCCTCTGCGATGTCGCCGACCCGCGAGCTGTGGAAGCCGCGTCGGGCAAAGACCCGAACGGCCGCGTCGAGGATGACGCGACGCTTCTCCTCCTGCGCGATTGAACGTTCAGTCAACTCGATGCTCAGGATAGAGCAGGTTCCCGGCCGAACGCCAGACGCCGCCGGATGGATGCTCGAGAGGTCTGGCTCGAGCCGGGTGTATGCGCGCCAGAGGCTGCCTCTCGGTCGTCAGCCGATCAGTCGACCGCGACGCCGAACGACGAGAGACGCGCGCGAAACTGCGCGGCCGCGGTGACGTCGCCTTTCGCCCCGAAGATCCCGAAGGCCTCCGCCGCGGCCTCCGCTGCCTCGCCGCTCCGACCGGACAGCGCCAACACTTCGGCGAGGTACAAATGCGCAGACGACCGCGTGCGGTGGAAGTCAGTCGTTTCGGCCACTTCGACCGCTCGGCGCGAGCGCGCCTCGGCCCGCTCGAGCTCCCCGCTGCGCGCATCGAGCAGCCCGCAGACCATCTCGAGCCAGACGAAGTTGATGAGGTCCTCGGCCGGGGTCGCCGCGCGTGCCTTCGCGCACAACTCCTCGATCTCTGCATCGTCCGCTCCCGCGCGGTAGAGGCATTCGGCAAGGAAGAGAGCGTTGGTGGAGAAGTACGCCCGCTCGCCGATTCGTTCGAGGATCTCGAGACTGTCTCGCAGCAGCGTCTCCTCCCTCCGGAGGTCGCCCGCGCGGAAGGCGATCTCGGCCCCGCCCTGGGCGAATGACGCGGCGCTCATGAGGAGGCCCGCGTCGACGTACACCTGGCGCCCGTCGCTCCAGAGCTCGCGGGCACGGTCGACGTCCCCTTTCATCGCGTGCAGGCGTCCCACGTCCACATGCGACCATGCAGCTGCGAGGAGGCCGTGGTCGCTTGCCCGTAACGCCCGGATCCGCTCGAGCGCCTCGTCGACCGGCATCGGGCCGTTGTAGTAGCAGCTGCTCAACCTGTTGCGGACAGTGCCGCTCAGTCGCGCGCCCCTCTCACCGGCACGCTCGAGGTGCCCGAGCACGCGCTCCGCCGCCTCGGCCGTCTCTTGCGCGCTCAACCTGACCACCCATGACTCCATGGCCACGCTCCACCAGTAGCGCGCCAGGCCGTACTCGTCCCTGGTCTGCTCGAAAAGCGCCCGCGCCTCGTTCCGCGACTCCGTTTCGTCAGGGGAGGAACCGGTGTCGAACCCCATGCTCGCCCTCGACACCGCGGCGTACGCCCGCGTTGCCGGGTCGACGGCCTCCCTCGCTTTCGACAGCACGCTCCGGGCTTCGTCGGCGTTCGATTCGAGCAGGGCGTCGGCGTAGTCCGGCGCGAGCGCGAGCCTCGCCTCGTCCTGCTCGGGCAACAGGCTCGTCGCACGGCCGAGCAGCGAGCGGCCGGCGTTGTAGTCGCCGCGTTCGAGGGCTCCTCGACCGGCCGCCGCCAGGCACGCGGACGCGCGGCGCGCGAGCCCGTCGAGCGCTGGATCCCCGCCATCGAGCTCGACCCGGTACCGGTGCGCCTGCTCGAGGTGATAGCCGACGATCTCGTCGCTCTCGACGAGATCATGGCCCGAGAGCCACTCGGCGAAGCGCTCGTGGAGCTCGGCGCGGGTGGCCTTGGGCAACGCCTCGTAGGCGGCGTCGCGGATGAGCAGGTGCCGGAAGCGGAAGCCCTCGTCGTCGGGAAACGTCGGTGACGTCGAGCGGATCAGCTCCTTGCGGACGAGCGTCGCAAGATGAGACTCGACCGCGGGTCGAAGAGGATCCGGGGAGAGCACGGACACGGAGCCGCGGTGGAAGACCTCGCCTTCGACGGAGCCACGCTCCATGACCACGCGCACGTCGGCGTCGAGCGAGTCGATGCGCGCCTGGAGGAGCGCATGGATCGTCGGTGGGACGACGATCTCGCCTCCGACACCGTGCTCGCGCACCATCGCGAGCATCTCCTCGACGTAGAGCGGGTTTCCGGCCGACGCCGTCGTAATTCGCCCGCGCAGCTGCCCGTCGAGCGGTGCGTCCGCGACGAGCCAGTCGACGAGCGCCTCGCACTCTTCGGCACGAAGCGGCTCGAGCAGGAGCGACGTCGCGTTGAGCTTGCCGCCGCCCCAGCCCGGTCTCGAGTCGAGCAGCTCCGTCCGCGCGATGCAGAGCAGGAAGATCGGCGCGTCGCGGGAGAAGTCCGCAATGTGCTCCACGACGTCGACGAAGACCGGCTCCGCCCACTGGAGGTCGTCGATCACGACGACCTGGGGGCGTTCGGCCGCGCGTCTCGAGGAGCCGCCGAAAGGCGAGCTGCGTCTCCGGCGGCGACGTGCCGATGACGGAGTCGGGCTCGACGCCGATCGCGATCAGGATCTCGACGAGCGGCCAGTAGGTGATGCCCTCGCCGTAGGAGAGGCATCGTCCCCGAAGGACGTCGGCCGTGTCGCCCACGCGCTCGAGAAAGTCCGCGACGAGGCGCGACTTCCCGATCCCGGCCGGCCCGAGGAGCGTGAAGAGGCGACACGTGGAGTCCGCGACGGCGTCCTCGTAGTCGCGCCGGAGACGCTGGCGCTCGCGGTCTCTCCCGACGAGCGGCGTCTCGAGCCTCCGCGCGAGCGGGTCGGCGTGGTCCGACACCTCGAGGAGCCGAAAGGCCTCGACCAGCTCGGATTTCCCCTTCAGCGCAAGCGGCTCGACGGCCTCGACCTTCACGGCGTCGCGCACGAGCAGCCGGGTCTCGGCCCCGATCAGCGTCTCCGTCGCCGCGGCCGCCTGCTCGAGGCGCGCAGCGACGTTGACGGCGTCTCCGGTCACGAGCGTCTCACCTTCGCCGCCGACGACAACCGCGCCGGTGTTGATCCCGATCCGCGCCTCGAGGCCGTGCTCCGCTATCGCGGCACGCATCTCCGACCCCGCACGCACCGCGCGGAGAGCGTCGTCCTCGTGTGACACCGGGATTCCGAAGACCGCCATCACGGCATCGCCGACGAACTTCTCAACGGTGCCGCCGTGACGCTCGATGATCGCGCGGAGGTCCTCGAAGTAGCGGCGCATGCGCGTCCGGAGCGCCTCGGGGTCCGTCGACTCGCCGAGCGCCGTCGACCCCACGAGGTCGCAGAAGAGAACGGTGACGACCTTGCGCTGCTCGCGCGCGATCTCAGCGGCAGAGAGCTGCGTCCCGCAGGCGCTGCAGAATCGCGCCTCCTCGGGGTTCTCGTGTCCACAGCTCGGGCAGGACGCCATGGGCGGAGTCTAGGGCGGCCTTCGTTCGGACAACCCAAGCGCAGCGGGCAGCGCAAGCAGCGTGTCGATCCGGTCGGGCTCGTCGACATGGAGCTCGTCCCGGTCGAGGAGGATGGCCCGCATCCCGAGCGCCCGGGCGCCGGCAATGTCGTCGGCGTAGCTGTCCCCGACCATCGCGGCCTCGGACGGCTCCGCGCCGAGGCGGGCGAGCGCCGCCTCGAAGATCGAGCGGTGCGGCTTCACGTGCCCGTGGGCAAGCGAGCCGACGCACGCGTCGACGTCGAGGGAATGGTGGCGCGCGAACTCCTCGAGGTCGCGCTGACCGTTCGACACGAGCCCGATCTTGAGGCCGTAGCGGCGGAGCTCTCCGAGGGCCGGGAGCGCGTCCTCGTAGAGGAAGAAGTTCTCGTGCCGCTCCCAGGCGCGCACGAGCTCGACCGCGCACGAGCGGGAGAGCACGGGGTCGCCGCCCATGCCGGTGACGATCTCTTCGGTGAAGCGCACCCAGAGCTCGGTGTCGTGAACGAGCTCGGGGTGGAGCTGGAGGTCGGCGATCGCCGCGAGACGCGCGTCCTCGTACCGCGCCGGATCGAGGGTCAGGCCGTGCCGCGCCCCGATCCGCACGTACCCCTCGGGACCCAGCTCGGGGCCGGGCCGGAACAGGGTGAAGTCGACGTCGAGGAGCACCGCCCGGAGCACGGGTCGAGGATACGCGCGACGTCACCCGGCGCCCGCGAGCTCACCGTTGCGCGCGTACCCGAATCGAAGCGCTCATCGGGCAAAGGATCCCAACGTCGCACGACGGGAGTCAGGCGTGGGGGGTTCCGGCCCGATGACGCATGCGCCAACCGTCGAGGCCGGAGGCCGGCTTCGATCGGAGTGCCGTGGCAGTTGCGACCGCGACAGCGGGCGCCTTCAGGGGTGTGCCCCGCCGCAGGCGGGGATTCCCGCGGCAGGAATCCGCTTCCGCGGATTCCTGCCTTGCGGAAAGTCGGGGTGCCCAGATTTGAACTGGGGGCCTCTCCGACCCGAACGGAGCGCGCTACCAGGCTGCGCCACACCCCGAGCGGGAGAAGGGTAGCCGTTGGCCCGCGCGGCCGTGACACGCGCCATACGAGGGCGCGGACGGGCGACCGAGCAACGCTTGTGTTGATTCAACACAAGCGCCTCTCGCCGTAGACTCGGCGCGATGGCGACGCGGGACGAGATCGTCGGGTACGCCGACGAGCTGCTCGAAATCGAACGGTTCCCCGAGTTCGCGCCGCAGGGTCTCCAGGTCGTTGGTGCCGACGAGGTCACGACGATCGCATGCGGGGTCTCGTGCTCGCGCGAGCTGTTCGAGCGCGCGACGGAGCTCGGCGCCGAGATGGTGCTCGTCCACCACGGCCTCTTCTGGCGCAACGAGCCGCTCGTCGTCGATGCCCGTCTGCGCGGGCGGCTCGAGGCGCTGTTCCGGGCCAGGGCGTCGCTCGTCGCCTACCACCTCGCGCTCGACGCGCACCCGACGCTCGGCAACAACGCCCAGCTCGCGGCCCGGATCGGCGCGGTGCCGGCCAAGCCGTTCGGCTCCTTCGGGCTCGGCTGCACGGTCGACCCCGTGTCGGTCGCCGACCTCGCCACGCGGGTCGCAGGTGTGGTGGGGCATACGCCTGTCGTCCTGTCCGGCGGCGACCGCACGGTCAGGCGCCTCGCGGTCGCGACGGGCGCCGCCGGGCACGACCTCGTCCAGGCCGCACGCGAGGGGTACGACGCGCTGCTTACCGGCGAGCCCGAGGAGCCGAGCGCCGCGACCGCGCGCGAGCTAGGGGTGCACCTGCTTGCCGCCGGGCACCACGCGACGGAGCAGTTCGGCGTGCAGGCGCTGGCGTCGCACCTCGCGGAGCGGTTCGGCGTCGCGTGGCACTACGTCGAGATCGCGAACCCCGTCTAACCGACGCGGGGACCCCATGCTCCCCTCGGGGCCCCCTCGTCGAGCGCCCCGCACCGACCGCCGCCGCTTGGCGTCCCGGCAGAGATTCTCGGGGCAGGAAGGGCCGTCAGACATGGATACGACGGGGCGGAAGCTCCCGTTGCGGTCCGCCCGCCCGGGCGGTTATCCTCGGAGCACATGGACGTTTTCGGGAGGCGGGCCCGTTGACCCCCGCCGCCAACGGAGGAGCGAGAATCGAGCCCGCCCGCACGCAGCCGCGTCGGCGGGCTTTTTCGTCGCTCGAGGGAGGAAGCGCTCGATGGCGAATCACCTGACGCCCGAGGAGCTCGCGAAGGAGCTCAACATGGACCGCGACGCGGTCATCAAGCTCTGCGTCGCGGAAGGCGTCCCGATCTACCAGGGCAAGATCGACAAGTACCTCTTCCAGGCCCAGCTCCAGGCCGTCGGCGCGACACCCGTCGCGACGCACTAGGGCAGCGGCTCGTCCACGTTCGCGAGGGGTCCCGCCGCGGGGGCCCCTCGTCGTGCGCCGGGCTACTTCCGTGCGGCCTTACGCGCGGGGCGCTTCTCGGCGGCAGGCTTCGCGGCCGCCTTCTTGGGTCGCGCGGAGGACGCCTTCGCAGCGGCGACGCTCGCCCGGAGCGCCTCGATCAGGTCGACGGCGGGGGCCGGCTCGGCGACGGGCTCCGGCGCGGCGATCTCCTCGCCGCGGAGCTTCGCCTCGAGCAGCGTGCGGAGGTCGCGCCGGTACGCACTCTGAAGCTCGGCGGGGTCGAACTCGGCGGCGAGGCCGTCGACGATCTGGCGCGCGAGCTCGAGCTCCGCCTTCTTCACGTCGGTCGCCTCCATCGCCTCGTCGATCTCCGCCTGCGAGTAGACGTCCTCCGCCAGGTACATCGTCTCCAGCACGAGCCCCTGGCCCCGAGCACGCACAAGGCAGAGCGACTCGCGCCCCGATCGCACGAAGCGGCCGATCGCACCCACGCCAGCCTCCTCCATCGCCTCGAGAAGGAGCTTGTACGGCCGGCGCTGCGCCGGCGCCGCGCCCGGGACGAGGAAGTACGTGCGGTCCATCCAGACTGGGTCGACGTCCGCGAGCGGGACGAACCGCTCGATGTCGATCGTGCGCGAGTCGTCGTGGCGGTCGAGCGCCTCGAGCTCGGACTCCTCGACGACGACGAACTGGCCCTTCGCGACCTCCCAGCCCTTGACGAGCTCGTCCGGGCCGACCTCGCGGTCGTGCTTCGGGCACCAGCGCTTCTGCTTGATCGGTGTCAGACACTCGCGGTGGAGCAGGCGGAACGAGACGTCCGACTGTCGGGCGGCCGGCTTTGTCGCGGGCGCGAGCCCGACGGGGATGCTGACGAGCCCGAAGCTCAACGATCCGTTCCACGTGACGCGCATGTCCCTCCAAAGTCTAGGGGCGGACCGCCGGATTTCGGGATCGACGGGCCGTCCCCTCCATCTAGAGTTGCAGGTAGATGCCTGGAAACCGCACCATTCCACGCCTCTGGCGCGACGCAGTTGCCCGGAACACCGGCGTCGGCTACCTCGTGGAGGAGCACGGCACGTGGCGGGAGGTGCCGTGGGCCGAGGCGGCGGAGCGGGTGACGAACCTCGCCAACGGCCTCCTGGCGCGCGGCGTCCGCAAGGGCGACGCCTTCGGCATCCTCGCGCGCAACACCCTCGAGTGGTCGCTCTTCGACTTCGCGCTCGCGCACGTCGGCGCCGTGGGAGCGGCGATCTACGCGAGCTCGGCGCCGAACGACGTGCACTACGTCCTCGCTCACTCCGAGGCCGTCGGCGTCCTCTGCGAGGACGAGACCCAGCGCGCGAAGGTCGAGGCGGACCGCGCGTCGCTCCCCGGCGTGCGCGACGTCCTCACCTACGCCGACCTACCGGCGCTCGAGGAGGAGGGCCGGGCATACGCGGCAGCCAACCCGGCCGCGCTCGACGACGCCGTCGCCGCGATCGACGAGGAGGACCTCTTCACGTTCATCTACACGTCCGGTACGACGGGCCCCCCCAAGGGCTGCATGATCCGCCACCGGAACTACTACGCGATGGTGGCGACCGCGGACGGCCTCCCGGACGCGGGCGGCCCGGGCGACGTCATGCTCCTCTACCTCCCGCTCGCCCACAACTTCGGTCGACTGATGCACCTCACCGGGCCGTACCTGGGCTACGCCATCGCCTTCGTCCCCGACCCGCTCGACGTTGCGAGGGTGCTGCCGGAAGTCCGGCCGACGATCCTCCCCAGCGTGCCCCGCGTGTACGAGAAGGTGCACACGGCGGTGGCCTCGACGTTCGCCGAGGCGACCGGGGCACGGCGCCGCCTGATCGACTGGTCGATGCGGGTCGGCAGACGCGAAAGCGCGCTGCGCCAGCAGGGAAGCGCCGTGCCGTTCGGGCTCGCCCTTCAGCACCGCCTGGCGGACAGGCTCGTCTACTCGAAGGTGAAGGAGCGCCTCGGAGGCCGCCTGCGCCACCCGATCTCAGGCGGGGCGCCGCTCTCCAAGGAGATCGCCGAGTTCTTCGACGCGATCGGGATCTGCATCTACGAGGGGTACGGGCTCACCGAGTGCACGACGGCCGCGACGACGAACACGACCGAGCGCCACAGGTTCGGCACGGTCGGGCCGGCGCTCCCCGGTTTCGAGCTCCGGCTCGCCGACGACGGCGAGCTGCTGATCAGAAGCGAGACGGTGTTCGCCGGCTACTTCAAGGAGCCCGACGCCACCGCGGAGGTGCTCGGGGATGACGGCTGGCTCCGCACCGGGGACATCGCCTCGATCGACGAGGACGGATTCGTCACGATCACCGACCGCAAGAAGGACATCCTCGTGACCGCGGGCGGGAAGAACATTGCGCCGCAGAACCTCGAGAACGACCTCAAGACGTCGCGCTTCGTCTCCCAAGCGATCGTCGTCGGCGACCGCAAGCCCTACCCCGCAGCCCTGATCACCCTCGACCCGGTCGAGATCGGCAAGTGGGCGGCCGACCAGGGGATCGACGGCGACCCGGCGTCTCTCACGCACGACACGCGCGTCCGGGAGCTCGTGTCGGGGATCGTCGACGACGTCAATCGTGACCGCTCGCGCTTCGAGCAGATCAAGCGGTTCACGATCCTCCCTCGCGACTTCGAGATGGACCGCGGCGAGGTCACGCCGACGCTCAAGCTCCGCCGCCGGGTCGTGCTCGACCACTTCGCGGAAGAGGTAGCCGGCCTGTACGACGCCAACGCCGCTGACCGTTGACGCCAGACATCGTCGTTCCGTCCATCGATCCCGTGCGCCTCGCTTCGCGGCCGGAGGCCAGCTTTGCCGGCCGGGAGGCCTCGCACCAGTCAGCCGTGAGGAACCATGGGGTTCCCCCACATCGACTAGGTGACGCGCTTCGCGCCGACATATGTCGACGCGTACCAGGAGTCGTCGAGGCTGGAGATCTTGACCACATCGCCCGTGTGCGGTGCGTGGATGAACTGGCCGCCGCCGATGTAGATCCCCATGTGGCCGAGCCCGTCGAAGAAGACGAGGTCACCCGGCTGGAGGTCGCCTCTCGAGACGTAGACGCCGACCGAGTTGTACTGGGCCGCCGCGTTGTGCGGGAGCGAGATGCCGAGCTGGGCGTAGACGTACATCGCAAAGCCCGAGCAGTCGAAGCCCCCGGGGCTCGCGCCACCCCACACGTACGGCGTGCCGAGGTATTGCATCGCGACCCCCACGACGTCGCCGTACTTCGCCGGAGGGGCGGCGGGCAGAGAAGGGGCCGCCGTCGTCCCGTCCGTCGAGAAGTCGAGCGCGGGACCGGAGGTCAGGTCGAGCGCCTGCTGCCCCACGGCCGCGCGCCTGGACGCCGCAGCCGCCTCGAGACGGGCGCGCGCCTGCCTTTCGAGCTCCGCCTGGCGGCGTGCCTCGGCGGCTTCCATCCGCGCGATCTCGTCCTTGATGGAGGCAACGAGCCGCTGCCGCTCGGCGAGCTGCCCCTCGATCGAGCGCTTCTGCGCCGCGCGCTGCGCAACGATCTGGGCCTGCCGCACGCGGTCGGTGCGGAGCTGCGCGCCGCGCCGCTTTACCTCGTTACGGAATCGCCGCACGTCCTTCAGGACCTGCGCGTCCTGCCCTCCCACCCGCTCGGCCATGTCGAGCCGGTCCAGCAGGTCGTCGAGGCTCTTCGCGCCGAGGATCACCTCGACCGCGCCGGCGGAGTCTCCGTTGACGTAGAGGGCACGGAGCCGCTTCGCGATGTGCTGCTGGGCCGCGCCGAGGCTCGAGCGGGCGATGATCAGGTGGCGCCCGTTCGTCTGGAGGTCGGAGTCGATCTGACCGAGCTGGATGTTCGCGAGGTTGTACGACTCGGTCGCATGGCCCAGCTCGGAGTCGAGGCCCTGGATCTGCGCCAGGACCTGCTCCACCTGCTGGTGCTTGGAGGCGATCGACGGATCGGCGGTCGCGGGCCCGGTGGCGACCAGCAGGAACGCCACTAGCGCCGCCAGAGCCGCAACGAGCAGTGGGCCCGGTCGCCTTGCGAGGAACGTCACGCCGCGTCCCGCTCGCCCGTCGACAGGCCCGCCGATGGTGGGGTCACCGGCCACAAGTCGGGGAGCCTAGCAGCGTCATCCGACGTCTGCACGCCCAACCGTCGGGAAAATATCTGCAAACAGCCGGGAATTCCTGTGGTACGGTCCCCTGTCCTGTGCGGGGGAGTGCGCGATACCTCGTGCCGCTCGCGGCCGTGCTCCTCCTCGGATGCGTCGCCGGCACCTCTGCCGCTGCACCCACGCCACGTGCCCAGCTGGCCTCGCTCATGGCCGCAGAGCGCTCCGCAGAGCTCGAGCTCTATGCCGCTGAGTCGGCTCTCGCACGCGCACGGGCGGCCGCGGCCCGGCTCGAGGCACGCTGCCGGGCGCTCGACGCCAGGCTCGCGCGCACCCGTGACAACGTCGCAGTCGTGCGCAGCTCGCTCGCCGCGACCACGGCGAGGGTCTCGGCGCTGCTCCGCCGTCTTTACGTCGACGGGGATGCCGACCCGATCGCGGTCCTGCTCGGAGCGGGCTCGCTCCCTGCGGTGCTCGCGGGGATCGACGCGCTCGAGCGGGCGACGCTCGAGAATCGCGGCCTCGCGGCCGAGCTCCGCGGCCGCTCACGTGTGCTGCAAGAGCAGCTCGCCCGGGTGGCCCGCGTGCGCGCGCGGCTCGCGGTCGCGGAGCAGCAAGCCGACGCGGCCGTCACGACGCGCGAGCGAGCCGCCGTTGCACGCCGCGCCACGATCGCCGCCATCCGGCAACGCGCAGGTGTCACCAGCGCACGCGTCGCCTCGATCGCAGCGCGTGCACGAGCGGCGCAACGCGCGTCCGCCCGGCTCACCGGGTCGAGCGCGCCGACGGAGGCACGCGTCGTGCCCATTGCCGCGACGTCCGGGGTGGCGACCCGCTCGACCGCCTCACCGCCGCCGACCGCGGCGGGGACGCGCACGCTCGTGGTCGACGCTGTCGCGTACCACCTGCCCGGCCGCACGGCGAGCGGCCTCCCCGTCGGCGTCGGAGTGATCGCCGTCGACCCGGCGATCATCCCCCTGGGGACACGGGTGCTCGTGCCCGGGTACGGGCCCGCGGTCGCCGCAGACGTCGGGTCCGCGATCAAGGGAGCCATCATCGACCTTTGGATGCCGAGCACCGCCGCCGCGCGGGCCTGGGGGCGGCGCACCGTCACGATTACCGTCTACGGTTAGGTGCCGTGCGACTTCGGATCGCGTTCTGCTCCGTCGCCGTCGCGGCGACGGCCGTCTCCGCGGCGCTCGCTGCCCCGGGCGACCTCACCGCCCGGCTCACGAAGTCGCTTCGCTCGCCGTCGCTCTCGCTCGCGCGCACGTCGGCGATCGCCGTCGACACGAGCACCGGCGCGGTGCTGTACGCCCACAACGCGACGGTGCCGGTCCACCCCGCCTCGAACGAGAAGCTGCCCGTCTCGTGGGCGGCGCTGACCCGTCTTGGGCCCGACTACCGCTTCACGACAGAGGTGCTCGGCGTCGGCCATCGAGCCGGGCCCGTGTGGGACGGCGACCTCTACCTCCGCAGCGACGGCGATCCCACGCTGACCTCGGCGGATGTCGCGGCGCTGGCGGCGACGTTGCGCGCACGGGGGATCCGACGTGTCACGGGCCGGATCCGCGGCGATGAGTCCGCCTACGACCTACGACGAGGCGCGGCGGGCTGGAAGCGGTACTTCGTCGGTGGCGAGACGCCGCCGCTCTCGGCCCTCGTCGTCGACCGCGCGCAGGGGTGGCCGACGCTCTCGCCACCGCTGCTTGCGGCACGCGTCCTCCGGAAGGCGCTCGTCGGGCGGAAGATCGCCGTGGGCAGGCCGATCGGGCTCGGGACCGCGCCCGGTGACGCGGTTCCCCTGGCCAGGGACACCTCGGATCCGCTCTCGGCGATCGTGCGGAGGATGAACCAGGACAGCGACAACTTCACGGCCGAGATGCTGCTCAAGCATCTCGGGACGCTCGACGGCAAGGTGGGCACGAGCGCGCGGGGCGCAGCCGTCGTGCTCGCCGAGCTGCGGGCGGCGGGGATCCCGACCGCGGGCGTGCGGGTCGTCGACGGCTCAGGGCTCTCCTCGCTCGACCGCATGACCGCCGCGACCCTTGCCGCCGTCATCCGCGCAGGCCTCGAGGATCCGGACATCCGAGACGCGTTCGTCGGATCGCTCGCCGTCGCCGGGCGCAGCGGAACGATGCGGATGCGGCTCCCCGGGCTCGCCGGGGTCGTCCGCGGCAAGACCGGGACGACCGACCTCGCGTGCTCGCTCTCGGGGCTCGTGAACGAGTCGATCGTGTTCGCCGTGCTCCAGAACGGCTCGCCGGTCGCCTACTGGTCGGCACGCACGGCGCAGGACAGGTTCGTCCAGGCCCTTGCTACCTCGCTCGCGCGAACGAGCCAGGGCTGAGGGCGCTCAGCGCTGTCCGAGCAGCGCCACGAACGCGTCCTCGTCGAGCGTCGGCACTCCCGCCCGCTCCGCCTTCTGGACCTTCGAGCCGGGGCTTTCGCCGACGATCACGCCGGCCGTCTTCTTCGAGACGGAGTCCGAAACCCTGGCGCCGAGCGCCTCGAGCGCGGCCTTCGCCTCGTCGCGCGTGTACCGCTCGAGCGTCCCCGTGATCACGTACTGGCGTCCGCTGAGCGGCCCTTCCGCGGGCGCCTCGGCCTCGCCCGAGCGCATTGTCAGCCCGAGCGACTCGAGCTCGCGGACGAGCGAGACGTTCTCCCCCTCGGCGAACCATTCCGCGACGAGCTCGGCACGGTCGGGGCCGATCCCCTCGGTCAGCTCGAGCTGCTCCTGGCTCGCGGCGATCAGCGCGTCGACGCGGCCGAAGTGGCGAGCCAGGTTGCGCGCCAGCACCCAGCCGATCTTGGGGATGTTGAGGCCGAAGAGGACGCGCGAGAACGGCTGAGCCTTCGACGCCTCGATCGAGGCGATCGCGCGGTTGGCGGAGACCTCGCCGTAGCCGTCGAGCGCGGCGAGCTGCTCCGCGGTCAGGCGGTAGAGGTCGGGCATCGAGCGGAGCAGGCCCTCGTCCCAGAGGCGGCGCACGAACTGCTCACCGACCCCCTCGATGTCCATTGCCGCGCTCACCCAGTGGATCAGCGTCTCGAGGCCCCGAGACGGGCAGGCGCGGTTGGGACAGCGGTGCATCACCTCGCCGTCGGGCTTCACGACCGCGACGCCGCAGAGCGGGCAGTTCGTCGGCATCCGGAACGGCCTCGTGCCCTTCGCGTGCTCGCCGGCGGGCCCGACGACCTGGGGGATCACGTCGCCCGCCCGCTGGACGATCACGAGGTCGCCCTCGCGGATGTCCTTGCGGTTGATGTCCTCCTCGTTGTGGAGCGTCGCGTTCGACACCGTGACGCCGCCGACGTGCACGGGCTCGAGCTCCGCCCACGGGTTGAGCGCGCCCGTACGTCCCACCCGGATGTGGATCTTGCGCAGGGTCGTCACAGCCGCGGTGGGCGCCCACTTGTACGCGCGCGCCCAGCGCGGCCGATCGTGGAGCGCGCCGAGGCGGCGCTGCTGGTCGAGGTCGTCGACCTTGATCACGATCCCGTCGATCTCGTAGTCGAGCTCCGATCGGCGTGATTCCCAGGCGCGGCACGCCTCGGCCACCGCCTCGATCGACTCGAGCCGCTCTGCGTGCGGGTTCGTCCGGAACCCGTGCTCGCGGAGCCAGCCGAGGAGCTCCCACTGCGTCTGCGGGAAGTCCCCGTCGCGCGCGCCCGCGCCGTAGACCCAGAGCGACAGCGGCCGCTCGGCGGTGACGGCGGGATCGAGCTGCCGGAGAGAGCCCGCGGCGGCGTTCCGCGGGTTCGGCGCCGGCTTCTTGCCGGCGGCGACCTGGGCCTCGTTGAAGCGCGTGAACCCCGTGAGCGGGAAGTAGATCTCGCCGCGCACCTCGAGCAAGGGCGGAGGCGCGACGCCGTCGTCCACGCGGACGCCGAGGGGGACGGCGTCGACGGTCCGCAGGTTGCGGGTCACGTCCTCGCCGCGATGCCCGTCGCCGCGCGTGGCCCCACGCACGAAGGCGCCGTTCTCGTACACGAGCGAGATCGCCGACCCGTCGATCTTCGGCTCGATCACGTACGCAACCGGCTCGTCCGTCTCGAGCCGCTTGCGGACATCCTCGGCCCACTTCTCGAGCGCCTCGCCGGTCGTCACCTTCTCGAGCGAGCCCATCGGCTGGAGGTGGTCGACCTTCGTGAAGCCTGCCGCCGGGGCGCCGCCGACCCGCTGGGTGGGCGAGTCGGGCGCGACGAGCTCCGGATGGGCCTGCTCGAGCGCTTCGAGCTCGTCGTACAGGGCGTCGTAGGCGCTGTCGGAGAGGTCGGGGTCGTCGAGGACGTGGTAGCGGTAGTTGTGGTGGTCGACAAGCCGGCGGAGCTCGGCGACGCGACGCGCCGGATCAGAGGACGGCATGGAGCTCCTCCGCCGTGTGGACGAGCGCATCCGGCCCCGCATGGAGCAGGCGCTCGTCGGGGTGGATGCCGCCCCAGCCGACCCCGACGGTGAGCACGCCGGCAGCGTTCCCCGCGTGGATGTCGAACGGCGAGTCCCCGACGTAGGCCGCGTCCGCGGGCTCGGCGCCGAGGCGGCGGAGTGCCTCGAGGACGGGGTCGGGATCAGGCTTGTGGCGCTCGGTGTCCTCCGCGCCGATCACGACGTCCATCACCTCCTCGAGGAGCGGAAACCGGTCGAGCGCGAGCTCCACGGTCCGCAGCCGCTTCGCGGTCACGATGCCGAGCCGGCGCCCCTCTGCGCGAAGCACCGGCAGCAGCCCGAGGACGTCCGTGAACGCCTCGAGCGTGTTGTGGAGCGGCTCGTTGTGAGCCCGGTACGCCTCGACGAGCTCGTCGACGCGGTCGGGATCGAGGTCCCGCATCTGCGCGATCAGGCCGGGGCCGCCGATGGCCGAGCGGACGAGCGCTTCGTCGGGCTCACGGCCGAGGACGGTCAGCGACGCGTGGCGCATGGACGCAAGGATGATCGGACCGGAGTCGATCAGGGTGCCGTCGAGGTCGAAGAGGACGACAGAGCGCACGCCGGCGATCGTAGCCGCGGCCCGGAGCGTGGCTTCAGCCTCGACCCTCTCCCCGGTTGACGCCCTCCGGATACTCGACACGCTCGAGATAGAGCCCCCACGGCGGCGCCGTCGAACCGGCCTCTGATCGCGGCCTCCCCTCGAGCAAGCGCGTGAACGGCTCATGCTTGGCCTCGAGCATCGTCCCGACGAGTGTCCGCACCATGTGCCGAAGGAACGAGTCGGCGGTGACGGTGAAATGCAGCTCGTCGCCTCGCTGCTCCCATGCGGCTGCGCGAATCTCGCGCGTGAGGACCTCGTGCCGGGTCTCGGTGGGGGTGAAGGCCGTGAAATCGTGCCTCCCGACGAGCGCCGCGGCGCACATTTCGAGCGCCCCCACGTCGACGCTGCGCGGCCACCAGAGCGCTCTCCTCGCGCGAAGCGGCGCGCGCTCGCGCCGCGCCACGACGACGTAGCGATACGAGCGCGCCGTGGCCGAGAAGCGGGCGTGGAAGCCGTCGGGCGCCTCGTCGGCGGCGACAACCGCGACGTCGTCCGGCAAAGCGGTGTTCAGCGCCTCGGTGAGGCGCTCGACCGGCGCGCCGCCGTCGGCATCGAGGCTTGCGACCTGACCCGTGGCGTGCACGCCGGCGTCGGTTCGCCCGGCGACCGCGAGCCCTCCCCACGCCGGCAGCACGCCGTCGAGCGCATCGCGAAGCGCACCCTCGACGGTGCGCTCGCCCGGTTGGCGCGCCCAGCCGCGGAACCCCGTCCCGTCGTACTCGAGCGTCAGCCTGAGCGTCGCCACGAGGTGATTGATAGCTGTGTGGGTGCCGGGCTTAAGCCCGGCACCCACTCTGGTTTCCCTGTTACTTGCCCGGCTCGACCTCGAGCACGAGACCGTCGAGGCCGGTGACCACGACCTCCTCGCCCGGCGCCACGTCACTGCTCGCCCGTGCCTCCCAGAGCTCGCCGTCGATGCGCACCTGGCCGCCAGGCGCAAGCGCCCGGACGACGACCGCCCGGCGGCCGACGAGCGTCTCCGCGCCGACGGTCGACCGGCGGCGCTTCGACCAGCGGGCGAAGAACCTCACCTCGACGACGTCGATTGCCGCTGCGGAGAGCACCGCGACGACGCCCCACGGCGACGGCAGCACCGTGAACGCCAGGATGACGGCGATGATGGTCAGCACGTCCGAAGGATGCCTGCGGCACGAGCTGGGGGAACCTCCCGGTTCCCCCAGACCCCTTCGCCTGGTCCGCCTTCCGGCGGGCAGACCGCTACGCGGGCGGCTCGAAGTCGACGAGCTCGAGGAGCGCCATGCTCGCAGCGTCACCCTGGCGCGGCCCGAGCTTGATCACTCGCGTGTAGCCGCCGTTCCGGTCGACGAAGCGCGGCGCGACGTCGGAGAACAGCTTGTGGACGACGTCGTTCGAGCGGAGCTCCGCCATCGCGAGGCGCCGGGCGTGGAGGTCGCCGCGCTTCCCGAGCGTGATCATCTTCTCGGCGAACGGCTTGACGGCCTTGGCCTTCGCCTCGGTCGTCTCGATCCGGCCATGGGTGATCAGCGCTCCGGCCAGGTTCGAATACAGCGCCTTCCGATGCGCCGAGTCGCGACCGAGCTTCTTGCCTGAACGTGCGTGGCGCATGCTACTGCGGAAGGTCCTCGCCCTTGAGCGTGAGCCCGTGCGCCGCGAGCGTCTCGCGCACCTCCTCGATCGACTTGCGACCGAAGTTCGGGATCGCCGCGAGCTCGTTCTCCGACTTGGACGTCAGGTCGCCGATCGTCTCGATGCCAACTCGCTTCAAGCAGTTGTACGACCGGACACCGAGCTCGAGCTCCTCGATCGGGAAATTCTCCATCCCGTGCGAGGTCGTCGGGGCCTCGGCCTCGGCGGCCGCGGCGGCGTCGGCGAGCCCCTCGATCCGCGCCGGGTCGGCGAACACCGCGAGCTGCTCGATCAGGAGCTCCGCGGCGCGCGCGATCGCGTCCTTCGGCTCGATCGACCCGTCGGTCGTGACCTCGAGGAGGAGTTTGTCAAAATCCGTGCGCTGGCCGACGCGGGCCGAGTCGACCTCGTACGAGACGCGGCGCACCGGCGAGAAGATCGAGTCGATCGGGATCACGCCGATCGTCGTCTCCGGGCCGCGGTTCTGGTCGGCGGGCACGTACCCGCGCCCGCGCCCGATCGTGAGGGTCATCTCGAGCTTGCCCTTGTCGGCGAGATGCGCGATCTCGAGGTCGGGATTCAGGATCTCGAGGTCGGCGGGCGCCTCGATGTCGGCGGCCGTGACCGCCCCCGCGCCCTTCTTGGAGAGGTGCACCTCGATCTCGGGCGACTCGCCGTGGAGCCGGCACACGAGCTCCTTGAGGTTGAGGATGATGTCGGTGACGTCCTCGCGGACGCCCGGCAGCGTGGTGAACTCGTGCGCGACGCCCTCGATCTTGACGGCGGTGACCGCCGCGCCCTCGAGTGACGAGAGCAGGACGCGCCGCAGCGAGTTGCCGAACGTGTAGCCGAAGCCACGGTCGAGGGGCTCGATCGTGAACCGTCCCGAGCGCTCGTCGGCGTCCTCGGAGACGATGCGTGGCATCTGGAAATCGATCAGGGAAGAGCGGGTGGCCATGGGATCCTTTCGGGCGGTTCTTGGCGACGAACGGGAAGCGCGCGCGAGACCGGGCTCGTCGCTACTTCGAGTAGAGCTCGACGATCAGTGACTCCTGGACCGGCGTGTCGATCTCGGCGCGCTCGGGCCACTTCAGCATCTTGCCGGTGAGCCCGTCGTGGTCTGCCTGAAGCCAGGGCGTGACCGCGGCGGTGAGATCGGTGGCATCGCGGACGATGGGCTCGGCCGGGCTGCCGGGCTTCAGCGAGATGATGTCGTCGGGCCGGACGCCGAAGCTTGGGATGTTCACCCGACGGCCGTTGACCATGAAGTGGCCGTGCCGCACGAGCTGTCGGGCCTGCGCCCGCGACCCGGCGAAGCCGAGCCGGTAGACGACGTTGTCGAGCCGCGTCTCGAGCATCCGCAGGAGGTTCTCGCCGGTCGGACCGCTCCGCCGCGATGCCTTCGCGTAGGTGTTGCGGAACTGCTTCTCGAGCAGGCCGTAGTAGCGGCGCGCCTTCTGCTTCTCACGCAGCTGGAGCAGGTACTCGCTCTGCTTGATGCGCCCGCGGCCGTGCTCGCCCGGCGGATACGAGCGGCGCTCGATCGCGCACTTCTCGGTGAGGCAGCGCTCGCCCTTCAGGAAGAGCTTGAGCCCCTCGCGGCGGCACTGACGGCACTTGGCTCCGGTGTCGCGGGCCACTATCCACGCCTCCGCTTCTTCGGGCGGACACCGTTCAGCGCTGAAAAGTGCTGCGCACTTTCCAGCGTGGAAGACGTCAAAACCATGAAACCCATCAGCCTCTCCGCCTCTTCTTGGGCCGGACACCGTTGTGCGCCTGCGGGGAGACGTCCTTCACGCCGAGGATCTCGAGCCCCGCGGCCTGGAGCGAGCGGATCGCGGTCTCGCGTCCCGAGCCGGGGCCCTTGACGAACACCTCGACCTTCTGCAGGCCGTGCTCCATCCCCTTGCGGGCGGCGTTGTCGGCGGTCACCTGGGCGGCGAACGGCGTCGACTTGCGTGAGCCCTTGAACCCGGCCGAGCCGGCGGACTCCCACGCGATCACGTTCCCGTCCTTGTCGGTCAGCGAGACGATCGTGTTGTTGAACGATGTCTTGATGTGCGCCTGGCCGATCGCGATGTTCTTGCGGACGCGGCGGCGCGTGCGGCCGCGGGTGGCGGACTTGCGTGGCGGCGCCATTACTTCGCCTTCTTCCCGCGACCGACGGTCTTCTTCGGGCCCTTGCGGGTGCGGGCGTTCGTCTTCGTGCGCTGGCCGTGCACCGGCAGGTTGCGGCGGTGACGGAGGCCGCGGTAGCAGCCGATCTCCGACAGGCGCTTGATCGCCTGGGTGCGCTCACGCCGAAGATCGCCCTCGACCTCGAGCTTCGAGTCGATATACGTGCGGAGCTTCGTGACCTCGTCGTCGGTCAGGTCCTTGACCTTCTCGTCAGGGTCGAGCCCGAGCTCGCTGCAGACCTTCTGCGCGGTCGAGCGGCCGATCCCGTAGATGTAGGTCAGGCCGATCTCGAGGCGCTTCTGGTTCGGGAGGTTGACGCCGGCGATGCGTGCCAAATCGTTCTCCTAGCCCTGCCGTTGCTTGTGCCGGGGGTTCGAGCAGATCACCATGGTGCGCCCGTGCCGCTTGATCACGCGGCACCGCTCGCACATGGCCTTGACCGATGGACGGACTTTCACGTGGGCTCCTGGATGGGGTGGGTCGGCTACTTGAGGCGGAAGGTGATACGGCCGCGCGTGAGGTCGTACGGAGAGAGCTCGACCTTGACCCGGTCGCCCGGAAGGATCCGGATGTAGTGCTTGCGCATCTTCCCGGAGATCTTCGCGAGCACCGTCTGCCCGCCGTCGAGCTCGACGCGAAACATCGTGCTCGGCAGGGCTTCGACAACATCGCCCTCGACCTCGATCTTCTCTTCCTTGACTGCCAACCGACTCCTCGCGCAGGGGTCGCGCCCTGCCCGTCGCGGGTGTTCATGACGAGATCCGCGCGCACCCGAAGGCATCCGCGCGGGCTGCGCAGTGTAGCAAACCGCAGCGTGCCTGTACCGCGCGGGCGAGCCTCAGGCCGGCGCCCGATGTGCGAGCGCCGCGAGGCTCGCGCTCTCGACCGCCACACCGACGCGAGGCGTGAGGATCCGGGGACCGTCGGGGAGGATTGCCACCGTGTGCTCGAAGTGGGCGGCGCGCGAGCCGTCGGTCGTCGCGATCGTCCAGCCGTCCTCGGCGAGCCAGACCTCGGGCTTGCCCATCGTGATCATCGGCTCGATCGCGATCGTCATCCCCTCCGAGAGCCGCGGACCGCGTCCGGCCTCGCCGAAGTTCGGCACGTGCGGGTCCTCGTGGTAGTGCCGGCCGACCCCATGCCCGACGAGCTGCTTCACGACGGAGAAGCCGGCGTCCTCGACGACGACCTGAACGGCATGCGAGATGTCGCCGACCCGGTTGCCGAGCCGCGCCTCGGCGATCCCGGCGACGAGCGCGTCCTGACAGACGTCGAGCAGGCGCTGCGACTCGGCGTCGACCGGGCCGACCCCGAACGTGTAGGCACTGTCGGCGATCGCTCCGTCGAGCGTCACGCCGACGTCGATCGTGACGAGGCTTCCCTCCTCGACCACGGTCTCGTCGGGGATCCCGTGGACGACGACGTCGTCGACGGAGATGCAGGTCGCCCGCGGGAAGCCCTTGTACCCCTGGGAGGTGGGAACGCCGCCGTGCGCGCGGATGTGCTCGTCGGCGATGCGGTCGAGCTCGATCGTCGCGATGCCTGGCTCGATCCGCTCTCCGACGTGCGAGATCGTCTCCGCGACGAGCGCGCCCGCACGAGCGATGCGGTCGATCTCGGCCAGGCTCTTGCGGATGATCACGCGGCTGCCCCCTCCTCGAGGAGCTCGAGCGCCTCCTCGATCTCGGTGGAGACCTCCTCGATCGACCGATCTGCGTGCAGGGGCACGAGCTTCCCCGTCGCGCGATACCGCTCGACCACGGGCTCGGTCTGCTCGTGGTAGATCGCGAGACGGCGGGCGATCGCGTCCGGCGTGTCGTCTTCGCGACCCTCCTCGAGCGCACGACCGCGGATCCGGTCCAGCGCCACCTCGTCCGAGAGGTCGAAGAAAAGGACGGCGTCGAGCGTCCGCGCGATGTCCGCGAGCATCTCGTCGAGAGCTTCCGCCTGCGCGAGGTTGCGTGGGAAGCCGTCGAGCACGAACCCGGCGCCGGCATCGGGTGCGGCGAGACGTTCTCGGATCAACGCCACGGTGAGGTCGTCGGGCACGAGCTCGCCGCTCGCCAGGATCGGCTCGACCTGCTTGCCGAGCCCGGTCCCGCGCGCGATCGAGTCGCGAAACATCTCGCCGGTCGAGACGTGCGGGATCCCATGCGCGGCCGAGATCCGCGTGGCCTGCGTCCCCTTGCCGGAGCCCTGCGGCCCCAGCACGAGCAAGTTCACGCGCGCCCCTCGCCGGCGCCGGCTCCCGCCGGGCAGAGCCTGGCTCCGCCCGGGCCTGACGCCGCTCGCAGCACGGTGCCTTCCGGGCCCGAACCAGACGTACTGTGCCCTCCGGCGCCGTACTGCGAGCGACGCCCGAGGAACGCGCGGGGGGTCACATCAGGCACGGGGCTAGCGGAGGAAGCCCTCGTAGTTGCGCATCATCATCTGCGACTCCATCTGCCGCATCGTGTCGAGCGCAACGCCGACGGCGATCAGCACCGACGTGCCGCCGAGAGCGCGCGCGTTCGCCTGCGAGAAGCCCCCGTAGCGGATGAAGAGGCTCGGCGCGATCGCCACGGCGGCGAGGAAGAGCGACCCGGGCAGCGTGAGACGGGTCAGCACCCGGTCGAGGTACTGCGCCGTGGGCGGCCCCGGTCGGATCCCCGGGATGTAGCCCCCATGCTTGCGGAGGTTGTCGGCCTGGTCGACCGGGTTGAACTGCACGGCCGTGTAGAAGAACGCGAAGATCACGATCATCGCGCCTTCGATCAGGAGGTAGAGCCAGTCGCCCGGCTGGAAATACGTGTTGACGAAGTCCTGCGTCTGCGGGAAGTACTGCGCCACGGTCGGCGGGAACGCGAGGATCGCCGCGGCGAAGATCACGGGGATGACGCCCGCCATGTTGACGCGCAGCGGCAGGTAGGTCGAGCCGCCGGACGTCATCCTGCGCCCCACCATCCGCTTCGCGTACTGGATCGGGATCTTCCGCTGTCCCTCCTGGACGAAGACGACCACGGCAACGATCGCGAGGGCGATCAGCGGGAAGAAGATCCGCTCCATCGGGCCGCCGTTCCACCACGCGGCGACGCCGAGCGGAAGCCCGGTCAGGATCGACGCGAAGATGAGGATCGAGATGCCGTTGCCGATGCCGCGCTTCGTGATCTGCTCGCCCATCCACATGAGCAGCACGCTGCCGACGGTGAGCGTGACCACGATCAGCACCATCCGGCCTGCGTTCGCCTGCAGGATCCCCTGGTTCTTGAACAGGAAGGCGTAGCCGAGCGCCTGGGCGGCGGAGAGGACGACCGTCAGGTAGCGCGTGTACTGGTTGATCTTGGCGGTTCCCGCCTCGCCTTCCTTCTGGAGCTCGGAGAGCCGAGGGATGACGACGGTCAGGAGCTGGAGGATGATCGACGCCGTGACGTACGGCATGATCCCGAGCGCGAAGACCGAGAACTGCGACAGCGCGCCGCCCGAGAAGAGGTTGAGCAGGTTGAAGATCCCGCCGGTGCGGGAGAGGTACTGGTCGATCGCGGCGGAGTCGACCCCCGGCGCCGGGATCCACGATCCGAGCCGGTAGAGCGCCAGGATCAGCGCCGTGAAGAGCAGGCGGCGTCTGAGCTCGGGGATCTTCCAGGCGTTGGCGAGCCAGCTGAACATACGGAGCTCCCGCGATCCGCGCGGGGTCTAGGTCTCCTCGGCGGTCTCCGCCGGCTCGTCGGCCGCGGCGTCCTCCGCCTCGTCGACCCGGGGCCTTGCCGCGCGGGTCTTCGCCTTCTTCGGCACGGGCTCGCCGCGGAGCCACGTCACGGTTCCACCGGCTGCCTCGATCTTCTCCTTCGCCGTCTTCGAGAAGCCGTGCGCGGAGACCGAGAGCGCCTTCGAGAGCTCGCCGATGCCGAGGATCTTGACGTCGACCGAGACCTTGCGGATCAGCCGCTTCGCCTTCAGCGCCTCCGGCGTCACCTCGTCGCCCACCGCGAAGCGCTCCTCGAGGTCCCGGAGGTTGACCGGCTGGCTGTACGTGCGGAACGGGCCGATCGGCATCGCGTCGGCCGACGTGTTGCCGCGGAGCTTGGGGAGCCGCATGTCGATCGGCATCTGGCCGCCCTCGAACCCGGCCGCCATCTTGTGCGAGCCCGAGCGGGACTTCTGGCCCTTGATGCCGCGACCGGAGTACCGGCCCTTGCCCGAGCCGAGGCCGCGGCCGACGCGCTTGCGGTCCTTCCGCGGCTGCGCCGGCCGGAGCGAATGGAGGTTGAGCTCGTCCATCGGGCCTATGCGTCCTTTCTCTCGACCTGCGTCACGGTCACGAGGTGAGCCACGTGCCGGAGCTGCCCGGCGAGCGTCGGGCTCTCCTCGTGGTCGGCGATCTTCCCGATCCGGCCGAGCCCGAGCGCACGGAGCGTGCCCTCGTGTGCACGTGTCTGGCCGATCGAGCTCCGGATCTGCGTCACGCGAACGGCCGTCATGCCGCTGGCTCCTCCCCGGCGGGCTCGGTCGCGGGCTCCTCGACGACAGCAGCGGGAGGCCGGTAGGGCAGCACGTCCCGCACCGACTTCCCGCGCGCCCGCGCAACGTCCTCGGGGCGGCGGAGCCGCTTGAGGCCGTCGACGGTCGCCCGCGCCATGTTGATCGGGTTCGTCGTGCCGAGGCTCTTCGACAGCACGTCGCGGATCCCGGCGAGCTCGAGCACGGCGCGCACACCACCGCCGGCGATCACGCCGGTTCCCTCGCTCGCGGGGCGCAGGATAACGCGTGCGGCGTCGAACACGCCTGTGATCTCGTGCGTGATCGTCGCACCGTGCTTGGGCACCGTGAACAGGTTCTTCTTCGCGTCGTCGACGGCTTTCGAGATGGCGAGCGGAACCTCGCGCGCCTTCCCGTAGCCGACACCGACGCGGTCGACCTCGTCCCCGATCACGACGAGCGCGGTGAAGGAGAAGCGCCGGCCGCCCTTGACGACCTTCGCCACCCGGTTGATCTCGATCACGCGCTCCTTGAGCTCGCGCGCCTCGGCTGCTTCGACAACGCCCATCAGAATTGGAGTCCTCCCTCGCGCGCGCCGTCGGCGAGCGCCTTGACGCGTCCGTGGTACAGGTAGCCGCCCCGGTCGAAGACGCAGGCCTCGATTCCCGCCTTCTTCGCGTCGGCGGCGAGCGCCTTGCCGACGGCGGCAGCCTGCTCGGTCTTGGTTCCCTTGAAGGAGCGCTCCCCCAGCCAGCTCGCGGAGGCGAGCGTGCGCCCTGCCTCGTCGTCGACGAGCTGAGCGAAGATACCCCTGTTCGAGCGGAAGACGACGAGCCGCGGCCGCTCGGCCGTGCCCGACACCTTGCCGCGTACCCGCCGGTGACGGCGGAGGCGTGCCTCGCGAACCGACGTACTCATGCCCTCTTACCGACCTTCCTCCGCACGTGCTCGCCCTGGTAACGGATGCCCTTGCCCTTGTAGGGCTCGGGCGGGCGCACCTTGCGGATCTCGGCGGCCGTCTGCCCGACGACCTGCTTGTCCGTGCCCTTGACGATCACCTGCGTCGGCTGCGGCACGTCGAACGAGACGCCCGCACGCGGGGAGATCGTGACCGGGTGCGAGAAGCCGACGGAGAGCTCGAGCTCGGCGCCCTTCAGCTGGGCGCGATACCCCACCCCCTGGATCTCGAGGTGCTTCTCGAAGCCCTTCGTCACGCCCTCGACCATGTTCGCCACGAGCGTCCGCGTCAGCCCGTGGAGCGCGCGGTCCTGGCCGCGCTCGGTCGGACGCGTCACGGTCAGGACGCCGTCGTCCTGGGCGATCTCCATCCGCACAGGCACGCTCTGCTCGAGCGTGCCGAGCGGCCCGCTCACCTTCACGTTGCCGCCCGGGGACACCTCGACGGTGACGCCGCTCGGGATCTCGATGGGCTGTCTTCCGATTCTGCTCATGTCTTCTCTCTCGCTCTTCTAGGCACTCTCGCGCTGCGAACGTGCCCCTACCAGACGAACGCAAGCACTTCGCCGCCGATGCCGCGCTCGGCGGCCTGGCGCGTCGTGATCACCCCGGTCGAGGTGGACAGGATGGCGGTGCCGAGCCCGCCGAGGACGCGCGGGAGCCGGCCCTTCTTGGCGTACACGCGGCGCCCGGGCTTCGAGACCCGCTTCAGGTCGGTGATCACGCGCTCGCGGTTCTTGCCGAACTTCAGCTCGATCACGAGCGTGTTCACCGGCGTCGCCTCCACGACGGAGAAGCCCTTGATGTAGCCCTCCTCGAAGAGCAGCCGCGCGATCTCCTCCTTCATCCGGGAGGTCGGCATCGAGGCGGTGTCGTGCATCGCGCGGTTCGCGTTGCGGATGCGGGTCAGCATGTCGGCGATCGGATCGGTCAGCATCTCATCGTCCTTCGCAATCAGTCCGCCGATTTCCGCTTGCGGAAATCGACCAACAGACATCGGAAGAGTTCGTGGTGATATCCATCACCACCAGGAACGCTCCGTCGGCTTCCGCTTGCGGAAGCCGACCAATGAGCATCGAGAAGAGTTCGTGGTGATATCCCATCACCACGAACTCTTCGTCATGCCCGGAATCGCGCCCTCGTGAGCGAGCTCGCGCAGGCAGATCCGGCAGAGCTTGTACCTGCGGAACACGGCGCGCGGCCGGCCGCAGCGGTTGCAGCGCGTGTAGGCGCGGACGCCGTGCTTCGGCTGGCGCTTCTGCTTCACGCGGAGCGAGGTCTTGGCCATTAGTGCTCCTCCATGTGATGTTGCCGCGTCTCTGGCGCGCGAAAAGCAAGCCAGGCTAGGACGCAGGGAGCGTCCATACCTGGAGGTATGGACGCGACTGAGGACGACGCCTGGCGCCGCTTTGCAGCCGCCAGGGATGCGGACGACATTGCATGGAGGAGCACAGCTACGCGTCCCTTCTCTCTGTGGCGAACGGCATGCCGAGCGCCCGCAGGAGCGCCCTGCCCTGCTCGTCGTTCTCCGCCGTCGTCGTGATCGCAATGTCGAGGCCCCGGATCGCCGGCACGGAGTCGTAGTCGATCTCGGGGAAGATGATCTGCTCCCTGATGCCGAGCGAGTAGTTGCCGCGGCCGTCGAAGGAGTCGGGGTTGAGCCCGCGGAAGTCCCGGATGCGCGGCAGCGCGATCGAGACGAGGCGGTCGAGGAACTCGTACATCCGCGCGCCGCGCAGCGTCACGCGCGCGCCGACGGACATGCCCTCGCGGAGCTTGAAGCTCGCGATCGACTTCCGCGCTTTGCGCACCTGGGCGCGCTGCCCTGCGATCGTGGTCAACTCCTCGATCGCCGCGTCGAGCGCCTTGGCGTCCGTCTTGGCCTCGCCGACGCCCATGTTGAGGGTGATCTTCGAGATCTGCGGCACCTGCATCACCGAGTCGAGCCCGAGCTCGTCCTTCAGGGAAGGCTTGATCTCGTCCTCGTAGCGCTGCTTCAGGCGCGGCACCGTCGTCTCGGTCGCGGTCGCCATCAGTCGATCTCCTGGCCGCAGCCGTCGCGCTTGCATGTGCGCACGCGGACGGGCTCGCCCTTGACGTCCTTCATCTTGATGCCGATCCTCGTCGGCTGCCTGCAGGTCGGGCAGACGAGCATCACGTTCGAGACGTCGACCGGCATCGGCTTGTCGATGATCCCGCCGGGGATGATGCTTGCGCCGCCCATGCGCGTCGAGTCGCGCATCGGGCGCGGCTTCATGTGCCGCTTGGCGAGGTTCAGGTTCTCGACGATCACGCGCCGGTCACGCGGCCGCGCGACGAGGACCCGTCCCTGCTTCCCGCGGTCCTTTCCGCTGAGCACCTGGACGAGGTCGCCCTTCTTGATTCGCATCGTGGTCGGCATCTCTTAGAGCACCTCGGGGGCGAGGCTGACGATCTTCATGAAGTTCTTCTCGCGCAGCTCACGGGCGACCGGCCCGAAGATGCGCGTTCCGCGCGGATTCATCTGGTTGTCGATGATGACGGCGGCGTTCTCGTCGAAGCCGATCAGCGTGCCGTCACCCCTGCCGTAGGGCTTCTTCGTCCGGACGACGACCGCCTTCACGACCTCGCCCTTCTTGACCGTGCCCTGCGGCGTTGCGGCCTTCACTGTAGCGACGATCACGTCGCCGACGCGGGCGTAGCGCCGGTGCGAGCCACCGACCACGCGGATGCAGAGAAGCTCGCGGGCGCCCGTGTTGTCGGCGACCTTGAGGCGTGACTCCTGCTGGATCACGGACGTTCTCCGTTCGTACAGATCGCGCCCGATGGCCGCGAAACGCAAGCCAGGCTAGGACGCAGGCCTCGGCCATGCATGGAATGCATGGGTGAGGCCGAGGACGACGCATGGCGCCGCGTTGCAGCAAGCCAGCGGGTGCGAGATGTGCGGACGGAGAGCGTCACTTGGCTGCCTCCACGACCTCGGCGAGCCGCCACCGCTTCGTCTTCGAGAGCGGACGCGTCTCGACGATGCGGACGACGTCACCCACCTTCGCCTGGCTCGACTCGTCGTGCGCATGGAACTTGACGCTCCGCCGGACGACCTTCTTGTACCTCGGATGCGCCTTCACGACGTCGACCCGGACGACGATCGTCTTCTCCATCGCGTCGGAGACGACCGTGCCCTGCCGCTCCTGGCGGCGCCCGCGCTCATGCTCGGGCTTCTCGAGCCGCACGATCGGCTTCCGCGTCGAGGCCGGCGCCCGCGTCTTCTTCGTGCGCTGGCGCCGCTCGGCGCGGGGCACGCGCTTGCGCTTGCGCTTCGGCTCCGCCGCCGGTGCTCCGGCGCCCTCGGCCTCCCCGTCCGCTCCGGCGTCCGCGCCTGCCACGGGCTCGTTCGCGACCTCCTCGGCAGGCTCCTCAGCCGCAGCCTCGGCCGTCGCCTCCTCGGCCACGGGCTCCTCAGCAGCAGGCTCTCCGCTCAGCCGCAGGCTCTTCGGCAATCGCCTCGGCAGCGGGCGCCTCGGTCACGGCCTCGTCGGCAGCGGCCTCGGCCGTCGCCTCGGTCACCTCGGGCTCCTGGTTGTCGTCGGGGGCGTCCGCGTCAGCGGACGCGCCCTTCTCGTTCTTCTCAGCCATGCGTCATCGTCCGTTCGTTCTGGATCGTCAGGATTCGGGCGATCTCGCGCCTCGTCCGGCGCAGCCGGGCGCTCGACTCGAGCCCGCCGGTCGCGGCCTGGAAGCGGATCCGGAAGAGCTCCTGCCGGCTCTCGCCGAGCTTCTCGCCGAGCTCCTCGTCGGTCAGCGCCCGCAGCTCACTAGCTTTCAAAGAGATCAGCCTCCCGCTTCACGAACCTCGTCTTCACCGGCAGCTTCTGCGCGGCGAGGCGAAGCGCCTCGCGGGCGAGCGGCTCGGGAACGCCGGAGAGCTCGAACATCACGCGACCGGGCTTGACGACTGCGACCCAGCCCTCGGGCGAGCCCTTGCCGGAGCCCATGCGCGTCTCGGCCGGCTTCTTCGTGAACGGCTTGTCCGGGAAGAGGTTGATCCAGACCTTGCCGCCGCGGCGGATCTTGCGCGTCATCGCGATACGGGCGGCCTCGATCTGGCGGTTCGTAACCCAGCCGTTCTCGAGCGACTTGATCCCGTAGTCGCCGTACTGCACGTCGAGCTGCCCCTTCGCGTGGCCCGGCGCGGCGGCCGCGGAACTGCTTGCGGTGCTTCGTCTTGCGCGGCATCAGCATCAGGCGTCACCGCCCTGGCGTCGCTTCGGGCGCTCTCGGGCGTTGCCTCGGGCGTTGCCTCGGGCGGTGCCTCGGGCGCCGTCTCCGGCGCTGGGTCGACGGCGGGCGTCTCGGCGGCCTGGTCGGCGGGCGGCGCCTGCGTCTCGGGCGCCGCTCCGGCGCCGCGCTCGCGGTCGCGCGGCGGGCGTCCCTGCGCCACCACGCGCCCGCGTCCGCCGGGACGGCGGCGCTTCTGGACGAGGCCGAGACCCTCGCGATCCTGGCTGCGTCCGCGGCCGCTCTCGCGCGACGCGCCGAGGCCCTCCGTGTTCGAGCCGCGCCGCCGGCGCGAGCCGTCGGCCTCCGAGATGCGCTCGCGGCCGAGCGACCCCTCGTAGCCCTCCGGCATGATCTCGCCCTTGTTGACCCAGACCTTGACGCCGATCCGGCCGTAGGTCGTCTTCGCCTCGGCGAAGCCGTAGTCGATGTCGGCGCGGATCGTGTGCAGCGGCACGCGACCCTCGGTGTAGCGCTCGCTGCGGCTCATCTCGCCGCCGCCGAGCCGCCCACCGCACTGGATCTTGATGCCCTGCGCGCCCGAGCGCATCGCCGACGCGAGCGAGCGCTTCATCGCGCGCCGGAACGAGACGCGGTTCTGGAGCTGCTCGGCGATCGACTGCGCAACGAGCTGCGCGTCGAGCTCGGGCCGCTTGATCTCGTTGATGTTGATGTGGACGGACTTGCCGGTGATCGCGTGGAGCTCCTTGCGGAGCGCGTCCACCTCGACGCCCGACTTGCCGATCACGATGCCCGGGCGCGCGGTGTAGATGTCGACGGTGATCCGCTGCTTGTCCTTGCGGATCAGGATGTCGGACAGCCCCGCGTGCGCGAGCTTGCCGTTGATGTGGTCGCGGATCCGGATGTCCTCGAGGACGTAGTCGGCGATCTCCTTCTTGCCGGTCCACCAGTTGGACTTCCAGTCGTGGATGACGCCGACCCGGAGGCCGCCGGGGTGCACCTTCTGGCCCATTACGCGGCCACCTCCTGCTTCTTCTTGGCTGCGCGACGCGCTTCGGCTTCGCCTCCGATGGGCGCCGCCGACTCCTCGGCGTTGCGGGCGCCTGCTTGGCCGCCGGCTCGCTGCTTCTGGCGGGGGCTGCCGCCTCCGCGGCGCGCGACGACGACCGTGATGTGGCAGGTCCGCTTGCTTGATCCGGTTCACGCGGCCGCGCGCGCGGGCGCGCCAGCGCTTGAGGGTCGGGCCCTCGTCGGCGTACGCCTCGAGCACGACGAGCTCGTCGCCGTCGAGGCCGTGCGCGGACTCGGCATTCGCGACGGCGGACGCGAGCACGCGGTCGATCTCGCGCGCGGCGGCGCGCGGCGTGAACGCGAGCACCGTCCGCGCCTCGGGCACCGTGCGGCCGCGGATCAGGTCGAGCACGAGCCGCGCCTTGCGCGCGGACATGCGCACCCACCGCGCCTGCGCGCGAACCGTCGTCGTCGTGTCGGTCGTGGCCGCCATCAGCGCTTCTTCACCTGGGCCTGCCGGTCGCCCGCGTGGCTGCGGAACGTCCGCGTCGGCGCGAACTCGCCGAGCTTGTGCCCGACCATCTGCTCGGACACGAAGACCGGCACGTGCTTGCGCCCGTCGTGGACGGCGATCGTGTGCCCGACCATCTCGGGGAAGATCGTCGAGGCGCGCGACCAGGTGCGGATCATCCGCTTCTCCCCGGCGGCGTTCATCGACTCGACCCGGGCGAGGAGCCGCTCCTCGACGAAAGGCCCCTTCTTGGAAGATCTGACTCATTTAGCGACGCTCCTTGCCGCGGCGACGGCCGCGGACGATCAGCTTGTCGGATTCCTTGTGCTTGCGGCGGGTGCGCTTCCCGATCGTCGGGACGCCCCACGGAGTCACGGGGTGATGGCCCTTCGACTTGCCCTCGCCGCCGCCGTGCGGGTGGTCGACGGGGTTCATCGCCGTGCCGCGCACGGACGGGCGCTTCCCGAGCCAGCGGCTGCGCCCCGCCTTGCCGCTCGACTCGTTCGCGTGGTCGGTGTTCCCGACCTGGCCGACGGTCGCGCGGCACGTGAGCAGCACGCGGCGCATCTCCCCGGAGGGAAGGCGGAGCACACCGTAGGGCGCGTCCTTGGCGACGAGCTGGATGCCCGAGCCGGCGGAGCGGGCGAGCTTCGCGCCCTGGCCGGGGCGGAGCTCGACGGCGTGGACGACGGTGCCCGTCGGGATGTCCGCGAGCGGCAGCGCGTTGCCGGGCTTGATGTCCGCGCCGGCGCCCGCCTGGACGGTCGCGCCGACGCGGAGGCCGACCGGAGCGAGGATGTACGCCTTCGCGCCGTCGGCGTAGTGCAGCAGCGCGATCCGCGCCGACCGATTCGGGTCGTACTCGATCGAGGCGACCTTGGCCGGCACGCCGTCCTTGACGCGCTTGAAGTCGATCTTGCGGTAGCGGCGCTTGTGGCCGCCGCCCTGGTGGCGCGTCGTGATGCGCCCGCGGTTGTTGCGCCCGCCCGTCTTCTTGAGCGGCTCGAGCAACGACTTCTCGGGCGTCGACGTCGTGATCTCCTCGAACGACGAGGTCGCCATCTGGCGGCGGCCCGCGCTCGTCGGCTTGTACTTCTTGACTGCCATCAGGTTAGACCTGTGCCCCTTCGAAGATCTCGATCGTCTCGCCCTCGCGGACCTGGACGATCGCCTTCTTCCAGCCGGGCCGCGTGCCCTTGAAGAGGCCGCGGCGCTTCGGCTTCGCCTGCACCTTGACGATGTTCACGCGCTCGACGTGCACGTCGAACAGCTCCTCGACCGCCTGGCGCACCTGCGTCTTGTGCGCCTCCGGGTGCACCTTGAACGTGTACCGGCGCTCGGCGATCCCCGAGTAGCTCTTCTCGGAGACGACGGGCGCCAGGACGACCTGCTCGTTCGTCAGCCCGCTCATGCCGACGCCGTCCTTCCCGGCGCGCTGCTCCACGAGCGG
This sequence comes from uncultured Actinomycetes bacterium, assembly GCA_963747125.1. Classification (GTDB taxonomy): domain Bacteria; phylum Actinomycetota; class Thermoleophilia; order Gaiellales; family Gaiellaceae; genus Gaiella. The sequence continues at coordinate 433,988 of CAVVEN010000005.1, read as the reverse complement.
GAGCGCGCTCTCGGTGACGATCAGCGCGCGCGCCCAGACGACGGCGGCGACCTCGAGCTCCGCCGGCACGGTGACGAGCACGCGCTCGAGGTTGCGGAACGACTTCACCACCGCCTCCTCGTCCTCGTGCGCGACGACGAGCACCGGCGCGTCCTTGCCCCAGCCCTCGAGCACGCCCTTCGCCTGCTTCGTCGACGGAGCCTCGAAGGACGCCGCGTCGAGCACGGCGAGCGTCCCGTTCGCCGCGTGGTGCGAGAGCGCGCCGCGCAGCGCGGCGCGCCGCGCCTTGCGGTTCACCTTGACGTCGAAGCTGCGCATCCCGGGCGGGAAGGCGACGCCACCGCCCGTGAACTGCGGGGCGCGGGTCGTCCCCTGGCGCGCGCGGCCCGTGCCCTTCTGGCGCCACGGCTTGGCGCGGCCGCCCGAGACGAGCCCGCGGCTCTTCGCCGCCCGCGTGCCGCTACGCGCCGCGTTCAGCTCGGCGCGGACCGTCTCGTGCACGAGATGCGGCTTGACCTCGGCCTCGAACACCGCCGCGTCGAGCGCGACGTCGTTCGCCTTGCCGCCGAGCACCGCTGCCTTGACCGCCATCAGCCCTCGACCGCCTTCTTCTCCCCCGGATCTCGACGAGCCCGCTCTTCGGGCCCGGGACGGCGCCGCGGACGAGCAGCAGGTTGCGCTCGGCGTCGACCTCGTGGACGACGAGGCCGAGCTGCGTGACGCGTCGCGCGCCCATGTGCCCTGCCATCTTCTTGCCCTTGAACACGCGCGAGGGCGTGGCCGACGCGCCGACGGAGCCGGGCTTGCGGACGTTGTGCGAGCCGTGGCTCACCGGGCCGCGGCTGAAGTTGTGGCGCTTGATCGTGCCCTGGAAGCCCTTGCCGATCGAGGTGCCGGAGACCTTGATCCGGTCGCCCGGCTCGAACGACTCCACCGTGACGCTCTCGCCCACCTGGAGCCCGCTCGGCCCGCGGAACTCGACGAGGTGCCGGTGCCCGCCCGCGCCCGCCTTGCGCAGGTGGCCGAGCTCGCCCTTCGACAGCTTGCGGTCGACGACGGGCTCGAAGGCGAGCTGGACCGCCTCGTAGCCGTCCGCCGCCTGCGTGCGCAGCGTCACGACCGGGCACGGCCCGGCCTCGATCACCGTGACCGCCTCGACGTTCCCGGTCTCCTCGTCGAAGACCTGGGTCATCCCGAGCTTCCTGCCGACGATGCCCTTCATCACAGCTTGATCTCGATGTCGACGCCGGCGGGGAGGTCGAGACGCATGAGCGAGTCGACCGTGCGCGGCGTGGGGCTGTGGATGTCGATCAGGCGCTTGTGCGTTCGCACCTCGAAGTGCTCGCGCGAGTCCTTGTCGATGAACGGGCCCCGGATCACGCAGTAGACGTTCTTCTCGGTGGGCAGGGGCACCGGGCCGGTGATCGTCGCCCCGGTGCGCTGGGCCGTCTCGACGATCTGGCGTCGCCGAGCGGTCCACCTGCTGGTGGTCGTAGCCCTTGAGTCGGATCCTGATCTTCTGCTGCGCCATGCTCGTTCTGCTCGTTCCTCGAAGTGAGGAGGGCCTGAGCCCTCCCTACTTGACGATCTCCGTCACGACGCCGGCGCCGACGGTGCGCCCGCCCTCGCGGATCGCGAAGCGGAGCCCCTGGTCCATGGCGATCGGCTGGATCAGCTCGATCTCCATGTTCGTGTTGTCGCCGGGCATGACCATCTCCTGGCCCTCGGGGAGCTTGATGGAGCCCGTCACGTCGGTCGTGCGGAAGTAGAACTGCGGCCGGTAGCCGTTGAAGAACGGCGTGTGGCGCCCGCCCTCGTCCTTCGAGAGGACGTACACCTCGGCCTTGTAGTGCGTGTGCGGCGTGATGGAGCCCGGCTTCGCGAGCACCTGGCCGCGCTCGACCTCCTCGCGCTTGACGCCGCGGAGCAGCGCGCCCGCGTTGTCGCCCGCCTGCGCGAAGTCGAGGATCTTCTGGAACATCTCGAGGCCCGTGACCGTGGTCTTCTCGACCTTCTCGTGGATGCCGACGATCTCGACCTCGTTGCCGACCTCGATCTTGCCCTGCTCGATGCGGCCGGTGACGACCGTGCCGCGACCCGTGATCGTGAACACGTCCTCGATCGGCATCAGGAACGGCTTGTCGACGTCGCGCGTCGGCTCGGGGATGTACGAGTCGACGGCCTCCATGAGCTCGAGGATCTTCGCCGGTCCACTCCGGGTCGCCCTCGAGCGCCTTGAGCGCCGAGACCTGGACGATCGGGATGTCGTCGCCGGGGAACTCGTACTTGGAGAGGAGCTCGCGCACCTCCATCTCGACGAGCTCGAGCAGCTCGGGGTCGTCGACCATGTCGGCCTTGTTGAGCGCCACGACCATCGCCGGCACCTCGACCTGGCGGGCGAGCAGGATGTGCTCGCGCGTCTGCGGCATCGGCCCGTCGGCGGCGGAGACGACGAGGATCGCGCCGTCCATCTGGGCGGCGCCCGTGATCATGTTCTTGATGTAGTCCGCGTGGCCGGGGCAGTCGACGTGCGCGTAGTGCCGGTTGGCGGTCTCGTACTCGACGTGCGCGGTGTTGATCGTGATGCCGCGCTGCCGCTCCTCGGGAGCGGCGTCGATCGAGGCGAAATCGCGCGCTGCGGTCCCCGTTCCCTGCTCTGAGAGCACCTTCGTGATCGCCGCGGTCAGGGTCGTCTTGCCGTGGTCGATGTGACCGATCGTGCCGACGTTGACGTGCGGCTTGGTGCGCTCGAACTTCTGCTTGGCCATGGTTCCTTTCCTCCGGGGGAAGACCTACGTCGATTGCTTGCCTATTTCGTCTCGGTCGACTCGACGATGGTCGAGGCGATCGAGGCCGGCACGTCCTCGTACCGGTCGAATTGCATGGTGAACGTCGCCCGGCCCTGCGTCATCGACCGCAGGTCGGTGGCGTAGCCGAACATCTCGGACAGCGGCACGCTCGCCTTGATCGACTGCGAGTTGCCGATCGGCTCGAGGTGCTCGACGCGCCCGCGGCGCGCGTTGAGGTTGCCCATCACGTCGCCGAGGTAATCCTCGGGCGTGACGACCTCGACGGCCATCATCGGCTCGAGGAGCTTCGGCTTGGCGCGCTTCATCGCCTCCTTGAAGGCGATCGAGCCGGCGATCTTGAACGCCCGCTCGCTCGAGTCGACGTCGTGGTACGAGCCCTCGATGAGCTCGACCTTGACGTCGACGACCGGGTATCCGGCGAGCACGCCGGCGCCGAGCGCCTCCTGGATCCCCTCGTCGACCGGCTTGATGTACTCCTTCGGGATCTTCCCGCCGACGATCTTGTCCTCGAACTCGTAGCCCTCGCCGGGCTGCTGCGGGATCAGGTTGATGACGACGTCGCCGTACTGGCCCGAGCCGCCCGTCTGGCGCACGAAGCGGCCCTGGACCTTCTCGACCGGGCGCGACGCGGTCTCGCGGTAGGCGACCTGCGGGCGGCCGACGTTGGCGTCGACCTTGAACTCGCGCATCAGGCGGTCGACGATGATCTCGAGGTGCAGCTCGCCCATCCCCGCGATGAGCGTCTGCCCGGTCTCCTCGTCGGACGTGACCCGGAACGTCGGGTCCTCCTCGGCGAGGCGCGCGAGCCCCTGGCCGAGCTTGTCCTGGTCGCCCTTCGTCTTCGGCTCGATCGCGACCGAGATGACCGGGTCCGGGAACGTCATCGACTCGAGCACGATCGGCGCGCTCTCGACCGCGAGCGTGTCGCCGGTCGTCGACTGCTTGAGGCCGACGGCGGCGGCGATCTCGCCGGCGCCGATCTCCTCGCGCTCCTCGCGATGGTTCGCGTGCATCTGGAGGATGCGGCCGATCCGCTCGGTGCGGCCGTTCGTCGTGTTGAGCACGCGGTCGCCGGCCTTGACGTGGCCGGAGTAGACGCGGAAGTACGTGAGCTTGCCGACGTACGGGTCGGACATGACCTTGAAGACGAGGGCGGAGAACGGCGCGTCCTCCGCGGCCTGCCGCGTGATCTCGTCGTCCGTCTTCGGATCGGTGCCCTGGACGGCCGGGACGTCGAGCGGGCTCGGGAGGTAGTCGACGACCGCGTCGAGGAGCGGCTGCACGCCCTTGTTCTTGAAGGCGGAGCCGAGCAGCACCGGTGTGAGCGCGTCGGCGAGCGTGCCCGCGCGGAGCGCGCGCCGGATCATCTCGGGCGTCACGGACGCCTCGTCGGACGAGGTACGTCTCCATCAGCTCGTCGTCGTGCTCGGCGATCGCGTCGATCAGCGCGTGGTGCGCCTCGTTCGCCGCGTCGGCGAGCTCGGCCGGGATCTCGCCGACGGCGAACGTCTGCCCGAGGTCGTCCTCGTAGACGATCGACTTCATCTCGACGAGGTCGACGACGCCGCGATGGGCGTCCTCCTGGCCGATCGGGATCTGGATCGGCACCGGGTTCGCGCCGAGCCGGTCGCGCATCGACTGGACGGCGGCGTCGAAGTCGGCGCCGGTGCGGTCCATCTTGTTGATGAACGCGATGCGCGGCACGCCGTAGCGGTCGGCCTGTCGCCAGACGGTCTCCGACTGCGGCTGGACGCCCGCGACCGAGTCGAACACGGCGACCGCGCCGTCGAGGACGCGCAGCGACCGCTCGACCTCGACGGTAAAGTCCACGTGCCCGGGAGTATCGATAATGTTGATCCGATGGTCGCGCCACGACGCCGTCGTCGCCGCCGACGTGATGGTGATGCCGCGCTCCTGCTCCTGCGCCATCCAGTCCATCGTCGCGGCGCCCTCGTGCACCTCGCCCAGCTTGTGCGTGCGGCCGGTGTAGTAGAGGATCCGCTCGGTCGTCGTGGTCTTGCCCGCGTCGATGTGGGCCATGATCCCGATGTTCCGGACGCGGTCGAGCGCGACCTGGGTTGCCGTCGTCGTCATCGTCGGCATCACCAGCGGTAGTGCGCGAACGCCTTGTTGGCCTGCGCCATCCGGTACATGTCGTCCTTGCGCTTGAACGCGCCGCCCTGCTGGTCGATCGCGTCGGACGAGCTCGCCGGCGAGCTTCGCCTCCATCCCCTTCTCGCGGCGCTCGCGCGCGAACGTGACGAGGTAGCGGATCGCAAGCGTGCGGCCGCGGCGCGGCGGCACCTCGACGGGCACCTGGTAGTTCGCGCCGCCGACGCGGCGCGAACGGACCTCGAGCACCGGGGTGACGGACTTGACGGCGGCGTCGAGCGCCTCGAGCGCCGGCTTGCCGGTCTTGTCGGCGACCTGCGTGAGCGCGTCGTAGACGACCCGCTCGGCGATCGACTTCTTGCCGTCGATCATGAGCCGGTTGACGAGCTGCGTGACGAGCACCGACCCGTACACCGGGTCGGCCACGACCGTGCGCGGCTGGATCTCTGCGCGGCGGGGCATCGGGCTACGAGCCGCCCTTCTTGGCGCCGTACTTCGAGCGGCCCTGGCGGCGGTCGGCGACGCCCGAGGTGTCGAGCCCGCCGCGGATCACCTTGTAGCGGAAGCCCGGCAGGTCCTTGACGCGGCCGCCGCGGATCAGCACCACCGAGTGCTCCTGCAGGTTGTGCCCCTCGCCCGGGATGTAGGCGCCGACCTCCATCTGGTTCGTCAGCTTCACGCGCGCGACCTTGCGCAGCGCGGAGTTCGGCTTCTTCGGCGTCGTCGTGTAGACGCGCGTGCACACGCCCCGCTTCTGCGGCGCGCCGCGAAGCGCGGGGGTCTTCACCTTCGCCTTGGGCGACTTGCGCCCCTTGCGAACGAGCTGATTGACGGTGGGCACGCTGCTCCTCGAAGTCGGTCGGCGGTTCTTCTCTCGCACAGATAGGCCGGCAGGCACGACGTCCCGCCGCCGGGGAGACGGCAATGGTAGCCGAAGCCGTGCCCCCGCGTCGTCCGATGGCTCCGTCAGCGCTCGTAGACTCGCACGAGCTCGAACGCCCTGACCGGGCGCGAAAGGCCTTTCAGCTCGAGCGGAGGAACCGGCCGAGCCTCGATCCGGCCGTCGAGCGCCGCGTACGCCCGTTGGCTGAGAAGGATCTGCCCGGCTCCGGCCTCGTCGCTCAGCCGCGCGGCGAGGTTCGTGACGCTGCCGAGCGCACCGTAGTCGTATCGACCCTCGAACCCGATCCTGCCGAGCGTCGCATGACCTACCGCGATCCCGGCTCCGAGCCCCAGCTCGTAGCCGCGTCTGCGCCACCCGTCCGCGAGCTCGCCCACGCGCTCCCGCATGTCGAGCGCCAGCCGCGCCGCCCCGAGCTCGTGGTCCGGATGCGGGACGGGGTCGTTGAAGAACACCATCAGTCCGTCCCCGGCGAAGTGCTCCAGCGTTCCGCCGCACGCCGTGACGAGCTCCCCCGCCGCCCCGTGGTACTCGCGGACGACGTCGATCAGCTCCTCGGGCTCCGCCGTCTCGACGAACGAGGTGAAGCCGCGGAGGTCGAAGTAGACGACGCTGATGTACGCGCGGTGCCCCGCGAGGAGGCGTGCGCCCTCGTCGCTCGAGACGAGCGCCGCCACCTCGGGCGAGAGAAATCGCGCCAGCTCCTCGCGCTGACGGGCGACGGTCTCGAAGAGCCTCGCGTTGCCGAGCGCGATCGCGCTCTGGTCCGCGAACGTCGCCATCAGCTCGATCTCGCCCTGGTCGAACGGCCGCACGTCGGCGCGCGCGATGCCGATGAGCCCCGCCAGCTCTTCGTCGACGAGAATTGGAAGACCGAGCAGCGTCCGGTACGCACCGACCTCGGCGGCGGGGGACGCGTAGCCCGGGTCCGTGTCGACGTCCGTGATATGGACGGGCGCCCGGCTCAAGGCGACCTTTCCGACCAGCGTGCGGGGGTCGCGCTCGGCCGGGTGGATGCGCTCGTACTCGACCAGCTGCGCGGGCGCCGCGAAGCTCGCGTGTAGGTCGAAGACGTCTCCACGCGCGAGCCAGAGCAGGCACGAATCTGAGCGGCAGAGCCGCGTGGCGGCCTCGACGATCTGATCGAGCACAGGCTGAAGCTGAACCTGGCTGTGGCTCAACGATCGGAGGATCTGGGTGACCGCCTCGTGCCGCCGCCGGAGCTCGTCCAGCGTCCGTGAGAGCTCGTCCGAGCGCGGGTCTTCCGGGTCAGGGCTGGACATGGCGCCGCGGTCCGCATCGTACGTCACGCCCATTCGATCGACCGGCGGTCTCGTGACGGGGATGGTCGAATGCGGCGTTCCCGATTAGATTGCGGTGCGGGGAAGGTTGGGGAGCGGACATCTCGAGCGGAACGACGATCAGCCTGGTCATTGCTGCGGCGGCCCTCCTGGGCCTCGGCGGGATCGTGCTCGTCGTGCGCACGCCGCCGGGCCGGCCTCGCCGCGCGACGACCGGCTGGTGCAGGCGGTGGACGAGATGCGCACGCGGATGGACGACCTCGGGCGCGACCTCTCGGAGGCGCTCGAGCGCGCCGAGCGCGAGAGCAAGCGCAACCGGTTCCTGAGCGACCTCGGCAGCTCGATCGAGTTCGACGAGCTGCTCGACCGGGTGCTCGACGCGGCGCTCGAGGTACCCGGCTTCGACGCGGCGATGGTCGTGCTCGAGGAGGCCGGCGGGCAGACGACGGTCGCGACGCGCGGCCTGACGCCGGAGGAGGCGGCGCACCCGCCGTCGTCCGGGGCCGGCGGCGCGCTGCCGCCCGGGCCGATCACGGTCAGCTACCGCTACGGAGCGGCCGACGCGGCGGACACGCACCTGATCCGCGGCGGGCTGTTCGTCCCGCTCGTCAGCCGCGACGGGAACGCGCTCGGCACGCTCGCGCTCTTCTGGCGGACGCCGGGGTACGAGCCGCCGCACGCAGCGGGTCGCCGCGATCGAGCAGATCGCCGCGACGTGCATCCCCGCGATCGAGAACGCGCGCCGCTATCGCGAGGCGCGCCAGATGGCGGAGACCGATGCGCTGACGGGCTTCTTCAACCAGCGCTACTTCCACGAGACGCTCCGGCGCGAGGCGCTCCGCGCGCAGCGCTACGACCGTCGTCTCGCGCTCCTGATCCTCGACCTCGACGACTTCAAGGCCGTGAACGACCGGATCGGCCACCTCGCCGGCGACGCGGTGCTCGCGCAGGTCGCCGAGCGCCTGCGCAACTCGATCCGCTCGGTCGACGTCGGCTGCCGGGTCGGCGGCGACGAGTTCGCGGTGATCATGCCCGAGTCGACCGCCGACGATGCCGCGCAGCTCTTCCAGCGGATGCACGACGGCGTCGCGACGATGTCCGTCCCGGGAGGAGGTCGGGTTCGACTCTCCGCCGGGATCGCGGAGCTGCGTCACGGCGAGACGGCGGCGGGGCTCTTCGAGCGGGCCGACTCGGCGCTCTACCACGGCGAAGGAGCTCGGGAAGGACCGCGCGAGCGTCGCGACGGACTGAGGCACTCGCAGCGCCGCGGCTCAGATGATCAGCGGCGGACGGCGACGAGGCGAAGCGTCCGCGACGGACGATCCGGCGGCGGCACAGCCTCGAGCGTGACGCCGACGCGCGCGCCGCGCGCGACCGGTCGATCGAGCGGCACCGCCCGCCCCGTCGCGGAGAACGTCGCGACCCGCCCGGGGGTCGCCGAGTCGGGCGGGACGAGCCAGGCGGCGTAGGTGCGGCCGTCCGGCGCCCGGCCGAGGCCGTCGAGCGCGAGCACGGCGCCCCGTCGGGGGCGACGACGAGCGCGATCCGGCCGACCGACCCGCGCAGCGGGAGCCGCTCTGCCTCCCCGTCGGTCAGGACGGCCACCGAGCGCGCGAGCGTCCCGTCGGGCGACGCAGTGTCGTCCGAGCGGACGCTCGCGACGAGCGCCCAGGCGCCGAGCAGGATCGCAACGACGCCACAGCCGGCCGCGAGCGCGGCGAGCGTCGGCCAGCCGGACCGACGCACCGGAGGCAGATCGAGCGCGGGGAGCTGCACGGGGACGCCGGCCACCGCCTCGCGGACGCCGTCCTCGGGGTCGAGCGCGACGAGATGAGCCGTACGTGTCCCCACGCGCGCGAGGATAGCCTCGCCCCCCGGACGGCGCCGGCGCCGGAGGCGGTACCAGCCACCCCCCTCTGTAGGGTTGGCTCGATGGAGGGACGCGTGCCCGCCGCGGGACGGGACGGTGCCGGATGACGACGTGGCTCGCCGTCGCAGCGATCGTCCTCGCAGCCGCTTCCGTCCTCCTCTTCGTGCTCGCCCTGCGGAGACTCCTCGTCCGGCAGGCGGACGTGACCGAGGCGATGATGCGACGGTACGACGACCGTCTGGCGGGCTTCGCCCAGACGCTCACCGACGCGCTCTCCGCCTATCGGATGTCACAGCCGGTCGCGACGCTCGAGCTCGACGACGATCCCGAGCCGATGGTGCGCGCACTCGAGATGGCGCGCGAGCGGACGTCCGCCGACGGCGCGATCGCGCTCGTCACCAGCGGTAAGGGCACGCCGATCGTCGCGACGGTCGGGCTGTCGGAGTCGGAGACGAACCACATCGCCCGGATGGGCTTCCCCGACTACCGCGGCGCCCGCGCGATCGAGGTCGCGTTCGCGGGCGACCTCGTCGCCCCCGACGGAGAACAGCCCGTGCGCTCCGGGCTCGTCATGCCGCTCCTCGCCGACGACGAGGCGCAGAGCCTGGTCGGCGTCCTCACCCGTGATCGCGACCGACGCTTCAGCGAGGAGGACGTCGACGGTCTCGAGGCGCTCGTCCAGACCGCCCGCCCTCCCATCTCGCGCGCGCTCGACCTGAGCGAGCCGGACGTCGTGCCCGAGCTCGACATGCTCACCAACCTGCTCGACCGCCAGTCCTTCTCCACCGTCCTCGAGCGGGAGATCCTCCGCGCGCGGCTCGCGCAACACCCGCTCACGCTGCTCGTTCTCGACGTCGACCGGCTGACGTGGCTGAACGCACGGATCGGGATCCTCGCCACCGACGGGGTCCTGCTCGAGCTCGCCAAGAGGCTCCGCGCGCGTGCGCACCGGCTCGACTACGCCTTCCGGCTCGGGGGCGGCCGCTTCGCGATCGTCCGTCCCGGCAGCGAGGGCGCGGACGCAGCGGGGCTGTTCGAGGCCTTCCGGGAGGAGCTCGAGAACCATCCGATCGGCGAGGCCGAGTCGGTCTCTGTCTCGGGCGGCGTCGCCGAGCTCGAGACGCGGGACGACGTCGACTCGCTGGTCGCGAGGGCGGACGCGGCGCTCGCCGAGGCGAAGCGCGCCAGGCGCGGCTCGATCGTGGACGGCGGCATGGCCCGCGGGGCCCGAGGAAGAACGGGACGCTGCACGAGATCGCACCGGGGGAAATCGTCCTCGAGGGCTGATGCTTCCGGGCCGCGAGGTCGATACTCGGAAGCATGAGCACCACCATCGCGCTCGTCGCCCTCGGGGCCGCTTCGCTCGTGACGGTCCTGTCGGTCGTGGTCGTCGCGCGCCGCCGGCGCGCGCGGGCCTCGCGGCGGCTGGCGGCGCTCACCGAGATCGTGGGCCGGATCGACGCGGCGGTGTCGTCGCTGACGAACGGCCTGGCCGCGCACCGCGCGCCGCCGGAGCGGGACGCCGGGAGCGCGCCGACGACGACGGTGGACGGCGACCTGCCGGGTCGGGCAGGGCTCCTCTGGGCGCTCGCGACCAGCGTCGCCGAGGCCCGGTCGCACGGCCTGCGCCTTGCGGCTGCCGTCGTCCGTGCCGGCGACGACGATGCCACGTCGCTTGCGACCCGAGCCCAGTCGGTCGCAGACGTCCCCGTCTATGCCGTCGGGCCGCGGGCGGTCGCTCTCGTCCTTCCCGGGCTGGGCCGTGCCGACGCGCTCGGCCTCCTTGCGCAGATCGAGGCGGAGTGCCCCTCGTCGGGTCGGGCAGTCGAGCTCGCGCCCGAGGAGGACGCGGTCGAGCTCGCGGCGCGGTTGCTCGGCCCGGGTCGAGCGCCTGACGGCACCCGCCCCGGGCCGACGCGAAGCGATCGGGACTACTCCTCCGCTGCGGTGTCCGGCAGCTCCGGGAGATCCGGCAGCTCGGGGAGCTCGTCCTCGTAGCCGAGGCCCAGCGAGGCGAGGTCGAGCCCTTCGCCGTCGCCGATCTCCTCGAGCGCGGCGAGCAGCTCGGCGTCGGTGCCGGGCCCGAACATCGCCGCCGGCAGCGGCTCCGACGGCTCGATCTCGATGCCGCGGTACTTCTTCAGTCCTGTTGCCGCCGGGATCAGCTTCCCGATGATCACGTTCTCCTTGAGCCCGAGCAGGCGGTCGACCTTGCCCTCGATCGAGGCGTCGGTGAGCACCTTCGTCGTCTCCTGGAAGGACGCGGCCGAGAGGAACGACTCCGTTGCAAGTGAAGCCTTGGTGATCCCGAGGATGAGCGGCTCGAACGTCGCCTCCTCGCCCTTCCCCGCGCGAGCGGCGTCGTTCGCCCGCTCGAGCACGACCTTGTCCGCGAGCTGGCCGGGCAGGAGCTCGGTGTCGCCGGGGGTCTCGACGCGCACCTTCTTCATCATCTGCCGGACGATGAGCTCGATGTGCTTGTCGTGGATGTCGACGCCCTGGGACTTGTAGACCTTCTGCACCTCGCCGACGAGGTAGAGCTCGGTCGGAGTCGACCCCCGCCCCGCCCTCGTCTGCAGCTCGAGCATGTCGGCCGGGTTGCGCGATCCCTCGTTGAGCGGATCGCCCTGCTCGACCGTGTCTCCCGAGCGGACGAGGAGCCGTGTCCGGCGCGGGAAGGAGGACTCCCGGACGGGGAGCGGCTCGCCGTTCTCGTCGAGCACCGTCGGCGTCACGGTCACGAGCACCGTGCGCTCCTGCTCCTCGACCGTGACCTTTCCACCGAACTCGGCGAGCGTCGCCGCGCCCTTCGGGTTCCGCGCCTCGAAGATCTCGACCACGCGGGGCAGGCCCTGCGTGATGTCGTCCGCGCCGGCGACACCGCCCGTGTGGAACGTGCGCATCGTGAGCTGGGTGCCCGGCTCGCCGATCGACTGGGCCGCGATGATGCCCACCGCGTCGCCGATCTCGCACATGTCGCCCGTCGCGAGGAAGGTCCCGTAGCAGGCGCGGCAGACCCCGACCTGGCTGCGGCACTTGAGCACCGTGCGGAGCGGGAGCAGCGCCGTGTCGGCCGCCTCCTCGAGCTGCTCGACCACCTCGCGAAGCCGTGGCTTCGTGAGGAGCTCGCCCTTCTCTGCGAGAACGGTCTTGCCCGGCTTGCCGTCCTTGAGCGGCTTGCGCACGTCAGTTGCGAGCACCCGGCCGGCCGCGCTCAGGTTCGGCTGCCCGTCGAGCATCGCCGGCAGCTCGACGTGGTCCGAAGTGCCGCAGTCCTCCTCGCGGATGATGACGTCCTGCGACACGTCGACGAGACGCCGGGTGAGGTACCCGGAGTCGGCGGTGCGGAGCGCCGTGTCGGCGAGGCCCTTGCGGGCGCCGTGCGTCGAGATGAAGTACTCGAGCACCGAGAGGCCCTCCATGAAGTTGGCCTTGATCGGACGCTCGATGATCTCGCCCTTCGGGTTGGCCATGAGGCCGCGCATCCCGGCGAGCTGGCGGATCTGGTTGAACGACCCGCGGGCGCCGGAGTTGGCCATCATGAAGATCGAGTTCGTCTCGTGGAGGTTCTCCTTCATGGCGTCCGCGACCTCGTCGGTCGCCTGCGTCCACTCCGCGATGACGCGTTCCTTGCGTTCGGTCTCGGTCATCAGGCCGCGCTCGTACTCCCGCTCGACGTTGGCGACCTTCGCCTCGTACGACGCGAGGATCTCCTCCTTCGAGGGCGGAATCACGATGTCGTTCTTCGACACGGTGATGCCCGCGCGCGTCGCGTAGCGGAACGCGAGGCTCTTGATCGTGTCGAGCACTGTGGCCACCGCATACGCGCCGTAGTCGCCCACCAGCCGGTCGATGAGCGCGTCGAGCTCCCGCTTCGTCAGCGCGTGGTCGACCACAAGCGCCTCCTGCAGGCCGTCTGCGACGGCGTCGCCGAGCGACCTCTCGAGCTCCAGCTCGAAGATGACCCGGCCGGGCGTCGTGAGCCTGACCTCGTCTTTCCGGCGGAACTCGATCGGCTCCTGCAGTGCGAGGGCGTCGTCCGGGTCCTCGAGGGCGAACTCCACCTGCTCCTCGGTCGCGAACCGCCTCAAGCCCTTCGACGCCGAGCTCCTTCGCGAGCGCTTCCGGTGGTCTTCTCCGCGAGGGGATCCTGCGCGCAGTAGGTGAGGAAGTACGCGCCCAGGACCATGTCCTGCGTCGGCGTCGCGAGCGGCCGCCCGTGCGCCGGCGAGAGGATGTTGTTCGACGAGAGCATGAGGATACGGGCCTCGGCCTGCGCCTCGGCCGAGAGCGGCAGGTGCACCGCCATCTGGTCGCCGTCGAAGTCGGCGTTGAAGGCATGACACACGAGCGGGTGGACCTGGATCGCCTTGCCTTCCACGAGCACCGGCTCGAACGCCTGGATGCCGAGGCGGTGCAGCGTCGGCGCGCGGTTCAGCAGCACCGGATGCTCCGCGATGACCTCCTCGAGAACGTCCCAGACCTCCGGGACCATCGACTCGACGTGCTTCTTGGCGGCTTTGATGTTCTGGACGGACTTCCGCTCGACGAGCCGGCTCATGATGAACGGCTTGAACAGCTCGAGCGCCATCAGCTTGGGCAGCCCGCACTGGTGGAGCTTGAGGTTCGGCCCGGCGACGATCACAGAGCGGCCCGAGTAGTCGACGCGCTTCCCGAGCAGGTTCTGGCGGAAGCGGCCCTGCTTGCCCTTGAGCATGTCGGAGAGCGACTTGAGCGGCCGGTTGCCCGGCCCCGTCACCGCACGCCCACGCCGGCCGTTGTCGAACAGCGCATCGACGGCCTCCTGGAGCATGCGCTTCTCGTTGTTGACGATGATCTCGGGGGCGCCGAGGTCGAGCAGCCGCTTCAGCCGGTTGTTCCGGTTGATGACGCGGCGGTAGAGGTCGTTCAGGTCGCTCGTGGCGAAGCGGCCGCCGTCGAGCTGGACCATCGGCCGCAGCTCCGGCGGAATGACGGGCACGGCCTCGAGCACCATCCACTCAGGCTTGTTCTCCGAGGTGATGAACGCCTGGACGACCTTGAGGCGCTTGATCGCGCGCTGCTGCTTCTGGCCCTTCGACGTCTTGATGACGTCGCGAAGCGTGATCGACTCCTGCTGGAGATCGAGATCGCGGAGCAGCTCGCGGATCGCCTCCGCGCCCATGCCGCCACGGAAGTAGACGCCGAAGCCGTACGGCGAGCCGAAGCGGTCCTTCAGCTCGCGGAACAGCTGCTCGTCGTTGACGACCTGCTTGACGTCGAGCTCGCGGAAGAGCTTCCACGTGTCCTCGAGCCGACGGACGCCCTCGACGGCCGCCTCGCGCGTGTCCTCGCGGCGGCTCTCCATGTCGGCGACCATCTCCTTGACCTTGGTCGCCCACTGCTGGACTGCCTCGAGGTCCTCCTTGCGGGCACCCTCGACGAGGCAGAGGTCGTACGCGAGCTCGCGCACCTGCTCGGGCCCCGCGTCGGCGTCCGCATGCTCCAGCACGTCGCGCAGAAGGCCGTTGCCGATCTCGCGTGCGCGCTCGAGGTTCTTCGCGTCGATCGACGCGGCCAGCTCGGCATCGTCGCCGCCAAGCTCCTCGCCCGAGAGAAGCTGGTCGAGCAGCTTGTGGAGGTGCTTGGTGATCGCGCCCTTCTTCGCGCCTGAGGCCTTCTCGAGCTCGGCCCGGAGCGGGTCGAGCGCCGCGCGGATCTCCTGCGCGGCGGTGCCGACCGACTCGATCTCGCGGGGTGCGAGGCGGCGGTCGTCGCGCGTCGCGGTCTGGCGGACGAGCTCGCGCAGCCGCTTCGGGTCCTCGCCCGCGACCGTCTTGGCGAGTTCGGGGAAGATCGTCCCGGCGAGCGTGCGCGCCTCCTCGAGCGTCGGCATGGCCTGGTCCTCGGCCCAGTTCGAGAGGCCGCGGGCCCAGAACTCGTCGTCCTCGTCGAAGCCCTTGTCTTTGCCCGCGGAGAGGAAGTCGCGGCGTCGCTTGAGCCGGTCGTCGAGTGCCGAGAGCTGCTCGTCGCGGTCGACGTAGATCTGCTCGGACTCGCCGCGCACCTTGTCCTCGAGGTCGACGAGGTCGGCGGCGCGCTTCTCCCCGTCGACTCCCGTGACGATCGACGCGGCAAGTACAGGACCTTCTCGAGCTCGCGGGGGGCGATGTCGAGCAGGTAGCCGATGCGGCTCGGGACGCCCTTGAAGAACCAGATGTGCGAGACGGGCGCGGCGAGGTCGATGTGGCCCATCCGCTCGCGGCGCACCTTCTGCCGCGTCACCTCGACGCCGCAGCGCTCGCAGATGATGCCCTTGTAGCGAACCCGCTTGTACTTCCCGCAGTAGCACTCCCAGTCCTTCGTCGGACCGAAAATGCGCTCGCAGAACAGGCCGTCGCGCTCGGGCTTCAGCGTGCGGTAGTTGATGGTCTCCGGCTTGGTGACCTCGCCCATCGACCAGTCACGGATCTGCTTCGGTGAAGCGAGCCCGATCCGGATCGCGTCGAAGTCGTTGATGTCGATCTGCGCCAAGGGATTTCTCCTTCGGACAAATCCCTAGAAGGATCTGTCCAGTTGCGGTGTTTCGTATCGCAGTTCGTCTGGTGGAAGCAGTTCGTCTAGTGGAAATCGCGAAGCGATTTCCACCTCTAGTCCTCGACCTCCAGGTCGGCCGGTAGCGCAAGCTCCTCCTCGGCCGGCTCCTCCTCCAACTCCTCGTCCGAGGCGAGCGTCAGGTCGGCGCCGTCCTCGGGCGCGCCCTCCTCGACCTCCTGCACGGTCGGCTCCCCGCCGGCACCGCGGATGTTCGCAGGCGACAGGTCGATCCCGAGCTCCTCCGCAGCGCGGAGCAGCTCGTCGTCCTCCTCCCGCACCTCGACCTCGCGGCCCTCGTCCGAGAGCACGTGCACGTCGAGCGAGAGGGACTGCATCTCCTTGAGCAGCACCTTGAACGACTCGGGGATCGACGGCTCGGCGATGTTCTCGCCCTTGACGATCGCCTCGTACGCCTTGACGCGGCCGATCGTGTCGTCGGACTTGATGGTGAGCATCTCCTGCAGCGTGTACGCGGCGCCGTAGGCCTCGAGCGCCCACACCTCCATCTCGCCGAAGCGCTGGCCGCCGAACTGGGCCTTGCCGCCGAGCGGCTGCTGCGTGACGAGCGAGTACGGGCCCGTCGAGCGGGCGTGGATCTTGTCGTCGACGAGGTGGAGCAGCTTCAGGATGTACATGTAGCCGACGGTCACCTTCTGCTCGAAGGGCTCGCCCGACTTGCCGTCGAAGAGCTGCACCTTCCCGGAGCAGCGACGGCCCTCGACGCGGCTCTCGTCGACGTTCATCCCGATCGTGTCGCTCTGCTTCGCCCACGTGACCAGCGCCTCGTCGACGTCGGCCTCGGTCGCGCCGTCGAACACCGGGGTCGCGACCGCACGCGGGTCGGGGGCGTTGATCGGCGCCCGCTCGTTGACGGGCTCGCCGTCGACGAAGACGCCGTGCGCCGCCGCCCACCCGAGATGGGTCTCGAGGATCTGGCCGATGTTCATCCGGCTCGGCACGCCGAGCGGGTTCAAGACGACGTCGACCGCGCGGCCGTCCTCGAGGAACGGCATGTCCTCCTCGGGAACGATCTTCGAGATCACGCCCTTGTTCCCGTGGCGGCCGGCGAGCTTGTCGCCCTCGGCGATCTTGCGCTTCTTCGCGACGAAGACCCGAACGAGCTCGTTGACGCCCGGCGGCAGGTCGTCGCCCGCGTCGCGGGAGAACGTCTTGACGCCGATCACCTTGCCGCCCTCGCCGTGCGGCACCTTGAGCGAGGTATCGCGCACCTCGCGCGCCTTCTCCTTGAAGATCGCGCGGATCAGCTTCTCCTCGGCCGTGAGCTCGGTCTCGCCCTTCGGCGTTACCTTGCCGACGAGCAGGTCGCCGGAGCCGACCTCGGCGCCGATGCGGACGACACCGCGCTCGTCGAGGTTGGCGAGCGACTCCTCCGAGCGGTTCGGGATGTCGCGCGTGATCTCCTCGTCGCCGAGCTTCGTCGAGCGCGCGTCGATCTCGTACTCGTGGATGTGGATCGAGCTCAGGACATCGTCCTTGACGAGGCGCTCCGACAGGACGATCGCGTCCTCGAAGTTGTAGCCCTCGAACGGCATGAACGCGACCAGCAGGTTCGCTCCGAGCGCAAGCTCGCCGCGGTCCGTCGCAGCGCCGTCCGCGAGCACCTCGCCCTTGCCGATCGCGTCGCCGAGGGCGACGACCGGCTTCTGGTGGATGAGCGTGCCCTGATTGGAGCGCATGAACTTCGTCAGCGGGTACTCGTCGCGGGTGCCCTTGCCCTCGACCACGATCCGCTCGGCGTCGACGTCGATCACCGTGCCGGAGCTCCGCGCGAGGATCACGTCACCCGTGTCGACGGCGGCCCGGTACTCGAGCCCCGTGCCGACGAGCGGCGCCTGCGGGATCATCAGCGGCACGGCCTGCCGCTGCATGTTCGCGCCCATCAGCGCACGGTTCGCGTCGTTGTGCTCGAGAAACGGGATCAACGCCGTCGCGACCGAGACGATCTGGGCCGGCGAGACGTCCATGTAGTCGACCTGTTCGGCGCGGGCGATCACGGCCTCGCCGGCCGCCGAACGGCAGAGCACCTGCTCGTTGAGGAACTTGCCGCTCTTCGGGTCGACGGGCTCGGACGCCTGGGCGATCGTGTACTGCGCCTCCTGGGCCGCGTCGAGGTAGATGATCTGGTCAGAGACCTTCGCCTTCTCGACGACGCGGTACGGGGTCTGGATGAAGCCGAACTCGGACACGGTCGCGTAGGACGCGAGCGCGCCGATCAGGCCGATGTTCGGGCCCTCGGGGGTTTCGATCGGGCACATTCGCCCGTAGTGGGTCGGGTGGACGTCCCGCACCTCGATCGGCGCACGCTCGCGCGTCAGCCCGCCGGCACCGAGCGCCGACAGGCGGCGGCGGTGCGTGAGGCTCGAGAGCGAGTTCGTCTGGTCGAGAAACTGCGAGAGCTGCGAGGAGCCGAAGAACTCCTTGAGCGCGGCGACGACCGGCCGGATGTTGATGATCGTCTGCGGGGTGATCGTGTCGACGTCCTCGGTCGTCATCCGCTCGCGCACCACGCGCTCCATGCGGTAGAGGCCGACGCGGAACGCCTCCTGGATCAGCTCGCCGGTCGTGCGCAACCGGCGGTTGCCGAAGTGCTCGTACTCGTCGAGCTCGCCGCGGATCGGCTCGCGCGAGATGACGGCCGCCTCGGCGGCAAAGTCCTTCGAGTCCTCGAGGACGCCGAGCCTCGCGGGGAGGTCGACGAGCCGGCGCACGAGCGCGAGGATGTCCTCGGTCGTGAGCACGCGCACGTCCTCCGGGACGGAGACGCCGAGACGCTGGTTGAGCTTGTAGCGACCGACCTTCGTCAGGTCGTAGCGCTTGGAGTCGAAGAAGAGCGAGCGCAGGAGGTTCCGCGCGTTGTCGAGCGTCGGCGGCTCCCCGGGGCGCTGCTTCTTGAACACCTCGATCAGGGCCTCCTCCTCGCGCGTCGAGGGGTCCTTGTCGAGGGTGTTCTGGATGTAGACGCGCGTCGTCTCGTCGAAGAGCGACAGGATCGCCTCGTTCGTCGACGTGTCGAGCTCGAACCCGGTGGTCGGGTCCTCGCTCGGCAGAGCCCGCAGGAGTGTCGTGATGGGCAGCTTGCGCTTGCGGTCGATGCGGGCGTAGACGATGCCCTTCTTGTCGATCTCGAGCTCGAGCCACGAGCCGCGGGACGGCATGAGGTTCGCGGTGAAGACCTGCTTCGTCGCGTCCTTCGGCTCCATCAGGTACGCACCGGGCGAGCGCACGAGCTGCGTGACGATCACGCGCTCGGTGCCGTTGATGATGAACGTGCCGTGCTCGGTCATCATCGGGAAATCGCCCATGAAGACCCGCTGCTCGCGGATCTCGCCCGTCTCGGTGTTGACGAAGCGAACGGTCATCGAGAGTGGCGCCTGATAGGTCAGGTCCTTCTCGCGGCACTCCGAGATCGAGTGCTGCGGCGGGCCGAACTCGTAGTCCCCGAACTCGACCGCCAGCGTGCCGGTGTAGTCGGTGATCGGCGAGATGTCGTTGATCGTCTCGCGGAGCCCCTCGTCCAGGAACCACTGGAAGGAGGCCTTCTGGATATCGATGAGGTTGGGGAGGTCGAGGACGTGCTTCAGGCGCGAAAACGTCTTGCGCGCGCGCGGCGCGACAGCGGTGCTGCTCAAGAACAGCCTCCCTTACGTACGGCGGTCGGTGATGAGGACGGGCAGAGTGAGAGCCAGGCTCGGAGCGGAACAGCGAAGAATAGCGGACACGCACGCTCCGCCGCAACCCCGAAGGGGCGGCGGAACAGTCCGTCACACAGTGTAGCGAAACCCGTCAAGGGTCCCGGGGCCAGGGTGGCTTCGCCGCCCTGGCCCTCGTTCGTGCCCCGCCTACTTCAGTTCGACGCCGGCGCCCGCTTCTTCGAGCTCGGCCTTGAGCTTCTCCGCCTCGTCCTTCGCAAGCGCCTCCTTGACGGTGCCGGGGGCGCCGTCGACCAGGTCCTTGGCCTCCTTGAGCCCGAGGCCGGTGGCCGCGCGGACCACCTTGATGACCTGGATCTTCTTGTCGCCCGCGCCAGTCAGCACGACGTCGAAGGAATCCTTCTCCTCCACGGCGGCGTCTCCGCCAGCCGGGGCGCCTGGCGCCGCGGCGACCGCGACGGGAGCGGCGGCGGTGACGCCCCACTCCTCCTCGATCGCCTTCTTGAGCTCCACGAGCTCGAGCACGGTCATGCTGCCGAGCGTCTCGAGCACCTTCGCGGTGTCCGTTGCCATCGTCTACTCCTCCTCGGTTCCGGTATCGGCGTTCTCGGCGTCCTCGGCCGCGGGGGCCTCCTCGGATGCCTCGGGTGACTCGTCGGTCGCTTCGGCGACAACCTCGTCGGCAGGCGTGGCCGCCTCGTCCTCGGGCCCTGCCGCCTCGGCAGCAGGCTCTTCCGAAGGCGCTTCCTCCGCGGCAGGGGCTGCGGAGGCGGAGGTGTCGCCGCCCTCCTCCAGCTGCGCGATCCGTGCGTCGATCAACCCGACGAGGTCGCGGACCGGGGCCGCGAGCAGCGCCGCGAGCTGCGTGAGCGGGGCGACGATCACGCCGACGAGCTGGCTCTTGATCACGTCCGGGGCCGGGAGCTTCGCGAGCGCCTCGACCTCGTCGCCGGACATCGGTCGCCCCGAGAGCGTGCCGCCGCGCAGGGCAAGCACCTTCGTCTCGTTGGCCGTGTCGGAGAGCGCCTTCGCCACCGCGACGGGGTCTCCGTCCGCACCGACGAACGCGATCGCGGTCGGGCCCTCGAGCAGCGCCAGCAACGCCTCGGCCCCGGCCTCCTCGGCCGCCCGTCTGGTCAGCGTGTTCTTCACGACCTGAAGCCGTGCGCCGCTTCCCCGGAGCTTCCCGCGGAGCTCCGCGAGCTGCGCGTTCGTCAGGCCGCGGTAGTCGGCGATGATGAGCGACTCGGTCGACCGCAGCTGCTCGGCGAGCTCTGTGACGACCCGTTCCTTTTGAGTTCTGTCCACTGTCGTTTCCTCCGGAAACGACTAGACCTGCCGTCGCGAGGCAGGTCCGGAACGTGAGCGAGCTCACGGAGATCCTGACACACCTCGACCGGTCCTCTGCCCTGCGGGCTGCCGGTTGTCTTCGGCGGTACTAGTCGGTTTGTGACGCTAGACGGTAGCAGCCTTTCTAGCGGATTCCGCGTCAGCGGAATCCGCGACGACGTCCCGCGTCCGGGTCGGGTCGACGTGGAGACCCGGCCCCATGGTCGTCGTCAGCGTGATGCTCATGATGTAGCGGCCCTTGGCGGCGGCGGGCTTCGCGCGGACGATCTCCTCGAGGACGACCGCGTAGTTCTCGAGCAGCTGCCGCTCGTCAAAGCTCTTCTTGCCGATCGGCAGGTGGATGTTCGCGCCGCGGTCGGTGCGGTACTCGAGCTTGCCTGCCTTCGCGTCGGAGACGGCCTTCGCGATGTCGAATGTCACCGTGCCGGTCTTGGGGTTGGGCATCAGGCCGCGCGGGCCGAGCACGCGGCCGAGCTTGCCGACGTTGCCCATCTGGTCGGGCGTCGCGATCGCGACGTCGAAGTCGAGGAAGCCGCCCTCGATCTTCGCGGCGAGATCGGCAGAGCCGACGACGTCGGCGCCGGCGTCCTGCGCCTCGCGCGCCTTGTCGCCCTCGGCGAAGACCGCGACGCGCATCTCGCGGCCGGTGCCGTGCGGCAGCATGATCGTGCCGCGGAGCTGCTCGTCGGCGTGGCGGACGTTGAGCCCGAGGCGGAAGTGCACCTCGACGGTCTCGTCGAACTTCGCGGCCGGCAGCGCCTTCAGCGTCGCCACCGCATCACCGGGCGCGTACAGCTTCTCGCGGTCGATCGCGCCACGCGCCTCGTCGTACCGCTTGCCGTGCGCGCTCACGCTGCACCGTCGACTTCGACGCCCATGCTGCGGGCGGTTCCGGCGATGACGAGCATCGCGGCCTCGACGTCGTTCGCGTTCAGGTCGGGCATCTTCGTCTCGGCGATCGAGCGGAGCTGCGCCTGCGTCAGGCGGCCGACCTTGTTGCGGTTGGGCTCGGCGGAGCCCGACTCCAGCCCGAGCGCCTCCTTGATGAGCACGGCCGCGGGCGGCGTCTTGGTGATGAAGGTGAACGAGCGGTCCTCGAAGACGGTGATCTCGACCGGGATGATGCGGCCGTTCTCGTGCGCGGTCTGCGCGTTGAACGCCTTCGTGAACTCGACGATGTTGACGCCGTGCTGGCCCAGCGCGGGGCCGACCGGCGGCGCGGGGTTCGCCTGCCCGCCGGGGATCTGCAATTTGATGAGTGTGAGGACCTTCTTGGCCATCGGAGTCCGGTCGGGGTTTCGAGCCCCTCCTCCTATCTCTCTTGGTTTCTCGTGCTTTTCTAGCGGATTCGCGAAGCGAACTCCGCCGTTAGTCGATCTTCTTGACCTGGTCGAACGCGAGCTCCACCGGCACCTGGCGCTCGAAGATGTCGACGAGCACCTTGAGCTTCTGGGCATCGGCATTGACGTCGACGATCTCGCCGTCGAAGTCCGACAGCGGCCCCGACGTCACCTTCACCGACTCGCCGAGCGAGAACTCGACCTGCGCCCGCGCGGACGGGGCGCCCGCGACGCCGCCCGCGTGGAGGATCCGGTCGACCTCGGCGGTCGAGAGCGGCGACGGCTTCGCGCCAGCACCGACGAACGCAGTGACGCCTGGCGTGCCCTTGACAACTGTCCAGGCCTCGTCGTTCAGGTCCATGTTCACGAGGACGTAGCCGGGCAGCACCCGCTTCTCGATCTGGACCTTCTGCCCGTCCTTCGTCTCGATCACCTGCTCGGTCGGGACGACGACACGGCGGAACCGCTGCTGCTGGTTCATCGAGACGATCCGGTGCTCGAGATTGGCCTTCACCTTGTTCTCGTGCCCGGAGTAGGTGTTGATCACGTACCAGTGGAACATCTGGGCTCAGTCTCTCCCTACTGTCCGAGGAGCACGTCGCGGACGAACGGCTTGAGGATCTGGTCGGCGCCCCAGAGGAACGCCCCGACCACGATGCAGGCGATGATCACGACAATCGTCCCCTGGATCACCTGGGCACGGGTCGGCCACTCGACCTTCTTGAGCTCGGCGATCGACTCGTGGACGAAGCCGCCGCGACGTCGTTGGTGGTGCTCGACCGCAGGCGCCGTGGGCGCAGGGCCTGCGGGAACAGGCGCCGGCCTCCCGGCACGCTCCGGCTCCTGCCCGGCCGCGCGGCGTGCGTCCCGCCGCTGGCGTCTCGTCTCTCCTGCCATCTCGGATGCCCTCCGACGCCTACCGGGTCTCGCGATGGAGCGTGTGCGAGCCGCACCAGCGGCAGTACTTGCGGAACTCGACACGGTCGGGCGTGTTCCGCTTCGACTTCTGTGACTGGTAGTTCCGCCGCTTGCAGTCGGTACAGGCGAGCGTGATCGCGACTCTGACTCCGGTGGCCATTCTTCTCTCGTTCTCGTCGGGGCGGGAAAGGAAGGGGAAGGTAGCGGCGGTAGGACTCGAACCTACGACACGCGGATTATGATTCCGCTGCTCTAACCAACTGAGCTACGCCGCCGAGCCGGGCGTGAGTGTAGCAAGGCTCTTTCGCGGCTTCGCCGCGGAAGAGCCTCGGAAAGAGGGCGAAGATGCCGTCCACCGGTCGCACTAGGATCGCCCACATGATCAGGGTGCCGCCGCAGCAGGGAGGCTGGCTCGAGGTCGTCTGCGGGCCGATGTTCTCCGGCAAGAGCGAGGAGATGATCCGCCGCCTGCGCCGCGCGGAGATCGCCGGCCAGCGTGTGCTGCTCTTCAAGCCACGGATCGACGACCGCTACGACGCCGCCGACGTCGTCAGCCACGCCGGCGTGCGCATGTCTGCGGTCCCCGTCGACGGTTGCGCCGAGCTCGTCGCGCGGGCGCGTGGCTGTGACGTCGTCGGGATCGACGAGGTGCAGTTCTTCGAGCCGACGATCGTCGACGCAGCGCTCGCGCTCGCCGAGGGCGGCGTGCGCGTGATCGCCGCCGGGCTCGATCAGGACTTCCGGCGCCAGCCGTTCGGCCCGATGCCGGAGCTGCTCTCCCGGGCCGAGTTCGTCGACAAGCTCCAGGCGGTCTGTCACCGCTGCGGCGGGCCGGCGACGACGACGCAGCGGCTGGTCGACGGGCGCCCCGCACCGTACTCGGGCGAGACAATCGTCGTCGGTGCCCGCGACAGCTACGAGGCCCGCTGCCGCGACTGCCACGCCAGTGGTCAGGACGCGGTCGCCTGGCAGGCAGCCTGACCTACGTCGGCCGACCGTCGACGTCGTCGTAGACAACGAGTGTGAAGGTGGTCGGGCTGGCTGTCGCGTTTCGGTAGGCGTGCTGGCGGGAGGCGTCGAACCAGGCGCTGTGGCCCGCCTTCACGGTGGCTGTCTGGTCGCCGACTTCGACCACGAGCGTCCCTTTCAGAACCTTGACGAGCTCGAGCGCGCCGGGATGGTGGGCGTCGCTTGTGTGGGTCTCGCCCGGCGCGAGCGTCCACGACCAGAGCTCGAGGGGGCCGCGGCTGACTTCGAGCAGCGCGCGGCCGCCGTTGGCCCCTTGCCAGAGTTGGGTTGCCTCGGACGGGGCGCGGACTCCGATCCAGCTCGCCTGCTGTTCGCTGACGAGATCGGTCAGGGGCACTTCGAGTGCGCCCGCGAGCCGAAGGAGCGTGCCGATGCTCGGGTTCGCTTCGCCTTGTTCGATCTGGACGATCAGGCGGCGGCTGACGGTGCTCCGTCCTGCGAGGTCGTCGAGCGTCCATCCGCGCCCGTTGCGCAAGCGGCGCACCGCGTCGGCGAGAGAGCGGGAGAGACGGGCTTCCGGCCTGCAAGTCGGACTGAATGCATTATATTGCACTCTATCGTGCAGAGAGGATCGATCGCATCGGACACGTGGATGATCGTCGCCGGCCGAGGAGACCAGTCTCCGGGCAGCCCGTTGAACGTTCCGCCGGTGCTCGCCTCGAACTTCATCCTCGGCGGCGAGCGCGCATACACGCGCGACGACGGGACGCCGACGTGGGAAGCGTTCGAGGAGATCCTCGGCGGCCTCGAGCACGGTACCGCGGTCGCGTTCGCCTCGGGGATGGCAACCGCCGCGGCGGTCTTCGAGCTGCTGCCCGCCGACGCGCAGATCGTGATGCCCGACGACTGCTACCAGGCGGTCGTCGGGCTCGCCGCTGCGGGTGACCGGCGCGGCCGCTGGACGGTGACTCGACGCTCGCCCGAGGATACGGACGGCTGGCTCGAAGCCACGAAGGACGCGGATCTGCTCTGGCTCGAGTCGCCCTCGAACCCAATGCTCCACGTTGGCGACCTGCCCGTCATCCTCGCCCAGCCGCGCAAGCCCGGTGCGCTCGCGGTGATCGACAACACGTTCGCGACGCCACTCGGCCAGCAGCCGCTCAAGCTCGGCGCCGACATCGTGATGCACTCGGCGACCAAGTACCTGGGCGGACACTCGGACCTGATGCTCGGCGCGGCGGTCGCGCGCGACGACGGGCTCGCCGACCAACTCCGCGAGCAGCGGCTTCTCTCAGGCGGCATCCCAGGTGCGCTCGAGACCTACCTCGCTGTCCGGGGAATGCGGACGCTTCACGTGCGGTACGAACGCGCGACCGCCTCGGCGCTCGAGCTTGCGACGCGGCTCGAACAGCATCCGGAGGTCACGAAGGTGCGCTATCCGGGTCTGCCGTCGCATTCGACCCACGGCAACGCGAGCCGCTTCATGCTCAGCTACGGCGCGATGATCTCCTTCGAGACCGCCGGTGACGCTGCCCGCGCTGACGCGGTCTGCGAGCGCCTTCGCATCGTTCGACACGCGACGAGCCTCGGCTCGGTCGAATCCACCATCGAGCGGCGCGCCGTCGTCCCCGGCCAGGAGCACCTACCTGCGACCCTGCTGCGCCTCAGCGTCGGCTGCGAGAACGTCGATGACCTGTGGGCGGATCTCAACGACGCGCTCGCTGGCGAGGAGAAGTAGCGATGGCCGGTTCAACATTCGCCGGCGAGCTTCGTACGTGCCTGGGCGAGATGCTTCGCAGCCGGGCTCCGGAGGTGCCCGCCGATGTCGAAGACCCGCTTCGCTTCTTCACACAGTGGCTCGCGGGGCGACGCCGCAGGTTGCCGCTGGCGTGCTTGGAGCATCTGAGGCCGCCTTGAGACTGCTAACGCCCGCGCTGCCGCGACTGCCACGAGGCGGGCGCGGACGCGGTCCAGCTCGTCGCCTGAGCCCCGCCCCGCGGTCAGCCGGCGCGAAGGCGTCGCGTGACCAGCGACCTCACCTCGGCGATCCGCTCGAAGTCGCGGTCGACGTGCACCACGCCGATTCCGTTGTGGAGGGCCGTCTCCGCGATCAGCATGTCCGGGATGGAGATGCGGTGCCACATACCCTGGTGGTGCGCCAGATCGCGCTGCAGGGCGAGCGCGCGATCGAAGACGTCAGCCGGTTGCTCAGCGCGCTGAAAGGCCTTGCGAATATCGGCGGCCATGCCGTCGTAATCGCTGGCGGACCGCGCCGAATAGAGCTGCTCGAGCTCGCCGAGCGGACAGATGAACAATGCTCCCTGCAAGGCGCGCAACCCCTCGCGGACGCCGTCGAGATGGCTCCGCGCGGCCGCGCTCTTGTCAACGAGCCAGCCTTCTACCGCCACATCTCGTCCGAGGCGAGGATGGCCATATCCGCGCGCGCACCGAGCGAGTCGAAATAGTTTCCCTGGGCTTGGGCGAGGCGCTCGCGCTCTTCGCCGGCGAGTTCGGCTGCGCGACGCAGGGCTTCCTCGACCGTCGCACGCATCGTCGCGCAGCCAAGCACAGCCTGTGCCCGCGAAAGAAGCTCCTCGTCAATCTCGATGGTGGTTCGCCGGATCATGCATACACATTAACACGGACATGCGTATGCATCGGGCGGGGCCCACGTCGTGGCCCCGCCCCGACAAAAACGATCTACTTGAGGCCGTTCGCCTTCAGGAACGCGGCGGCGATCTCGGCCGGCGGCTTCTGGTCGACGTACACGGCGGTGTTCATCGCGAGCATCGCCTTCAGCGTCAGCTTCGCGCTGACGGCGTTCAGCGTCGACGTCAGCTTCTGGCCGTACTCCGACACGAGTTTGTTGGAGACGATCGGGACGACGTTCTGGAACCCGAAGATGTTCTTCGGGTCTTTCAGGACGACGTACTTGCTCGTCGCAAGCGGCGGGTCTGTCGAGAACACGCCCGCAGCGAGCACCTTGCCGTCGTCGAGCAGCTTGTAGGCGCTGATCCCGGCGAGCGGCGTGAACGCGACGTCGGTGATGCCGTACTTCTTCCTCATCCCGACGAGCCCGGTCTCCCGCGTGCGGAACTCGGGAAACGCCGCGAGCGTCAGGTCGGGCACCTTCTTCAGGTCGGCGACGGACTTCAGGCCGTACTTCTGCGCGGTCGTGCGGAGCACCGCGACGGCGTCGACGTCCTGGAACGGCGTCATCTTGAGGACGGTGTACCCCTTCCCCGCGTACAGCTTCTTGACCGTGGCGTAGGTCGCCTGCGCGGACGCCGGGAAGGTCTTCTTCTTGAAGGTGACGGTGTAGGCGATCCCGACGTACTCGGGGTAGAGCGTGATCTTCCCGCTCGTCAGCGCCTTCTGGATCAGCTCGGTGGAGCCGATGTTCTCCTTGTACGAGACGTCGAAGCCCTTCGCCTCGAGCGCCTGCTTGTACAGCTCGCCGAGTACGAACGCCTCACCGAAGTTCTTGGTGCCGACGATGATCGGCGTCGCCGTCGACTGCGAGCTTCCTGCGGTGGCCGCCGTGGCTCCACCGAGGATGATCGCGACCCCGAACGAGATCGCGAACGCCGCTTTTGCGGCGCGCCGGGTGTGCTTGCGGATCATGGCCCTCCGATCGTTGGTTGACCCCGGACGCTCTCGACCTTACAGGGTCGACCCCTCTCTCCCGGGGTCGCCGACGAGCATCGCGTCGCCCACGCGGCGCCCGCGGAGTGGTCTCGGCGTCACCATTCGCTGCGCGAGGGCAACGACCCCATCGCATGCGAAGGCGAGCGCGGAGACAAGGATCGAGGCGCCGATCACGCCCTCGATCCCGTAGCTCGCCTGATTGACGATCACGTCACCGAGCCCGCCGCCGCCGGCGATCGCCGCGATCGTCGCCGAGGCGACGACGAAGACGACGGCGGTGCGGATCCCGGCGAACAGGAGCGGCGACGCCAGGGGGAGCTCGACTCGTCGCAGGATCTGCCGCTCCGTCATGCCCATCCCACGCGCGGCCTCGATCGTCTCCGCGTCGATCTCGCTCACGCCGACGTAGGCGTTCGTGAGGATCGGCGGCACCGCGAGCACGACGAGCGCGATCAGCACGACGGTGAAGCCGACGGGGAGGAAGACGATGCAGACAGCGATCACCGCGAGCGTCGGGAGCGCTCGGCCGATGTTCGCGACGTTGATCGCGACGAAGGAGTACCGCCGCAGGTGCCCGAGCCCGATGCCGACCGGCACGGCGACGAGGAGCGCGATGCCGATCGCGGCGGCCGACAGCTCGAGCTGCTCGACGGTCTTGTCCCAGAGGAGGCCGGGGTTGTCCTGGATGAAGCGGAGCGCGTCGCCGAAGACGGAGATGTCCGCGATCACGATCGCGTGATCCGCGTCCAGGGGGTGAGAGCGCGCTGCACGAGCACGAGCACGCCGTCGGCCACGAGCGCGAGACCGATCGCGAGAAGCGCCGTCACGATCAGCTCCGTGTTGAAGAACTGGCGGAGCGCGAGGAAGATCGGGCGCCCGAGGCCCTCCGGGATCACGAAGGCGGCGACGGTGGCGAGCGCGATCGTGGAGACGGTCGCGATGCGCACCCCGGCCATGATCGCCGGCAGCGCGAGCGGCAACTCGACCCGCCGCAGCACCTGGAAGGAGCCCATTCCCATCCCCCGGGCCGCCTCGAGCACGTCGGCCGGGACGGAGCGGAACCCGGTGAGGATGTTCCGGAACAGGATCAGGAGCGTGTAGGAGACGAGAGCCACCTCGACGGTCGTGACGGTCAGCCCGGTCACCGGGACGAGCAGCTGGAAGAGCGCGAGGCTCGGGATCGTGTAGACGAGTGCCGAGACGAGGCCGAACGGCCGCTCGAACCAGGGGCGGTGGCGGGCGACGAGCGCCGCCGCGAACGCGAGCACGAAGCCGATCGCCACGGCGATGAGCGTGAGCTTGACGTGCTGGAGCACCGCGGGCTGGAGCACCGGCGCCCAGTTGTCGCGCACCCAGTCGGGGCAGAAGAGTCGGTTCTCCTGGACGCACGAGCTCGCCTCACCGAAGTCCGGGATGACGGGCCCGGACTGCGCGACGAGCCCGGTCATGACGAGAGCCGGTCGGCGAGCGCGTCGAGGCTGAGCGAGCCGCGCGGCGCCCCGTCGCCCCCGAGCACGACGACGACCCGGCTGCCCTCGCTCAGCATCAGCGAGAGGGCGTCGCGGAGCGTCGTCGAGCCGGCGAGCGCGGGCCCGCGCGCACCGTCGAGCGGCTCGAGCGGAAGCTCGTCGAGCCGCGTCAGCGACAGCCGCTTGAGCCCGCGGTCGGCGCCGACGAAGTCCGCGACGAACTCATCGGCGGGCGAGGCGAGGATCGCCTCGGGCGTGTCGTACTGGGCGAGCCGCCCGCCCGGGCGGAGGATCGCGATCCGGTCGCCCATCAGAATCGCCTCGTCGATGTCATGAGTCACGAAGATGACCGTCTTGCCGACCTCGCGGTGGATCCGCAGGAGCTCGTGCTGCAGGCGGGTGCGGGTGATCGGGTCGAGCGCGCCGAACGGCTCGTCCATCAGCATCACGGGCGGGTCGGCGGCCAGCGCCCGGGCGAGACCGACGCGCTGGCGCTCGCCGCCCGAGAGCTGCGACGCGTACCGATCGCGATAGTCGACTGCGGGCAGCTCGACGAGGTCGAGCAGGTGGTCGACGCGCTCGTCGATCAGGCGCGCGTCCCATCCGAGCAGGCGCGGCACGGTCGCGACGTTCTCCGCGACGGACATGTGCGGGAAGAGCCCGGTCTGCTGGATCACGTAGCCGATCCCACGCCGGAGCTCGGTGACATCCCGGTCGAGGATGCTCTCCTCCCCGATCCGGATGTCGCCGTCCGTCATGTCGATGAGGCGGTTGACCATCTTCATGGCAGTGGTCTTGCCACCCCCGGAGGGCCCGACGAGCACGCAGATCTCCCCCGCGGGCACCGTGAGCGTGAGGTCGTCGACGGCCGGCGCCGCCCGGCCCGGGTAGCGCTTCGTCACGTGGTCGAAGACGATACGAGCGGCGGCGTGGGCCACCTGCAAAGCCTACGCGCCCGGGGCCGGTCAACCGGTGCCGCGCACCGCGCCGACGGCCGTCGCAGCGACGACCGCGCCCGCGGCCAGCAGCACGATCGTCCCACCGGGCGGCAGGTCCCCGTAGTACGAGACGCTCAGCCCCGCGAGCACCGAGCCGAGCCCGATCGCTGCCGACAGGCCGAGCGTCGAGCGTAGGCTCCAGGCGATGCGCTGCGCCGCGATCACCGGAAGCACCATCAGCGCGGCGATGAGGAGGATCCCGACGATCCGCATCGAGATTCCGACCGTGAGCGCGGCGAGCACGGCGACGACGGTGTTGAGGAGCGCAACGGGAGCGCCGGCGACGCGGCTCCCCTCCTCGTCGAGCACAACCGCGACGAGGCCCCGGTAGAGGGCCGCGATCGCCGCGAGGGAGACGCTGCCCAGCGCGAGCACGACCCAGAGGTCGCCTCGCGTCACCGTGAGGATCGACCCGAAGAGGAACTGGAAGAGGCCCACGTCGAACCTGTTGGCGCTCGAGATCAGGACGATCCCGAGCGCGATCCCGGTATAGAAGACGAGCGCGAGCGCCTGGTCGCCGGACGTCCCGCCGCGCGAGCGGAGCCACTCGATCGCGAACGCGCCAACCACCGCGAAGCAGAGAGCCGTCAGCACCGGTGAGATGCCGAGCAGGTACCCGGCGGCGACGCCGGCGAACGCGACGTGCCCAAGGCCGTCGCCGACGAGCGACTGCTTCCGCTCGACGAGGAAGAACCCGACCGCCGGCGCGAGGATGCCGACGACGATGCCAACGGCGAAGGCGAGGCGCATGAACTCGAGCTCGAGCATCAGTGCGCGTGGGACGGGTCGTGCCAGAGCGCAGGCAGGTCGCGCGGCTCTCCGTCGAAGACGATCCGCCCGCGCACGAGGACAAGCCGCGAGACGACCGCCTCGACCGCGCCGAACTCGTGGGACACGAACAGGATCGTCACGCCGAGCTCGACCCGGAGCTCCGCGAGCAGGGAAGCGAGGGACTCCTGGGACTCTGCGTCGACGCCCGTGGTCGGCTCGTCCAGCGCCAGGAGCGCCGGCTCGGCGGCGAGGGCGCGCGCGATGAACGCCCGCTGCTGCATGCCGCCGGAGAGCGTCCTGAGCGGCGCATCGGCGCGATCCGCGAGACCGACGCGCTCGATCGCGCTTCCCACAGCGGCGCGATCCGGCGCGCGCAGCCGGCCGACGGGCCCGCGGACCGCGAGGCGCCCGGCCTCGACGACTTCGCGGACGGTGACCGGCGTCCCCGACGCGAGCTGTGCGCGCTGCGACACGTAGCCGATGCGCGGGCCGCCGCGCCTGCCCGGCGGCGAGCCGAACAGGAGGATGCGCCCCGCCGTCGGGCGCTCGAGACCGAGCACGAGCCGCAGGAGCGTCGTCTTCCCGCCCCCGTTCGGGCCGGCAATCCCGAGAAACGCGCCGCTCTCGACCCGCAGAGAGACGTCCTCGAGGACACGAGGCCCGCCGCGATAGGCGAACGACACGCCGTCGAGCTCGACGGCCGGAACGTCGCCCGCTACCGGCATCCGAGGGCCTTCCGGAGCGTGTCCAGGTTCCGCTGCATGACGCTGAAGTAGTCCGCACCGGCGTCGGCCTCGCGGGCGGTGAGCCCTTCGAGCGGGTCGAGCACCGCCGTGGTCACGCCGGCCTCGCGCGCCACCGTGTCGGCGAGCGCGGGCGATGCGAGCGTCTCCGAGAACACCGTCGTCGCGCGGGTCGCACGGACCGTCGCGACCAGGCGCTCGATCGCCCTCGGGCCCGGCTCGGCCTCGGGTTGCAGCCCGACGAGCGGCACCTGCTCGAGCCCGTAGCGGGAGGCGAGGTACCCGAAGGCGGCGTGGCTCGTGACGATCTCGCGGCGCTCGCAGCGGGCGAGCCCGCGGCGATAGCGGGCGTCGAGCCGATGCAGGCGCTCGACGAGGCCGTTCGCCGCGGCGGGCGTGCCCAGATCCCCGGCGATCCGGCGCGCGATCGCCGCGAAGCGGACGGGATCCAGCCACACGTGCGGATCGAGCCCCTCCCCCGCCCGCGGCGCGGGTTGCAGGCGAAGACCGTCGAGCACGTCGAGCGACGGCCCGCTGCGATCCTCGATCGCGTCCTGCAGCGCGGGCTGGAAGCCTCGGCCGGCGTAGACGACGAGCCCGGCGTCCTGGATCCGCCCGACGTCCCGCGGCGTCAGCTCGAGGTCGTGGGGCTCTGCGCCCGGCGGCGTCAGGTTCACGACATCCGTACCGCGGCCGGCGACCTGCTCCGCCGCATAGGCGAGGGGGTAGAAGGCGGCGACAATCGACGTCGTCCCCTGCGAGGCGCCGCCGCACCCAGCGGCCGCCGCAGCTGCGATCGTCGTCGCGCACAAGAGAACGGTTCTCGAAAGCACGGCTGCCGAGCGTAGCAAAGGATGAGAATCGCTATCGTTTGGGCATGCCGACCTGGAGCGACCGCGCCCTCGAGAGGCTCCGCGCGGCGGGCCTCCGCCGCGGCGGCGCACGCCGCGCGGTCGTCGAGTACCTCGAGACGCAGGGTTGCTGCCGGTCGGCGCAGGAGATCCACGACGGGATCGCCGCCTCCGGCGGCGCCGTCGGCGTCGCGAGCGTCTACCGGGCGCTCGAGACGCTCACCGAGCTTCGTCTCGTCCAGCGCGTCGACGCCGGCGACGGGATCGCGCGGTTCGAGCCCTCACACACGGACCGGCACCACCATCACCACCTCGTCTGCGACGACTGCGGCCGGGTCGAGCCGTTCACGGACGAGCCGCTGGAGCGGGCGCTCCGCCGGGCAGCGGGCCGGCTCGGCTACGCGCTCGAGCAGCACGACGTCGTCCTTCGCGGCGCCTGCGAGGACTGCCGCGGCGACCTGACGCCCGCGGGCTGACCCGCGGCGCACGGCTCCCGATTAGCTGTCGGTCTCGCCCGGCCGTCCGGGCACGGCCGCGTGCGCGAGCGCGACAGCCGCGCGCCGCTCCGCGGTGAGCTCGCGGATCACGATCTGCGCCGAGGCCGTGAGCGGCACGGCGATCAGCGCGCCGACAACCCCGAGGAGCGCGGCTCCGAGGATCACGCTCGCGATCACGAAGAAGCCGGAGATGTCCGCGGCGCGTCCCTGGATCGTCGGTTGCAGGACGTAGTTCTCGACCTGCTGGTAGACGATGCAGACGGTCAGCATGACGAGCGCCTGCGGGACGCCCTGCGTGAGGGCAACGAGCGAGAGGATCACGGCCGCGAACGTCGCGCCGACCTGGGGGATCAGTCCGAGGAGGCCCGCGATGATCCCGAGCGCGAGCGCGAACGGGACGCCGAGGAGCCACGCCGCCGTCCCCTGGACCGTGCCGGCGATGGTCGCGATCACGACCGCGCCGATCGCGTAGCGGCCGATCGTCCTCGTGATCCGCTCCTCGAGCAGCGCCGTCCGGGCCGACTCCCGCGGGTAGAGGAGGCTGTGCAGCGATCGCGACAGGTTGGGCAGGTCGATCACGAGGAAGAGCGTCATGAAGGTGATCGTCACTGCGCCCAGCCCGAACCCGAAGACGCGGCCGCCGACCTCGAAGGCGTCGCCGAGCTTCGTCGGCAGGTCGGCCGCCAGGGACTGGGCTCGCTCCTGGAGCTTGTCACCGATGTCGGTGCGGGCGTCGATCTGCTGGAACAGCTCGGAGGTCCGGATCCGCGACACGATCGTCGGCAGATCCTCGATGAGGTTCCGCACCGCGCCGACGAACGGGCTGATGAGAAGGTAGGAGAGCAGGCCGAGGAAGCCCATCACGCCGAGCACGACGAGCATCGCCGCGTTGCCGCGTCGCAGGCCGCGCTCCTCGAGCCAGGCAACCGGCGTCTGCAGCACGATCGCGAGGAAGAGGGCGATGAACACCCAGAGGACGGCCTGACGTGCGGCGATGAACGCCCACACGATTGCCGCGACCGCGAGGATGGTCGCCATCGTGCGCAGCGAGACGCTGATCTCGACGCGCTTCGGCGGCGGCTCCGGCACGCTCGACACGGTGCGAGTCTAGGAACGCCGTCGGCGGGCGCCGGACGCGCGAGGGCGCGAACCTCAGCCGGTCACGGGAGCCGCCCGCGTGATGCGGACGTCGCCGGACACGGTGCGTACGCGAAGCTCGAGCTGGCTCTCACCCCCCGGCGGCGCGTCCCCGACGTCGAGGTCGGAGGTGACCGAGCCGCTGACCGACTGCACGTCGATCCAGAGCGCGAGACCCGGCCGTGTCGCGACGGTCACGTCGCCCGAGACGCAGCTCACCCGCGCGCCGTCCGCGACCGCATCGAGCTCCACGTCGCCGGAAACCGTGTTCACCGTCGCGAGGGCCACGGTCTCCCCGAGGCGAACGTCGCCCGAGACCGTGCTCACGGTCGACGTACCCGTGACCGACCGGATCGCGACGTCGCCGGAGGCGGACTTCGCGGTGAGCGGCCCGGTGATCGCGCCGGCGACGAGGTCGCCGCTCGCCGTGGTGAACGAGAGCGCAGTGGCGTCGCCGGCCAGCACGTCGCCGGAGGCGGAACGGGCCGCGACCTCGCCGAGCGGGCCGCGCGCGTCCAGGTCGGCGCTCTGGGTCGTGAGCTCGAGGTCGGCGCCGTCGGGGCACCGGATCGCGACGAGCAATTCCGGGCTCCGGCCGAAGATCCCGAGACGACCCTCCCGCTTCGGGACACGGACGGACACCTCGTGGCGCCCGCCGCGCTCGACGGCCTCGATCCGCGTCTCGGCCGCCGCCTGGGCGGAGGCCTCGTCTGACCGGAGCGGCGTCACCGACACCTCGACCCGCGGCTCGCCCCACGTGCCAACCGAGACGGAGCCGGCGGGGACGATCAGGTCGAGCGCGACGTGACCCGGTGTTTCGAAGGCGGGCACGACGCTAGCGGGGACCGAGGCGCGGCGGAACGGAGGGCCGCGAGTCGACGCGACCGTCGCCGCGCCGGGGCGGCCGACGGCGCTCGAGCGGGTCGGGGTCGAAGGGGCCGAAGAGAGCGAGCGAGAACATGGGTGCTCCTTTCTTTCCGCTAGCTCCGGGCGAAGCCCTGGAGCCGGTTGGATGACCGCCGCGCCGCGCGCGGCTCGAGCGCTCGCGCGAGCGCCCGCACGATCCAGGCGTTGGTCGAGACGGCCTCACGGGCCGCCGCGACCTCGAGGCTCGCCTTGAGCCCCTCGGGGAGCCGCAACGTGATGCGGGCGCTCAGGTCGTCGCCAGGCGCGGGCGGCTGCTCGGGCGCGAGCGGCTCGTCGACGAACACGAGCTCGGGGTCGCGACCGACCATCCGTACCTCGACGTGACCGATGTCGAGCTGGGAGTTCAACGACAGCGCCGCCTCGGAGAGCAGGTCGATCAGCCGCAGCCGGAGCGAGGGCTCGATGGCGTCGGCGAGCCGGCGCCACTGCTCGACGACCTCCTCGTCGCCGAGGGCGGCGACGACGCCGACGAGATCACGCTTGATCGCATCAATGTGCAGCTCCATGGGCGGCATTATGACATCAAAATGATGTCTGTCAAGTGCATATTGATGTCGGTCTCACGTCTCGCATGACGGAATCGGAGCTCGAACCCGCATGGAGAGGGCGGAAAACCGAACAATTGCTGTCGCATGGATCGTCTAGGCTTCGGCCTGCCCGGCTCGCGGCAGCAGCCCGCCGGGGGTCTTCCCCGCCCCGCACGTGCGAGGCGGCATCCCGTAGGACACCGTGTCGCCGGACACGGCGAGGAGTGCTCCCGTGACGAACGTCGATCCTCCGGATCTCACGCTCTGGCCGACCGTCAGGCACCTGTACCCGCTCTGGCGGGCGCAGTGGCGGCTGGTCTCGATCGGGCTCGCGTGCGCGCTCGGCTTCACCTTGCTCTCGCTTCTGATCCCGATCCTGATCCAGCGGACGATCGACGACGCGATCGACGGAGGCGACCGGGCACTGCTCGTGCCGTACCTGTCGGCGATCGTCGTCGTCGCCGCCTTGCGCTTCGGGATCAACTTCACCCGGCGGTACGCGACAGCGCGGATCGGCGTCACCGTCGAGGCGCGCCTGCGCTCGATGCTCTACGACGCGTACCTCCGCTATCCGCGCGCGTTCTACGACCGCCACGCGACGGGCGAGGTCATCTCCCGCGCGACGAACGACATCTACCCGGTGCGCTACTTCATCGGCTGGGGCGTCGTCCAGGCGATCCAGAGCGTGCTGATGCTGGTCGGCGCGGCGATCGTCCTCAGCGTCGTCAACTGGCAGCTCGCGCTCACCGCCGCCGTGGCGATGCCGCCGATCGCGGTGCTCGCGTACTTCTTCGCGCACCGCGTGTTCCCGATCTCGCGCCAGGTGCAGCGGAAGAAGGGGCACCTCACGGAGGCGTCGGACGAGGCCGTCGTCGGGATCGAGATGGTGCAGGCCTTCGGGCGCGAGGACGACGTCCGCGACCGGTTCCACGATCGAGCCGAGGCCGTGCGCCACGAGACGATGCGCCAGGCATCCGTCGAGGCGCGCTTCCTGCCCGGGCTCGTCTTCCTCCCCACGCTCGGGATCGCGGCCGTTCTGTTCGTCGGCGGGCGCGAGGCGATCGCCGGGAACCTGACGATCGGGCAGTTCACGCTGTTCGTCACGCTTCTGCTCCAGCTCGTGTGGCCGCTCGAAGCGCTCGGCTGGATCATCAATCTCGGCCAGCGTGCTACGGCCGCCGCCTCGCGCAGCTTCGCGTGGCTGGATGGGATCGAGTCGCTGCCGGAGGCGGCCGAGCCCGCCACGCTCCCGACCGGGCCGCTGCCCGTCCGCTTCGAGGGCGTCCACTTCTCCTATCCCACGGGCGGCGAGGTGCTCTCGGGGATCGACCTCGACGCCGCGCCCGGCGAGATCGTGGCCGTGTGCGGGCCGACCGGCGCGGGGAAGACGTCGCTGCTGCACCTGCTGCCCCGCTTCTACGACCCCACCGCCGGGCGGGTGCTCCTCGGCGGTGTCGACGCCCGCGAGGTCGCGGTCGCCGAGCTGCGCAAGGCGGTCGCGATCGTCACGCAGAAGCCGGTGCTGTTCTCCGTGCCGCTTCGGGACAACCTGCTCGCGGCGCGCCCGGACGCCGACTGGGCGGACGTCCTGGACGCATGCGAGGCGGCGGGAGTCGCGGAGTTCGTGGACGACCTCCCCGACGGCTACGACACGCTGATCGGCGAGCGCGGCGTCAACCTTTCCGGCGGGCAGCGTCAGCGGGTTGCGCTCGCGCGCGCGTTGATCGCGGGGTCGCGGGTGCTCGTGCTCGACGACCCGATGTCGGCCGTGGACACCGAGACCGAGCGCCATCTCGTGGAGAATCTCCGGCCGGCCGTCGCCGGACGGACGGTCCTCATCTCCGGGCAGCGGCTCTCGACGGTGCTCGTGGCCGACCGCGCGGTCGTGCTCCGCGACGGGAAGATCGTCGAGCAGGGCCTGCCGGACGACCTGATCCGCGCGGGCGGTCCGTTCGCGGAGCTGTTCGGCGAGGAGGCGCTCGCCGCGTGAGACCGAGGCGCACAGGGCTCTCGCGCCTCTGGCGCTACACGGAGGGGCGTCGTCGCCGCCTCGCGCTGGTGCTCGCGCTCGCCGCGGTCTCGGCCGCGGCCCCGGTCGCGATGTGGCACATCGTCGGCGACGCGATCGACAACGGCATCGTCGCCGGCGACACCGGACGCCTCACGCAGGACGTCGTCGCCTACGTCGCGATCGGCGTGGTCGCGTGGCTCCTGGGCACGGCGACCTGGCTGATGCTCGCGGCGATCGGCCAGCGCATGGTGCTCGAGCTGCGCCGCGACCTGTTCGAGCATCTCACGTCGCTCTCGCTGCGCTACTTCTCCCAGCAGAAGGCGGGCTGGATCATCGCGCGCCTGACCAGCGACGTGGACGCCCTCTCGGACGTGCTCAACCAGGGGTTGACGACGCTCGTCGTCAACACCCTCACGCTGGTGGCCGCAATCGTCGGGCTCTTCCTCCTCGATTGGCGCCTCGGGCTCGTGGCGCTGCTCGTCCTGCCTCCGGGCATCGTGATCACGCGCTGGTTCCAGCGCCGCTCACACGCGGCCTTCTCCGACGTCCGCACGCGCATCGCCGCGGTCACGGCGCAGCTCGCCGAGTCGGTCGCCGGCATGGCCGTCGTCCAGGCCTTCAACCGCGAGCGCGCGTTCCAGCGCGAGTTCGAGGAGCTCAACGAGGCCAACCGCGTCTCGAACACCTACGCGCAGAAGCTCTCGTCCGTGTTCTTCCCCGCGATCGAGCTCCTCGGGATCGTCGCGCAGGTGGCGGTGCTCTACGCGGGCGCGTTGATGATCGACGGCGGGAGCCTCGAGATCGGCACCCTGATCGCCGGGGTGGGGATGCTCTCGCTCGTCTTCCAGCCGCTCCAGGAGCTTTCCGAGCTCTACGGCCAGGTGCAGGCCGCGAGCGCGGCGATGGAGAAGATCTCGACCGTCCTCGACGCCGAGCACGACATCGTCGACCGGCCGGGCGCGCGCGACCTCGGTCGCATCGACGGTCGCATCGACCTCGACGGGGTCGTGTTCGCCTACGGGACGGAGCCCGTGATCCACGGGCTCGATCTGGAGTTCCCCGCCGGCGGGTGCATCGCGCTCGTCGGCGAGTCGGGCGGCGGGAAGTCGACAACTGCAAAGCTCGTGGCGCGCTTCTACGACCCCGATCGGGGCGCGGTGCGCGTCGACGGCACCGACCTCCGGGACGTCCGCCTCCGCTCCTATCGCCGCCAGCTCGGCGTCGTCTTGCAGGACCCCTTCCTGTTCAGCGGCACGATCGCCGACAACATCCGCTTCGCGCGGCCCGACGCGACCGACGAGGAGGTCGAGGCCGCGGCACACGCGATCGGCGTCGACCGCATCGCTGCGCGGTTCGAGGGAGGGCTCGACCACGTCGTCCGGGAAGGCGGCGCCGGGCTCTCGGCAGGCGAGCGCCAGCTGATCTCGATCGCCCGGGCGCTCGTCGCCGACCCGCGGATCCTGATCCTCGACGAGGCCACGTCGAACATCGACCGGCCGACCGAGGTGCTGATCGAGCGCGCGTTCGACACACTCCTCCGCGGCCGGACGTCGATCATCATCGCGCATCGATTGACGACCGTCCGCCGCGCGGACGAGATCCTCGTC
This sequence comes from uncultured Actinomycetes bacterium, assembly GCA_963747125.1. Classification (GTDB taxonomy): domain Bacteria; phylum Actinomycetota; class Thermoleophilia; order Gaiellales; family Gaiellaceae; genus Gaiella. Next base: position 394,984 of record CAVVEN010000005.1, on the reverse strand, counting down.
ATGGAGCGGGGACGGATCACGCAGCGCGGCCGCTACGACAACCTGATCGCGGTGGACGGCCCGTTCCGCCGCCTCGCGACGACGCTCGAGGGCGTCAACGCGCGCCGGGTCGCGTAGCCCGGCTCTACGCGGGCCCGAGCACCCAGACGTTGTCGCGCAGGATCGGCGTCGCCGAGCCGTCCGCCGCGAGGCCGTCGACCTCGACCTCGGGACCGCCGATCATGAAGTCGGTGTGGACGGCGGAGACATTGATGCCCGCCTCGATCAGACCCTCCCGTGCCGAGCCCTTCGACGCCGTCGACCGCGAAGGGAAGACCGCTGCCGTACGCGACGTGACAGCTCGCGTTCTCGTCGAAGAGCGTGTTCGAGAAGACGAGGCCGGTCGCACTGACGCGCGAGGACGCGTCCACGAGCGCGACCTCGCCGAGGAACGGCGCCCGCTCGTCGCTCGCGATCTGCGTCCGGATCACGTCCGCCCCATCGCCCTGGGCATCGACCTCCACGACCTTCCCGGCGTCGAAGCGAAGCTCGAGCCCGTCGACGCGGGCTCCGATCCCGGGGACGACGAGCGGGTACGTCGAGCGGACGACACCCTCGGTCCGGCGCCAGTCCGGCGTCGTGAAGACCTCCTCCGTCGGGAGGTTGGGCAGGTGCGTGATCCCCGTCTCCGTCTCGAAGGTCGCACACAGCCAGCGCGAGCCGTGGAGCAGACCGACGACGAGGTCGGTGCCGGGGCCGCGGAAGCGGATCGCGTCGAAGTGCGCGGCGTTCAGACCGTCGGCACGTGCCTGCAGCATCGCGGCGTGCTCCCGCCAGGCGGCGACGGGATCGGTCTCGTCGAGGCGCATCGTCCTGGCCACCGCATCCCAGAGGCGGTCGACGTCCGGCTCGCCGACCACCGCGCGCGCCCAGCCGGGGTTCGGTGCCGGGACGATCGCCCAGTTGATCACGCGGCCCGTGACGAGGGGAAGGTAGAGGGCTCGGAGGTCCGCCGGGTCGGCGTTCGCCACCAGCACGGGATCGAGCCCGTCGAACAGCTTCGGATCCGGATCGCCCGTGAGGGAGATGAGGGCGGGCCGGGTCTCGCGCCAGCTCCGGATCCACTCGAGGAGGTGCTCCGGCGTGCGGCCGAGCTCCTCCTCCGGACCGAGCTCGATCGCCGCCTTGCGCAGGTGGAGGTCGGTGACGAGCGGGAGCACGCGCCGGGCGCCGGCGTGCAGCGCCGCGCGAGCGACGGCGCGCGCGATCTCGGTGTGCTCCACGAGGTAGACGAGCACGACCTCCTGACCGGTCTGGACATTTGCGCCGACCCGCACCACGAGGTCGGCGAACCGTTCGAGGCGCTCCTCGGGCGTCATGGCGCGCGACCATACAGGGATCGGCGCTGCCGACGGAACGTCGTCCGCAGGGGGCGCGCCGCGGTACGCGGAGCTACTCGCCCCAGTCGAAGTCGCGCGAGCGGCCCCAGAGGCCGTCATCGAGCGCTGCGCCCTCGACGGTCTCGTCCTCGCCCGGCCAGGGGAGCGGCTGGGACGGCTCGGGCGCGGCGACGCCCTCGAGGGTCTCCTCGAGGCGGGCCTGCTCCTCCGACTTGAAGAGGGGGTGATTCTCGAACGGATCCTCGATCGAGTACTTGTCGAGCGGCATCTCGCCGTCCAGGCCGGCGTTGCGCTGCTTGAGATCGAGGTGCTCCTGGATCGCGCGGGAGAGGGAGGACGTCTCGTCCTCCGCGCTCGTATCCGTCGTGAAGGGGTTCTCGGGAATGCTCGTATCGACTGCCATCGGCTCTCCGTTGATGCGTTCGGGACGTTCGCGGGCCACGCCGAAGTGTAGCCGCGCGCCTAGGACACGACCCCGAGGGCCGTCCTCACGATGCGGTCCTGCTCGACCTGGTGGGCCGTCGGATAGCCCTCGCTCGGGCTCGCCTTCCACGTCCTCCCGATGTACTGGAGGCTCTCCGCGCTGCTGGCACGCACCGTCTCCTCGAGGCGATGGCGGATCGAGCGCCAGGGACCCATGTTCTGCGGCTCCTCCTGAGCCCAGACCACCTGCCGGAGCCGCGGGTAGCGGGCGAGGAGCGCCTCGACCGCGTCGACCGGGAACGGGTAGAGCTGCTCGAGCCGGGCCACCGCGACGCCGGTCGCTCCCTCGTGGCGGTCGTGCCCGACGATGTCGTAGAAGAGCTTCCCTGAACAGAGCACGAGGCGCTCGACCTCCTCCACGCGGGCCCTCGGGTCGTCGATGACCGGCTGGAACGCCCCGCCCGAGAGTTCCTCGAGCGTCGACGATGCCTGCTTGAGCCGGAGCAGCCCTTTCGGCGTCATCACCACGAGCGGCCTGGCGACCGCGTCGAGCGCCTGCCGCCGGAGCAGGTGGAAGAACTGTGCGGCGCTCGTGCAGTTGCAGACGCGGATGTTGTCCTGGGCGCCCTGCTGGAGGAAGCGCTCGAGCCGGGCGCTCGAGTGCTCGGGGCCGTTGCCCTCGTACCCGTGCGGGAGCAGCAGCGTCAGGCGCGAGGTCTGGTTCCACTTGGAGCGCCCCGCCACGACGAACTGGTCGATCACGATCTGCGCGCCGTTGACGAAGTCACCGAACTGAGCCTCCCAGAGCACGAGCGCGTCCGGGGCGGCGACCGAGTAGCCGTACTCGAACCCGAGCGCCGCGTACTCCGAGAGCGGAGAGTTGTAGACCTCGAACGACGCGTTCGCGCCGGCCAGGGTCTGGATCGGCGTCGCCGTCTCGCCGGTCGCGGGGTCGTGCAGGACGAGGTGCCGGTGCGAGAACGTCCCGCGCTCGGTGTCCTGCCCGGAGAGCCGGATCGGGATCCCGTCCTCCAGCAGCGATGCGAATGCGAGCGTCTCGGCCTGTCCCCAGTCGATCCCGCCCGCCTCGACGGTCTCGCGCCGCCGCTCGAGCTGACGCGCGAGCTTCGGGTGGACCGCGAACTCGGCAGGCACCGTGAGCAGCTGCTCGTTGAGCGCGTGAAGCCGCTCGGCCGCGACTGCCGTTTCCACGGCGTCCGCCGTGCCGGTCGTCGACATCGGCTCTGGCGGCGGAGACGGCGGCTCCGCGATGGACGCCCGCAGCCGGTCGTGGGCGGCCCTCAGGGTGGTCGTCACCTCGGCGACGATCGCGTCGACCTCCTCGACGCCGAGGACGCCGTCGGCGACGAGCCGCGCCCCGTACTGCTCGCGCACCGTCGGCTGCTGCTCGATGCGCTCGACCATGAGCGGCTGCGTGTACGCCGCCTCGTCCTGCTCGTTGTGCCCGAAGCGGCGGTAGCCGACGATGTCGATCACGAAGTCGTGCCCGAACTCCGCGCGATAGGCGAGGGCGAGCGCGACCGCACCGAGCGCCGCCTCGGGGTCGTCGGCGTTGACGTGCACGATCGGGACGTCGAACCCCTTCGCGAGGTCGCTCGAGTAGCGGGTCGAGCGGCTCTCCATGGGATCCGTCGTGAAGCCGACCTGGTTGTTCGTGATCAGGTGCAGCGTCCCACCAGTCGAGTAGCCCTCGAGGCTCTGGAGGTTGAGCGTCTCCGCGACGACGCCCTGGCCCGCGAACGCGGCGTCGCCGTGGATCAGGATCGGCACGGCGACGCTCGGGTCGTGGAGGCCCGCCCCGCGCGAGCGGTCGGTCTGCTCGGCCCGCGTCCACCCCTCGACCACGGGGTCGACGGCCTCGAGATGGCTGGGGTTCGGGGCGATCGTCACCTCGATCTCCCCGGAGGACGTGACCCGCGTGCCGGACGCCGGCAGGTGGTACTTGACGTCTCCGCTCCCGCCTTCCGGGTCGACCACGAGCGCGTCGAAGGAGCGCTCACCCTCGAACTCGCGCAGCACCGACTCGTACGACCGACCGACGGTGTGGACGAGCGCGTTCAGCCGACCGCGGTGAGCCATCCCGACGACGACCTCGTGGGCGCCACCCTCCGCTCCGAGCTCGATCGCCTCGTCCAGCATCGGGATCAGCACGTCCAGGCCCTCGAGCGAGAACTGCTTCTGGCCGAGGAACGACTTCCGCAGGTACTGCTCGAAGCCCTCGACCTGGGCGAGGCGCCGCAGCAGCCGGACCCGGCGCTCGGGCTCGAGCTGGACGCGGAAGCGGCCGGACTCGATCGCCTTGCGGAGCCAGACGCGCTCTGCGTGGTCGGAGATGTGCTCGATCTCGTACGCGCTCGAGCTCATGTACACCTCGCGGAGCCGCGGCAGCGCGTCGAGCAGCGTCTCGCCTGGGACATAGAGGCGGAGGAGGGTGGCCGGGATCCGGGCCTGGAGCTCGGGCGTCAGCGCAGGGACGAGACGCGTCTCGTCGAGCGCCGGGTCACCCATGGGCTCGGAGCCGAGCGGGTCGAGCCGTGCCGCGAGATGACCGTGCATCCGGTATGCCTTGACGAGCGCCATCGCCGCAGCAACCCCGCCGAGCAGGCCCGGGTCCGCGGGCACCGCCGGCGGGGTCGGCGCGACGGCCAGGGCGCTCGGGACAGGTGACGGTGGCCCGTTCCCGGCAGCGGTGGCCTCAGGAGGCGGACCGGTCGGGGGCTCGAGCTCCGCTTCGAAGATCCTGCGCCACTCTGGTGGGACGCTCGCGGGGGCGTCGCGGTAGTCCTCGAGCAGCTGGGCGACGTAGGCCGCGTTCGGCCCGGTCGAGTCGGTCGTTGCCATCTCGACGTGTTGTAGCAGCGAGATCGGCGCGGCTCGACGCCCGACACAGGCGGTCAGGCGCCTCGGGGCGCGCTCAGAGCAGCGGGCCGTCGGTGACGATCGCGACGACCATGCCGATCACCCACGCGACCGCGCCGAACAGGGCGGCCTTGAGAGCGAGCGACTGGTAGCGGGCGCTCATGCGCGCGGCGACGAGCGCGATGATGATCGCGACGGGCGCAAGCCGGGCAGGGTGTGCGTGGAGCTGGAGCAGGAGCCCGAAGCCCATCGCGATCCCGGAGAGGACGATCGACGCGACGGCGAGCAGGCCCGCGATCGTGTCGGTGGCGCTCGCGCGGTCGCCGCGCGGCTCGTCGACCGAGCTCATGACCGCACCTCGGCTCTCGACGCGTGAGGCCGTGACGGCGTGCGCTGCCGCGCCCTCGTTCCGCGACGGCCGCCGACCGGCCTACCGCTGCGCGGGCCACGGGCAGGGTGCGGAGCCGGGGAGCCACCGTCGCCAGGTGTGTCCGTCACCCGGACGGCAAGCGCCTGCTGCTCGTCGCGCGGCTCCGCCCGGATCGCCCACCAGACCACCATGCAGAGGTACACGATCGGGATCTTGAGCAACACGAGCATGAAGACGATCTCCCAGACCATGCGCCCCGAGTCTACGCGCTCGGGCGTCGCTTCGCGACGCCCGAGCTAGCGTTCTGACGCACAGGGTTTCCCGAGCCCGCGTCGAAGGAACGGACTTACACCGCCCTTACGCGGTCGGGCTACGGTGCCCGCGACCCGAACCCGCCCAAGGAGGTCCTCGTGCGTTCCATCGCCCGCCTGATCGTCGTCGCCTGTCTCGCTGCCGCCGTGCTCGTGCCCACCGCATCGGCCGCCGACCGCATGTGGGTCGGCTTCCAGGACGACCCGATGTTCCGCTGGGACGGCACGCGCCTCGATGCGCTGGACCGGGCGCGTGCAAACAACGCATCGATCCTGCGGACGATCGTGGACTGGTCGAAGGTCGCACCTGAGCGTCCCGCGCAGGCGACGGACCCGTTCGACCCTACGTACCAGTTCGGGGACGTCGACGAGCTCGTGCGCAATGCGCAGCAGCGCGGCATGGAGGTGCTGATCACGCTCTGGGGCACGCCGTCGTGGGCGAACGGCGGCCAGAAGCCGCAGGCGATGCCGACGAACATCGCCGACTTCCAGAACTTCGCGCGCGCGGTCGCGGCCCGCTACTCCGGACGCTATGCCGGATACCCGTACGTGGGCTTCTACACGATCTGGAACGAGTCGAACCTCGCGACGTTCCTCGTGCCCCAGTTCAACGCGAGCGGGAAGATCGTCAGCCCCGCGAACTACGCGAAGCTCGCCAAGGCGGGCATCGCCGGCATCAAGGCCGGGAACCGCAGCGCGCAGATCGGGATCGGCGAGACGTCCTCGAACGGGCGTGACAAGAAGAGCGCCGGCACGGACACCGTCGCACCCGCAACGTTCATGAAGGGTGTCGCGGCGAACATGAATGGCGTCAAGTTCGACGCCTGGGCCCAGCACCCGTATCCGTTCCCGGTCAACCAGAAGCCGACGCAGCTCGTGCGCTACCCGAACGTGACGCTCAAGAGCTTCCCGAGGTTCGAGAAGGACCTCGATGCCGCGTTCAAGCGCAAGAACGTCCCGATCTGGATCACGGAGTACGGCAACGAGACCAAGCCGGGCGAGCCGAAGGGCGTCACCGAGGCGCAGCAGGCCGCCTACATCCCGCAGGCGATCGGGATGGCCCGCATGGACCCGCGTGTCCAGATGTTCGTCTGGTTCGTGATGCAGGACTCGCAGGGCAGCCTCTGGCAGAGCGGGATCTACCGCCAGGACGCGTCGCCGAAGCGGGCCCAGCCCGTCTTCGCCAAGACCGCGAAGCCGCTCAGCCCGGTCAACGGCAAGATGACCGTGCGCGGCGGGACGAAGAACCCGAAGATCACTGTCTACCTGCGCGAGTACTGCGCGAACAACGCCGCCGGCACGACCGTCGGGTACACGATCCGCAGCTACCTGAAGTCGAAGCTCGTGGCGGTCAGCCAGGGCGCCGCGCCGCTCGGGCTGGACTGCACCGTCAAGCCGCGCGTAGCGAAGCTCACGGTGGCGAAGAAGAAGACCTACCGCGTCACGGTGACGGCGAACACAGCCACGACCGCCGAGGTTCTTCGCACGATCACGATCGTCGGCGCGTAGGCGACTTGGACTCGTGGGGCGGGCCGAGTGCCCGCCCCACGAACCAGCATGACCGGCGAGCGGGATGCGGCCTTGTGAGTCGACCAGGCCGGCGGCGACTCTGACGAACCGGCCCCGGCCACTCGACCCCGGGGGCGGTCGACGCTTCCGTCTCACGCGGTTCGTTCACATCACCATGGAGCCGAGGGGGATCGAACCCCTGACCTCCAGAGTGCCACTCTGGCGCTCTCCCAGCTGAGCTACGGCCCCGGGAGGCTCGAATGGTAGCCGCTCGATGGCGAAATCATCGGCCCAGTTGATGCCCTTCCGCTGATTGTTGAGAGTCGAGCCGAGCCGAAGCTGAATCGTCGTTCGACCACCGAGCCGTTCCATCGGAACGTAGAAGCATCTGTCCAGCTCGGCGCAGTACGCGGCGATCGCATCGACTTCGTTCGGCGAGTAACCACGTTTGAGCTGGCCCGTACGTGTGCGCCTACACGAGTAGCAGCGAATCGATACGACATCGCCGTGGAGAGTCGCCCACTTGCATTGGACGCGTACAAGCGTCGAATCGAGGTCGAAGACGAGGTCGTAGCGATGGCCGTCAGTCAGCGGCTTCAGCACTCCGATCCGCAACTTGATCGCAGCGTGGATGATCGCCGACTCGGCCACAGCTCCCTTTTGATCGGTTGACAGCTCGAGTTCCACGTTCTCACTGTAGAAAACGAAGCGGACGGAGTGTGTCGCCGAGTGTGAGAACGTGCGGTGGCCCGCTCGCGTGCCCTACGCCGTCGCAGCGGCTTCGAGCTTCGGGACGTCGTCCCAGAGATCCTCGAGGCGGTAGTACTCGCGGGTCTCCGGGGTGAAGACGTGGAGCACGACGTCGAGGTAGTCGTCGACGATCCAGCTCGCCTCGGGCAGGCCGCTCGACGAGCGCGGCGTCAGCTTCCCGTCGCGCTTCAGCACGGCGCACACCTCGTCGTGGATGGCCTTGGTGAGCCGGGGATTCTTCCCCGTCGCGATCACGAAGTAGTCGGTGTAGTCGCACACCGAGCGCATATCCAGGATCGCGACGTCCGTTGCCAGCTTCTCCTCGCAGAGAGCGGCGATGCGGCGTGCGGTTTCGAGCGAGGTCAGGTCGCAGTCGTCCAGTCGGTCACGGCTTGTGCTGAATCAACACAAACGGTCTCACGGAGAGAAGCATAGCCCTGGACGCGGCCGACCGGTCAATCGGCTCGGTAGAGGCCGAGCCGGGCGATCTCCGCCTCGACCGCCGCGGGGACGAGCCCTGCGATCGGCTCCCCCGCTGCAACGCGGGCGCGGATGTCCGACGAGGAGACGGGCAGGCGCTCGATCTCGAAGAAGGCAACCCGTTCGGGCCGGTCGAGCCGCTGGAGCACGGAGTCGAGGCGGGCCCGATCGACGCCGGGGCGCGTCGCGACGCCCAGGCGCGTGAGCGCGAGCACCCGCTCGGTGTCCTTCCAGGAGAGGAAATCGGCGAACTCGTCGGCGCCGACGAGGAACACGGGGTCGTCGAGATCGAGGGCTTCGAGCGAGTCGACGGTGCGCGAGAACGGGTCGAGCGAGATCGCAGTGTCGTCGAGCGCGCCGAACGCGAGCTCGGCGAGGAAGAGGCGAATGCCCGGCGCCGTCGCGACCTCCTTGTGCCCGGGTGCCTCGACGACCCGGACGAGCAGCCGGTCGAGCCGGAAGCGCTCGATCCCGGCGCGCGCGAGCTCGACATGGCCCGTGTGCGGCGGGTCGAAGGCACCGCCGAAGACGCCGATGCTCACGGCTCCCACTCCAGCTCCTCGTCGCCGATCTCGACGAGCGCGCCAGGACGGATACCCGCCGCTCGAAGCGCCTCCTCGAGCTCCTCCTCACCCGGGATCTCCCCCACCACGCGAAACCCCCGGTCGGTGCGCAGCACCCGGTACGGGCGGCGCGCCCGAGCGGTCGGCCGGTAGTCGAGGAAATCCGGGAGCTCGGCCTCGCCGTCGGGCAGATCGGGAGCGGCAGGGCAGAGCGCGAACAGCGCGCGCTTCAGCTCCTCGATCCCCGTGCCGGTCGCGCACGACACGCGGTGCACCGCGACGATGCGTGAGTCCTGGAGGGAGAACGCCGCCGGGTCCGGCGTCAGGTCGGCCTTGTTGAGCACCACGATCTGCGGCCGCTCGTCGAGTCCCGCGCCGTAGAGCGCCAGCTCGCGGTCGATCGTCCGGAAGCGCGCGTCCGCATCGCCGTCCGAGCCGTCGATCACGTGAACGAGCAGGCGAGCGCGTTCGAGATGCGCCAGGAAGGCGTGCCCCAGCCCCACCCCCTCGCTGGCGCCCTCGATCAGGCCGGGCACGTCGGCGACCGTCAGCTGCGTCCCGTCGGGCGCCTGGACCGTCCCGAGCACCGGCTGGAGCGTGGTGAACGGATAGTCGGCGACCTTCGGGGTGGCGTTCGAGATGCGTCGCAGGAGGGACGACTTCCCGGCGTTCGGAAGCCCCGCGAGCGCTGCGTCTGCCAGCAGCTTGAGACGGAGCTCGAGCGCCTGCTCCTCGCCGGGCAGCCCGGTCTCGGCGAAGCGCGGCGTCTGCCGCGTCGGCGTGGCGAAGCGTGCGTTGCCCCGCCCCCCCGTTCCCCCGCGGGCGACGACCGCGCGCACGCCGGTGCGGGCGAGGTCGGCGACAAGCCCGCCGTCCTCGCCGCTCACCTGCGTTCCCACGGGCACCGCGAGCTCGACGGGTTGACCATCGGCGCCGTGCTTGCGCGCTCCCCGCCCGTTGCCGCCACGCTCGGCCGCGAAGACCCTGCGACCCCGCAGCGACGACAGGTCGCGGAGCGACGGATCGGCAACGAGGACGACGTCGCCCCCACGGCCGCCGTCGCCACCGTCCGGGCCGCCCTTCGGCACGTGCTTCTCACGCCGAAAGCTCAGCGCTCCGTCGCCGCCGCGACCCGAGCGAACGATCACACGGACGCGGTCGTGGAACACATGCGCTCCGATGCCGCCGTCGCCGGGCGGCGGTCCGTCGTCAGGCCGTCTCGGCCAGAGCCGCGACCGAGACCGAGCGCCGCTCGCCGCTGCGATGGAACTCGACCACTCCGGCGCGCAGCGCGAACAGCGTGTCGTCGCGGCCGATGCCGACGCCGGGCCCCGGGCGGAAGCGCGTGCCCCGCTGCCGGACGATGATCATCCCGGCCCTGACCTCCTGGCCGGCGAAGATCTTGACGCCGAGCCGCTGGCTCGCCGAGTCGCGACCGTTCTTCGATGAGCCGAGCCCTTTCTTGTGTGCCATCAGCCCGTCGCCTCCTCCGCAATCGCCGCCTCGAGCACCGCGATCGCACCCTTGCGCTTGCCGTGCGCCTGCTCGTACTCGAGCGCGGCCGCGCGCGCGTCGGCGTCCCACGTGGGGGCCGCCTCCTTCACCTGTGCGATGGTGAGGCCCGCATAGCCCTCGGGGAGCGCGCCGCCCGCCGCCTCCTGCGCCGGCGCCGCCGCCGCGGGCTTGGCCTGCACGCGCTTCGCCGTACCGGCGCCGATCGACTCGATCTGGATCCGGGTCAGCGACGCGCGGAAGCCCGTGTGCCGCTTGTACCCCGTCCGCTTCTTGTACTTGCCGATGCGGATCTTCGGCCCCTTCTCCTGCGAGAGGATCTTCGCCGTGACGACGGCGTCGGCAGGGGCGATCTGCGGATCGCCGGAGCCACCCGTGAGCAACACGGTCGGCGTGAACGACGTCCCGTCCTCGAGCGCGAGGCGGTCGACGAGCAGCCGCTCGCCCTCACGGACGCGGTACTGCTTGCCACCGACGGAGATGATCGCGTAGCTCATGCTCGAGGCCTTCTGACGAGGAAATCGCGGGCAGCGCCCGCGAGCCGCCGGATTGTAGCGGACGGCGGCGGGCAGGGCGCCCTCAGGGACGGCGGTCGAAGTCCTCGATCCACTCGGACATCGGGACGTAGCCGCCGCTCTCGGTGGCCTCGGACGCTTCGGGCACGTCGGGCGCCTCGGACGGGCCGGTCGGAGCGGACGCGAGGGCGGTGGCGCTGTCGGCGGCGCCGTTTCCCTGCAGTGCCGGCGCCTCGGCCTCCTGCGCCTCGACGATGTCGGAGCCCGTCGCGTCGCCGTTCGTCGCGGCCGGCTTCTTCTTCCGGCTCCGGCCTCCTCTCGACCCGCGGCGCGTCCGCTTTCGCGGAGTCGCCGCGCCGTCACCGTCGGGGCTCTCGGGCGTCTCCGCTGCCACCGCGTCGTCGGCCTCCGGCTCGTCCTGGTCGTCGTCGGCGGGAACGTGGATCCTCGGCGCGCGACGCGCTGGCCGCGCGGCGTCGACCGGCGGGGCCTCGTCCGCCTGCGGCCCGGGAGCCGGCTGGATGTGCTCGGCGCTGTCCGTGTCGTCGCCGCCGCCGTCGCCGACCGCTGCCGCGGCCGGCTTCTTCCTGCGCTTGCCGCCGCGCGAGCCGCGCCGTGTCCGCTTCTTCGCGGGAGCAGACGGCTGGCCATCGTCGTCCCCGACGGCGTCCTCGACGGTTTCCGGCTCGTCTGGTGTCGCCTCGTCGGGTGTGTCGTCCGCGAGAGCGTCCTCATCGGGCACGGTTCCTTCGGGTGCCTGCGGCTCCGCCTCGGCGTCCGGTGCGGCCGCCTCGTCCGCCTTGCGGCGCGCCGGCGCTCGAGTCGGCTTCTCGGCCTCGCTCTCGAACGTGATCGGCGCGGCCTGCGGCTCGCCCGCGACCAGCGTGGCGAACGCCGTCCCGTCGAGCACCCGACCGACGGTGACCTTCGCCTTCTTGCCGACGAGCTTCCCCGCCTCGGCGACGACCACGTCGAGGCCGTCGAGCTTCCCGACGGCCGACGTGCTGTCGTGCAGGTCGATCTCGACGAGCTTCAGCTCGACCTCGGCCCCGTCGGCCAGCGCCGACGCCGGCGCGAGGTCGTCACGGCGACCCTCCGCGAGGACCTCGAAGTGGTCGAGGTGCACGTGACCCTCGGCGGGCACGAGGTAGAACCGCCGCCTCGTCGCGTCCTCGAGCGCGGCGAGCCGCGCGCCGCCGGGACCCGCGAGCAGCGCGAGCGTCCTCGGGTGGAGCGCGATCCTGTACGCCTGGACCCGCGAACCGGCACCGGCGACCGCCACCGCCTTCAGGCGCCGCTCGACCTGGAGCGCGACCGTCGCGTCCGAGACGACGATGCCGTCCCCTCCACACGTCGGGCACTTGCGGGTCATCACCTCGCGCGGCCCGTCGGTGACCTTCTGCCGCGTCATCTCGACCAGCCCGAGCGGCGAGATCTCGACGACGTACGTCTTCGTCCTGTCGCGCTCGAGCTCGGTGCGGAACGCGTCCTCCACTGCCTGGCGGTTCTTCGGGTTCGCCATGTCGATGAAGTCGATGACGACGATGCCGCCGATGTCACGAAGCCGCAGCTGCCGCACGACCTCCTTCACGGCCTCGAGGTTGTTCTTGACGATCGTGTCCTCGAGGCGCTGGGTCGAGCTCTTCGAGCGCGATCCGACGAAGCTGCCCGTGTTCACGTCGATCACCGTGAACGCCTCGGCGTAGTCGAACACGAGGTATCCGCCGGACGGGAGGTCGACGCGCCGATCGAGGGTCGACTCGATCTCCTTGTCCACGCCGAACCTCTCGAACAGCGGCTCCTTCTCCTTCGTCTTGTGGACCCGCTCGATCATGTGCGGCGAGGTCTTCTTCAGGTAGCTGACGATGCGCTTGTGGGTGCGCTCGGAGTCGACGTGCGCCGCGACGAAGTCGCCGGCAAAGAGGTCGCGGACGATCCGCAGCGGGAGCTCCGCCTCCTGGTACACCAGCTCGGGGCCCGTGGCGAGCTTGGCTCGTGCCTGGATCGTCTTCCAGAGCCGCTGGAGGAACACGAGGTCACGCTCGATGTCCTCGGCCGAAGCGCCCTCGGCCGCCGTCCGGACGATGACGCCGCCTGTCGACGGGGCGATCGCCTTGAGGATGTCCTTGAGCCGTGTCCGCTCGGAGTCCTCGAGCCGGCGGGAGACGCCGAGCCCTTCGCCGTTCGGGACGTAGACGAGGAAGCGGCCGGGAAGCGAGATCTCGGTCGTCAGCCGCGCGCCCTTCGTCTTCATCGGGTCCTTGACCGCCTGAACGAGGATCTGCTGCCCTCGCTGGATCAGGTCGGTGATCTTCTTGCCGTGCCGCTTGCCCTCGAGCTCGGGCACGACGATCTCGTCGACGTACAGGAACCCGTTCTTCTCGAGCCCGATCTCGACGAACGCCGCTTCCATCCCGGGCAGGACGTTGTCGACCCGGCCGACGTAGATGTTCCCCGCGATCGACCGGCGCTCGGGCCGCTCGAGGTAGACCTCCGCGACGCGGTCGTCCTCGAGCAGCGCGACGCGCTGCTCGCCGACGTCCACCGAGATGAGGAGCTCGCGCTTGGCGGCGGGGAGTGGGGCGCGACGCGGGACCTGCCTCCGGCGCTCGCGCGTGCTCGATCGCTGGCTGCCCGAGCGGCTGCGCGAGCTCTTCTCCGGGCCCGCCTTTCGCTTCTGGGCGGGCTCTTCGGGCGCGACGGCGTCCTGCTCTCCCGCCTCCGCGGCCGTTGCCGTACCTGTCTTGCGGCGTCCACGCCCGCCGCGGTTTCCGCGACGTCGGCGCTTTCGCTGGGCGGCGCTGTCGGTCGCAGTCGTGTCGTCGGGCTCTTCGGCCTCCTCGGCGGCGAGCTCCTCAGTCGGAGCCTGCGCCTCCTCCGGTGCCGTGGCGGCGTCTGCCGCCGGGTCGTCCTTGCGTCGTCGAAACCGGAACCAGGGCAATCCTCATGTCTCCTCGTGTCAGCGCGCGCGGGCGTACACCCGCAGGAGCGGAGCGCCTCGCGCAGCGTTGGGTGGTGAAATCAGCGGCCATCAGCCTGACGCAAGGCTATCAGCGACCCTGGTCGGGGTCGCCGGCTTCGCCCTCACGCGGCCGCAGGGCGCAACCGGGCCCGCCGTGCCCGCACCGCGCGCAGCCGTTGCGTGAGCCGCGCCCACGCCCACGGCTCGAGCTCCTGGTAGCGCCCCTCCCCCTGCCCACGGGTCGACTCGAGGTACTCGAACCAGGCGTCCGCCTCCTCGATCTGCAGCAGTTCCTCTGCGAGCTCCGTATCGGGCACCGTCGACCTCCGCGTCGATAAGACCGTGATCGGGTGCGATCCTAGGACCCGGACCGGACGGAGTGCCTCTGGTGGCTAGCGGTCGCGGAGGGCGCGCTCGACGCGCCCGAAGGCACCGGCGAGCGCGTACGTCGCTGCGGCGGCGACGATCCCGTCGACCACCCGGCCGCGCAGCGGCAGGCGACGGACGAGCGTCCGTGCGACAAACCCCGTCGCGAGCGCGGCGGCAAGCGGCGCGCCGACCGCCTCGGCCAGCGCACGCGGCGTCTCCGGGGTCGGCCGCCCCTCCGCCGCGGAACCCTCGGTGAGCATCCGTGCCTGCGTGAGCGCGAGCAGCGGGAGATGAGGCTCACCCTTCGAGAGCACGAGCGCTCCCGCGGCCAGCGCGCCGTCCGCCCTGCGTCGATCCCCCACTGCGTCTCGGAGGACCGGAAGCCCCGCCGCGAACGGGGCCGCGTCGCGGCCGAGCACGCGCGCGAGCGTCCGCACGATCTCCGCCACCGGAAAGCCGCGACCGGGCTCGCAGTCGACGACGTGCGTCGCGAGGACATACGGCAGCTCGACCGACGCAGCTCCCGTCTGGACGGCGACCACCGGGACCAGGGCGCGCGCGGCCGCGCGCAGATCCGCGATGTCCGCCGACGTCGCCGGGCCGGCGACGACGCGGACGAGCGCCGCCGCGGCGGCAGGGTCCCCCTGCGTACGGACGAGCGACGCCGCGGTGGACGGATCCCCGCCCGCGCGGAGCTCTCCGGCGAGGTGCTCGGCAAGGACACCCGTCACAAGGATCGAGCCTTCCGTCGATCCGCTTGACCGCGCGTGGCGCGCAAGCGTCACGACGTCTCGCGGCCCGATTCCGATGCCGCCCGTCATCGCAGGTGTGCCTCGGGTCGGCCGCGGACGTGGATCGCCTGGAGGACCCCGACTGCGACAAGGTTCGCGACCATCGACGAGCCGCCGACGGTGACGTACGGCAGGGGGATCCCGGTGACCGGGGCGATCCCCATCGTCATCCCGACGTTGACGAAGACCTGGAACAGGAACCCGAAGACGATCCCGCCGGCGACAATGGCGCCGTAGAGGTCGCCGGCGACGGTGACGACCCGCAAGCCCCGCCAGACGACGAGGAGGTAGAGGAGGAGCAGGATCGCCGTCCCGAAGAACCCGCGCTGCTCGGCGAACGAGGCGAAAACGAAGTCGGTTGCGTGCTCGGGCAGATAGTCGAAGCGGGTCTGGCTCGCCGCGTCGACGCCACGGCCGTCGATCCCTCCGGATCCGACGGCGGTGATCGACTGCGTGACGTTGTACGTCAGACCGCTCGGGTCGGCGGAGGGATTCGCGAATCCCGTCAGGCGTGCCGTCTGGTACGGCTTCAACACCTCGATCCCGGCCGACGGGAGGAACCAGAGGACCCCGAGCAGGAGCGTGGCGGCGAGCGTCGCGAGCACCGCGAGATGGAGCCAGCGGACGCCGGCGACGAACAGCACGGCGGAGAACGCGGCGGCGTAGACGAGCGCCGTGCCGAGGTCGGGCTGGAGGAACACGAGGAGCATCGGCGCCGCACCGAGCGCGAGCGCCGTGGCGACGGTCCGCAACCGCCCGAGGTCGCGCTGCCGCTCGACGAGGAAGCCCGCGATGGCGAGGACGAAGAGCACCTTCCCGAACTCGGACGGCTGGAACTGGAGCGGCCCGATGTCGATCCAGCGCTTCGAGCCGCGGACGGCCTCTGCGAAGCCGAAGACGAACACCATCAAGCCGATCGCGGTCGCATAGACGATGCGCCAGTGCCGTCGGTAGAGGCTGGGCGGGATCAGGATCGCGAGCACGAGCCCGGCGCCGCCGAGCGCCGCCGCGATCGCCTGGCGCGTCAGGAAGTACCCCGGATCGCCGGAGACGTCGAAGCGGGTGATGCCCGCGACCGCCCACAGTCCGTAGCCGACGAGCGCTCCGGCCGCGAGCAGAAGCACGAGGTCGAGGCGCCGGACGAACGCGGCTACGTCGACCGCGTCGCGGCGGAGCGGCAGGCGCTGACGTCTGGCTTCGACGATCATCAGTCGGTGCTCACGAGGGTCTGGTTGCCACCCTTGGCGCCGAAGAACTTCTCGAACACCCGCAGCGCCGCCGGCGCGGCCGCCGTCGAGCCGTGGCCGCCGTTCTCGATCACGGCGCAGACGACGATGCGCGGCACCTCGGTCTGCGCCGGCCCGTATCCGCACCACCACGACTGGTCCTCGGTGTGCCCCGCCGGGTAGCCGGGAATCTGCACGACCTTCTCCGCCGTCCCCGTCTTGCCGGCGATCGGGATCGGGAAGCTCGCGAACACGCCGGACGACGTCCCGAAGGTCGAGTGCGTCGCCGAGTAGAGCCCGTCGCGCACGACCTGCAGCGCGGCGGGATCGACGCCCACCGGCTTCGGGGGGTCCGGCGCGAAGCGCCGCTCGACGACCGGTGACTGGCCGTTCGGCGCCGCCGTCTCGACCTGCGAGACGATGTACGGCGTGACGAGCTTGCCGCCGTTGGCGATCATCGCGTAGAAGCGCGCCATCTGCAGCGGCGTCACCTGGACGTCCTGCTGCCCGATCGAGAGCTGGATCGAGTTCCCCGGGTTCCAGGCGCGGTCCCAGTCGCTCGTGAAGTGCTTCTTCCGCCAGGCGGGCGTCGGCACGAGGCCGGGCTGCTCGCCGCCGAGGTCGAAGCCGGTTGGGACGCCGAAGCCGAACGTCCGCGCCCACTGCTGCATCCGCGACCGGCCCTTGTCCCCCTCGAGATAGAACTGGTAGCCGAGCTGGTAGAAGTAGGTGTCGCACGAGCGGGCGAGGGCCTCGACCAGCGTCATCGGCTGGTTGACGTACGGGTCCCAGTTGCGGAACTCCTGCTTGTCGAGGCCGTACGTCGCGGTCGGGGTGCACTGGAGCGCCTGGTACGGCTGGAGGACGTGCTCCTGCATCGCGGCGAGCGCGGTGACCGGCTTCCAGATCGACCCGGGCGGGTAGATGCCGCTCGTGACGCGGTTGATGCCCGGGTAGTTCTCCGCCTTGGCGGCCTTGTCGTTCACGAGCGGCTCGATCTTCTTCGGGTCGACCCGCCCGACGTAGACGGACGGCTTGTACGTGGGGCTCGACGCCATCGCGAGCACGGCGCCGTCCGACGGGTCGAGAGCGACGATCGCGCCGCCGTCGGCGTAGTACGACTTGTTCGCGATCGCGGTGGAGATGCCGTAGCGGAGCGCCTGCTCGGCAGCCCGCTGGAGCCCCGCGTCGATCGTCAGGCGCACCGCCTTCCCCGGCCGAGCCTCACGCCGGAGCTCGAGCGGCCCCTGCGGACGCCCCATCGAGTCGACCCGGATCTCCGCCTGCCCGGCGTCGCCCCGCAGGTACTCGTCCTCGCGGGACTCGACCCCGGTCTTGCCGACCTTGTCCCCGGGCTTGTAGACATTCGGCTTCGAGTCGAGCTCGCCCTGGGACACCTCGCCGACGTAGCCGAGCACCTGGGCGGCCAGCGACTGGTACGGGTAATGGCGCAGGTACGTCTGCTGGATCTGGACGCCGGGAAACTCCGAGGCGTGCTCGTAGAGGTACGCGACCTGGTCCTCGCCGACCGCCGTCTTCACGGTGATCGGGTTGAGCGGGTCGGCGATCCGCTCGTCGACCTCCTTCGCGAGCTGGAGCGGCGGGACGCGCAACACGGTGGCGAGGTGCTTGATCACGGCGTACCGCCGGCTCGCGGGGAGGTCGCCGACCCAGAGCTTCACCGCCGTGCCCGCGACGTTGTCGACGATCATGCGGCCGTGGCGATCGAGGATCGTCCCGACGCGGCGACTCGAGCCGGATCGTCCGCAGCTGGTTCCCCTGCGCCTGCGCGAGGTACGTGTCGCCCGACAGGACCTGGAGCGACCAGAGGCGGAAGAAGAGCACCGCGAACACGGCGAGGGCGACCACGCCGAGAATGCCGACCCGGAACGCGAGCCCCGGGGTGAGCCGGTACGGCGCCTCGACTCCCGGATCCGGCGGGAGGAACCGACTCGAGGGCGCCCGCGGCTCTCCGTACGGCGTGTGCGTGCTCACACGAGCTCCACCTGTCGCCCACGCTCGAGGCTCTGCGGTCCCGAGAGTATGACGCGCGTGACGCGGATGACGCCGAGCGCGAGCACGGCGGCGAGGATCGCGCTCGGGAGGGCTGTCACGAGCGCGTCGCGCGCGGCGACCGGCTCGCCGAGGAGGAAGTGGAGCGCCACCTCGCCCAGGCCCGCGAGGATCGAGATGGCGAACGCCGCGAGGGCGGGCGCGTACCGGCGCCCGCGACCGGTCGTCTCGCCGTAGCGCCCGGCCCAGTAGCCGGAGAGAGTCAGAACGATGGACGTGATGCCGAGCGTCCCGAGCGTCATCACGTCGACGAGGAGCCCGGCCGCGAAGCCGGCCGCCGCGCCGGGGATCGAGCCGGCCGAAAGCGCGATGCATACCACCGTCACGAGCAGCAGGTCGGGCTCGGCCCAGAGCAGCCGCGTGCCTCCGAGCATGGTCACCTGCACGACTGCCGCGACGAAGACGAGCGGCGTGATCCGGAGCGCGAGCCTCACCGCGCGGCCGTCTCGCGGTTGACCGGGATCAGGACGAGGACGGCCTCGAGCGCGCTCAGGTCGGCGAAGGGGGTCACCTGGACCTGGGTGTAGAGGTCGGTGTCCGTGCGGCCGACGCTGGTGACGCGGCCGATCCGGATGCCGCGCGGGTACAGCGACGAGAGGCGCGGCGAACTCCAGCCGGAGGTGGCGACCGTGTCGCCGACGCCCACGCGCGCCTCCTTCGGCACGCGGTCGAGGCGGAGCGGCGCGCGCGGCCCGTCGCCCGAACGGACGATGCCGAACGCCTGGGTCTCGACGTCGAGCGCCGAGGCGGCACTGGAGTCGTCCGTGAGCAGGGTCACCCGGGCCGTGCGGGAGCCGGCGCGGCTGACCTTGCCGACGAGCCCGTCCTGGGTGACGACCGGGTCGTCGATGCGGATGCCGTCCTTCCGGCCGGCGGCGATCGTGATCGCCTGCGCGTAGGCGCCGGCCGGGCGCGAGATCACCGCGGCCGCGAGCCCCGAGTAGCCCTCCGGGAAGCGCGGCCCGCTGCGGTAGGCGAGCAGCCTGCGCAGGGTCACGTTCTCGCGCTGGGCGAGGCGGCGCTCGGCGACTTGCTGTCGGAGCAGCTCGTTCTCCTTTTCGAGCCGCGCTGCGTCGGACCGCGCGTCGAGCAGGCTGCTCGACCAGCCGTACGCGTCGCGAAACGGCTTCGCGACGCGGTCGGCCGCGACCTGGAACGGCCGGAGCACCGCACCCGCCGCGCTCTGCGCGCCGGCGACCGGGCCGTCACCGTTCTCCCGGAACGAGAGCGTCACGAGCACGAGCGAGAGCAGCACGAGGCTCCCCACGACGAGCCTGCGCCGGAGAGCGGCAGTGGTTCGGTTCGAGGGCTTGCCTTCCGCGGGACGCCGGACGCTCACGCCCAGCACCGCCGTCCGTGCGGTGCGGTTCCGGGGCACCCGCGGATGGTACCGGCCGCTCGGGCGGGCGCTGGCCTCATGCGCCTTCGGCGCCTGAGGCTAGGAGTAGCGCCGCGACCCGTTGCGCCGGGCGCGCGCCCTGTTCGAGCGGTGGATCGCCTCGAACTCCTCCAGGCTGCGGCCCGAGCCGACCGCGACGCAGGTCAGGGGGCTCTCGGCCAGGTGCACGGGCATCTGCGTCTCGTGGCGGAGCCGCTCGGTCGAGCCCCTGCAGCAGCGCGCCGCCGCCGGCGAGCACGATGCCGCGGTCCATGATGTCCGCTGCGAGCTCGGGCGGGGTCTTGTCCAGCGTCGACTTGATCGCGTCGACGATCTGCGAGACCGGCTCGTCGAGCGCCCGGCGGACCTCCTCGGAGGTGATGACCACCGTCTTCGGAAGGCCGGTGAGCATGTCGCGGCCGCGGACCTCCGCCTGCACCTCCTCGGCCATCGGGTGCAGCCGAGCCGATCTCGAGCTTGATCTCCTCGGCGGTCTGCTGCCGATCGAGCAGCTTGTAGTCCTTCTTGATGTGGTTGACGATCGCCTCGTCCATCTCGTCGCCGCCGACGCGCAGCGACTGCGACACGACGATGCCGCCGAGCGAGATGACGGCGACCTCGGTGGTGCCGCCGCCGATGTCGACGATCATGTTCCCGGTGGGCTCGGCGACGGGCAGTCCCGCGCCGATCGCCGCGGCCATGGGCTCCTCGATCAGGTAGGCCTGGCGCGCGCCGGCGGAGAGCGTCGCCTCCTCGACCGCGCGCTTCTCGACGCCCGTGACGCCCGAGGGCACGCAGACGACGACGCGCGGGTGCGCGAAGCGGTGCTGGTGGACCTTCTGGATGAAGTGGCGGAGCATCTGCTCGGTGACGTCGAAGTCCGCGATCACGCCGTCCTTGAGCGGGCGGATCGCGGAGATCGAGCCCGGCGTCCGGCCGAGCATCCGCTTCGCCTCGACGCCGACGGCATGGACGTCGCCGGTCCGCTGGTCGATGGCGACGACCGACGGCTCGGAGAGCACGATCCCGCGCCCGCGCACGTAGACGAGCGTGTTGGCGGTGCCGAGATCGACGGCCATGTCGCGGCCGCCGAAGCCGGTCATCGAGCGAAAGAGGCTCACGGGAACGGCAGTGTAGCTCCGCGCGGATTTTGCAGCGGTTTTCGACCGACCGTCACAGCAGCAGTCGCGGGCAGCGCTCCTCGAGCAGCCGGACGAGCAGGGCGCCGGGGAGGCCGACGACGTTCAGGTAGTCGCCGTCGATCCGCTCGACGAGCCGTCCCCCGAGCCCCTGGATCGCGTAGCCCCCGGCGCGGCCCTTCCACTCGCCGCTTCCGACGTAGCGGTCGAGTGCCGCGTCGTCGAGCTCGCAGAAGGTGACGAGGGTCTCCGCGTGCTCGACCACCTCGCCGTCGGCCGTGAGCAGGCAGAGGCCGGAGAGCACCGCGTGGGTGGCACCCGCGAGCTGACGCAGCATCGCGCGCGCGTCGTCCTCGCCGGACGGCTTCGCGTACACGCGCTGCCCGAGATGGACGGTCGTGTCGACGCCGAGGGTGATGCGGCCGGCCTCGTGCACCGACCGTGCCTTGCCGAGCGCGTGCTCGCGCACGAGCGTGACCGGGTCGGCGTCGGGCGGATCGTGCTCGTCGTAGCGCGGCGCCACCGCGACGAACGGGATCCGGAGCTGCTCGAGGATCGCCCGCCGCTGCGGCGAGGTCGACGCGAGGACCAGCTCCGTTCTCACCGCGGCTTCGCGGCGACCCAGATCTCCTCCACCGGCCACTTCCTCGACCAGGCGGCGGAGTTCGAGATGTAGTACTCGTGGTCCGTGGCGTCGTCGGGCGCGTACAGCTCGACGAGGTCGACGACGTCGAAGCCCGTCCGCCGGAGGAGCCGGAACAGCTCCCCGTGGGGGAGCTGCCACTCGACACCGATCTCGCCGGGCCACTCCATGCGCCCCATCCCGCGCTGGGGACGAAGGAGCACCTCGCCGGGAGGCCCCTCCTCGTCAGGAGCGCAGAGGATCGAGACCGTCGAGTTGCGGAGGAACCACAAGCGCCCGCCGGGCCGGATGAGTCGATACGCCTCGGGCAGCCAGCGGTGGGGGTCGCACCAGATGCTCGCCCCGTACTCCGAGACGGCGAGGTCGAAGCTCTCCGACGGCAGCGGGACGTCCTCGGCGCTTGCCTCGACGAGCGGGAACACGGTTCCTGTCTCCTCCTGGCAGCGACGCGCCGTCGCGAGCTGCGCGGGCGTCACGTCGACGCCGATCGGCCGGGCGCCGCGGCGGGCAAGCCACGCCGAGACGTACGCCGTCCCGCAGCCGAGCTCGACCACGTCCAGGCCGTCGACATCGCCGAGCGTGTCTACCGACGCCTCGGGCACGCCGAACACGCCCCACGTGATCTCCTCGCGCGACCACGCGTGGCTCGCGCGCGCGTCGGTGTACTCGGCGTTCGCCTTCGTCCAGTCCTCGCGGTTGCGCCGCGCGTCGTCCGAGATGCCGGACATCGGACGCTAGAGCAGGCCGTCGGGGAAGAACAACCCGAGCTCCCGCCGCGCGCTCGCCCGCGAGTCCGAGCCGTGGACGACGTTCTCGGAGAGGAGCGTCGCGAAGTCGCCCCGGATCGTGCCCGGCGCCGAGTCGGCAGGATTCGTCGCCCCCATCAGGCCGCGCACCCCGGCGATCGCGTTCTCGCCGCGAACGGCCAGCGCGAGCACCGGCCCGGAGGTGATGAACCGGACGAGGTCGGCGAAGAACGGCTTGCCGCGGTGCTCGGCGTAGTGCTCGCGCGCGAGGGCCCTCGAAACCTTGAGCAGCCGCGCGCCGCGGAGCTCGTACCCACGGCGCTCGAAGCGCGCGAGGATCTCGCCGCAGAGCCCACGGTCGACGCCGTCCGGCTTGACGAGGACGAGGGTGGTCTCGACCGCCATGGCGCGGGACTCTAGTCGCTGCGGCGCGAGCGGCGCAGGCGGAGCGGCTGCAGGACCTCCTCGCCCGAGACGACGCCCGGAGGCACGGGCGTCGCGCAGTACGGGCACACCTGCCAGATCGGCTCGAGCGGCGACCCGCACTCCTCGCACGCCTGCTTGAGGCGTGTCGTACAGACGGGGCAGACGAGAAACGACGGGTCGACGGCGCCGCGGCAGACGGGGCAGCGGAGATCGCGCTCGGCGAGCTGCTCCTCGATCGCGAGAAGCTCGAGCTCGCGCTCGCGGACGTCCTCGAGGTACTCGGGCGGCCGGAACAGCATGTAGATGAGCGGCCCGAGGAACGGAGGCACGGCACCGAGGAGCGTCGCGATCGTGACCAGCCAGGGATCCTCGATCCGCCGGCGCGCGTCCTTGAAGACCCAGTACGCCGTCGCGGCCCAGAACACGACCACGAGGACGAGCGCGACGTTGCGCGACACGCTCCACGCGCTCGAGTCGAAGAAGCTGTCTGCGGCGACGATCATCAGAGAAGGAGCTTGCCGAGGATATACCCGACGGCAAACGCGGTTCCCACGATCGCGAGCAGCACCGCCAGCGCGAAGGCGAGCACCGTGACCCGCTCGCGCACGCCGGTCATCCGCGCGCTTCGAGGTCGGCAAGGAGGTAGAGCGAGCCGGTCACGAGCACCGGCTCGCCGAGCTCGTGCGCAAGCGCGAGCGCCTCGAGCGGCTCGTCGCGGGCCTCGACGCGCTCGAAGTACGGCCGGGCGCGCTCGGCGAGCTCGTCGGCTGCGAGCGCACGTGCGTTCGACGAGCGGCACGCGACGAACCGCCGTCCGACGGCGGCGAGCGCCGCGAGCATCGTGTCCGCGTCCTTGTCGGCGAGAATCGACGCCATCACCGTGTAGTCGTCCGGCGCCAGATGCTCCACGAGCCACCGGACGCCGTCGGCGTTGTGCGCGCCGTCCCTGATCTCGCCGGGGCGCCGTTCGAGCCGTCCGGGGAGCGCGACGCGCTCGGCCGCCGCCGCGTCGACGTCGCGTCCGAGGAACGCGCTCGCCGCGGCGGCGGCGAGCGCGGCGGACCCTCCAATCTCGACGATGACTGCGCCCGCTCCCGCCTCGCGCGCGAGCGCCAGCCACTCCGGCTCGCCGAGCACCACCGTGCAGCCCGGGCGGATCACGGCGAGCTTCTCGGCCGCGATCGCCTCGCGCGTCCCGCCGAGGACGTCCGTGTGCTCGAGCGAGACGTTCGTGAGGACGACGACGCGTGTCCCGTCGAGGACGTTCGTCGCGTCGTGTCGCCCACCAAGGCCGGCCTCGACGACCGCCGCATCGACCTCTGCCGTGCGGAATGCGACGAGACCGGCAGCGGTGAGCGCCTCGAACTGCGTGGCTCCGACCCGCTCCGCGGCGCCCCGGATCGTCCCGAGCGCGTTCTCGATGTCCGCCTCCTCGCCGTCGACGCGGATCCGCTCGGCCCATGAGCGGACGTGCGGGGAGAGGTACGCCCCGACGCGGAGCCCCGCGTCGCGGAGGAGCTCCTCGACCATCCGCGTCGCCGTCGACTTGCCGTTCGTCCCGACGACGTGCACCGCCGGCAGCCCTGCTTGCGGCTCGCCGAGCTCGGCCAGCAGAGCAGACATCCGCTCGAGCCCGAAGCCGTCCCGCGGCCACGGCGAGAGCGCCTCGAGCCACGAGACGTGCGTCATAGGGCTACGCGCCGAGCAGCTCGAGCTCGCGGCGGTACCGCTCGAGCTTCGCCCGCTCGCCGTCGACCACCGCGGCGGGGGCGTTCGCCACGAACCGGTCGTTCGCGAGCATCCCCTCGGCCCGTGCGATCTCCTTCGCGAGCCGCGCGCGCTCGGCGGCGAGGTCGCCGCCGGCCTGACGCCGCTCGGGGCGCACGACGGCGGCGAAGATCCGGCGCTCCTCGTCGGAGCCGAGCTCCACCTGCACGCCGCTGCGGCGGAACACCTGCGCGGCCTCCTGCACGCGGTCGAGCGCGGCCAGCGCGTCGGCGTGGGCGGCGTCGGGGCTCGGCCACTCGGAGACGACGAGGCGTGCCCCGCGCGCGGGGAGATGCGACCAGATCTCCTCGGTCACGTGCGGCATGAGCGGGTGGAGCAGCGACAGCAGCCTCTCGAGCGCCGCGAGCGCCGTCGCGCGGCAGTCGCCGTCGCCGTCGTAGAGGCGCGGCTTGATCGCCTCGGCGTACCAGTCGCAGAAGTCGTCGAAGGTGAGGTGGTAGAGGGCGCCGGTCGCCGCGGCGAAGTCGAACCGCGTCCACGCGTCCTCGACCGCGGCGCGCGCCCCGTCGAGCCGGGCGAGGATCCACCGCTCCTCGAGCGACGCTGGCCGCGCGGCGGGTGCGCTCCCCTCGGTCTGCTGGAGGATCAGGCGCGCGACGTTCCAGAGCTTGTTCGCGAGCTTGCGGCCCTCCTCGATCGCGCCGACGGCGTAGCGCACGTCCTGGGTCGACGAGATCTTGAGCAGGCCGTAGCGGGTCGCATCCGCCCCGTGCGCCTCGATCGGCTCCATCGGGTCGACACCCGTGCCGAGGCTCTTCGACATGCGCCGCCCGTCCGCTGCGAGCACCGTCGAGTGGATGATCACGTCCGTGAAGGGGATCTCGCGGAGGAGGAAGAGCCCGGAGAAGATCATCCGGTTCTCCCAGAGCCGGATGATCTCCCGCGCCGTCGAGTTGACGTCGCCGCGGTAGTAGCGGTCGAGCTCGGGCGTCGCCGCCGGCCAGCCGAGCGTCGCGAACGGCCACAGCGCGGACGAGAACCACGTGTCGAGCACGTCGGGATCGCGCTCGAGCTCGGCGGAGCCGCACTCGGCGCACGCCTCGGGAGGCGGCCAGGCGCACGTGACGTGGCCGTCCCGGCACGTCCAGATCGGGATCTGATGGCCCCACCAGAGCTGGCGCGAGACGCACCAGTCGGGCGCCTGCTCGAGCGACTCGATCGCAAAGCGGTGCTGGCTCTCCGGGTGGAAGCGCACGCGCCGCTCGCGGAGCGCCTCGAGTGCCGGAGCCGCCAGGCCCTCCATCGCAGCACCACCACTGCAGCGAGACGAGCGGCTCGATGCGCGAATGGCAGCGCTCGCACGTCCCGACCGAGTGCCGATACGGCTCGCGCTTCTCGACGAGGCCGCGCTCCTCTGCCCAGGCGATCACGCGCGCGTCGGCCTCGGCCTGGTCGAGCCCCTCGAATCCCTCGGCGTGCATCCGCCCGTCGGGCCCGATCACGGTCAGTGTCTCGAGGCCGTGGTCGCGGCCGATCTCGAAGTCGATCGGATCGTGGCCGGGCGTCACCTTGACCGCGCCTGTCCCGAACTCCGGGCTCGACGCGCTCGTCGGCGATCGACCGGCACGCGCCGCTCGACCACCGGGACGACCACCTCTCGGCCGATCGCGTCGCGATAACGCGCGTCGTCGGGGTGGACCGCGACGGCGACGTCCGCGAGCATCGTCGCGGGCCGCACCGTCGCGACCGTGATGCCGCCATCACCCTCCGCGAACGGATAGCGGACGAAGGACAGCGTGTCGTCCATCTCCACGTGCTCGACCTCGAGGTCGGAGATCGCCGTTTGGTGATACGGGCACCAGTTGACGATCCGGTTCGCGCGGTAGATCCAGCCCGCGTCCCAGAGCTGGACGAAGAAGATCATCACCGACTCGACGTACCCGTCGTCCATCGTGAAGCGCTCGCGCGAGTAGTCGAGCGACGCGCCGAGCCGGCGGTACTGGCCCATGATCGTTCGGCCGGTCGTCTCGAGCCAGCTCCACGTCCGCTCGACGAAGGCGTCGCGCCCGATCGCCTGGCGGGTGTGCCCTCGGCGAGCAGCTGCTTCTCGACCACGTTCTGCGTCGAGATGCCCGCGTGGTCGTAGCCGGGCTGCCAGAGCGTGTCGAAGCCCTGCATCCGGTGCCAGCGGATCAGGACGTCCTGGATCGAGCCGTTCAGCGCATGGCCCATGTGCAGCTCGCCGGTGACGTTCGGCGGCGGCACGCAGATCACGTAACGACTCGTCGCGACGGCGTCCGGCGCCGGCGGCGTAGAGGCCCTCGGTCTCCCACGTCTCCTGCCAGCGCTGCTCGACGGCGGACGGGTCGTAGAGCGAGTCCATGCGGGATGTCGGACTCGGGGCGCGACCTCCAGGCGTGGCTTCAGCTCGCGTCCTTGTCACAGAGGCGAGGCTCAGCCACGCCCGAGCCAGCCTTGGCTCAGTCCGCGAGCACGAGGATCGTGCTCGTCGCGTGCGCCAGGAGCCGGCCGTCGGCGTCCTCGAGCCGGGCGTCGGTGAGGACGACCGTCCGCCCCGGGTGGACGACCGTCCCCGTGCAGCGGACCGGCCCCGTGTCTTTTGTGATCGCCCGCGTGAAGTTCGCCTTCAGCTCCAGTGTCGTCCAGCGCGCCCCGGCGTCCGCTACCGAGACGTATGCCGTCCCCATCGCCGAGTCGAGGATCGTCGTCGTGAAGCCCGCGTGCACGGTCCCGATCGGGTTGTAGTGCTCGATGCCCGGACGCGCCTCCCAGACGACCCGCCCCGGCCCGACCTCGAGGAGCCGCATGCTCATCAGCGCCGCGATTGGCGGCAGCGCGACCTCACCCGAGATCATCCGCCTGAGCAGCTCGATGCCCGGGAGTGTCGAGGAGATCAGGAGGGACTCGGCCGGGTCGGACCACGAGAAGGTGCGCGACGTGAGCTCTGCCAAGGACGGCGCCCGGCTCAGGCGGTGCCGTCGGCGACTGCTCCGAGCTCGTCGTCCGGGACGCCGCGCGTCACGAGCGTCGGGCGGAGGCCCTTCGAGATCGTCTCGCTGCGTGATCACGCACTTCGTCACGTCGCGGCGCGACGGCAGCTCGAACATCACGTCGAGCAGCGCGCTCTCGATGATCGAGCGCAGGCCGCGGGCGCCGGTCTCGCGCTCGAGCGCCTGGTCGGCGATCTCCCAGAGCGCGTCGTCGGTGAAGACGAGCTCGATCGTGTCGTAGCCGAAGAAGCGCTGGTACTGCCGGACGAGCGCGTTCTTCGGCTCGGTGAGGATCTGCACGAGGTCGTCGCGGCGGAGCTGGTGCACGGCCGAGACGACCGGCAGGCGGCCGATGAACTCGGGGATCAGCCCGAAGTTCATCAGGTCCTCCGGCATCACCTGCGCGAGCAGCTCGGCCGACTCGCTCGGCGTGCTTCGAGCGCACCTCGGCGCCGAAGCCGACCGCGTTCTTGCCGATCCGCCGCGCGATGATCTTGTCGAGGCCCGGCGAACGCGCCGCCGCAGATGAACAGGATGTTCGTCGTGTCGATCGAGAGGAACTCCTGGTGCGGATGCTTGCGGCCGCCCTGCGGCGGCACCGACGCGACCGTGCCCTCGAGGATCTTGAGGAGCGCCTGCTGGACGCCCTCGCCCGACACGTCGCGCGTGATCGACGGGTTGTCCGCCTTGCGCGCGATCTTGTCGACCTCGTCGATGTAGATGATCCCCGTCTCGGCCTTCTTGATGTCGAAGTCGGCGGCCTGGATCAGCTTGAGCAGGATGTTCTCGACGTCCTCGCCGACGTAGCCGGCCTCGGTCAGCGCCGTCGCGTCGGCGATCGCGAACGGGACGTTGAGGATCCGCGCGAGCGTCTGGGCGAGCAGCGTCTTGCCGCAGCCCGGTCGGGCCGAGCAGGAGGATGTTCGACTTCTGCAGCTCGACGTCGGCCTCGTCCGTCTGTCCCATCGGACGCGCTTGTAGTGGTTGTAGACCGCGACCGAGAGCGTCCGCTTCGCCTCTTCCTGCGAGACGACGTAGTCGTTCAGGACGGAGTAGATGTCCCGTGGGCGGCGGGAGGTTGTCGAGGTCGAGCGTCGTCGGCGTCGTGAGCTCCTCGTCGATGATCTCGTTGCAGAGATCGATGCACTCGTCGCAGATGTAGACGCCGGGACCGGCGATCAGCTTCTTGACCTGGCGCTGGCTCTTCCCGCAGAAGCTGCAGAGCAGCTGCTCGTTTCCGTCGCTCGCTCGGGCCATGGTCTCCTCTTCTACTCCGATTGTGCGGGTTCGGCTACCCCGGCGGTGCGTTCAGCGGTGCGTGATCACCCGGTCGATGATCCCGTACTCCTTGGCCTCCTCGGCGGTCATGAAGTAGTCGCGCTCCATGTCCTTGCGCACCCTCTCGATCGTCCTTGCTCGTGTGGTGGGCGATGATCTCCTCGAGCTTCCGCTTCAGGGCGATCGTCTCGCGCGCGTGGATCTCGATGTCCGTCGCCTGTCCCTGGAAGCCGCCCGAGACCTGATGGATGAGGATCTTCGAGTTCGGCAGCGCCGTCCGCTTCCCTTCGGCGCCGCCTGCGAGGAGCAGCGCGCCCATGCTCATCGCGATCCCGACGCACGTCGTCGCCACGTCGGGCTTGATGAACTGCATCGTGTCGTAGATCGCGAGACCGGCGTACACCGAGCCGCCCGGCGAGTTGATGTAGATGTTGATGTCCTTGTCGGGGTCCTCGGACTCGAGGTGGAGCAGCTGCGCGACGATGAGGTTCGCGATCTGGTCGTCGACCTGCGTCCCGAGGAAGATGATCCGCTCGTTGAGCAGGCGGGAGTAGATGTCGAACGAGCGCTCGCCGCGCGACGTCTGCTCGATCACCATCGGGATCAGCGGCATGTCACGTCCCTCCCTTCGGTCGGGAAGTGACTCGAAGTGCTGGATCTCGCTGTCCCCATCGCATCCTCTCGTTCTCGCCGGTTCTAGCGATCCTGCGGCGCAGGATCGCCGGGGGTCCACAATTTCGTCTCGGCGGCGGGCTTCTCCTTGTCCGGCGTCCAGATCGCCTCCCGGCGCGGCGTGCGTCTCGGGTGCGATCGGCTTCACGTCGGCCGCGAGTCGATCGAGCGCGGCGCGGAGCCGCAGGTCCTCGCGCAGCGCCTCCTGGTGCCCGTGCGCCCAGATGTCGGCGATCATCTCGTCCGCGTCGTCGCCCGACGCCTCCGCCTGCTCGCGGATCAGCTCCTTCACATCGTCGTCGGAGACGACGATGCCCGCCTTCTCGGCGACCGCCTCGAGCGCGAGCTCGCGCGCGACCGACTGCGCCGCCTCGGCCCGGATCTGCGCCGTGAGCAGCTCCGGGGTCTGCCCGGTCGCCGCGAAGTAGGCCTCCGGCGTCAGCCCGCGGCTCGACAAGCGAGCGCAGGAACCCGTTCAGGAGCTCGCGCGCGCGCGACTCGACGAGCGGGCCGGCGCCCTGCACGTTCGAGGCGCGCGACGAGCTCGTCGACGGCAGCGGCGCGGAAGGCGGAGTCGATCCGCTCGTCGACGGCCGCGCGGACGCGATCCTCGATGTCGGCGCGGAGCTCCGCGAGCGTGTCGAACTCGCTCGCCGACGCGGGCGAGCTCGTCGTCGGCGTCGGGAAGCACCTTCTCGTTGACGTGCTTGACGGTGACCTCGACGGTCGTCTCGCGGCCGTCGGCGAGGTCGTACCGCACGGTGCGGGTGTCGCCGACGCTGGCGCCGATCGAGCGCCGACTCGATCTCGGGGACGAGCCGGCCCGACCCGAGCTCGACGACGGTGTCGGACTGGCCGGTGCCGTCGGCGCCGGCCAGGTCGACCACGACAGTGTCGCCGTCGAGCGCCGGGCGGTCGTCGGCTGGCACGAGCTCCGCGATCGAGCTGCGCAGCGCGTCGATCTCGGCCTGGACGAGCTCGTCGGGCACGACGGACTCGGCGCGCGGCACCTCGAGCGTCGTCCAGTCGACGATCTCCGGTGTCGGCTGCACCTCGACGGTCGCGCTGAAGGTCCACGGCTCCCTCTCGCTGGATGGCAGCTCGAAGTCGTACTCGGGCGTCGCAACGGGGCGCAGGCGCGAGCGAGCGGCGGCGTTCCAGAACCAGCCGCCGATGTGCGACTCGACCGCCTCGACCCAGAGCCGGTCGCGGCCGACGTTCGCGAGGAGCACCTGCCGCGGCACCTTCCCCTTGCGGAACCCCGGGATCTTGACCGAGCCCGCGAGGTCGGAGGCCGCGTGCTCGACGGCGTGCTCGAGCTCGTGCGGCGAGACGTCGACCGTGAGACGGACGCGGTTCCCGCCGAGCTCCTCCACCTGGCTCATGCCCGGATTCAAGCAGTTGCCGCGTGGCTCGCCGGAGACATGTCCCGTCGGCGGCTCGGCGTCAGAGGTGCTCGAGCAGCCACGCGTGCACCTCCGGCACGCGGTGCTCGATGAGCGTCAGGTGGCCGTCCTCCCCGCTCAGGCGCGCGTCGACACCCGGTATCCGCTCGGCCAGCCAGCGACCGTGCGACAGGGGCACGAAGCGGTCGTGCTCGCCGTGGAGGAGGAGCACAGGAATCCGGATGTCGCCGACGTCGAAGCCCCATGGCGCCACGAACGCGAGATCGTCGTCGACCCAGCCGTCCACCCCCGGCGCAAGCGCCTCGTTGACGTTCTCGAGGATGAAGGCCGCATGATCGGCGGTCGCGACCGCGGCATCGACAGGGCTCAGCAGTGACGCCCACTGCGTCCGCAGGTCGTCGGGCGTGGCCGCGGCGAACGCCTCGCGGTGGGCGAGCTCGAACGGCGTTATCGCCTCACGACCCGCGAGCGTTGCGTTGAACTCGACGATGTTGTCCTCACCCATGCCCTCCGTCCAGTCGAGTCCCGGCGCACCGTACGGCGCGACCGCCGCGAGGCTCGCGACGGCCGGCACCCGCTCGGACAGGAGCGCCGCGCACGCGAGGGCATGCGGTCCTCCGCCGGAGACGCCCCAGACGCCGAACCGGGCGAGCCCGAGCGCGTCGGCGATCGCGACGACGTCATCGACGACGTCCGCGACCGCTCGGCCCGGCCGCGGGTCCGACCCGCCGTATCCCGCCCGGTCGAAGGTGACGAGGCGGATCCCTTGCGATCGGGCATCGGCGGCGTGCGGCTCGTAGATCGTGCCACCCGACGGCGTGCCGTAGATCGCGACGATAGGGCGTCCGTCCGGGTCGCCCGCCTCGTACACGCGGAGCGCACGACCGTCCGGCGCCGCGATCGTCTTGACCGTCACGGGATGATCGTAGTGGCTCCGCGACGGCGTGGCCGTCACGGCACGGCGCTACCCTGCGACGGCGCGGGCGTGGCGGAACTGGCAGACGCGCCGGGTTTAGGTCCCGGTGGGACGCAAGTCCCTTGGAGGTTCGATCCCTCTCGCCCGCATGAGCGTGCGGGGCGTGCGGGGCTGCGGGGCGTGGCTTCAGCCTCGCCCCTCTTTCTTGGGGCGAAGAGCCTCGGCGTGAGCTGCGCGGCTAGCGCCCGAGGAGCAACCCCACCGTCTCGCGCACCGAGTCGACGACCAGCCCCACGAGCGCGATGAGCGCGAACGCCGCGAAGGCGGCGAACGGCTCGTTCGTCTGGATCACGAGCAGCGCACAGAAGGCGCCGACGACGACGCAGGCGGTTGCGAGGGGGCGGCGGGTCCTCGTCCCGACGGCGAGCCCGGCGAGGAACACGAGCCCGAACACGACGATTCCCACTGTCATGGCCGGAGCGTAGGACCTGGTCCGGACAGACAACGGCCGCCGCACGCGGCAGAGCTACCTCTCGCGTCGAACCAGAGGCTTGATGTGAAATTCGTGCGCGGTCGTGGATGCCGCCTCAGCCGCGGCGCCAGGCCTTCTCCGCGTCCTTGCGAAGGCGTCCAGCCTGCGCCGCGGACGCGGAGCCGGCCTGGCTTGGCCTGAGACGGCCCCACGAGGCGCCCATTTCACATCAAGCCTCTAGCCGTGCGGCGACCATGCCTCTGTCGTCGAAGGTGGCCCCGGGAGGAGTCGAACCTCCGCTCGCAGGTTCGAAGCCTGCCGCTCTATCCGCTGAGCTACGGGGCCTTTCAGCTCAGAGGGTATCGCCAGGCCGATACTTCGAGCCATGGCACTCGTGGTCGTCGACGCGGAGAACACACGGCGCTCGCAGTGGCCGAACGTCTCACGTGAGGAGCTCGTTCGGCGGACGCGCGAGTGGGCCGAGCGCGAGGGCCACGAGCTCCTCCTCGTCTTCGACGGCATCCCGCCGGAGGATGGGCCCGACATCATCGGCGCGCGCAACGCGGACGACGCGATCGTCGGGCTCGCACCGGAGCTCAGCTCACCATGGTGGCTCGTGACCTCGGACCGCGCGCTCCGCGAGCGGGTCGGCGATCGCCCGGCGCGCACGATCGGCGGCGGCGCGTTCGTCCGGACGATCTGAGCGGCGCCATCCCGGCGACGACCGCCAACGAGGACGACCTGGTCTCTGCGGCGAGATGGAGAGGTGGCGGACGGGACTCGAACCCGCGACCACCGGGACCACAACCCGGGGCTCTACCAGCTGAGCTACCGCCACCGCGCGGAGACGCAGGATACCCGCGCGGCGCCCGGCGCCCCGCGACCGGCGGGCGGCGTCACGCGCTTGTGGTGAATCACCACAAGCGTTGTCCAGCCGACCGGTGCCGCGCGAAATGGCGAGCGACGGCCACGAGGCTTGTGTTGAATCACCACAAGCGTTGTCCAACGCTTCGCCCGGGAGGCCCCGAGTAGGCTCGCGCGGTGGGCGGCACGCGGCACACGCGGTACGGCTGGTGGCTCGAGGAGGCCGGGCCGGTCGAAGCGACCGCGCCCCTGGAAGGGGACACGTCCGCGGACGTCGTCGTCGTCGGGGCCGGGTATCTGGGCCTGTGGACGGCGTGGCAGCTGAAGGTGCTCGAGCCGGCGTGCGACGTCGTCCTGCTCGAGTCGGGACTCGCGGGGCACGGGCCGAGCGGACGCAACGGCGGCTTCGTCTCGACGCTCTGGGACGACCTGCCGATCCTGCGCGACCGTGTCGGCGACACGCGGGCGGTCGCCGTCGCGCGCGCGTCCGAGCGCGGCGTGCGAGGGATCGGGGAGTGGTGCGACCGCGAGGGCGTCGACGCCTGGTATCGCGCCGCGCCAACCCTCGTCGTCGCGACGCATCCGGCGCAACTCGACGCGAACGCGGACGCGATCGCGGCGTGCGAAGCCGTCGGCGAGCCGGACGAGGTGCGGCCGATCACGGCGGCCGAGCTCCGCACGCGCTGTGACGCGGGCTTCCTCGGTGGAACGATGCTCCGCACGTCGGCGACCGTGCAGCCCGCGCGGCTGGCGCTCGGGCTCCGCGCGAAGGTGATCGACGCGGGCGTCCGCCTCCACGAGCGGACGCCGGTCGGCCGGCTACGGCGCGACGGATGCGCGACGACCCCGCACGGTCGCGTGCGCGCCGGCGCGTCCGTGCTGGCCGTGAACAGCGCCACGGCCCGCTTCCCGGGCTTTCGGCTCGCGCTCGCGGTCGCGTCGAGCCACATCGTCCTGACCGAACCGGTGCCGGACGTCCTGGACGAGATCGGCTGGACGGGCGGCGAGCCGATCGCCGACGGGCGCACGCTCCTTCACTACCTGCGCACGACGCGCGACGGCCGGATCGCGTTCGGGTGGGGCGGCGGCCGGATGGGCTTCGGAGGCCATCGGCTCGGCCGGCTCGAAGTCGACCGCGACGCCGTGCGCACCGCCCGCGACGACCTGCTCGGCTTCTTCCCACGGCTCCAAGGTCGACGGATCACGCACGCCTGGGGCGGGCCGATCGACGTCTCCCCCACCCACCTGCCGATCTTCGGGAGCCGGGGGCGCGTCCACCACGGCTTCGGCTTCACGGGGAACGGCGTCGGCCCGGCGTACCTGGGCGGCGAGATCCTCGCGCGGCTCGCCCTCGACCGCCGCGACGAGCTGACGGGGCTGGCTCTCGTCGACCCCGACCGCAAGCTGATGCCGCCCGAGCCGATCCGTTGGGCCGGCGGCACACTGATCCGCTCGGCGCTCGTCCGCGCTGGTCGCACCGAGGATGCGGGCCGCACGCCAGACGCCGCCACGCGCTTCGTCGCAGGTCTTCCACGGCGCCTCGGCCTGCGCCTGCCGCGCTGAGAGACGGCCGCCCCGCCGCGGCAGCGACCTGAGGGGCTTCTCAGACGTCTCACAGGGACTTCCAACGCGCGGCGCCTACGTTGGACTGCATGGACGACGCCGTGGCACTCGAGCCGTCCGCGCGGTCCGCCCGGCGGGCACCGTCGCTGGGACGCCAGGCGGCGGCCGCAGTCGTTTACGCCGTCGTCGCGGCCAACGCCGCCGTGATCGTCTGGCTCTGGGTACACGGCGGCAACCTCGCACTCCGCCACCGTCGGCGAGGCGCTGCACGAGCCTCGGGACGGATCACCGGGCTGCTCTGCGCGCCTACCTCGCGCTGCTGCAGGTCATCCTGCTCGCCCGGCTCCCCGCGCTCGAGCGGGCCGTCGGGCTTCGACCGGCTCACCGTCTGGCACCGCTGGAACGGCCACGCCTGCATCGACCTGGTCGTCGCCCACGTCGTCTTCACCGTCTGGGGCTATGCGCTGATGGACAAGATCACCGTCGGCGAGCGAGATCTCGACGATGCTCGGGGGCGGCGTCTACCCCGGCATGATCACGGCGACGATCGGCACGGCGATGCTGCTCGGCGGTCGTGGCGACCTCGGTCGTCGATCGTCCGCCGGCGGCTCAGCTACGAGTGGTGGTACGCCGTCCACCTGCTCGCCTACGCCGGGATCGCCCTCTCCTGGTTCCACGAGATCCCGACCGGCAACGAGCTCGTCCTCGACCCGATGGCCGCCGACTACTGGCGCGGCCTCTACCTCGCGACGATCGCGATCCTCGTCGTCTTCCGGGTCGGCGTGCCACTCGCGCAGCTCGCTCCGCTACCGGCTGCGGGTCGCCGACGTCGTCGACGGAGGGGCCCGGCGTCGTCTCGCTGCACATCATCGGTCGCAAGCTCGACCGCCTGGGCGCCGAGCCGGGCCAGTTCTTCCTCTGGCGGTTCCTCGACCGCCGCCGCATCTGGTCGGCGCACCCGTTCTCGCTCTCGGCCGCGCCCGACGGCCAGCTCGCTCCGGATCACGGTCAAGGCGCCTCGGCGACCACAGCGCCCGCATCGGCGGCGTGCGACCGGGCACGCGCGTGCTCGCCGAGGGGCCGTTCGGCGTCTTCACGGAGTCCGCCAGGCGGCGCCGCGAGAAGGTGCTGCTGATCGCCGGCGGCATCGGGATCACGCCGATCCGCTCGCTCGTCGAGCGGATGCGCGGTGACCTCGTCGTCCTCTACCGGGCGCTCCGCGACGAGCGACCTCGTCTTCCGCGCGCGAGCTGGACGCGCTCGCGGCGCGCAACGGCATTGCGTGCACTACGTCGTCGGCGACCACACCGGCGAGGGGCGAGCGGCTGCTCTCGCCCGAGCACCTGCGCGAGCTCGTGCCCGACGCGCGCCGACCGCGACGTCTTCCTCTGCGGCCCGCCGGCGATGACCGACGCCATCCGTCGCCGACCTGCGCGCCGCCGGTGTCCCCCGCCGCCACGTCCACCTCGAGCGCTTCGCGCTCACCTAGAGAAAGGAGAACGACATGCGACGAGCGATCACCGCCGTCCTCGGCACCGCGACCCTGGCCTTACCCGGCGTGAACGCCTGGGCGAGCGGCGACCGCCCAGAAGGCGACCACGGCAAGGGCGAAGGGAAGGTCGTCACGGCGAGCCGGTCGTTCACCGGCTCGCCCGGCATCGCCGACCGCTGGGGCGACGTCCAGGTCACGATCGTCGTGAAGAAGACGACCACGACGAACCTCGCCACGAAGAAGCAGACCGTCAAGCGCCAGATCACGTCGGTCAGGGTCCCGGTCTACCCCGACCACACCGACCGCTCGATCTTCATCAGCCAGCGGGCGCTGCCGACCCTGATCGCGGAGACGATCCAGAAGCAGAGCACCGCGATCGACCTCGTCTCGGGCGCGACGGACACGAGCGACGGCTACGTGCAGTCGCTGCAGGCGGCGATCCTCGCCGCGCGAGCCTGGTAGGCATGGCTGCCGCGCCCTCCACGCGTGGCCGGCGTCACGCGCGTCGAGCACGTGATGGGGATGCCGATCGTCATCGACGTCGCGCGACGTCGCCGACCCGGCGGCGCTCGAGCCGCTCTTCGACTGGTTTCGGCTCGTCGACCGCACGTTCAGCACCTACCTCCAGGGGAGCGCGATCAGCCGCGCTCAACCGGGGCGAGCTCGCGCTCGTCGACGCCGAGCCCGACGTCCGGGCGGTGCTCGCTCGCTGCGACGAGCTCCGCGACCGACCGACGGGTTCTTCGACGTGCACGCAGCGGGCGAACGGAGTCGACCCGTCGGGACTCGTGAAGGGCTGGTCGGTCGACCGCGCGGCGGCGATCGCGGACGAGCTCGGGCTGCGGGACTACGCGATCAACGCGGGCGGCGACATCCGGCTCAGAGGTGGGGCGCTCCCTGAGTCCGTCTGGCACGTCGGCATCCAGCCACCCGAGCGATCCACTCGCGCTCGTCGGCGTCGTCGCCGGGGACGACCTCGCCGTTGCGACCTCCGGCGCGTACGCGCGCGGCGCGCACGTCCTCGACCCGCACACGCGGCCGCCCACCCGAGGGCGTGCTCTCGGTGACGTCACGGGGCCCGATCTCGCCACCGCGGACGCATTCGCGACGGCCGCATTCGCGATGGGGCCGCAACGGCCCCGCCTGGACGGCGCGCCTGCGCGGGTACGAGGCGATGACGCTCCTCGCGACGGGCGCTCCCTTCGAACGCCCGGTTTCCCGCTCGTCGCCGGCTGAGCCATGCCGTCAACCTGCCCGTGAGAGCCGGGCGAGGACCGACGTGAGATCGGCGTCGTCCTCGACATCCTCCGGTACTCCGGCGACCGCGCGGGCCGCGAGCTCCGCGTAGACGGTGGCGAGCGCGCGGAAGAGATCGGGCGTGAGCCCTGCATCCGCCTGCGTCTGCGCGATCTCCTCCATCTCCGCGACGTACCGCCATGCCTTCGCAGAGGCGCGGCCGACCGTCGCAGCCGCCTGCGCCGGCTCGGCGACGCCCGTCGCGGCGAGATCGTCCAGCACATGCTCGACCACGTCGTGTGCACGAGCCGTGCGGAGGGCCTGGGTGAGAAGCGCGACCCGTCCCTTGTAGACCGACGCGGTGCACATCTTCACG
The DNA here is from genome assembly GCA_963747125.1 of uncultured Actinomycetes bacterium. Classification (GTDB taxonomy): domain Bacteria; phylum Actinomycetota; class Thermoleophilia; order Gaiellales; family Gaiellaceae; genus Gaiella. The sequence continues at coordinate 357,525 of CAVVEN010000005.1, read as the reverse complement.
GCCGACGCCGCCCCGACGGCGTCCGACACGACGAAGCGGTCGACGCCTTCCAGCGGCAGCGCGGCCACCTCGGCCGCCCTCCGGCCCGAGAGGTAGACGCGGGTCGTCCCCCGCGTGACCGGGGGCGGGCCGGAGATCGAGCCGTCCACCGCGTCGATCCCAGCGTGGGCGAGGGCCGCCTCGATGCGGAGGACGGTCGGCGGGGCCACGGCGTTGAGGTCGACGACCAGCGGCCGCGGCCGGCTCGCCGCAGCGGCGGCGATCCCGGCCGCGACGTCGACCGCGGCACCGGGCGGGACGACGGAGAGGACGACGTCGGCCTCGCCGACGAGCGACTCGAGCGAGCCGACGTCTTCGAGCCCGCCGTCGGCCGCCAGCTTGCGCGTTCGTTCGCTGCGTCCGTCGAGGGCGACGACCACGCGCGCGCCGCCGTCCCGCAGCCGCGCTCCGAGCGCGCTGCCCATTGCCCCGGCCGAGACGATCCCGACGACCTGCATGCGTGGACCGATACCAGATGCGCGTCCGGGTGGCGGCCCGCGGGGGCGGCCCCGCGCACCGTGCTTGCCGAATAGGGTGACGTCATGGTGATCCAGCCCGCCGGCTTCGATCCGCGTGCACTCGGCGCGGCTCTCGCGGGCGACGTCGTCGTCCCGGGCGACGATCGCTGGGACCAGGCGCGCCTGGCGTGGAACCTGGCCGTCGACCAGCGGCCGGTCGGGGTCGTGTACCCGGAGTCGGCCGACGACGTCGTCGCGACGGTCGAGCTCGCCTCGGCCAGCGGCCTCCGGATCGCGTTCAATGCCGGAGGACACAATTCGGGCCCGATCGACTGGGCCGCTGACACGCTCCTCTTGAAGACGGAACGCATGCGCGGCATCGAGATCGACGCGACGGCGAGGCGTGCCCGGGTCGAGGCGGGCGTCCTCGCGAAACCGCTGGCAGAGGCAGCCGGCGAGCACGGACTGTGCTACCTCGCAGGTACGTCACCGGACGTCGGTGTCGTCGGCTACACGCTCGGCGGAGGCTTCAGCTGGATGATTCGCAAGCACGGCCTCGCCGCGAACAGCGTGCTCGCGGCCGAGCTCGTGACAGCCGACGGGCGGCACCTCCGCGTCGACGAGGACCACGAGCCGGACCTCTTCTGGGCGATCCGCGGGGGCGGCGGCAACTTCGGAGCCGTGACGGCGCTCGAGCTCGCCCTGTATCCGTACTCCGAGATCTACGCCGGGTGCCTCTTCTGGCCGATCGATCGAGCGACCCACATCCTCAACGCCTGGCGCACGTGGGTCGACACGGTCCCGGACGAATGCGAGTCGATCGGCCGGATGCTCCAGCTCCCCGACGTCGACTTCCTTCCCGATCATCTTCGCGGCCGCTCGTTCGTTCTCGTCGAGCTGGCCTTCATCGGCTCGGAGAGCGACGGCGCCGCGCTCGCGCAACCGCTCCGCGACCTCGAGCCAGAGCTCGACACGGTCGCGCTGATGCCGACGAGCGACCTGAGCCTCGTGAACATGGATCCCGACTTCCCGCTGCCCTACGCGGGAGACGGGATCCTGCTCGACGACCTTCCGTCCACGGCGATCGATGCAGCGGTGGAGTGCTTCGTCGGCTCGCCGCTGCTCCACCTGGAGGTGCGGCACCTCGGTGGCGCCGTCCGCGACCGCCCCGGAAGGGCACGGTTGCGTCCCCACGATCGAGCAGCCGTTCATCCTGTTCACGTTCGGCCTCGCTGCCGATGCCGAGATGAAGGTGGCCGTCGAGCGAAGCGTGGAGCACATGCTCGACCGCTTCTCGGCCTGGGACAGCGGACGCCGGTACCTGAACTTCGCGGAGTCCCGTGTCGACCCACGGTCTGCTGTTCCCCGAGGCGTCCTACGAGCGGCTGCGGGCGCTCCGGGCGAAGATACGACCCGCAAGAGATGTTCGTCGCGAACCACGCCATCCCGCCGACGGACTGAGCCGCGCCCGAGGCGTCGGGGGCCGCCGGCGTAGGGTTAGGCGGACTTCGCGACGAACGCCGCTCGTCCGCGACGCGGACCGAAAGGACGGTTGCGTGCCCACGACCTTCGGCATCTTCGACCACATCGAGGGCATCCCGGGCACCTCGACGGAGCGCCTGCTCCGGGATCGGCTCGAGCTCGTCCGCCTGGCCGACGAGGCCGGGCTCTCGGCCTACCACCTCGCCGAGCACCACGGCTCCGACCTCTGCCTGGCGCCGAATCAGGAGCTGTTCGTCTGCGCGGCGGCACAGGTAACCGAGCGCATCCGGCTCGGGCCGATGGTGAAGCTCCTCCCGCTCCACCATCCCGTGCGGATCCTCGAGGACATGTGCGTCGCCGATCAGCTCACGGGCGGCCGCCTCGATTTCGGCGTCGGCCGTGGGGTCGCGCCCATCGAGCACGCCTGGTTCGGCAGCAGCTGGGCGGAGTCACGGGAGCGCTTCGCGGACTCGCTCGGGATCATCTGCCGCGCCCTCGCGACCGGAGAGATCGCGAGCGACGACAGCCCGTTCTGGGACTTCCCGACGGTTCCGCTCGCGACGAAGCCGCTCCAGGATTCGATCCCGTTCTGGTATCCGGGCAATCCCGTGATCGCCGGCCGCTACGGCATGAGCCTCATGTCGGCGGGGCCGATCGACCGGCGCACGTACGACCTCTACGTCGACGCCTGGAACGAGCACGAGGGCGACGCCGTGCGGCTCGATGGGCCGGACGCGCGCCCGCGCGTGGGCTGCACGATGCTCGTCGCGATCGGGCCCGAGGACCGGGCCCTGGAGACCGCCCGCCGCGCGATGGACGGGCTCGTCCGCCGCACGACGAGCGTCCACGACCATGACCGCCTCGTCCTGTCCGAGGAGGAGTGCGAGGCGGCGCAGGCTCCGCTGCGAAGCATCCTCGCCCACATCGAGGACGCGATCAGCCTCGGAGCCGGTACCGCCGACCAGATCGCCGAGCGCTGGGCCGCGTTCCTCGAGCCCGGGTCTGATCGACCACGTGGCGCTGCAACTCCCGGCCGGCGACATGACCTTCGACGAAGCGAGGCACACGCTCGAGCTCTTCGCCGCGGACGTGAAGCCGCGGCTCGAGCAAGCGTCGCTTTCGGTCTAGCCGGCGTGGGAGGGCCGCGGCACCTCGAGGGAGAGCTCGTCACCGCCCGCCGCGGCCTGTTCTGGGTCGGCGACGAGACCACGTCGCTGCCGCAGGGATCGGTTCTGCGCGGGCAGATGTTCGTGCAGTGGGAGGCTCCGGCGACGGTGACGAAGCCGTACCCGATCGTGCTCGTCCACGGGGGCGGCGGCCAGGGCACGGACTGGCTCGGCACCCCGGACGGCCGCCCGGGGTGGGCGACCTTCCTGCTCCGGGAGGGATACGCGGTCTACGTCGTCGACCGGCCGGGACACGGCCGGTCGCCCTTCCACCCGGACGTGCTCGGGCCGATGCGCAGTCCGCTCCCGCTCGAGCTCGTCTCCCGCCTCTTCACGAAGGCCGCGGGCGCGCCGGGGGCACACCCCACCGCAGACCTCCACACGCAGTGGCCGGGGAGCGGCGATCCGGGCGACCCGTGCGTGCGCCAGTTCGCCGCCGGGACCGGCCCGATGCTCGCGGACCTCTCCGCTGCGCACGCCGTCGAGCGCGAACGCGGCGCAGCGTTGCTCGACGAGATCGGCCCAGCCATCCTGATGACCACGTCGGCCGGCGGCCCGATGGGCTGGCTGACGGCCGACGCGCGCCCTTCACTCGTCCGGGCGATCGTCTCGCTCGAGCCGCTCGGTCCCCCGTTCCGTGCCGACAGTGACTTCTCGCTCGACTGGGGTCTCACCGCCGCGCCGATGACCTTCGACCCTCCTGCAACGTCTCCCGACGAGCTCGAACGGCTGGCAGGACCGTTGACCGTCCAGGCGAAGCCTGCGCGGACGCTCCCGGCGCTCGCAGGGATCCCGATCGCGATCGTCGAGGCCGAGGCGTCCTCGTTCGCCCTCTCCTGCGCTGCCACGGCGGCGTTCCTCGAGCAGGCAGGCTGTCGAGTCGACCGGATCGTGCTCGCCGAGCACGGCGTGCACGGCAACGGCCACCTGATGATGCTCGAGCGGAACAGCCGCGACGTGCTCGAGCCGATCCTGCGCTGGCTGGACGACACCGTGAACGGCGCGGCGTAGACCCCTCGAGCGCGGCGAGCCGGAGGTGACCGTCTACGCGCTCCTGCTCCTCGCCACGCTCCTCGTACTCGACGCGGTCGGTGCGCTCCTGTTCCAGGTTCTCCAGGGCCGTTCAGCGAGAGATGCGAAGGGGGCGGGCCGGAGGTTGCCGCGCGAGATCATCCGACAGGCGGGAGACAATGGCCGACGTGAAGTTCAGCTTCCTCGATCGGTTCTCGAAGGGCCACAGCGCGTCGCCCCCCGAGGGCGCGCCAGAGGGGGGTGTTGCTCCGACCGTCGTCCAGATCGACGCGACATCGCTCTCGCGGGTGTTCTCCGCGCCGATGTGGCTCCGCGACCTCGGATTGCTCGCCTGGTTCCTCGTCGGCGTGGGGATCCTGGTCGTCGGGCTCGTCGCGCTCCTCGGCCTGACCTCCACGATCATCGTGCCCGTCACCGTCGGCGCCATCCTGGCCACAGTTGCCGGTCCGCTCGTGACGAAGATGCAGCGCCATCGGATTCCGCGGGCGGCAGGTGCCGCGATCGTCCTGCTCGGCCTGCTGGCGCTCGCCTTCGTGATCGGGCTGATGGTCTTCGGCGGGCTCTACGAGCAGTCGTCGGAAATCAAGGCGTCCGCGAACGCAGCGGTGGACAAGATCGAGGGCTGGATCAACGACACCGGCGCCGGTGGGACGTCCTCGACGTCGGATCAGGTCAAGAGCTCGACCGCGCAGACCGGGAAGACGCTGCTCCAGGGCGTCGCGAACGGGATCTCGGAGCTGACCTCGTTCGTCTTCTTCCTCACCTTCACCGCCTTCTCCACGTTCTTCCTCCTCAAGGACGGGCCGGCGGTGCGTCGCTTCGTCGACCGCAACCTCGGCGTCCCACGAGAGGTCGCGACGATCATCACCGGCAACGTGACGCGGTCGCTCCGGCGCTACTTCCTGGGCGTCACGTACGTGGCGGCGTTCAACGCGATAGTCGTCGGGATCGCCGCGGTCCTCCTCGACGTCCCGCTCGCGGGCACGATCGCCGTCGTCGTCTTCGTCACCGCCTATATCCCGTTCATCGGCGCGTTCGTCTCCGGCGCGTTTGCGGTGATCCTCACGCTCTCCTCGCAGGGGACGACGGCGGCGTTGATCATGCTCGTGGTCGTGATCCTCGCCAACGGGCTGCTCCAGAACATCGTCCAACCCATCGCCTTCGGCGCGACGCTCGATCTCAACCCGCTCGTCGTCCTCATCGTCACGATCGGCTTCGGGAGCATCTTCGGGATGATCGGGCTGGTCCTCGCCGCCCCGCTCACGTCGGCCGCGTTGCACATCAGCCGCGAGTTGGCGCAGGCGAAGGCCCTGGAGGCGGCGGCCGGCCCCGACCCTCCGCCACCACCCCAGCCCGAGCCTGCCGGAGCCGTCTGAGCGACGCGGTTCGCGGCGGCCTCGACCGCCCTGTTGCAGGGACTGCCATGCGCCCGGGAGGATTCGAACCTCCGACCCGCGGATTAGAAGTCCGCCGCTCTGTCCCCTGAGCTACGGGCGCTCGGTGAGCAGGGTAGACACCGGATCGGCCCTGGCGGGAGACGGCCGCAGCGTCCCGCGCCGTCCCAGGGCGAGGGCCGCCCCGGCGAGCGCGGCGGCGGCGCCCAGGCCGAAGGCGGCGCGGACGCCGCTCGTGTCGACCAGCGCGCCGGCGAGCGCGGAGCCGGTGGCAATCCCGACCGTGACGGCGGTGCCGAACCAGGCGAACGACTCGGCGGCGGTCCCCGGTCGCGCGGAGCGGTCGGTCAGGGAGTAGAGGGCGCCGATCGTCGGCGCGATCGGCAGCCCCGCAACGAACGCGAGCGCGCAAAGCGTCGGGATCGAGACGGCGAACTGGAGCGCCAGCAGGCTGACGGCGAGGACAACGGCTCCACCGAGGAACCGGCGCAAGACGCTCGGCGGCGGGCGCATCCCGGCGACGAAGCCGCCGACGAGGCTCCCACACGAGAACAGCGCGAGCGCGATCCCGCCCAGCTCGCGCGCGCCGTGCGCCTCGGCGAAGGCCGGCATCGCGAGCTCGACCGAGCCGAACCCCACCCCGACCGTCGCCGCGTAGAGCACAACCGTGCGCACCCCCGGCGATCCGAGCGCGCCGAGGAGGCCGGCGCTCCCCGAGCGGGAGGGCGGCGTCTCACGGACCGGCGGCAGCCGGGCGGTCGCGGACGCCCCGACGAGGCTCGCCGCTGCGGCGCCGACGAGGGGCGCTGCGGGTGCGACAACCGCCAGCCCGGCCGCGAGCAGCGGGCCGCCGACGAAGAAGATCTCCTGCAGCGTCGCCTCCATCGCGTACATGGTCGAGCGCAGCTCGTCCGGGGCGAGCCGGGGCCAGACGATGCGCACGGTCGACGAGAGCGGCGGCAGCGCAAGGCCTGCGAGCGCCGCGACGGCAGCGATGGGGCCGATCCCCGCGTCCGCAACGGCGAGGAGGACGACCACGCCGATCAGGGTCGGATACGCGATCGCGCGCAGGCGCACGACGCTGCTCGGCCCGCGCCGGTCGACCTGCCTGCCCGCGATCGGCGCCCCGATCCCGACGGCGACCGCGTACAGCGCCACGACGATCCCGGCGGAGCCGTAGCTTCGCCCCTCCCCGCGGACGAGGAAGAGCAGCGCGAGGGGCGTCATCCCGAGCGGAAGCCGACCGAGCAGCGACCATCCGACCATCGCCCGCGCGTACGGAAGTGCGAGGAGCGCCCGGTAGTGCCGCGTGCCGCTTGCGACCGTCACGCCACCTCCTCGAGGCGCTCCTGCTCGGCAAGGAACCGGGCGAACCAGTAGGCGAAGACGGCGAAGAAGACGATCGACTGCTCGCCCGCCATCGTCATTCCGCCGAGCTGCTGGTCGGCGAGGCGCGACAGTCCCCAGACGCGCTCGGGCGCTGCGGCGTAGTAGTCGTAGAGGGGCCGCGGAACGAGGGCGAGCACGAGGCCGAGCGGCGCGGAGAGGACGAATGCCGCGAAGACGTACCCGGCGCGGGTCATCGAGGAGAGCCGGTGCGGCGCGTCCTGCCAGACGCACCACCAGAGCAGGACGCCGGACGCGACGTACGTCGCATGTTCGACGGCGAGCAGGCTCGAAGGGTGACGGAGCGCGGCATCGTAGAGCAGGGGGACGTGCCAGACCGCGTACGTCCCCACCCAGACCGGGAGCGCGACGTAGGGCGCGGTCAGCAGCCGGACGATCGACGGCCCCGTCAGCCGGGCGGCGAGACCGGGGGGAATCCCGAGGACGAGCAGGAGGGGCGCCCACTCGGCGAGGACGACGTTCTGCAGCAAGTGCGCCCACACGAGGTACTCGCGCGCGAGCGTGTCGAGCGGCGTGACGAGCGCCGCGACGAGCAGCCCACAGCCGGCCAGGAACGAGGTCGTGCGCAGCGCGTCCCGCTCCCGGCGCGTCCCGGCGAGGTACGGAGCGGCGAGCGCAAGGGGGGCGAGCGCCTCCCAGCTCCACGACCAGTCGGAAGGGCTCATGCGGGCACCGTACGCGAGGGCCAAGGCTACGCTTCCCTGGCTCGCGGGTGTAGCTCAATGGTAGAGCCCTAGCCTTCCAAGCTAGTTATGAGGGTTCGATTCCCTCCACCCGCTTGGAACTCGTAGCCCCTGCCGCCGGTCAGCAGGTGCCGGGGCTGCGTCGGTACACCCGCCATCCCGACGGGGCCGCCCCAACGGGGTGCCAGCGTCCGCAGAGCGCCGGCGGCGCGGCGGACGCCGCAGACGAGCTGACGAACGCCCAGGTCGCGGCTGTCGCGTCGCGTGCCCCCGCCCCGAGCAGGTCGAGGCGCCGGTCGAGAGCTGGGCCGAAGAACGGGTAGCCGGCATCGCTTGCCGTGAGCGCGAGCCCGACACGCGCCGCGGCGGGCACGCGGGTGTCGACGAAGCGGACGAGGTCCGGCACGTGCAGCTCGTCGCCCTGCGCTCGCCAACGCGGCAGCGACCAGTAGCTCGCTGGCGCCGGCCGCTCGAGCAGCGCCACCCCTGACGGTCGCTTGGAGTCGTTCAGCACCGCGAGCGCGACCGCGGTGATCGCGACGCCCGTGAGCCCCCAGGCGAGCGGCCGCCAGCGCAATACGAGCCCCCAGGTCGCGCCGGCGAGCGCCATCGGCGCCATGAGGAAGCGTCCTGCGGCGTCCTGGTAGAAGAGCAGCGCCGCGAGCATCCCGATCCAGTACACGGGTGCCAGCGCGAAGAGCACCGCCAGACGAGGAGCCCAGCGGCGACGTACGGCGATCGCCGCAAGTGCGATCCCGCCGACGAGAAGTATCAGCCCGAGCGGCCCGTACCACGTCACGTTCGACGTGGACAGCGTGATGTCGCGCCCCGGCGAGACCGCAAGATCGTCGCGCCCCACGACACGCCAGAGGTCGACGTACGCCTGGTCGAGGTAGCGGCGGAGATCCGGGACGAGCACGGGCAGGGCGACGACGACCGCGGCCATAGCCGCGTAGGCGAGACGCCCGACGATGCTCCGCGCCCGCAGCGCCGCAAGGAGGGCCACGAGGAAGACGAGGGCCACGACGAGGTAGAGCCAGCGGTCTCGTCCAACCGCCCCGGGGAGCTCGACGAGCTGGATCGCGGACCGAAGGCCGCGGGCGAGGGCGGCGGCGACGCCCGACTCGGCCTGCTCGTCGGGGAACCCGCCGTCCCAGCTCCCCGTCTGCCGCCAGTTGACCACGTACCAGTACGCGCCCGCCGTGCTCCCGGCGAGGACGGCGGCCAGCCGCGGGCCGCGCCGCGAGGGCGACGCCGCGAGCGCGACCACCACCAGCACCGGGATGCCGATCACCGCGGTCAGCTTCGTCCCTACCGCGAGCGCCGCTGCAGCCGCAGCGAGCCATGTGGCGCCTCTGCCGGCCGAGAGGAGCAGCACCACGGCGGCGACGAGGAACGAGGCCACCACGAGGTCGTTCTGCGCGGTCGACGACTGGAGCGCGATCACCGGGAGAGTGGCGACGAAAAGGCCCCCGAGGAGCGCCTGGGGCCTGGTGAGCCCGAGGCCGCGCGCGACGCCCACGACCCCGATCGCGAGCGCGGCGTACGCCGACGCCTGGACGAGGGCGACGTAGCGGTCGGCGCCGCCGAGGATCATCGTCGCGAGCACGCCCATCTCGCCGTGCGGCGGGTACGCGTTGATGTACGGCGCGCAGGCGCACTCCGGATACCCGACCGCCCCGTCCTGCCTCCACAGCCCGGCGCGCCAGAGGTGGTCGACGAGGGTGTCGAAGTCGTTCTGGGGCGTCGCGAGCCCGAGTACGACCGCGTATGCGAGCACGAGCCCGACCGCGACCGCGAGAACGCGGCAGACGGGCTCGGCCAGCGCGTCGCGCAGCGCCTCGACCCCCTCCCGCAGACGCGTGCCGACGAGGCTTCGCCCGCGCGTGTCGAGGAGCAGCGCCGCGCACACGAGCGCGAGCCCGGCCAGCAGCCCCCATCTCGTCACCCAGCCGAAGAGCGAGAGCGCCCAGAGGACGACGATCAGCTGCACCCAGGCGATCAGGTACGCACCGAGGAGGAACGCCGCGGTCGGCCGTGGCGCCAGCGCGGCGGAGAGGCGCAGCGAGCCTGCCGCCAGGAGCAGCGCTCCGGCGACGAGCGCGACCGCTCCGATCACCGACCGCTCGCCGAGAAGTGCTGGTAGTCCCGCGCGCCCGACCAGCGGCCGCCCCACGACCAGCCGACCGCGGCGAACGCGCGAACGACGGCGCCTCCCTCGACGGCCATGCCGGGACGGTACGGCGCACGCCGGAGGTAGCGACGGCTCGCCGGGTGCGAGGTCGTCCCGGCGGAGGTGACGTACGGGTTCTCGATCGGGTTCAGGTCGATCGCGCGGCCGTACGCGTGCTCCGACCACCGGGTCGTGCCGTCGACGTAGCGGCAGTTGAAGGCCGAGGTGTTGTCCGCCTCGATCGAGCGGAAGTCCGACCCCCCGTAGGCGTCGATCGGGACCATGCGGCGGATCGGGAAGCGCGCGACGTACAGCCGGCGGAGGACGCTCAGGACGTCGGCCGCAACGTCGCGGTGAACGACGATCTGCCCGGCGTGCGGGCGTCCGTCGAAGCCCCAGAACGGCGCGGTGACGACCCGCAGCTCACCGAGCGAGACAGGGCAACCGGGCCGCCACGACACGCCGGTCATGCCGGCCGCGCGCGCCTTCGAGATGGGAGTGATCGCAGCGAGCGAGCGTAGGGTCTCGGCTCGCGCCCCGGAGCCCACCATCACGAGCGCCGCCGACAGCGCGAGGCACGCGAATCTCGATCTCACACAATCGGGGTGGTCGGATTCGAACCGACGAAACCTCCCGGCCCCAAACCGGGCGCTCTACCAGGCTGAGCTACACCCCGACGACGGAACGACCGCACCGCGTGACAGTTTGCACACACGAAGTCGCACGTGCGGACCTCGTCGAGAATCTGTCGCCCGGCGACCCCGCAGATTGCGTACCGCTCAACCATGTTGTCAATCTCGACGGCGGATCGGACGGATATCGGCGATCTCAGTCGACGAGCACGACGACGAGCCGTCGTGGGCCGTGGACGCCTTCCACCCGCTCGAAGCCGATATCCGACGTCGCCGACGGGCCGGACACCAGGACGATCGGCCTTCCCTCGAGCGCGGAGGGCGCGAGCCGGTCGAACAGCTCGGGGACGGTCTCGACCACCTGCCCGCGCCGAACGACGCACACGTGGAGGTCGGGCACGAGGGTGATCGCGCGGCGGCCCTGCCCGGGACCACCGTCGAGCGCGATCGTCCCCGTGTCGGCGCAGGCGACCGCGCACGTGGTGAGCGCGCCGTCGAGGGCGTCGAGCTCGCGCGGCGCGAGGTCGGCGTCCTCGAGGAGCTCGACGCCCACCGGCCGGAGGTCGTCGTCCAGGTCGGGGGCGACGACGACACGCGACGCTCCGTGCTCGGACAGCGCCGCCGAAATCGCCGCCGCGGCACCGTCGGCCGCGACCACCGCCGCTCCCGTCTCCTCGACGCGCGCGACGAATCGCGCGACGACAGCGTCGGCCGGGCCCGTGCCCTGCGCCACGTAGCCCCGCGGCACCGCCGGGACGGGCGCACCGTCGGCGAGCGCGGCGCGGATCCGGCCGAGGACGACCTCACGCGCCTCGCTCACGCGCCTCCCACCACTCGCGAAAGGTCTGGGACGCGACGCCCGGCAGCGTCCGCGAGCGGCCCCAGCCCGAGAGCGGGCCCGGGAACCAGCGCACCCGCTCCCCCCTCATCGCCGGCCGCTGGAGGGTGCGCGCGACGCGCTGTGCCCGCTCGTACCGCTCCGCCGTGGAGAACGCTCGCGCGAGCGCCCGCAGCGCACGGCCGTCGAGACCGGGCCTCGACGTGCGGACGACCTTCGCGCGCTCGTGCACGAGGATCCGCGGGATGTCGATCCCGACCGGGCAGACGTCGGCGCAGGCGCCGCAGAGCGAGGACGCATAGGGCAGGGACGCGGCCGTCCCCTGCTCCCCCGACAGCTGCGGCTGCAGGATCGCGCCGATCGGGCCCGCGTAGACGGTGTCGTATGCGTGCCCACCCGTCTGGCGGTAGACGGGGCACACGTTGACGCACGCCGAGCAGCGGATGCAACGAAGCGCCGGCCTACCGACGGGGTCCGCGAGGGCGCGCGTACGCCCTGCGTCGACGAGCACGAGGTGGAAAGCACTCGGCCCGTCACCCGCCGACACCCCTGTCCAGAGCGACGTGTAGGGGTTCATCCGCTCCCCGGTGGCCGAGCGCGGGAGGAGCTGCATGAGGACGCCGAGGTCGGACCACTCCTCGACGACCTTCTCGATCCCCATGACGGTCACGAGCGTCTCGGGCAGCGTGGTGCACATCCGGCCGTTCCCCTCCGACTCGACCACGCCGATGGTCCCGGTCTCGGCGACGGCGAAGTTCGCTCCCGACACGGCGACGCGCGCGCGCAGGAAGGCGTCGCGGAGATGCCGGCGCGCCGCTGCGAGCAGCGCCGGCGCGTCGTCCGGCAGCCCGGGCTCGTCGAGCTTCTCGCGCAGGAGCTCCGCGATCTCGAGGCGTCCGCGGTGGAGCGAGGGGACGAGCAGATGCGAGGGCCGCTCGCCTGCGAGCTGGACGATCCGCTCGGCGAGGTCGGTCTCGATCGGGTCGATCCCGGCCTCGTAGAGCGCGTCGTTCAGCCCGAGCTCGTCGGTCGTGAGCGACTTCACCTTGACCACCTCACGCGCGCCGGTCTGGGTGATCAGGTCGACGACGACGGCATTGGCCTCGGCCGCGTCCCGTGCCCAGTGCACCTGGCCGCCGGCCGCGGCGACGGCCGCCTCGAGCCGAGGGAGCAGCTCGTCAAGGCGCAGCAGCGCGCGTTCGCGAATGGCCTCGCCGGCGGCCCGGAGCTCCTGCCAGTCCGGCGTCTCCGCGACGACCGCGGCGCGCCGGCCCCGGATCGTCGCCGTTGCGCGGAGCACATTCGCGCGCGTCGCGGCGTCCTCGAGCGCTTCCGGCGCGCTTCGCTCGAACGGCAGCCGCGGAGCGCCACGGGCCGCTGCGGCGCTCACGTCGCCAGCACCTCGGCGAGATGGACCGCGCGCACGGGCGAGCCGCGCCGCTCGAGCCCACCGCGCAGATGCAGGAGGCAGGACGAGTCGCACGCGCAGACGGCGTCGGCGCCGGTCTCCTCGACGCGCCGTAGCTTGTCGGCCAGCATCGCCGTCGAGACGGCGGCGTTGCGCACCGCGAACGTGCCGCCGAAGCCGCAGCACTCGCTCGCGTCGCCGAGCGGCCGGAGGTCCACCCCGGCCACGGCGCGCAGCAGCGACTCGGGTCGGTCGCCGAGCCGGAGCCCTCGCAGCGAGTGACACGTCGGGTGGTAGGTGAGCGCTCCCTCATACGTCGAGCCGACGTCGCCGGCGGCCAGCCGGTCGACGAGGAGCTCGGACAGCTCGAGCATCCTCCCCGCCACTCCCTCCGGGTCCGGCGCCAGCTCGGGCACATGCGATCGGACGTGCGCGACGCACGAGCCGGAAGGCGCGACGATCGCCTCGTACCCCGAGAACGTCTCCACGAAGCGACGGGCGAGCGCGGCCGCGGGCTCGGGATAGCCCGCGTTCAAGTGGAGCTGTCCGCAGCACGTCTGCGCCCGCGGGAACTCGACCTCGACCCCGAGCCGCTCGAGGAGCGTCACCGTGGCCCGTCCGACCTCGGGGACGAGGGTGTCGACGAGACACGTGACGAAGAGAGCGACGGCCATCGCGCGAGCGTAATCGATCATCGATCATTCTCCCAGAGGCGTCGAAGGCGGCGTGGCTAGGTTGCCGCGGTGACCGAGATCACCCTCCACGGCACGCGTCCACCCGGCGTCCCGCATCCGCGGCTCGGCTACGCGATGGTGACCGCCGCATCCGCGCTCTTCGCGGTGAACGGAACGGTCTCGAAAATCATCCTCACCGAGGGCGGGATCTCGAGTCTCCGGCTGACCGAGCTCAGGGCGACGGGCGCCTTCCTCGGCCTCGCGGCGTTCGTGCTCGCCACCGCTCCCCGACGGCTAAGGGTCGCGCGCGAGGAGGTTCCGCTGCTCGTCGTCTACGGGATCGTCGGCTTCGCGCTCGTGCAGTGGCTCTACCTCGTGGCGATCGAGCGGCTGCCGATCGGGATCGGCCTCCTCCTGGAGTTCACGGCGCCCGTGCTCGTGGCCCTCTGGGCCCGGCTCGTCTGGCACGAGCCGGTGCGGCGCCGTGTCTGGGGCGCGCTCGCGCTCGCCCTGTCGGGGCTCGTGCTCGTGGGCGAGGTGTGGCGCGACGTCCGCCTCGACACGGTCGGCGTCGTCGCCGGCCTGCTCGCCGCCGGCGCCCTGGCGACGTACTACCTCGCCGGCGAGCACCAGACCCAGCGACGGGACGCGCTCTCGCTCACCTGCCTGTCGCTCGGCGTGGCCGCGCTCTTCTGGGCGGTGCTCCAGCCGTGGTGGGGCTTCCCGTTCGACGCGCTCCATGCGACGGTCTCGCTCGAGGGCGCGCTCGACGCCGTCCACGCGCCTGTGTGGGCGCTCTGCCTCTGGATGATCGTGCTCGGCACGATCCTGCCGTTCGTCCTCTCGCTCGGCGCCCTCCACCACCTCCCGGCGACGCGGGTGGCGACCGTCTCGATGGTCGAGGTGCTGCTGGCTGCGCTCGTCGCGTGGGTCTGGCTCGACGAGACGCTCTCGACCGCGCAGCTCCTCGGAGGCGCCGTCGTCCTCGCCGGCGTCGTCCTCGCCCAGACGTCGCGTTAGTACGCTTGTCCACGTGAGCGTGAAACGCGTCCTCCTCGCCTCGCCCCGCGGCTACTGCGCCGGGGTCGAACGCGCCGTCGAGACAGTCGAGCGCGCGCTCGAGCACTACGGCGCGCCCGTGTACGTGCGGAAGCAGATCGTCCACAACATCCACGTCGTGCGCGACCTCGAAGCGCGCGGCGCAATCTTCGTCGAGGAGGAGACCGACGTGCCTCCGGGCGCAACCGTCGTCTACTCGGCCCACGGCGTCGCGCCGTCGGTGCACGAGGCGTCACGCGCGCTCGGCCACGACGTGATCGACGCGACCTGCCCGCTCGTGACGAAGGTGCACGTGCAGGCGAAGCGCTACGCAGCCGCCGGCCACACGGTTCTCCTGATCGGCCACGAGGGTCACGAGGAGGTCGTCGGGACGATGGGCGAGGCGCCCGAGTCCACGATCCTCGTCCAGGACGTCGGCGAGGCGGAGGCCCTCGAGCTGCCGCCGGGCACGCCGGTCGCCTACGTCACACAGACGACGCTCTCGGTCGACGAGACGGCCGAGATCATCGGGACGCTCCGCCGCCGCTTCCCGGCGATCATCGGGCCGAAGAAGGAGGACATCTGCTACGCGACCTCCAACCGCCAGTGGGCCGTGAAGGACATGCTCGCGCAGATCGACCTCCTACTCGTGATCGGCTCGCGCAACTCGTCGAACTCGAACCGCCTGGTCGACGTGGCCAGGGCCGCCGGCGTCCCCTCCCAGCTGATCGACGACGACACCGAGATCGACGAGGCGTGGCTCGACGGGATCGAGACCGTCGGCATCACGTCCGGAGCGTCGGCGCCGGAGCGACTCGTGACCCGCGTCTGCGACTGGTTCCGCGCCCGGGGCGTCGAGCGGATCGAGTCGCATCGGATGGTCGACGAGGACGTGACCTTCCGGCTCCCCGTCGAGCTGCGGCGGGAGCTCCAGCTCGCCGAGTCGCGATCCGGCTGAGCGGCGCGTGCGGCTGAGCCTCGTCGTCCCGGCGACGGATGATCCGCCGACGCTCCGGCGCTGCCTCGACGCGGTGGAGGCCGCAACCGAGCCACCGGACGAGGTCGTCGTCGTCAGCCGGCCGCCCCACGCCGGGCCCGCCTTCGCGAGGAACGACGGCGCCGCCCGAGCGACCGGCGAGGTGATCGCGTTCGTGGACGCCGACGTGCTCGTCCACCCCGACGCGTTCGCTCGCATCCGCGCGGCGCTCGCGCTCGAGCCGGGTCTCGTCGGGGTGTTCGGCTCGTACGACGACCGGGTTGCGACGCGCGGCGCGGTCGCCGGGTTCCGCAATCTCCTGCACCACACGGTGCACCAGCGCTCGGCAGGCGAGGCGGCGACGTTCTGGGCAGGGCTCGGCGCGGTGCGCGCGGACGCGCTCGCCGCCGTGGGCGGATTCGACGCCGCCCGCTACCCGCGGCCCTCCATCGAGGACATCGAGCTCGGCGGGCGTCTCGTCGGGCAGGGTCGGATCCTTCTCGACCCCGGGCTCCGCGGCACGCACCTGAAGGAGTGGAGCCTCGGCTCGATGCTCGTCACCGACTTCGCGCGGAGAGGGGTGCCGTGGGTGCAGCTGATGGCCGAGCGCCGAGCCGTGCCCGCGACTCTCAACCTCGGGCTCCGCGAGCGGGCCAGCGTCCTCGCCTCGCTCGTCGTCGCAGGGGCGGTCGTCGCGCGGCGACCCCGGCTCGTCGCCGGCGCCGTCGTCGCGACCGTCACTCTCAACACCGACCTCTACGGCGTGGTCGCCCGGCGTCTCGGGGCTCGCGGCCTCGCGGCGGCGGTGCCGCTCCACGTCCTCCACCAGCTCGTCGCCGTCGCGGCGGTGCCGGCGGGCGTCGCCGCCTCGCTCAGCCGGCCCTGACGAGCGCGATCTCGCCGCCCGAGGCGTCGAGCGAGACGGCAAGCGTCTCGGCCTCGATCCACGCCGCGTGCTCGAGCAGGTCCGCGGCGGAGGCCGGAATGGTCAGAGCGATACGGTCGGTGAGCGCGAGACCGGTCTCCTTGCGCATCGTGTTCACCTGGTGGATCAGCTCGTAGACGCGCGCCTCGCGCTCGAGGCCCTCGTCGACCGCCGTGTCGAGCGCGACCGTGACGCCGTCCGACGACGCGATCGCCCACCCGTCTCGCGCGGAGCGCTCCACCAGCACCTCCTCGGGCGAGAGCTCGTGGCCCGCCGCGCGAAAGTGGCCGCCGCCGAGGTCGTCGAACTCCCCGGCCGCGAGCGCCGCCCGGACGGCGCCGAGCTCCTTGCCGAGCTTGGGCCCGAGGACAGGGAGGTTCGGCTTCACGACGAGCTCGGCCTCGACGTGACCCAGCGCGACGTCCTTCACGCGCAGCTCGTCGCGCACGATCGCCACGAGCTCGTCGGCGGGCGCGGCTCCTTCGACGACGAGCCGCGCGAGCGGCTGGCGCAGCTTGACGCCCGACGTCGACCGCGCGGCGCGCCCGAGGTCGACGACGCGGCGTGCATCCGCCATCGCAGCGAGCGTCGTCCCGTCGGGTGTGGCGAGCCCGGGCCAGCCCGCGAGGAAGACCGAGTCGGGGGCACCGTCCAACGGCTCGCGCACGAGAACCTGCCAGACGTGCTCCGCGAGGAACGGCACCACGGGAGCGACCACCCGAAGCGCCTGCGCCAACGCGTGCCAGAGGACGCGCAACGCGGTCTCGTCCCCCTGCCAGAAGCGCCGCCGCGAGCAGCGGATGTACCAGTTCGAGAGGTCGTCGACGAACGCCTCGAACGCCCGGATCACGTCCACGGTCAGCCAGCGCTCATACCCTTCGGTCGCCACCTCGACGAGCAGCCTCGTGCGCTCCACGAGCCAGCGATCGAGCGGCGCGACTGCGTCCTCGACGGTTTCCAGGTCGTCGTAGCGCGGCGTGAACGACTCGACGTTCCCGTACTGGACGAGGAACGTGACCGAGTTCCACAACGTGAGCAGCCTGCGCTGGATCTCGTGTGCCGGGCCGAAGCCGAAGAGGAGGTTCCGGTCGGGCGGCTGGGCGCAGTACTGCCAGCGCATCACGTCCGCGCCCATCCGCGCGAAGGCGTCCTGGGCGTCGATCATGTTCCCCCACGAGCCGTGCATCTCCCGGCCCGTCTCGTCGAGCATCTTCTCGTAGCCGAGCACCTTCGTGAACGGCGCGCGGCCGGTCAACGCGACCGACATGAAGAGCTGCGAGTAGAACCACAGGCGGATCTGCTCGCGCATCTCGGAGACCCAGTCGGCCGGGAACCACTCCTCCCAGTAGGCGTGGTCGGGGAGGTCGGCGCGGGTGAGGCCCCTCGCCGCCCCGGTCGCATAGCCCTCCGGGACGTGCTCGGGGCTCTGCCAGCCGAGCGTCGAGAACGGGACGATCCCCGCGTCGAGCCAGACGTCGCCCACCTCCGCGACCCGCGCGACGTCCTCGCCGCAGGCCTCGCAGCGGATCCTGATCGCGTCGACCCAGGGCCGCCGGAGCTCCTCGAGCTCCTCGACGGGCCCGGTCGCGCGCTCGATGAGCTCCGCCTTCGAGCCGACGACGTTCAGCTGCCCGCAGGAGCAGGGGTAGAACGGCAGCGGAAGCCCGTAGTAGCGGCGGCGGGAGATGTTCCAGTCCCCCATGTTCCGGAGCCAGTCGTCCATGCGCTTGCCCATGTACGCGGGCGTCCACTCCACGGTCGCGTTCGCGTCGAGGAGCGGCTGGCGGAGCTCGTCGACCGCGAGGAACCAGTCGTCGGAGATGCGGAAGATGAGCGGCGTGTCGCAGCGCCAGCAGTGCGGGTAGCGATGCTCGTAGAGCCCCGCGTGGACGAGGAGCCCGCGCTCGGCGAGGTCGCCGACGATCTGGTCGGCCGCGTCGCCCGTCGACGTGCCGTGGAGCCAGCCGTAGTCGTCGTAGAAGCGACCGGACTCGTCGACCGGCGTCAGGATCGGCAGGTCGTGGACGCGGGACAGCTCGAAGTCCTCGCCACCGCAGCCTGGCGCGATGTGGACGATCCCCGTCCCCTCCTCGACCGAGACCTCGTCCCATCCGATCACGCGGTGCTCGACCGCGGCGCCGGGAGGCAGCGTGTCGAACGGGCCGTCGTAGCTCGAGGCCGACCAGCTCCGCGCCCGGGACGACCCGCGTGAACGTCTCGTCGGGGAAGCGCGCGACCATCACCCACTCGCCGTTTGCCCGGAGCCCGTACTCCGCCTCGGGGTGCACGGCGGCCGCAACATTCGCCGGCAGCGTCCAGGGCGTCGTCGTCCAGATCACGAGGGACTCGCCCGGATGCTCGCGCAGCGGGAAGCGAACAGTGAGCGAGGGGTCGGAGCGATCCTGGTAGACGCCCGACTGCGACAGCTCGTGCTGCGACAGCGACGTGCCGCAGCGGGGGCACCACTCGGTCGAGCGATGCCCCAGGTAGACGCGGCCGCGCTCGTGCATCAGGGCCAGGAACCGCCAGATGTACTCGATGTTCGTGTCGCTGAAGGTGAAGTAGTCCGCGCCCCAGTCCATCCACTGGCCGAGCCGGATCGAGCCCTTCGTGAGCTCGCGCGCCGACCAGATCGACCTTCTCGCGGCAGCGGCGCGCGAACTCCCGAGGCCGAACTCCTCGATCTCGCGCTTCGAGTTGAGACCCAGCTCGCGCTCGACGCCGACCTCGATCCAGAGCCCCTGGCAGTCGAAGCCGTTCTGGTAGCGCTGGTGGTGCCGCGGAGCGCCTTGTAGCGCTGGAAGACGTCCTTGAGCGTCCTCCCCCACGCCGTGTGCACTGCGAGGGCCTTGTTCGCCGTCACGGGGCCGTCGACGAAGCTGAAGCGCGGGCCGTCCGCGTTTTGCTCGCGCAGCGGCGGAACGTCTCCTCCCGCTCCCAGAGCTCGAGCACGCCGCGCTCGAGCGCGTCATGATCCGGCTTGTCCGGCAGTGGCGCGAACATGCGGACGATTCTAGGGAAGGGTTTTCCCGCGCCCGTCGTTGTATCTGGTACTTGCACTTGCAATATCGAAGACGGAAGGACACATGGCACTCAACGTGACGACCGAGACCTTCGACCAGGAGGTCATCCAGAGCGACAGGCCCGTACTCGTGGACTTCTGGGCGGAATGGTGTGGCCCCTGCCACGCCGTCGCGCCCGTTCTCGACCGCATCGCGGCCGAGCGCGAGACGGAGCTGAAGCTCGTGAAGGTCAACATCGACACCGAGCACGAGCTCCAGCAGCGCTACGGGGTCGCCTCGATCCCGACGATGATCCTCTTCAAGGACGGCGAGCCGTCCGCGTCCGTGATCGGCGCCCAGCCGAAGGGCGCGATCGAGCGCTCGCTCGGTCTCGCGGTCTAGCGCTTTTCCCGATAGCCCCTCCCTCCCCGCGAAGAGCCGGCGCCAGCCGGCTCTTCCGTCCGAGGCGGGGCTACGGTACCGGGGTGAGCCCGCGCCACGTCCCGGCCTCCGTGACGGAGCTGTCCCGCGTCGGCCTGCTCGCGTCGCTCCCCGGCGAGACACTCACGCTGCTCGCCGAGCGGATGGTCCGCGAGGACGTTCCGGGCGGCCGGACGATTGTGTCCGAGGGCGAGAACGGTGACCGCTTCTACGTCCTCCTCTCCGGGATGGCGCGGGTCACGCAGGCAGGGCGTGGCACTCGCTCGGTGCTTCGACCCGGCGACACCTTCGGCGAGGTCGCGCTCGCGATGGGCGTGCCGCGGACGGCCACGGTCACGACCATGCTGCCCTGCGTCGTCGCGAGCTGCGACCGCGCGACGTTCGACGAGCTGCTGCGCCCGCTCTACGCCGACGACGAGTAGCGCGCCTCCGACGTCGTCGTCCGCTTCGCAGCGAGACAACGCTTGTGGTGATTCAACACAAGCGTTGTCAGACGAGCGCGCGGAGGATGGCGTCCGAGAGCCGGGGCCACGCCTCCTTCGCCCAGTCGCCGAACGGCCGCGTCGTCAGCGCGGCGCAGGCGACACCGCGCTCGGGGTCGACCCAGAGGAACGTCCCGCTGCCGCCGAAGTGCCCGAACGTCCTCGGCGACGTCAGAGTGCCCGACCAGTGCCCCTCCTTGGTGCCCTTGAGCTCGACGCCGAGCCCCCAGTCGAGCGGGCTGAACCGCCCGAAGTCCGGCAGCACCCCGTCGAGCCCCGGGAACTGGACGCTCACCATCTCCTCGTGGGTCTCCGCGGCGACGAGCCGCGGCGCGAGCAGCTCGCGACCGAGCCCGAGCACGTCCTCCAGCGAGCCGTGCATGCCCGCGCCCGGATGGCCGCCGGGATCGAGCCCGAGATCGAGCGGCGCGACGACCGCCTCCCGGACGTAGTCCGCGAACGGCATCTCCGCGCGCTCCGCGGCGTGCTCGCCGAGCACGCGGAAGCCCTCGTTCGAGTAGATGCGCCGCCGCCCGGGCGGCGCGATCGGGGCCACGCCCTCGAACGGCAGCCCGGACGCGTGGGCGAGCAGGTGCCGAACGGTGGCCCCGGGCGGGCCGGCCGGTTCGTCGAGGTCGACGACGCCCTCCTCTGCGGCGACGAGCGTCGCGAGCGCCGCGATCGGCTTCGAGACCGAAGCCAGCCGTACCGACCGTTCCGCGTCACCGTGGGTGGCGACCGCCGCGTCCGCGCGCGTCACACCGGCGGCCGCGAAGGGGACATCCCAGGCGTCGATCTGGTTGAGAGCGTCCACGGGGCGCGATACTAGGCGCCGAGATGCGCCGCACGCTGATCTCCGGCAGTTCGCCCTACGAGGGCGTCGCGGGCTTCTCCCGCGCCGTCGTCGCGGGCGACCGCGTCCACGTCGCGGGCACCGCTCCGATTCCGGTGGACGGCTCGCCCCCGCCGGAGGGCGCGTACGAGCAGGCCCGGCTCTGCCTCGAGATCATCGGCGGCGCGCTCGAGCGGGCGGGCTCGTCGCTCGAGCACGTCGTGCGGACGAACATCTATGTCACCGCGCCCGCGCACTGGAAGGACGTGGCGCGCGCCCACGGCGAGGTCTTCCGCGACGTCCGGCCTGCGGCGACCTGCGTGGTCACTGCGCTGCTCGACCCCGCATGGAAGGTCGAGATCGAGGCCGAGGCGACGCTGCCATGAAGCAGATCGTCCCGGGCTCGATCACCGGTCTCACCGACGGGTCGGCAGCCAGCATCCTCGACCACCGGTTCGGGGCCAGCGACCAGTACACGCTCGGCGTCGAGGAGGAGTACATGCTCCTCGACCCCGAGAGCTTCGACCTCGTCCAGCACATCGAGATGGTGCTCGACGCGATCCAGGGCGACGAGCTCGCGAGCCGGCTGAACGCAGAGCTGATGCAGTCGGTTCTCGAGATCGCGACCCCCGTGTGCCGCACCGCCGGCGACGTCGCGCGCGAGCTCTCGACGCTCCGCGGCTATGTCCGCGACGTCGCCCACGGCCAGGGCCTCCGCGTCGGCTCGGCCGGCACGCATCCGTTCAGCCTCTTCGAGCGGCAGCGCATCACCGCCAAGGACCGCTACCACGCGCTGATCGACCAGCTCCAGTACGTCGCGCGGCGCGAGCTGATCTTCGGCATGCACATCCACGTCGCGGTCGACGACCCCGACAAGGCGATCCAGATCGTGAATGGGCTCTTGCCGCACCTGGCGCCGCTCCTCGCGCTCTCGGCGAGCTCGCCGTTCTGGCGCGGAGAGCCCACCGGCCTCGCGTCGAGCCGCCAGATCGTCTTCTCCGCCTTCCCGCGCTCCGGCCCGCCGCCACGCTTCCGCGACTACGAGGACTACGCCTCGGTCGTCGGCCAGCTCGAGCGCACGGGCTGCATCGCCGACTACACGCACATCTGGTGGGACATCCGGCCCCATCCGAAGTGGGGGACGATCGAGGTGCGGATCTGCGACGCCGTCACGCGCCTCGAGGACGCGGTCGCGGTCGCCGCCTACTGCCAGGCCCTCGTCAAGCAGCTCAGCGAGCGCTACGACGCGGGCGAGGAGATCCCCTCGTACCACCGGATCCTGACGAGCGAGAACAAGTGGCTCGCCGCCCGCTACGGGCTCGAGGCGCCCGTCATGGACCTGGCGACGGGGCGCCGGATCCGGATCCCGCTCGCGAAGCTCGTCCGGCGCACGGTGCGCGAGCTCGAGCCGCACGCGCGCGAGCTCGGGTCGGAGCGGGAGCTCGAGGGGATCGCCGCGCTGCTCGGCCGCGGCAACTCGGCGGAGCGTCAGCTCCGCGTCTACAACGCGAACCGGGACATCGTCGAGGTCGTGCGCGCGATCGCGGACGCGACCGAGACGCTGCCCGCGGACGCGTCCGCGCCCGCGGGCTGAGACTTGGCTACGCCTGCACCGCGAACGTGCGCGCGTCGATGCGGGCGAGCACCGCGCCACCGCGCCCCGTGAGAGTGAGTACCCGATCCGGAGTCACCGCCAGCGCGACGCCGTCGAGCACGCTCTGGGCCTCGCCGGCCCACGGCAGGTCGATGCAGCGCGCCACGCGCGTCCGCGTGTTCAGCGCGTGGACGAACGCCTGTGAGGTGCCGCCGTTGTAGAGCGTGTACGCCCACGCGCCGTCGCGGCTCCAGGCGCGAGCGAGCGCGATCCCGCTCATCCGCTCGCCCGGCTCGGTCTTGTCGACGATCGAGCCCGGCTCGAGCCTCCCGGTGCGGAGGTCGACCGAGCGCACGACGTAGCGCACGCCGCCCTCGACGCCGCCCGGGAACTGGAGCAGGTACAGCCGGCGGCCGTCGGACGACACCGCGTCGTAGGCGAACGATCCCCGCAGCACGATGGTGCGAAGCGGCCGCAGCGTCCTCGTTTCGAGGACGACGAACGTGCTGCGGCTCGCGTCGTCGTAGATCGAGGACGCGAGCACGAGCCGGCGGCCCCCGGCGAACGTGCCCTCGACGAGGCTGCCGTCGAAGGTGATAGCCGCGACGCCGAGCGGGGCGCGGAGCGCGCGGCTCGCGAGCACCTTGCCGTCGCGGTCACGGACGAGCGCGACGCGGGTCGCGGCGGCTCCCTGCGCGCGAGCGACCACGTGCGCGGACCCGGCGACCGCGATCCCCGGCGTGCCGCGGAGGACCTGGGGGGCTGGCCCGGCTGCGGTCGCTGCCCCCGCGACGACCAGGCAGGCGAGCGCCGCAAGCGTGAAGCGCATCTTCATGAGGACCTCCTCCTTGCTCGACGACGCTGGTACACCGCTCGAACGAGCCGCGTTCCTCGCGCGGTGCCACAGATCGCGCAGCAGTTCTGCTCCCGAACTCGCTTCCGGCACCTCGAAGGCTGGTGCGACACACCACCACTTGGTAATCTATTCTCGGTATTACCGGTACGGCTCTTACCGACATGACAGGAAAGGTCACCACGAAGGGGCAGGTCACGATCCCGCGAGAGATCCGCGACCGCCTCGGAATCCATCCGGGCTCGACGGTCGAATTCGCCGTTGACGGCGACGACGTGCGGCTTCGTAAGTCAGCGGATGCCGGGCGCGGTCAGGCGATCGTTGCCCGCATGTATGGCGCCGCGACCACGAGCCTCACGACCGACGAGATCATGGCACTCACCCGCCGTTGACCACGCTCGTCGACTCGAACGTCCTGCTCGACGTGTTGACCGACGATCCGCGCTGGGGCGAGCGTTCTGGAAATGCGCTCGCCCGCGCCGCCGACGCGGGCCGGCTGGCGATCAACCCGATCGTCTACGCCGAGGTGTCCGTCGGCTTCGCGGCCGTCGAGGACCTCGACGCGGCGCTCCCGCGCGACGTCTTCGAGCGGCTCCCGCTGCCCTGGGACGCGGGCTTTCTCGCCGGTAGGTGCTTCGTCCGGTACCGGCGGGGCGGCGGCGAGCGCCGGTCGCCGCTTCCCGACTTCTACATCGGCGCACATGCCGCGATCGACGGACTCACCCTGCTGACGCGTGACGCGCGCCGCTACCGAACGTATCTGCCGAAGCTCGCCATCGTCACGCCGTAGCCCGGCAGGGTACGGTCGCGCCTCGTGGCCGGCCGTACCCGCTTCGCGCTTCTCGCCGTTGCGCTGTACACGGCCTGCGCCCTCTGGGCGACGTGGCCCGCGATCCGCCACGTCGACGGTGCGCACTACCTGGCACGGCCCTCGGCGGGGCACGGGGAGGCGGCGGCCGGCGACCACCTCCAGCTCGGCTGGGCGCTCTGGCTCGTCGGCCACCAACTCGGGCAGGGCGCCTCTCCGCTCGCCGACCCGTACTCGTTCCGGCCCGAGGCGGAGGCGCCGCCGAGCCTCCAGGGCTGGCTGCTCGGGATCCCCTACTGGCCGCTCGGCGCGGTGCTCGGGGATGTGTGGGCGTACGACCTGATCGTCCTGCTCGGCTTCGTGCTCTGCGGCGGGCTCGCCTGCTGGTGGCTGCGGGCGCTCGGCCTGTCGCGACCCGCGGCGCTCCTCGGCGGCGTTGTCTTCTGCCTGATGCCCTACCGGGTCGGGCAGTCGACGGGGCACCTGCTCGGGCTGATCTCTTTCCTCCTGCCGGCCGTGCTCCTCGCCCTGGAGCGCCGGCGGTTCGTCGTCGCGGCCGCGTGCCTCGCGGCAATCCCGCTCTCCGGGCAGCTCCATCTGGCGCTCGGGGCGATCCCCCTCGCGCTCTGCTACGCGTGGGCGAGGACGCCGCGGGCCGACTGGTGGAAGGCGGGTGCCGGCGCCGCCGCGGCGCTCGTCGCGGGCCTCCTCGTGGATCGATGGGCCGTCGCGGGCTCGATCGGGACCGGCCGCTCCTTTGCCCAGGTCGCCCGCTACTCGGCCGAGCTCTCCGACTTCGTCACCCGGGGAGTCGGCAGCGGGATCGAGGAGCTCGTCTTCATCGGCTGGCTGACGCCGCTCGTGGCGATCGGCGGGCTGGTCGCGATCCGGAGGCGACACGGCCTCGCCGTCCTGCTCGGTCTGGCGGCGCTGCTTCCCTGCCTGCTCGCCCTCGGCGCCAGCCTCCCCGGCTACGAGACCCTCTGGCGCCGGCTGCCCGGCCTCGACGCGACGCGCGTCCCCGAGCGGTTCATGCCGATCGCCTGCCTCGCGCTCGCCGCCCTCGTCGCCTTCGCGGTAGACGCCGGCCGGACAACGCTTGTGTTGAATCACCACAAGCTCGTCCCACCGCTGATCGCCGGAACAGCCGTTCTGCTGGCGGTCGACCTGCGGGTGCCGGTGTTCGGCGCGGTCGCGGCGGACACACCCAATGCCGCCTACGCTGCGATCCGCGGGGACGGCCGCCTGCTCGAGCTGCCCGTCTTTCGACCCGACGTGCACTACGGGAGCGTCTACCTCGGCTACGCCCGGCAGAGCCCGAGGGAGCGGCCGCAGGGTTACTCGACGATCGCGCCGAAGCGGGCGGTCGGGCTCGCCCGAGAGCTCCGTCCCCTGTCCTGCGGCCGGGGGACGATTCCCGACGACCTGGGGATCCAGTTCGTCGCCGTCCACCGCGGGCTCTACGAGCAGAGCGGGTTCTTCGCACCCGGGTGCGCCGCCCGCGCCGAGCGCGCGCTGGCCGCCGACGGTTGGAGGGCGCTCGCCGGAGACGGGACGATCACGGTCTTCACCCGGTGAGAGGAGGGCCGCCGTGGCGGCCCTCCTCCTCCCCCTATCTGCTCACGAGACGGCGGATCCGCGTCGTGACGCTCGGGCCGGCGTGTCGCCCGCCGAGCATCCGGGCCAGCGTGTCCTCGATCTCGTCCTGCGAGCACCCTGCTCGGACGAGTCGCTCGACCGCCGCCCGAAGGTGGAGCTCGTCCTGCGAGCCCAGCCTGCGATCCATGTCGCAGCTCCTTCCTGTCGACCTGCACGGACCGGCGGCATCGCCGTGCTTGTCGCCGCGTGCGCGACCGGGCATCCGGCCGGCATCCATCGGCGACCCGGCCACGGTAGCAGCGGAGCGCGACGACGAACCGATTCGAGGCGCGCGGCGAACCAGCCGCGCACACGAACGGAAGGAGACCCACATGCGCCGCATCACGTACGCCGCCGTCGCCGCCGCGCTCGCAGCGCTGACGGTCGGCTCCATGGCCGCCACCGCCGACAGCGGCGGACAGACGATGTCCCATGCCGGCCATGCCTCGATGACGACCGCCCGCGCGAAGCTCACCGCCGCCGATCTCCGCGTGACCCTCGATCGCCTCCTCGGCGAGCACGCCGTGCTCGCGATGAACGCGACCAACCTCGGCGTCACCGGCTCGAAGGCCTTCCCCGCCGCAGCGAAGACGCTCGACCGGAACTCCGTCGAGATCTCACAGGCGATCGGCTCGATCTACGGCGCCAAGGCCGCGAAGACGTTTCTCGACGGCCCTTTCCAGTGGCGGGCGCACATCGGCTTCTTTGTCGACTACACGGTGGCGCTCGCGAAGAACGACAAGCCCGCGCAGGCGAAGGCCGTCGCGAATCTCAAGACCTACACGGTCAGGCACGGTGACTTCCTCGCCGCCGCGACGGGTCTGCCGAAGCTCGCCGTCCGCAACGACCTCCTCGGCCACGTCCTCGAGCTCAAGCAGCAGCTCGACGACTACGCGGCCGGCCGCTACCCGCAGGCGGCGGACGACTACCGGCACGCCTACGCGCACATGTCATGACGGGCGACCTGCTCGCCGGCGCGATCGCGAAGCAGCAGAACCTGCGATAGGGGGACTACGAGCTGCGGGGGAGCCCTGAGGGCTCTCCTGCAGCAAGCGGGACGATCTCGAAGCGATCGACGTCGACGAGCCCGCGGTCGGTCAGCTTGAGCGACGGGATCACCGACAGCGCGAGGAAGGCGAGCGTCAGGAACGGCGTCGCGCCCGTCCACCCGAGCCCGTGCGCCGCGTCGTTGCAGGCGCGGCTCTGCGCGACGACGACGTCGAGCGGCTGATCCGAGAGGAGCCCCGCGACCGGCAGCGGGCACTCGGCGACGACCCGGCCGCCGTCGACCACCACGATCCCGCCGCCCACCTCGGCGAGGCGTTGCGCGGCGAAGGCCATGTCGTCGTCGTCCGCGCCGACGACGACGAGGTTGTGGGCGTCATGGGCGACGGTCGACGCGAGTGCTCCCCGCTGCAGCCCCGAGCCGGAGACGAGCCCCATCCCCACGCGTCCCGTGCCGAGATGGCGCTCGGCGACGGCGATCTTCACGAGGTCACCCCGCGGATCGGAGACGAGGCGGCCGTCGATGACGAGCGGCTCGACCTCGAGCGACTCCGTGACGACCTGGTCGGTGACGAGCCCGATCGCGCGCGCGAAACCGCCGTGCCAGGGGAGTGCGAAGTCCGCTGCCGTGACCGGCTTGACGCGCACGGTCTGCCGCACCCACTCCGGCACCTCGGCCGGAGGGACGTCCTCGATCCGGTGACCGCGCTTCAGCACGAGCTCCGGCACGAACTCCTCGAGGTCGGGGAGGAGCAGCAGGTCGGCGACATAGCCCGGGGCTACGGCGCCGTGCTGCCTCAGCCCGTGCCACTGCGCGGGGTGGAACGAGGCCATGAGGATCGCGTCGGCCGGGTCGATCCCCGCGGCGACCGCGTCGCGCACCATCCCGTTGACGTGGCCGTTGTCGGCGATGTCCTCCGGGTCGCGGTCGTCGGTGCAGAAGGCGATTCTGCCGGGGCCGTACTCGGCGACCAGGGGGAGGAGCGCCCGGAGGTTGCGGGCCATTGACGCGTCCCGGATCAGGAGCCAGATGCCCGCGCGCAGGCGCTCGCGCCCCTCCTCGACCGTCAGCATCTCGTGGTCGGAGCGGATCCCGGCGGCGGCGTATGCCTGGAGGCCGTTCCCGAGCACGCCCGGCGCGTGCCCGTCGACGTGCTCCGCGCCCTCCAGCCCGAGCTTGGCGAGCTCGGCCGGGTCTCCGCCGATCACGCCCGGGAAGTTCATCATCTCGGCGAGCCCGAGCACCCGCTTGCGCCGCATGAGCGCCTCGAGGTCGCCCAGCTCGAGCGGTCGTCTCGGCGACTCGAAGGTCGAGGCGGGGACGCACGACGACGCCATGAAGAAGACCTCGAGCTGGAGGCCTGCCGACGCGTCGTGGAGCCAGTGGACGCCGTCCGTCCCGAGCACGTTGGCGATCTCGTGCGGGTCGGCGACGATCGACGTCGTCCCGAGCGGGAGGATCAGCCGCGCAAGCTCGTCCGGGAGCAGCTTCGTGGACTCGATGTGCATGTGCGAGTCGATGAAGCCCGGGACGACGTAGCGTCCGACCGCCTCGATCGTCTCGCGGCCCTCATACGACCCGAGACCCGCGATGAACCCGTCGACGATCGCGACGTCGGCGTCGAGCCACTCCCGCGTGAAGACGGAAAGCACCTTCCCGCCGCGGACGACGAGGTCAGCCGGCTCGTCGCCACGGGCGACGGCGAGGCGACGCGCGAGGTCGGTCATGGCGCGGGACGATAACGGTTCGCGCCGGCCGGCCGGCTGTCGCGCGCCCGTTCATTGCTCCGACCGACGCACGAGCACAGTTCGGTGCCAGCACTGTGGCTCGAGGCGCCCCGGGCCGCGACAATGGGCATGTGCGGATGGCCTCGCGTCTCGCCGCCTGTGGGCTCGCGCTCGCGGCTTTCGTCCTGGTCGCAGCCGGGTTGGTGTTCGACCGGATCGTCGCGGCGAACGGCGTCTCCGGGTCCGGCGCGTGGTGGCTGTACCCGTTCGTCCTCGCGGCCGTGCTCGCGCCTGCAGTCGTCGGCGCGCTGATCGCGGTGCAGCGGCCCGCTAACCCGATCGGCTGGATCCTCGTCCTCGGCGCGCTGTCGCTCGCAGCCGTGCTCGGCGCTCAGCCGTACGCGTGGGCCGCCTTGGAGGTCCATCCGGAATACCTTCCGGGTGGGTCGTGGGCGGCGCTCGTCTCCTCGCTGTGGCCCGTGTTCTTCGCGTGGCCGCTTGCGATCGCGTTCGTGTTCCCGGACGGCCGGCTTCCGTCGCGGCGGTGGCGTCCGTACGCCGTGTTCGCGGCATTCTCGATGACGCTCCTCGTGGTGTTGCTGGTGCTCTCCGCGAAGCTCGAGAGCCCGTTCGAGGACGTTGCGAATCCGTTCCCCGCCAGGTGGCCCGACGTGCTCGGGTTTCTTCGAGGGCCGCTGTGGCTGGCGGTCTTCGCGAGCCTCTTCGTCGGGGTGGCCGCGGCGCGGAGCCGTTACCGGAGCTCGGAGGGGATCGAGCGACTTCAGATGCTCTGGCTCGCCTGGGCCGCGCTGCTGATCCCGTTGGGCATCGTCTGCTTCCTCGCGTGGGGCTTCCTGCTCGGCGAGCCCGGCGACGCCGTGCTCGCGGTTCTCCTGGCGACGCAGGCGGCCGTCGCGCTCGCGGTCGGCGTCGCCGTGACCCGGTACCGGCTCTACGACATCGACCGGCTGATCAACCGGACCCTCGTCTACTCGGCCGTCACGGCGTCGCTCGGGCTTCTGTTCGCCGCCGTTTCACTCCTCGCGGGTGTTCTCGTCGGGCACGGCTCGACCTGGGTGGCAGCCTTCGCAGCCGTCCTGGCCGCGTGTGCGTTCGGCCCGCTGCGTCGACGGGCTCAGGCGGCGGTGGACTGGCGCTTCGACCGCCCCCGCTACGACGGGCTGCAGCGCGTGCGGGCGTTCGTCGACGACGTGCGCGAGGGGCGCAGCGAGCCGGAGGCGGTCGGCGCCGTGCTTGCCGCCGCCCTTCGCGACCCGAGCGCCGAGCTGCTGTTTCGCCTCCCGGCGAGCGAGGCCTACGCAGACGCCATCACGGGCGTCGTCGGCGACCCTCCGGTCGACGGCCGCGCTGTCACGCAGGTCGAGCATCGAGGGCAGGAGATCGCGCTGCTCCTGCATGCTCCGGCACTGCTCGACCGGCCCGACCTGCTCCGCAGCGTTCTGACCGCGGCGAGCCTGGCGATCGAGATCGCACGCCTGCGCGTCGAGGTGCGGATCCAGCTCGCCGAAGTCGAGGAGTCGAGATCGCGGGTCGTCCAGGCGGGGTACGAGGAGCGCCGGCGGCTCGAGCGCGACCTGCACGACGGCGCACAGCAACGGCTCGTGACGCTCGGGATCGCCCTGCGGCGGCTGCAGCTTTCGCTTCCGCGCGAGGCGCAGATCCTCAAGCCGGCGCTCGACTCGGCGGTCGACGAGGTCGGACACGCGATCGAGGATGTGCGCACGATCGCCGCGGGCGTCAGGCCACCACGACTCGACGAAGGGCTCGCGGCTGCTCTCGCCGACCTCGCGCGAGCGGCGCCCGTTCCCGTGGAGCTCGAGGCGACGCACGAGCGGCTTCCACCCCAGGTGGAGGCGGCCGCCTACTTCGTGGCGTGCGAGGCGGTCACCAATGCCGTCAAGCACGGGTCGCCGTCGCGGATCCGCGTCGACGCGAAGGTCGTCGACGGCGCGCTCCGGTTGGTGGTCGTCGACGACGGCGTTGGCGGAGCGACGATGGTGGGCGGCACCGGGCTCATGGGACTGACCGACCGTGTCGAAGCACAAGGTGGGACGCTGCACGTCTCCAGCCCGCCCGGCGCGGGCACCCGGCTCGAGGCGGAGATTCCATGCGGATCGTGATCGCCGAGGACACCGTCCTGCTGCGCGAAGGGCTCGCGGGGCTCCTCGAGGACGCCGGGCACGAGGTCGTCGCGCGCGTGGGCGACGCCGAGGCCCTTCTCGTTGTCGTCTCCGAGCACGAGCCGGACCTCGCCGTCGTCGACGTGCGCATGCCGCCCGACTACGACCACGAAGGGATGCGCGCCGCCGCCGACATCCGTCGCGACTACCCGCAAACCGCCGTCCTCGTCCTCTCGCAGCACGTCGAGACCCGCTATGCGTTGGAGTTGGTCGCGACGGGAGGTGGCTTCGGCTACCTGCTCAAGGAGCGGGTGCTCGACGTGGACGACTTCCTCGACGCGGCGCGGCGAGTGTGCGACGGCGGCTCGGCCCTGGATCCGGAGGTCGTCGCCACGCTCCTCGCGCCGCAGAGCCGCGAGGATGCGCTCCGCGACTTGACGCCGCGGGAGCACGAGGTGCTCGCGCTGATGGCCGAAGGACGGACGAACGCGGCGATTGCGAAACGGCTCTGGCTCACGGAGCGAACCGTCGAGACACATGTGCGCTCGATCCTCGGCAAGCTGGGCCTGCCGACCAGCGGCGACGACCACCGCCGCGTGCTCGCGGTGTTGACGTACCTGCGCGCTTCCGCCGCCTGAGATCTCGGTACTGGCACCGAGGGCATCTCAGTGCTCGTCACGACGATTCTGCGCGCGCCCGGCCGTAGCGTCGGTGCAACGCGCGAACCCGCGCCCGACGAGGAGGCTCGACGTGTCCGCAACTGCAACGGTCGGCACTCACGCACCAACCACCACGCGTACGGAAGGCGGCAAGGTCGGCGCGATCGCCGGTCTGGCCTTCGCGTTCCTCTTCTTCATGGGGACAGCGTTGCTGAACATCCCCCACGGCACCAGCGACGCGAAGCTGGTCGCCTGGTGGGCCGACAGCGGGAACCAGACGACGGCCGTCGTCTCCATGTACCTCTTCGCCGTTGCCGGTCTTGTCTTCCTGCTCTTCCTGGCCAAGCTTCGGTCTCGTCTCCTCGCGGCAGAGGGTGGAACCGGCGAGCTGACCTCGCTCGTGGTCGCGAGCGGCGTCGTCTTCGTGGCGATGCTCTTCGTCGCCGCCGCGTCGCGAGGAGTGATCGGCTTCGCCATCAAGTCTCCGGGCGACAACGAGTCGCTCCCCGGCGCCGACACGCTCCGCTACCTGCCGCAGATCGGGTACGCCGCGCTCGGCATCGGCGGCATGCTCGCCGCCGCGGTGGTGATCGCGACGACCTCCTGGATCATCGTGCGAACCGCCGTGTTCGGCCGCTGGCTCGCGTTGGTCGGTGCTCTCGCCGCGATCCTGGTGGTCGTCGCGAGCGTCTCTCTCGTCGGCATGCTGGCGATTCCGGCGATGCTCGTCTGGGTCGCGGCCATGAGCGTCGCGATGTGGCGGGGAGCTCGGTGACTCGAGGGAGCACGCGGGCGCCTGCGCCTGCTCGAAGGCGGCGCGCGCAGGCGCCCGCCAGCTGCCCCGGCGAGGGTCGGAGTCGCTACATGCCCATCGCGTGGTACCCGGCGTCGACGTAGAGCGTCGTGCCGGTCACGTTGCGCGCGTCGTCCGAGAGGAGGTACGCGGCCGCCGCGCCGCAGTCGGCCGCGTCGATCGCGCGATGGAGCGGGGCGCGCTGCTCGAACATCTCCTCCATCGTGGTGAAGCCGGCGATCGATCGCGCAGCCAGCGTCCGCACCGGGCCGGCCGAGATCGCGTTGATCCGGATCTCCTTCTGGCCCAGGTCCCACGAGAGGTAGCGCATCGACGCGTCGAGCGTCGCCTTTGCGACACCCATCACGTTGTAGTGGGGCACCGCACGAACGCCGCCGAGGTAGGTCATCGTCACAATCGAGCCGCCGCCGCGCGCCTCCATCAGGGCCTCGGCGCGCTTCGCGCACGCGACGAGGGAGTACGCGCTGATGTCGACCGCCAGCCAGAACCTGTCGCGCGGCGTGTCGGTGAACCGGCCTTCGAGGTCCTCCGCCGCGGCGAAGGCGACCGAGTGGACGAGCGCGTCGAGACCGCCGTCGAACGCCTCGGCCGTCTCGGCAAATACCCGGTCGAGGTCGTCGTCGGAGCGGACGTCGCACGGCGTCACGAGCTTCGAGTCGACCGTGGCGGCGAGGTCGCGCACGTTCTTCTCGATGCGCTCGCCCTGATAGGTGAACGCGAGCTGCGCACCCTCCGCGGCGAGGCGCTCCGCGATCGCCCACGCGATCGAGCGCCTGTTGGCGACACCGAGCACGAGCGCCTGCTTGCCTTCGAAGCGTCCGGGCATGCGGGCGATCCTATGTGAACCCGCTGTCCAGCCTCTAGATTGCGTCCGTGCCCGAAGCTACGACGTCGATCGAGCCGGGTGCCGGCGTGAGGGTCGCCGTGGTCACCGGAGCCTCGTCCGGGATCGGCGAGGCGACGGCGCGGCTGCTCGCGCGCACAGGGTGGCACTGCGTTCTCGTCGCTCGGCGCGAAGACCGGCTCCATGCGCTCGCGGAGGAGCTCGGCGGCGAGGTGGAGCTCTGCGACGTCGCCGACCGCGAGGAGGTCGAGGCGATGGCCGCACGCGTGCTCGAGCGGCATCCGGCGATCCACCTCCTCGTGAACAACGCGGGGATGCCCGCGCGCGGAACGTTCCTCGCCGTCGATCCCGACCTCGTCCGCCGGGTGATGGAGGTCAACTACCTCGGCGGCGTCTGGTGCACGCGGGCGCTACTACCCGGGCTGCGCTGGGCCGCCTCGGCCGGCGAGGGCGCGCACGTCGTCAACCTCGTCTCGGTCGCCGGCACCACCGCTTTCGCGCCGGCAGGAGCGTACGCCGCGTCGAAGCACGCCCAGCTCGCGTTCTCCCGCTCGCTCGCGGCCGCGCTCCGGGGCACCGGGATCGCCGTCCATGCCGTCCTGCCGGGGTTCGTCGAGACGGAGGGGTTCCCGCAGAAGGGCGTCCTCAAGAGCCGGCTGCTCGGCCGCTTCGTGATCCAGCCGCCCCGCGTCGCCGAGGCGGTCGTCACGGCGATCGAGAAGGACAGGGGCGAGGTCACCGTCCCGTGGTTCCCCTACCGCTTCGTCTCGATCCTGCAGGCGCTGTCCCCCGGGCTGATCGGGCGCTTCTCGGGGATGTCGGACAGCCGGCCTGGGTCCGTCTGAGCGGCGTCAGTCGCCGCCGGGCGGGTCGTTGAGACGGTCGACCCAGTCGGCAAACAGCGGGTCGACGATCGCGTAGCCGCCGCCCTCCCGCTCTTCGATCTCCGCCGTCGCCGCGAGCCGCGGCAGCGCGCGCCGCACGACGTCCTTCGTCAGCTCGAGCCGCCGGAGCGCGGCCGTGCGGTAGGGCGACCCGTCTCCGAGCGCGATCGCCCGCAGCGTCTTCTGGCCGGACGGGTCGAGGCCGCGCCACTGGGCATCGAACTCCGGCTCGAGCTCGCGTCTCGCCGCACTGTGGGCCGCCTGCCAGTCGTCGAGCGTCGCCGCACTGCCGCGCTCGACCTCCGCCCAGAGTCGGTGGGCCAGCAGCATCGCCCGCTGGGGATGGCCGCGCGCGAGGGAGAGCAGCGGGTTGAGGGACTCGCCGACGCCCCGCTCGGAGCTCTCGAAGCGTTGCGCGACGTACCCCGCGAGGTCGGCGTCCGCCAGCCGGCCGAGGCGCATCGGCACCGCCGAGCCGTACAGCGGCCGGTCCTTCGTCTCGAAGAGGAGGCGCATCAGCCCTGGCTCCGATCCTGCGAAGACGTACGAGGCGACCTCGCCCTGGTGCTGGATGTGGCTGCGCAGGAGGCCGTCGAGGCCGTCGATCCGGCCGATGTCCTGGAACTCGTCGAAGACGACGAGCGCCCGGTATCCGCCGGACGCCTCGAGCCGGAGCGGGAGGTCGAGGAGCGCGTGGAGCGCCGGCAGCGGATCGCGCAGCGGGTCGAGCTGGAGCCGGGCGCTGATCCCGAACGCGCCGAGCGAGAGCCCGACGCCCGTCCGCTGGAGGAATGCCTCGACGCGTCCGCGCAGGTCGCCGCGGAGGTGCCTCGCGTAGGCCCGCTCGAGCCGCACGGTCACGTCCGCCACCGAGGAGACGCGGTAGAGGTCGACGAGGACGCCGATCAGGCCCTCGCTTCGCTCGCCGTCGTGGAGCACGCGGGTGAGGAGGCTCGTCTTGCCGTACTTGCGGGGGGCGTAGAGCCGCACGTAGTGCCCGCCGACCGCGCTGGCGAGGAGCGCCGCGACCTCGTCGTCGCGGTCGACGACGTCCTCCGGCGGGACGGGCCGCGAGTAGACGAACGGGTTGACGTCCTCGATCATGCGTCTCGCAGACTACTCTCTATGCGTCAGTGAGACTACCTGGCGGGTGTCTCCCCCGACGCCGGCGGTCAGGCCTTGCGCGCCACGTACCAGCCGATCTCGACGTCGTAGACGGGCGGCGCCATCCGGGCCACGCGCTCGCGGGCCTCGCCCTCGAGCCCCGCCACGTCGAGGTACTGCTCCATGTCCCGGCGCTCCTGGACGATCTCGTTCGCGACCACCACGAGGTCGTTCGCGTCGAGGTAGCCGCGGATGTCGGCGTCGGGGAGCAGCCGGGTGTGCGTCGGGTCCCGGGCCCGCTCGAACCGATCGAGCTCGAGGCTGCGGATCGGGTCGATGTCGCCGAGCTGGTCGGCGAGCAGGATCCTGCCGCCGGGCCGCGTGACGCGCGCGATCTCGCCCACCACGAGCTCGGGCCGCCGCACGTGGTGGAGGACCCGCAGGCACCCGACGAGATCGAAGTCCCCGTACGGGTACGCGAGCGCCTCGGCGTCGCCCGCGACGAACGCGCAGTTCGGGGGCGCGTGCTCGCGGGCCGCCGCGAGGTAGTCCTCGCTGGCGTCGATCCCGACGACCTCGCCGACGAGCGGTGCGAGCGCGTAGGAGAGGGCCCCGGTGCCGCACCCCACGTCGAGGACGCGTTCGTCGCCGCCAAACGGCGCGAGCAGCGCCCGAACATGGGCTGCGAGCGCGTCGTGGCGCTCGGCCTGGAGCGCTTGCCGGTGCTCGACCCGATCGGTCACTCGACCACCTCGCGTGTCGTCCGCGTCGGAGCGGCATGGATCCCACACGCGAGCTCGTAGCCGATCGTCTCCGCGACGCGCGCGTGCCCCTCGAGGGTGATCCCATCCCCCACGAGCACGACCGTGGTCCCCACCGGCATCGGCTCCGGCAGCCTGAGGGCCAGTGCATCCATCGACACCGTGCCGACCACGGGCGCGCGCATTCCGCCGACAAGGACCTCGGTTCCGGTGAGGTCGCGCCGGAAGCCGTCCGCATACCCCACCGGGACGATCCCGATCCATGTCTCCTCGGTCGCCACGAACCGCCGACCGTAGCCGGTCGACGCGCCTGGCGACAGCCGCCGCACCTGGGCGAGCTCCGACTCCCAGCGCAACGCGGGCTCGAGGCCGTGCCGCCCCGCGTCGTCGCCGAAGGGGTCGATGCCGTACAACGCGATCCCGCAACGTGCGGCGTCGAGCCGCGATTCCGGCAGCGTGAGGGCGGCCGCGCTGTTGGCGACGTGTCGTGCATACCGGCCGGCGTACGGCTCGGTCGCGTCGAGGAACCGCTCGAGCTGCTCCCGGGCAAACGTCGGATCGGTGTCGGCCGTTGCGAGGTGGGTCATCAGCCCGACGACGCCGCGCGACGGCTCGGGTAGCTCGCCGAGGCCCCACCGTCCCATCCCGGTATCGAGCTTGAGATGGACATCGACGCCCTCGGAGACTTGGGCGTCTGCGACGACGAGCTCGAGCTCAGCATCTCGCGCGACCGCGACGTCGGGCTCCGCCAGCGGCCCCAAGACGACGATCCGCGCGTTCGCGAGCGCCTTCCGCACGACGAGCGCCTCGCCGACGGTGGCGACGCATAGCGCTGTCGCGCCGCCGTCGAGCGCGGCGCGAGCGACGTCGACGGCCCCGTGCCCGTAGCCGTCGGCCTTGACGACCGCCCAGAGCTCGGCCGGAGCGAGGACGTCGCGGAGGCGCCGGGCGTTGTGGCGGATCGCGCCGAGATCGATCGTGACGAGCGAGCGAGGCACGCACTCATTGTCGCGGGCGCGCGGGGCCGCGTCGATCACCTGGATCACCGGTCGAGCACGGCCGGGAGCGCGGCCGAGACGTCGGACGCGACCAGCCCTGCCTGGTGGGGGACAGACCGTGCGGCGAGGCCGTGCGCGATCGCCGCGGCGGCCGCAGCGTCGAGCGCGTCGAGCCCCTTCGCAAGGAACGCGCCCAGGACGCCGGTGAGCACGTCGCCGGTGCCCGCCGTCGCGAGCGAGGGCGGCCCGGTGTCGCAGACCACCGTTCGGCCGTCGGGCGCGCACACAATCGTGTCGGCGCCCTTCAGGAGGACGATCGCGCCGAAGCGGTTCGCGGCGCGCGCGGCGGCCTCGAGCCGGTGCTCCGACACCCAGGCGGGCTCGAGGTCGAGGAGCCGCGCGAGCTCGCCCGCGTGGGGCGTCAGGACGGTCGCTGCCGCGCGGTCGACCGGCTCGAAGCCGAAGAGGGCGTCCGCGTCGACCACGGCCGGCAGCGTCGAGCGCTCGAGTATCGCCCGGACGAGCGCGCGCGCCTCGTCCGAGCGGCCGAGCCCGGGGCCGAGCGCCAGCGCGGACGAGCGGGCGACGTCCGCCTCGAGCGTCTCGGACGCGCTCTCCCAGTCGAAGCCCCGCTTGACCGGCTCGAGCGCAAGCGCCTCGGCGACGGGGAGGGCCACGGCGGGGACGGCCAGCGTCACGTACCCGGCATCGGCCCGGAGGGCGGCTGTCGCGGCGAGGACGGCCGCGCTCGTCGTGCCCGGGGCCCCGCCGACGACGAGCAGCGACCCCGAGGAGAACTTCGAGTCGCGTGCTCGGCGTCGCGGCACACGCTCGAGCAGCGCGGGCGTCGCGCGGACGATCGCCGTCGACGCGGGCTCGAGGCCGATGTCCGCGAGGACGACCCGGCCCGCGACGAAGCGTCCCGGGGCGACGACCAGCCCGACCTTGCGGCCGTGGAACGTCACGGTGAGGTCCGCCTCGACCGCGGCGCCGGCGATCTCGCCGGTCGAGGCGTCGACCCCCGACGGCAGGTCGACCGCCAGGACGGGCGCGCCGCTCGCGTTGATCCGCCCGATCGTGGCCGCGGCGTCCTCGCGCGGGGCCCCCTGGAACCCCGTGCCGAAGAGCGCGTCGACCACGAGGTCGGCGCCGGCTCCCCCGGGGTCGTCGGTCTCGACGACGTCGCGTCCCGCGTCGCGGAGGATCCGGGCTGCGATCCTCCCGTCGCCGCCGTTCGCGCCGCCGCCGCAGACCGCGGCGATGTGCCGGGCCTCGGGATAGGCGCGGAGCGCCTCGGCCGCGACCGCGGCTCCTGCCCGCTCCATCAGCTCGCCCGCCGACGCCGGGTAGCCGGGGTAGCGCTCCTCGGCCGCTCGCATCTCGGCGGAGCTGTAGAGCGGCTCGTGCATCACGGCCGGCGTAGCCGGGGCCGACGCGGCAGCGGCGTCTCGAGATCGGCGACGCACGTCGCGGCGGCGACCGTGTGCGAATGCGTCAGCGAGACGTCGATCTCGCGCATGCCGACACGCTCCGCGAACGCGAGCGTCTTGCCGGCGAGCGTCACGCCCGGCTTGGGCGGCCCCACGATCTCGATCTCCTTCCAGGTGAAGAGGACGCCGCAGCCGAGCGCCTTGCCCACCGCCTCCTTGCCGCAGAACCGCGCGGCATACGACTCGGCAGGGTTGCGGCGCGACTCGCAGTAGGCCTGCTCGTCCGCGGTGAAGCACCGGTCGCGGAAGCCCGGACGCTCGAGCGCACGGCTGATGCGCTCGATCTCGATCACGTCCGTCCCGACCCTGACCGCCATCGGCCTCAGCCGGACCGTTCGAGCCAGGCGGGCAGATCGGCGACCGAGCTCAGCACCACGTCCGGCGTGACGTCGAGGCCTTCGAGCGTGTCCGGCCGAAACTTGCCGGTGCGGACGAGCGCCGTCCGCATCCCGAAGAGCTGGGCGGGCCGGATGTCCGACTCCGCGTCGTCGCCGACCAGCCACGTCAGCTCCGGCTCGGCGCCGAGCGCGTCGAGCGCGGCGGCGAAATAGGCGGGGCTCGGCTTGCCGAGGACCCTCGCCTCGACGCCGGTCGCGTACTCGAGCCCCGCCACGAACGCGCCAGCGTCGAGCAGCGGCCCACGGCTCGTCTGCCACCATCGGTTCTTGTGCAGGCAGTAGAGCTCTGCCCCCATCTGAACCTCCGCGAAGGCGCGGGCGAGGTTCATGTAGCTGAAGACCTGATTCGGCTCGAGCGTCTCGTCGCAGCCCCCGATCAGGACCGCGTGCGCTCCCTCGCCCACGAGCTCGAGCCCCTCGAGGTCCGGCACCACGCCGGCCATCACGAGCGCGAACACGCGCTTCCCCGCCAGCTCGCGCGCGGCGGTGCGGGCGGTGGTCTGGATCTCCTCGTCCTCGAGCTCGAAGCCGAGCCCGCGGAGCTCCTCCGCGAGCTGCGCGCGCGGGCGCGTGGAGTTGTTCGTGACGAAGCGGAGCGCGTGGCCCGCGGCGCGAAGCTCGGAGACCGCTCCCGTCGCGCCGGAGATCGCCACCCCCGAGACGTGCAGCACCCCGTCGACGTCGAGGAGAATGCACGCCATGGGGCGGGAGTCTATTCGTGTCACGCGCTCGGTCTCGCTCGATACCGGCGAGATCGAGTTTCGCGTGTCGCGCTCGTCCGGCCCGGGCGGCCAACACGCGAACACGGCGGAGACGCGGGTCGAGGCCGTGCTCGACATCGAAAGCTCGTCGTCGCTGACGACGGCCCAGAAGCATCGCGTCGTCGGGCGGGCAGGGCCCGTGCTCCGCGCCGTCGCGCAGGACGAGCGGAGCCAGGCGCGAAACCGCGAGCTCGCCGTCGAGCGGCTCGTGGCGAAGCTCGCCGCCGCGCTCCGCGTCGAGCGCCGCCGGGTGCCGACGCGTCCGAGCACCGCCGCCCGCGAGCGCCGCCTCACCGAGAAGCGCCGCCGCGCCGACGTGAAGCGGAACCGCGCGCAACCAAGCGACGAGTAGGGAGCTTGTGTTGATTCAACACAAAGTCCTTTCGCCCGACGTGGTGACGCCGCTCCTCCGCGGGCGCTTCGGCCGCCCGTACCTCTGGCGCAAGACATGCGCGTCGACGCAGGATGTCCTCCGGGCCGACCCGGGGCTGCCCGAGGGGGCCGTCGCACTGACCGAGCACCAGACCTCGGGGCGGGGTCGTGAGGGCCGACCATGGGAGGACGTCGCCGGGAAGGCGCTCCTCCTCTCGCTTCTCGTCCGGCCGCCCGCGGACACGCCAGCGCAGCAGCTCTCGCTCGTCGTGGGCCTCGCGGTCGCGGAGGCGGTCGAGGAACGCCGGGGCGAGGCGGGAGTCAAGTGGCCGAACGACGTTCTCCTCGGCGGGCGCAAGGTCGCGGGCGTGCTGCTGGAGGCGTCCGACGGTGTCGTTGCCTGCGGGATCGGCATCAACGTCTCGCAGGACGAGCGGGAGCTTCCTGCCGGCACGCCCGTGCCTGCGGGGTCGCTGCTCGGCGTCACGGGCGCCGCGCCGGATCGAGCGGAGCTCCTCGCGGCGCTGCTCGAGATCCTCGAGCGCCGCTACGACGCATGGTGCCGTTCCGGGCTCGCACCACTCCTCGACGAGCTCGAGGTGCGGAACGTTTTGCGCGGGCAGTGGGTCGAGGTGGGAGGCGAGGCGGGGGTCGCGGGCCCGATCGCGCCCGACGGGCGCCTCGTCGTCATCCGGGACGACGGGTCGACCGCGCTCGTCGGAAGCGGGGAGGTCAAGGAAGAGGGGCGAGGCTAAAGCCACGCCCCACGCCCCACGCCCCACGCCCCACCCCCACGCCCCACGCCCCGTAGCCGGACCGCCGTCGCGCGCTCAGTCCTGGACGTGCGAGAAGCCGAAGCGGCCCTTGATGCAGAGGTTGCCGAGCGTGATGTCGTGGTCGGACGGGCTGGTCACCTTGACGATCCTGTTCGACTGGACGTGGAGCTCGAGCGAGCAGCCGACGCCGCAATAGGGGCAGGTCGTCTCGGTCACGGTCTGCTCGTCCTCCCGCCAGTCGCCCTCGGCGCGCAGCTCGTGCTCGGAGCGGAACATCAGGGCCCCGGTGGGGCAGACCGCTATGCAGTTGCCGCAGTAGACGCACGCCGACTCGGGCAGCGGCGCCGCCAGCTCGGTCGAGATCCGCGCGTCGAAGCCACGGCCTGCCACGTGGATGGCGAACGTGCTCTGGTGCTGCTCGCCGCAGGCGTCGACGCACCGGTAGCAGAGGATGCATTTCGAGTAGTCGCGGACGTAGAGCTCGTTGTCGACCTTCACCGGCTGGTGGACGGTCGCCGCCGTCCGGCCGTCGGGGATCGCGTGGTGGCCGGTGCGGGCCTGATCGCGGTCGTCGACTGGTGGGGCGGGCGGGCCGAAGCGCTCCGGCTCGGCGGCATAGCGCTCGAGGTAGCCGGACGCCGAGGGCGTCGTCGACAGGTCGACCGACGAGGCGAGCAGCTCCATCACGAGCCGGCGCGAGAGCCGCACGCGCTCCGAGTCCGTCTGCACCTTCATCCCCGCCTCGGCTCTCCGCGAGCACGCCGGAACGAGCACGCGCGACCCCTCCAGCTCGACGACGCAGACGCGACAGACGTTCGCCGGCCGGAGCGGGTCGTCGAAGCAGAGGGTCGGCGTGTCGATCTCGAGCTTCCGGCACGCGTCGAGGATCGTCGCGCCCTCGAACACGCGCACAGGCCGGCCGTCGACCTCGAGCTCGATCATCCGGGCGGGGGCGAGCAGCTCGGTCACGAGCGGCCCGCCTGGAAGACCTCGAGGCGGCCGATCGCCGACTCGACCGCGCTCGACGCCGTCTGGCCGAGGCCGCAGATCGAGGCGTCGCGCATGCACCGGCCGACGTCGGCGATCAGCGCGAGCTCGCGCTCGACGCCGCCGCGGGGCTCGCCGGCGACGAGTCTGGCGAGCGCCTCCTCCTGGCGCACCGTTCCGACGCGGCAGGGGACGCACTGGCCGCAGGACTCGTCGCGGAAGAACGCCGCGATCCGCTGGAGCAGGCGCGGGACGTCGACGGTGTCGTCGAGCACGAGGACGACGCCCGAGCCGAGCGTCGTCCCTGCCTCGCGGGCGCCCTCGAACGTGAGGGGGACGTCGACGTCGTCGGGGCCGAGAAAGCCGCCCGCGGCGCCGCCCATCAGCACCGCCTGGAGCGGCCGCCCGCCGGAAACGCCGCCGGCGAGGTCGAGCACCTCGCGGAGCGTCGCGCCGAAGCGCACCTCGTAGGTGCCCGGGCGCGCGGCGTGCCCCGAGACGCAGAGGAGCTTCGTCCCGGTCGAGCCCTCGGTGCCCACTCCCGCGAAAGCGGGGCCAGAGCCGAGCACGACATCGAGGACGTTGACGAGCGTCTCGACGTTGTTGACGACGGTCGGCTTGCCGAAGAGCCCGACCTCGACGGGAAACGGCGGCTTGTTGCGCGGCTCGCCGCGCTTCCCTTCGATCGACTCGAAGATCGCGGTCTCCTCGCCGCAGATGTAGGCGCCGGCCCCGCGGCGGATCTCGACGTCGAACGAGAAGCCCTCGCCCATCACGTCCGCGCCGAGAAAGCCGCGCGAGCGCGCCTCGGCGAGCGCGTGCTCGAGCGCGTGCCGCGCCTCCGGGTACTCGCCGCGGATGTAGAGGAAGCCCTGCTCGCAGCCGGTCGCATACGCCGCGATCGTCATCGCCTCGATCACCGCGAAGGGGTCGCCCTCCATCAGCTCGCGGTCCTTGAACGTCCCCGGCTCGGACTCGTCCGCGTTGCAGACGAGGTAGTGCGGGCGGGCGGGCTGGCGCGCGACCGCCTCCCATTTGACGCCGGTGGGGAACGCTGCACCGCCGCGGCCGACGAGCTTCGAGTCCTTCACCTCGCGCAGAACGCCCTCCGGGCCGAGCGCGAACGCCCGCCGCAGCGCCGCATACCCGCCGTGCGCCCGGTAGTCGTCGATGCTGGCCGGGTCGGCCGTTCCGACGCGGCGAAGCAGCCGGAGCTCCGGGTCGCCCGCCTGCGCCAGCGGGGACGCGGGGGGCGCGCCCGGCTCCGCGCCCGCGAGGAGGTCGAGCACGGCCGCGGCGGTGACGGGTGCCTGGGCGCGCTCGAGCGGCTGGTCGCCCGCGATCGCGACGAGAGCCGCGGGGGCGCGATCGCACTGTCCGAGGCACGGGCTTCGGTACCAGGTCGCCGACCCGTCGTCGGACAGCCCGCCCTCCGGCCCGAGGTGCTCCTCGAGCTGCGCGACGAGCTCCTGTGACCCGTGGCAGCGGCAGGCGACGTCCTCGCAGACGTGGACGACGCGCGCCGGGCGTGGCTCGAGCGCGAAGAGGGCGTAGAACGTCGCGACGCCGTATGCGTCCGCCGGCGGCACCGTCAGCCGGCGGCAGATCTCGTTCAGCCCGCCGGGGCTGATCCAGCCGATCCGCTCCTGCAGCGCCCACAGCGCCGGAAGCAGCAGGTGCCGCCGCGCCCGCGCGTCGTGACCGCCCGCGGAGGTGTTGCCGTCCGCGCCCGCGCGCCTGGCGCCGCCCTCCCAGCTCGAGCCGGGCCGCCCGAGCACCTCGTCGAGCGCCGCGCGCTCCGACGGGGTCGGCTGCGCCTCCGCGATGAGCCGTATGTCCACTACGCTCCCGCCTCGGCCGGCTCGCGGATGCTCTCGCCGGCTTCCCGCTCGGCGGGCTCCAGCCGGTCGACGCGGATCGCCGCGGCCTTGAACTCGGCCGTCCCCGACTTCGGGTCGGTGGCGTCGATCGTCAGCTGGTTGACGTCGACCTCGTCCGGGAAGTGGAACGACATGAACGCCAGGCCTGCGCGGAGCGAGTCGTCGATCCGCACCGGCGCCTCGACGGCGCCTCGGCGCGACGAGACGCGGACGACCTCACCCTCCGTGACCTCC
Organism: uncultured Actinomycetes bacterium; assembly: GCA_963747125.1. Classification (GTDB taxonomy): domain Bacteria; phylum Actinomycetota; class Thermoleophilia; order Gaiellales; family Gaiellaceae; genus Gaiella. The sequence goes on along the minus strand of CAVVEN010000005.1, from coordinate 313,714 downwards.
AGCCGCTCGGCGTCCTCGGGCGAGAGCTCGAGCGCCTCGCCGCGATGCAACGGCGAGCGGTAGCGGCCGGACTGGGCGCCGGTGTTGAACGACTCCAGGCGGCGACCGGTCGTGAGCCGGATCGGGTAGTCGGCGTCGAGCGCCTCGAACGGCGGCTTTGCCTCGACGACGCTGAACGGCGCGCGCGACCCCTCGACCGGCTCCGCCCACAGCCGCTCGTGGAGGAAGAGCGAGCCCGGGTGATCCTCGTCGGGACAGGGCCACCGCAGACCGCGCTGCGCCTCGAGCCGGTCGTAGCGCATCCCCGCGTGCATCGGCGAGAGCGACCGCAGCTCGTCCCAGATCTCCTCGGCGCTCGGGTGACCCCAGTCGTGCCCCAGCCGGCGCGCGAGCTCGCAAAGGATCCAGGTGTCGTCTCGGGCTTCGCCCGGCGGCTCGAGCGCCTTGCGCACGCGCTGGACGCGCCGCTCGCTGTTGGTCACCGTGCCCTCCGCCTCGCACCACGACGCGGTGCCGGGGAGCACGACGTCGGCCATCTCGGCCGTCTTCGTCATCACGATGTCCTGCACGACGAGGAGGTCGAGCTCGGCCAGGAGCCGGCGCGTGCGGTTGACGTCCGCCTCCGACTGGGCGGGGTTCTCGCCGATCACGTAGAGCGTCCGGAGCTCGCCGCGCTCCATCGCGTGGAACATCTGCGTGAGATGCCATCCGTACTGCGCCGGGATCGGCGCGCCGTAGGCCGCCTCGAAGCGCGCGCGGCCCTCGGCGTCGCGCTCGATGTCCTGGAAGCCCGGGAGCTTGTTCGGGATCGCCCCCATGTCGCCGCCGCCCTGAACGTTGTTCTGGCCGCGCAGCGGGTTGAGGCCCGACCCGTACCTGCCGACATGCCCGCAGAGCAGGGCAAGGTTGATGAGCGCAAGGACGTTGTCGACGGCGTTCGCGTGCTCGGTGATCCCGAGCGTCCAGCAGATCATCGCCCGGTCGGCGCGGGCGAAGGCGTGCGCCGTCTCGCCGATCACCTCGGCCGGCACGCCCGTCAGGCGCTCCCCCTCCGCGAGCGTGAACGGCTCAACCGAGGCCGCGTATGCGTCGAAGCCCTCGGTCGCCCGCTCGACGAACGACCGGTTGACGAGGCCCGCGTGGATGATCTCCCTGGCCATCGCGTTCGAGAGCGCGATGTCCGAGCCGACGTCGAGCCCGAGCCACCGGTCGGCCCAGCGGGCCGAGGTCGTCCGGCGAGGGTCGATCGCGTAGAGGCGCGCGCCGTTCCGCACGCCCTTCAGGAGGTGGTGGAAGATGATCGGGTGGGTTTCCCGGGCGTTGGAGCCCCAGAGGAGGATCACGTCCGTCTCCTCCATCTCGCGGTACGACGACGTCCCGCCGCCCGCTCCGAACACCGTCGCCAGACCGACGACGCTGGGCGCGTGTCAGGTGCGGTTACACGAGTCGACGTTGTTGGTGCCCAGCACCTGCCGCGCGAGCTTCTGCGCGAGGTAGTTCATCTCGTTCGTCGCCTTCGAGCACGAGAAGAGCCCGAACGAGCCCGACGCGTCCGCGTCGCGCGCCCGCGCGAAGCCGGCCGCGACGGTGTCCAGCGCCTCGTCCCACGAAGCGGGCCGGAGACCGGCGCCGTCCCGGACGAGCGGTTGAGTGAGACGGCCCGACTGCTTGGACATGCGTGCCCCTCCTTCGCGACGCTGACGGAGAGAATCTACCCCGACAGGAGGTCCGCCCGGCTCACTGCAGCCCGAGGAGCCGAGCGGCGTTCTCCTTCAGGATCAGCGGCCGCACCTCGTCCTTGAAGTCGACCTCCGCGAAGTCGGCGAGCCAGCGGTCCGGCGTGATCAACGGATAGTCCGACCCGAAGAGGACCCGTTCGCGCAGCAGCGTGTTCGCATAGCGCACGAGCTGGGGCGGGAAGTACTTCGGCGACCAGCCGGAGAGGTCGATGTAGACCTGCTGCTTGTGCAGCGCGACGGAGATCGCCTCGTCCTGCCACGGGAACGAGGGATGTGCGAGCACGATCGTGAGCTCGGGGAAGTCGACGGCGACGTCGTCGACGTGCATCGGGTTCGAGTACTTGAGCCGGATCCCACCGCCGCCCGGCAGCCCGGTGCCGATCCCGGAGTGACCGGTGTGGAAGAGCGCCGGAAGCCCGGCCTCGGCGATCACCTCGTAGAGCGGGTAGAACGTCCTGTCGTTCGGGAAGAACGCCTGCACGTTCGGGTGGAACTTGAAGCCGCGTACGGCGTAGTCGCGGATCAGGCGCCGCGCCTCCTCGACCGCGTTCGGCCGGTTCGGGTCGACGCTCGCGAACGGGATCAGCACGTCGGGGTTCGCCGCCGCGACCTCCAGGATCTCCTCGTTGCGGACCGCGGCGCGGCCGGTGACGGTCTCGGCGTCGACGGTGAAGACAACCGCGAGCATGTTCCGCTCGCGGTAGTACGCCGCGACGTCCGCGACGGTCGGCGTCCCGCCCTCGCCGAAGTACTTCTGCGCCGCCGTCCGCCATTCGGGCTTGAGGCCGTCCTCGCCGGTACGCCCCACCTCCGCGTGCGTGTGGAAGTCGATCGCGACAATGTTCTCGAGGTCGACCTGCCCGGTTCCGGTCACGTCAGGTCGTCATCCCGGTGGTCTGGCCGCCGCTTGCCGTGACGACCTGGCCGTGCACGAAGTTCGACCATGGGGAGCAGAGGAAGAAGATCGGGCCCGCCGCGTCCTCGGGTGTCGCCGGCCGCCCGAGCGGGATGATCATCGGCGCCATCTGGCGCATCCGCTCCGGGATTCCGAGCGGGATCTCCACGCCGTCCTTGACGAAGCTCTCGCCGCCCTCGTCGGAGGCGGCGGTGAGGCGCGTCTCGACGAACCCGAAGGCGACGGCGTTGACGTTGACCTTGAACGGCCCCCACTCGCGCGCGAGCGTCTTCGTGAGCCCGACGAGGCCCGCCTTCGCAGCGGAGTAGTTCGCCTGGCCGAGGTTTCCCTGGGTACCCGAGATGGACGTGACGTTGACCACCTTGCGGAAGATCTCGCGCCCGGCCTCCTTGTCGGCCTTCCCGGCATCGCGCAGGTACGGCGCCGCGGCGCGACACAGCCTGAACGGGACGACGGTGTGGATCTCGAGCATCGCGCGGAACTGCTCGTCGCTCATCCTGTGCGCCATGCCGTCCCAGGTGTACCCGGCGTTGTTGACGAGGATGTCGAGCTGCCCGAACGCGTCGATCGCCCGCTGCACCACGGCCTCGGGGACGCCATCCTGCGTCAGGTCGCCGCCGAACACCGCTGTCTCGCCTGCGATTCCGGCGGCTGCCTCCGCGGCGACACCCTCGTCGAGGTCGGTGACGACCACACGCGCGCCGTGCTCCGCGAGCAGCGCCGCGGTCGCCCGTCCGATCCCGCGCGCCGACCCGGTGACGATCGCGACCTTTCCGTCGAGCACTCCCATGCGGCCCTCCTCCGTCGTCTCGGGTGGATCAGGCTAACCGCTCGAGCTCGGCAAGGGCGGCAGGCGTGTCGACGTCGACGAGCAAGGCGGCCGGAACCTCGAGGGTCGTCGGATTGACGCCGCGCAGCGACAGCTCACCCGAGGCGACGCGCGACTCGAGCGCCGGGAGGAGCGCCCGCGGATACGCGCCCGGCAGCGGGACGCGCCGGGACGGGACGGCCCCCGCCTCCCCGAGCGCGCGGAGCAGCTCCGGCGTCACGAGCGGGACGTCGACGGGGAGCGCGACGACCGTGTCGTTGCGCGCCGCCCGAAGACCGGCGATCAGGCCGTGGACCGGCGCCCGGTCCTCCGTCTCGTCGTCGACCACCGGGAACGGGAGAGCGGGGAGCTCCCCTGCCTTGCCGACGACGAGCACCTCGTCGCAGGACTCCGCCAGCAGCCGATGGCCGCGCGCGGCGAGCGTCTCGCCTCGAAACGTGGCGAGCGCTTTCGGCGAGCCGTAGCGCGAGGATGTACCACCGACCAGGAGGACGCCGGTCAGAGACAAGTGACACTGTGTCACTTGGGGATCGTCCCGCTCGGGCGTCACGCCGGGATGCGTTCGGCGTGGGTGTAGACGGTCGCCGTGCCGCTCCCGACGAAACCGCAGAGGGTGATGCCGCGGTCCTCGGCCAGCTCCACCGCGAGGGAGGACGGCGCGCCGACGGCCACGAGCACGGGGCAACCGGCGACGGCCGCCTTCTGCACGAGCTCGAACGAGAGGCGTCCGCTGACGCAGAGGACCGCGTGGGTGAGCGGCAGCAGCCCCTGGCCGAAGGCCCACCCGATCACCTTGTCCATCGCGTTGTGCCGGCCGACGTCCTCTCGCGCGCAGAGGAGCTCGCCCACCGGCGAGAAGAGCCCTGTCGCGTGGAGCCCGCCGGTCAGCTCGAAGGTGCGCTGCGCCGCCCGGAGCGTGTCGGGCAGGGACGCCACGACCTCGAAGGCGACCACGACCTCGCTCTCGACCCGCGGGGCCTCGACGGCCACTGCCTCGAGCGCCCCCTTCCCGCACACGCCGCACGACGAGGAGGTGTAGAAGGAACGCCGCACGCGCTCCAGGTCCGCTCCGGCCGCGTCGACCTCGACGACGTTCGCCGCAAGATCGGGGGTTGGATGCGCGGCGAGCGGCCGCAACCCCTCGGTGAGGCCGAACCCGAGCGCGAGCTCCTCGTCGTGCCCGGGCGTCCGCATCGTGACCGCGACGGGCGTCCCGTCGATCCGGATCTCGAGCGGCTCCTCGACGGCGACCCGGTCCATCTCGACGGTCCGCGCCGGCAGCCGGGTGACGAGCGCGCGGGACGACTCGTGGGGCACCGGCGCCATGGCCGGAGCGTAGTGGCGCGGTCGCAGCGCGGCGAAGGACGTAGCGCCGCCGTGCTGCTCAGCTCGTGCGGAGCGCCTCGAGCTCGCCGAGCGCCTCTGTCGCCTTGCCGTCGCGGACGGTGATCCTCCGCGGCGCCAGGCGCGCGAGGCTCTCGTCGTGCGTTGCGACGATCATGGTCGTCCCCCGCGCCGACGCGAGGCCGGCGAGCAGCGAGACGATGTCCGCGCCGGTGGCGCTGTCGAGGTTGCCCGTCGGCTCGTCGGCGAGGATCACGCGCGGCTCCTTGACGAGGGCCCGCGCGATCGCGACCCGCTGCTGCTCGCCGCCGGAGAGATGCGACGGGAGGTGGGTCGCGCGATCGGCGAGGCCGACCTCTTCGAGCAATCCGAGCGAGCGAGCACGCGCCTCGTCGTCGTCCACGCCGGCCGGCGCTATCGCCGCCTGCACGTTGTCGACCGCGGTCAGCGTCGGGATCAGGTTGAACTGCTGGAACACGAAGCCGAACGTCCGCAGCCGGAGATCTGCAAGTGCGGCATCGCGGAGGGCACCGAGGTCCTCGCCCTCGAACCGGACGGTCCCCTCGCTGACGCGGTCGAGCGCGCCGAGCAGCTGGAGCAGCGTCGTCTTCCCCGAGCCGCTGGGTCCGACGAGCGCGACGAGCTCCCCGGCACCGATGTCCAGGTCGACCCCGTCGAGCGCCCGTACGGTTGCAGGGCCGCGCCGGAAGAACCGCGCCGCGCCGCGCACCTCGTAGAGCATCTCCATCACTCGACCTGCCTCAGCGCGTCGGCGGGCCGCATGCGTGCCGCGCGCCACCCGCCCGCCGCACCGGCGACGAGGCCGCCGAGGATCGCGACGAGAAGCCCGAGCAGGAGGATCGTGAGCGCGACCGGCGCGGTGAGCGCGACCTGGTCGGTCACCGTCCGCGCGGTGACCTCGCCGAGGCCGAAGACGTCCGACGCCGCGGCGCCGCCGCCGCCGGTCGACGACGAGGCGGTCAGCGTGGGCCCGACGGCGCCGATCACGGCCGCGATCGCGATGCCGAGGACGACGCCGAGAAGGCCTCCCGCGACGCCCTGCGCGAGTGACTCGCCCAGGATCTGGCGCACGACGACCCGCTGCTTCCAGCCGAGCGCCTTGAGCGTGCCGATCTCGCGCACGCGCTTGCCCACGGACGAGAGCGTGAGGAGCAGCGCGATCAGGAACGCGGTCAGCGCCGCGAGGATCGCCAGCGCGACGCCCAGCCGATGGGAGAGGCTCGCGGCGTCGACGAGCGAGCCGGAGATGTGATCCGCAACGTCGCGCGCGCTCGCAACCTGCGCACGCGGGAACTGCGCCTCGATGCTCTTCTGCACGCCCGCGACGTCGTCACCGCTGTCTGCACGGACGAGCACGACGTTGACCTGCCCCTTCTGCGACGCGAGCTTCTGGAGCTGGACGAGGGGCACGTACACGTCCGCCGTCTGGCCTCCGAGCGGCGCCCGCACGAGGCCGACGACCGTGAAGCTGGTCCCGTTGAGGTCGAGCTTCGAGCCGAGCTTCAGGTGCTCGCGGCTCGCATAGGTCTGGGTCACGAGGGCCTCGCCCGCCGTGCGGAGGTAGCGCCCCTTCGTCACGAGCGCCGGCGTCACGATGCCGATGCCGTTCTGCGTCAGGTCGACGCCGCCGATCGTGTACGTCGAGCTCGCGATGTCGGTCTGCGGCGGGTCGACCACCTGCCGCAGCGTCTGCTCGGGTGTGGTGATCGTCGCCCGGAACCGGCGGAGGCGTTCGGGCAGGCACTCGGCGAAGGCGCTGCGGTTCCCTCCGGCCGGCGCTGCCCCGCCCTGTGCCGGGCCGCCGAGCCCGCCGGCGCCGTCACCGCCGGCGCCACCGGCCTGCCCACCGACGGGGCCGACCTGGATCCCTTTCGCCTGGAGGCAGGCCTGCATCTTCTGGAACTCCGCCTCGGTCGGACGCGGGATCTCGCGGTTGACCTGGACCTGCTGCCCGCCCGCCTTGATCTGCGCGACGATCTTCGGGACCGTCCCCGACTGGTGCACTGCCGTCAGGATCAGCCCGGATGCGGTCGCCGCCACCCCGTCGACCGCGGCTACCTGGACGGCCTGCGAACGGGAGAAGGTCAGCTGCGTTCCCGGCAGGAAGAACGTGTGCTCGAACTTCTCGCCCGGCGTGCCGAGCTTGGAGAGGTCGGTGATCACCGAGCTGTTCGCCTCGACGAGCTCGCGGCCCCCGCCTCCGCCACGCGGGCCGAACCCGCCGCCCGAGTCCTCTGCCGGCGCCAGCGTCACCGTGAGATCGGTGCCGATGCTCGCCAGCGGATCGAGCGCCGAGGCCTGCGCGTCGTCGAGGCCGCGCGTGAGCGAGGCGATGACGATCACGAGCGCGACGCCGAGCGCGAGGCCCGACACCGTGACGATCGTGCGCCCGCGCCTGCGTGCGAGCTCGCTCCGTGCGTAGCGGACGAAGAACATGGCCGAAGCCTACGGTCGTCGCCTGGGAGCCGCGTCAGAGCAGCCTGAGAATCCGCTGAGGAGCGCGCCAAGCGGCGCGGCGCGCAAGAGGAAGAGGGGCGAGGCTGAAGCCACGCCCCCGTCGAGGAGGGGGCGTCGAGCCCTCTACTCGACGGGGACGGCTGCGATTACTCGACCGTCACCGTCTTGGCAAGGTTCCTGGGTTGATCCACGTTGAGGCCGCGCAGGCGCGCGATGCGGTAGGCGAGGAGCTGGAGCGGGATCACGGCGAGGATCGCCGACAGGAAGGCGGGCGCCTTCGGGACGTAGATCACGTCGTCGGCGTGGTGCTGGATGTCCTCGTTCCCGTCGGAGGCGATCGCGATCACGTGCGCGCCGCGGGCGCGCACCTCCTGGATGTTCGAGACGAGCTTGTCGTACACGCGGTCCATCCGCGTCGCGACGACAACGACCGGCGTCGTCTCGTCGAGCAGCGCGATCGGCCCGTGCTTCATCTCGCCGGCCGAGTACGCCTCGGTCGGGATGTACGAGATCTCCTTGAGCTTGAGCGCGCCTTCGAGCGCGACCGGAAGCCCGATGTTGCGGCCGAGGTAGAGGAAGAACGGCCGATCGTGGAACTTCCGGGCGATCTCGTCGATCGGGTGGTCGCCGGAGAGGAACTGGCTGATCTTGTCCGGCAGCCCGTAGAGCGCGTTGACGATGTACTCGAGCTCGCCTGCCGGAAGTGTCTCGCGCACCTGGGCGAGCTTCAGCGCGACGAGGAAGAGCAGCGAGAGCTGCGCGGTGAAGGTCTTCGAGGCGGCCACCGCCACCTCGATCCCGCAGCGCGTGTAGAGGACGCTGTCGACCTCACGCGTGATCTGCGAGCCCATCATGTTCGTGATCGCGACCGTGTGCGCGCCCATCGAGCGGGCGAGCTTCATCGCCTCGATCGTGTCGCGCGTCTCGCCGGACTGCGAGATCCCGATCACCAGCGTGTCCCTGTCGAGCACCGGGTTGCGGTAGATCCACTCGGAGGCGATGTCGTGCTCGACGGGCACGCGGCCCCATTCCTCGATCGCGTAGCGCGCGGCCACGCCAGCGTGGTACGCGGTGCCGGCCGCCAGGATCACGATCCGGCTCAGGTGCCGGAGCTCCTCGTCGTCCATCCCGAGGCCCTCGAGCTCGAGCCGTCCCTTGCGCAGCCGGTCGCCGATCGTCTCGGCGACCGCGTCGGGCTGCTCGTGGATCTCCTTCAGCATGAACGTCTCGAAGCCGGCCTTCTCCGCGCCCTCGTCGTCCCAGTCGAGCTCGACGACCTCGTGCTCGACGGGCGACCCGTCCTCGGCCCGGAAGAAGCTCGAGCCCTCGGGGGTGACCGCGACGATCTCGCCGTCGGACGGGAACTGGACCTCGCGCGTCTCGCGCAGGAAGGCGGCGGCGTTCGACGCGAGGTACGTCTCACCCGCCGCGAGGCCGACGACCATCGGGCACTGATGGCGCGCCCCGACGAGCAGGCCGGGATGGTCGCGGTGGATCGCGACGAACGCGTAGTGGCCCTCGAGCTCGTTGTACGCACCGCGCACGGCCTCGACGAGATCGCCCTCGTAGTGCTCCTCGATCAGGTGCGTCACCGTCTCGGCGTCGGTCTCCGACGAGAGGACGTGGCCACGGCCGGCAAGCCCCTCGCGGAGCTCGCGGTAGTTCTCGACGATCCCGTTGAGGACGACGGCGAGCGTCTCGGGCGCCTCCGCCGCGAGCGGATGGGCGTTGTCCTCGGTGACGCCGCCGTGGGTCGCCCAGCGGGTGTGGCCGAGGCCGGTCGTCGCCGGCGACTCCGTGTCGCCGGCACGCTCTCGCAGGTTCTGGAGCGGGCCGACCGCGCGGGTGTAGGCGAGGCCCGCGTCTTCGAGGAGCGCGATCCCGGCCGAGTCGTAGCCCCGGTACTCGAGGCGCTCGAGGCCGTGCAGAAGGAGCGGCTTGCACTGACGCGGCCCGACGTATCCGATGATCCCGCACATCCTGGCTCCTCCTTTCTGCCCGGACGCGCAATGTCCGGCCGGTTAGCACTCCTTTGCAGGGCTTTACCGGGCTCCGGCCTCCTGCCGGACGAGGTCAGCGATGCTACCACAGAGCTTCGCGGCGTCCTCCGCGCGCTCTGCCTCGGCGAGCACCCGAACGACGGGCTCCGTCCCCGAAGGACGGACGAGCACGCGGCCGCGACCTGCGAGCTCGGCGTTCACGCGGTCGACCTCGGCAGCGATACGCGCGCCGATCTCGAGCCGCGGCACCCGCACGTTCTCCTTGACCTGCGGGAAGCGCGGCATCACGGCGGCGGCGTCGGCGAGCGTGCGCCCGTCGAGCGCACGACACAGCGTCAGCGCGGCAGCAAGCCCGTCGCCGGTCGCGTGACCCTCGAGCACGATCAGGTGGCCCGATTGCTCCCCGCCGAGGATCCCGCCCTCGCGCCGAAGCGCCTCGAGCACGTAGCGGTCGCCGACATCGGTGGTGACGACGCGGATTCCGTGCTCTTCCATCAGGCGGTGGAAGCCGAGGTTCGTCATCACCGTCACCGCGACGAGGTCGACACGGAGCGCGAGGGCGCAGATCGCGATGATCTGGTCGCCGTCGACGACCTCGCCCCGCGCGTCGACCGCGAGCATCCGGTCGCCGTCGCCGTCGAACGCGATCCCGAGGTCGCACCCGCCGGCGCGCACGGCGGCCTGCAGCATGCGAAGGTCGGTCGCGCCGCAGCCGGCGTTGATGTTCGACCCGTCCGGCGCGGCGGCGAGCGCGGTGACGTCGGCGCCGAGGCGCTCGAACACGCCGGGGGCGATCGCCGAGTAGGCGCCGTTTGCGCAGTCGACCGCGATCCGGAGCCCACCGAGATCGGACCCGAACTGCTCGAGGACATGGTCGACATAGCTCTCGACGACGTCCTCGGCGTGCTCGACGCCGCCCCCGCCCGGGCCTGGAGCGCCGACCAGCGCCTCGATCTCGAGCTCGTCGGCGTCCGTGAGCTTGTGGCCTTCCCGGTCGAAGACCTTCACGCCGTTGTACTCCGGGGGGTTGTGCGAGGCGGAGACGACGAGACCGAGGTCCTGCGAGAGCAGGGCAACGGCGGGGGTCGGCAGGACCCCGCCGAGCACGGCCGTGCCTCCGGCGTCGATGATGCCGCGCGTCACGGCCGCCTCGAGCTCGGGCCCCGAGCCGCGCGTGTCGCGGCCGACGAGGACACGGCCGCGTCCAGACCACAACGTCGCCGCGCGGCCGATCCCCTCGACGAGCTCCGGCGTCAGCGTCTCGCCCACGACACCGCGGACCCCGTCCGTCCCGAACCACCTGCGCGTTCCGGCTTGGCCGGAAAGCGCTAGACGAGCCACGTCAGTTTCAGCCATTGCGACACCCTCCACACACGTAGCGTGTGTCCTGGCGGCGCATCCCGCAAGGGGGCGCCTCTAGCGCTTGCTGAACTGCGGTGCCTTGCGGGCCTTGTGCAGGCCGGCCTTCTTGCGCTCGACCTGGCGAGCGTCACGCGTAAGGAACCCCTGGCGCTTGAGCGGGACCCGCAGCTCGGGATCGGCCTCGACGAGGGCGCGTGCGATCCCGTGACGGACGGCGCCCGCCTGACCGCTGATGCCACCGCCGTGGACGCGGACGCGGAGGTCGTAGCGTCCCTCGGCGTCGGCGACCCCGAGCGGCGAGAGCGCGAGCTTCCGGAGCGTCGCCCGCGGGAAGTAGTCCTCCAGCGAGCGGCCGTTGACCCAGGTCGCGCCGTCGCCGGGACGCAGGATCACGCGGGCGACCGACGTCTTGCGCTTCCCGGTGCCGCGGTAGTGCGCGAGCTCAGTCATGACTGTGTCGGAGACGGGCTGAAGCCTGTCACCGACGCTCCTCCAATCCCTTCGGCGACTGCGCCGTGTGGGGATGCTCCGGGCCGGCGTAGACCTTGAGCTTGCGGAGCTGCGCTGCCGCGAGCCTGTTCTTCGGGAGCATGCCCTTCACCGCCTTCCGGATCACCTCGGTGGGGCGACGCTCGAGCTGCTGGCGCAGCGTCCGCTCCTTGAGCCCTCCAGGGTAGCCGGAGTGCCAGCGCACCATCTTCTCGTCGAGCTTCTTGCCGGTGACGTGCACCTTCTCGGCGTTGACGACGATCACGAAGTCGCCGGTGTCGACGTGCGGCGTGTACTGGGGCTTGCCCTTCCCGCGCAGCGTGTCGGCGATCTCCGTGGCGAGACGGCCCAGGGTCCTGCCCTCGGCGTCCACGACGTACCAGTCGCGCTCGATCTCGCCCGGCTTGGCGGTGTAGGTGGTCATCGCTCGGAAAGAGGGCGGTCACTCGACCGCCGGCGGCGGAGTGTAGCAGCCTCCATGCGCCCGTGGTCGCGCACGCGGTCAGGCCCTCGCCAACGCGCCCGGCCGCTGTCATGATGATCCCACGTCATGAACCCGACTGTTGGACTCACCGAGGCGAGAGAGCGCTTGACAGAGATCCTCGAGCGCGTGTTCGAGGGCGAGCAGATGGTCGTGACGCGCTACGGCTCGCCCGTCGCGGCGATCGTGCCCGTCCCGGCGGACCTGGACGACCGCGACCGGCCCCTCGGGCTTGCGGCGTTCGCGGGCGCGGTTGCATCCCGCCCCGGCCTGTACGAGACGGTCGCCGACATCGTCGCCGTGCGAACGCTCGCCCGCGAGCGGCATCCCCCGGAGATCGCGTAACCGTGTACTGCTTCGACACGGACATCCTGGCTGCTGCATTGCTCCGCGAGCCGCCGATGCAGCTCGTACGCCGGCTGGCGAGGGTACCGGGCGACAAGCAGTGCACAACCGCGGTTTCCGTCGCGGAGATCACGTACGCAGCCGCACGCAACGGCGACGGAGAGGTGGCAGGCCGCGTGCATGACCTCATCGCCGCAGCGAACACGGTGCTGCCCTTCGACCACGAAGCCGCGAACGTGTACGGACCGCTGCGCATGCGACTGGAGCGCCTCGGAATCCGACTCGACGAGACGAGCCTGCGGATCGCCTCCATCGCACTCGCCCACGACCTCACCCTCGTGACGGGCAGCGCACGGCTCTACGGTCGCGTGCCCGACCTCCGGATCGAGGACTGGCTGGCGCCGGACGGCCACGACCTGGAGGACGAGCCCGAGGGCGTGGAGCCGCCCGAGCCCGACGACATCGAGCTGGACGACCCGGGCAACGGCAGCGTCCGTCACCCCGGGTTCGTCCTGAGCCTCGACGCACGCGCGCAAGCCGCCGCCGATCCCGAGGCTTCGACGGACGCCCCGTAGCTGTCGTGGGGGCAACCCGGAGCGATCCGGGGTTGCGATGAAGGTCGTGCGCCGGAGGGTGGTCGTACGCGGCCGCGTGCAGGGTGTCTGGTTCCGCGACGGCGCGCGGCGTCGTGCCGAGGCGCTCGGCGTCTCCGGCTGGGTGCGGAACAACCCCGACGGGACGGTCGAGGCGGAGGTCGAGGGGGCGGCCGACGACGTCGCGGTGCTCGTCTCCTGGCTCGGCCTCGGGCCGCCGCAGGCGAACGTCGACACGGTCGACGTCGCGGAGCTCGTGCCTGCCGGCGACGTCGGGTTCCGTGTCCTGTAGGCGCTCGCCGCGCTAGGATTCGCCGGAGCGAACCGGGGAGCTCGGGCAACCGTGCTGAGAGGGCGGCTAGCGCGCCGCCGACCCGCAGAACCTGATCTGGGTAATGCCAGCGGAGGAACGCGTGATCGAGCCGGACGTCGTCGTCGTCTCAGCGGGCCAGGGCCCGGAAGTCGCTGTGCCCGAAGCGGCGACCGTCATTGCGGCAGACGGCGGGCTCGAGCGGGCCGTCGCCCTGGGGCTCGAGGTCGACGTCGTGGTCGGCGACCTCGACTCGGCGCCGGCCGCGGCGGTCGAGGCGGCCGAGGCGGCCGGCGCGCGCATCGTGCGGCACCCGGTCGCGAAGGACGCCACCGACCTCGAGCTCGCCCTCGACGAGGCGCTCGCGCTCGGCGCGCGCCGCGTCCTCGTCGTCGCCAGCGCAGGCGGACGCGTCGACCACCTACTCGCCTCGCTCCTCCTGCTCGGCTCGGATCGTTTCGCGGCGCTCGACGTCGACGCGCTGGTGGGAGACGCGCTCGTCCACGTCGTGCGAGGCGAGCGAACGCTCCGCGGAGTCCCGGGCGAGCTCCTCACGCTCCTCCCGCTCGGCGGCCCTGCGGCGGGTATCACGACCTCTGGGTTCGAGTACCCGCTTGTCGCCGAGACGCTGGAGCCCGGCTCGACGCGCGGCGTGTCGAACGTCTTCGCGACCGCGGACGCCCACGTGGCGGTCGCGGACGGCGTCCTCCTCGCGATCCGGCCCCACGGCACGGGATCGTGAGGGCGCAAGTGACACTGCGTCACAAGGTCGGACTCGCCATGGTCGCGGTGCTCGCGGTCGTCGCCGCCGCGCTGCTTGCGGCGGGCTGCGGTGGCGACGATGCGCAGCCGACGGACGTCGTGCTGGTCACGCACGACTCGTTTGCCGTCTCGAAGGACGTCAAGCAGGCGTTCGAACAGGAAACCGGTCTCACGCTCCGCATCCTCCAGGGCGGCGACGCGAACGAGACCCTCAACAAGGCGCTCCTCACCGCGGGCGACCCGCAGGGTGACGTCATCTTCGGGATCGACGACAGCATCCTCTCGCGCGCGCTCGACGGAGATCTGCTCGACGAGTACCGCTCGCCCGAGCTCTCGACCCTGGAGCCCGACTTCTCGAATCCTGACCCGCATGTCACCCCGATCGACCACGGCGAGGTCTGCCTCAACATCGACCGGGCCTGGTTCGCCTCGCATCGGATCGTGCCGCCGACGACCCTCGCCGACCTCGGCCTCGCCCGCTACCGGAACCTTCTCGTCGTCGAGAACGCGGCTACCTCCTCGCCGGGGCTCGCCTTCCTCCTCGCGACGATCGCGACGTTCGGCGATCGCTGGGAGACCTACTGGCGCGGCCTGCGAGCGAACGGCGTCCTCGTCGTCGACGGCTGGGAGGAGGCGTACACGCAGCAGTTCTCGGGCGCGGCGGGCAGCCCCGGCAAGCGTCCGGTCGTCGTCTCGTACGCGTCGAGTCCGGCCGCCGAGGTGATCTTCTCCTCGAAGCCGCTCTCCGCGGCTCCGACCGCGGCGCTCGAGGACGGGTGCTACCGCCAGGTGGAGTACGCCGGGATCCTGCACGGCGCCCATAACGAAGACGGTGGGCGGAAGCTGATCGACTTCATGCTCTCGGAGCGCTTCCAGGCCGACGTGCCGGGGTCGATGTTCGTGTACCCGGTGCGGGCAGGGGTCGCGCTCCCCGAGGCATTCGTGAAATACGCCCTGGTGCCGAAGGACCCGCTCCAGCTTCCGCCCCAGGAGATCGACGCCAACCGCGACCGCTGGGTCGCCCGGTGGACCGAGATCGTCGTGCGCTGAGTCGGGCCGGCGTCGCGGCCGTCCCGATTGCCTTCCTCGCGGTCTTCTTCGCCTGGCCGCTCGTCGCGATCCTCCGGAGGAGCCTCGTCGTCGACGGGCGGCTCGACGTCCCCTGGGGCGTCCTCACGAGCGAGGTCACGCGCAGCGTCGCGTGGTTCACGCTCTGGCAGGCGATCGTCTCGACGGCGCTGACGCTCGCCGCCGGGCTGCCGCTCGCATGGTCACTGTCGCGGTTCCGGTTCCGGGGCCGCTCGGTGGTCGAGGCCTTCGTGCTCGTCCCGTTCGTCCTGCCGACTGTCGTCGTCGCAACGGCGTTCGTCGCCCTGCTCCCCGACGGAATCGAGCGGTCGGTGTGGGCGATCCTGCTCGCGCACGTCTTCTTCAACATCGCCGTCGTGGTTCGGGTGGTCGGCGCGTTCTGGGCCGGGCTCGACCGCCGGCTCTGGGACGCCGCGGCGACGCTCGGCGCGTCTCCCGCGCAGCGGAGTCTCCGGCTCACGCTGCCCCTTCTCGCCCCCGCGCTCGCGTCCGCCGCCTCGATCGTGTTCCTCTTCTGCTTCACGTCGTTCGGCGTGATCGTCGTGCTCGGCGGCCCGCGCTACGCGACGCTCGAGTCGGAGATCTACAACCAGGCCGCGCGCCTCTTCGACCTGCGCACCGCAGCCGTGCTCGGGCTGGTCCAGCTCGCCGCGGTCGCGGCGACGGTGATCGTCTCGGGCAGGCTCGAGCGACGGCTGGGCGGCGCGCGGCGCCGCGGGCGGGTGGACGCCCCGCGCCCGGTGGGACGCGAGCGCGTCGCGGTCGCCGCAGTCGTCGTCGTCTCGGTGGGCCTCCTGGCGCTGCCGCTCGTCGCCCTCGTCCTCCGCTCGCT
Organism: uncultured Actinomycetes bacterium; assembly: GCA_963747125.1. GTDB lineage: Bacteria > Actinomycetota > Thermoleophilia > Gaiellales > Gaiellaceae > Gaiella. The sequence goes on along the minus strand of CAVVEN010000005.1, from coordinate 298,145 downwards.
CCAGGTCGGCGCGGGGTACGGCCTCGACCACTACACCGCCCTCGCGCAGGAGACGCCTGCACTCCTCGTCGAGCCATGGCATGCGATCCTCAACTCCCTGTTGTTCGCGACGACCGCCACGGCGATCGCGCTCGCAGTCGGGATCCCCGCTGCGATCGCCGTCGCCGGCGGGCGGCGCGCGCTCGATGTCCTCGTCATGCTCCCCCTGGGCGCGTCCGCGGCGATGCTCGGGTTCGGCTTCCTGCTCGCCTTCGCCGACCCGCCGCTCGACCTCCGCTCGTCGCCTGCGATCGTCCCCATCGCACAGGCGCTCGTCGCGTTGCCGTTCGTCGTCCGCGCGCTCGTGCCTGCCCTGCGGGCTGTCGACATCCGCCTACGGGAGGCGGCCGCGGTGCTCGGCGCGGCGCCGCGTCAGATCCGGCGCGAAATCGAGCTTCCGCTCCTCGCCCGGCCGCTCGCGGTCGCGGCGGGCCTCGCATTCGCCGTCGCGCTCGGCGAGTTCGGCGCGACCGTCTTCGTCGTCCGCGCCGACTGGCCCACCGTGCCGGTCGCGATCTTCCGCTTCCTCGGCCGACCGGGTGAGGACAACGTCGGCGCGGCGATGGCGCTGTGCGTGGTGCTCATGGGCCTCGTCGCCGCGGTCGCGCTTGTCTCCGAACGCGTCCTCGTCCGGGAAGGGCCGCGGTGAGGCTCGCACTCGTCGGGGTCGGCGTCGAGGTCGACGGGGCGTCGATCCTCTCCGGTGTCTCGCTCGACGTGGCGGACGGCGAGCGGCTCGCGCTGCTCGGGCCGAGCGGCTCGGGCAAGTCCACCGCGCTCCGCATCGTCGCCGGGCTGCAGCGGCCGACCGCCGGCCGTGTCCTACTCGACGGCGTCGACGTCACGGACGTGCCGGCGCACCGGCGCAGCGTCGGGCTCGTCTTCCAGGACGCCGCGTTGTTCCCGCACCGCGACGTTGCAGGGAACGTCGGCTTCGGCCTGAAAGTGGCCAGCGTCCCGGCGCACGAGCGCGCTGCACGCGTGGCCGAGGCACTCGAGCTTGTCGGCCTCGCGGGGACGGAGCGACGGGACGTGACGACGCTCTCGGGCGGCGAGGCGCAGCGGGTCGCGCTCGCCCGAGCGCTCGCCACCCGCCCGGCCGTCCTCCTCCTCGACGAGCCGCTCGGCGCGCTCGACGGGCCGCTGCGACGACGGCTCCAGACCGACCTCCGCATGCTGTTCGAGCGGCTCGCGCTGACCGTCGTCCACGTGACCCACGACGTCGGCGAGGCGTTCGAGCTCGGTGACCGCGTCGCCGTGCTGCGGCACGGACGCGTCGCGCAGGTCGCGGCGCCCGACGAGCTCTGGCGGCGCCCGGCCGACGACTGGGTGGCGGGCTTCCTCGGGATGACGAACATCGAGCGCGACGGCGACCGCGCGACCGTGATCCGTCCGGAGGCGGTGCACGTGCGACCGGGGGACGGCGCTGTCGTCGTCGCGGCGGACCGCGACGGAGCGGTGATGCGGCTACGCGTGCGGCGCGATGACGGAACCGACCTGGAGTCGGTCGCGGTGGGGGTGGACGTCCCCTCGGTCGGCGAGCGCGTCGCGGTCGAGGTGGATCCGGATGGAGTCGTCGAGGTGGGGGTCTGGCGGGGCGGGCTTGTCTAGCGGAGTCCGGCGAAGCCGGAATCCGCCTCTACTCCCACTCGATCGTCGCTGGCGGCTTGGACGACAGGTCGAGGGCGACGCGGTTGACGCCCGGGACCTCGTTGACGATCCGGCTCGCGATCGCGTCGAGCAGCTCGTAGGGTAGGCGCGCCCAGTCGGCTGTCATGGCGTCCTCCGACGTGACGGCGCGGAGGAGCACCGGGTACGCGTACGTCCGCTCGTCACCCTGGACGCCAACCGAGCGGATTGCCGGGAGGACGGCGAAGCACTGCCAGAGCTCGCGATAGAGGCCCGCGCGGCGCACCTCGTCGAGAAGGATCGCGTCGGCGGCGCGCAGGATCGCGAGGCGCTCCTCGGTGACGTCGCCGATGATCCGGATCGCGAGGCCGGGCCCGGGGAACGGGTGGCGCCACACCATCCGCTCCGGCAGCCCCAGCTGCTCGCCGACACGCCGCACCTCGTCCTTGAACAGCGAGCGGAGCGGCTCGACCAGCTCCATCTTCATGTCGGCCGGGAGGCCTCCGACGTTGTGGTGCGACTTGATCTTCGCCGCCACCCCGACCTCGCCGCCGGACTCGATCACGTCCGAGTAGAGCGTCCCCTGCACGAGGAAGCGGACGTCGCCAAGCTTCCCCGCCTCGTCCTCGAACACGCGGATGAACTCCTCGCCCACGATCGCGCGCTTCTCCTCCGGCTCGGTGACGCCGGCGAGGCGCGCGAGGAAGCGCTCGCGCGCGTCGACGTGGACGAGCGGGACGTGGAAGTGGCGCCCGAAGGTCTCGACGACCTGCTCGGCCTCGTTCTCGCGCAGCAAGCCGTGGTCGACGAAGACGCACGTCAGCTGGTCGCCGACCGCCTTGTGCACCAGGAGCGCGGCGACCGCCGAGTCGACGCCGCCCGAGAGCCCGCAGATGACCTGCTCGCGCCCGACATGCGCGCGAATCCGCTCGACCTGCTCCTCGATCACGGCGGCCGGCGTCCAGGCGGGCGGCGCGCCGACCACATCGTGGAGGAACGTCTCGAGGATCCGCTGTCCCTGCGGCGTGTGGACGACCTCGGGATGGAACTGCACGCCGTAGCGGCCCCGCTCGGGGTCCTCGAACGCGGCGATCGGGGTCGTCTCCGACGAGGCGGTGACACGCGCGCCGGCGGGCGCGGCCGTCACCGAGTCGCGATGGCTCATCCAGACCACCTGCTCTGCTGCCAGGTCGTGGAAGAGCGCGGCGGAGCCGTCGAGCTCGACCTCCGCCTTGCCGTACTCGGACACGTCGTTCGCCTCGACCGCGCCACCGAGCTCGCGCGCCATCAGCTGCATGCCGTAGCAGATGCCGAGCGTCGGGATCCCGAGCTCGAAGATCGCGGGGTCGGCGAGCGGCGCGCCCTCGGCATAGACGGACGCCGGCCCGCCGGAGAGGATCAGGGCGGCGGGGTCGCGGACACGGAGCTCGTCGGCCGAGAGCCGATGGGAGACGAGCTCGGAGTAGACGCGCGCCTCGCGCACGCGGCGCGCGATCAGCTGGCTGTACTGGCCGCCGAAGTCGAGGACGAGCACCGGGCGGTCCTCCGGCGTCGGCTCCGGGCCCGATGGAAACTGTGAGGGCGCCAGGCTTAAGCCTGGCACCCACTCCTCTTCCTTCTCGGCGGCGTCAGCCACGACGGTAGTTCGGCGCGTCCTTCGTGATCGTCACATCGTGCGGATGGCTCTCCCGCAGGCCTGCCCCGGTGATCCGCACGAAACGCGCCTCCTTGAGCTCCTCGAGCGTCGGGGCGCCGCAGTAGCCCATCGCCTGGCGGAGGCCGCCGACGAGCTGGTGGACGATCGGCCCGAGCGGCCCCTTGTAGGCGACGCGCCCCTCGATCCCCTCCGGGACGAGCTCCGCGACGTCCTCGACGTCGCCCTGGAAGTACCGGTCCTTCGAGAAGCCTCGCGCCTTCATCGCCCCGAGCGAGCCCATGCCGCGGTACTCCTTGAAGCGCTCGCCCTGGACGACGATCACGCCGCCGGGCGTCTCGTCGGTGCCGGCGAGCATGCCGCCGACCATCACGGTGTCCGCGCCGGCGCCGATCGCCTTGGCGACGTCCCCGGACGAGGTGATGCCCCCGTCGGCGACCACCGGCAAGCCGTGCTCGGAGGCCAGCTGCGCGCAGTCGAAGATCGCGGTGACCTGCGGAACGCCGGCACCCGCGACCACGCGGGTCGTGCAGATGCCCGAGGGCCCGACGCCGACCTTGAGCGCGTCGGCGCCGGCGTCGATGAGCGCCTCCGCCGCCTCGGCGGTGGCGATGTTGCCGGCAACGATCTCGACGTCGTGCGCGTCCTTCAGGCGGCGCACCATCTCGACGACCCCGAGCGAATGCCCGTGGGCCGTGTCGACGACGAGGGCGTCCACCTCCGCCTCGACGAGCGCGGCAGCACGCTCGAAGGCGTCCGTCCCGACCCCGACGGCTGCTGCCACGCGGAGGCGGCCGCGCTCGTCCTTCGTCGCGAGCGGGAACGCCTCCCGCTTCGAGATGTCCTTGACGGTGATCAGCCCCTTGAGCCGCCCGTCGAGGTCGACGATCGGGAGCTTCTCGATGCGGTGCCTCCCGAGGATCGCCTGCGCCTCCTCGAGCGTCGTCCCGACCGGAGCGGTGACGAGACCCTCCCTCGTCATCGCGTCGGCGACGCGCATCGTGGAGGGGACGCCGAAGCGGAGATCGCGGTTCGTGAGGATCCCGACGAGCACGCCGTCGCCGTCCGTGATCGGGATCCCCGAGACGCGGTAGCGCTCCATCAACGCAAGTGCATCGCCGACGAGCGCCTCGGGCGCCAGCGTGACCGGCTCGACGATCATGCCCGCCTCGGAGCGCTTCACCCTGTCGACCTCGGCCACCTGGTCGGGGATCGAGAGGTTCCGGTGCAGGACCCCGATGCCGCCGAGCCGCGCGAGCGCGATCGCCATCCGCGCCTCGGTGACGGTGTCCATCGCCGCCGAGAGGAGCGGGATCTCGAGAGTGATCGAGCGCGTCAGCCGCGTCGCGGTCGAGACGTCGTTCGGGAGCACCGCCGACTCGGCCGGCACGAGCAGGACGTCGTCGAAGGTGAGCCCTTCCCTCGCAAACTTGTCCTCCCGCTCACCCAAGTGGCTTCGATCCTAGCGGGCGGCTCGGAGGCCGGCTCAGGACACGGGCTGGAGCTCGCGGACCTCCGCGGCGGCGACGAGGCGGCGCGCCTCCGCGGGGTCGAACCTGCCCGCGCCCACTTCGAGGACGGACGCGGCCCCGGCGGCAACAGCCAGGCGGAGCGACTCCTCGACGGGAGCCTCCGTGTCGAGGACCGAGGCGAGCCACTGCGCGAGGAAGGCGTCGCCGGCACCCACGACGGAGACGGGCTCGAGACGCGGGACGTCGACGCGGTATCGGCGGACCTGCCGGTCCTCGCGGACGAGCGCGAAGCAGCCGCTCTCGAGCGTGATGTGGACGTTGCGGGCGCCGAGCTCGGCGATCGTCTCGAGCGCCATCACGAACTCCTCCTCGTCGTTCAGCTCCTGCCCGACGAGCTGCTCCGCCTCGTGCTGGTTCGGCGAGACGAGCCAGGGCTCGGCCTCGAGCCCCAGCCGGAGCGGCTCTCCCTCCGAGTCGAGGACGACCCGGACGTTGCGCCGGTGGAGCTCGCGCGCGGCGTCGGCGTAGAACGTATCCGCGACCCCCCGGGGGAGCGACCCCGCGAGGACGACGGCGTCGGCGCCGCGCGAGAGGTACCGCAGCTTGTCCATGAGCGTCTCGAGCTCGGACTCGGTGATCTTCGGCCCCCACTCGTTGATCTCGGTCTGCGTGCCAGAGGTGGGGTCGACGACCAGCGTGGAGGTCCGCGACTCGTCGCCGATGCGGACGAAGTCGTTCAGGATCGCCTCGCCCGTCAGCTCCTCGACGATCCGCGTGCCCGTGCGCCCGCCGGCGAGCCCGGTCGCGACAACCGGAACGTGGAGCCTCTTGAGCGCCCGGGCGACGTTGATCCCCTTTCCGCCGGCGAGCGTCAGCACGTCGCTTGCCCGGTGGCGCTGGCCGAGCTGGAGCGTCGGCACCGTCAGCGAGCGGTCGAGCGCGGCGTTCAGGGTGACGGTGACGATCACGAGACGAGCCCTGCGAGATTGCCGATCGTCCGGCGGGCGACCCACCAGGCCTTGTCGGAGACGCTCGGCGCGGTCCTCGACGACGCCGCGACGAGCGGCGAGCGGGCGACGACCCGCCGTCCGTCCGTGACGACGACGGTCCCGAGGCGCTGGCCCGAGACGACGGGGAGCGAGGCAACCGCAGGCACCACGACCTGCTCGGTCAGCGGGCGATCGGTCGAGGCGGGACGGACGATTGCGCGCGGCGCCACTGCGCGGACCGGCGGCTGTCCCCACCCGACGGCGACGGTCGCATAGGTGCGGGCCGGGTCGACGACCTTCGCCGCCCGATAGCGCGCGAGCCCGTAGCGCAGCAGAGCCTCGAGGTCGCGGTCGCGCTGTGCCTCGTCGGGGGAGCCGAGCACGACAGCAGTGATGCCCACATCCCCCACCCGCGCAAACGCGGCCTGTGACCACCCCGCGCTCGCCGTGTGCCCCGTCTTGCCGCCGACCATCCCGCGGAACCGGCCGAGCAGGTTGTCTGTCGACTCCACGACCTGCCCGTCGGAGAGCGTCGCAGCAGGCGTCCCTGCGTAGCGACGGATCACGGGGACGCGGAGCGCGTCGCGGAGCAGCACGGCGAGGTCGCGCGCCGTCGAGACGTGGCCCGTCTGGTCGAGCCCGTGCGGGTTCCGGAAATGCGTGCCGGTGAGGCCGAGCTCGCGGGCCTTGCGGTTCATCAGGGCGACGAACCGACCCTCGCTCCCGGCCGCGGCGACGGCGAGCGTCGTCGCGGCGTCGTTCGCGCTCGGCACCAGCGTGCCGACGAGCAGGTCGCGGACGCTCAGCCGCTGTCCCGCGTGGAGCCCGAGCGACGACTCGCCGACCCGCGCCGCGACCGGCGGCACGGTCACGACATCGTCGAGCGAGAGGTGCTCGAGGGCGACGAGGGCCGTCATCAGCTTCGTGATGCTCGCCATCGCGCGCGGTGCGTCGGCGTCGCGGGCGGCGAGCGTGTGCCCGTCGACCGAGCTCTGGACGATGTAGGCCCGCGCCTGGACGGACGGCGCGGCTGCCTGAGCCGGCCCGCACGCGAGGAGCGTGGCGACCGCGACGGCGAGACCGAGGCGAATCACGGTGGCGAAATCTACCCGGCGGCGCGTCACCAGCCGGCAGCCGCCCAGACCGCAGCCGAGAGCCGTGCCGCCTCCGCCCCCGCGGCCGCGCGCCAGTCCTCGGGCGGCGCGTCCCGGTACGCATAGATGACCGACCGCGAAGCATTCACGAGCGCGCTCGCGGGGCCGCTCGTGAACGCGCGCGCGACGTCGGCCGGCGTCGCTCCTTGCGCGCCGACGCCAGGCAGGAGGATGATCGCGCGCGGCATCGCGCGACGCGCCTCGCCCACGATCCTCGGAACGGTCGCCCCCACGACCGCGCCGACGCTCGAGAGCCCGCGCGCCCCGACGAGGTCCTCGCCCCACTGGTCGACGAGCTGCGCAACATGACGCCAGAGCGGCCGCCCGTCGGCGAGCATCGCGTCCTGGAGGTCGGCGGCCCCCGCGTTCGAGGTGCGCACCAGGACGAAGAGCCCTGCGCCGTCACGGCGGCACGTGGCGAGGAACGGGTCGAGCGAGTCCCGGCCGAGGTACGGGTTCACGGTCAGGGCGTCGGCGAGCGGCGGCTCGCCGTCCGCGGGCTCGAGGAACGCCGTGGCGTAGGCGCGTGCCGTCGACCCGATGTCGCCGCGCTTCGCGTCGGCAACCACGAGCACCCCTGCCTCGCGCGCGTAGCGCGCGACTGCCTCGAGCGCGCGCCAGCCGTCGCTGCCGAGCGCCTCGAAGAACGCGACCTGCGGCTTCACCGCGACGACGTAGGGCGCGACGGCGTCGACGATCCCCTTGCAGAACCGCTCGACGGCCCCCGCCGCAGCCGCGCGACCGACCGCCGCCTCTCCGCGCAGCTCGACGGGCAGGAGGTCGACGACCGGGTCGAGCCCGACGACGAGCTGCGAGCGCTTGCGCTCGACGGCGTCGGCGAGGCGGTCGGCGAACGGACGCGGGAGCGGCCTGCGGCGTCGCTCGTCACGCGGCCAAGGGTAGCCCGTCGACCAGCGCGCAGATCGCCGCGACCTCGAGTGCGCACACGTGCAGCTCCGGCGGCGGCCGTCGGAGGAACGACCGCGACGAGTCGCAGCTCGTCGGCGTCCTCCGGGGCGCGCGACGCGGCCGTCCGGCTCGCGTCGGCGACGAGCGCCGCCGCCTCGTGGGCGGCGCCGGCGCCGCATGGCAGAAGTCGCGTCGCGGCGACCCGCCCGCCGGCGATCGCATGGGCGCGGGCGAAGCCCGCCTCGCCGCGCGGGCACGACGACGCAGGCGCGAAGCGACCGCAGCCGCTCGAGCTCGCGCAGTGCCGTCGACGGCCTCCTCGAGACCGGCGAGCCGATCGCGCAGCCGCGCGGCGTCCTCGAAGCGGAGCTCGCGCCCGAGGCGTCGCACGCGGCGGCGGAGCCCCGGGAGCGCGGTCTCCACGTCGTCCGAGTCGTGGCCGTCGAGCGCGCGCGCGGCCAGTCGAGCCAACCGACGGCCCGAAAGCGGCCCGAGCGCGGTGGCCTCGGTCGTCGCGCTCCAGCGGCTCCCGCGCCGCCTCAGGTACACGTGGCGGTCCGGCCGCGTGCTGCGCGCGTTGGCGGGCGGGCGCAGCTCGCGGAGCAGCCGCAGCTCCTCGAGCGCGGCGTCGAGCTCGGAGCCGGTCTCGCGCCACTCCACCTCCTCGAGCGCGCCGAGCGCGGCCTCGACGGCCGGCCTCTGCCGTCCGCCGGCGAAGTACGAGCGGAGTCGGGCGCGAAGATCCCGTGCCCGCCCGACGTAGAGCGGGAGCCCGCCCCGGCCGCGGAAGACGTACACGCCCGGGGCGCGGCGGCGCGCCCGCGACGAGCGAGCGCTTGGTGTGCAGCCGGCGCGCACGGGGAGCGGCGAGCTCGACCAGGTCCGCGAGCGTCCGCGCGCCGCGCTCCTGGGCCAGGCCGACGAGGACGACGAGGATCTCGGCCGTCGCGCGCGCGTCGGGCAGCGCACGGTGGCACGGCTCGGTGGGGACGCCGAAGAACCGGGCGAGCGCGGCCAGACCGACGCGGCGCGTGCGCTCGCCGAGCAACCGACGCGCGAGCCACACGGTGTCGACGACCGGAGCGGCGATCCTGCGACCCGTGAGCAGCTCGACCTCGCGGTCGAGGAAGGCGAGATCGAAGCGCGCGTTGTGCGCGACGATCGCCGCGTCCCCGGCGAAGGCCAGGAACCGGCGGACGGCGAGCTCGGTGCGGGGCGCGCCGCGAAGGGCGTCCGCCCGGATCCCGGTGAGGGAGACGACGGCGGCGGGGAGCGCGACCCGAGGATCGACGAGCGTCTCGAAGGCGTCCTCGAGCTCGAGCGCGCGGACGCGTTGCGCGCCGATCTCGCAGATCCGCGAGGTGCGCGGCGACAGCCCGGTCGTCTCGAGGTCGACGACGACGAAGTGGGCGTCCTCGAGCCGGACGTCCGCACCCGGAGGCGCCGAGAGGCCGACCGACGCACCCCGCCAGGCGAGCCGTGCGTCGCCCGTGACGACATCGTCGAGGAGCGACCGCGCGAGCGCCGTCGGGGCGCTCGCGAGCGCAAAGAGCATGCGCGCCGCCTCGTCCGCGGGCACCGGCGCGCGCCGCGCCTCGACGAGCTCAACCAGGCGGTCGGCGGCGTCGAACGAGAGCTGCATGCGCGGGGATGGTATACGAACATACGTTCGTATACCATCCCCGCGCTGAGAAGATCTGCGACGAGTCGGATCCCACCGAAGCCCGCGCCCGACTCTTCTCGTGAGCTAGCCCGGAGGGATCCCAGGGCATGGAGTGAGCGGTCCATCGCTCACCAGCGCGTCGCGACGACGGCTCTGAGCAGTTGCGGCGGCGAAGCCGACGCCTTCAGGATCGCCCGCCGCAGGGCGGGCGGGGCGGGACGGAGATCCGACTCGGCGGATCTCCGTCCCGCGGATAGCTCAGTTGACTGCTTTCTTGAGCTGCGAACCGGCCGAGAACTTCGGCACGTTCGCGGCGGCGATCTGCACCGGCTCGCCGGTGCGCGGGTTCACGCCCTGGCGGGCGGCGCGCCGCGTGACGTGGAACTTGCCGAACCCGGTGAACGTGATGGCGTCGCCGTTCTTGAGCGTGCCCTCGATCACGTTGAGGGCCGCGTCGATCGCGGAGCCGGCGTCGCGCTTCGTCAGGCCGGCCTTGTCGGCGACGGCATCCACGAACTCCTGCTTGGTCACGTTCGATCCTCCCTGGTCGATGGTGTCTCGATCTCCCCGCCCGAGCCTATAGCCCACGCGGATCCGGCTCAACCATGCGGGTTCATCCCCTGCTCCCGTGTCGCGAGCAGATCGCCCGCCCGATAGAGCCCGGCGAGCCGCACGCCGAGCCGCGCGAGGGCGTCTGCGCCCCCCTCCTCGCGGTCGACGACGCACACCGCGTGGCGGACGACGAGCCCGGCTGCGCGAACGGCCTCCACCGCCTCGCAGAGGGCGCCGCCCGACGTGACCACGTCCTCGACGAGACACACGAGCTCGCCCGGCTCGTGCGGCCCCTCGATGCGGTTCCCGGTGGCGTATTCCTTGGTTTCACCGCGCACGATGATGAAGGGCAGGCCGGACGCCATGGCCGCCGAGGCGGCGAGCGCGACCGCGCCGAGCGCGGGGCCCGCGATGCGGGCCGCGCCCGGCTCCGCCTCGCGGATCGCGGCGGCGAGCCGGTCGCCGAGCGCGCGCAGGAGGTCGGGGTCGGTCTCGAAGCGGTACTTGTCGAGGTACCAGCGCGAGCGGCGACCCGAGCGGAGGGTGAAGTCGCCCTCGAGGAGCGCGACGTCGAGCAGCCGCCGTCCGAGGTCGTCGACCGCGCTCACCTTCACCCGACCGCGTCCTCGGCGATCGCCAGCAGCCGGTCGCGCTCGGGCGTCCCGCTCGCGAGCTCGAGCTCCGACCCGTCCGCCCAGGCGACGAGAACACGTCGACCGTCGCCGCTGCCCCGGCGCCGGAGGAGGAGCCACGCCGCGATCGCGGCAGCGACGAGCACGGCGAGCCTCACGCAGGCTCCTCGGCGACCCGGCGGAGCGCGGTCCGGAGGTCGAAGGCGACGAGGCCCGCGGTCGGCTCCGCGATCGTCGTCGCGACGACGATCCGTCCGCCGTCGCGGACTGCCACGAGCGACCCACGGTCGAGGTCGACGTGGACACGCTCGACGTCCGTGCCGGACGGGCGCACCGTCGCCGCCTCGGCGAGCAGCGACGCCCCGGCCGCCGCCAGCGCCTGCGCGCGCTCCCCGCCCGCGGCATGCGCCGCCTCGACCGTCCCGTCGCCCCCGGCGATCACCGCCTCGACGACCTGGGTCGAGAGCCCGACGAGCTCGGAGAGTGCGGCGGAAGCGTCCATGCCGGCGCCCGAAGCTAGCAAAGGACGCCTGCGTGCACGCCGCTTGGGGCACCATCCCCCGGTGCGGGCAATCGGCGCGACCTTCGACCGCTTCTTCTCCGAGCGTGGCACCCACCTCGCCGCGATGGTCGCGTACTTCGCGCTGCGCGTCGTTCGTCCCGCTGATCTTCCTCGCCCTCTCGGTGCTCGGCTTCCTCGACCAGGCCGACTCGTCGAGCGCCCTCGTCTCGTACCTCGAGGACATCTTCCCGGACCAGTCGGTCGAGTCGATCGTCAAGGTCGTCGACGCGGTCCAGCGCAACGCGACCGACGCTGTCGGTCGTCGGCGCCGTCGCGCTGCTCTGGAGCTCGCTGTCGCTCTTCTCGGCGCTCGAGTCGGCGTTCAACATCCTCTACGGCCGCCCGAACCGTCGTTCCTGCGCGGCAAGGCGCTCGCGAGTCGTCTACATGACCGCCGCGCTCCTCGTCCTCTTCGCCGGCCTCACCGCTCGGCACGTTCGGCTACGACCTCCTCCGCCGCTACGCGACCGACGTCGTCGGCGAACCAGTGGGTCGCGCTCGCGCTGACGCTGCTCGGCTCTCGGCGCGGCGCTCTTCGTCTTCCTCCAGTCCGCCTACTACCGCCTGCCGAACGCGCGACTCACGCACCGCGAGGTGCTCCCCGGCGCGACCCTCGGAGCGATCGTGCTCGTCGGCACGCTCCAGGCGCTGCCGCTCTTCGTGCTCGCTCACCACGGACGTCGTCGCGCTCCAGGCGCTCGGGACGACGTTCCTGCTCCTCGTCTGGCTCTACGTGATGGCGAACGTGATCGTGTTCGGCGCGGCGCTCAACTACGTCCTCGCGTACGTCGACACGGGTCGGGAGGTCCGGCCCGCGGCGGGACCCGGCGCCCGTGTCACGCGGGTACTGAGGGAAGGCGGAGCGCGGCCGCGGCCCGGGCGCGGTGGGAGTGCGCCTGCTTCCAGCCGTCCCCGAGCACGGCGACGGTGCGCGACTCTCCCTCGGGGACGAACACCGGGTCGAAGCCGAAGCCCCCGGATCCCGACGCCTCGAGCGCGATGTGCCCCTCGAGCGCGCCCGTCGCAACGACCTCCCGCCCGTCGGGGGCGATCGCCACCAGCACGCAGACATAGCGGGCGCGCGCGCTCGTCCTCGCCGGCCAGCGCCCCGAGCATCCGCCCGACGGGATCCCCGGCCGCCCAGCGCGCCGTCAGGACGCCAGGAGCGCCGCCGAGCGCGACGGCCTCGATGCCCGAGTCCTCCCCGACGACCCACGCGTCCGCGGGCGCGTGGCGCCTGCCCCATTCGGCCTTGATCCTCGCGTTGTCGGCGTACGACGCGCCGTCCTCGGGCGGAGGGTCGTCCCGGGCGAGGAGCTCGAGCTCCGGCCACGCGCGGCGCAGCTCCTCGAGCTTGTGGCGGTTCCCCGAGGCGAGGACGACCTTGTGACACTGTGTCACTTGGGATTCTCCGCCGCGGCTCCGCTCGGCCGAAGCGCGACGCGGCTCAGTCGAAGAGCGGCGCGGCTCAATCGATGAGCGACGCTGCCTCGCAGGCAGCCTCCTGCGCTGCGCGAAGCTCCTCGATCCCCCCGCCGCGAGGTCGAGCAGCCGGTCGAGGAGCTCGCGCGAGAACGGCTCCTTCTCCGCCGTCGCCTGCACCTCGACGAGACGGCCGTCGGCGGCCATCACGACGTTCATGTCCGTGTCGGCGGACGAGTCCTCGACGTAGTCGAGGTCGAGCACGGGCTCGCCGTCGACGACGCCGACCGAGACGGCAGCGACGGACGACGGCAGCGCCTTCGTCAGCCCGAAGCGGTCGAGCGCGCGGTACGCGGCGACATACGCGCCGGTGATCGCGGCGCAGCGCGTGCCGCCGTCGGCCTGGAGGACGTCGCAGTCGAGCCACAGCGTCCGCTCGCCGAGCGCCTGGAAGTCGCACACGCTGCGGAGCGCGCGTCCGATGAGACGCTGGATCTCGACCGTCGCGCCCGTCCGGTCGTCCGCGCGAGACGGCGCGCTGCGTCCGCTCGCCCGTGGACGCGGGCAACAGCGAGTACTCGGCCGTCATCCAGCCCTTGCCCTTCCCGCGCAGCCAGCGCGGGATCTCCTCCTCGACCGTCGCCGTGCAGAGGACGACGGTGCGCCCCTGTGCGTAGAGAACCGACCCGTGCGGCTGCTCCAGGAAGTCCGGCTGGAGGTCGAGCTCGCGGAGCTGATCGGGCGTGCGTCCGTCGTGGCGTGTCAAGGCATCTCCCTCGGAGGTCGGCGTCGGTCGCGCGGCATCATGCCGCCTGTGACGCGGCCGGTCGCGAGCGCCACCCGCTCGACCTCGCGCACCGGCAGCTGCAGGAACCGCTTGCCCATCTCGGCGAAGTCGGTCGGGTCCCCCGTCGTCAGGAAACGGACGGCTCCCTCGCGACCCTCGCTGTTCTCGATCCCCTTGCGCGCCAGGGTCTCCGATACCTCGCGCGCGGTCTCGTCCGCGGAGAAGACCAGCGTCACCCCGCGCCCGAACACCCGCTGGAAGATCGGCCGGACGATCGGGTAGTGGGTGCACCCGAGGATGACGGTGTCGACCCCCGCCTCGCGCAGCGGCGCGGCCACCTCGCGGACGGCCTCGGTCGTCTCCTCGCCGAACGGGTCGGGGCCCTCGATCAGGGGCACGAGCCGCGGGCACGCAACGGCGACGACCTCGACGCTCGCGTCGTGGGCGTGAACGAGCTCCTCGTACCGGCGGCTCGCAACGGTGGCCTCGGTCGCGAGCAGCCCGACGCGCCGGTTCCGGGTCGCGAGCGCGGCCGCGTGCGCCTCCGGGTGGAGGACGCCGACCACGGGAACGTCGAGCGCCCGCTGGAGGTCGGGCAGGCCCGCGGCGGTCGCCGTGTTGCAGGCGACGACGACGAGCTTGACGCCCTGCTCGGAGAGGTGCCGTCCCACCTCGAGCGCGAACCGGCGCACCTCCGCGAGCGGGCGCGGGCCGTAGGGCAGCCGGGCGTTGTCGCCGAGATAAACGGCGTCCTCGTGGGGCAGCGTGACGAGCAGCTCGTGGAGGACCGTGAGGCCACCCACGCCCGAGTCGAACACGCCGATCGGCCGCGCGTCCATCGCGCGGATGATACGGGCGGCACCGCCGGTCACCCCACACGGACGCCTAACAGACGTGGGCTACCCTTCGCCGCCGTGACAGTGGCCGCCAGACGCGCCCTGCTCGTCGTGCTCGCGGCCACGGCGGCGGCGCTCCTCGCCTCGGGGCCCGCAAGCGCGTTCTCGAAGCAGGACGTGACGATCACGTCCACCGACGGCACGACGCTCGCAGCGACAGTGACGCTGCCCGACGCGCCGGCGCCGGCCGGCGGCTGGCCAGCCGTGATCTTCATGCACAGCCTCGGCGGGACGCGGGCCAGCACGCTGGCGGTGGCGCAGGCGATGGGGATCGGCGAGCGCTACGCGGTCCTCGCCTACGACGCGCGCGGCCACGGGCAGTCGGGAGGGCTGATCGGGATCGACGGGCCGAAGGAGATCGCGGACGTGCGGGCGGTCTTCGGCTGGCTCCGCGACCGCCCGGACGTCGCCGACGCCCGCATCGGCGGCTGGGGCGTCTCCTACGGCGGCGGCGCGGCGTGGAACTCGCTCGCGGCCCGTGTTCCGTGGGCCGCGCTCGAGATCTCGATGAGCTGGACCGACCTCCGCGACGCGCTCCTGCCGCAGGGGCTCGCGAAGACGGGGGTCATCGCCGGCTTCATCGGCTCGCTCGACCCGAAGCGCGTCGACCCCGAGGTGCTCGCGATCCGCGATGCCGCCTACTCCGGGAACCTCGCGCCGGTCTTGCCGTTCGCGGCCGCGCGCTCGTCGCTGCCCGCGCTCAAAGGCGTCAAGACCCCGGTCTTCATGATGCAGGGCCGCCGCGACTTCGCGTTCGGCATGGAGCACGCGCTGGCCGCGTACCGGGCGCTCGCGGGCCCGAAGGAGCTGTGGTTCGGGCTCAGCGGACACGCGCCCTCCCCCGGCGTGGCCGCCGACACCCCGGCGATGCTCGCCGAGGGCGCCCGCTGGTACGACCGCTTCCTCCGCGGCGACACCTCCGCGCCGCTCGCCAAGCCCGTCGCGATCTCGCCCGAGAGCTGGAAGGGGCAGCCCGTTCGCTTCGCGGGCCTGCCGAAGACGGTGACCACGCGCACTGCGTTCGCGGCGAAGGCCACGTTCGCGCAACCCGGAAGGCTCCAGCGGACGCTCCCGCGGCTCACCCGCTCGACCGAGGTGTTCGGCTCGCCCGTCGTGGAGGTGACGGCAAACGCGACCGGAGGCTGGTCGCGCATCGTGGCCGTCCTGAGCGCGCGGACGCCGGCGGGCAAGGAGATCGTCGTGGCCGGCGGCGGCGTTCCCACCCGGGCAGGGAGCCGCACCTACCGGATCGTGCTCGGGAACCAGGCGACGTTCTTGCCGAAGGGCTCGAGGCTGACGCTGACGATCGGCTCCTCCTCCCTCGCGCAGAACCCGGGCAACCTGCTCTACCTCGACCTCCCGTTCCCGTCGGCGGCACGCCTTGCCGTGACGGGCGGCTCGCTGAGCCTGCCCCGGCTCGCGACGCCGGTCTCGCGGTGAGACGGGCGCTCGCGCTCCTCGCGGCGGCCTCGCTCGGCGTCGTCGCGGCCGCAAACGCGTCGACCTCCGCCGACCCGGGCGTCACCGCCAGCGCCGTCCTGATCGGCGGCACGGTCCCGCTCTCCGGGGAGGCCGCGGCCTTCGGCACCGTGGCGCCGGGTGCGAAGGCGTACTTCGACTACGTCAACTCGAAGGGCGGGGTCAACGGACGGAAGATCGAGTACCGCTACTACGACGATGCCTACAACCCGGCACAGACCGTCCAGCTGACCCGGCAGCTCGTCGAGCAGGACCACGTGCTCGCGATCTTCAATGCCGTCGGCACCGCCAACAACCTCGCGATCCGCGACTACCTGAACGCCCAGAAGGTGCCGCAGCTCTTCGCGGGGGACGGATCGGAGGCGCTTGGGGGCGCGTCGGCTCGCTACCCCTGGACGGTCGGCTTCCTCCCGAGCTACCGCGGCGAGGGCGCCGTGCTCGGACG
This sequence comes from uncultured Actinomycetes bacterium, assembly GCA_963747125.1. Taxonomy (GTDB): domain Bacteria; phylum Actinomycetota; class Thermoleophilia; order Gaiellales; family Gaiellaceae; genus Gaiella. The sequence continues at coordinate 281,861 of CAVVEN010000005.1, read as the reverse complement.
CGACCTCGTCGCCACGCGGCCGCAGGCGAAAGTCGCCGTGCTGCTCGAGAACACGGAGCTCGGCAAGGACATGACGCGCGGGCTCTCGCGTGCGATCGCGGGCAAGGGGCCGAGGATCGTGGCCTCCGAGCCGTACGAGCTGACGTCGACCGACGTCGTTGCGCAGGTCGCGAAGCTGAAGGCCTCCGGGGCGGACACGCTGATGTTGTTCGCGACTCCGAAGTACATGATCCAGGCGATCGTGGCCGCGAAGAAGCTGGCATGGAAGCCGCAGCTCTATCTCGCCTCGGTCTCGATCGAGCCGACCATCATGGCCATCGCGCGGGCGAACGCGCCCGACCTGACCCTCGGGGCACGCGCGATCGCGTTCGTCAAGAACCCGAACGACCCGATCTGGCGCAAGGACCCGACCGTCGCGCTCTACCGGTCGATCCTCAAGCGGTTCGCGCCGGCCGCGAAGCCGACGGACGTCTACAACTGGTACGGCATGACCGTCGCCTGGACGATGGTCGACACGCTGCAACGGGCGGGGAAGAACCTCACGCGCGCGAGCTTGCTCCGGGCCGCTCGGCGCCTCGATACGACGACGAACCCGTTCCTGCTCCCGGGCACGCGGCTGCGCACCTCGGCCACGGACGCCTTCCCGATCGACACGGTCTACCTCTACCGCTACGACAACAGGCAGTGGGTCCGCACCGCCGGCCCCTTCGCCGCACGATGACCTCACCCATCCCCAAGGAGGGAACCACGATGAGGACACGGACACGCACGGCCGTGGTCGCGCTCGCGGCGCTCGCTGCGCTCGCGCTCGCGGCCGTCGCCACCGCCGCGTACACCTCGCCGAAGCTCTCGGTCTCGTACGCGCCCGGCAACGTCACCCACATCGTCGCCTCGGCCTCGGTGAACGACGACTCGACGGCCCGAGCGGCCGTCGTCATCCCGAACGGGAGCGCGATCACCACGACGGCCGCCCCGGGCACGAAGGTCGGCACGGCGAAGGCCCAGGTGAGCGCGCTCGCGCTCGGCGGTGCGCTCCTGCCGCTCGCGGGCGACATCGTCGTCGCGCCTGCCGGAGCCGTCAATCCGGCGACACAGGCTCAGTGCACCCAGGGTGCCACACCGCAGCTAACGCTCCTGCTCGTGCTCCAGGCGGCCGGGCAGACCATCCCGCTGCCGGCGTACATCCTGCCGACGAGCGGTGCGCAGGCCGCGCTCGGCTCGGCGCAGCTCGTGTTCTGCCTCCCGCCGCCCGACCTTCCTCCGCCCGTGGGCGCGACGTTCGGCGCGAAGTTCCTGACCGCCGACCTGACGCTCAACGGCGTCATCGGGCCGGTCGTGCAGGGCGCGTGGGCCGCGTTCTGGACGCCGTGGAACCCCGGCGTCGGCACCGTCAACACCGCGGCGACCGTGGTCTCCCCCGCGGTCATCGCTCCGGGCGGGATCACCCTCACGGGCCGGAAGGTGAAGGGCGTCAAGCGCCTCGCGGGGCGCGTCACGCAGGGCGGCGCAGGTGTCGCGACGCGGGTGACGATCCTCGCCGGGACGACGCGCCTCGCGACGGTGTCCGCGGCCGCGAGCGGGGCGTTCACGTACGCGGTGCCGAAGAAGTCGAAGGCGACGTCGTTCCGCGCCCGCGCGGTCGTCCCGGGCAGGAGCGCACCGGCGGCCTGCACGCCCTTCGCCGCACTCGGCGTCCCGTGCGTGAACCCGACCTCGAGCGGGTTCACGGCGACATCGGGCAGCGTCCGCCTGCGGTAGGCCGGCCGAACCCGAGGTGGATCGGGCGGCGCCGATCCACCTCGGACCGGCTCCGCCCGCAGGCGGGAGCCGCCGCTCAGCCGGCGTAGGCGAACGCCCGAGTGAAGGCGCAGGTCCCTCGGAGCTCGAAGTCGAGCACGCCGTCCGAGACGATCACCTGGTCGTTGACGAGCTCCGTCCCCGGCTGCTCGTGCCCTGGGACGATGCAGGAGACGGTCGAGCCCGTCTCGAACGGCGTCGTCGCCCGCAGCCGGACGTCGTCGCCCACGCGGACGTCGCCGTCGCCGAGCTCGATGTGGGCGTGGCGCACCTCGATCGAGGCGGTCGCCTTCCGCACCCACGGCAACGTCGTCAGGTGCTCGCCGCCCCGCTCGCCGAGCAGGATCTCCCCGAGCGCCGGCGGCCCGTCGACGTGGAGGACGAGCGTCCATGGCGAGCCGGGTTCGTCGTCGTCGTACGAGTACGTCATCACGGCGCCGGTGCCCGCGAGGTCGATCCCGTCCACCTCGCCCTCGTCGACGTGCCAGCTGAGCGCGCCGAAGCACATCCCGTGGGTCGAGCGCCCACCAGCAACCCCGTCGATCCGGCGGCACGGGCAGATCGGGTCGCAGTTGCAGGCCTCGAGGTAGGTCCCGGCGATCCGGAAGCTCACAGCGCCACCCAGACCGCCGCGCCGCCCAGCGCGAGCGCGATCGGCACGGACGCCCGCGCACCGAGGGACGTCGCCTTCTCGAGGAAGATCGCCGCCGCGACAGCCGCCATCCAGAGGAGGCTCGCCGCGCCCAGCGCGACGAGGGCGAGCATGAGCGCCCAGCAGCAGCCGAGGCACACGAGACCGTGCTCGATCCCGGCGCGGACGGCCCGTCGCCGCACGAGGAGCCCGAGCGGCCCGCGGCAACGGCTCAGGCACGCGTTCTTGAGCGGCGTCAGCTGGTAGACGGCGGCGACCGCGATCGCCGCTGCCGCGATCCAGGACGCCGATCCCGCGAGCTCGCGAGCGACGACGAACGCGATAACCCCGGTCGCGGCCCAGACAGCGAGGTAGCCGACGACGAACCCGGTCGAGGAGCGCCCGACGCGCGCGGCGAGCATGGCAGCCGGGACGAGCGCGGGCAGCATCATCCCTGCGCACATCGCGCTCCAGAGCCACAGATAGGAGCCGATTGCCCCGGGCCCGTCCATCGAGGTCATCCCCTGCATCGCGACCGCGGTCGCGATCCACCCGGCCAGGGCGAGCGCCGTCAACGCGGCAGGGATACGCAGCGTGGCGGGCACCACGCCGACGCTCACGAGCCCGCGACGCCGGCCGCCTCGCCGACCGCCGCCTTCACGCCGTAGTACGAGCGCCGGGCCTCCTCGAGCGTGTCGCCGATCGCGGTGAGGCCGATCCGGCCGGCGACGGCCAGCGCGCTGACCATGTGGAAGACGACGCCCGTCTCCCGCTCCCCGTCCCACCCGAGATTCCGGTCCTCGACGATGTCGAGGAGGTCGTCAGGTGTGAGCGAGCTGTATGCGGGGTTGTCGAGGTGGTCGGTCGCCGCGTAGTGCTTGAGATCGCCGAGCGGCGTCCGCCACTCGCCCGCGAGACCGTCGTAGGCGCCGTCGGTGAGCGACGTGAGCGCCAGGTTGGGATGAGTGGTGCCCCCGGAGCGGAGGTTGATCTCGAGCGCGTACGGCTGCCAGCTCGCGCCGTCGCGCACGGCCACGAAGTCCACCGAGGCCCGTCCGATCACGCCCTCGCGGGCGAGCCTGCGCCCGACCGTCAGGCCCTCGGCGGCGATCCTGCTCGCGTAGTCCTGGTCGGCGGGGAAGTGGCAGCCGAAGTACGTCTGGCCGTGCGGCCCCCCGAGCACCTGGTCGTGGGTGGAGAGGATGTCGATCTGGCCCGAGGGGCTCACCCGAAGCTGCACGCTCGGGCTCCGCAACCCCGGGCCCTCGATCCGCTCCTCGACGATCCCGCCCTCGGCGTCGAGCGCGCCGAAGTACTCCTCCACCCCGATCTCGGTGTCCTCGAGCTCCACCGCCGCCCGGACGTCGCCGTCGACCGCGTCGAGGTCAATGAGCGCGTTCCCCAGACCGCTCACCCCGCGATCGAGCTTGAGCACCGCGCCGCGCGTCTCGGGGCGACGCCGGCGGATCTCCGCGAGCGCGCCCTCGAGATCCGCCTCGCCGTCGATCTCGAGCCCTACGGGATGCGGGACGCCCTCCTCGGCGAACACGCGTCGGCTCCCGGTCTTGGTCCCGAGCGGCGCCAGCCCCGGGTCGCAGCCGTACGCGGGGATCCCGAGCCGGACGGCCAGCTCGACCTCCGCCTCGGACATCGCAAACGGCACGACGAACGCAAGCTCCGGCTCGCCGATCAGGGCGCGGATCCGCTCGATCGCCCCGGGTCGCCGCAGGAGCTTCTCCGCGAGGGGCTCGTTCCGCCCGTCGACGAGCGAGACGGAGGCGAAGCGCCCCCGCGCCTCGGGCGTGTCGAGCTCGGGGACGAGGCCGAAGTAGTAGTCGAGGACCCGCGGGTGAATTGGCTGCGAGGTCACGTAGACGACCCGCGAGCGCGGCGCGCGCAGCAGGCTCAGCACGAGGCAGAGAAAGCGCTCCTCGTAGGCGGGGAAGACCGGCACGAGGTGGTCGGGGAGCCCCGCCGGCACCGAGTGCGCGACGACGACCACGCGCTCGATGTCGCCGATCGAGCGGAGCGTGATCTGAGGCCAGAATGCGCGGAGCCTCGACTGGAGGGCGACGAACTCCGCGCTCGACATGCGCGGACGCTACTCCAGTCGGTCCCGCTCGTCGAGAGGGCTCCTGTAATCGTCGAGACCCGCCGGGCCGCCTCGCTACGATCCGGCGGTGCATGCGCCGGCGGACGAGCGCGCGAGGATGCACGGGGCCGGTGGCGCGAGGCGCACCAACGTGAGCGGCTCGCGCCCGATCGGACGCAAAGGCTCGGAGCCAGTGGTCGTCCGGGGGCCGCAGCGCTGACGTTCCTCGTCGCATGGGTCGGCTTCCCCCTCGTCCTCGGAGCCGTCTGCCTCGGCTGCGGGCTGCTGCTCGAGCGGCTCGCGGGCATCCGCCTCCCGCCCGCGTTGCTGCTCCCGGCCGGGCTCGCGACGGTCGCCGTCGTCATGAGCCTCGTCGTGATGCTCGACTCGACGGCCGAGCTTGCGGTCCCCGTTGTCGTCGCGCTCGCCGTCGGCGGGCTCGGCGTCACCCGCCTCGACGGGCTGCGCGGGCAGCTCGACAGCTGGGCGGCCGGTGCCGCGGCGGCCACGTACGTCGTGTTCGGCGCGCCGGTGCTCGCATCCGGGACGGCGACGTTCGCTGGGTACGTGAAGCTCGACGACACCGCGACATGGCTCGGCACCCTCGACTGGGTCCTCGTGCACGGGACGCGCGTGACGGGGCTCCCGCCCTCGAGCTACGAGGCGATGCTGTCGCTGTGGCTCGGCGACGGCTACCCGGTCGGGAGCCTGCTCCCGCTCGGCGTCACCCGCCTCGTCGACCTCGACCCGGCGTGGACGTGGCAGCCGTACCTCTCCGTCCTCGCGGCGCTCGTCGCCCTTGGCCTCTACGAGCTCGGCGGCGAGGTCGTCCGCTCGCGACCGCTCCGCGCGCTCGTCGCCGTCACGGCCGCGTCGTCCGCGCTCCTCTACGGCTACGCGCTCTGGGGGGGTGCGAAGGAGCTCCTCGCGGCGGCGCTGCTCGCCCTCCTAGCCGCGACGGTGCCGTTCGCCTGGCGGGTGGGGCCCCGCGCCGCCCTCGTCCCCGCCGTCGCGGTCGCAGCGCTCCTCGACGCCCTCAGCGTCGCCGGCGCGATCTGGCTCGTGCCGCTCGTCGTCGCGACGCTCGTCTGCTGTCTGCGCGCTCGCCGTTGGGCGAGCCTCGCCGCTGTGACGGCCGTCGGCGCGCTCCTCGCGGTTCCGGCGCTCGCGGCGGCGCCGGCGTTCCTCGACAACGCCGAGGCGGTGGCCCGCGGCGCGGACGACACCGGGAACCTGTTGCGGGCGCTTCGCCCCTGGCAGATCGCGGGCGTGTGGCCGAGCTCCGATTTCCGCGTCGACCCCGATCAGGGCCGCGCCACCGCAGTCCTCGTCGGGGTGGCAGTGGCCGCGTGCGCCCTCGGGGCCGTGCTCGCGTTCCGGCGGCGGGCCTCGAGGCTGCTGCTCTTGCTCGTCACGGCCGTGGTGGGCGCGTTCGCGTTCGTCGTGTCGTCGGGGCCGTGGATCGAGGCGAAGGCGGTTGCCACCGCCTCGCCCGCAGTCCTCCTCACCGCTCTCGTCGGCGCGGCGGCGCTCGTGGAGCTGGGCCGCAGGGCCGAAGGGGCGGTCGTGCTCGCGGCGCTCGTCGGCGGTGTCGCCTGGTCGAACGCGCTCGCCTCGTCCGACGCGCACCTCGCCCCGCGCGCACAGCTGGCCGAGCTCGAGTCGATCGGACAGCGGTTCGCCGGCGACGGGCCCGCGCTCATGACCGAGTACCAGCCCTACGGCGTGCGCCATTTCCTGCGCCGTCTCGACCCGGAGGGCGCGTCGGAGCTGCGCAGACGCCCCGTCCTGCTACGCGACGGCACGATGCTCGCAAAGGGCGAGACCGCCCCGATCGACGCGTTCGCGCCCGACGCGGTGGGCGTCTATCGCACGCTGGTGCTCCTTCGTGCGACCGGCGGCGTGCCTCCGGCTCCCTTCCGTCTGATCGACCGAAGGCGTTACTACGACGTCTGGCAGCAGCCGGGGTAGACGCAACCCGATCCGCAGCCGCCGCTACTTCGAGCAGACGGCGTAGACGCTCCAGCTGCCGGCTCCGCCACCCGACCCGATCGTGACGCGCCAAGAGTTGCCGCCAACCGGGAAGCTTCCGGTCGGGTCGGCGTCGCCCAATGCGCCTCCAAGTCCGGAGAAGCCGCCGCCAACGACGTTCGGGTTGGAGGCGGGACACGGCGCGGTGACGGTGGTCGCGCCGCCGCTGGCGGCCACCGTGACGGTGGTCAGCATGCCCGTCAGTGAGCTCGGGCCGGTGGGCCCGGTCGGGCCTTGCGCGCCGATTGGACCCTGTGTGCCGGCCGGGCCTTGCGGTCCGGTTGGACCCTGAGGACCCTGCGGCCCCTGAGCACCCGTCGGACCCTGGATCCCCTGTGCCCCGGTCGCCCTCGCCTATCTGGCCCGTTGCGCCCGTCTGGCCCGTCGACCGGTCGACCGGTCGAGCCGGTCGGACCGGTCGCCCGGTGGCGCCGGTCGAACCGGTCGCGCCGGCCGCTCCCGTGGCGCCCGCGCTCCGGCGCCCTCGCGCCGGTCGCACCCGCGGCGCCGGTCGCACCCGCGTTACCGGTCGCGCCGGTCACTCCCTGCGGACCTGTCGCGCCGATCGGTCCCTGGAGTCCAGTCGGACCCGTCGGGCCTGTCGCGCCGGTCGCGCCCGTGCTGCCCGTTGCCCGGTCGCACCGGTCGCGCCCGTGCTCCCCGTCGGCCCGATCGGACCGGAAGCCCCGTCGCACCCGTCGCCCCGGTCGCGCCCGTGGCCCCGTCGATCCGGTAACGCCCGATCGGCCCGGTAACGCCCGTCGGCCCGGTCGCGCCCGTCGCACCGGTCGCGCCCGTGCTCCCCGTCGAGCCGGTCGTACCCGTGCACCCGTCGCACCCGTCGCACCGGTCGCTCCGGTCGGACCTGTCGGCCCGATCGACCCTGCAGACCCGTCGGCCCCGTCGCACCAGTCGCGCCAGTCGCACCCGTGCTCCCCGTCGATCCGGTAGCGCCCGTCGCGCCAGTGGCGCCCGTGCTTCCGGTCGCGCCGGTCGCGCCCGTGCTCCCCGTCGCCCCGGTCGCACCAGTGGCGCCGTCGGGCCCGTCGCGCCAGTAGCACCCGTGCTCCCCGTCGATCCGGTCGCACCCGTGGCCCGGTCGGACCCGTCGACCCGATCGGACCCTGCAGCCCCACGGCCCCGTCGGCCCGTCGCACCCGTTCGCCCCCCCGTCGAGCCCGTCGCGCCAGTAGCACCCGTGCCCTCCCCGTCGATCCGGTCGCGCCGGTCGCTCCACCGTCGCCCCGGTCGCGCCCGTGGAGCCGTCGCCCCGGTTGAACCGGTCGCGCCCGTACCAATCGCGCCGGTCGCGCCCGTGCTCCCCGTCGCCCCGCGCCGTCGCACCAGTGGCGCCCGTGCGCCGGGCGCCCGTCGCGCCGGTAGCACCCGTGCCCGGGTGCCCCGGTCGATCCGGTCGCACCCGTGGCTCCGGTCGGCCCGTCGACCCGATCGGCCCCTGCAGACCCGTCGGCCCGTAGCACCCGTCGCCCCCGTCGAGCCCGTCGCGCCAGTAGCACCCGTAGCCCTCCCCGTCGATCCGGTCGCGCCCGTGCTCCCCGTCGCCCCGGTCGCCACCAATCGCGCCGGTCGCACCCGTGCAGCCCGTCGCCCCCGTCGCCCCCGTCGCCCCCGTCGCCCCTGTCGCGCCGGTCGGCCCGATCGGGCCTTGCAGCCCGTCGGCCCCGTCGCACCCGTCGGCCCGATCGCCCCTGACCCATCGGGCCGGTCGCACCTGCCCATCACCCGTCGGGCCCTGGGGGCCCGTCACGCCGGTCATGCCGTCCGCTCCCGGCGCACCAGCGGGTCCGGTCGCACCCGCGACACCCGTCGGGCCCTGCGCCCGCGCCGGCAGGTCCCGCGGCACCCGTCGCCCCGCGGCTCCTGTCGCGCCCTGCGGGCCTGCGCCCCCTGGGCCCGTCGGTCCGGTCGGCCCCGGCCCGGTCCGAGCCGGCCGGGCCGGCCGGGCCGGCCGGGCCGGCGGGCCGGCGGCCCCCGCGGCGCCCTGCGCTCCGGCGCACCCCCGGACCGACCGGTCCAGCCGGACCGCTCGGCCCGGTCGGCCCGGTCGGGCCCGCAGGGCCGGCTGGACCGACGGTGCCCGGCGGCCACGCGATGCGACGCTCCTTCTTCGCGCAGACGTGACCCGCAGCTTGAGGTCACGCCGCGTCTCCGGTGGGCCCGTGAGCTCGATGCACGCGATGTATCGGGGCGTAGCGGCAGCTGCGGCCTGAGCCGGATGACCCAGCATCAGAGCGCCGACGTCACCGAAGCCGCGAAGGCCGTCGTGCCACGTCGTACCGTCGTCGTCGCGGCCCGAACCGCCACCCACGCCCGGCTCGTGCGCGGAACCTCACCGGCGCGAACGCTAGCCGCTGCCCAGGACGGCCGCAATCGGCCGCGACGCGTGGGCCGGGACTCGGCGCGGGTTGGCTCCGGCTGATCATCATCGGTGAAGGCCCTGGCTGGGGACCGGACGGCACGCCCGACCAGTGAGCATTCCTCATCGGCAGGCGGAGGCCTTCGATCGAGCCCGCCGCTATGCTCGTCCGCGGATGGACTCCAAGAGCGCATCGGAGCCGGAGGCGTCGCCCGCTTCCCGACGGCCAGCGCGAACCTCCGACCCGACCGTCAGGCTTGGGGCGATCGTCGCTCTGGCAGTCGCGGCGGGCCTGGTCGTATGGGTGCTCGTCGGCCGCTCAAACGACTCCTCCAAGTCGTCCGTGCCGCCGGTCACCACGGCGATTCCGGCCGCGACGCCGGCGGCGCCGCAGGCGGCGAGCCAGCCCAGCATCCAGACGGTCGCGCAGCTCCGCGCCGCCGCCGCAGCGGGCGCGGTCCCGCTCTACTGGGCAGGCCCGAAGACAGGCACGCGGCTCGAGTTCTCCCAGGTGCCGGGCGTGACCTCGTTCGTCCGCTACCTGCCGACGGGGACGCCTGCCGGAGACCTGCAACCGCACCTCACGGTGGCGACGTACGCCCGTCCGAACGGCTTCGCGGAGATCCAGGTGGCATCGAAGAGCCCGAAGGCCAAGACGATCCACCTCCCGGGCGGGGGCCTCGCGGTCTACGACCCGTCGGTTCCGACGAACGTGCACCTCGCGTACCCGAAGGACGCGTACCAGGTCGAGGTCTTCTCGCCCGAGGCCGGTGTCGCGCTCCGTCTCGTCGAGGAGCACGTGATCCGTCCGGTCCGGTAGCCACGCGACCGGACCGGACCTAGCGCGAGGCAAACCCGACCCCTTCGGCCAGTCCATCGTGGCGGTGAATGGTTATAGGCTCCGCCGGTGGTCGAGCGGCTCGACGAGGAGCGGATAGAGATGCTCCGCGGCTGGGGAGAGGGCCTTGAGACGAGCGACCGCGACGAGCTCCGCGCCGCGGGACGCGCGATCCTGATGCTGATCGAGGAGATCGACCGGCTGGAGGCAGACCTCTGGAACGAGCGCGCGGAGGCGATCCAGGCGGTGGCCGGCCAACGCTCCTCCGCCTCGCTGGCGAGCACGCTTCGCGATCGCCTCGCGCAACGCACCGTGCCGCCCGAGGCAGCCGGGTAGCCGGTCAGTTGTCGCGGGCCACCAGGCTGACTCCCCACTCCTCGAACCAGCCACGGAACCGCGCGGGATCGGAGAGCTCGGGGAGCCGCGCGCTCCGCGCGTAGACGAGGCGGCGCTCGCGGACCTCGCGGAGCCCGGCATAGAAGACGAGCAGGTCGCCGGGGCGGAGCTTCTCCCGGATCTGCCTAGCCCGCTCCCCCGGTCGCCGTACGTGAGGTGCCCGAAGTCGGGGTCGCCGTGCGCACGCCTCCCAAGGAGCCGCTCGGGAAGCTCGACGCCGAGCCGCTCGACCGCCGGCGCCCAGCGGTCGTACGGCGTCGCGAGGCCCTCCTCCACGGGCTCCGGCTCCGGGATCGGGACGTACGCGAACGCGCCCGTCGGGCGGTCGACCGGCCCGTTCCAGCGGCCGCCGGCATCCGTACAGTCCGCCCCGACACGGACGAGAAGAGCCCTCACGCCGCGGCGCGGGCGATCGCGTCCAGGTCGTCGCTGGAGGCGTGCCAGGCGCCGGCGGCAGCGTTCGCGCGGACCTGCTCGGGGCTCGTCGCGCCCGCGATCACCGATGCGATCCCCGGGATCGACGCGAGGCCGCCCACCGCGACGTCGAGCAGGGTGCGAGCTCGCTCGGACGCGACCCGCCCGAGCGCCTCCACGGCGTCGAGGTCGCGATCGTCGAGGGAGCTTCCGTAGAGACGTGTGCGGGGCGGCGCCGGCTCGCCCCGCCGGTACTTGCCGGTCAGGAGCCCGCTGGCGAGCGGGAAGTACGGGACGTAGCCGATCCCGAGCTCGCGGCAGAGCGGCACCACGCTCGCGTCGTCGTCGCGGTAGAGGAGGCTGTAGCGGTTCTGCACCGCCACGACGGTGACCCCGCTCGCGGCAGCCGCGCGGACGAGGCTCGCGTCGACGTTCGAGAGCCCGAGCCAGCGGACACGGCCCTCGTCGACGAGCTCCTGCATCGCCGCAAGCGTCTCTTCGATCGGCGTGACGCCGTCCGGGCGATGGTAGGTGTAGAGGTCGATCACGTCGGTCCCGAGCCGATCGAGCGAGGCGTCGATCGCCCGCCGCACGTGGTCGCGCGAGCCACCCGGGCCGGGGACCGACGCGTCCTGGCCGAACTTCGTCCCGAGCACCACTTGGACGCGCCGCTCACCGAGCGCCGCGCGGATGAACCGCTCGCTGTCCCCCGAGCCGTAGACGTCCGCCGTGTCGAGGAAGGTGACGCCCACGTCGAGCGCGGCGTCGATCACGGCGCGTGTTCCGGCCCGGTCGACCCGCCGCCCGAAGTTGTTGCACCCGAGCCCCACGCGCGACACGTCGAGGTCGGAGCTGCCGAGGCGCGTCGTCTCCACGCGCCAAGGCTAGATGAGTCGTTCCACGGCCTCATATGCGAGTCGCATCAGGTCGCGCGGGCGCGGACCTCGGAGATCTCACCCGCGCTCGCGGGCGGCAACGACGTGATCCAGATCACGACATAGCGCCCCGTACGACGCGCGACCGGGAAGCTCGTCCTCGCTGAGAGCGTCTTCGCGGCCGAGACCTTCGTGAAGGGCCCCGTCGGAGAGCCCCCGAGCCGGATCTCCGCCCGCACGCCGGGCGTCGGGCTGTCGACGACCACCTGCACGAGCCGAACGGGTCGGCGCGCGTCGAGGACGAGGCCGACACCGGACTTGAAGAACCGGGCGTAGCGCTCCGTCCGCCAGAAGGTGTCTCGCTTCCCGTCGACGGCGAGAGGCGCCTCCTCGTCGCGCTCGTGCCCGTCTCCCTCGGGGTCGAACGCGCCGGCTGCCGTCAGGGGGACGAGCCGGGCGGACGGCCGCCGCGGCGTGGGCGGCTTCGGCTGCTGCCTCGGCACCGTCGCCGGTGTCGTGCGCACCGGAGGCGACGCGTCGGCCTCGTGGAGGCCGCGCGCGACGGCGTAGCCGAGCGCGACGAGCAGGAGCGCAAGCGCGGCGGCGGCAATCGACCGCGTCACTCGCGGTGCCCGTGTCATGCACCCGGCTCGATCACGCCACGAGCTCGACGCCCTCGTCGACGGCGAGGACCTCGCCGGCGTCCTCGAGGTACGAGTCGTCGGTGTTGACCGACCAGACATCGTGCTCCGCGCCGTCGAGCAGGTTGAGCGTTGCGAGGGCGGCCGTCCACATCGATTGGTCCTGGTTGTTGTAACGGTGTAGCCCGTTGCGGCCGAACGTCTGGAGGTTGGCGAAGCCAGCGAGGTACTCGCGAATCACCGCCACCGCCGCCTCGTACGCGCCGTCGTACATGGGATACGCACGCCGCACGTGGACGCGCGCGCCGTCGACCACCCGGATCGCATCGACGAGCCCGATGCGCGACAGCTCTTCGGTCGCGAGACGCACGGCCTCGTCCTCGGGTAGCTCCCAGATGTCGTCGCCGGCGAAGCAGAAATACTCGGCGCCGAGGCACGTCGTGGTCTGACCATGTCCTCGCTCCACGCGCTGAAGTTCTGGACACGACCGGCGCGGGTGTCGGGATCGTGGAGGTAGATCCAGTTTGTCGGGGAACGGCTCGGCTCCCTCGATCACGAGCGCGACGAGACAGAGGTCCCGGTAGCGCGGGGCGTGCGCCGCCTCCACCACCGGACGCGGCGGGGGCGGCTCGAGCGACAGGACGAGCGTCGAGAGCGGGATGCTGGAGAGCACGCCGTCGACCTCGACCTCTGAGGGGCCCTCGGCCCGCTCGAGCACGATGCCCGTGACGCGTCCCGAGGCGTGGCGGATCGTCCGGGCACGAGACTGCAACTCGATGCGGACCCCGCCCTCCTCCGCACGGCGGGCCACCTCCTCCCACATCTGGCCGGGGCCGAGGCGGGGGTAGTGGAACTGCTCGAGCAGCGTCGTGTCAGCCCCTCGACGAAGCCCGAAGATCGCGAGGTCGGCCTTTGCGAGCGAGAAGTTCCTGATCCGCTGGGCCGCCCACTGAGCACGGATCTCGGAGCCCGGGATGCCGCAGACCTCCGTGTACGGCCCGAAGAAGGCGTCGTACAGCCGCCTCCCGAACCGGGATTCGACCCAGTCCTCGAACGTCTCATCCCCCCGGCCGCGGCGCCGGAACAGGCGCGCGCGAAGGTACGAGAGCGTGCAGCGCACCGACTCGACGACGCCGAGCCGGCCCACGACGTCCCTGGCCTGCAACGGGTAGGAGAAGTACGGGCCGCCGAAGTAGATGCGGGAGAGGCGCGGGCGAACGAGGAACTCGTCGCCGAGCATCTCCTGCCAGAACTGCTGGACCGCGGGGAGCTTCGTGAAGAACCGATGGCCGCCGAGATCGAAGCGGTAGCCGTCGTGCACAACCGTCCGCGCGATGCCTCCGACGACGTCGTCCGCCTCGTACACGATCGCGTCGGCGCCGCGGCGGGAGAGCAGGTAGGCGGCGGTGAGCCCGGCGGGTCCCGCCCCGAGCACGGCTGTGTGCCCGCCCGAGGCCGGCCTCGGTCTCGAGCCGTTCTGCGACACAGCCATGCCGACACGAGTGTATGGACCCGGCCACCGGACGGCCTGCGCACCCAGGCGTCGCAGACGCTGGACGGCGACCGCGCTCGCGTACCCTCGGACGCGGTGGAGGTCGCCCGCGCACTGATCGTGGTGCTCGCTCTCGTCGTCGGTGTCCCGCTCGCGATTCTCGGGCTGGCGCTCGCGGGCCCCGTCGGCTGGATCGTCGCCGCGGTCGTCCTGCCGCTCGCGACGCTCGGCGTGATCCTCCGGCTCGGACGCGCACAACCGGGCGACGGAGAGCCACCGGAACGGCCGGACTGAGCCTCGTCAGGAGAGGAGGGGGAGCGACGCCGGGTCGACCCCGAGCCACGTGCGCGCGAGGCGGCCCAGCGTGCCGTCGCGCCTGAGCCGTCCGAGCTCGCGATCGACGCGCGCGACGTCGAGTCCCGTCCCGCGGGGAACCGCGACGACGAGCCCCTTGCCGTTGGCGATCCGCCCGACCACCCGACCGATCGCGCCGCGCTGCCCGGAGAGGAGCCGTCCCGCCTCCGACGCAGGGACGAGCGCCGCGTCGCATGCCCCCGTGCGCAGGAGCGTCCGGAGCCGGTCGCTGCCCGCGACGACGAGCGGCGCCCGCCCCGGGCGAGCGGCCCGCATTGCACCCGCGACCCCGCCGCCGCGCACCGCGCACAGCACCGCAGAATGAAGATCGGCCAGCCGCCGCGGTCGGGCGAGGCCGCGGCGCGCGACCACGGCCACGTCCGTCGTCAGGTAGGGGACGCTGAGGTCGACGGCCCCGCGGCCGCTCCGGGCCTGCTCGATGCCGCCGAGCGCAAGCTGCCAGACGACGCCGTTCGACGCCAGCAGGCGCGACGGCGACGCGACGTAGACGAAGCGCGCGACGTGGCCACCGAGCCGGCGTGCAAGCTCGCGCGCGAGCTCGACCTCGAAGCCGCGCGCGAGGATCACGTCGCGGCCGCGGACGACGCCCGCCTGCAGCTCGGGCCGCTCGAGCGAGAGCGCGACGACGAGCGCCGTCGGCGCGGTCGGCGACGGAGGCGCCGGCGTGTCGTCCGCCTGCGCCGCCGCGGACCCCGCGAGCGCCGCGACGAGCGCGACGGCGACGAGTCGGGCGCGGCTCACGCGATCGTCTCCCGGACGACGTCAACGGGCGTCCCGTACGTGGCGAAGGCGTACATCAGGGGCGCGTCGCGGGCCATCATCCGAACGCAGCCGTGCGAGGCGGGGTACGCGGGGACCGACGGGTACGCGTGGAAGGCGATCCCGCCGACGAAGTAGCTCGCGAACGGCATCCACACGGAGAACGGCACCGACCAGGAGAGGCGCTCCTTGCGGTAGACGCGGAACGACCCGCTCGGAGTCCGCCCGTAGGAGCCCGACGAGATGTGGAACACCCGCTCGACGCGGTTGTCGACGATCGCGAGCGCAACCTGGCGCCCGAGGAGGATCTCGACCCGCTTGCCCGGTCGGCGAAGGGCGGGCTGCGGCCTCGTAGCGCGGAGGAGCGCGTCCATCACCCGGTCGTCGAGGACCCCTGTCCGCGGGAGCCCCGACCACTTCTGAAAGGCGAGAACGGCGACCGACGTCTCGTCGCCGACCTGGCCCGTGACGCCGGAGGGCGCCATGTATCCGAGGCCGGCGAGCAGCTCCTGGGCCTCCCGCACGCCGACCGGCCGGGCGTCGTCGAGCGGCTCCCGCACCGTTCGGCGCAGGTCGTAGCCGGGAAAGAGGCCGACGGGGACCCCGCCCTCGATCCTGACCCGCACGCCCACGACCCCCGGGACCGAGCGCACGGTGCGGACGAGCTGTCCGACGCGAGCGGTGAGCGAGGCGTCGTCGCGACCCGCGACGAAGCGAGCGGCGAGGTCGACGGTCACGATACGCCGCTCGATCCGAAGGTCGCGGAGCGCTGTGCCGGACGGGATCGCGGTGCGCAGTCCGTCCGCACGCTCGCGCCGTGTCGGGCCGGCGAGCAGCGCACGGACGATCCCGGGGACGCCCGGAGCCGCCCGATGGACGGTCACCGGTCGTCCGTCGCGGAGGAACCAGACGTCGCTTCCGAGCCCGTTGGTACCGGCTTGCGCCGGCGCGGCGACCAGGAGTGACGCAAGGACGACGAGCGTGATCGTGGCGCGCGTCACCCGGCGTGGGTTCCCGCTGTGCAAGCCGTCTCCTTCGTCCACGAGGCGCAGCTCGGCGCCTCGGCGGCACCGTGACGGTGAGGCTCGACGGCTCAGCTGTCGGAATACGCGCGGACGATCACGACGGGGCACGGTGCGTGGTCGGCGACGCGCCCGGACGTCGAGCCGACGAAGACTTCCTTGAGCGCCCCTCGCCCCCTGTTGCCCACGACGAGCAGATCGGCGCCGCGGGCCGCCTCGAGCAGCGCTTCCGACGCCTCGCCCTGGACCAACGAGAGCGCCACGCCGTGCCCGGCTCCGAGGACGCTCGTGACCTGCTCCTCGGCGATGCGCGCCGCGGCGTCGTGGGTCGCCTCCAGCATCTCGGTGCTCTCCGTCCACGGCATCGGGACGAGGCCCGAGTCGGCGGTGGTCGTCATCGGGACGAAGCTCCAGGCGTGCACCGCCTCGACCTGCGCGTCGCGAAGCCGTCCCTCGGCGACGGCCCAGCGAAGCGCCGCGGCGGACTCGTCGCTCCCGTCGACACCGACCACGATCCTCCCTGGCATGCCGGCATCATCCAGGATCTCGCCGAGGGCTGCCGCCCCGATGCCGCTCAAGATGGGCGGCGCGCCGGCCGATCTTTGAGCAGAGGACCGTGAACCCTCCCTCGAACATCCCTGCGGCGAGCCGCGAGGCGCGTGCTCCTGAGACTGCTCTCGACCCGCTCGTCGAGTCGTACCGCAAGCTCGCCGACGTCTTCCACGAGCTGCTCTCCGAGCAGTCGCTCGACGACCTGCTCCAGCGGATCGCCGCCACGGTGGGCGAGCTGATCCCGTTCGACGACATCACGTTCTACGAGGCGGACGAGGCGAAGCGGGAGCTCCGCGCCGTGTTCGCATCGGGCCATGACGCGGAGAAGGTGCTCGCCGACGAGCCGTTCCCCTACGGCGTGGGGATCACCGGCTGGGCCGTCGAGCATCGCGAGCCGGTGCTCGCGAACCGCGCCGAGCTCGACCCGCGCGTCCGGTTCGTGGCCGATACCCCGCCCGACCCCGAGTCGCTGATCGTCGTCCCGCTCGTCGCCCGCGGACGGCTCAAGGGAACGCTCAACATCTACCGCGCCGGCTTCCAGGAGTTCACGGAGGACGAGCTCCTCCTGGCCGTGCGCTTCGGGGACGCGGCAGCGCTGGCCGTCGACAACGCCCACATCCGCGCGTCGCTCGAGCGCCAGGCGCAGACCGACCCCCTGACCGGGCTCTGGAACCACCGTGCGTTCCACGAGCGGCTCCGGCAGGAGCTCGTCGACGCGTCGACCGATCAGTCGTCGGTCGCCCTCGTGATGCTCGACCTCGACGACTTCAAGCGCGTCAACGACGTCTACAGCCACGCGACCGGGGACCACGTCCTCTCCGAGGTCGCCCGGGTTCTCCTCGCCTCGGTGCGCACGTCGGACTGCGTCTGCCGGATCGGGGGCGAGGAGTTCGCGATCATCGCTCCGACGAGCGGGCTCGCGGACGCCTTCCGGCTCACCGAGCGCGTCCAGGAGGAGATCGCGTTCGCGGAGTTCGGCCCGGTCGGGCCGCTGAGCCTCTCGGTTGGGATCGCGTCCGGTCCCGAGCACGCCGCCAACCCGCGCGAGCTCGTCGCGTGCGCCGAGGTGGCGATGATGACCGCGAAGGCGCGCGGGAAGGGCCAGATCGTCGTCTTCCAGGAGGGTGGCCGGGAGCGGCCGGCCTCGAGTGCCGACTCGCGGCGCGCCGAGTTTCGCTCGATCGCGCACCTGAAGATGCTGCACGGCGTCTCGACGAAGCTCAGCCGCCTGAACGACGTGGCCGAGATCGGCGCGACGATCGCCGACGAGCTCCGGCTGCTGATCGACTACCACAACTGCCGCATCTTCGTTCGCGACGGCGACGACCTGCGCCCGATCGCCTTCCGCGGCGACCTGACCGCGTCCGGGTCCGCGATGGAGGTGCTGCAGACGCGGGTCGGCGAGGGGGTCACGGGGCACGTCGCCCTCACGGGCGAGCCGTTCCTCACCGGCGACGCGGCGAACTGCGGGATCGGCGTGAGGATCCCGGGGACGACGCAGATCGAGGAGTCGCTGCTGGCGGTGCCGCTTCGCTACGGGACGACCGTCGTCGGCGTGATCGTCGTCTCGAAGCTCGGTCTCGACCAGTTCGACTCGGACGAGCTGCGCCTGCTCGAGGTCCTCGCGGGGCACGTGTCGGTGGCACTCGTCAATGCGCGCCTGTACGAATCGCAGCGCCGCGAGGCGGAGAGCGCCAAGGCGCTGCTCGAGCTGACGAGGGAGCTCTCCGCGGTGACCAACCTCGACGGCGTCCTCCAGCAGGTCGTCCGGGGCGCGGCTCGCATCATGGGCTCGACCCGCTGCTCGATCTGGCTCCCGGCGCACGACGGCGGTCTCGTCTGTCGCGGCGCCGTGGGCGACGCGTCGTACACCTCGCTCGAGGGACGCACGCTCCCCGCCGACGTCGTCGCGCGGTTCGCGCCCCGCGGAGCCCCGTTCGTGACGACGCCCGAGGAGGCGGCGCTGATCGGGAAGGCCGTGTCCACGCCGGCCGCGGGCTCGACCCACGCGATCACCTTCATCCCCCTCGATCAGGGGCTCGCAGCCCTCGCCGTCGTCGCGGAGACCGCGATCCGCTCACGCGAGCTCGAGCTCCTCGCGGGGATCGCCAGTCAGGCACGGCTCGCGATCACGAACGCCGGGAGCTTCGCGACGCTCGAGCGCACGTTTCTCTCGACCGTCGAGGCGCTCGCGAACGCGCTCGAGGCGAAGGACTCGTACACCTCCTCGCACGCCCGCTGGATCTGCGACATGTCGATCGAGGTGGGTCGCGAGCTCGGGCTCGACGCGGTGCAGCTCAAGCGCGTCGAGCTCGGCGCGCTCTTCCACGACATCGGCAAGATCGGGATTCCCGCGTCGATCCTCATGAAGCCCGGGCCGCTCACCGTCGAGGAGCGGTCGATGATCGAGCAGCATCCCGAGCTCGGCGAGCGGATCCTCGCGCCGATCGACCAGCTCGAGGCGGTGCGCCCGATCGTCCGCGCCTGCCACGAGCGCTACGACGGGCTCGGGTACCCGGACGGCCTGCGGGGTGACGAGATCCCGCTCGAGGCGCGGATCATCTTCGCGTGCGACGCGTTCCACGCGATGACGACAGACCGCCCCTACCGCGAGGCCCTGCCCGTGGACGAGGCGTTCCGCCGCCTCGTGAGCGCGGCCGGCACGCAGTTCGACCCGGTCGTCGTCGAGGTCTGCCTCAAGGTCCTGAAGCAGCCGCCGCCGGCCGGCTGAACTACCCGGCGCGGCGCAGCACGCGGAGCGCACGCCCGCCCACCGACACGGCGTCGCGGGCGCGGAGCGTCGCGCCGTTCGCGGGAAGGTCCGGCTCGGCCGTGCAGAGCTCGTGCGCCCAGCGGCGACCGAAGCGGGCCGGCGGGAGGACGAACGTCACGGGCTCGCGCCACGCGTTGAACAGGACGATGAACGACTCGTCGGTGATCGGCTCGCCGTCGACGGTCGGTGTCGGGATCTCCGAGCCGTTCAGGAAGGCGCCGAGCGCGAACGCGTCTCCGCGCGCCCAGTCCGCGTGCGTCATGCGACGCCCGTCGGGACGGAACCACCAGACGTCGGGGGCGCCCGAGCCCTGCCGCTCCTCTCCGGTCAGGAACGCGGAGCGACGGAACACGGGGTGCTGTGCCCGGAGCGCCAGCAGCCTGCGGGTGAAGTCGTGGACCCCCCGCCCGCGCTCGTCGACCTCCCAGTCGACCCACGAGAGCTCGTTGTCCTGCGAGTACGCGTTGTTGTTCCCGGACTGCGTCCGCCGGATCTCGTCGCCGCCGAGCAGCATGGGCGTGCCCTGGGAGAGGAGCAGCGTCGCGAGGAAGTTGCGCATCTGGCGGTCGCGGAGCGCGTTGACATCGGGATCGTCGGTCTCGCCTTCCACGCCGCAGTTCCAGGAGCGGTTGTCGTCGGAGCCGTCGCGATTCCCCTCGAGGTTCGCGTCGTTGTGCTTGCGGTCGTACGACACCAGGTCCCGGAGCGTGAAGCCGTCGTGGCAGGTGACGAAGTTGATCGACGCGGAGGGGCGGCGTCCGTCCGACTGGTAGAGATCGCTCGAGCCGGTGAATCGCCGTGCGAACTCCGCAACGGCCGTGTGCCCGCGCCAGAAGTCGCGCATCGTGTCGCGGTACATCCCGTTCCACTCCGACCAGAGGATCGGGAAGTTCCCCACCTGGTAGCCGCCGGGGCCGACGTCCCACGGCTCCGCGATCAGCTTGACCTGGCTCAGGACGGGGTCCTGGTGGATGACGTCGAAGAACGCCGAGAGGCGGTCGACGTCGTAGAGCTCACGGGCGAGCGCCGAGGCGAGGTCGAAGCGGAAGCCGTCCACGTGGCATTCGGTCGCGAAGAAGCGGAGCGAGTCCATGATCAGGCGGAGCACCGAGGGGTGCATCGGGTTGAGCGAGTTCCCCGTCCCCGTGAAGTCCATGTAGTGGCGGGGGTCGTCCGGCTGGAGCCGGTAGTAGGCGGCGTTGTCGACGCCCTTGAACGAGAGCGTCGGCCCGAGGTGGCTCCCCTCGGCCGTGTGGTTGTAGACGACGTCGAGGATCACCTCGATGCCGGCGCGATGGAGCGCCTTGACCATCCCCTTGAACTCGCGCACCTGCTCGCCGCGCGTCCCCGTCGCGGCGTAGCCCGCGTGCGGGGCGAGGTAGCCGATCGTCGAGTAGCCCCAGAAGTTCGACAGGCCGCGCTCGACGAGGAAGTCCTCGTCGGCGATGTGGTGGACCGGCAGCAGCTCGACCGCCGTCACGCCGAGATCCCGGAGGTGGGCTATTGCGGCGTCGGACGCGAGCCCTGCATATGTCCCGCGGAGGTCCTCCCGCACGCCGGGCATGCGCTGCGTGAAGCCCTTGACGTGCAGCTCGTAGATCACGGTCTCCGCCCAGGGACGGCCGAGCGGGGTGTCGCCCTCCCAGTCGAACGACTCGTCGGTCACGACCGAGCGCGGGATCGCCGGAGACGAGTCCTCGCCGTCGGGCACGTCCTCGTCGCCCGGTGCGTACGCGAGGACGCGGGCGCGCCCGAACTCGATCGGGCCCTCGACCGCCTTGGCGTATGGATCGATCAGGAGCTTGGCGGGGTTGAAGCGGTGGCCTGCGGTCGGCTCCCACGGGCCGTCGACACGGTAGGCGTAGCGCTGGCCGGGACCGACGCCGGGCAGGTAGACGTGCCAGTTGTGCGCCGTCTGCTGGCGGACCTCGATCCGCTCCTCGCGGTTCTCGTCGTCGAACAGGCAGAGCTCGACGCCCGAGGCGTTCTCGCTGAAGAGGGAGAAGTTCGTCCCGTGGCCGTCCCAGGTCGGGCCGAGGGGGAACGGCCTCCCGGGCCACACGGCGCGACTCACCGGGGCACCCTAGCGACGGCGCCGGAAGGCACCCGTCGCCGGCGACCACAGGGGTGGAACGGTGTCAGTACTCGGCGCTCAGCCAGACCGCCGCGAGCGGCGGCAGCGTCACGCTCGCCGAGCACGGCTGTCCATGGAGCGGCTCCGCGACGGCCTCGACGCCGCCGAGGTTGCCGACCCCGGAGCCGCCGTAGTCCGCGGCGTCGGTGTTGAGCACCTCGCGCCAGCGACCCGCGAACGGGAGCGGCACCCGCCACGCGTCCCGGACGACGGGCGAGAGGTTCACGAGGCAGACGAGGGCCCGCGACCGGTCGGCCGAGAACCGGGCGTATGCGAGCACGTTGTCCTCGCGCGCGTCGCCGACGAGCCACTCGAACCCCGCCGGGCGGAAGTCCACCTCCCAGAGCGCCGGCTCGTCCCGGTACACGCGGTTCAGGTCGGCGACGCACCGCCGGATTCCCTCGTGAAGGGGATAGTCGAGCACGTACCAGTCGAGCGACCGCGCCTCCGACCACTCCGTCCCCTGGCCCAGCTCGCCGCCCATGAAGAGGAGTTGCTTGCCCGGGTGCGCCCACATGTGCGCGTAGAGCGCGCGCAGCGTCGCGAACTGCTGCCACTCGTCGCCCGGGATCTTGCGCAGCAGCGCGCCCTTGCCGTGCACGACCTCGTCGTGGGAGAGCGGGAGGACGAAGTTCTCGTCCCAGGCGTAGACCATCGAGAAGGTCAGCTCGTCGTGGTGCCACCGGCGATGGACCGGCTCGTGCGCGACGTAGCCGAGCGTGTCGTGCATCCAGCCCAGGTTCCACTTGAACGTGAAGCCGAGCCCGCCGCCATCCGTCGGCCGGGAGACGCCGGCCCACGCGGTCGACTCCTCCGCGATCATCGCGACCCCCGGGTGCGCAGCGTGGACGACCGCGTTCAGCTCCTGGAGGAAGGACACCGCCTCGAGGTCCTCCCGCCCCCCGAAGCGGTTCGGCAGCCATTCTCCGGCCTTGCGCGAGTAGTCGAGGTAGAGCATCGAGGCGACCGCGTCGACCCGGAGCCCGTCGGCGTGGAACTCCTCGAGCCAGTAGAGCGCGTTCGCGAGGAGGAAGTTCCGCACCTCGTGGCGGCCGTAGTTGAAGACGAGCGTGCCCCAGTCCGGGTGCGCGCCCCGGCGCGGGTCGGCGTGCTCGTAGAGCGCCGTGCCGTCGAAGCGGGCGAGAGCCCACTCGTCACGCGGGAAGTGCGCCGGCACCCAGTCGAGCAGGACACCGATCCCGCTCGCGTGCAGCGCGTCGACGAAGGCGCGCAGGTCGTCGGGCTCCCCGAGGGGCGCGTGGGGAGCGAAGTACCCGCTCACCTGGTAGCCCCACGAGGGGCCGAAGGGGTGCTGCATCACCGGCATCAGCTCGACGTGCGTGAACCCGAGCTCGGCGACGTGCCGCGTCAGCTCGTTCGCGAGCTCGCGCCAGCCGAGCCCACGCCGCCACGAGCCCGCGTGCACCTCGTAGACGGACATCGGCGCCGTGAGCGGGTCGGCGGCGGCCCGCCGGGCGAGCCAGTCGTCGTCCTGCCACGCGTGCCGCGAGCGGTAGACCACCGACGCCGTCTTCGGCGGCGGCTCCGCCCGGAACGCGAACGGGTCCGCCTTGAGCCGCGTGACGCCGTCGATCCCGCGCACCGCGAGCTTGTACGCCTGCCCCTCCCGCGCGTTGGGCGCAACCCCGGCCCAGACCCCGGAGGATGCCTGCGGCTCGAGCAGGTCGGCGCCCTCGCTCCAGTAGTTCCAGTCGCCGATGACGGAGACCCCGCGTGCGTTCGGCGCCCAGACCGCGAAGCGGACGCCGTCGTCGAGCGGGTGTGCGCCGAGCTGCTCCCACAGCCGCTCGTGGCGCCCTTCGCCGAGCAGGTAGAGGTCGATCTCGCCGGGCCGGGTCATGCCGCTGTCTCGAGCAGGCGCAGCAGCCCGACGAGCGGGATCGAGGCCCACTCGGGGCGGTTGCGCGCCTCGTAGCGCAGCTCGTAGACGAGCTTCTCGAGCTCGAAGAGCGCGAGCAGGCGGTCGAAGCCGGTCCGGCTGGGGGGCAAGAAGCGCTCGTCCGCGACGGACAGGTAGCCCTCGAGGAAGCCGTCGCGGCACGCCTCGAGCCAGCCGGCCGGCGGCTCGACGCCCTTCAGGAGCACCGAGGCGTCGGAGGCGTAGGCGAACGAACGCGTCATCCCGGCGAGGTCGCGAAGGGGGGAACGCTTGCGCCGCCGCTCGGGAAGGGATCGCGCCGGCTCGCCCTCGAAGTCGATCACGACCCAGTCGCCGGCGTTCGCCCACAAGACCTGTCCGAGGTGGTAGTCGCCGTGCGTGCGGATCGCGAGCCCGGCCGGGCCGGTCGCCGAGATCTCCTGCACGAGGTCGCGGAGATCCTCCGCACGGTGAGCGACCGCACCGAGCGCGTCGTTCTCCGGCAACGTCGCGAACGTCGTCGAGATCTCCTCGTCGATCGCCGCCGTGAGCAGCCCGAGAGCCTCGGCGCTCGGCTCCTCCGGCGCGAACGCCGGGTCCACCTCGTTGTCCGACAGCGCGGCGTGCAGGCCGGCGGTCACTTCGCCGAGCCGCCACGCCCGGTCGGGGAGCCAGGACGGGTCGTCCGCGAGCGAGTCGAGCGTCAACTCCCAGCCTCCGCCCGCGGCCGGGACGAGCGCCGTGACCGAGGCGAGCGCCGTCTGGAGCGGCGGCCCCGGGGTCTCGAGCGCGCCCTCGAGCCGCGGCGCGTTCGCAAACCCCTGCGCCCCGAGGACGCGGAGGATCTCGAGCTCGGGGTTGGGGCCGGCCTCGAGCCGGCGGAAGAGCTTGAGGACGTAGAGCTCGTCGAGCACCACGGAGCTGTTCGACTGCTCGACGCCCAGCGACCGGACGCGGGCGCCCTCCGCGGGCACCCCGGCGAGCGACGCCAGCTGCGCCGCGACCTCGGGCCGCTCGAAGGCGTCGACCGGCGCGTCGTCCTCCCCGAGCGCGACGAGGTAGTGCTCGTGGTCCCCGCCGCGAACCGCACCTCCACGACCGCGAGCGCGACGAGCCCTTCGCGCACCGGGACGCCGACGACCTCGGCGCTCTCGACGGCACGATCCTTGGCGGCGAACCAGCGTGCGCCGGCGATCAGCCCGACCAGCTCGTCGCTCGTGAGCGTCGCGGGGTCACGCATCTGCGTCGCTCGCCGGGAGGAGGAACCAGTAGAAGCCGCGCGGCCCGAAGGTGAGCAGGTAGGGCAGGTCGCCGATCGAGGGGAACGAGGTACGGCCGATCATCTCGACCGGCGTCCGGCCGCGGAACCGCGACAGGTCGAGCTCGACCGCCTGCGCCGAGCGGGCGAGGTTGTGCACGCAGAGGACGGTGTCGCGGTCGTGCTCGCGGACGTGCGCGAACACGCGCGGGTTCGTCGTCTCGAGCGCCTCGTACGTGCCGAGGCCGAACACCGGGTGCTCCTTGCGCAGCGCGACGAAGCGCTGGAGCCAGCGCAGGAGCGACGTCGGCGAGCGGAGCTGCGCCTCGACGTTGACGGCCTGGAAGCCGAAGACCGGGTCCATCAGCGGCGGCAGGTAGAGCTGCGCGAAGTCCGCGCGCGAGAAGCCGCCGTTCCGGTCGCCCGTCCACTGCATCGGTGTGCGGACGCCGTCGCGGTCGCCGAGGTAGACGTTGTCCCCCATCCCGATCTCGTCGCCGTAGTAGAGCACCGGCGATCCGGGCAGCGAGAAGAGGATCGCGTGCATCAGCTCGATCTCGTCGCGGCCGCCGTCGAGCAGGGGGGCGAGCCGGCGTCGGATCCCGAGGTTGATCTTCATCCTCGGGTCCATCGCGTACTCCGCGTACATGTAGTCGCGCTCCTCGTCGGTCACCATCTCGAGCGTCAGCTCGTCGTGGTTGCGCAGGAAGAGCCCCCACTGGCAATGCTCGGGGATCGGCGGCGTGCGGTCGAGGATCTCGACGATCGGGCGCGCCTCCTCCCGCCGCAGCGCCATGAACATCCGCGGCATCACCGGGAAGTGGAAGGCCATGTGGCACTCGTCGCCGTCGCCGAAGTAGTCGACGACGTCCTCGGGCCACTGGTTCGCCTCGGCCAGGAGCACCCGATCGGGATACCCCGCGTCGATCTCGGCGCGCAACCTTCGAGAAACGCGTGCGTCGCGGGGAGGTTCTCGCAGTTCGTTCCCTCCTCCTCGTAGAGGTACGGGACGGCGTCGAGGCGGAACCCGTCCAGTCCGAGGTCGAGCCAGAACTTGAGCGCGTCGATCATCGCCTCGCCGACCTCGGGGTTTTCGTAGTTGAGGTCGGGCTGGTGGTGGTAGAAGCGATGCCAGAAGTACGCCTCGCGCAACGGGTCGTACGTCCAGTTCGACTGCTCGCTGTCGACGAAGATGACCCGCGCGTCCTCGTAGCGGTGCACGGTGTCCGACCAGACGTACCAGTCCGACTTCCCGCTGTCGGGCCCCTGGCGCGACTCCTGGAACCAGGGATGCTCGCTCGACGTATGGTTCATCACGAAGTCGGTGATCACGCGCACCCCGCGCTCGTGCGCGGCCTCGACGAACGCCGCGAACTCGTCGATCGTCCCGAACTCGGGCGCGACCGAGAGGAAGTCCGCGACGTCGTAGCCGCCGTCGCGCAGCGGGGAGGGATAGAAGGGCAGGAGCCAGATGCAGTCGATCCCGAGCCACTGCAGGTAGTCGAGCTTCTGTCGCAGTCCGCGGAAGTCGCCGACCCCGTCGTCGGACGAGTCGAAGAACGTCCGCGTGTGGAGCTCGTAGAAGACGGCGGTCTTGAACCAGTCCGGCTGCGACTCGAACCAGTGCTCGCTCATGTTCGTCCCGCCAAGCGGGATTCCGCAGACGCGGAATCCCGCGGCTCGATCCCCCGCCTCCGGCGGGGGCACACCCCTGAAGGCGTCGGCTTCGCCGCCGCGACTGCCTCGTTGCGGCTCACGGCCGCTGGACCTCCATCACGTGGGCCTGGCCGGGGCCGAGGCGGACGTAGTTGCGGGCGCCCCAGTCGTAGCGTGCGCCCGTCAGCGCGTCGACGACCGCGAAGCCGCCGCCGAGCCCGAGCCCCGCCGGGACCGCGCAGACGCCGTCGTGGACGGCGAACGGATCGAGGTTGACGACGACGAGGACGACGTCGTCCCCGTGCGTGCGGGCGTAGCCGAGCAGGTGGTCGCTCTCGGTCTCGAGCCAGGTCAACCGCTCGAGCCCGGACGCCGTCAGCGCCGGATGCGCCCGGCGCGCCTCGTTGAGGCGCTGGATCAGCGGGAGCAGCGGGCCCTCGAGCCGGCGCTCCCGTACCTCGTACTTCTCCGAGTCGAGGTACTCCTCGCTGCCCGCGCGGACAGGGACGTTCTCGCACGCCTCGTACCCGGAGTAGAGGCCGTAGCTCGGCGAGAGCGTCGCCGCCAGCACGAGGCGGCACTCGAAAGCCGGTCGGCCGCCCTTCTGGAGGAACGCGTGGAGGATGTCGGGCGTGTTCGGCCACAGGTTCGGCCGCAGGAACGGCGACCACGCGCGCAGCTCGTCGACGAGCTCGACGAGCTCCGCCTTCGTGTTCTTCCACGTGAAGTACGTGTAGGACTGCGAGAAGCCGGCCTTCGCGAGCAGCGTCATCATCGCCGGTCGCGTGAACGCCTCCGAGAGGAAGACCGTCTCGGGGTGGCGCTTCCGCACCTCGGCGATCAGCCACTCCCAGAATGGCACCGGCTTCGTGTGCGGGTTGTCGACGCGGAAGACCGTGACGCCCGCGTCGCACCAGCGCAGCACCACGTCGCGGATCGCATTCCAGAGCCCCTTCCGGTCGCGCGTCTCCCAGTCGAGGTTGTGGATGTCCTGGTAGCGCTTGGGGGGGTTCTCGGCGTACTTGAGCGAT
Source organism: uncultured Actinomycetes bacterium (assembly GCA_963747125.1). Lineage (GTDB taxonomy): Bacteria > Actinomycetota > Thermoleophilia > Gaiellales > Gaiellaceae > Gaiella. The sequence continues at coordinate 254,838 of CAVVEN010000005.1, read as the reverse complement.
CCGTCGGGACGGTGCTGGAACCACTCAGGGTGCGCAGCGAGCCACGGGTGGTCCGGCGACATCTGCAGCGCGAGGTCGAGCGCCAGCTCCATCCCGTGCTCGCGCAGCGCGGCGACGAGGGCGGCGAGATCCGCGTCGTCGCCGAGGCCGGGGTCGATCGCGTCGTGGCCGCCCTCCTCCGCGCCGATCGCCCACGGGCTTCCGACGTCTCCGGGCTGGGCGCGCTCGTCGTTGTTGCGCCCCTTGCGGTTCGTCCGCCCGATCGGATGGACGGGCGGCAGGTAGACGATGTCGAACCCGTGCGCCGCGAGCTCCGGGACCGCCTGCGTCACGCCTGCGAGCCCGCCCCACGAGCGTGGAAAGAGCTCGTACCACGCGCCGGAACGGGCGCGCTCGCGCTCGACCTCCACCTCGAGGGCGACGCCGCGCGTTGCTTCGTGGCGCTCGTTCGCGCCGAGGCCGGGCGCCGCGGCGCGCCAGTCGTCGACGCTCCCGGGGCCGAACAGCGCGGCTCCCTCGGCGAGCTCACCGGCGAGGTCGGTCTGGCCGGCGGCGACCTTCCGGTCGTGCTCGTCGATCCAGCCGGCGTGCCGGTCGACCCACGCCTCGACCTGGAAGCGCCAGCGGCCGACGCCGTCGACGACGAAGGAGCTGGCGTAGCGGTCGTTGCCGAGCGCTTCGAGCGGCTCCTCGCGCCACCGTCCCTTCGGACGCCGGAAGCGCACCACGCCGCGCAGCGCGTCGTGCCCGTCCCGGACGATCGTCGCCGCGACCGCGACGCGGTCGCCGACGCAGGCCTTCGCGGGCCAGCGACCGCAGTCGACCTGCGGCGAGACGTCGGAGACGAAGATGCGTTCGGCACTCACCCGCGGCACACGGTAAACAGTCCGGCGTGCGGCTGGAACGGTCACTGGGAGTCCAGCTCCATCCGACCTCGCTCCCGGGCGGCCGGCTGGGGCCCGAGGCGCACGTGTTCGTCGACTGGCTCGCGGACGCCGGCGCGTCATGGTGGCAGGTGCTTCCTCTCAATCCGCCCGACGAGTTCGGCTCGCCGTACGCCTCGGCCTCGGCCTTCGCGACCTGGAGCGGGCTGCTGGCCGACCCGGACGCGCCCGTGGCGGCGAGCGAGGTGGACGCCTTCCGCACGCGAGAGCGGAGCTGGGTCGACGACTGGGAGGCCTTCGCCGGGGTCGGCGCGGTGGATGACCAGGTTCGATTCGACCGCGAATGGAGCGCGCTGCTCGACCATGCCGCCGAGCGCGGCGTGCGGATCGTCGGCGACGTCCCCATCTACGTCGCGGTCGACGGCTGCGACCACGCCGCGCACCCGGAGCTCTTCCTGCCGATCGACGAGGTTGTCGCCGGTGCGCCGCCCGACCGCCTCAACGAGCTCGGCCAGCTCTGGGGGAACCCGCTCTACGACTGGGAAGCGATGGCCCGCACCGGGTATCGCTGGTGGATCGAGCGGATGCGGCGGGTGCTCGAGCTCGTCGACAGCTTCAGGATCGACCACTTCCGCGGCTTCGCGGGCTACTGGACGGTCCCGGCCGGAGCCGGGACCGCGCGCGAGGGCGGATGGTCCCGCGGCCCGGGCGCCGCGCTGTTCCGGGCGGCGGAGGCCGAGCTCGGAGGGTTGCCGGTGATCGCCGAGGACCTCGGCGTGATCACGCCGGATGTGCACGCTCTCCGCGACGAGCTCGGCTACCCCGGCATGGCCGTGCTGCTCTGGTCCTTCGCCGGCCCGCCCGACAACCCGCACCGACTCGAGAACCACCGCGAGAACCAGGTGATCTACACGTCGATCCACGACTCCGACACCCTCGCGGGCGCCACCGGCGACCCCGACACATGGCCCCTGATCGACCGCGCGCTGTCGTCGCGCTGCGCGCTCGCGATCGTCCCGGCTCAGGACATCCTCGGGCTCGGGAGCGAGGCGCGGATGAACCGCCCGGGCATCGTGGGCGACGGCAACTGGACGTGGCGGCTCGAGCCGGGCCAGCTCACCGGGGCACACGCGGCAAGGCTGGGCGCCTCGGCGCGGGCGAGCGGCCGTGCCTAGGTGACGTGCCTCAACAGGTTGTGGACGGCTGAGTAGGTCATCCGGGCCTCCTTCGAGGCTGTGGGTCTGCGAAGGCTCACGGTCGAAGGAGGGACCCGGATGGCGCTTCACCGTAACGCTCGTCTCGGACTCGCTGGTCGTCGGGCGCTGGTCGCGCGACGTCGAATCAGGCTGTTCGTGTCGTGAGGCGGCGAGACGCCGTCGGTGTGCTCGCCGACCACCGCCTGTAAGTGGTGGTCGCGCTGGCGGGAGGCATCGGTCCAGCAGCGCCGCTTGCTTGTCTGCCTGGAGGATCGCTCCTCGCGGCCGCATCGCAGCCCGCGCCGGCTGCCGGCGAGCGAGCAGGCGCGGATCTGCGCGGCGCGGCGTCGCAGCGGCTGGGGGCCGAGACTGATCGCGGGCGAGACCGGCTACCCGCACGCGACCGTCTGGCGGGCGTTGCGGCGGGCCGGGATCTCGCGGCCACCGCGGCAGCCGCGCGAGCTTGCCCGGCGCTACGAGTGGCCTTGTCCCGGCGATCTGCTCCACATCGACAGCAAACGCTTCGTCCGCTTCACGCGTCCTGGCCACGCCGTCACCGGCGATCGCCGGCGAACCGGCGCCGAGCGGCGGATGCGGGTCGGCTACGAGTGTGTCCACTCACTCGTCGACGACCACTCGCGCTATGCCTACAGCGAGCTCCACCGCGACGAACGAGCAGCCACCGTCAGCGGCTTCCTCGAGCGCGCCCTCGCCGCCTTCGCCAAACAGGGGATCGAGGCGAAGCGGCTGATGAGCGACAACGCCTGGACCTACACCCACAACCAGGCACTCGCCGAGCTACTCGCCAGCCGCGGCATCCGCCATCTCCTGATCCCACCCCGCCGGCCACAGGTCAACGGCAAGGTCGAGCGCTACCAGCAGACCCTCAAGCGCGAGTGGGCGCTCGGCCAGATATACCGCTCCAGCGACCACCGCGCCCAGGCGCTGTCACACTGGCTCATCTACTACAACGAGCGCAGACCGCACAGCTCGCTCGACGGCCAATCACCCATCAGCCGCGTCCACAACGTCCCGAGGCAGGACACTAGAAGAGGATCTGGAGCGCCGTGTCCGGCGGGCAGCCGCGCTCGAGCAGCGAGACCGCCAGGTGGAGGTCGACGTCGCGGTCGAGGGCGAGGACGAGGGCGGCGTCGGCCGGATAGCCCACCGCGATCAGGCGCTCGACGCGCCAGGCGGTGACGTCGCCTCGCTCGCGCGCGTCCCGCGCGGGTGCGATGGGTGTCTGGATTGCCATGTACAGAACACAACGCGCGACATGTGTGGAGAGACTGAAGCGAGGTTAGGACGATGTTCCTTCGACGTTGCGCTTGCGTTGCGCGCTACGCGCGACGCTCGAACGGCAGCTTCGAGGCGACCGTCGGGCGGCCGTCGCGCTCGTAGACGACGTCCACGGTGTCGTTCTTCCCGTACGAGCCCGCGATGCCGAGCACCATCGACGTCCAGCGCCCCACGCCGACCTGCTCCTTCGCGAGCTCGCGCTCGAAGACGAGCGTCCCGTCGCGCACCACGAAGTCGACCCCCTCGTGCTGCTCGACCCCGTTCAGGAAGACCTGGAAGGGGCGCTGGACGTCCGCCGGCAAGCGGACACGGGTTGCCTGCCGCGGCGCATCGCTCACGTTCATAGAATGCCCGCAACCGTGAGGCCGAAGATCCTGGTCATCGTCGGCGCGCTCGTCGCGCCGCTCGTGTCGGCCGCGACGGCCCTCGCAGGCAACGGCGGCTTCGCGCCCGTCGCGCCCGAGTCGCCGAACGCGCACGCGATCAAGCAGAGCTACCTCTTCATCTCCGTCTTCACGATCGCGATCTTCCTCCTCGTCGAGACGCTCTTGATCGTGTTCGTGATCCGCTACCGCCGCCGGAAGCGGCCCCGCGAGGCGGACGGCGCGCAGATCCACGGCGCCAACCGCCTCGAGCTGGCGTGGACGGTCGGCCCGGTGCTGATCCTGTTCGTGATCGCCGCGTTCGTGTTCGCCAAGCTCCCGACGATCCAGGACGTCCCCGCCTCGGCGGCGGGGTCGCAGAACCTGGTCGTGGACGTGATCGGCACCCAGTTCACGTGGCAGTTCCGCTACCCGAACGGGGTGGTGACGATCGACCACCTGCGCGCACCGGAGGGACGGACGGTGGAGCTCCACGTCACGGCGCCCGACTGGGACGTGATCCACTCCTGGTGGATCCCCGCGCTCGGCGGGAAGATGGATGCGATCCCCGGAAAGCTCAACAAGACCTGGTTCCAGGGGACGCGCGTCGGCGTCTTCCAGGGCCAGTGCGCCGAGCTGTGCGGCCTCTACCACGCGAAGATGCTCGCGTCGGTCGAGGTGATGCCCGCTGCCGAGTTCGACTCCTGGTACGAGGAGAGGCGGGCGCAGCAGGAGGCCGGCACGTCGCCGCTCGGCGAGGAGCTGTGGGACGGGACGTGCGCGAAGTGCCACGGCCTCGAGGGGGAAGGCGGCTACGGGCCGCGCATCGCCGGCACCGACCTGATCAAGAACGAGCAGTCGGTCGAGGCCCTCCTGCGCAAGGGCGGGATCCTGATGCCGCCGGTCGGCCGCGACTGGACTCCGGCGGAGATGGCCGCCCTGACCGACTACCTGAAGGAGCGCGTTGGCAACCAGGGTTGAGCAGCCGCGGGTCCCCGCCTGGCAGCGCGGCAAGGTCGCGAGCTGGCTCGTCACGGTCGACCACAAGCGGATCGGGGTCCTCTACATCGCCACCGCCGGGCTGTTCTTCGCGATCTCCGGCTTCCTGGCGCTCCTGATCCGCACGCAGCTCGCGCAGCCGGACGGCCACGTGATCACCGGCAACTCGTACAACGAGGTGGTCACGATGCACGGGACGGGGATGGTGTTCTTCGTCGTCGTCCCGATCCTCGCCGGGCTCGGCAACTTCCTCGTGCCACTGATGATCGGCGCGCCCGACATGGCGTTCCCGCGGCTGAACGCGCTCTCCTACTGGCTCTACGCCTTCGCGGGGCTCATCTTCTGCCTCTCGTTCCTCGCCGCCGGGGGCGCCGCGAACACCGGCTGGACGGCCTACCCGCCGTTGTCGCTCGAGGCGCAGGGCAACGGCCAGGACCTGTGGATCCTCTCGCTCCACATCGCGTCGCTCTCCTCGCTGCTCGGGGCGATCAACTTCATCGTCACGATCCACAACATGCGCACGCGGGGCATGTCGTGGATGCGAATCCCGCTCTTCGTCTGGTCGATCGAGATCTACTCCTGGCTGCTCCTGCTCGTGCTGCCGGTGCTGTCGGCCGGCCTGACGCTGCTGCTGCTCGAGCGGCAGTTCCCCGACACGTTCCACTTCTTCCGGCCCGAGGGCGCCGACGCCGGCGGGTCGCCGATCCTCTTCCAGCACGTCTTCTGGTTCTTCGGGCACCCCGAGGTCTACATCATGATCCTGCCGGCGATGGGGATCATCTCGGAGATCCTCCCCGTCTTCGCCCGCAAGCCGATCTTCGGTTACAAGGCGATCGCGCTCTCGACGGTCGCGATCGGGTTCTTCTCGATGCTCGTGTGGGCGCACCACATGTTCACGGTCGGGATGCCGACGTACCTGAACGTCTGGTTCATGCTTGCGTCGATGGTGATCGCGATCCCGACCGGGATGAAGATCTTCAACTGGCTCGCGACGCTCTGGCGCGGGAACATCTCGCTCGATACGCCGATGCTGTTCGCGCTCGGATTCCTCAGCATCTTCACGATCGGCGGGCTGTCCGGGATCTACCTCGCGGCGTTCCCGGTCGACTGGCAGGTGCACGACACCTACTTCGTCGTCGCGCACTTCCACTACGTCCTCTTCGGCGGCTCGGTCTTCGCGATCCTCGGCGGCCTCTTCTACTGGTGGCCGAAGATCTTCGGGCGCATGCTCTCCGAGACGCTCGGCAAGTGGACCTTCTGGCTCGTGTTCGTCGGCTTCAACGTCACCTTCTTCCCGCAACACCTCGTCGGCCTGCTCGGCATGCCGCGGCGCATCTACACGTACCGCGACGACGGCCTCTGGCACGCGTACAACCTGACGTCCTCGATCGGCTCCTACATCATGGGCGTCGGCTTCCTCTGCTTCCTCGCGGCGATCGTGAAGAGCGTCCACGGCCGCCGGGTGGGGAACGACCCCTGGCAGGCCGACACCCTCGAGTGGTACACGACCTCGCCCCCGCCGCCCCACAACTTCGACGACGTGCCCTACGTGACGAGCCCGCGTCCGCTGTACGACCTGCGGCGCAGGCTGCGCGAGTCGGAGTCGTCGGCGTGAGGACCGACCGGGCGCCCGGGCCGCTCCTTCGGCTCGCGATCCTGGCCGCGGCGCTCGCGGCGGCCGCAGTCGTGGTCGGGGCGGCGCTCCGGTTGGGCCGTGGGCACTGGGCCGCGGCGCTCGTTGCGCTGCCGCTCCTCGTCGCAGTGCTTGTCGCTGCGCTCGTCTCCTACCGAAGGCTCGTTCTCTCGGCCGCCGTCGCGGTCGCGCTGATGCTCCTCGCGATCGCCACGGGCGGCCTCGTGGCGTGGTCGGACACGGACCTGACGATCGCCGTCCACGTCGCCGCCGCGGGGGGCGCGCTCGCGGCCGCGCTCGTGACGCTCGCCGTCTCGTTCCGCGGCGAGGCGCTGCCGTTCGGGCCCTGGCGCGACTACGTGACGCTCACGAAGCCGCGGATCATGTCACTCCTGCTCCTCACCGGCGCGGGCGGGATGTTCGTCGGCGCGGGTGGCTGGCCGGGCGGGATCGAACTGGCGACGATGCTCGCAGGCCTCGCCCTCGCGTGCGGCGGCGCGAGCGCCCTCAACCACGTGATCGACCGCGACATCGACCGGCTGATGGGGTCGCGGACCGCGGCGCGGCCCGTTGCGTCCGGTCGCGTGCCCGCGCCGCGCGCGCTCGAGTTCGGGCTCGTCCTGTCGGCGCTCTCGTTCGCGCTGCTCGCCTCGACGGTGAACGTCCTGACGGCGCTCCTCGCACTCGTGGGGAACCTCTTCTACGTCGTCGTCTACACCGGCTACCTCAAGCGGTCGACCGATCAGAACATCGTGATCGGAGGCGCCGCGGGCGCCGTGCCGCCGCTTGTTGGCTATTCCGCGGCGACGGGCAGCCTCGCGCTCCCGGCCCTCTGCCTGTTCCTGATCGTGTTCCTCTGGACGCCGCCGCACTTCTGGGCGCTGGCGCTGATGATCAAGGACCACTACGCGGCGGCCGACGTGCCGATGCTCCCCGGGACGCGCGGGGACGCCGAGACGACCCGGCAGATCCTGCTCTACTCCGTGGCGCTCGTCGCGTTCACCCTCGTCGTCGGGCTCTGGCTCGGCCCGGTCTACACCGTGGCCGCAGCCGCGCTGGGCGCCTATTTCCTCTTCCTCGCGCACCGGCTGCGCGCCGACGCGTCGAGGCGCAACGCGGTCGTCCTGTTCCACTACTCCCTCGCCTACCTCGCCCTGCTCTTCGTCGCAGCGGCGATCGACCCCCTGGTGGCATAGATGCTCTCGCCCGAGCTCTCCCGGAAGAACAACCGCCTCGGCCTCGCGCTGTTCGCGATCTTCCTCGCGCTCTTCGTCGGCGCCTGCGTGATCGCGCTCGTCTACCTCCAGGTCGACTGAGCGTGGGGGAACCCATGGTTCCCCCACGGACCCCTCCTCCTGGGTTTGCGCACGGATCCCGCGAGCTCGGCCTCCCGGCCGGCAAAGCCGGCCTCCGGCCGCACCTGTTCATGCACGGGCGACCGAAGGCACCGGACTCCGCGGGCGGTAGCTCGGGAGCCGCACGCTCACCCGATACGACGGACGGCCCCGGACGTCGTCAGGGACGAAGTGAAGGGGCGAGATGAGCTCTGACCTCGAGCTGGCGCTGCGGCTCGCGGACACGGCCGACGCGATCGCCCTCGGGCGGTTCCGCGCCCGCGACCTCGTTATCGAGACGAAGCCCGACCTGACGCCGGTGACCGAAGCCGACCGCGCGGTCGAGCACGAGCTGCGCGCGATGCTGGGGGAGGAGCGCCGCCGCGACGCGATCCTCGGCGAGGAGCAGGGCGCGTCCGGCTCGGGGAGGCGGCGCTGGATCATCGACCCGATCGACGGGACGCGGAACTACTCGCGCGGGATCCCCGTCTGGGCGACGCTGATCGCGCTCGAGGTGGACGATCGCGTCGTGCTCGGCGTTGTCTCCGCGCCGGCCCTGCATCGGCGCTGGTGGGCCGAGCGCGGCGGTGGGGCACATGCCGGAGGCGACGTCGTCCACGTCTCGGCCGTTCGGCACCCCGAGGACGCCGTGCTCAGCTTCGCGCTCGAGCAGGCCGTGCCGGGCCTCGCTGCGCGTGCCTGGCACGCCAGGGGCTACGGGGACTTCTGGAGCCACATGCTCGTCGCGGAGGGCGCGATCGACGGCGCGATCGACGCCATTGGCGTGTCGGTATGGGATCTCGCCGCCGTCCAGGTGATCGTCGAGGAGGCCGGCGGCACGTTCACCGACTTCGCGGGCGAGCACCGCATCGACGGGCACAGCGCGATCTCGTCGAACGGCCATCTCCACGCGGCCCTCCTCGACGCGGTGCGGGAGCTGCCGCCGGCGCACCACCCCGGGACGTAGCTCGCACGCCGCGTCCCGACGGCGCGTCCCGCCTGCCTACGCGGCGGCAGCGCGTGCGGCGGCCTCGTAGATCCGGTCCCGCGTCAGGGTATCGAGCTCCGCCGAGAGGAGGTCGCTCCCGGACAGCGCCGGCTGCGCCGGCGCCGCGACGGGATCGCCGTCGAGGCGGAGGGCGGCCAGGGCAGGTGCCGCGCGTCGGGTCAGGGCGACCTCGCGACGCAGCCGTGAGCGGAGCCAGCCGGCGAGGAGCAGGGAGTCGGCACGCGGGCCCTCGACGGAGACGCGCTCGACCTTGCGGATACCGGGCCAGCGGTCGGCGAGCGCGGCGCGCCACCGGAGCCCGCGCCGCCAGGCGAGGTCGGAGACCGCGATACGGTCGAAGAGGCGCGCGAGGTCCTCGTAGGCGCCCGGGATCCCGTGCCACTCGGTCGAGTCGACGACGAGCCGGTCGCAGACGTCGACGATCTCGTCCAGCGCCTGGTCGTCCCAGCCGGGCCGGCCCCGCCAGCGGCAGAACGCGGGCAGGTCCGAGATCAGGAGCGGCAGGATGATCGACGCAGGATGCCGGGCGGCCTCGCCGCGCAGGCGGAGCTCGATCACTTCCGAGAGGACCTCGCGTCCGTCGCCGATCGCGAAGTCGTGGACCGAGGCGTCGGCCTCGACCCTACTCCCCCGTCCCGGGACGGGGACGAGAAAGATCGTGCGGGCGGGATGGCGCTCGGCCAGCCCTGCGAGGACGCGCCTGGCCCGAGGCAGCCACCGGGGCGGTGCCCAGACGACGTGGGTCATCGTGCTGGTGCGAAGCTCGGGCTCGCTGTCGCCCTCCTGACGACAGCGCTGTCGCGCGAGCTTCCGCTCGACCTCGGCCACGACGCCCATCAGTGCCTCCTCAGGTGATGCGGCCGGGTGCCTGGCGTGCGAGGAGCAAGCCAGGCTAGGACGCAGGGAGCCCCGATACCCGAAGGTATCGGGACGACCGAGGACGACGCATGGCGCCGCTCATCGCGCGCCAGGCACCCGGAAGGCATTGCCTGGGGGGGCACTAATGCCTCCGCCACGAGCGGCCGTCGCGATGGAGGAGCTCGTCGGCCCGCGCGGGGCCCCAGCTCCCCGCCGCGTAGTCAGGGAACGTGGGCTGGTCGCGGCCCCACGCGCCGACGATCGCGTCGACGAGCTTCCACTGCTCCTCGACCTCGTCCTCACGCGTGAACAGCGTCGCGTCGCCGAGCATCGCGTCGAGGATCAGCCGCTCGTACGCCTCGGGCACGCCCTCGCGGAACGCCCCGCCGTAGAGGAAGTCCATGTGCACGGTGCGGATCGACATCCCCGCGCCCGGCACCTTCGCCCCGATCGCGAGCGAGACGCCCTCGTCCGGCTGGACGTGGATCAGGAGCACGTTCGGACGGAGGCCGTCGCCGGCGATCGCCTCGAACGGCGGGTGCGGCGCGCGCTTGAACTGGATCGCGATCGTCGTCTCGCGCCGCGCGAGGCGCTTGCCGGCGCGAACGTAGAACGGCGTGTCCGCCCAACGCCAGTTGTCAACATAGAGCTTCGCGGCGATGTACGTGTCCGTCGCCGAGCGCGCGTCGACGCCCGGCTCCTCGCGGTACGAGACAACCTCCTCTCCCTCGATCCACCCGCGCCCGTACTGCCCGCGGACGACGGACTTGGGGCCCGGCGTGTGCATCGCGCGGAGCACCTTCACCTTCTCGTTTCGCACCGCGTCCGCGGAGAAGTCGATCGGCGGCTCCATCGCGGTAAGCGCGAGCAGCTGGAGGAGATGGTTCTGGAAGATGTCCCGGATCACCCCCGCCCGCTCGTAGTAGCCCGCCCGCCCCTCGATCCCGATCGACTCGGCGACGGTGATCTGGACGTGGTCGACCAGCTGGCGGTTCCAGAGCGGCTCGAAGATCCCGTTTGCGAACCGCAGCGCCATGAGGTTCTGGACGGTCTCCTTGCCGAGGTAGTGGTCGATCCGGAACACCTCGTCCTCGCGGAACCACCGCTTCACCGTCGAGCTCAGCTCGCGGGCAGACGACAGGTCGTGGCCGAACGGCTTCTCGATGATCACCCGGGCCCACCCCTCGCGCTCCCGCCGCTCACCGATCTCGCGCACGACAACGGGGAACGCCTGCGGCGGGACGGCGAGGTAGTGGACGCGGTTGCCGCCCGTGCCGCGCGTCTCGTCGAGCTCGTCGAGCACCGTCCCGACCGCGTCCTCGCCGGGGTCGCTCGAGAAGTCGGTCGAGACGTAGCGCATCCCCGCGGCCAGTGTCTCGAACACGTCCGTGCGGAACGGGTCGCGCGAGAACTGCTTGACCGCCTGGCGCATTGCCGAGACGAACTGCCGCGTCGGCTGCTCCGTCCGCGCGACGCCGACCACCGCGAACCGCTCGGGGAGCAGCCCGCGGAACGCGAGCGAGTAGAGCGCGGGGAGCAGCTTCCGCTTGGTCAGGTCGCCCGACGCGCCGAACACGACGAGCGCGCACGGGTCGGGCTGCCGCCGGATCCCGAGCCCTTGAGCGAGCGGGTTCGGCACGCGAGCGCTAGCCGGCCGCGACGACGCGAAGCTTGTCGGCGATCCCAGCGCGGAGCTCGTCGAACGAGTCGGCGAACTTCCGGACGCCCTCGTCCTCGAGCGTCGCGACGACGTCGTCGTAGTCGACCCCTGCGGCCGCGAGCTCAGCGAGGAGCGCGTGCGCCTCGTCGACGCCCTCGGCGAGGGTGTCGCGCACCTCGCCGTGGTCCTGGAAGGCCTGCACGGTCTCCAGCGGCATCGTGTTGACGGTGTCCGGGCCGACGAGCTCCTCCACGTAGAGCACGTCGCGGTACGCGGGGTTCTTCGTCGACGTCGACGCCCAGAGGCAGCGCTGCGTGCGGGCGCCCTTGCCGGCGAGGAAGGCCCAGCGATCGCCCGAGAACGTCCGCTGCCAGTGCTCGTACGCGAGCTTGGCGTTGGCGACGGCCAGCTTCCCCTGGAGGTCGGTGCGCCCCACCTCCTCGAGCCGCCGATCGGCCTCGGTGTCGACCCGGGAGACGAAGAAGCTTGCGACCGACAGCACCGAGCCGGGGTCGCCGCCCGAGGCGACGAGCCGCTCGAGCCCTCGCAGGTACGCCTCCACGACTGCCTCGTAGCGCGCGAGCGAGAAGATCAGCGTGACGTTGATCGACCGGCCCTTCGCGATGCAGTCCTCGATCGCGCCGAGCCCGGGCTGCGTGCCCGGGATCTTCACGTACAGGTTCTTCCGGTCGACCTCCTCGTGGAACCGGATCGCCTGGTCGAACGTCGCCTCGCGGTCGTAAGCGAGCCTCGGGTCGACCTCGAGCGAGACGAAGCCGTCGATCCCGCCCGTCCGCTCCCACACCGGCGCCATCAGGTCGCAGGCGTCGCGGATGTCCTCCTGCGCGAGCGCGACGAAGATCTCCGTCGGGTCATCGGTCTCGCGCGAGACAGTGCGGAGCTGCTCGTCGTACCACGCGCCCTCGGCCAGCGCCTTCTGGAAGATCGTCGGGTTCGACGTGACCCCGACCACGGCGTCCTCCTCCATCAGGCGGGCGAGCTCGCCCGTCTCCAGCATCTCCCGCGAGAGCGAGTCGATCCACACGCTCACCCCGTGCTCGCCCAGCTCGTGCAATCTCGACGCGGCCATTCCGTCCCTCGCTTTCACCCGTCGCTCAGGCGTTCGAGCTCCTCGACCATCACCAACCGTGCCAGATACCGCCCCTCGCCGACGAACCGCGCGTCGAGAAACCGCTCGACGAGCTCGCGTGCGAGCGACGGCCCGACGATCTCGGAGCCGAGGCAGAGCACGTTCATGTCGTCGTGCTCGACGCCCTGGTGGGCGGAGTACGCGTCGTGGCAGATCGCCGCGCGGATCCCGGGGATCTTGCACGCGGCCACCGAGGCGCCGACGCCAGACCCGCAGACGAGGACGCCGCGCTCCGCGCGGGCCTCCCGGATCGCCATGCCGACGTTGCGCGCCACGACCGGGTAGTCGACGCGCTCGGCGTCGGAGTCGACGCCGAGGTCGAGCGCGTCGTGGCCCGCCGCCGCCACGCCGGCGAAGACGGCCTCGCGCAGACGGCTGCCCCGGTGATCGAACCCGAGCGCGACGCGCATCAGACCACGCGGCGGACGGCGTCGGCGACCGCCTGCGCGGTCAGGCCGAGCTCTTCGTAGATGCGCTCGGACGGAGCCGACGCGCCGAACCGGTCGACGCCCACGCTCGCGCCGCGCCCGCCGACGTACCGCTCCCAGCCGAACGTCACCCCCGCCTCCAGCGACACGCGCGCCGTCACCGACGGCGGCAGCACCTCGTCGCGATACGCCTCGGGTTGGTCGTCGAAGAGCTCCCAGCAGGGCAGCGAGACGACGCGCGCGTTGAGGTCGAGGGAGCGCGCGCCCTCGAGCGCGATCGCGAGCTCCGAGCCCGTCGCGAGCACGATGGCGTCCGGCTCCGTGCCCGGGTCGCGCTGCCAGAGCACGTAGCCGCCGCGCAACGCCCCCTCGCGTGTGTCGGCCACGCCGTCGCCGCCGAGCACGGGCAGCTTCTGGCGGCTGAGCGCGAGGCCAACCGGGCCGCCGTCGCGCTCGAGCGCGATGCGCCACGCAGCGACCGTCTCGTTGGCGTCGCCGGGCCGCACGAGCCAAAGGTTCGGGATCGCGCGCAGCGACATCAGGTGCTCGACCGGCTGGTGCGTCGGCCCGTCCTCCCCGAGCCCGATCGAATCGTGCGTCCAGACCCAGACGACCGAGAGATGCGAGAGCGCGGACAGCCGCACCGCCGGCCGCATGTAGTCGGAGAAGACGAAGAACGTCGAGCCGTACGGCCGGAGCATCGCCGGCTCGAGCGCGATGCCGTTGACGATCGACCCCATCCCGTGCTCGCGGATCCCGAACGGGATGTTCCGTCCGGCGTGCGAGGCGGCGAAGAGGCCGCCGCCCTCGAACTCCGTCTTCGTGGACTCGACGAGGTCGGCTGCGCCGCCGACCAGCGTCGGCGTGAAGCGCTTGAGCGCCTGCATCACCGTCTTGCCCGCGTCGCGCGTCGCGACCTGCTCGCCCGCCTCGAAGGCGGGCAGCGCGTCGAGCCAGCCGTCGCGCGGCCGGCGCTCGAGGTCGCGCTCGCGCTCCGCGGCGGCATCCGGGTGTGCCTCGGCCCATGCAGCGAGCCGCTCGTCCCAGGCGGCACGCGCCGCCGCTCCGCGCTCGCCGACGCCGGCCATGTGCTCGCGCACGAGGTCGGGGACGACGAACGTCGCGTCGGGATCGAAGCCGAGGACCTCCTTCGTGCGGCGTACCTCGGCGTCGCCGAGCGGGGCGCCGTGCGCCTTCGCCGTATCGATCGCGTTCGGCGCCGGGTAGGCGATGTGGGAGCGCAGCACGATCAGCGACGGCCGCGCCTCCTCCGCACGCGCCTCGGCGAACGCAGCCCGGAGCGCGTCGAGGTCGTTCGGGTCGTCGACGTGCTGGACGTGCCACCCGTACGCCTCGAACCGCTTGCCCTTGTCCTCGGTGACGAAGCTGATCGACGTGGTGCCGTCGATCGTGATGTGGTTGTCGTCGTAGACGTAGACGAGGCGGCCGAGGCCCAGCTGGCCGGCGATCGAGGCCGCCTCCTGCGAGACGCCCTCCATCAGGTCGCCGTCGGAGCAGATCGCATAGACCCAGGAATCGACGACCGCGTGCCGCGGCCGGTTCCACCGCTCGCCGAGGAACCGCTGCGCGACGGCGAGCCCGACCCCGTTCGCAAACCCCTGCCCGAGCGGCCCTGTCGTCGTCTCGATGCCGGGGGTGTGCCCGAGCTCCGGATGGCCGGGCGTGCGCGAGCCCCACTGCCGGAACTGCTTCAGGTCGTCGAGCGTCAGGTCGTAGCCCGAGAGATGGAGCGAGACGTACTGGAGGATGCAGGCGTGGCCCGCGGAGAGGATGAAGCGGTCGCGGCCCGGCCAGTCGGGGACGGCGGGGTCGTGACGCATCTCCTCCGCGTAGAGGAGGTAGGCAACGGGCGCCAGCGCCATCGCGGTGCCCGGGTGACCGGCGTTCGCCTTCTGGACCGCGTCCATCGCGAGCACGCGGATCGTGTCGATTGTCAGACGTGCCGGGTCGGCCGAGGACATGCGGCGAACACTACGCGCCGACGGTTCGACGGGGAGGCGCACGATGCCGCGGCGGGCGGACGCCCGCGGCGCCTGCGTGCGGTCGCCGCGCACGCGGCAGCGCATTCGTCGGCACCCTTCCGTGCATGGCCGTGCTGATCGCATCCGGGCTGCGCAAGGAGCTCTCCGGCGATCCCCTCTTCGACGGGGTCTCGTTCCGTCTGCGCCGGGGCGATCGTCTCGCGCTCGCAGGGCCGAACGGGGCCGGGAAGACGACGCTCCTGCGCGCGATCATGGGCGAGACGTCGCTCCAGGGCGGCGAGCTCGCGTTCGCGAAGGACACGCGCATCGCGCTCCACGACCAGCGCCCGCCGCGCGGCCAGGGACTCACCCTCCGCGAGTACGCGCTCTCGGGCGCCGGCGACCTCGTCGCGATCGAGGACGAGCTCCGGCGGCTCGAGGAGGCGATGGCGGGCGGCGACCACGGGCAGGCGACGCTGCGGCGCTACAGCGAGGCGCAGGGGCGCCTGGAGCACGCGGGCGGCTGGGCGTGGCGCGACCGGGCCGCCTCGATCGTCCGCGGCCTCGGGTTTGTCGACGCCGACCTCGACCGACAGCTCGACACGTTCTCCGGCGGAGAGCTGACCCGTGCTTCGCTCGCCCGCGCGCTCTCGTCCGACCCCGACCTGCTGCTGCTCGACGAGCCGACGAACCACCTCGACGTCGAGAGCCTCGAGTGGCTCGAGCGCGAGCTCACGTCGCTCGACGCGGCCGTCGTCCTCGTCGCGCACGACCGCTGGTTCCTCGAGGCGGTGACGACCGCCGTGCTCGAGCTCGGAGGACCGAAGCCGTTCTTCTTCGACGGTCCCTGGCACGAATGGCGGCGCGAGAAGGCGGCTCGCGCGTCGGCGGCGGCGACGCAGCTCGACCGCGTGACCGACGACATCGAGCGGCTCGAGCGATTCGTGGCGCGGTTCCGCTACAAGAAGTCGAAGGCGAAGCAGGCGCAGGCGAAGCTCACCCAGATCGGCCGGCTCGAGAAGGAGCGCCGCACGGCCGCGCAGGAGCTCGAGGCGATGACGAAGCGCCGGCGCACGCTCGGCTTCGAGTTCCTGAAGCCGCCGCGGACGGGACGGATCGTCCTCGACGCCGAAGGGCTCGTCGTCTCGGCGGGCGACAAGCTGCTCCTCGATGACGCGGCGCTGGTGCTCGAGCGCGGCGAGCACGTTGCGCTCGTCGGCCCGAACGGGTCGGGGAAGACGACGCTGCTGGAGACCCTGCTCGGGCAGCGCGAGGCGGACGAGGGCCGAATCAAGCTCGGGCACGGCGTCGTCCCGGCGTACTTCTCGCAGCACGAGGCGGAGCTCCCCGAGCACGGCTCGATCCTCGACGTCACAGCCGCGGCGACCCGGCTGCCGCGCCCCCAGGCGCAGAACCTCCTCGGGCGCTTCCTGTTCTCCGGCTGGGAGACGCACGAGAAGCAGGTCTCCGTGCTCTCCGGCGGCGAGCGGCGGCGGCTCGCCCTCGCCCTGGTCGTCGCCTCGGGCGCGAATTTGCTCGTCCTCGACGAGCCGACGAACCACCTCGACCTCGAGAGCCGCGAGGCGCTCGAGGCCGCGCTCGAGGCGTTCCCGGGCACGGTGCTGCTCGTCTCGCACGACCGGGCCGTCCTCGACGCGGTGCCCGACCGGATCGTTGCCGTCGAGGACCTCGCGCTGCGCTCGTACGACGGCGGCTGGGCCGACCTCGTGCGCGTCCGCGATGCCGCGCCGGCAGCGGCGCCCGCGCGCGAGCCGCAGGCGAAGGTCGCGAAGCCGAAGGCTCGACCGAAGCCGCCGCGGCCGACGGAGCTCGACCAGGTCGAGAAGCGGATCGGCGAGCTCGAGACGCGCGTTGCCGAGCTCGAGGCCCGCCTCGCCGAGAGCTGGACGGACATGGACCTCCTCGCGTCCTACACGGCGGCGCGCGAGGAGCTGGACGGCCTCCTCGAGCGCTGGGAGGCCCTGTTCGCGGAAGCGCAGGCCGAGACGGCCTCGCACGCCGAGTAGGGATGAGCGACACTTGACCGGACGCGATCCGTCCGGAGGAGCGACGATGTCCGCACACAGCCGGTTCTCGAGCTACGACGAGGCGGTCGCAGCCCACGAGTGGAAGGTCCCCGAGCGCTACAACATCGCCGAGGACGTCTGCGACAAGCACTCGCCCGAGAAGCTCGCGATGCTCTGGGAGGACTTCCGCGGCGCCGAGCGGACCGTGACGTGGGGTGAGCTCCAGGAGGCGAGCAACCGGCTCGGAAGCGTCCTCCGACGGCACGGCGTACAGGTCGGCGACCGCGTCGCGATGCTGCTCACGCCGCGGCCCGAGACGGCCGCCGCGTTCCTCGGCACGTTCAAGGCCGGCGCGATTCTCCTCTCGCTCTCGGTGCTCTACGGCGACGAGGGGATCCGGCATCGCGTGACCGACTCGCAGGCGAAGGTCCTCGTGACCAACGGCGAGAACGTCGAGCGCGTCCGCGCGCTCGACCTGCCCGTCGAGCACCTCCTCGTCCTCGACGAGGCTCTGATCGCCTCGGGTGACCCGGCGTTCGAGCGCGTCGATACGGCCGCCGACGACCCGGCCCAGCTCTACTACACCTCGGGCACGACGGGGCTCGCGAAGGGCATCCTCCACGCTCACCGCTATCTGCTCGGGCATACCGAGTTCGAGCTCTGCCACGACGTCCTCGACGGCGAGCGCTTCCACGGGATGGGCGAGTGGGCGTGGGCGGCAGGGATCGCGCCGCTCCTCGGCCCGTGGCGCTTCGGCGCCGTCCAGGTCGTCTACGAGCGCGAAGGCGGCTTCGACCCACACCGGCAGCTCGCGTTCCTCTCGAAGTACGAGGTGACGAACGTCTTCTCGACGCCGACCGCGATCCGCTCGATGATGGCGATCGACGACGCCGGGACGCGCTACCGGCAGCGGTTCCGGGTCGTGTGCGCCGCCGGCGAGCCGCTCAACCCGGAGGCGATCCGCTGGTTCCGCGAGCAGTACGGCGTGACCGTGCTCGACTTCTACGGGCTCTCGGAGAGCTATCCACTGTGCGGGAACTTCCCGTTCATGGACGTCCGCGAGGGCTCGATGGGCCGGCCGATGCCGGGCTGGGATGTCGCGATCCTCGACGAGGACGAGCGGCCGGTGCCGCGCGGCGGGCGCGGGGAGATCTGCCTTCGCGCGCGGACGAACCCGCACTATCCGCTCGGGTACTGGAACAACGAGGAGGCGGCGCGCGAGACGTTCGGCGGCGAGTGGTTCCACACGAAGGACGCCGCGCGCATGGACGACGACGGATACGTCTGGTACGAGGGCCGCGCCGACGACGTGATCATCTCGGCCGGCTACCGGATCGGCCCGTTCGAGGTCGAGTCGGCGTGCCTCGAGCACCCGGCGGTCGCCGAGGCGGCCGTGGTCGCCTCGCCGGACGAGCGCCGGGGCAGCATCGTGAAGGCGTTCGTCGTCCTCGCCGAGGGCCACGAGCCGACCGACGAGACCGCGAAGGCGATCCAGCAGCACGTCCGCACGCAGCTCAGCGCCTACCACTATCCGCGGAGCGTCGAGTTCGTGGACTCCCTCCCGAAGACGCTGACGGGGAAGATCCGCCGCATCGAGCTTCGCGAGGCCGAGGCCAGACGCATGCGCGACGCGGCGACGGCGTCCTCGTAGCACGCGGGACGGCGACGGATCCCCACCCTGTGCCGACCGTCGGGGTCCCCGGCCGCGCGAGCACCAAGCCCGGGCATCGAGGACGACGCGCGGGGCGACACCGAGCTTGTGTTGATTCAACACAAGCGTTGTCCACGCTCGAGCACGACTGTTGCGGATCCAGATCAACCGGCAGGAAGACGCCGCCGCAGCTGGTGGCGGTGCTCGGCCGCGACCGCGTCCACGTTTGCCGCGATCGAGCGCGTGAATGCAAGGGTCGCCACGACCTCGAGGGTCGCTCGTCGGTCCGCTTGCATGGTCGAAGCATCACCACCGACGTGCGCCGGAACCGCACCCACTCGGTGACTCCTATGCACCGGCGGGAGCGTGGCCAGCACGCTTGTGTTGAATCAACACAAGCGTTGTTCGACCCGCGACGGTCGAGATCGGTCGCGGGCGACGGCCGCCGGCAAGCCGACAATGTCCATGTGACGTGGGCGGGGTCGTGCGGCGTAGAGAGGGCGTGCAGGCGATGACGCTCGAGCAGCCGCTGGCCGTGCGCCCGCCCCGGAGCCTCGCGGAAGCCGCGGAGGCCCACCTCGACGACGTGTTCGGCTACCTCCTCTACCTGACGCGCGACCGCGAGACCGCCGAGGACCTGTCGAGCTCCACGTTCGAGAAGGCGCTGACGCGGTGGGACCGGTTCGACCCGCGACGGGGGAGCGCGCGGACCTGGCTGCTCGGGATCGCGCGGACGACCGCGCTCGACTGGTTCCGCGCCGAGTCCCGCCGTCGCAGGCGCGAAGAGGCCGCCGCGCTGTCCGAGCGGGTCGACGAGACGTTCGTCGAGGGTCTCTCGCCCGAGCTCGAGACCGCGCTCGCGACGCTCTCCGCCGGCGAGCGCGAGGTGCTCGCGCTGCGGATCGTGCTCGAGCTCGACGGCGACGCCACCGCACGCGTGCTCGGCATCAGCCCGACGGCGGTCTCCACCCGCCTGAGCCGGGCGCTCAAGCGACTCGAGGAGAAGGTGAACGAGAGATGTCCGTGAACGAGATCGTCGACGAGCTGCGGGGCTCCCGCCCCCGTGCGAGCGAAGCGCTGCGGCTCCAGGTGCTCACCCTCGCCTCTGCCCCGCCCGCGACGCGGCCGTCTCTCGCCGAGCGGCTGCGGGGCCGCCGCGGGGTCTTCCTTGCGCTCCCGGTCGCAGCCGGGCTCGCCGTCGCCGCGGCAGTCGCCGTCGGCGTGACGCGTCCGTCGCCCGGCCCGGTCGCGCAGGAAGCCGTGTCCACTGCAGACACCGCGCAACGCAGCATCGGCGCGGCGCCACCGGCGGCCTTCGCGGGGCCCGCGCAGGGCGCCGCCGGGCAGGCGAAGGCTCCCGCGCCGACGACCGGCCGCGCGCAGCGCTACGCCGCGACGCTCACCCTCGGGGTGGAGGACACGGACGCGCTCTCGAGCGCGACCCAGCAGGCGCTCGCGATCGCCCGCGACCTCGGCGGCTACGTCGTCTCGGTGCAGTACGCGACCGGTCAGAGCGGTGCCGCGTCACTGACGCTCCGCGTCCCCTCGGGCCAGGCGGCGACGGCGGTCACCCGGCTCTCCGCGCTCGGCACGATCCTCGGGCAGAACGTGCAGATCGACGACCTCCAGGAGTCGCTCGACACCCTCGACGGCCAGGTCGCACGCGCCCGCGCCCAGGTCGCCGCCCTGACGGTGGCGATCGAGCGCGCCGAGACGTCTGCCGAGCGAGCCCGGCTGCTCGAGCGCCGTGCCCAGGCGCAGGCGCAGCTCCGCGACCTCCGGGCCACCCGGGCGGCGACGACCGAGGCCGCGCAGAACGCGACGATCCAGCTCGAGCTCCGCACGGACGACTCCTCGCTCGCGCCGTCGCCCGGCTCGCCGCTCGATCGGGCGGTGGACAAGGCTCTCGCCGTGCTCGCCTGGGAGGCCGTCGTCGCCCTCGCAATCGGCGTCGCTGCCGTGCCGCTCGTGCTCGTCGGGCTCGCGCTGTGGGTCGCCCGTCGCACGAGGCGCCGCCGCGAGGACGACCGGCTGCTCGCCGCCTCGTAGAGGCTAGGAGCTAGCTCGCCGCAGCCGAGCGACGCGGTCGCGCCGGCTCCTCGACCGGAAGCGGCTCCGGCCGCTCCGCGGTCGACGCGACCGGCAGCGCGATGCCGGCCTCGGCCGAGGCGAGGATCGAGCGCGCGACGTCGATCACGTGGAGGGCGAGCCTGCCCGATGCCCGCGGCTGCCGCCCGTGGCCGACCGCGTCCACGAGGTCCTGCAGGCCGATCCCGCGCGCTTCGCGCGCGCCGCGGTCGCGATAGGGGACCTCCCGCCATTCCTCCCCGCCCCGGCGGAGGCGCACCGTCTCGCCGAACAGGTTCGGATCGGGAAGCAGCAGCGTCCCCTCGGAGCCGAGGACGAGGAATGTCGACGAGTAGTGCCCCGGAGCCTCGAAGGTCGCGAGCAGCGTGGCGGTCGCCCCGGAGCGGAGCTCGAGCGCCGCCGTCGTGTGCGTCGGAGTCCCGGCGACGAAGCGCTCGCCGCGGCGCGGGCCGACCTCGATCGTCCGCTCCGCGACGAACGTCGACGAGAGCCCGGTAACCCGGGTGACCGGCCCGAGCAGCGCGACGATCGCGGTGAGGTAGTACGGCCCCATGTCGAGGAGCGGCCCGGCGCCGTCCTGGAAAAAGATGTCCGGGTCGGGGTGCCACGCCTCCTGGCCGCCTGCGAGCATCGTCGCCGCCACGCCGACGGGCTGCCCGATCGCGCCGGCGTCGACGAGGGCACGGGCCTCCTGGAGCGCGCCGCCGAGGAAGACGTCGGGCGCGCAGCCGACGCGGAGACCGCGCGCATCGGCGACCTCGAGCAGCGAGGCTGCCTCGGCCGCGGTCATCGCGAGAGGCTTCTCCGAGTAGACGTGCTTGCCCTCCTCGAGGGCGGCGCGCGTCACCTGAGCGTGAACGGCCGGGGGAGTGAGGTTCAGGACGACGTCCACGTCGGCTGCACCGAGGAGCTCCTCGACGGTCGTGGCGCGGAGGGCGTGCTCGGCCGCGAGCGCCTCGCTCCGGAGGGGGTCGCGATCGGCGCACGCGACGATCTCGAACCCCTCGAACGCGGGTGCGTTCTCGGCGTAGGCGTGGCTGATCACCCCACAACCGACGATCCCGACGCGGGCCGGTGAGGTCATGAGCCCTCCTCCAGAAGCCGCCGGAGTGTGCGCAACGACTCCTCGGCGGCCTCGAGCTGGTCGCCGTCGACCTCGTCCTGCTCGACGATCAGCCACTCGACCCCCGCGCGGGACACGGCGGCCGCGAGACGTCCGTAGTCGACCTCCCCGCGGCCGAGCGGAACGTGGACCGGTCCGCCGTTCCGCCGCATGTCCTTGACATGGACGAGCGGAGCGCGCGGAGCCGCAGCCTCGAGCAGCGCAAGCGGGTCCGCGCCCGCGTACCACGCCCAGCCGAGGTCGAGCTCGAGGAAGGGGCCGTCGGCGGCCGCCAGGAGCCGGTCGAGGACGGTGCGGCCGTCCTCGAGCGTCCTGATCTCCGCATCGTGGTTGTGGAAGCCGAGCCGGAGCCCCACGGACCCGGCGCGCGCCGCCGCCCCCACGATCCGCTCGACGACCTCGTCCGCGGCGGTCACGCTCTCGGGGGGCGGGACCCAGGCGACGACCAGCCGGTCGGTGCCGAGCGCCTGGAGCTCGGCCGCGAGCCCCTCGAGCTCCGTCTCGACTGCTTCGAGCAGCACGTGGCGGCCGCACGCGACGATGCCGTTGTCGTCGAGCATCTCGCGCACGGCGACAGCGGCGTGACCGTGGAGATCGTGCAGCTCGACCCCCTCGAACCCGAGCTCTGCGCACCGGCGGAGCACCCCGGGGAGGTCGGCCGCAGCGGCATCACGCACCGTGTAGAGCTGGAGCCCGATCCGGCTCATGCGGCGGCCTCCTCCTCCGTCTCGGGTGCAACGAAGTGGTCGTCGTCGACCGCGATCAGGCCGCCGTCGACGGGCGTCCCGAGCGTCGCGCGCCCCGCGGGGACGGCGCCGTTCCCCTCGTTCCACTTGTGGTGGAGCTGGGGCACGCAGGCAAGCAGCGCCTGCGTGTACGAGTGGCGCGGGTCTCCGAACACCTTCGTCGTCGGCCCGAGCTCGACGACGCGCCCCCGGCGCAGGATCAGCGTGCGGTCGCTGATGTAGTTGCCCAGGGAGAGATCGTGGGTGATGAAGAGGATGCCGAGCCCGCGCGCCTTGAGGTCGCCGAGCAGGTTGAGGACGTCGATCCGCGTCGACGCGTCGAGCATGCTGATGATCTCGTCCGCAATGAGGAGCTCGATCTCGAGCAGCAGCGCGCGAGCGATCATCAGGCGCTGGAGTTGACCGCCGCTCAGCTGATGCGGGTACTTGCCGAGGACGTCGGCGGGCTCGAGGGAGACCGCCTCGAGCGATGTCCGGAGCGTCTTCCGCCACTCCTCGTCGGACATGCCGGGCAGATAGTTCGAGCGGATCATCCCCAGCACGCGGTCGACCTTGAAGACGGGGTTGTACGAGCTGAACGGGTCCTGGAACACGCCCTGGACGTGGCCGTAGTAGCGCCGCAGGCCGCGACGGCCGAGCCGGGCGACGTCGTCGCCGCCGAAGGTGATCGACCCCTCGGTCGGAGCGGTCAGCCGAAGGATCATCCGGCCGAGCGTCGTCTTCCCGCTGCCGCTCTCGCCGATCAGCGACACGACCTCGCCGGGCTGAACGTCGAAGCTCACCCCGGACACCGCCGTTTGGCGCCCGCTCCCGAACAGGCCCGTCCGGTAGACCTTCGTCACGCCCGCCACGTGGAGCATCAGGCGACCACCTTCCAGCACGCGGCGAACCGCCCGGGGGCGATCTCGACGAACGGCGGCTCCTCCGCGCACTCCTCGGTCGCGAGGGGGCAACGGGCACGGAACCGGCAGCCGGACGGCGGATGGAGGAGCGACGGGGGCCGACCGGCGATTCCGGTCAGCCGGCGTTCCTCGAAGCGGACGCCGACCTCGGGCAGGGACGCAAGGAGGAGCTTGGTGTACGGGTGCCGTGGATCTTCCGTGATCTCCGCCGCCGAGCCCTTCTCCACGAGCTTGCCGGCGTACATCACGAGGATCGTGTCGGCGATCTGGTAGAGGATCGACAGGTCGTGGGTGATCACGATCGTGCTCTTCACGAACCCGCGGTCGCGGAACTCGACGAGCATCTCGGCGACCGCCTTCTGCGTCGACACGTCGAGCGCGGAGGTCAGCTCGTCGGCGATCAGGAGCGACGGGTTCATGAGCGTGGAGAGCACCATCACCACGCGCTGCTTCATGCCGCCCGACAGCTCGATCGGATAGCGGTCGAGGACGTCGTCCTCCAGCCCGACGAGCGCGAGCCGGCGACGGAGCTCGGGCAGGGTCTCTTCGTAGGAGACGCCGCGGGACGAGAGGAGCTCGGAGATCATGCGTCCGATCTTGCGGATGGGGTTCAGCGAGCTCATGGCCGACTGCGGCACGATCGACACGTCGCGGAACCGGTGGGCATTCATCGCGCGGTCGTCGGAGATCGGCAGCTCCGATCCGTCGAGGGTCACCGTCCCCTCCATCACCCGCATGCGCCCGTCGAGGCGGATCAGGCTCTTGCCGAGGGTCGTCTTCCCGCACCCGGACTCGCCGGCGACCCCCATGATCTCGCCGTCGGCGACCTGGAACGTCGCGCCGTCGAGCGCGCGGACGTCACCCCGCAGGCTGCGGTAGTAGACGCGCAGGTTGTCGACCGCGAGGCTCATGTCCGCCGCAGCCTCGGGTTGAAGACCTCGTCCAGGCCCACGTTCATCACGTAGAGGCCGCCGACGATCGCGGTGATCCCGACGCCCGGCGGGATGAACCACCACCACATGCCCTGCTGGAGCGCCGCGTTCGACACCGCGTTGTTCAGCATCAAGCCGAGTGACATCACCTGCGACGGGCCGAGGCCCAGGAAGTCGAGGGTCGCCGCCGTGAGGATCGCGCCGCCGAACAGCAGGATGAACGTCAGGAAGAGGTAGGAGCTCATGTTGGGCGCGATCTCCTTGACGATCACCTTGGTCGTGCCCTGCCCCGACAGCCGGGCGAGGCTCACGAAGTCGCGCGACGCGAGGGAGAAGGTCTGCGCCCGGATCGCGCGGGCCGCCCAGGGCCACGCGGTCAGGCCGATCAGGAGCGCCTCGGACGAGAGGCTGCCGACCGTGAGGTAGGCCGAGACGATGATCAGGACGGCGAGCGTCGGGATCACCAGCACGATGTTCGTGACCATGCTCAGGATCTCGTCGACGACCCCGCCGAAGTACCCTCCCACGAAGCCGATCGCCATCCCGAGCACCGCGGCGACCGTGGCGGCGAGCGCGCCGACGATGAAGCTCGAGCGCAGCCCGTAGACGAACTGCGAGTACACGTCCTGGCCGGGCGCTGTCGTGCCGAGCCAGTTGGCGCTCGACGGTGGCTCGCCCAGCGGGTATCCGAACTCGAAGGGGGTGGCGTCCGTCAGCCAGGGGCCGACGATCGCGAGGACGAGGAACGCGAGCACCACGAAGAGCCCCGTCACGAGCTTCGCGTTCCGGACCGCGAAGTGCAGCGCCTCGAACCGCCGGACGGGAGGCTCGGAGCTCTCGGCCGCGCCCTCCCCCGTCAGGGCGAGCTCGGGTGTCGCGACGAGATCGGGGGCGGTCGGGACGGACTCGGTCACGATCCCTGGATCCCCGTCCTCGTTCGCGGGTCGACGACGACGTACAGGATGTCGACGACGAAGTTGGCGATCAGGATGCCGATGATGATGAAGAGGAAGAGGCCCTGGAGCAGGAAGTAGTCGCGGTTCTGCAGCGCCGTGATGATGAGCGTGCCGATCCCCGGGTAGCCGAAGACGATCTCGGTCACGAGCGCCCCGCCGACGACGGCCCCGAGCGCGAGGGCGAGGCCGGACATCTGCGGGAGCACCGCGTTGCCGTAGGCGTACCTGCGGACGAGGGTGCTCGGAGCACCCAGGGCCTGGAGGTAGTTCGCGTAATCTGACTCGAGCTCGTAGATGATCAGGTTGCGCATCCCGATCGCCCAACCCCCGAACGAGACGAGGAACAGGGTGAGGAACGGGAGGAACCAGTGCTGGAGGAAGCTCCAGGCGAACTCCCACGTCCAGGCCGGCTGCACCGAGAAGTCGTAGGCGCCGGAGACGGGGAAGATGCCCCACTTGAAAGAGAGGAAGTAGGCGAGCACGAGGGCGAGCCAGACGTAGGGGGTCGCCGTGAGGATGTACGCGACCGGTAGGACGGTGTTGTCGAGCACCTTCCGCCGTGCGGCCATGGCGCCGACGCGGTTGCCCGCGACGTAGCTGAGGATGATCGCCGGGACCAGCAGCGCGAGGGTGTAGGGGAGCGCCGCCCAGATCAGCTCGTCGACCCTCGAGCCGACATACGCGATGCTCGGCCCGAGGTCTCCGTGCGCGAGGCCGCGCCAGAAGTCGAGGTACTGGCGCCAGAGCGGCTGGTCGAGGCCGAATGACTTGGTGAAGTAGCCGTGGAGCTCCTGGGACGCGGTCGAGTCCGCCTGGAGTCGGCTGATCAAGCCGTCGATCGGGTTGCCGGGCATCAGCCGCGGGATCGCCCAGTCGATCGTGACCGCGACGAAGAAGGTCAGCAGGTAGAGGAAGCTCTTGCGGGCGAGGTAGCGGGTCACGTGATCTCCGTCGAGGGTGGAGCGAAGCGCAGGCGGCGGCGCGGGTCACCGGTGGCACGCCCGCTCGGGCGTGCCACCGGTTGCCGTGCGTTCAGGCCACGGCGCTGGCCCGTTAGTTCTGACTTGGCTTCAGGCGCGAGAGCGCGTCGATGCCCGTCATGTTGAGGTAGCCGTTCCAGACGCTCGGAGTCGTCTGCAGCCCTGCTCCCGCGGCCTTCGGGAAGTTCGTCCAGTACGTCGTGTTGTACTGGGACCACATCCCGTTGTACCAGAGCGGGATCGCGGGCAGCTGCTCGAGGATGTACTTCTGGATCTTCGACTGGATCTGCTTCTGCTTCGCGATGTTGGCGGGCTTGACCTTGTTGAGCGCGAGCGTCAGCGCCCACGGCTTGGGCCCTGCCGCCGTGAACCGCGAGTAGTTCGCGAAGGTCTGCGTGCTCGCCACCGGAAGGTGGAAGAGGTAGTCGTAGTAGGTGTACGGGGTCGGGCCGAGCTGCTTGTCGTTGTTGATGACGAGGTCGAAGTCGCCCGAGTTGCGCTGGGCGACGAGCCCGTTGTAGTCGGGATAGGCGGGCGTGATCTTGATCCCGGCGTCCTTGGTGCTCGCCGAGATGATCTGGATCGCCGTCATCCAGTCCGACCACCCGTTGGGCACGATCAGCTGGAGGTTGATCGGCTGGCCGCTCTTGTTCTCGACGTAGCCGTCGCCGTTCGTGTCCTTGTAGCCGTTCGCCGCGAGCAGGGCCTTCGCGCCCGCGATCGAGTACTTGAACCCGAGCTTCTTGACCTGGGCCTGATCGATCCACTTGTTCCAGGTCGGCAGCAGCCCGGTGGGGTTCGCCTTCGCGACGATGTTCCCGTAGTCGGCCGAGACGATCTGGTCGACGTTGATCGACATCGCGAGCGCCCGACGGAACGCCGGGTCGTTCAACGGTGCCTTCGTCGTGTTGGGGATGAGCCAGGCGGTGTTCGCCGAAAGCATGTACGGCGCCTTCGGGTAGTACGTCTGCACCTTCCCGCCGATCTGCTTGTCGATCCCCGGGAAGAAGTTGTTGCTCAGGTCGATGTTGTTCTGCAGGAAGTTCTGCAGTGACGCGGTGTTCTGCGTGTTGTGGATGTCGACGATGTACCGCATCGGCATCCTGATGCCGAGGAGCTTCGTCGCCCACCAGTTGTTCCGCCGGTTCCATTGGAGCGTGCCCGACGTTCCCTTGCCGGCGCCATACGTGAACGGCCCGGTGCCGACGAAGTACTTGTCGGTGTTGCCGGTGGTGATCTCCTTGGCGTCGTAGTTCTTCCAGACGTGCGCCGGGACGATGCCGTACGAGAAGATGTTCGTCGCCCAGTCGAGGTAGTTCGGCTGGCCCTTGAAGCGGAAGCTGACGGCGTTCCCCTTGACGGTGATCGCCTGGAGGCCGGTCTTCCACATCGTCGAGAGCTCGGAGCCCTCGAGCTTCCCGGTCTCGAACGTGAACTTGACGTCCGCGCCCGTGAACGGCTTGCCGTCGTTCCAGGTGACGCCCTTGCGGAGGGTCACCACGAACACGTTGCCGACCCACTTGCCGCTCGTGGCGAGCCACGGGATGTAGACGTCCTTGAGCGGGTCGTAGCGGAACAGCGTCTCGTAGAGAAGCCCGACCGTGCCGGTCGCGTTGCCGCTCGTGCGCAGCGGGTTGAACTGGGTGAACGGTCCCCAGGCGGTTCCGGACGTGTACAGGGTCTGATTCCTCGGCAGGGCGCTCTGCTTTGCGCTCGCCCCTGCGGCGAGGAAGGCGCCAACGGCGACGGCGACCACGAGCACGGCCACGCCCACCGATGTCCTTCTGCGTCGAATCGTCATGACGTGCCTCTTCCTCCTTCGCGTACGTGAGTCGATGCCTTGGTTCCGGGCAACGGCGCCCGGATGCCTCTCTCGTTTCACGGATCGGTGCCGGTCCTCACGGGGCCCCGAGCGGATCACCCCCTTCGTGAGACGCCGGAACGGTCTCGAGGTCGGTCGGTCGCTCTTCTCCGGGGATCACGGCAACGCCCATCGGGCCGATCGCCCGCGGCGCGAGCGGCCGGCCACGCTCCGCCGGGAGGACGGGCTCCGCGACGATCGGCTCGGTGGAGCAGTTGACGAGGACAAGCGTGCTCGCATCGCCGTGCCGGATGGCGCCCGCGACGATTCGCGGATCCGTGACGGCGACGGGACGGACGATTCCCGCGCTCGCGGCGAGCGCGGCGTAGAGCCGCCAGGTGTCCTCGGGGTTCACGCGCGGCGCCTGCGCGGCCATGTACTCGAGGGGATACGTGCAGAGGACCATGCTCCCCGCGCCGAGCGCGTGCCGGAGCAGGACCGGGCGCCCTTCCTCGTCCACGGCGAGGGTTTCCGCTCCCGCGGGCTCGACCGGCAGGAAGCTGCGCGCGCCTGGCGCGCCCGCGACCGCGAACGTCAGCGTCGTGCCCTCGTCGAGACCGCCGAAGCTCTCGACGAGCTCGATCCCGACCCGGTCGCCCTCGATCGGCTCGACGAGGCCGTACCGGAGGCGATGGCGAACGCCGAAGAGCTCGTCGAGCCACGTGATCCACGGGCCGCGCTGGTTGGCGGTCGACCCGGCGAAGAAGGAGAGGTAGACCGTCGCGCCGTCGTGCGCCAGGTCGTGCAGACGCCGGAGCCCGCCCGTCGTCAGGAGCTTCGCGCACGGCGCGAGGTAGAGCTTCGCGGCCTGCGGGATCCCGTCCAGCTCACGGGTCAGCGCCACCGGGAGGTCCGCCTCTTTCGCCGCGACGTAGCCCTGGAAGAGCGCGGCGCGAATGTCGTCGCGGTAGGCCTGCGTGGTGAACGGCACATCGCGCTCGTAGTGCTCCGGGACGACGATCGCGACGTCGGGCGCCGCCGGCGCCCAGTCGGGGCCGAGATCCCGGAGGAGAGCGGAGAACTCCGCCATCGCCCCAAGCTGGGGCTTCGGCTGGCCGTCCCGGTCGGTGAGGCCGAAATGCATCTCGAACGGGTGATGCCGGTAGGGGTCCTCGGCGGAGAGGTCGTCGAAGTCGCAGTTGTTCCACGCGATCCATCCGGTCGCGCCCGCGAGCAGCGTCGTGTGGAGCACCTGCCGGTAGTACCCGGCCGCGTGCTCGTCCGACGCGAAGTCGGAGGTGACGCCGAACTCCTCGAGCACCACTGGCCGGCCGAACCCGCTCGCCAGCTCGCAGGCGAACGCCGCGGCGAGCGCCTGGCGTGCCTCGTCGTCCTGCATCGGGTAGGCATGCGGGCCGACAAAGTCGACGAGAGGTGCGAGCGACCGGAGCGCGTAGCCGTTGTCGACGCCCGAAACCTCGATCCCCCACGCGCCGTCGCCGAGCGAGATCGGCTGGCGGGCACCACCGGCGCGGAGCGCCTGGACGAGGATCCGTGCCCACGCGGTGATCTCCGGCTCCGGAGCACGCCCCCCGTAGAGCGGCATCTCGTTCGAGACGAGCCATCCGACCACCGCCGGATGGCCGCCGAAACGGCGGGCGAGCGCCTCGGCGAGCCATGCCTGCTGCCCGACCAGCCAGACGTCGCGGTACAGGTCGCGCCCGCCGCGCCACGCCGGATCCCAGTTCTCCCCGGACATGTGACCCACGAGGACGGTGGGGATCGTCCCGAGGCCCGCCACGACGTGGGCATCGAGGAAGTCTTCGAACCGCCGGAGCACCGTCTCGTCGAGCCGCTCGGGCTCCGGCACGAAGTCCGGCCAGAAGCAGAACGACCGGGTGACGCCGAGGCCGTGACGCGCGAGGACGTCGAGCTCGGCGCGGACGACCGCGCCGTCGTAGCGCGACCACATCCGGGGCCCGCCGGCCCGCGACCAGAAGTTCGCGCCGAGCCAGCCGGGCGACGGCGGACGGTCGCTCATGCGCCGGCCACCCGCGTCGTGGGGAGGAGCCTGCGCGTCGTCGCGTGGGTCCGGGTCATCGTCGGCCTCGTGCGGGCGGCTTACGCGCCCGCATTCGTTTCCGTAACGTTCCGGTAATACCTACCAGATTCCCGGCAAATGTCAAGGAACTGTGGTCGCTTCTGCGCCGAATACTCGCTTTTTCATGCGGGTTGTGTATAGTCGGAGCTTCCGAAAACGGTTCCAGGAGGATCGTGAGAGAGCCGCGATGAGCGACACGGCGCGAACCAGTCGGACGACGATCCGCGACGTCGCACGCAGGGCGGGCGTCTCGGTCGCGACGGTCTCGCGCGTCGTCAACGACCGGCCCGATGTCTCGCAGGAGACGCGCGACGCGGTGATGGAGGTCGTGCGCGCGATGAGCTTCACGACGAATCGCAGCGCGCGCGGCCTCTCGAAGGGACGCACGGGCCTCGTCGGGTGCACGATCCCCTACGTCCTGGGCGACTACTACGCCTCGATCCTCTCCGGCGCGACCGAGGCGCTCCACGAGCAGGAGATGCGGGCGGTGCTCTGCCCCACGCGCCATGAGCACGACCGAGAGGCGGCGCTCGTCGAGCGGCTGCTGCGGGGGACCACGGACGGAGCGATCATCGTGCTGCCCTCGGAGTCAGCCGCGGAGCTCGGCGACCTCGAGCGGCAGGGCTTCCCGTTCGTCGTGGTCGACGCGCCGATGCCGCTCCCGGAGCGCGTCCCCGTCGTCTCGGCAACGCACTGGGCGGGCGCGCGGTCGGCCACCGAGCACCTGCTCGGCCTCGGCCACCGACGGATCGCGATCATCGAGGGCCGCAAGGGCTGGGTTGCTACGGAGGAGCGGGCCAACGGCTACCAGGCGGCGCTGGCAGGCGCGGGGGTGCTCCCCTCGCCCGAGCTCGTCGACCGTGGGGACTTCGAGATCGCCGACGGATACGAGGCGGCCCGCCGCCTGCTCACGCTCCCCGAGCCGCCGACGGCGATCTTCGCCGCGAACGACAACATGGCCATCGGCGCGCTCCGCGCTGCCGCCGAGCTCGGATACGCGGTTCCCGAGCAGCTCTCCGTCGTCGGTTTCGACGACAGCGAGCTTGCCCGCGTCGTGACCCCGGCGCTGACGACCGTCCGCCAACCGCTCGAGGAGATGGGCAGGATGGCCGTCAGCCTGCTCACCCGCCTGATCGACGGTCAGCGCGTCGAGACGCTCCGCGTGGAGCTTGCGACGCGCCTCGTCGTCCGCAGCACCACCGCCCCCCCGGGCCCTCCCCCGCGCTGACGGCCCCCGGTCGCGGCGCCTCCTGATCCCGTGGAGGCACGTCGGCCGCGAAGCAGGCCGCTGCAGGGATCTGCCCGCCGAAGGCGGGATCAGCCGCGACCGGGATCCGCTCCTGCGGATCCCGGTTCCGCGGAGAGTTCGAGCGTCGCGATGAGCGCCTCGGCGACGACCTCGAGCTTGCGGCCCGAGATCTGGCTCGCCTTGCGCAGCCGCGCGAACGCGTCCCGCTCGCTCAGGCCCTCGCGCTCCATCAGCAGCCCCTTCGCCCGCTCGATCGCCTTGCGTGCCGCAAGCGCCGCGGCCAGCGAGTCTGCCTCCGCGCGGAGCGCGACGAGCTCCTCGTGCCGGGCCTGCGCCATCTCGATCGCAGGCAGGAGATCTGTCTCGCGGAACGGCTTCACGAGGTAGCCGAAGACCCCTGCCTCGACCGCGCGGGCAACGAGCTCCTGCTCGCCGTACGCCGTGACCATCACGATCGGCATGGGCCGCTCCTCGAGGATCCGACGGGCTGCGTCGATGCCGTCGAGCCTCGGCATCTTCACGTCCAGCAGCGCGAGATCGGGCGCCTCGCGGAGCGCCAGCTCGACCGCCTCCTCGCCGTCGCGCGCCTCCGCGACGACCTCGAAGCCGGAGCGCTCGAGCAGCTCGCGCAGGTCGAGCCGGATGATGGTCTCGTCTTCCGCAATCAGGATTCGCATCTCGTCTCCTCAGGCCGGGAATCTGACTTCGGCACGGAGGCCGGCGCCGCCGGAAAGGTCGAGCGAGCCGCGCAGCTCGTCACGGACGAGTGCACGCACGATCGAGAGCCCTGTTCCGTCGGAGGCGCCCCGCATGCCCTCGCCGTCGTCGGCAATCGAGAGAACGGCGTCGCTCCCGTCGCGTCGAAGAGTAATCGACACCGCGTTCCCGCCGTGCTCGAGGGCGTTCGAGAGGAGCTCGGAGAAGACGAGGACGAGCGCCGTTGCCCGATGCCCGGCGAGCTCGACGGGCTCGAGCTCGGCGGTTACGCCCTTTCCGGCCGCCAGCCCCTGGACGAGCATCGCGCGAAGACGGTCGAGCAGCTCCGCGAGGTCGACGACGTCCTCGCGATGCTCGGTCAATGCCTCGTGCACCGCCGCAATCGCGAGGATGCGGTTGACGGAGTCGCCGAGCGCCTTGCGCGGGTCGACGTCGTCGGCGCGCGACTGCAGCCGCAGGAGCGAGGCGACGGTCTGGAGGTTGTTCTTCACCCGGTGGTGGATCTCCTGGGCGAGCACGCCGCGCAGGGCCATACGTCCGTGCTCGAGCGCGACGGCGGCCTGGTTCGCGATCGCGTCGAGCAGCTGCCGATCGTCGTCGGAGAACGGGGTGCCGCGGTCGACGACGAGCTCGCCGATCGTGCGGCCGCGCCACCGGAGCGGCAGCCGCACGGCGAAGGCGCCTGCCGTGCCCTCCGGCCACGCGATGCGCCCGTCCTCGAGGACGACGGCGGCGCCCGTGGCGTGGAGCGACTCGACCGTCGTCTGAACGATCGCCTCGAGCGACTCCTCGAGGTAGAGCGACTCGGAGACCGCCTCCGAGATGCGCGCGAGCGCCTCGAGCTCGACCACCCGCCGACGCGCCTGCGCGTAGAGCTTCGCGTGCTCGATCGACTGACCGACCTGCGATGCGATCGAGGTGAGCAGCGCGATCTCCCCGTTGGTGAACGGGCGCGGCGCGCGCGTCCGGACGTTGAGCGCGCCCTCGAGGACGTCGCGGGCAAGGATCGGGACGGCGAGGATCGACTCGTACTCGTCCTCGCGGAGGTTCGGGAACGCCTTGAAGCGCGGATCGAGATGCGCGCCGGAGGGGATCATCACCGGCGTACGCTCCGCCGCCGCCACCCCTGTGATGCCCACGCCCTTCCGCATCCGCGGCGCGCTCGTCGCGTCCTCCACGAGCGTCCCGTGCGTCGCGCGGAGCACGAGCTCGTCGGCGCGCTCGTCGTAGAGGTACACGAAGCACGCGTCGGTCCCGAGGGCGGCCGCGACCTCGTGCGCGATCGCCTCGAGCACCTCCTGCAGGTCGAGCGAGGAGTTGACGACCTCGGTCGTCCTGGTCAGGAGCGCGAGATGCCGGGCCGCGTCGTCCACGCGCCCAGGCTACTCGGGCGCGCGCGGGGCGTCCGGGGCGTGGCTTTGGCCTCGCCCCCCTTGGTTGGAGAGAAGGAGGGCGAGGCTGAAGCCACGCCCTTGCCTCAGCTCAGTCCAGCGTGCTCAGGACGACTGCGCCGAGCACCGGCACGGCGATCGTGAGGCCGAAGTTGAACCAGCCGACGAGGACGAGCCGGCGACGGGTCGCAGGTCCAGGACGTGTCGCCCGCGCGCAACTCGCGTTGCAGGCGCGGGCCGAGGACGTAGTCGTGCAGGATCCCGCCGACGACGAGCAGCGCCACCAGCACCGACTTCACGATCAGCGTCCGGTCGAAGTCCGTGTCGAGCGCCGCACGGTGAAGCCCGCCGTGTCGCTCGGTCAGCCAGAGCCCGGAGAGGATCGCCACGGCCATCGCGCTCCAGCCGATCGGTCGCCACCGCCGCCCCAGCGTCCGCATCGCCGTCGCGCGCGCCTCCCCCTCGAGCTGCCGGATCGCGGGGACGCCGACGAACACGAGTGCGACGGTGCCGCCGACCCACACGCATGCAGAGAGCACGTGGAGGATGCGCAGCGCCGTCATCACCTTCGCTCTCCGTCCTCTACGGGAGTTGGTACCCCCACCGAAGATCCGTGCGCCACCGGTCGCGGCCGAAGCCGGGCTCGGCCCGGCGGGGGGCCAAGCGCAGGTCGCCCGTGCCTGACGCAGAAGGAGGGGGCTCGCGGCGGAACCATGTGGTTCCCCCGCGTTTCGAGCGCGGTCATCACGGTGCCTCAGGCTACGGGTTTCCACCACGGCGTCGACCGCATTCCGATCGCTACGTTCGAGGGTGGATGGCGCGCGACTGGGCCCTGTTCCTGCACCTCACGGGAGTGCTCCTCTTCGTCGGGGGCAGCATCGCGGTCACCGCGCTGCGGCTGCTCACGATCGGCAAGGAGCGCCCCTCGGAGAGCGCCGTGCTGCTCCGTGCGGCACGCCCGCTCGTGCCCATCGTCGGCTCCGGGCTGCTTCTGACGCTCGGCGCCGGCGCCTGGCTCGCAGACGAGCTCGACGTCCCGTACGACTCCGGCTGGCTCCGAGCCGCGTACGCCCTGATCGTGTGGCTCGGCGTGGCCGGCGCGATCGCCGGCCGGCGCGACCGCAGGACCCGCGAGCTCGCCGAGCGCGAGGCGGCCGAGCGCGACCGGCCCTCGGCAGAGCTCGCGCGGCGGCTTCGCGACCCGGTCGCCCTCACGCTCGACGCGTCGATGCTCGCGGCGACGATCGCGATCGTCGCGCTGATGGTCTGGAAGCCCTAGCCGGGGCGACCGAGCGCGACCACCGCGGCTCGCCTGAGTCCAATCCGGTGACCTGTACACGCTCCGTGGCGGCCGGAGCCGGGCTTCGCCCGGCGGGAGGCCAGGTCGGCCGTCGACCGCTGCGAGACCCAGAAGGAGGGGGCTCGTGGGGGAACCATGGGTTCCCCCACGCAGAACGACCACGGGCCCCCACCGGGGACCCGCGATCGGCCGTCAGACACAGTCAGAGCCGCTCGCCTTGCGGCGCTGGCTGCACCGAGATCATGCGCTTTTACGAGGACGTTGTCCAGTGCTTGTCGCGGGTGATGCGGCGTCGGACAGGGGCAGCGTTCATGCCCGCCCGACGGGGTCTACAGCGAGCTCAAGTAGCGCCTCTTCTCCCACTCGCTGACCTGGATGCGGTACTCGTCCCACTCGAGGCGCTTGAGCTCGACGTACCGGGGGAAGATGTGCTCGCCGAGCGCACGGGACATCAGGTCGGAGCCCGCGAGTAGCTCCACGGCCTCGCCGAGCGAGCCGGGGAGCGCCTCGACGCCCTGCTCCTCGCGCTCCGCGTCCGAGAGCCGGTAGAGGTTCGTCGTCATCTCGTCCGGCAGCTCGTAGCCGCGCTCGATCCCCTCGAGCCCCGCGTGCAGCAGCGCCGCGAACGCGAGGTAGGGATTGCAGGCGGGGTCGGGGCACCGTATCTCCGCGCGGGTCGCCTGCTCCTCGCCGGGCTTGTAGAGCGGGATCCGGATCAGGGCCGACCGGTTGCGCTGCGACCAGGCGACGTACACCGGCGCCTCGTACCCCGGGACGAGCCGCTTGTACGAGTTGACCCACTGCGCGAGCACGGCGGACATCTCGCGCGCGTGGACGAGGAGCCCGGCGATGAACGCCTTCGCCGTCTTCGACAGGTGGTGCGGATCCTTCGCGTCGAAGAACTGGTTGCGCCCGTTCTTGAACAGCGACATGTGGGTGTGCATGCCGGAGCCGTTCTCGCCGAAGAGCGGCTTCGGCATGAAGGTCGCGTAGTAGCCGTGCCAGGCCGCGACCTCCTTCACGATCAGCCGATACGTCATGCAGTGGTCGGCCATGGCGAGCGCGTCGGCGTACCGCATGTCGATCTCGTGCTGGGACGGCGCGACCTCGTGGTGGTGGTACTCGATCGGGATCCCGACCGACTCGAGCGCGTGGATCGTGTCGTTCCTCACCTCGGTCGCGGCATCCTGCGCCGTCATCGCGAAGTAACCGCCCTCGTCGAGCGTCTTCGTGTCCGAGTCGTCCTCGAAGAGGAAGTACTCGAGCTCGGGGCCGACGTTGAACGTGTCGAAGCCGAGCGACCGCATCCGCTCGAGCGCGGCCCGCAGGACGTAGCGCGGGTCGCCGTTGTACGGCGTCCCGTCGGGGCGGACGACATCGCAGATCATGCGCGCGACCTTCGAGCCGATCTCGTGCCCGTGCTCGTCAACCGGCCGCGGCAGCACCTGAAAGGTGTCGGGATCGGGGATCGCGACCATGTCCGACTCCTCGATCCGGTTGAAGCCGGTGATCGACGAGCCGTCGAAGCCCATCCCGTCGTCGAGCGCGTCGGGGATCTCGGACGGCGTGATCGCGAACGACTTGAGGTGGCCCTCGAGGTCGGTGAACCAGAAGAGGACGTGTTCGATCTCCTCCTCCCGTATCCGCTTGAGCACCGCCCGCCGGGCCGCGACGCTCGACGTCGCGCGGTCCTTGCTCTTGACCATCGCTGCGGCGCGGCCGGCTGCCGCGTTTCTCGGTCTCGCCATCACGCACTCCTTCTCCGGGAACCGACAGCAGTCGGGTCGGGGCCGACCACGACCTCGAGTGGCGCGACTCTATCGCAGCGTCTGGCGGCTTGACGCTCCGGGCGGGCACGGCTATAAGAGTCGGCAGCGACGGCCGCCGACGGCTGTCGCGAGGCAACGGCGCCTCAGGACACCACTCGGGGTCCTGGGGCGCTTTTTCGTGGTCCGAGACGGAGCACCGCACAGGAAGACGACACGACAACGGGTGAGCGGACGCCGCCGGGCCGGCAGCGCCGACGCCCCGAGGGAGAGGAGCCCGATGCCCCACTTCAAGCTCGAATACATCTGGCTGGACGGCTACGAGCCGGTTCCGAACCTGCGCGGGAAGACGAAGGTCGTCGCGTACGACGACTTCCCGTCGCTCGGGCAGCTCCCGGAGTGGGGCTTCGACGGCAGCTCCACCAAGCAGGCGGACGGGAGCGACTCGGACTGCGTGCTGCATCCGGTCGCGGTGTTCCCCGACGCGGCCCGCACGAACGGCGCCCTCGTGATGTGCGAGGTGCTCCTGCCCGACGGGACGCCGCACCCGAGCAACACCCGTGCGCGCATCCCGGACGAGGCCGACACCTGGTTCGGGTTCGAGCAGGAGTACTTCTTCTACAGGGACGGCGCACCGCTCGGGTTTCCGGCGGCCGGCGGCTTCCCGGCGCCGCAGGGTGGGTACTACACCGGCGTCGGCTACGCGAACGTCGGCAGCATCGCGCGCGAGATCGCCGACGCGCACCTCGACCTCTGCCTCGCGGCGGGGCTCCATCACGAGGGGATCAACGCCGAGGTCGCGAAGGGCCAATGGGAGTTCCAGATCTTCGCGAAGGGAAGCAGGGAGGCCGGCGACGCGATGTGGATCGCCCGCTACCTCCTGCTACGACTGTGCGAGTGCTACGGCGTCGACGTGAACATCCATCCCAAGCCGCTCGGCGCCGACCTCGACTGGAACGGGTCGGGCATGCACACGAACTTCTCGACCAAGCACATGCGCGAGGTCGGCGGGAAGGACTACTTCGACGCGCTGATGGTCGCGTTCGCCGCGGGACAGGACGACCACATCGCGGTCTACGGCGCGGAGAATCACCTCCGCCTCACCGGCCACCACGAGACGCAGGCGATCGACACGTTCAGCTTCGGCGTCGCGGATCGCGGCGCGTCGATCCGCGTGCCGCACAGCTTCGTGCAGAACGGGTACCGCGGGTACCTCGAGGATCGACGGCCGAACTCCCAGGCCGATCCGTACGCCGTCACCGGCCGCATCGTCGACACGATCCGGACCGTCGTC
Source organism: uncultured Actinomycetes bacterium (assembly GCA_963747125.1). Lineage (GTDB taxonomy): Bacteria > Actinomycetota > Thermoleophilia > Gaiellales > Gaiellaceae > Gaiella. The sequence continues at coordinate 217,020 of CAVVEN010000005.1, read as the reverse complement.
GTCCCGAGCCGGAACGGCGCGGCACGCGTCGAGACGGTCGCCGCGGGCGCCGCGGCCTGAGACTCCGCCGAGGGGGCGAAGGCGGGCGCCGGTGCGGGCCCGCCCTCGCCCCGGTTGCATCCCCGGATACGCGCCATCCGGGCCGCCGCCCGGCGGCGCGCGGGAACCCGCGTCGGCGCAATTCGACGTCTGCGATCGAAAGTGCCTGCTCACCGCAGGGTCGGTGTTGACTCCCGTTCACAGGTTGCACCGCCGACGCGGGTGGTAAGGTCCTGACCTTCCGTTCCCGGCCTCTGGCCGACGCCAAGCATGCCCCCCCATGCAAAGCGACCGAATCCCCCAAACGGAAGCGTCAAACCGCGCGTGGCGACGCCGCTGCGGTCGCCCCTGTCCCCCACCCAGGAGGCGCAATCCGCGCATGACCGAACATACGCTCGTCGAGCAAGCACTCGATCTGCCGCGCCGCGAAGCACGGCGCTGGCGACATACCCCGCTCGAGCAGGAGGACCTCGTCGCCGACGGCAACCTGGCGCTCGCCAAGGCGGCGAAGCGGTACGACCCGTCGTACGGCGTTCCCTTCCCCGCCTATGCCACCCCCTTCGTCCGTGGCGCCATCGCCGATACCGTCCGCACCCGTGCCCGTCGCAACAACCTCGGCGACGGCCGCTATGCCGACGTGATCGGGTTCCCGGCGCTCACAGGCGGCGCCAGCGATGACCACGCGTACGAGCCGGCCGACCCGGGGCCGACGCCGCACGACACGGTCGAGAGCCTCGACCGGCTGCGGGTGCTGCACACGCTCCCGGAGCGGGAGCGGATCGCGCTGATCCGGACGGTCGTCGACGGCGACACGGCAGCAGAGGTCGCGGAGGACCTCGGCGTCACGCCGGACCGCGTCTATACGCTCGTCCACAACGGCTCCACCCGGGTGCGGAGGCGCGCGGCGTGACGAGCCTTCTCGCCGAGGTGCTCGAAGGGGAGCCGCTCACCGAGCGCGAGACCGAGATCCTGGCGGCCGCCGCCGAGGGCGAGACGGCGGCCCAGACCGGTGAGCGCCTCTACCTCTCCTCGGAGACGGTCAAGGGGTACCGCAAGCGCATCATCGCGAAGCTCGGGGCGCGCAACGGCACGCATGCCGTCGTTCTCGCGCTCCGGCGCGGCTTGCTGCCCCTCTCTCCACAGCACACGCCGGAGCCCGTCCCGATCAGGGCGGCGAGGCACTCCCGCTAGACGTCAGCGGCGCCCGCCCGAGTCGGCCGCCAGTGCGGCCTCGACGTCGGCGAGCGGCCCTTCGTAGCGGATCCACGCCGGGCGGGGCTCGTAGCCGAGCTTCTCGTTGACGGCCCGCATCGGCGCGTTCGCGTCCTGGGTGGACGTCATCAGCTCGCGGTAGCCGTTGCGCGAGGCCCAGGCGATCTGGGCCTGCTTGAGCGCGGTCGCGACCCCGCGGTTCCGATGGCTCGCCGCTACCAGGGTGAGCCCGTGCTCGGCGAGATGGGGGTCGGCCGCACGCGCGATCAGGCTGACGAAGCCCACGACGCGATCGCCGTCGAGCGCGAGGAACGTCCCGCCGGGGAGGACATCCGGTCCGGTCGCATCCTCGTCCAGCCAGCGCTCGTACGACGGCACCTCGAGAGGCGCGTGCAACGGCATCTGGGGCAGCGTCTCGCATACGACCACGTACGCGGCCGGGAGAAGGTCGAGCCGTTGCGACACCTCGACGACGGCGATGCCGGCGGGCGGGTCGGGCGCCGGCTCGTCGGCAGAGACGTGGCGAGAGATCTCGAGCTCTCGGAGCACCTCGCAGAGACCGAACCGCGCCGCGAACCGCTCCCCCGCACCATCCCCCTCCTCGACCCCTGCGGCGAGCACGTCGCTCCCGTGCGCGCGGGCTGCGACGACGACCCGTTCGAGCAGCGACCGTCCGAGCCCCCGGCCCCTGTACTCGGGCAGCACGACGTTGCCCATGTACGTGCGCCCGGGCAGGTCGGAGCGGATCGCGGCCGCACAACCCGCGACGGCCCAGTCGATCCGTCCGATCACGCGCACGTCGTCGGGGCGTCGCGCCCGGCGCCGCTCGAGCTCCTCTGCCGTGATCGGGTACCGCGGCACGACGGCGTTCCAGAGCGCAGCGTAGGCTTCGTGGCCGGCACGGTCGCCTGGGGCGAGCTCGGTGATCTCGAGGTCGATCACCCGTCCGAGCGTAATGGCAACGGCGCACGGACGGTGATGCTCTCCGCGCCGTGCGTGTAGCCGAGCCGCTCGTTGAGGCCCCGCATCCCGCCGTTGCCCTGCTGGGTCCAGGTGTAGACGGAACGGATGCCCGTATCGGCCGCCCACGCGAGGGCCGTCAGCTTGAGGAGCGTGGCGATGCCGCGGCCGCGCCAGCCGCGGAGCACAGCGGTGAGCGCGTTCTCGGCACGGGCCGGATCGTCCGCATCGAGCTCCAGCCCGGCGCAGCCGACGATCACGCCGTCGGCAAGGGCGAGGAACATCGCCTCCGGTGAGGCGAGCCAGTCACGCTCCCATTGCTCGCGCGTGACGGTCACGGGACGGTCGGTCGCCATGTCGGCGAACGCCTCGAGCGCCAGCGGCTCGTACGCCGCGGACCAGAGCTCCGGGCGGTCTGCGACCGAGACGATCTCGAGCCATGCGGGAACGGCTGGCGGGACCTCGGAGCCGATCGGCCGCACCTGCTCGACCTGCCGGTCGACCTCGACGTAACCGAACGTCTGGGCGAACGCCAGCGACCCTGGGTCATCGACAGCCGTCCCGGCCTCCTCGAACCCGTGCCTCTCCGCGTGCGCCGCTAGCGCACGCAGGAGCGCGGTGCCGATTCCCCGCCGGCGGAACCGCGGGAGGACACGCGGATGGAGACCGGCGCAGCCGAGGTCCGACCGGCCCGCGAGGCCCGACCCGGCAACCTCCCCGTCCGCCTCGGCGAGCAGGTACACGCGCTCGGGCGTCAACGACGCCCGCATCCAGTCGACCGTCGCGCACCGCTCGTTCGGGAGCACCGCCATGCGCACGCGCCGCCACGCCTCGAGCTCCGCGTCGCTCTCCGCGACCCGGATCGCGAGAGCCATCAGCCGCTCCGCTTCAGCTTGCCGTGACGCTTCGCGTAGACCTCGCCCCGGTTGAAGATCGCGAGGCCGAGCGGGATACACACGGCACCGATGATCAGGAGCGGCCAGATGTCGTGCCAGAGCGAGTCAAGCGAGGCGCCGTCGAGGATCGCGGCGCGGATCCCGTCGAGGGCGTACGTGGCGGGCGAGATCTTCGCGAGCCACTGCATCCATTCCGGCAGCACCTCGATCGGGTAGTAGACGCCCGACACGACGAGCAGCATGCCCTGCGCCACGAATCCCAGCTGCGCGCCCTTCTCGGGCGAGATCAGCGGGAGGACCGCGGTCATCATCCCGATCCCGAAGAACGAGACGGACGCGACGATCAGGATCACGAGCGCGGCCGCGAAGTTCGCGTCGTCGAAGGCGAGACCGAAGAACGCCGCGACGACGACGAACAGGAGGATCGCGCGGACGAGCCCGTAGAGCACGGCGAAGACACCCGACCCGCCGAGGTGCATGGCACGGGAGAGCGGGGCCATGAACGTGTACTCGATCGTCCCCTCCCAGCGCTCCCAGGCCACCGTCTCGGTGAGGAACTCGAAGATGATCCCGAGATACGCCCACACGACGGCGCCGATCAGGAGCGTCGTCGTGGCGCGGTCGACGTCGATCTTCCCGCCGGTCGCCTCGAACCCCTTCGCGATGAAGACGATCGTCAGCGTGTTCGCGACCGTCCAGACGAAGAACGCGATGTCCCAGTAGATGTAGCGCCGGGTGAGGTAGACGTTCCGCTCGACGACGCCGGCGAGGCCGATCAGCTCGTGCTTGAGCTCCAGGAAGGAGTTGCGCGGGTGCCAGGCTTCAGCCTGGCTCGCGCTCCGTTTCCCTCTCATGCGAGCACCTTCCTCTCCTCCGCGTCCAGCTCGTCGTGCTCGTCCTCGAAGCCGCGGCCCGTCGCCGCGAAGAACGCGTCCTCGAGCGTCTCAGACGCGAACCGCGCCTTCAGGTCGTCGGCGGGCTCGAGCGCGAGCAGCCGGCCGCGGTCGAGGATGCCGACCCGCTCGGCGAGCGACTCTGCCTCGCCCAGATCGTGAGTGCAGAGCAGGATCGTCGAGTCGTGCACGGCCCGCATCTCGCGGATGAAGTCCTGGACCTCGACCTTCGAGCGCGGGTCGAGGCCCGTCGTCGGCTCATCCAGCAGGAGCAGGACAGGCGAGGTGAGAAGCGCCCGCGCGAGCGCGACCTTCTGCTGCATTCCACGCGAGAGGTTCTCCATCGGCTCGGTGCGCCGATCCGACGGGAACCCGACCCGCTCGAGGATCTCCGGGATCCGCTCACCCGTCTCCGACGGGCCCATCCCGTAGAACCGCGCCGCATAATGGAGGTTCTCCGACGGCGACATCTTCTTGAAGAAGCTCGCCTCGACCGACACCCGGTTGACGAGCCGCCGGACGGCCTTGTCCTCGCGCACGACGTCGTAGCCGAAGACGCGCGCGCTGCCGCCGTCCGGCAGGAGCAGCGTCGACAGCAGGCGCACGAGCGTCGACTTCCCGGAGCCGTTCTGCCCCAGGATCGCGACGCACTCGCCCCGCGCGAGCTCCAGCGTAACGTCCTCGAGCGCGGCGACGCGACGCTTGCCACGACGGCGATCCTTGCGGACGAACTCCTTGCGCAGGTCGCGGGTCTCCACGGCCAGTGCATCGGGCGGAACGGGCGACAACTCCTTCACGATGGTGCTCCCTTCCAAACGGCGATCAGGACGTGCAGAGAAGGCTCCGCGCCGGGCGGGCCTCGGCAACGGGTGTCCTAGATACGACCGAGCATCATCACGGCGCCGAGCGTAGCACCCTCGTCGAAGAGCCTGTGGTACGGAGAACCGCACCACCGCCGAGCGCCACGGACTTGCGCTCCACCCGCCGCCGCCTCTATGGTTCTGCGGGTAGGGCGGGGACGACGTCGGTCTCGCCCGCAGGCAATGACGCCTCGTTTCTCCCGTGGGGAGAAGCGGGGCTTTTTTTGTGGACCAGGAAAGGAGCCGACGGTGACACAAACTCCCGCAACAGTCCCCGAAGGAAGCGTGCGGCGCTTCCGGCCCGGAACCCGCGTACCCGCGGTCCCGCTGCCGAGGAGCACAGGGTCGCCACGGCAATCGCGCCCGGGGGCGGTGAGCGCGCCGTGATGAAGGTCGAGGCAGTGGTCGTCCGCGACCGGGTCGAGACCGTCATGGAGGCGGTCGAGGAGCAGACGGGCCACGTCGGCGTCACCGTCGTCGAGGCCGTCGGGCACGGCCGCGAGAAGGGGATCACGCACGAGTACCGGGGACGGGTGTTCGAGTCCCGCTTCCTCCCGAAGGCCCACCTGACCTTCATCGTCCGCAACGAGATCGCCGAGAGCGTCCTCGAGGCGGTCGCCGACGCGGCGAAGACGGGCCATGTCAACGGCGACGGAATCTGCTGGATGTCGCCGGTCACCAACGTGACCCACAACCGAACGGGTCAGAAGCTCGAGGAGGTGGAGGTCGTATGAGCACCAAGGAGCTGGCATTCGCCGCGAGCACCATCTGGGTCCTGATCGCGGCGGTGCTCGTGATGTTCATGCAGGCGGGCTTCGCCTTCCTGGAGGCGGGCCTGACGCGCATGAAGAACGTCGGCCACATCGCGGCGAAGAACGTCCTCGTCCTCGCGATCGCCTCCATCGTCTACTACCTCGTCGGCTTCGGCATCGCGTTCGGCGACGGCGGCAACGGCCTGGTCGGCGGCTCCGGGTTCCTGCCGACCGTGGACGAGCTGCTCACGATCGGCGAAGCGCCGTTCTCGTGGTTCGGCGCGATCCCCGCGGCTGCGGGCTACATGTTCGAGGTCGTCTTCGCCGCGGTCTCCCTGGCGATCGTGTGGGGGGCGATGGCGGAGCGCACTCGTCTCTGGGTGTACTTCGCGTTCGGGGCGATCTTCACGCTCATCTACTCGGTGGCCTCGCACTGGGTCTGGAGCCCCGACGGCTGGCTGTTCTCGAAGGGCATGCAGGACTTCGCCGGCTCGACGGTCGTCCACTACCAGGGCGCACTCGCGGGCCTCGCCGGGGCCCTGCTCCTCGGCCCGCGGATCGGCAAATACGTCGACGGGAAGCCCCAGCCCATCCCCGGGCACAACATGGCGTTCACCACGCTCGGCGTCGTCATCCTCTGGTTCGGCTGGTTCGGCTTCAACCCCGGCTCGACCCTGTCGGTCGACTTCGGCGGCGTCGGCTTCTTCGCCTACGTCGCGCTCAACACGAACCTCGCGGCCGCGGCCGGGGTGTTCGGGGCCGTCGTGACCTCGTGGATCGTGATCAAGAAGCCCGACCTCTCGATGATGCTCAACGGCGCCGTCGCCGCGCTCGTGGCGATCACTGCCGCGTGCGCGTTCGTCGCGCCGTGGGCGGCGATCCTGATCGGGTTCGTGGCGGGCGCGATCGTCGTGCTCGGGTCGCTCTTCGTGGAGCGGATCGGGATCGACGACCCCGTCGGTGCTCTCGCGGCCCACGGGATGTCAGGGATGTGGGGAACGCTCGCGCTCGGCTTCCTCACCGTGCCGAAACTCGCCGAGAACCTCGACACAGGCAAGGGAGGCCTCTTCTATGGCGGCGGCTTCCACCAGCTCGGCGTGCAGATGCTCGGCCTGGTCGCGGTCGGGGCCTTCACGTTCACGGCGTCGTTCCTCGTGCTGTGGCTGATGAAGGTCACGGTCGGCATCCGCACCGAGCCCGAGGTCGAGAGCCTCGGTCTGGACGTGTCCGAGCACGGCATGTGGGGCTATCCGGAGTTCTACATCCCGGTGCCGGGCGGCTACGGCACGGAGCACCACGGCCACGGCGTCGTGACGGCACCGAAGGAGGCCGTCGCGACCGCCGCGCCGACCTCGGCCGCCCCGGCGGCCGGCTGAGCGTCACGCCCCGGCGCCCGGCCCTTTCGCGGCCGGGCGCCGGGGCGAGCGCCCTAGCGCAGCGCGTAGGTGACCGTCACCTGCGCCGTCGTCTCCTGCGGGCCGGAGACGACCGGCGTCGAGTCCTGCGCCGCCGACGCCTTCGCGTAGACCGGCATCAGGGCCGAGCCCGACTCCACAATCGCCCTCACCTCGCCGAGCGCCCGGCCGGCCGCCTTCGCCAGGATGTCCGCGCGGGCCTTCGCGTCGTCGACCGCCTTCGCGAGCGCCTGCCGGTAGAGCGCGTCGGCGTCCGAGCGCGAGAGCGTCGGACCGTAGACCGTGTTGGCCCCCGCGACGACCGCGGCGTCGATGAGCGCTCCGGCGTCGTCGAGCGTGGTGTCGGCAGAGGCGACATTCGACGCGACGAAGCCGTTCGGCTGGCCGTTCTGGTCAAAGGCCGTCGAAAGCGACACCGTCTGGGTGGTGACGTCCTTGCCGCCGTTCGACCGGAGCGCGGCGATCACCTTCTGCATGGCCGCGCCGTTCGCGGCGAGGGCCGCCTTCGCGGTCGCGGCCCGGGTCTCGACTCCGGCCGAGATCTCGGCGCGGTCGGGAACGGCCGAGACGGAGCCGGTGCCGGTCACCGTCACGGTGTCGGCGGCCGGGGCGCTGTCATCCGCCCCGGCGCCCTCGGGGCGGAGCACGCCGGCGAGGGCGGCGGCGGCGAGGAGCAGGCCGGCGGCAAATGCGATACGTCTCATGGATGTCGTCCTCCGGAGGTGGGTTGCGCCCCAGATACGCCGCCGACCGGCGTCGCCGTCACACCGCGTGAAGAACTCGCGGACTAGCGTCCCTGGCCGAAGCGCCGGCGCGCCGAGGCGATCGCCTCGCGCACGCCGCCGGGGCCGGGTGCGGGCCGGGCGGCGACGCTCTCCGCCGCGGTCGTTCTCGCCGAGAACGACCCGTCGCGGACGGACGCCGCGACCTGCTCGTGGGCCTCGCGAAACGGGATCCCTCCGCGGACGAGGTCCTCGGCGACGTCGGTCGCGAGGAGGAGCGGGTCGGCAACAGCCTCGGCGAGACGCTCGCGGTCGGCCGCCAGGCCGCTGACAAGAACCGTCATGCCGCGAAGCGAGCCCCGGACGTCACCGCGCGCCGCGAACACCGGCAGCTTGTCCTCCTGGAGGTCACGATCGTACGCCAGCGGAAGCCCCTTCAGCGTCGCGAGGAGGCCGGTGAGCCGCCCGATAGCGGAGCCTCCCTTGCCGCGCACGAGCTCGGCGACGTCGGGATTGAGCTTCTGCGGCATCATCGACGACCCCGTCGACGCGTTCTCGGGCAGTCGGACGAAGCCGAACTCCGCCGTCGACCAGAGGACGATCTCCTCGCCGATCCGCGAAAGGTGCTGCGCGAGCATCGCCGCCGCGTAGAGGTAGTCGAGCGCGAAGTCCCGGTCGGAGACGGCGTCGATCGAGTTCCGCATCTGGGCCACCGGCGGGTCGATCCCGAGCGTCGATCCTGCGAGCGCGCCGGCACCGAGAGGGCTCGGCGCCGCCGCCGCGTCGGCCGCGTCGAACCGCGTCCGGTCCCGGTCGAGCATCTCGACCCACGCCAGGAGGTGGTGCCCGAGCGTCACGGGCTGACCGCGCTGGAGATGCGTGTAGCCGGGCATCAGCGTGTCTGCCTCGGTCTCGGCGAACGAGAGGGTCACGAGCGCGAGCGCGTCGATCTCCTCCCGTGCCTCGGCGCACGCGTCGCGCACGTAGAGCCGGAACGCGGCGGCGACCTGGTCGTTGCGGGAGCGCCCCGCGTGGACCTTGCGCCCGACCGGGCCGAGCAGCCGCTCGATCGCCGAGTGGACGTCCTCGTCCGCGTCGAGGATCGCGGAGGGATCCTGCGCGATCTCGGCGAGCCGCTCCTCGACCTGGGCGAGCTCGACCGCATCGAGAAGGCCGGCACCGTGCAACCTGGCCGCATGCTCGGCCGTCGCCTCGCAGTCGTACGGGAGGAGCTGTGCATCGTTCGCGCGGAGCAGCTCCCAGACGGCGGGATCGAGCGACCCGCCGACACGTCCCGACCAAAGCGTCATGGACGCGATTCTGGCGCATCCGGCCAGCGCGTGTCCGAAGGCTGCGCGTCGCATCCGCTTGTCATACATGATAGAACTGTCGTATGACCATGCTGAGCTTCCGGGTTCCGGACGGTGACGCACGCGCCGCGACCCGGTGGGCGCAGCGCCTCGGGATCGACCGGTCGGAGCTCCTCCGGAACGCGCTCCGACTCCATCTGGTCCGCCTCGCGGAAGAGGACGACGTGAGCGCCTGGGCGGCGTTCCCCGCCGACCCCGGCGAGCGAGCGCTCGACGAGATCGCCGAGTGGGGGCCGGCAGAGGACTGGGCGGACTGGGCGCATGCGGCGCGGTGAGATCTGGTTCGCGGGAACGCCGGGCGGCGACCGCCCGGTGCTCGTCCTGACCCGTGACCCTGTCGCGGACCGCATCAGCAGGGTCGTCGTCGCGGCGATCACCCGAAGCGTCCGGGGGCTCGTGTCAGAGCTCGAACTCACACCGACCGGCGACGGCGTGCCGACGGGCTGCGTCGTCAACTTCGACAATGTCCACACGATCGAACGGGCGTCTCTGCGCCGGCACGTCGCGACGCTCTCGCCGGCACGGATGGCGGAGGCCTGCCGCGTGCTGAACGACGCCCTCGGCTGCTGACGTAGCACCGCTGCCGCCGTACGCGTTGTCGCGCGATCCCGTCTCAGCGTGGGGGCGTGTCAGCCCGTAGGAGCAACGTGGCTGCGAGAGCCCGGATGCGGGACGGCCGAAACGCGACCTGCGCTGCACCCTCCCTGCGCCGCGCGGCGTCATGCCGCTCGGAGTCGAGCCGCCGCCGATCCCGGAGATCGGCGTCGCGTGTCTCGAACTGTGTGACGTGTGGATACATGCCCCCACCGTACGACCACGGGGACCCCGCGGAAATCGGCGATCCGGCCGGGATTGACCCCGGCCGGCTAGGACCCGACCGGCGGGTCGGCCGCGGCGGTCGGCGACGCCTCCGTCCCACTCATCAGCGCGGCGAGCTCCGCCCGCGAGCGGATGCCGAGCTTGCGGTAGATCTTCGAGAGGTTCCACTGCACGGTCTTCGGACTGATGAAGAGGGCATCTGCCGCCTCGCGGTACGTGCGACCGGCCGCGATCAGCTCCGCCACGCGTGCCTCGGTCGGGGTCAGCTCACCCACCGACGGGCGGCCACCGATCCGCTCCAGCTCGGCGCGGGCGCGCGCCGACCACAGACGCGCCCCCAACCGGTCGAAGATTTCGATCGAGCGGTCGAGCGACTCCCGGGTTGCCCTCTTCTTGCGGTCCCGTCGCTGGACGCTCCCGAGCGCCAGGAGCGTCCTGGCTTCCTCGAACGGCTGGGCTGCCGACCCGTGGAAAGCGATGGCTGCCTCGAACGCCGGGTAGGCGGCGGCGAGATCACCCTCCGCTGCCCTCAGCAGGCCGCGGCAGCGGCCCGCGACCGCCCGGAGGATGGCGCGGTCGAGCTCGTCGGCGAGCGCATCGAGCTCGTCGAGCAGGCTCCGCGCGTCGTCGACGAGGCCGAGCGCGAGCTTTGCCTCGATCGCATCGCCGTGGAATCGGAACAACGCGGGGTCTCGGAGCCCCATGCGTTCGGCGTACGACCGAGCATGCTCTAGCGTGCCGTCCGCCGCGGCCCATTCCCCGCAGGAGAGCTCGAGGAACCCCCGGGTCGCGAGCAGCTCGATCTCCGCAGGCGCGACGCCCATCAGCTCGGACCTGGGAAGCGCCTCCTCGATGGTTGCACGAGCCTCCTGGCCGAGCCCGAGGTGAGCGTCGACGAGCGCCACTATCGCGAGCGAATACGGGCGCTCGCCGACCTGGCCGCTCTCGACGGTCGTCTCGTCGGCCGCGCGTGCGTGGTGCCTTGCGGCCTCCCAGTCACCGAGCAGCAGCTCGGTCCGCGCGATGTGGAAGAGGATGAACGGCAACGCATGCTCGTCACCGTGCTCGACCGCCTGGTCGTGGAGCGACGCAAACCGCTCCTTGGCCGCCTCGAGGTCACCCGACCACTCGAGGAGCATGCCGTGGACCCAGTCGGGCCGCCCGAGAATCTGAGACCACCGCGGCGCGTGCCCGAGCGTGAGTGCGCGCTCGATGGCCGGGAGAGCAACCCCGTGTCCCGCGACCGTCTCGAGGAAGGCGACGTACGAGAGCGCGCCCGCGAGGAGCGAAGGGTCGCCGTGCCTCTCCGCGAGGTCGAGCGCAACGCGAGCGTGCCGCAGTGCCGTCGCGGTGTCCTCAGTCTCGTGGATGCACCACGCGAGCCCTCCCTCGAGCTCGATGCGGAGCGGGACGTCGTCGAACGACTCGGCCAGCGCGGCCCGGAACACCTCTGCGCCGGCGTGGAAGCCTTCACGGTGCGCACGGACCCATGCCAGTGCTCCGAGGGCGCGCGCCCGCTCGAGGCCCGGCGGTGCGGCGTCAACCACCTCTCGGAGCAGCTCGTCCGAGCGCTCGACATATCCCGCCTCGAAGTGGCGCTCGGCCGCCTCCAGCCCGCGACGCAGCGCGTCTGCCGTCGATCCGTGTGGCGTCAGCCGGCGAGCGTGCTCGAGGAGGTCGGCTGCGGCACCGGGTGCGCCACGGGCGGCGGCACGCAGCGCGGCGGCGTCGAGCGCGCGGGCGATGTCCTCGTCCGGGCATTCGGTCGAGAGAGCGAGGTGCGTCGCACATTCCTCCGGCTCGTCGACGACGTCGGCGAGCCGCGCGTGCATCGCTCTGCGCCTCTCGGCGGGCATGAGCGCGTAGGCGATCGATCCGAGCAATGGGTGCGCGAGCCGCACCCGCTGCCCGTCCGACTCGAGGACGCCCGCGCCCGTCGCCGCCTCGATCCCGTCGGACGCGCGTGTCTGACCCATGGCTCCCGCGAGCAGTGAGGTCGTGGGCCGCGCGAGGGCGGCCGTCAGCTCCACCGCATCCCCTGCGGGCTCCGTCAGGTTCGCCAGCCGCTCGCCGACGACGTCCTGCAGAGAGACGGGGATCGGCAGCTCGCCGGCGAGGTCCGGAGCGTCGAGCGCCCGTCCGACCTCGAGCGCATAGAACGGGTTGCCGGCCGTCGTACGGTGGAGCCGGGCAAGGAACGACGGGGGAAGCTGTTGCTCGAGGCGGAGCGCGACGATCCGCCCGAGAGTCGCACGGTCGACGGCCTCGACCTCGAGCCGGGTCAGCCGTGACGCGGGGAGCGCCCGCCCGAGCTCGAGCGGGAGTGCGGCGACGTGGTCCGTCCGACGCGCGAGGAGCACCCCGACCCGTTCGACCGAAAGCCGGCGCACTGCGAACCCGAGCGCGATCTCCGACGGCTGATCGAGCCACTGCGCGTCGTCGACCGCGATGAGCACGGGGGCATCGAGCGTGAGCAGCCGCACGACCCCGAGTGTCGCCACCGCGACCGCGCGCTGAATGGACTCCTCGCCCTCCGGCTCGGCTCGGAGCAGCGCGACGTCGATCGCGCGTCGCTGGGGCGCGGGCAACTCTTCGAAGAGCGCATCGGGCACCTTCGCAAGCAGGTCACCCAGCGCCGCATAGCCGAGTTGTGTCTCGGCCTCCACCGGGCGGCACGAGAGGATGTGGTAGGCCCGTTCGTCGGCAACGGCCACGCCGTCGCCCCAGACGGTCGTCTTGCCGATGCCCGGCTCGCCCTCGAGCAGCAGTGCGACCGGCCCGTCGGCGATCGCGTCGAGGAACTCGACGATCCGCCGCCGCTCGGTCGCCCGGCCGACGATCGCGGCTCGCTCATCGGTCATCGGCTCCGCATCGTATGCCGCTCAGGGAAGAAGGAACGGCGCCCGCACGTGCCGCAGCCGGCACGAGTCTCGTGCATCGGCACCCGGACGACCGAGGGGCCGCCCGGTGGGCGGCCCCTCGCGTTCAGCGTCAGCCCGAAGGGCTGGTTACATCATCCCGCCCATGTCGGGCATGCCGGCGCCGGCGGGCGCCGCCTTCTCGGGCGCCTCGGCGACGATCGCCTCGGTCGTGAGGATGTTCTTCGCGATCGACGCGGCGTTTTGCAGCGCCGAGCGCGTGACCATCGTCGGGTCGATGATGCCCGCCTTGACGAGGTCCTCGATCTCGCCCGAGTCGACGTTCAGGCCCTGGCCCTTCTTGGCCGAGCGGACCTGGTTGACGACGACCGAGCCCTCGAGGCCCGCGTTGTAGGCGAGCTGCCGGAGCGGCTCCTCGAGCGAGCGGAGAATGATCGCCGAGCCGGTCTTCTCGTCGCCCTCGAGCGTCTCGAAGCCCTTCTTCACCGTATCCGCGGCGTTCAGGAGCGCGACGCCGCCACCGGCGACGATGCCCTCCTCGAGCGCTGCGCGGGTCGCCTGCAGGGCGTCCTCGACGCGGTGCTTCTTCTCCTTCATCTCCGTCTCGGTCGCAGCGCCGACCTTGATCACCGCGACGCCGCCCGACAGCTTCGCGAGGCGCTCCTGCAGCTTCTCGCGGTCGAAGTCGGAGTCGGTCGTCTCGATCTCGGACTTGAGCTGCTTGATGCGCCCCTTGATCGCGTCCGACTCGCCGGCCCCGTCCACGATCGTGGTCGAGTCCTTGTCGATCACGATCTTGCGGGCCCTGCCGAGCTGCGAGAGCTTCGTGTTCTCGAGCTTGAGACCCATCTCCTCGGTGATCACCTCGCCGCCGGTGAGGATCGCGATGTCCTCCAGCATCCGCTTGCGGCGGTCACCAAAGCCCGGCGCCTTGACGGCGACGGCGGTGAACACGCCACGCAGCTTGTTGACGACGACCGTCGCGAGCGCCTCGCCCTCGACGTCCTCCGCCACCACGAGCAGCGGCCGACCGGCCTGGATGACCTGCTCCAGCACCGGCAGCAGGTCCTTGACCGCGCCGACCTTCTGGTTCGCGATCAGCACGTACGGGTCGTCGAGCACGGCCTCCATGCGCTCGGCGTCGGTGATCATGTACGGCGACAGGTAGCCCTTGTCGAACTGCATCCCCTCGGTGAACTCGAGCTCGAGACCGAACGTCTGGCCCTCCTCGACGTTCACCACGCCGTCCTTGCCGACCTTCTCGATCGCGTCCGCGATCACATCACCGATCTCGCGCTCACGCGAGGAGATCGTTGCAACGCGCGCGATGTCCTCCTTGCCGGCGACCTCGGTCGACTGCTTCTTGAGGTCCTCGACGACCTTCTCGACCGCCTGCTCGATGCCGCGCTTGAGACCCATCGGGTTGGCGCCCGCGGCGACGTTCTTGAGACCCTCGCGCACGATCGCCTGGGCGAGCACCGTCGCGGTCGTCGTGCCGTCGCCGGCAACGTCGTTGGTCGCCGTCGCGACCTCGCGCACGAGCTGCGCGCCCTGGTTCTCGAACGGATCCTCGACCTCGATCTCACGGGCAATCGTGACGCCGTCGTTGGTGATCGTCGGCGCCCCGAACTTCTTGTCCAGGACGACGTAGCGGCCCTTCGGGCCAAGCGTCACCTTGACCGCATCGGCAAGGGTGTTGACCCCGCGCTCCAGCGCCCGACGCGCGTCCTCGTTGAACTTCAGCTCCTTGTGAGCCATATCCCTACCTCCTGAGCGAACGAACTAGGCGGCGGCACCGGCAAGCTTGCTGCGCTTGCCCTTGCCACCCGTGGTTACGACCTTTGCGAGCACATCCGATTCGCGCAGGATCAGGACATCGTCGGCGCCGATCTTGATCTCGGTGCCGCCGTACTTGGAGAAGATGATCTCGTCACCCTCCTCCACATCCATCTTGATGTACTCCCCGTCCTCGTCACGCGGACCGGGACCGACCGACAGAACCCTGCCGCGCTGCGGCTTCTCCTGCGCCGTATCGGGCAGCACGATGCCGCTTGCGGTGGTGGACTCCTCGTCGAGGACCTCCACGATCAAACGGTCACCAAGGGGCTGCAGATTCATGCGATGTGCCTCCCTGAGAGACTGGTTGGCGGGATACTGGCACTCTCGATCCGAGAGTGCCGATATCTGGGTTATACCACGTTCTCGCGGGTCCCGGGAGGGATGATCTCAGTCGACTCGACGCAGATCTCGGATCCCGTCCGGATCGGCGAGAATCACCGTGTGCGACGCGAGCTCTCGGCCGGGGGCGTGGTCGTCCGGCGCATGCGCGGGCGCTGGTGGGCGGCGGTCGTGCGACCTCGGCGCGACGCCGGCCGACGACAGGTCTGGGCGCTACCGAAGGGTCGGATCGACGCCGGCGAGCGCCCCGTGGAAACCGCGCTCCGCGAGGCGTACGAAGAGACGGGCGTCCAGGTTCGCAGTGGGCGGAAGCTCGGTGACGTCCGCTATGTCTACACATGGGAGGGCGAGCGGATCTTCAAGATCGTCTCCTTCTTCCTCCTCCACACGACCGGCGGGAGGATCGGCGAGCTCCCCTCCGGGATGGAGATCGAAGTCGCCGAGGCCCGGTGGGTACCGCTGGCCGACGCGCCGGGCCTCCTTTCCTACGGCGGCGAGCGCGAGATGGCCGTGCGCGCGGCCGAGGCGCTCGCCGAGGGTTCCTCGTAGCCGTCCGAGACGGTAGGCTCGCGCGGCAGGTGCCGACGTTCGCGCTCAACTTCTATTCGCCGGTCGTTGCCGACCAGCTTCGGACCGGTCGGAAGACGGCGACGATCCGCCTCGGCGACAAATCGGCCAAGTACCGCAAGGGCATGATCGTCACCGTGCTCGTGGGTGCCCGCTACGGCCAGCGCGAGAAGGTGTTCGACGCTGTGATCGACAAGGTCGAGGTCAAGTCGCTCTCCGAGCTCTCCCCGCGCGAGATCGAGCACGACAACCCCGAGATCCGCCGCGTCGACGAGTTCATCGAATGGCTCTCGCGGCTCTACAACCGGCCGGTCGCCGAGGAGGACACCGTGACGGTGATCCGCTTCTCGCAGATCGTCGGCACGATGTTTTGATCGTGGGGGAACCCATGGTTCCCCCACGTGCCCCCTCCTTCGGCGCAGCGCACGGATCAATCGTGCCTGGCCTCCCGGCCGGCCAAGCCGGCCTCCGGCCGCGCGGCCGCGAGCGCACGGATCGACCGACCGCTGCACGCGGTCGTTCCTCGGCGTTCCCGTTCGGCGAGCCTGCCTACCGCCCGGGCCGGCGGATCGGGCCACCGAAGAGCTCGCTCGCCCGTAGCGCGGCGCCGCACTCCTCGCACTCCACCTGGAACGCGGACGGCAACCGGGCGTCGCAGGACGGGCAGCGCGCGATCAGCTCCGTCGCGCATTGCGGGCAGGTCGCAGGTCGCTCTTCCTCGTGGTCCTCGAAGTAGCGGACGACGTGACCGCAGGAAGGGCACAGGGCCACCCAATCGCCGAGCGTCCGCCGGCGCTCCTCCTGGATCCAGTTCCGCTTGCCCTTCGCCACCGTCCAACTTCTACCGGCAGCCGGTGCCCGTTCGTCGCACGGTCGGCGCCCAGGCCCGATGCCCGGGGTCGGACCGCCGGACGAGCGGGTAGAGTCCGGACCGGTCGTCGCCCAGGAAAGGGAATCTGCGCACATGGCGGTACGCGAGGCTGAGCCGGTCGAGACGCTGCAACAGGTGAAGGACGCGGGACTCGACCGCGAGGACCTCCTCGGGATGTACCGCAGCATGCTCGTCACCCGTGCGGTCGAGGAGCGCGGCCACATTCTCTACAAGCAGGGAAAGATCCCCGGGTCGTTCTACACGGGCCGAGGGAACGAGGCCTCGGCGGTGGGCGTCGCGACGGCGATGGGACCCAACGACGTCGGCACCCCGCTCCAGCGCGACATGGGCGTCCACATCGTCCGCGGGATCGAGCCGTGGCGCATCTTCGCCCAGTACATGGGCCGCGTCGACGGCCCGACGCGCGGCCGCGACGGGAACGTCCACATGGGCGACGCGCGGCTCGGGTTGCACACGATGGTGAGCCACCTGCCGGCGATGCTCCCGGTCGGCGTCGGGATGGCCCTGGCCTTCAAGATCCGCGACGAGCGCCGGGTCGCCGTGGCGTGGTGCGGCGAGGGGGCCTCGGCGCGCGGCGACGCCCACGAGGGCATGAATCTCGCCGGCGTCCGTCGGCTCCCCGTCGTCTTCGTGATCGACAACAACCAGTGGGCGTACTCGACCCCGGCCCATCTCGAGTACGCGGTCGACCACCTCGCCGACCGAGCCGCTGCCTACGGCTTCGACGGGGTCGTCGTCGACGGCACCGACGTGCTCGCCGTGTACCGCGAGGCGAAGCACGCGATCGAGAAGGCGCGGGAAGGCGGCGGCCCGACGCTGATCGAGTCCGTCACGCTCCGGATGGAGGGCCACGCCGTCCACGACGACGCGTTCTACGTGCCGAAGGAGCTGTTCGAGGAGTGGGCGCGGCGTGACCCGATCGAGCGCTTCCGGACGTGGCTCCGCGACAACGCCGAGCTGACGGACGACGAGGAGGACGACATCACCGCGGGCGTCAAGCGTCTGCTCAACGAGGCGATCGAGCGCGCGGAGGGGTCGCCGCTGCCCGACCCGTCGACCGTCACCGACGGCGTCTTCGCGGCCCCCGACGAGCTCGAGACACCGCACCACCGGTGAGGCGAAGCTGATGGCGGAGAAGACCTACCTGCAGGCGATCTCGGACTCGCTGCGCCTCGAGATGCGCCGCGACCAGCGGGTCTTCGTGCTGGGCGAGGACGTCGGCGTCTACGGCGGGGCGTTCAAGGTGACCCAGGGCTTCCAGGAGGAGTTCGGAGCGAGCCGCGTGCTCGACATGCCGCTCTCCGAGACCGCGATCGTCGCGGGCGCGACGGGGGCCGCCCTGATGGGGATGCGGCCGGTCGCCGAGATGCAGTTCGCCGACTTCGTGTCCTGCGCCTGGGACCATCTCGTCACGGTCGCGGCGAAGCAGCACTACCGCACAGGGACGCCGATCCCGATCGTCCTCAGGCTTCCCTCCGGCGGCGGCTTCGCCGGGGGCCCGTTCCACTCGCAGAACCCGGAGTCGAGCTTCGCGCACATCCCCGGGCTGAAGGTCGTCTGCCCGGCGACGCCCGAGGATGCGAAGGGGCTCCTCGCAACGGCGATCGAGGATCCGAACCCGGTCCTGTTCTTCGAGCACAAGCACCTGTATCGCCGGATCCGGGGCGAGGTGCCGGACGACCGGTACACGACGCCGTTCGGCAAGGCGCGCATCCACCGCGAGGGCGAGGACGTCACCGTGATCACGTGGGGCGCGATGGTGTACACGGCGGACGACGCGGCCGGGAAGCTCGCCGACGAGGGCGTGTCGGTCGAGGTGGTCGACCTGCGCACGCTGATCCCCTGGGACCGCGACGCGGTCCTGGAGAGCGTCACGCGCTGTTCGAAGGTGCTCGTCCTCCACGAGGACACCAGGACCGGCGGCTTCGGCGGTGAGATCGCCGCGACGATCGCCGAGGAGGCGTTCGAGGAGCTCGATGCCCCCGTCCGGCGCCTCGCAGCGCCCGACAGCCCCGTACCGTTCGCGCCGGCGCTCGAGAAGGCGTTCATCCCGCAGGTCGACGACGTCGCGGCTGCGCTCCGCGAGCTCGCCGCGTACTAGGAACCCAGGAGGCTTGACGACGTGAGCACCGGCACCGAAGTCGAGGTCGTGATGCCCCAGATGGGCGTCTCCGTCTCCGAGGGGACGATCACCCGCTGGCTCAAGCAGCCAGGCGAGGCCGTCGCACGCGACGAGCCGCTGCTCGAGATCTCGACGGACAAGGTAGACACCGAGATCCCGAGCCCGGGCGAGGGGATCGTCACCGAAATCCGTGTCCAGGAGGGCGAGACCGTCGAGGTGGGGACGGTCCTCGCGCTGATCGGCGCGGCCGCGGCGTCCTCGGCGCCCGAGCCGTCCTCACCGGAGCCGGCGGCGGGCGAGGTGCCAGTGCCGGCCCCGACGGAGCCGACGCCCGTCGAGGCCGCTCCCTCCCAGCCCGTGACCGAGTCGCCGACGCCCGCGGCGCCCGTCGAGGTGCCCGTCGAGGCGCCTGCAACGGCATCGGGCGGGAATGGCCGGACGTTCGTCTCGCCGGTCGTCGCGCGCATCGCCGCACAGCACGGGGTCGACCCCAGCACCGTCCCGGGAACGGGACAGGGGGGGCGCGTCACGAAGAAGGACATCCTCGCGTTCATCGAGTCGGGCGCCGCCGCCGCGGCCGCTGAGCCCTCTCCGGCGCCGGTCGCGCCCGAGCCCGTCGCCGCCGAGCCTGCTCCGGCGCCGCCGACCGAGATCGCCGCCGCGGCTCCGCCTCCCGTCCCCGCCCCTCCGCCCCCGGCAGCGCCCGCGGCGCCACCTCAGGTTGCGGCTGCGCCGCCGCCCGCGCTCGCTCCGGCCGCCCACGCCCCCGAGCCGTCGGCGACGCCCGCGCCGGTCGGCGAGCACGAGGAGCCGATGACCGCGATGCGCCGCGGCGTCGCCGAGCACATGCGCCGCTCGCTCGACACATCCGCACACGTGACGAGCGCGATCGAGGTCGACATGTCGCGGGTCGTCGCTGCGCGGGAGCAGCTGAAGAAGGAGTACCAGTCGTCGTACGGCGTCAACCCCACCTACCTCTCCTTCATCGCGAAGGCGGCCGTCGAGACGATGGCCGAGTGGCCGTGGATCAACGGGGAGATCCGGGGCGACAGGATCGTCACGCGACCGTTCGTCAACCTCGGCATCGCAGTGGCGCTGGAGGACGGCAAGGGCCTGATCGTCCCGGTCATCCGCAATGCGCAGGACCTGAACCTGCTCGGCGTCGCACGCTCGATCGCCGAGCTGGCCGAGAAGGCGCGCACGAAGCGGCTGATGCCCGACGACGTCCAGGGCGGCACGTTCACGATCACGAATCCGGGCGGCTTCGGCACGTTCCACGGGACACCGATCATCAGCCAGCCGCAGGCCGGCATCCTCGGCACCTACGCGGTCGTCAAGCGCCCGTGGGTCGTCCAGGACGAGCTCGGGCAAGACGTGATTGCGATTCGCCCGATGATGAACGTGACGCTCACGTACGACCACCGTCTCGTCGACGGGGCGTACGCCGGCGGGTTCCTGCGCGACCTCCGCGCCCGGCTGGAGGGGTGGGACGACGGCGGCGCCGCGTAGCCGGCGATGAGCAGCCTCGCCCGCCCGCAGCGGAGTCGTGAAGGACAGTCGCGCGCGATCGATCCAGCGCACCTCATCGACCTCCCCGGCCTGATCCCGTACGGCGAGGCCTTCGCGCTCCAGCGCGCCCTTGCGGAGGAGGTCAAGCGCGGCGCGCTCCCCGACACGGTGATCCTGCTAGAGCACGAACCGGTGGTCACGCTCGGGCGCCGGACGGACGAGGCGGCGGAGATCCACCTTCCCCCGGGCGTCGACGTCGAGGTGGTCGAGACGAACCGCGGCGGCAAGTCGACGTACCACGGGCCGGGGCAGCTCGTCTGCTACCCGATCCTCGACCTCAACCGACACGGCCGCGACCTCAAGCGGTACGTCCGCGACCTCGAGCGGGCAATCGTGCTGACCATCGCCGCGTTCGGGCTCGACGCCACCACCTACGATGGCCTCACGGGCGTGTGGATGCCGCCCGGGCGCGGGCTCGGGCCGCGCAAGCTCGCGTCGATCGGCGTGCATGCCTCGCGCTGGGTGACGACGCACGGCTACGCCCTCAACGTCGACCTCGACCCGGCGCCGTTCACGCAGTGGATCACCGCCTGCGGACTGGAGGACGCGCAGTTCACGTCGATGGCGGCCGAGCTGAGGCGACCGCTCCACGTGGACGAGGTGCGGCCGATCGCCGCAGCCGCCATCGCAGAGGTCTTCGAGCTCTCGCTCGACGAGGCCGACCTCGCCGGGGGAGCGCTGCTCGCGCCGCGGGCCGCATCCGCTCCCCCGTCGGCCGCCACGCGCTGAGGGCCGGAGCGTGCGGTCACGGCACGAGTTGTCACAGTGCCGTGAAGATCGCCGACCTCCGCGTGGCGGACTACGTCCGAACGCGAGAGCTGTGTCGCCGCTACCGGGACCTCCCCCTGGGCTTCGTCGACGCCGCGGTCGTGGCCGTTGCCGAGCGCTTTGAGTAGACGACGATCGCGACGCTCGACCACCGTCACTTCTCGGTCGTCCGGCCGCGGCACATCGCGGGCTTCGAGCTCGTCCCGTGAGGGCGCGCCTGCTCCGTCCGTAAGATTGGGAGATGGAGACGTCGCTCCCCGTCGCTGAGCGCCCGCGCCGGCCGCCGTGGATGAAGGTCCGCGCGCCCAGCACCGACGGCAAGTACTGGGACGTCCGCAAGCTCCTCCACGGAGCGAGCCTCGTCACCGTCTGCGAGGAGGCGCGCTGCCCGAACATCGCGGAGTGCTGGGGCCGCGGCACGGCGACCTTCCAGATCCTCGGCGACACCTGCACCCGTGCCTGCCGCTACTGCTATGTCCACTCCGGGAAGCCCGAGAGCCCGCCCGACGCGCTCGAGCCGCTCCGCCTCGCGCAGGCGGCGGCGACGATGGGGCTGTCGCACATCGTCGTTACGTCGGTCGACCGCGACGACCTCCCAGACCGCGGCGCGGGGCACTTCGCGGCCACGATCCGAGCGCTCAAGGCGAAGCTCCCGGAGGCGCACGTCGAGGTGCTGACCCCCGACTTCCTCGGCGCGGAGGAGCGGGCGCTCGCAATCGTGATCAGCGCGCGGCCCGAGGTGTTCAACCACAACATCGAGACGGTACGCAGGCTCCATCGCAGGATGCGCGGGGCGAAGGCGAGCTACGACGGAGCGCTTGCCCTGCTCCGTCGGGCCAAGGAGATCGCCGACTACCCCGTCCTGACGAAGTCCGGGATCATCGTCGGTCTCGGCGAGACGAACGACGAGGTCGTCGAGACCATGAGCGACCTCCGCGCCAACGGCGTCGACGTCGTCACGATCGGCCAGTACCTGCAGCCCTCCCGGCAGCACGCGACGATCGACCGCTGGGTGCACCCCGACGAGTTCCGCTGGATGCGCGAGCAGGGCGAGGCACTCGGCTTCGGCTCGGTCTTCGCAGGCCCGCTTGTTCGTTCGAGCTATCGCGCCGAGGAGCAGCGGCACGCCGCGGAGACCGGCCGGGGCGCCGTCGCCTACTGACTCGACTTGCGAGGGTCCCGAGCTCAGGCTGTCGAACTCGAATCCGAGCCCGTGCGAGGCGCCGGCCGGCCGCTGTACCAGTCGTCCGGCCGACCCGCGCCCCGAGATGCCGTGCCGCCGCTGTTGAAGCGGTCTAGGTCGTTCTCCGCGGCGTCCGACACGCTGGTCGAGACGTCGTTCCACGTCGTGCCGTTGTCCGTCGAGACCTCGAGGAACGCGTAATCCCGGTCCTGTTCGATGTCGTACCAGGCGTCGAAGTCCCGCGTCGTGGCCGCAGTCGGTACGGCGGCCGTCCGCGTCACTGTCGAGTCGAAAGAGTCCCCGGTGCCCGAATAGGCCGCATGAGATCCCTCCGTCGGCTTGCCGACGACCGTGTCGACCTCCTTCTGCGGCAGCGGGATGGCAGCTGCCGGTGCGCGGATGTCGGCCAGAGACTTCTCCTTGGCCTCCTGCTGGGCTCGGGCTCCCAACCACCCCAGGCGCGCTACCCTGTCGTCATCGTCGCGCGCGCCGCTCTCTGTCTCGTAGCCGCCGCACTCGCGCTGGTTTCTGCGGCGTCGGCCACGACGCGCCCACAACTCCGCCCGTTCGACATGCCGACGCTCGCGCAGACGCGGGTCGGCCTGCCCGTGTTCCTCGGGCAGCAGTTCGACGAGCTCACGCCGGTCACGGTGACGCTGACGAACGGGGCGAAGCGGTTCACCCGCACCGTGCAGACGTCCCGCGCCGGTGCCTTCGTGGTCCGGTTCACGCTCGTGGCCGTCGACCCGTGCCGCGGCACCCTGTCCGTGGTCGCGGTCGACAGCAACGGGAATCGGGCGCGGTGGACGCGCGTGTGCCGGCCGCCCTCGATCACCGACCCGTACCCGGCCTGAGGATCTTGACGGTGGGAGGGCGATCGCGAGATCGCCCTCCCACCGCGCTCGTACCTAGGAGCCGCCCGGTTGTGTGGCGCCGTTGACCACGAGCGAGTAGCGCGCGTAGTCGTTGGCTGTCTCCGTCGGATCGTCGTACATGACGATCGCGCCGACGAAATCGGCTTTCTTGTCGATGTACTTCTCGACCTTCGCCTTGCCCTTGATCGAGAAGGAGCCGGTCAGCTTGAGCCGCTTGATCGTGATGCCGTCCCGGTACTTCGCCGTGTTGAGACTGACGATGTACACGGTGTAGCCGGCAACCGTGTTCGGCTTCGTCTCCGAGAACGACTTCCACCCGTCGAGGGTGGAGCCGTTGCTGAGCGGCGGGGCCGAACCGACCGCGATGTTGTCGATCCACATCCCCGGCGGGATCGAACCGTTCTGCCCGAGGCTCGCGGGATCGTTGAACGTGCGGAAGGCGAGCAGGACGCTCTGACCCGCGTACGCCGAGAGATCGCACGTCTGCGGCTGCCACTTCCCCGGGAAGCCCGTGAAGCCGGGGATGTTGTCCTGGGCCGTAGGCAGCGCGTCCGGGTTGATGTTCGTCGTGGTGTCCGTGCAGCTGACGCTGTCGTACGACCCACCGCCGTCCGTCGAGACCTGCACGAAGCCGAAGTCCCATCCCTGCTCCTCGTTCCAGAGGGCATCGAAGGTGACCTTTGCGTTCACACCGGTCGGGACGTTGATCGACCTGACGATCGCCTCGTCGCGGTCGTCGTCCGCGCCCGAGTAGAGCGCGGGGCCGCTCGTGGCGGACGCGCCGCCGAGCGGCGGCGTTGCGTCGACCGACCACTCGACGGGTCGTGTCGGCAGCGTCGACTGGCCCTGGAACGAGAGCTCGCCGATCTGACCGCCGGTGAGGTACTGCCCGCCCGAGTCGCGCAGGCGGACGTAGTCGGCGCCGTTCGACGGGGCGCCCGGCGAGTCGTACGCGTCCGGGTTATCCCAGTTGATCGTCGCGTCCAGGGTCGGAGCGGTGACCGTCTTCTCCTTCGGGTTGCCCTTGATCTTCGCCCCGTCGTCGATCAGGCCGTCGAGGGCGACCATCAGGCTCCAGTCGTGGAGCACCTCGGACGACTCCACCTTACGGTGGCCGGTGTTGTCCAGCACGTCCTGCAACCCGGCGAACCCGTTCCCGTCGTCGTCGTGCAGCGCGGACATGAAGTTGACGCCGTAACGACCGGCGAGGAACTCCATCATCGTGTAGGCGGCTCCGTAGTCGCAGAGGATCTCGCCGTCGCCCTGGTCACCCCATCGCGTGAGCGAGTTCTCCGGACCTCCCTTGCTGGGATTCGGGTTGGCCGGCGTCTGCGTGCTCAGCCAGCCGAGGAAGCACTGGATGTGCGAGTCGTAGCCGATCTGCTGGATCGGCGTCGAAGGCTTGACGTAGCCGACGAGCGACTGCGCCCAGTCGGAGAGCCCCTCGTTGATCCAGTTGACCTCGTCCGAGTCCTCGTACGACTCGAGCAGATGCTGGTACTCGTGTGCGAACGTCCCCTCGTAGAGGTGCGGCCGCGCCGGCTTCGAGTTGCAAATGTCGTTCGGGTCCGGCTCGTTCGGCGGGTTTGCGCCCGTTCGGTGCAGCCAGTCGTAAGCGTCGATCGTCATCACGTTCCGGCCGAAGTACCCGTTCAGCTGGCTCGAGAAGAAGCCGGCGATGTACGACAGCGGCTGGACGTTCGGCGGCGTGTAGTAGTTGTCGTCCCGCACGTTCGAGATGAGCGTGACGATCTTGTTGCCAACGCCCTCGTAGTAGTCGGGCGTGATGCCGAGGGCGTTGGGCTGCCCGAGGATCTCGGGCAGCTGTGCATCCGATCCGTCCCGGTCGGGCGGCACACTGAACGCGCTCGATTCCTTCGGATAGATGTTCGTGTCGAACTCGTGCACGAAGCTGTCAAGCTGGGTCTGCGTGACGACGTTCCGCACGCCGTCGTTCCGGCAGTCGCCCGCCGGGAAGCTCAGGTTGTTCTGCACCCAGATCTCGATGTGGTCCCCGATCGCCTTGAGCGTGAACGTGGTGAAGAAGTACTGCCCGGCCCGGTTGTCGAGCCCCAGGAAGATCTTCTGATCACCGACCGCGGCGGCGCTTGCGTTCGCCGCCTGCACTCCGAGCGTGTGGAGCCCGCTGGCCTTCGATGCGAGCGTCGTGCTGGCGAGCGGCAGCGTTCCCTTCTCGACGACGTCGGGCGCGTGCTCGATACCGACGTCGATCTTCTTCGGTGCCGCCATGGCGGCCGATACGCCGACGACCAACGCTACGGCGAGCGCGGTCGCAAACCAGAGAGACGATGCTCTCTTCATGCAGTTCACCCCTTCTGTGAGACGGCTTCCCGGCAGGGGACTCTCACCTGAGGCCGGCATCCCAGCCCGAGTGGACGGCCACCCGCGCTCGTGGCTGCCGAGGAGCGCGAGGAAGCTCTCCCCAACGTCCTTTTTCCTCCTGGCGTGGCGATTCCCCTGACGGGCTGACAGCTCTAGCGGCGTGACCCTACAGGCTGCACGGACGAAGAGGCAAGACGGGAAACCCAAATCCCCATTTTGGGTTTTCGGACTCTATGTCGGGTGTTCCGTCGACTCGTTGGCGGCCGGCTCAGCCGTGCGGCTTGGCCATGCGGTGGTAGTCGAGCGCCTCGTCGAGGACGCTCTCCTCCACACCCGCGGCGCGAGCCACCTCGCGGAGCGAGCGGCCCGACGTCGCGGCTTCCTTCACGATCTCCGACGCCTTGTCGTAGCCGATGAACGGGTTCAGCGCCGTGGCGGCGCTGAGCGTGCTCTCCGCGTACGCCTCGTTCCGGTCGCGGTTCGCCTCGATCCCGGAGACGCACTTGTCGGCAAGCAGGCGCGACGCGCTCGCGAGGAGGCCGATCGACTGGAGCAGGTTCCTGGCGATCAGCGGCACGTAGACGTTCAGCTCGAAGTGCCCGTTCATGCCGCCGATCGTGATCGCGGTGTCGTTGCCGATCACCTGCGCGGCAACCTGCGTCACGACCTCGGGGATGACCGGGTTGACCTTCCCCGGCATGATCGACGAGCCCTTCTGCAGCTCCGGGAGGTAGAGCTCCGCGAGCCCCGCCCGCGGCCCCGAGCCCATCAGGCGCAGGTCGTTCGCGATCTTGGTGAGCGACACCGCCACGACCTTGAGGGCGCCCGACGCCTCGACGAGCCCGTCCCGTGCCGCCTGCGCCTCGAACGGATCCGCGGGCGCTGCGACCGGGAGCCCGGTGGCGGCGTGGAGCAGCGCGCGGACCTTCGCCGCGAACTCGGGGTGGGTGTTGAGGCCGGTGCCGGTCGCCGTGCCGCCGAGCGGGATCTGGCCGAGGCGCGGGAGCGCGTCCTCGACCCGTGCGATGCCCTGGCGCACCTGGGTCGCGTAGCCGGAGAACTCCTGGCCGAGGGTCACCGGGACGGCATCCATCAGGTGCGTGCGCCCCGACTTGACCATGTCGTCGAACTCCTTCGCCTTCCCCTCGAGCGCGTGTGCGAGCAGCTCGAGTGCCGGGAGCAGGTCGTTCACCGCGCGATCGAGCGCGGCGAGGTGAACCGCGGACGGGAAGACGTCGTTCGACGACTGCCCCATGTTGACGTGGTCGTTCGGATGGACGTCGTCGCCCGCGAGCGTCGCGATCACCTCGTTGGCGTTCATGTTCGAGCTCGTCCCGGAGCCCGTCTGGAAGACGTCGATCGGGAACTGGTCGTCCAGCTCGCCCGCCGCGATGCGGTCGCCCGCCGCGGCGATGCGTTGGGCGACGTCCGGATCGAGCAGCCCGAGGTCGGCGTTCGCGCGCGCCGCGGCCGCCTTGATCCGGCCGAGCCACCGCGCGACGGCAGCCGGGATCGGCTCCCCGGAGACCGGGAAGTTGTCGACGGCCTTTGCCGTCTCGCCGCCCCACAGCTCCTGCCGCTCCGCCGTCTCGCCCACGTCGCGAGTCTAGATGAGTGATGCCACCGTTCAGCGCGAGACGGGGTCGAAGCCCGCGGCCTCGAGGAGCGCGTCCCACTCGGCGAGCTTGACGCGGGGCTTACCCTGAGGCTCGCCGGCGGACCGCTCGGCTGCGTCGATCGCCTCCCACCCCGACTGGGTGACGACGGCGACGCGCCGCTCCGCGAGGAGGCCGTCGATTGCCTCCGCGGGAAGGCCATGGCCGAGCGTTCCAGCGCGCGCGTCGTCGAGGAGGGTCTCGACGGTCTCGGTCGCGTCCTTCTTGTTCGTGCCGATCACCCCCGTCGGCCCACGCTTGATCCACCCCGCGCAGTACACCCCCGGCACCCTCGCGCCCGCCGCATCGCGTACCCGGCCGCGGTCGTTGGGCACCGTGCACGCCGCGTCGTCGAACGGGACGCCCGGCAGCGGGATCCCCCGGTAGCCGACGCTGCGGAAGACGATGCCGCAGTCGAGGATCTCGCGATCGTCCGTCGCGACCGCGCGCCCGGACCGAGCTCGGTCCACACGAGCTCGTTCCGGACGAGCTCGATCGCCTCGACCCTGTCCTTGCCGAGGATGGCGACCGGGGAGCGGAGGAACCGCAGCCGGATCGCCCGCGCCTTGCCCTCCGGCGGTCGTATCGCGTACTCGCGCAGGTAGTCGACACTGCGCTTGACGGTGGGCGGCGCCGCCTCGAGCTCGGCAGCGCTCGCCTCGTCGAGCTCGAGCTCGGTCGGGTCGACCAGGATGTCCGCGCCCCCGAGGTCGCCGAGCTCGCCCACCTCGACGGGCGTCCATGCAGCCTGGACCGGGCCGCGCCGCCCGACGACGACGATCTCCTTCACGCCTGCGTCGTTGATCGCCTCGATCGCCGCATCGGTCGTGTCCGTTGGAGCGAGCTCGCCGGGGGTCAGCGCCAGCATCCGCGCGACGTCGAGCGCCACGTTGCCGTTCCCGATCACGACGGCGCGCTCGTGCGAGAGGTCGAACTCGAGACCCTGGAAGTCGGGATGGCCGTTGTACCAGGCGACGAACGAGGTCGCGGGCCACGAGCCGGGGAGGTCCTCGCCCGGGATCCCGAGCCTGCGGTCGGTCTGCGCGCCGACGGCATAGACGACCGCGCCGTAGAGCTCGGCAAGCTCGGCGTGCGTCACGTCCCTGCCGACCTCGACGTTGCCGAGGAAGCGGAACCCCGGCCGAGCGGCGATCTTCTCGAACGCCCGCGAGACGACCTTGATGTTGGGATGGTCGGGGGCGACGCCGAGGCGAACGAGCCCCCACGGCGTCGGCAGCCGGTCGATGAGGTCGACCTCGACACGCGGGTCCTCGCTCGCGAGCAGCGCGCCGGCGGCATAGAAGCCTGCCGGCCCGGAGCCGACGACGGCGACACGCAGAGCATGCTCGCTCATGCCGTGAATCTAGGCACTTCGCGGAGCGAAGTGCCCGCGAACCGCATCCTTCTAGTGGCTACAACCCGAGCCGCAGCCGCCGACCTGCGTTCCCTCGGGAAGCTCCTCGCCTTCCTCGACCTGGAACGAGTGGCCGCAGCCGCAGGAGGAGACCGCGTTCGGGTTCTCGATCTTGAACCCGGACTCCTGGAGGCCGTTCAGGTAGTCGATCGTCGCGCCCTGGAGGTACGGAGCGCTGAACTGGTCGACGACGATGCGAACCCCCTCCAGCATGAGCTCGTGGTCACCCTCGGCGACGCCGGAGTCGAACCCGAGCCCGTACTGGAAGCCGGAGCACCCGCCGCCCTGGATCGCGACGCGAAGGACGAGCGTGTCGGCATCGGCCTCGGACGCCATCAGCTCCTTCACCTTCTCGGCCGCGAGCGGCGTCAGGTCGAGCAGCGTGTCGGTGGGGCGCTCGGCGATCTCCATGACCTGATGGTACCCGAGCGACCGGCCACCGCGAGCCCTGGACTTTGTGACACGGGAATCGACGGCCTGAAGCGGGTTCCCGTTCGATCTCGTGAGGGGAGAGCTGAGTGGTAGGTTTCGCGAGCGACCCCGGCCGGGATCGAGGAAAGCGTGCTGTCCGACTGGCTCCCGTTTCTCATCTACGCGCTCCTTGCCGCAGTCATCCCGGCGACGATGATCATGGGGTCGTTCGTCTTCTCGACGAGGCCGACCTCGCGTACGAAGCAGCGGATGCTCCCGTTCGAGTCGGGCGTCTCCCAGGAGGCGCCAGGGCAGCAGCGCCGCTTCACGGTCAGCTTCTACCTCACCGCGATGCTGTTCATCCTCTTCGACATCGAGATCGTCTTCCTCTACCCGCTGGCCGTGCAGCTGAACGCGCTCGGCTGGTTCGGGCTGGTCGAGTTCCTCGCGTTCGTCGCGATCCTCGCCGTGGCCTACGTCTACATCTGGCGCAAGGGGGCGCTCGAGTGGCACTGAGCCGGCGGCTCCCCCTCGTCTCCGACCGGCCTGCCGCGAAGGCGGGCCTCCGGTCCGAGCGGGTGCTCTGGCCCGAGCGCGGGCCCGGCGTGTTCGAGCAGGAACTCGAGTCGATCGAGGACGCGCTCATGACGACGACGGTCCAGAAGGCCATCGCCTGGGCCCAGTCGGGCTCGATGTGGCCCGACACGTTCGGCCTCGCGTGCTGCGCGATCGAGATGATGTCGATCGTCTCGTCGCGCTACGACATCGCCCGCTTCGGGATGGAGCGCTTCAGCTCCTCGCCGCGGCAGGCGGACCTGCTCATCATCTCGGGCCGGATGACGCACAAGATGGCCGCCCCCGCGCGCCAGGTGTACGACCAGATGCTCGAGCCGAAGTGGGTGATCGCGATGGGCGCGTGCGCCTCCTCCGGCGGGATGTTCAACAACTACACGGTGCTCCAGGGCGTCGACAAGATCTTCCCGGTCGACATCCACGTGCCCGGGTGCCCGCCGCGGCCCGAGGCGCTGATGGAGGGCATCGTCCGGCTGCACGAGAAGATCCGGGCAGGCGTGCCACCCGCCTACCAGATCCGCGGAGTGGCGGAGTGAGCGTCCCCGGCGTCGTCGAGACGGTCGAGGCGCACGGCGAGACGACCCTCGTGGTCGATCCCGCCCGCATCGTCGAGGCGTCGACCCACCTCCGCGACGCCGAGGGCTTCAACGTCCTCGTCGACCTCTCGGGGGTCGACTACCTCGGCTGGGGCGCGAAGCAGGTGGCGGGGTACATCGGCACGCCGGCCGGCCGCGATATCCACGCGCCCGGCTCGCAGGGGTTCGAGCGCGTGCCGGCCGCGAAGACGAAGCGGCTCGCGGTCGTGTACCACCTCCTCAGGGTCTCCGACGCGCCGGAGCGGGCCCGCGTCGAGGCCCGGCTCGACGACGGCGAGGAGGTCGACTCGGTGATCCCCGTCTGGCCCGCTGCGGACTGGTACGAGCGCGAGGCCTACGACCTCTTCGGGATCGTCTTCCGCGGCCACCCGAACCTCGTGCGGATCCTGATGCCCGAGGACTGGGAGGGCAACCCGCTGCGCAAGGACTACCCGGTGGGCGGCGAGCCCGTCCGCTTCTCGGGGGAGGCGTGATGGCGGTCGTCCCGGCCGAGCGGATCTACGAGGGCACGCGGATCCCGTCGCGCTGTCCGACGATCCTGGACATCGACCCGGCCGAGCACGACCTCGACGACATCCTCACGGTCAACTTCGGGCCGAACCACCCCTCCACGCACGGCGTGCTCCGGCTGATCGTCCAGCTCGACGGCGAGCACGTCGCCGGTATCGAGGCGGTGATCGGGTACCTCCACACCGGCTTCGAGAAGACGATGGAGCACAAGACGTACTGGAAGGGGATCACCTATCCGGAGCGGATCGACTACCTCTCCTTCCAGGCGAACGAGCTGGTCTTCGTGCTCGCGATCGAGAAGCTGCTCGGCCTCGAGACGCCGGAGAAGGCGACGTGGATGCGGATGTGCCTCTCCGAGCTCAACCGGATCCACTCGCACCTCGTCTGGCTCGGGACGTCGGCGCTCGAGATCGGCGCGATCTCGATGTTCTGGTACGCGTTCCGCGAGCGGGACATGGTGCTCGACCTGTTCGAGATGGTCACCGGCGTCCGCATGCACACGCGCTACTTCCAGGTCGGTGGGCTCGCGGAGGACATCCCGGAGGGCTTCTACGCGCAGGCCCGAGACCTCGCGCGCCACATGCCGGGCGCCGTGAACGACTACGAGGGCCTCCTCGACCGGAACAAGATCTGGCTCGAGCGCACGAAAGGCATCGGGCTGCTGTCGACCGCGGACGCGCTGGCGCTCGGGCAGTCGGGGCCGATGCTGCGCGCCTCCGGCGTGGACTGGGACCTGCGCAAGGCAATGCCCTACCTCGCCTACGACGAGGTCGACTTCGACGTGCCCGTGTACCCGAACGGGGACGTCTACGACCGCTACAAGGTGCACATGGACGAGATGCGGACCTCGGCGCGCATCGTCGCCCAGTGCGTCACGCGCCTCGAGGAGCTGCGGGGCCAGCCGTGGATCGCAGACGACCGCAAGGTCGTGCTTCCGCCACGTGAGGAGCTCCACACCTCGATGGAGTCCCTGATCCATCACTTCAAGATCGTCACCGAGGGCTACCGCGTCCCGGAGGGGCAGGTCTACGTCGCGATCGAGTCCGCCCGCGGCGAGTGTGGCTGCTACCTCGTCTCGGACGGCGGCCCGAAGCCGTGGCGCGTCAAGTTCCGCGCGCCCAGCTTCGCCGCCCTGCAGGCGACCGCGACCTGCGTGCGTGGGACCGCCATCGCCGACCTGATCGCGGTCGCGGCCTCGCTCGACCCGGTGATGGGGGACGTCGACCGGTGAGCGCCACGCTGTACGACGAGATCAAGAAGGTGCGCGCGCTGTATCCCGAGCCGCGCTCGGCCATCCTGCCGGCGTTGCAGCTCGCACAGGAGCGACACGGCGGGTGGCTCCCCGAGCAGGCGCTTCGCGACGTGGCTGAGGCGCTCGAGGTGACGCCCGCCTACTGCCTCTCGATCGCCTCCTTCTACGACATGTTCCACACCGAGCCCGTCGGTCGTCACTCGGTCGAGGTGTGTACCAACGTCTCGTGCGCCGTCTCGGGCGCGCAGCAGGTCGTCGAGGCGCTCGAGCGGGAGCTGGGAATCGGTGTCGGCGGGACGACCGACGACGGCAACGTCACGCTGCGCGCCGTCGAGTGCCTCGGAGGATG
Organism: uncultured Actinomycetes bacterium; assembly: GCA_963747125.1. Classification (GTDB taxonomy): domain Bacteria; phylum Actinomycetota; class Thermoleophilia; order Gaiellales; family Gaiellaceae; genus Gaiella. The sequence continues at coordinate 184,946 of CAVVEN010000005.1, read as the reverse complement.
CGGCTGGGCAACCGTCGTCGCAATAGACAACAAACATCACCTGCACGTGCGCGCGGGCGACGTGCCCCGCATCGTGAAGGAGCTCGCAGAGTGAGCGCTGCACCCGAGGTCGTCTTCGCCGGGACCGACGGCGGCGCGCTGACCGACCTCGCCGCGTACGAGGCAGTCGGCGGGCTCGCAGCGCTGCGGCGTGCGCGCGAGATGACGCCGGAGGAGATCATCGCCGAGCTCGACGCCTCGAGCCTGCGCGGTCGCGGCGGTGCGTTCTTCCCGACCGGGCGCAAGTGGAGCTTCGTCCCAAAGCCCGACCAGAACCCGCGGCCCCACTACCTCGTCGTCAACGCGGACGAGTCCGAGCCGGGCACGTTCAAGGACCGCGAGATCATGCTCCGTGTCCCGTTCCGCTTTCTCGAAGGCTGCCTGATCGCGGCGCGCGGGATCGAGTCGCAGCACGTGTTCGTCTACATCCGCGGCGAGTACGAGCGCGAGTGGGAGGTGCTCGTCTCGGCGCTCGAGCAGATGCGCAAGGCGAAGCTCCTCGGCGACGTGACGATCGTTCTCCACCGCGGCGCGGGCGCCTACATCTGCGGCGAGGAGACGGCACTGCTCGAGTCGCTCGAAGGGAACCGCGGCCAGCCGCGGACGAAGCCGCCGTTCCCGGCGATCGCCGGCCTCTACGCCTCGCCTACGGCGGTCAACAACGTCGAGTCGATCACGACCGTCACCCCGATTCTCGAGATGGGCGGCGCGGAGTACGCGAAGCTCGGCGTCGAGAGCTCGACCGGCACGCGAGTCTTCTCCCTGTCGGGCAACGTCGAGCGGCCCGGCAACTACGAACTGCCGCACGGCTACCCGCTCCGCGACCTCATCCACGAGGTCGGCGGCGGGATCGCCGACGGGCGGACGCTCAAGGCCGTGATCCCCGGCGGCTCCTCGACGCCGATCCTGACGGCCGCGGAAGCGGAGAAGGTGACGCTCGACTTCGACTCGCTCTCGCAGGCGGGCAGCGCGATCGGATCGGCGGCGGTGATCGTGCTCGACGACCGCTGCTGCATGGTGCAGCTCGGCATCCGCGTCTCGCAGTTCTACGAGCACGAGTCGTGCGGCAAGTGCACGCCGTGCCGCGTCGGCACCCGCTGGCTGACGCACATCCTCAAGAAGATCGAGGCGGGCAACGGCACCCACGCCGACCTCGACCTGCTGCTCGACGTCGGCGAGCGGATCAACGGGACGTGTCTCTGCCCGCTCGGGGACTCGGACGCGATCGCGGTCGCGAGCTACGTCGCGAAGTTCCGCGACGAGTTCCTCCTGCACGTCGAGGAGGCCGGCTGCCCCTTCCACGGGTCCTCGTCGCTCGACGGGATCGTCGCGCCGACCGATGTCCACGATGCGCACGTCGGCCCGGCCGAGATCCACCGGCCGCTCGAGGTGGTCGCGTGAGCACGGTTCTTCCGGTGTCCGACTTCAGTCGGACACCTCCGTCGACGGCGAACCGTGGTACGGCAGGTGTCCGACTGAGGTCGGACACCACTTCGGGCACGTCGAGGGCGGCGCGGTGAGCGACAGCGTCAAGCTCACCGTCGACGACCGCGAGATCGAGGTGCCGAAGGGCACCGGGCTCGTCGAGACGGCGGAGGCGGCGGGCATCGAGATCCCCGTCTTCTGCTACGAGCCGAGGCTCGGCCCGCCCGTGGGCGCCTGCCGCATGTGCCTCGTGGAGATCGAGGGGCTGCCGAAGCTCCAGGCCGGCTGCACCCTGACCGCCCAGGACGGCATGGTCGTCCGCACCGCCGCGACGTCGACGCGCGCGGCCGAGGGGCAGAAGGGGACGCTCGAGTTCATCCTCGTCAACCACCCGCTCGACTGCCCGGTCTGCGACAAGGGCGGCGAGTGCCCTCTCCAGGACCTGACGTTCCGCTACGGGCCGGGCTCGACGCGGATGACGTTCCCGAAGCTGACCTTCGACAAGCCGATCCCCGTCTCGCCGCTGATCGCCCTCGACCGCGAGCGCTGCATCCTCTGCTATCGGTGCACGCGCTTCTCGAGCGACGTCGCCGAGGACGAACAGCTGATCACGCGGAACCGCGGCGCGTACTCCGAGATCGCGACATTCGGCGAGGACCCCTACCGCGCGCCGTTCTCGGGCAACGTGATCGAGCTCTGCCCGGTCGGAGCGCTCACGTCGACCCAGTACCGGTTCGAGGCGCGGCCGTGGGAGATCCAGGACGTGCCCACCGTCTGCGGGCTGTGCCCCGCCGGCTGCAACGTCCGGGCGACGACGCGGGAGGGCGCCGTCAAGCGCGTCCAGTCGCGCAACCACCCGGAGGTCGACGGCGGCTGGATCTGCGACAAGGGGCGCTTCACCTTTCCGCACCTCCACGCCGAGGATCGCGTCCGCGAGCCGCTCGTCCGCGGGCCACTCGGCCTCGAGCCGGTGGCGTGGGACGCCGCGCTCGACCGGGCGGAGGAGCTCCTCCGCGCCGCGAGCGGCAAGATCGTGACCGCGCTCTCGGGCTCGGAGACCAGCGAGATCGCCTTCGGGCTCGGCGTGCTGCTCCGTCGCGGGCTCGGCGCTCACTCGGCCGTGCTCGACGAGTCGACGTCGGCCGCGCTCGACGCGTTCCGTGCCCCGCTCTCGACGATCAGCGACGCGGAGCTGGTCGTGATCGTCGGCGACGACGAGGTCGTCGACCGGGCGCCGATCGTCGATCTCTGGCTGAGGAAGGCGCGCCGCGGCGGCGCCGAGATCGTCACCATCGGCGCGCGCGGATCGGTGCCGACGCCCGTCGGCGGAGCGGGTCAGGCGCTCCGCGAGCTGCTCTCGTCGAGAAGCGGCCTCGGGAAGCGGCTCCGTCAGTCGGAGCGCGCGGTGCTCGTCTGGTCGGGCCCGGGCGGGGGCGGCGGTGCACGGCTCGCCGAGGCGGCCCACGAGCTCGGCTTCGAGGCAAAGCCCGGCTGCGCGGCGTTCCACCTGCCCGCGACGCCCAACCCGCGCGGCGTCTCCGAGGCCTGGGCCGCGGCTGCGGACGAGGATGAGGCGCCGCACGACCACATCGGGCTGCTGGTCGTCTCCGGCGACGAAGCCGCCGGGTCGCCGGCCGTCAGGGCGCTCGCGGAGCGCGCCGACGCCGTGATCGCGATCACGATGTTCCACTCCCTCGCCGTCGGCTGGGCCGACCTCGTGCTACCGGCGACGGCGGCGCTCGAGCGCGAGGGGACGACGATGAATCTCGAGGGCCGCGTCCAGCGCCTGCGTCGGGCTGTCACCCCGCCCGTGCCCGACGAGCTCGCCTGGATCGCGAAGCTCGCCTCCCGCGTCGGCGTCGAGCTCTCGCCGCACGCCTCGGTCGTGTTCGACGAGCTCTCCGAGCGGGTCTACGGCGGGCTCCGACTCGAGCAGCTCGGCGAGCACGCCGCGCTCCCCGCCCGCCGCTCGTACGAGGCGCCCGAGCCCGCGAGGAGCGCACCGACGGCCGCGCCGGACGGGCCGAACGGTCACTTCGTCGGCACGCTGCGGCTGCTGCGATACACGCCGCTCTTCTCCGGGCACGAGGTCGAACGGGTGCCGGAGCTCCAGTTCCAGCGTCCCGACCAGGAGGTCGCGCTGTCGAGCGCCGACGCCGATCGGCGCGGCGTCGCGACGGGCGACCTCGTCGCCGTGCGCTCGAACGGGACCTCGGTCGAGCTCCGCGCGCGCATCGACCGCAGGCTCGTCGAGGGTGTCGTCCGCGTGGCAGACGAGCACGCCGCCGACCTCCACGCGGACGTCGAGGTGGTGAAGGCGTGAGCTGGCTGGTCGCCGCGAGCGGGTCGAACGGCGAGGTGTGGTGGATCTCGCTGATCAAGGCGGTCATCGTGATCAACCTCGTCCTCTTCGGCTTCGCGTACCTGACGCTCATCGAGCGCAAGCTGATGGGACGGATGCAGCTGCGGTACGGACCCAACCGCGTCGGCCCGTACGGGCTCCTGCAGCCGATCGCCGACCTCGTCAAGCTGATCCGCAAGGAGAGCTTCTTCCCCGCCGCCGCGATCGACGTGCTCTACATCCTCGGGCCGTTCCTCGCCGCGTTCACCGCGATGACCACGTTCTCCGTGATCCCGTGGGGGCCGGGCTGGGTGATCGGCGGCTACCAGGTGAACGGCTACGTCGCCGACGTGCCGATCGCGCTCCTCCTCATCTTCGCGATCGGCTCGCTCGGGATCTACGGCTTCATCGTCGGCGGCTGGGCGTCCGACTCGAAGTTCGCGCTCCTCGGCTCGATGCGCACGTGCGCGCAGCTTGTCTCCTACGAGGTCTCGCTCGCCCTCTCGGTGCTCGGCGTCGTGATCATGGCCAGGTCGCTGTCGCTCGTCGACATCGTGGCGGCGCAGGGCGCCGACATCTGGTACGTGATCCCGCAGATCGTCGGCTTCGTGATCTTCATCCTCGCGGGCACGGCGGAAACCGCACGCGCGCCGTTTGACCTGCCCGAGGCCGAGCAGGAGCTCGTCGCCGGCTACCACACGGAGTACGGCGGCATGCGCTTCGGCCTCTACTCGATGTCCGAGTACATCAACCTGATCACGCTGTCCGCGCTCGCGGTGACGCTGTTCCTCGGCGGCTGGCACGGCCCATGGCTACCCGGCCCGATCTGGTTCGTGATCAAGCTCGCAGTCCTCCTCTTCCTCTTCATCTGGATGCGGACGACTCTCCCGCGTCTGCGCTACGACCAGCTGATGCGGTTCGGCTGGAAGGTTCTGCTCCCCGTCGCGACGGTGAACGCGGTCGTCACGGCCGTCCTGGTGGTCTGGATCTAGGGTGACGCGCTGACATGCAGCCGTTCGGGACACTCAAGGGCTTCGGCGTCACCTTCAAGCACATCTTCCGCAAGCCGATCACGCAGCAGTACCCGGAGTACAAGCGGCCGGTGTACCCGCGCTTTCGCGGCAGGCATCGGCTCAACCTCCACGCGAACGGCCTCGAGAAGTGCGTCGGCTGCTCGCTGTGCGCGGCCGCGTGCCCGTCGGACTGCATCCGCGTCGTCGCGGCGGAGAACACGGCCGAGCACCGCGTGTCGGCCGGGGAGCGGTACGCGCGCATCTACGAGATCAACCTCTCGCGCTGCATCTTCTGCGGCTACTGCGAGCTCGCGTGCCCGTTCGACGCGATCACCCTCGGCAACGAGTTCGAGCTCTCCGAGTACTCGCGCGACGACCTGATCTACACGAAGGACATGCTCCTCGCCGAGCCGATCAAGCGCATCCCGGTGCAGGACCCCGACCTGTACGACACGCCGATCCCCGCCTACAAGTCGTCGTCCTGATGGCGAACGTCGTCGTCTGGCTCGTCTGGCTCGTCGCGGCGGCGGCGTGCGTCGCGACCGGGCTGCGGGTCGTCACGGCTTCGAACCCTTTCTCGTCGGCCCTCTCGCTGATCGGGAACCTCGCCTCGCTCGCGGTGCTCTTCCTCCTCGCATCGGGGGAGTTCGTCGCGGCCGCGCAGGTGCTCGTCTATGCCGGCGCCGTGATGGTCATGTTCCTGTTCGTGATCGCCTACCTCGGCGGACGCGCCGACGCTCCGTGGGCGGGAGGCACGCGCTTCATCCAGACGGCGTCGGTCATCGCCGCCACCTCGCTGCTTGCGGTCGTGTTCGTCGCACTGATGCTGAACGCAAGCGGAAGGCTCTCCGACGAGGCCGCGATCACTGGCTCGTTCGGCTCGCCGGCGGCGATCGGCGAGCTGTTCCTCACCGATCACCTGCTTGCGTTCGAGATCACGTCGATCGTGCTGCTCGTCGCCGCGGTCGGCGGCGTCGTCCTGGGGATGCGCTCGGCGGACGAGGAGGAGGCCCCATGATCGGCCCGACCTCCCTCCCGCGGGTTCCTCGGGCGTCGCTCGCGGTGCCCGGCCGGAGGGGACAGTATGGAGATACGGCCCCCGAAGGCCGGGTGTCGCGAGCGGCGTCAGGCGCCGGCGGAGCCCGGCTCTCGTCCCCAGGAAGTGCTGCGCACTTCCTGGGGACCCCGAACTGCTGCCGGGCGGGAGCCGGAGCCGGCGAGGGGTCTGCGGGATGATGGGACCGGGATCCCGTGGTACCTCGCGATCTCCGCGATCCTGTTCTCGATCGGCATCGCCGGCGTGCTCCTGCGCCGCAGCCCGCTGATCGTGCTCCTCTCGCTCGAGATAATGCTCAACGCCTCGAACCTGGCGTTCGTCGGCTTCTCGCGACTGTTCGGCGAGATGGACGGCCAGATCTTCGCGCTCGCCGTGATGGCCGTCGCTGCCGCCGAGGTCTGTGTCGGCCTCGGCCTGATCGTGGCGATGGCGCGCCGCAACCTCACGCTGGACGTGGACACGCTGACGGAGCTGCGTGGATAGCCTCGCATCGGAACGGCACTCAGCCCCCCGGGTCGCATCGTCCTGCCGGGGCGAGACAACGCTTGTGTCAAATCAACACAAGCGTTGTCTGCGCGTGGGCTCGGGGGGCGGCGGGGACGGGCACGCGCAGGGGCGCTGGCATGGGGTGGCGTCGTAGTGGTCAACGGGGCCTGGGTCTGCCTGCTCGCGCCGCTCGTCGGCTTCGGCGTGATCCTGCTTGCCGGGACGCGGATCACGCGCGCGCAGGCGGGGCTCGTCTCCACGCTCTCCGTCTTCGTCGGCTTCGCAGGCGCCGTCGTAGCGTTCATCGACGCGCTCGGGCGCGAGCCCGACGACCGTTCCGTGACCACGACGGCGTGGACATGGCTCGCGGCGGGCGACTTCAAGGTGAGCATCGACCTCCTCGTCGACCCGCTCTCGCTGACGATGATGCTCGTCGTCACCGGCGTCGGCGGCCTGATCGTCCTCTACTCGAACGGCTACATGGCGGGCGAGGACGAGGAGCGGCGCTACTTCGCCTACATGTCGCTCTTCGTCTTCTCGATGCTGATGCTCGTGATGGGCGGCAACCTGCTGCTGCTGCTCGTCGGCTGGGGTCTCGTCGGGCTCGCGTCCTACCTCCTGATCGGCTTCTACCACGACCGCTCGAGCGCGATCGACGCCGCCAAGAAGGCGTTCGTGATCAACACCGTCGGCGACGCCGCGATGGCGCTCGCGTTCTTCCTCGTGATCGCGAAGATCGGGAGCCTCGACTTCGGCACTGTCTTCGCCGCCGCCCAGAGCGGGCAGCTCTCGCAGACCGTCGTGACGCTGCTCGCGCTCGGCCTGCTCGCCGGCGCGGTCGCGAAGTCGGCGCAGATCCCGCTCCACACCTGGCTCCCCGACGCGATGGAGGGGCCGACGCCGGTCTCCGCCCTGATCCACGCGGCGACGATGGTGACGGCCGGCGTGTACCTCATCTGCCGCACGCATGCCGTCTTCGAGGCGGCGTCCGACGTCCAGCACCTCGCAGCGATCCTCGGGCTGATCACGCTCCTCGCCGCTGGCGTGATCGCGCTCGTGCAGTGGGACATCAAGCGCGTGATCGCGTACTCGACGATGAGCCAGATCGGCTACATGTTCGTCGGCGCGGGCATCGGGGCGTACCCGTTCGCGATGTTCCACCTCGTCACGCACGCGTTCTTCAAGGCGCTCCTCTTCCTCACCGCCGGGCTCGTGATCCATCACCTGGACGGCGAGCAGGACATCCGCAAGATGGGCGGCCTCGCGAAGTCGATGCCGTACACGCGGGCGACGTTCCTGATCGGCTCGCTCGCGCTCGCCGGGATCCCGATCTTCTCCGGCTTCTGGTCGAAGGACGCGATCATCAGCGCGTGCCTGGCGGAAGGCGGCGCGCTCGGGTGGACGCTCTACGTCGGCGGGCTGCTCGGCGCGCTGCTGACGGGGCTCTACACCTTCCGGCTCTACTTCCGCGTCTTCCACGGCACGCCGAGCGAGCTCGTCCAGGCGCACACGCACGGCGAGCACCACGGCGAGGGAGCGCGCTCGATGCTCGTACCCGTCGGCGTGCTCGCGGTCGGCGCGACGTTCATCGGCTTCCTCGCGATCCCGGGCGTGTGGGAGCCCTTCGAGACATGGCTCGAGCCCGTGGTGCCGCCGCTCGTCCAGGCGACCGTCGGCGAGGAGTGGCTCACGAGCCTGTTCGGCGTCGTGTGCGGCTCGCTCGGCATCTTCCTCGCCTGGCGCGCATTCAAGGCCGGCCGCGAGCTCGTGCCGGACGGCGCGGTCCGCACGGCGCTCGAGCACAAGCTGGGGTTCGACGAGCTCTACGACGCCGTGTTCTCCCGGCCGGCGCAGCTGATCGCGGTCCGACTCCGCGACCGGGTCGAGGCGCCGGTCGTCCAGGGCGGGCTCGACGAGGTGGCCGCGGGCGCCCTGCGCGGGGCGACCGCCACCGCGAGCGTCCAGAGCGGCCTGCTGCGGATGTACGCGCTCGCGTTCACGGTCGCCGTCGCCGTCCTGACCCTCGTCTTCCTTGTGGTCCGCTGATGCTGACGACCGCCCTGATCGTCCTTCCGCTCGCCGGCGCGATCCTCGTCTGGATCCTCCCCCTGTCGCGCGAGTCGACGAGCGGGCTCGCGCTCCTCGTGGCGCTCGCCGAGGTGGGGCTCTGGCTCGGGAGCGCGCGGAACTTCGACTTCTCGAGCGACGCGCCGCAGTACTCGACGACGCGCGAGTGGTTCGACCAGCTCGGGATCTCGTACTCGGTCGGCATGTACGGGTTCCAGTTCTGGCTCGTCGGGCTGACCGTCGTCGTCGCCGCCTGCGCGATCGGTTACGGCGCCTGGGCGGAGCGCGAGCGGAGCCGGGCGTACTTCGGCCTGCTGCTCTTCCTCGCCGGGTCGCTCGTCGGCGTGTTCGCGGCGCAGGACCTGATCGTGTTCTACGTCTTCTTCGAGGCGATGCTGATCCCGATCTACGTGCTCGTCGGCGTCTGGGGCGGGCCGCAGCGGGTGAAGGCGACGGTCACCTTCGTGCTCTACACGATGGTCGGGTCTCTGCTAATGCTGGCGTCGATCGTCGCGCTCGGGATCTCGAAGGGGACGTTCGAGCTCGCCGACCTCGGGACGAGCTCGAACGACTGGATCTTCCTCGGCTTCCTCGCCGCGTTCGCCGTCAAGGCGCCGCTGTTCCCCTTCCACGGCTGGCTGCGGCTCGCGTACACGCAGGCGCCGCCCGAGGTGGGCGCGCTTCTCTCCGGGGTCGTGTCCAAGGCCGCGGTCTTCGGGCTGGTCTGGATCGTGCTGCCCCATTTCCCCGAGCCCGTCGAGGACTTCCGCACGCTCGTGCTCGTCCTCGCGTCCGCGACGCTCGTCTACGGGTCGGTGCTCGCCTTCCGCCAGCCGGACATCCGGGGCGTCGTCGCGTACTCCTCGATGGGCCAGATGGGCCTCATCGTGCTCGGGATCTTCGCGGCCAACGACCTCGGCCTCGACGGCGCCGTGCTCCATTCCGTGAACCACGGCCTTGTCTCGGCAGGGTTCTTCCTGCTGGCCGGGATGATCGAGAAGCGCGCCGGCACCGGCGTCCTCGCCGAGCTCGGAGGGATGGCCAAGGGCCGCCCGATGCTCGCAACGCTCGTGCTGGTCCTCGGGATGTACACGCTCGCAGTGCCCGGGTCGACGAACTTCGCCGGGGAGTTCTCGATCCTCGCCGGCGTCTTCGACCGCGGCTGGGGCTACGCGGCGATCGGGGTCGTCGCCATGGTGCTCGCCGCGCTCTACGCGCTCCGGCTGATCTCCGGGATCCTCCACGAGCGGCGCGGCGGGGCGGTGCGAGACGACGAGGGCGACCTCGTCGGCGGCGAGCTGATCCTGCTCGTCCCCTTGGTCGCGATCCTCGTCGTGCTGACCGCGTGGCCCGCAGGGATCACCGAGCGGTCGTTCCCGGCCGACCAACCCGCGGCGTTCATCGCCTCGCAGGAGGGGGTCGCGCCGTGATCGACACCCCCTCCGTCGACTGGCTCGCGCTCTCGCCCACACTGGCGCTCCTGGCGAGCTCGGCGCTCACGCTCCTCGGCGCCGTGATCGTGCCGCGGGCGAGCGAGCGCGCGTTCTCGGTCGCCGTCTCGGTCGCTGGGTTCGGCGCGTCGGCGCTGCTGGCGGGCTGGGTCTTCGATCGCTCCCCCGAGCCGTCGGCGGTCGTCGTCGACTCGATGACACGCGACCGCTTCGGGGCGCTCGCAGCGATCCTGATCGCTCTCGTCGGCCTCGCGGTCGTGCTTCTCTCGGCGGGCGACGGGCGCCGCTCCCACGTCGGCGAGTACTACGCGCTGCTGGCGGCGGCGACCGCCGGAATGGTGTTCTTCGTCTCCGCCGCGAACCTCATGACGATGTTCCTCGCGCTCGAGTGGTTCTCGATCTCGCTCTACGTCCTCTGCGCCCTCGACACGCATCGGCGCACGTCGCTCGAGGCCGGGCTCAAGTACCTGATCGTCGGGAGCTTCGGCTCGGGGATCCTGCTGTTCGGCTGCGCGCTCGTCTACGGCGCGACGGGCGAGCTCGGGTTCAGGGCGATCCGCGACGCGACCGGCGCCGATGACCCGCTGTTCGTCACCGGTATGGCGATGATCCTCGCGGGCCTCGCCTTCAAGGTCTCGGCCGCGCCGTTCCACATGTGGACGCCGGACGTCTACCAGGGCGCGCCGACAACCGTCACCGCCTTCATGTCGGCGGCCACGAAGATTGCGGGGTTCGCGCTGATGCTCCGCATCCTCGTCACCGCGTTCCCCGAGCAGTCGGAGATCTGGACGGTCGCGGTCGCCGTGCTCGCCGTCTGCTCGCTCGCGATCGGCAACCTCGCCGCCATCGCGCAGCGCGACGTGAAGCGCCTGCTCGCCTACTCGTCCGTCTCGCACGCAGGCTTCCTCCTGATCGCGGTCGCCGCGGACTCGACGGCCGGCGGGGAGGCGCTCCTGTACTACCTCATTCCCTACGCGGCGGCGAGCGTCGGCGCGTTCTCCGTCGTCGCCGCGCGCGAGCGCGAGCAGGGCCGCGCCGTCACGCTCGACTCGCTCGCCGGGCTCGGCTGGGAGCGCCCCTACGTCGGCGTCTGCATGTGGTGGTTCATGCTCTCGATGGCCGGCTTCCCGCTCACGGGTGGGTTCCTCGGCAAGCTGTTCGTCTTCTCGGCGATCTACGAGGCCGGCTGGTGGTGGCTCGTCGTGATCGGCGTGCTCGCCACGGCGCTCTCGCTCGCCTACTACTTGAACGTCGTACGCTCGCTGTACATGCGCTCCGGGCAGGTGAGCGGCCAGGTGGTCGCCGCGGGCGGCTCACCGCCGCGCGACCTCCTGCTCGACATCACCCTCGCCGCCGCGCTCGCCGTCACGATCGGGTCGTTCTTCTTCGTCCAGCCGCTGGTCGACCTCGCAGCCGACGCGATCGCGTCGCTGCCCCTCTGATCGACCGCCAGGGGGCTGCGCTCAGGCCGCCTCGGCGACCCAGCGCATCGGGTCGCCGGCGCCGAGGTCGGTGATCCCTGCGGAGTGGAGCGCGCCGATCGCCAGCGTGCGGCGGTGCGCGGCGAAGGTCAGCACGTGCGCGAGCATGCCGCCGTAGGTGAAGACCTCGGGCGGGTCGCAGACGGCGTCCACGAACGTCTCGTCGAGCCTGCGCCCGTCCATCACCTCGAACGCATGGTCGAGGAACGCGGGGCCCGCGTCGCGGAGGCGCGCCCGGATCGACCGCATGCTCTCGCCGCGCTCGACCGCGAAGTCGTACGCGCGGCTCTCCATCGCCGCGTTCCACATGTCCATCTGGCCGACGAGCCGCGAGAGGAGCGAGCGCAGGGTCGGGTCGCAGTCGACTCCCTCGACCGAGAGCTCGATCGGCGCGTCGAGGCGCTCCTCGTCGAGCCTCCCCGCCCGGTCGACGATCTCGCCGACGAGCCACACGTGATGCTCCACCATCTTCCTCATCAGGTCCATCGACGTCACCTCGTCTCTCGCGGGCAGCCTGAGGCCGCCGGGTGGGTGGAAATGCACGCCGTTCGGGCTGTCGAGCTGGATCCGCCCCGGTGACGCACGCCAGGCGGACGGCCCGACGCCGTACGCGCGCCGGAAGGCCCTCGTGAACGCCTCGTTCGAGGAGTAGCCGGCCTCCAGCGCGACCTCGAGCACCGTCGCGCGGCTCGTCACGAGCCGGAAGGCGGCCCGCTCGAGCAGCACGCGCCGGCGCAGCCGGGCGGGCGTCTCCCCGGCCACGGCTCCGACCACGCGGTCGAAGTGGAAGCGCGAGAGGTAGGCGCGCGCAGCGAGATCCTCGCCGTCGGCGGCGTGGTCGTCGAGGCTCTCGGCGAGCGTGTTGACGAATGTCGCGAGCGGGTCCATCAACTGGAGTGCCATGTCGCCAGCGTGCCCACGCGGGGACACCGGCGCTTGATCGTTCTTGCTGTCCTGGATGAGCGTCTCGACGCGCTAGGCTCGGCCACATGGCTACCACACTCACCTGGCTCGGTCACGCGGCGTTCCGGATGGACACGGAGGCCGGCACGCGCGTCTACGTCGACCCGTTCCTGAACGGCAACCCGAAGTGCCCGGGGCTCGAGCGCGAGCCCGAGCGTTGCGACCTCGTCGTCCTCACCCACGGTCACGGCGACCACATCGGCGACGCCGTCGCGATCGCGAAGCGGTTCGAATGCCCGGTCGTCGCGCCCGTCGAGCTGCGTGACTGGCTCACGGTGGCCGAAGGGCTGCCGGAGGACGACGGTCAGGCGCTGAACAAGGGCGGCACGGGCTCGTTCGCCGGGGTGCGCGTGACGCTGACCGACGCGAACCACTCCTCCTCGACGTGGCACAACGGTGCCATCCTCTACACCGGCGAGCCGACGGGCATCGTCCTGCGGCAGGAAGGCGCGCCGACCGTCTACATCGCCGGCGACACCAACGTGTTCGGCGACATGGCGCTCATCAGACGTCTCTACGCGCCCGACGTCGCCGTGCTGCCGATCGGGGACCACTTCACGATGGGGCCCGAGGAGGCGGCGGTCGCGGCGGAGCTCCTGGGAGCCTCGCGGGTCATCCCGTCGCACTACGGAACCTTCCCGATCCTCACCGGGACGCCGGATGCGCTTCGTCCGCTGCTACCGACCGATGTCGAGCTGCTCGTCCCGGCGCCGGGCGAGACGCTCACCCTCTGATGCGCGAGCGCTGGTTCGGCGCGACGGGCCGTCGCGTCCCCGCGATCGCGCTGGAAGGCTCGGTCGACGTCGACGGCGCGCTTCTCCTGGACGGGACCGACGACATCGAGGCGCTCCGCTCCGCACACGCCGACGGGGTGCCCGTGGTCGTGCGGGCGCGCGACGCGCCGGGGGTCGCACGAGCGCTCGCTCGACCGGAGGTGGCATGCGTGCTGGTCTCCGACCCGGCGCTCCTCGAGCTCGACCTGCCCGAGCTGACGTATGGCTGAGCCGGTCGCGACGTACTCGATCTGCGCGTGCGACCTCGAAGCCGGCCAGTGGGGCGTCGCGACGCAGTCGAAGTTCCTCGCGGTGGGATCGGTCGTCCCGTGGGCGGCGCCGCACGTCGGGGCGATCGCGACCCAGTCCTACGCGAATCCTCGCTATGGCCCAGACGGGCTGGCGCTGCTGCGCGGAGGGCTCCCCGCGGGAGAGGTGGTCGAGCGCCTGACCACCGCAGACGAGGACCGGGCGCTGCGCCAGCTCGGCGTCGTCGACGGCGAAGGGCGGGCTGCGACCTTCACCGGCGACGAATGCCATGCGTGGGCGGGCGGCCGCACGGGCGCCGGCTATGCCGCCCAGGGCAACATCCTCGTCTCCGGCGCCACGGTCGACGCGCTCGCGGAGACGTTCGAGGCCACCGCCGGCCGGCCGCTCGCCGAGCGCTTCCTCGACTGCCTCGACGCGGCCGAGGGCGCCGGGGGCGACAGTCGTGGCCGCCAGTCCGCGGCCCTGCTCGTCGTCGAGCGCGACGGGGGCTACGCGGGGCTCTCGGATGTGCTCGTCGATCTGCGCGTCGACGACCACGCCGACCCGCTCGTCGAGCTGCGTCGGATCCACCGGCTCCACAACCGGCTCTTCGGCCGGACGCCGCGCGAGGAGTGGCTTCCGGTCGACGACGCGCTGCGCACCGAGCTCGACGGGCGCCTCGCGCGCGCCGGTCATCCGAGCCTCGCCTCGTGGGCGGGCGTCGAGAACCTCGAGGAGCGCGTCCAGGGCGAGGATGCGATCGACCCGGTCGTGCTCGAGCGACTACGGGAGGCGACGTGAGCGAGCGCTACGGCGTGACGACACTCGACGCGCTGGCGGCCCCGGCGATCCCCGGGCAGGCGCAGTGGCACACCATCCGGCGGACGCTAGGCATCGCCTCGTTCGGTGTCAACGCCTGGACCGCCACGGAGGACGGCGGGCGCATCATCGGCGAGCACGACGAGGCCGACGGCGAAGGCCACGAGGAGCTCTACGTCGTCCTGAGCGGCCGTGCGTCGTTCACGCTCGACGGCGACGAGGTCGACGCCCCGGCGGGAACGCTCGTGCACGTCCCCGACCCGACGGTGAAGCGTCGTGCGGTGGGCGAGGCAGGCACCACGATCCTCGTCGTCGGCGCCAAGCCGGGAGAGGCGTTCACGCCGTCGACCTGGGAGCGGGCCGCCGAGGCGCTCCGGTACTGGCCCACGGAGGAGTGGGACGAAGCGATCGCGGTGCTCGAGCGACACCTGGCGGAGACGCCGGACCACGCGGGGACGCGCTACAACCTCGCGTGCGCCCACGCACGGGCGGGTCGCCCGGACGTCGCCGTCGCATACCTCGACGAGGCGGTCGAGCTGGACCCGCGCTTCGCCGAGCTCGCGCGGGACGACGAGGACCTCGTGTCGATCCGCGACCGGCTCTGACGGTCGGCCAGCCTCTCGCGTCGGTCATAGTTGAGCCAAGGCGCGCGAGCCGCGTGCGGGCCGAGGAGACCCGAGCCGAGAGGAGCCGACGTGGACGACACCGTCAAGTACACGCTCGACGAGAAGGCGCTGCCAGAGGCCTGGTACAACATCGCGGCCGACCTCCCGGAGCCGCCCGCGCCGGTCCTCCACCCCGGGACCGGCCAGCCGGTCGGCCCCGACGACCTCGCGCCGCTCTTCCCGATGGAGGTGATCCTCCAGGAGGTCTCCACCGAGGAGCGCGTCCTGATCCCGGAAGAGGTTCGCGCCGTCTACCGGCAGTGGCGGCCGACGCCGCTCTTCCGGGCGCGCCGGCTGGAACAGGAGCTCGATACGC
The DNA here is from genome assembly GCA_963747125.1 of uncultured Actinomycetes bacterium. Taxonomy (GTDB): domain Bacteria; phylum Actinomycetota; class Thermoleophilia; order Gaiellales; family Gaiellaceae; genus Gaiella. Next base: position 169,801 of record CAVVEN010000005.1, on the reverse strand, counting down.
CGGCCCGGATCTTCTACAAGTACGAGGGTGTCTCGCCGACGGGGAGCCACAAGCCGAACACCGCCGTCGCGCAGGCGTTCTACAACGCGCGGGAGGGCGTGAAGCGGATCACGACCGAGACGGGCGCGGGCCAGTGGGGCTCGTCGCTCGCCTTCGCGGGCGCGCTCTTCGGGCTCGAGATCGACGTCTACATGGTGAGGGTCTCGTACGACCAGAAGCCATACCGCCGCGCCCTGATGGAGGTGTTCGGCGCCCGGTGCGTGCCGAGCCCGTCAGAGGAGACGGCGTCGGGGCGGGCGATCCTGGCCGAGCACCCCGACTCGACCGGCAGCCTCGGGATCGCGATCTCGGAGGCGGTCGAGCAGGCAGCCCAGCGCGACGACACGAAGTACGCGCTCGGCTCCGTGCTCAACCACGTCCTCCTGCACCAGACGGTGATCGGTGAGGAGGCGCTCGCGCAGATGGACGTCGCCGACGCGTACCCCGACGTCCTGATCGGGTGCACGGGCGGCGGCTCGAACTTCTCGGGGCTCGTGTTCCCGTTCATCGGCGAGAAGCTCCGCGGCGGCGCCGACGTGCGCGTGATCGCCGTCGAGCCGACCGCCTGCCCGACCCTCACCCGCGGCGAGCTCGCCTACGACTTCGGCGACACGGGTCACCTCACCCCGCTCGTGAAGATGCACACGCTCGGCTCGACTTTCGTGCCGCCCGGCTTCCACGCTGGCGGCCTGCGCTACCACGGGATGGCGCCGCTCGTGAGCCATCTGCATCAGCTCGGGCTGATCGAGGCGCGCTCGTACCACCAGACCGCCGTCTTCGAAGCGGGCGTTCGGTTTGCCCGCGCCGAGGGGATATTGCCGGCGCCCGAGGCGAACCATGCGATCAAGGCGGCGATCGACGAGGCGCTCCGCTGCAAGGAGGAGGGCGTGAACGAGACGATCCTCTTCAACCTGAGCGGTCACGGCCACTTCGACATGGGCGCGTACATCGATCACTTCGCCGGGAGGCTCGAGGACGTCGAGTACGACGCGGAGGCGCTCGCGACGGCGCTCGGCGCCCTGCCGGCGGTGGCGGTGTAGCCCGTCTCCCTCCGACGGGCTCGGCCCGACCGGCGTCAGTCGCGGCGATCGCCCGGCAGACGAAGCCCCCCGGCAAGCTCGCGGAAGCCCGGGACCGGGTCGTGCTCCGGACGGGCCGCGAGGACGACCGCGCCGTGCTCGGCCCCCGCGAGCGCGCCCACGAGCAGCTCGACACCGGCCGCGAGGGCGAACGCCTTGTGCGCCTGCGGCCCGCCGAACGGGACGAGGTCCTGCGGCTGCGCCTGGCCGAGTAGGACGTCGCCGTGGGTCACCGCGCCCATCGAGACGTCGGCGACGTAGGGACGGCCGTCCGACGCCGGCACGGCGATCGCGATCGGGTTCGTTCCGGTGAGAGGCGCCCCGCCCTCGGGATGTGGCAGGCGCCGCGGGGAGGTCGCGGTGACGATCGCCAGGAGACCGGCGTCCGCAAGGCGGCGTGCCCACAGGCCCAGCACGCCCGTCGGAAAGCATGACTTGGCGACGACGAGACGGGCTCCCGGTGGCGGGTCGGCGGCGAGCGAGGTGCAGATCGCGTCGAGGGTGACGTAGCCCAGAGCGCGCCGTCCATCCCAGCGTTCGAGCCCGTCGCCGCGCTCGGTGCGCTCGGGACGGCCGCCCGGATCACGGGTGGTGCCGAGCAGCTCGACGAGCCATGGAACGCGCGCCAGGCCGTGACCGGGCTTCCCGTCGGCGTCCGCCGCTGCGAGGTGGTCGACGACGACGCGCGCGTCGGCCTCCGAGAGCCCGCTCGCCCCGAGAACGTCGCGAGCCTCGTCGGCGTCCACGGCATGACCCTAAAGGGTCGAGCTTCCGAGGAAGTGTTTTGGCGGCGACGAACGGGGGTACGCTTACACCGTCCTCATACACGGCTGTGAGGATTTCAACTGGATGGCCGCGCCTCCCCCCGGCGCGGACGTGCAGGACGGCAACGGGCCCACCGCCGCAGGGCTCGCCGTCATCGGAAGGGAGCCTCCGGGCTCCCTTCCCTGCTTGACGCGGGGGGAACCATGTTCCCCGCGTGCCGCCTTCTTCGGCGCGGCGGCACAGAACGGGCGTCTCTGGCCCCCCGGCCGGCAAAGCCGGCCTCCGGCCGCGATACCGTCGCGCACAGCCACCGGGCCCGAGCCGGCGCGTCGCTACCTACAGAACGGTCAGGGCCTTCCGGATGGCGCCGGCGCGGCGTGCGACGACTGCGTCGGCGAGACCTCGGATCGCGACGCTCGCCTCCGCGTCCGGGCATGCCTCGAGCACCGGCTGTCCCGCGTCGGACGCCTCTCGAAGGGCCGGGTCGAAGGGGATCCGCGCAAGGAGCGGTACGTCGATCTCCGCGGCGAGAGCTTCGCCGCCGCCGGCGCCGAACAGCTCCTGGCCGGAGCCCACGAGCCACGACATGTTCTCGACCACGCCGAGCACGCGCATCCCGGTCTTCTGCGCCATCACCGCGGCGCGCACCGCGACCTGCTGTGCCGCCGGCTGCGGCGTCGTCACGACGATCGCCTCGGCCCGCGGGAGCAGCTGCCCGATCGAGATCGCGACGTCGCCCGTCCCCGGTGGCATGTCGACGACGAGCGTGTCGAGCTCGCCCCAGTGGACGTCCGAGAGAAACTGCTCGAGCGCCTTGTGGAGCATCGGCCCGCGCCACATGATCGGGCCGTTGTCCTCCGCGAAGAGGCCGATGGACATCACCTTGAGGTCGCCTCTCACCGGGGGGATGATGAGCGAGTCGACGACGACCGGCCGCTGCGTCACGCCGAGGACGTGAGGGATCGAGTAGCCGTACACGTCCGCGTCGAGCACGCCGACGCGCTCGCCGCGGTCGGAGAGCGCCGCAGCGAGGTTCGCGGTGAGCGTCGACTTCCCGACACCGCCCTTGCCCGAGGCAACAGCAACGACGCGGGTCGACGGGTCGAGCCGGATCTCGCGCTCGGCCCGCCCGCCCCGTAGCCTCGAGGCGAGCGCCGCCTTCTCGTCCGGCGTCATCACGTCGAAACGGAGGGTGACGCTCGACACGCCCGCCACGGCTCCGACGTGCTCCGCGACCTGGTCCTGGAAGCTCGCCCGGAGCGGGCACCCGGCGACGGTGAGGGCGATCGTGACGTCGACCGCGCCATCGTCTGCGACGGCCACGTCCCTCACCATGTCGAGGTCGGTCACGGGGCGCTTGAGCTCGGGGTCGATCACTCGCTCGAGCGCCTTCAGGATCGCATCGCGGTCGGGGGTCATCGGTACTCAGCCTAGCGAGTGACGACTGCCGGCAGTCACCGAGCGAGCGTGACTGTTGTCACCGCAGAGCGGCGGCTACGCGATCGCAGGCCGCCTCCGACGCCGCGGCGACGATGCGGGAGCGCTGGCCGAGATCGAGCGGCGCGGCCCCGAACGGCGGATTCTCGAACAGGTCGATCGCCAGCCCGCGCTCGCGGACGAGCAGCTGGGCAGCGGCGATGTCGATCGACCGTGCGGGCTTGAGGCAGCAGACGGCGTCGACGCGCCCGGCGGCAAGGTGGCAGAGCGACAGCGCGAGGGATCCCATCACGCGGAGCCGGCCTGCAACACCCCGCATCGCAGGCGCGACGACGGCGATCGCCTCGGTCGTCGTTCCCTCCAGCGCGAGGATCTCGATCGTGTCCCTCGGCAGAGGAGTCTCGAGCGGCCCACCGTCGAGCCGGGCGCCGCGTCCACGCTCCGCGACCCACTCCTCGCCCGCGCCGAAGTCGTACACGTATCCGAAGGCAACGTCGTCCATGGTCGACCCGTCCGCAACGGCGAGCGACAGCGAGAAGAACGGGATCCCGCGCTTCGCGTTGACGGAGCCGTCGATCGGGTCGACGACCACCGTCGGGCCGCCGCCCACGCCGAACGCCCGTACCCCGAGCTCCTCCGAGACGAGCGTCAGATCGGTCCCGAGCGCCTCGAGCCGCCGCACGATCGTGTCCTCCGCCGCCGCGTCGATCGCGGTCGTGTCGTCGCCCCCCTCACCCGTCCGCAGGACTGGCTCGCGCTCGTCGCGCGTCGGCATTGCCCGCAGCACCGCCTCGACGTCGCCGACCGTGGCACGGCAGAGCGCCAGCCAGTCGGTCACGGGTCGACCGGGTGCAGGAGAAGCCCGGACACGAGCTTCGGGAAGAAATACGTGGCCTTCTGAGGCAGCGTCTGTCCGGCCCGTGCCCGAGCGAAGACGTCGTCGACGCGGAGCGGCCGCACGAGCAACGCTGCGTCCGCCTCGCCGCTCACAACGCGCCGCACGGCGTCGTCCCGGTCGGGCGTGTACGCGATGCCGTCGTGCCCGAGCCGGTCGACGAGCTCGACATCGAGCTCGCCCTCCTCTCCCCGAACGAGGCGCACCCCGTCGCGACGGACGAGCACGGCGGCAGCCTGCGCCATGGGCTCGAGGTCGAGTGCCGACACCGCGTCGTCGACGCTCGCGCGCTCCGCGCCCTCGAGCTCGACGTCGGGGCGACCGGTGAACACGCGATGGGTCGGGAAGATGACGAGGCCCGGGTCGGTGGTCGACACGAGCACGGCCAGCATCCGGTCGACGCCATCCTCCTCCGCGAACGCGACGGCCGTCTCGTACCGGTGGTGACCGTCCGCGATCAGGAGCTCCCTGTCGGCGAAGAACGCCGAGACACGGGGGTCACCGTCGAGCCGCCAGAGCCTCGAGCCGCCGACCTCGAGATCGGCCGGACGTGACGGCGGCGCATCGATCGGCGGCGCGCCGTCGTAGAGCAGGAAGATCGGCTCGAGCTGGGCTCTCGTCGCGCGCAGGAGCGCGAGCCGGCCTTCGATCGGGCCGCGGTGCGTCCGCTCGTGCGGCAGGACGGCACCCGTCGCATAGGGCTCGGCGCGGAGCGAGGCAACGATCCCGTTGCGAGTGCGGGAGACGCCGTCCGGCCCGACGAAGTCCTGCTCGAGCCACCAGATCGCCGGTGCCTCGTCACGGACGAGGACACCTTCGGCGAGCCAGCCGCGCAGGCGTCTCGCCGCCGTATCGGCATCGGGCTCGAGCGTGAGGTGTGCAACGTTGTGCGCGTCGCGACCGCGGAGAGCGGCCAGCTCGTCTTCTCCGATCACGTCGTACGGGGGTGCGGTCAGCGCCTCGGACGGCCGCGCGTACCGGACGGCGCGGAACGGGCGGACGTCGGCCACGGTCCGAGCCTACACTCACGCCGTGGCGACGATCGCCGAGCTCGTCGAGGATCGAACGGTCGACGGCGTCTACGCCGTCGCGCGCAAGCGCCGGCTGACGACCCGCGCCGGGAAGCCGTATCTCGCGCTCGAGCTGGTCGACCCGAGCGGCCGGATCGAGGGGCGCGTCTGGGACGACGTCGAGCTGCTCGACCGGCGCTTCGCCGAGGGAGACGCGGTGCGCGTGCTCGGACGGGTGGAGCGGTTCGACGGCCGCCTGCAGCTCGCGGTGCGAACGGTCGAGGCGGCGGACGCCGACCCGGCCGAGCTCGCGCCCGCCCTCAGGCGCGACGCCGACGAGCTCGAAGGGTTCCTCGAGTTCCTCGCCGCCGAGATCTCCCACCCCGCACTCGCAGCGCTCGTCGGGGGGCTCCTCGGCGAGGCCGAGGTACGCGAGGGGATGCGACTGCTTCCGGCCGCGGGCGCAGAGGGTCACCACGGCTACGCCGGCGGCCTGCTCGAGCACACGGTGGGCGTCGCGACGCTGTGCCGCGAGACCACCCAGCTCCACCCCAGGCTCCGCGCCGATCTGCTGCTCTCGGCGGCGCTCCTCCACGACCTCGGTCGCGTCGCCGAGCTCGGACGCGGGCCGGCGTTCCGGCCGACGCCCGAAGGCGCCCTGCTCGGGCACGTCCATCTCGGCGTTCGGCTCGTCGAGGGTCGGGCGACCGCGCTCCGGCTCGACACGACGATGCAGGCGGCGTTGATCCACGCGATCGCGACGCATCACGACCGGGCGGCCACCCGGACAGCCGAGGCCGCCGTGCTGTACCACGCGAACCAGCTCGACGCCGTCGCGGCGACGCGTCCCGTCGGCGACGACTGACCCGCGGTTGGGCCGCGGCGACGCCGCAGTCGTCGCCGCGGGTAGCAGCGGCGGGCTGCGGTGCGAACCTACTCGGAGTCAGGAACAGCACGGTCAGGTCGTGCAGGCTGGACGCACCCGGAAGACGCTCCAGCCGCCAGAGGTTCGCAGGGTCTGCCGCCAACACATGCGGTCGACCCTGTCGGCCCGGGTCGGATCTGCGACGAGCCAATCGGCGTGCTGCGGGTCAGCGCGCTCCCCACTCGCGACGAGCTCGACGCGACGTTCGAGACGAGGCCCGAACATCGGATACCCGAGATCGTCCACGCCCAGGAGGAGCACGAGCGGTGCGCGGCGGGGCACATGCTCCTCCACGTACCTGAGCAGGGGGGCGCTCTCAGCGCGGAGCGCGGACTGCACCGTGGCGAGGAGCAGGCCGAGCCCGTCCAGCACACCACGCCGGTAGCCGACAAAGCCGACCACGAAGGTGCCGGCCACGAGGAACAGCCCAACGGGGCCGAACCACGAGAACGTGTCGCTTGCAACCGTTTGCTCTGGCCACTCTCCTGCGGGCAGGAGCGGCCCGGTGCCGCCCAGAAAGTCGTACAGCTTGGCGAACCCCCGCCAGAGACCGTACGACATGGGTGGAACAGCAAGGGGGAGAAGGGCCAGGCCGGCCGCGACGAACGCGACCCGGCCGTTCGATCTCGTTGCGCGCAGTGGCACGAGAAGGACAACGAGGAGGATCGCAGACGCGATCACGTATGCCATCGCGTCGGAGCCGAGGCGCGACGACCTCGGCCGACGCGACGAGATAGGCCGCCAGGATCGTCTCGGCGAGCGAGCGCATCCTGAGCGCCGCCCCCGCCGCGAGGCCGGTCACCGCGAGCATCACGCCGGCGGCAGCGACGACAGGCGCCATGGCGACCCATTATGGGCCGAGGATCACCTGGCGAGGGTCACACGTTGAACCGGATGTTGAGGACGTCGCCGTCGGCGACGACGTAGGTCTTGCCCTCGAGCCGCTGCGTTCCGCGCTTCGCCGCCTCCGCGTGCGAGCCGGCGTCGAGCAGGTCCTCGGCCGAGATCACCTCGCAGCGGATGAACCCACGCGCGATGTCGGAGTGGATCGCCGCTGCGGCGTCGAGCGCGGTCTGGCCGCTTCGGAGCGTCCAGGCACGCGTCTCCTTCTCGCCGGCCGTGAAGAACGTGATCAGCCCGAGTGCGTCCTTCAGCCGCCGGACGACCTCGTCGAGGGCGGACGGGCCGTCGCGATACTCCGCCGCCTCTACGTCCGAGAGCTCCGCGAGCTCCGACTCGAGCTTGCAGTCGATCCCGGCCGGGCCGTTCTCGACGGCGATGAGCGGCTTCGTCGTGAGCGGGTCGAGCTCGGCGGGCAGCTCGGACGGCCAGTCCGCGAGCGTGTTGCCGGCATCGAGGTGCGCGAGCAGGCCGGTCAGGGTCTCCAGCTCGGCACGTTTGCCAGCGTCCCCGGACTTCGCCTCCTTCTGGATGCGCTCGTGGCGGCGCTCGACGTGGTCGCGATCGGCGACGAGCAGCTCGAGCTTCAACGTCTCGAGGTCGTCGGACGGCGTGGCGTCGTCGGAGAACCCGTCGAGCACCGCGAGGATGGCGTCGACCTGGCGCAGGTTCCCGAGGAGCTGGGGCCCGGTCCCCGGCACGTCGACGACGCGGATCGCAGCGGGCGTCACCTTCTTCGCCTCGACGAGAGCGGCCAGCTGCTCGAGACGGTCGTCGGCGATGGTCGCCATGCCGACGTTCGGCTTGTCGGTAACGGACGCGTAGGCAGTGATCTCCGCCCCGGCCCGGGTGAGCGCGTTGAACAGCGTCGTCTTGCCGCTGTTCGGTAGCCCGACGATCCCGACCTCGAGCGCCATCGGCGGCCAGGGTAGTCAAACGTGTCGGCACCCCGGCTCTCGACACGCCGGTTGGACAACGCTTGTGGTGATTCAACAAAAGCGTTGTCTCAGGCTGCCCCTCGCGCCGCCCACGCGCCCGCGGCGACGACGAACGGCGCCGGCTCGAGCAGCGCGCGGCAGCGCTCGCGCAGCGCGTCGCGCTCGTCCGGCTCGAGCCCGGTGACGTGGGCCCCGGCCGGGCCGACGCCGAGCGTGAACGGCTCCCACCAATCCTCGAACGTCGGGTGCTCGACCTCAACGGTCAGCAGCTGCTCCTCCACGCCTTCGAGACCCGCCTCGAGAAACAGCCGCTCGAGATCGCCCTCGCGCGCGCCGGGGCGCCCCGACTCGTCCGTGACGTCGGGGTCGAGCTCGTGCGCGACCTCCCAGAAGCGCGCGAGCGGGCCCGAGCCTCCGGCGTGATCCCAGACGCAGGCCGCGACGAGGCCGCCGCCCCGCGTCACGCGTCGCATCTCGCGCAGGCCGGCGGCCGGATCGGACATGAAGTGGACGACGAGCTGCGCGAGCGCCGCGTCGAACGACTCGTCGTCGAACGGGAGCCGCTCGGCCTCCGCCCGTCGAACGGCGACCTCCGGGTTGCGTTCCCGGGCCGCCTCCACGAAGCCCGGAGACGGGTCAACCGCTGCCACGGCGCTCGCGCCGACGCGCCGCGCGAGCTCGCTCGTGAGCGCGCCCGGGCCGCAACCGACGTCGAGGACGCGCCGGCCTGCCTCGATCGACGCGAAGTCCGCGAACCGCGGCGCGAGCGGCGTCGAGTACCGGCCCATGAACCGGTCGTAGGCGTCCGCGCCGACGGCGAAGCTCATGCGCTTCGGAAGCCCGGCTGCGCGCCCTTCGTGAACCGCTTGAAGTAGACGACGCGCGGGACGACAACCGTGATGCGGCCGTCGTCGGTGTCGAGCTCGACCGTCCCGCCGGCGGCGGCAGTGACCGCGCGCTCGACGCTGTCGGCCGTCTCCGGCGAGACCATCGCCGCGATGATCTGCCCGCCCTCGAAGGCGAGCTCGATGCGGATCGAATCGTCAGACAGGGCGCACCACCTCGGTCAGGACGCCGTGGACGGCGTCGGGATGGACGAACGCGACTTCGAGCCCGAAGAGCCCGCGGCGCGGGACATGGTCGATGAGCTCCGCTCCGGCCTGTTCGAGGTCGGCGAGCGCAGTGCCGACGCTCTCGACCTCGTACGCGACGTGATGCATCCCCGGCCCGCGCTTCGCGAGGAAGCGCCCGACGGGGGTGTCGTCCCCGGTCGGGGCGAGGAGCTCGATCCGACTCGGCCCGACGAGCAGGGAGGCGGCGTCCACGCCCTGCTCGGGCACCGCGTCGCGATGCTCGAGGATCGCGTCGAACAGCCGGCGATAGGTCGCCACCGCTTCGTCGAGGTCGGTCACCGCGAACCCGAGATGGTGGACCCCTCGAAAGCTCACGCCGCGATCGTACTCGGACGGTTTCTCGACGGGACGAGGACGTCGTCGACGAGCCCGTACGCGACCGCCTCGGCAGGAGTCATGAAGCGGTCGCGGTCGATGTCGTCCATCACCTGCCCGACCGTCCGGCCGGTGTGGCGCGCGATGATCTCGGCCATCTGGCGCGTGGTCGCCTCGACCTCGCGCGCGGCGATCGAGATGTCGGTCGGCGCGCCGCGGAACCCCGCCGAGCCCTGGTGGATCATCAGCTTCGCGTTCGGCAGCGCGAACCGCTTGCCGGACGCGCCGGCGGCGATGATCATGGCCGCCGCGGACATTCCCATCCCGAAACAGATCGTCGAGACGTCGGGACGCACGTGCTGCATCGCGTCGTAGATCGCGAGCCCGGCGTACACCTCGCCGCCGGGCGAGTTGACGTAGAGCGCGATGTCCTTGTCCGGGTCCTCGGCCTCGAGGTACAGCAACTGGCCGACCACGAGGTTCGCGATCTCCTCGTCGACGGGTCGCCCGAGAAAGACGATGCGGTCGCGCAGGAGCCGGGAGTAGAGGTCGAACGCTCGCTCGGCGCGGCCGTCCGCCTCGAGCACGGTCGGGATCAACGGCATGGCGACCTCCTCGTCACGTATCGTGCAACCGGCAGGTTGCTCGAATAGTAATGCAACCAGGAGGTTGCGCGTGGAGATCGAACGGGAGATCGTGCTCCCCGTGCCGCGTGAGGAGGCATGGGAGGCGTTGACCGAGCCCGACCGGCTCGAGGAGTGGTTTGCGAACGACGTCGAGCTCGAGGCGGTGCCCGGCGGGCGCGGCGTGTTCGAGTGGGACAACGGCGAGGTCCGCCACGCCGTCGTGGAGACGGTCGAGGAGCTCGAGCGGCTCGTGCTCCGGTGGGACGACAAGGGCACGGTCGAGCTCGAGCTTGTCGAGCATCCGGCGGGGACGCTCGTGCACGTCCGCGAGACGGCGCCGGAGTGGAGCATCGCGCTCGACCTGCACGCGAGCGCAGCGTGGGCGATCGCGTAGGCGCGGTCTTCGCGGCGCTCGCCGACCCGAGCCGGCGCACCATCGTCGAGCGGCTTGCCAACGCGGGCCGGGCGACGCCGACCGAGCTCGCAGGCGAGCTCCCGATGACCCGGCAGGCGGTCGCCAAGCACCTCGCGATGCTCCAGCAGGCGGGCCTCGTCCACGCGCGACGCGAGGGCCGGAACGTCGTCTACCGGCCCGACACGGCACCGCTCCGCGACGCGGCCGCATGGATGGACCGGGTCGGGGCGGAGTGGGACGAGCGGCTTGCCGCTCTTGCCCGACACGTTGCCGCGCGCGGCTCCACCTGACGATCGTCCCCCTACTCCGGCAGCCAGCCGTCCCGGTAGCGGGTCAGCCTGCTGCGGCCGAGATGCGCGTACGCCTCACTCGGGTCGGTCGTCTCCCACTCGACACCCGCACCATGGCGCAGAGCGGCGGCGTCAACCGTGTAGGCGCCCCAGTCCGCCCCGCTCGCGTGACCGCGGGCGCCGACGGCAACGACAACGCAGCCCGCCTCGCCGGCGCCGACGATCGCGTGCTCCGTCCCGGCGGGGCAGTGCACGAAATCCCACGCGTCGAGCCGGCGCTCCTCGCCCTCGATCACGAGCAGCGCCTCGCCGACGAGCACGAGGAAGGCCTCCTGCGCTTTCTCCCGGTGGACCATGGCCATCGGCTCGCCGGGGGCGAGGACGGTCAGGTTGATTCCGAGCTCGACGAAGTCCGCTGCGCCCTCGAAACCGGCGCCCTCGAACTCGCAGAGGACGCCGCGGCCCGGGCGCTCCCACCACTGTGCCTCACGGGCGGCGAGCACGAACCAGCCCTCCCCCTTCGGGACGAGACCGTGCTCCATCGGCACGAGCTCCGCCTCGGCGCGCACCGGCGGAGCATGCCAGCCGCGACCGTCAGCGGTGGACGACCGCGACGATCGCGCGCGCGTTGCCTCCCGTTCCGAGCTCCACGCAGGCGAGGCTCGGGTGCCCGAACCACCGGTCTCGGCGCGCGTCGGGCCCCGGCCAGTCGGCGGAGAAGTCATCCATCACGATCGTCGCGCGCGGGGCGGCGAGCCGGAGGACGGCATCCGGGTCGTCCTTCGCGTTTCCACCGTCGACGAAGATCAGGTCAAAGGGAGCGTGGACGGGGAGCACGTCGCGCCAGTCCCCTACGACGACGCGGACGTCTGGATCGGGCTCGAACAGCTCTGCGGCGGCGCGCGCGAGCAAGGGATCGACCTCCACGCTGATCAGCGGCGCTCTCGGCGGCAGCGCGGAGGCGATCCACGCGGTCCCGACCCCTGCTCCGGTGCCGATCTCGGCCACCCGCTCGACGCCTCGGCGTCCGGCGAGGACATGCAGCAGCATCCCGTCCTCGTCGCGGCAGCTCTTCGCGAACCCGAGCTCCTCTGCGGCAGCCTTCGCGCGCGCGACCAGCGGCGGCACGCTCACCGCGCGCGGGAGACGACCTCGTCGGCCGTGGTGAAGCGCACGCCGCCGCGGCGCCACTCGTCGAGCACGGCGATGACGCGCTCCTCCGACAGCCCGCGCGAGGCGTCCTCGACGAAGGCGACGCCGTAGCCGCGGGCGAGGAGCCCCATGATCGCCGCGTGGTTGCACACGTCGGTCGCCACGCCGAAGACGATCACCTCGCTCGGCGCGAGTGCCGCGAGCACGGGCTCGAGGTTCGGGTTCGAGAACGCGCTGTAGGTCTTCTTGAGGATGAGCAGCTCGCGATGCCCCTCGACGAGGCGCGGCAGGAGCCCCGGCGGGTACGGGGTCAGCGAGATCGGCAGCGGGTCGAGCTGCGCGGTCTCGGGGACCTTGGCGGCGCCCGGCGTCCCGCGCAGGCAGTGCGGCGGATACGTCGTGTCGTAGTCCGGCGCGTCGGAGATCTCGGGGTCGGTGAGCTCGTGATCGTCCACCGTGGCGAGGTGCGTCACGCCCTGCTCGGCCGACCAGCGGACGAGGCGCGCCATCGCGGGAGCCGCCGCCTCGGCATCCGGCACCGGGAGCTTCGCGCCCGCGCAAACGAAGTCGACCTGCGTGTCGACGTCCCAGAGCAGCGGTCCGCTCACGCCGTTGCCTCGACCGCGGCCGCGGCGCCGAGCCGCCGCCCGACGATGTACTCCCAGCCGTGCTGCCAGCCGAACGGCCTCGCGACGAGATCCTCCAAGCCCTCGCCGGCGAGCAGGTGGTCGAGCGCCCAGCGCGTCGCGGTGTGGCCGATCACGAGGATCCGCGGGGCGCCGGAGGCGCGGACGTCGTCGAGGAACGACCCGACGCGCTCGACGGCGTCGCGGTAGCTCTCGCCGCCCGGAAACGGGACGTCGACCCGATGCGCGCGCTCCGGCTCGATCTCCTCGACGGCCGCGCCGTTCAGGTCGCCGTAGTCGACCTCCCGGAGGCGCCAGTCGAGCTCGACCGGGATCCCCGTTCCGGCGAAGGCGATCTCCGCCGTCTCGACCGCGCGCGCGAGGTCGGAGACGAAGACGGCCGAGACGCCGTCGTCCCGCCGGCGCACGCCGAGCTCGGCGGCAAGCTCGCGACCGCAGCGGGGAGAGCATGCCTCCGAGCCAGCCGGTCGCCACCCCCCGCTCGTTGTCGGTGCTCAACGAATGCGTCTCGAAGACGACCTCGGTGTCGCGCGTCATTCCACGAGCTCGAGCCGGGAGCTCGGCCGGTAGCCGCGACCGACCTTGGCCGTCGGCCTGCCGTCGGTCATCACGATGTCCGCGGTGAAGTCGTTCTCGCCCCGGATCAGCGACGAGCCGACGCCGTACGCGTCGACCGGGACGCCGCGGTGCTCGAAGGCCTCGATCTTCTGCACCGTGAAGCCACCGGACGCGACGATGCGCACGCGCTCGAAGCCGTCCTCGTCGAGCGCCGCTCGCACCTTGCGGACGAGGCGCTCATTGACACCGCGGGGGTCGAAGTCGCCCATCTGCTCCCAGAGCGCACGGTCGACGAGCTGCCCCGACGTGTCGAGGCGCACGCCCCAGAGCCTCGGCCCGAGCGCCCGCGCGACGTCGAGCGCCGTCCGCACCGAGTCGTTGTCGAAGTCGACGAGCACCGTGATGCGGAAGTCCTCGCCCGCCCACTCGGCGAACTTCGTCGCCGCGAGCACCGTGTTGCCGCCGTAGGCGGCGATCAGCGAGTGCGGCACCGTGCCGACGCCGCGGCCACCCCACCAGGAGGCCTGAGCATCCGACGTGACACCGACCTCCGCGCCGAGCACGGCACCCGCGACGTACGCGGCGTAGCCGTCGCCCGTCTGCACCCGGTGGTGGTCGTGGCGGGCGGGCATGAAGATGATCGGCTTGCCGTTCGCTGCCTCGAGCACCCGGGCGGTGTTCGTCGCGATCAGCGTCCGGCGGGCGAGCGTGCCCAGCACGACCGTCTCCAGGTGCGCGAACGTCGTGTAGTCGCCCTCGATCGTCATCACGGTCTCCCAGGGCTCGACCCGATCCCCGTCGCGCAGCGCGTGGACCGTCAGCCCCGGCCAGTCGTGCGAGCAGAGCTCGAGAATGGCGAGCGCCTCGTCCATCCCACCGAGCATCGCCTGCGTGCGCTGGAAGAGCTGCATCACGACCCGCGGGTGACGGCCATCGTGCAGCAGCGCCGAACGCGTGTGGTTGAAGTACGCGTCGCTGTAGTAGCCGTCGCGCATCTTTTCGATCGGCAGGCCGAAGATCGACGGGTCGAGCCGCCCGTTTCGTGTCCGCGTCGCCTCTGCGCTCACGCCGCCGCGCGCTCGGCCTCGAGCACGGTCTCGAGCGCGGCCTGGGCGACCTCGAGCTGGTCGGCGCTCGGCTCGCTCGTCGACAAACGCCGCTGGAGCTCGGTCCCCGGGAATGCGAGCGCACGCGAAAGTCGGCGGTCGGGGTTCCTCGACATCCAGCCGAAGACCTCGACGGCGGCGCCGACCGCACCGATTGCGCCGACGAAGCGCGCAACCGCCCGGTGGCGGGCCGGGACGAGCTCGGTGGCGGCGCCGGCGAGGGCGGTGGCGATCGTGAGCGGGCCGACCAGGTGGGAGCCGCAGCGCTCGTGCTCCTTCGGAGCTCGCTCGCCGGTCTCGTAGGTCCCGATCGAGACGTGCTCCGCGCCGTGGTACGACGTCAGCTCGTCCCCTCGCAGCGCGATCAGCGCCGGCACGAGCGAGGCCATCACAACTGCCGCCTCGCGCGGGACAACCGGAAGCGAGGAGCGGCGCACGAGGGTCGCGCCCGTCGACGCGGCCACGAGCGCGACCGCGACCGCGGGCCGCTCGAACGGGAGGCGCGCCTCTGGGAGCCCGCGCTTCATGGCCGGGAGCACCGCGACGGCCTCCGCAAGACGCAGCGGCCCTCGCACGAACGGCACCGAGTCTCCGAGCGCGATGCGCGGCTTCGGGCCCGACGCACTCTTGATCGTCCCGTCTGGCAGCCGTACGGCCGCACCCCACGTGCGGGGCCCGTGCACGAGCACGCCGTTCTGGAGGGCCATGCCGCCCAGGCGGAGCTTCTCCATGCCCGGAGGGTAGCGAGCCGGTTCCGCTCCACCGCGAAACGCACGTCACCGACGGGCGTCGGGCGGAGGTCCGCTCAGGCCGCCGCGAGCCGGCGGAGGGCGCGCTGGAGCGTCTCCGCCGCGGTACGGCTTCCAAGCGCGTGGTCGTCGACGGAGACCACGGGCATCACCTCGCGGACCGACGACGTCGTGAACACCTCGTCTGCCGCGAGGAGCCGACTGAGCGGAAAGGCTCCGGTCTCGACGGCGTAGCCCTCGTCGGCCGCGAGCCCGAGCAGCGCCGCACGCGTCTCGCCGGCGAGAATGCCGAGCTCGAGCGCGGGCGTCATTAGAACGTCGCCCTCGCGCCACCAGACGTTCGTCACCGTGCCCTCGAGCACCGTCCCATCGAGATCGACGAGCACGGCATCGTCGGCGCCGCGACGCCGCGCCTCCGCCTCCGCCGCGACGTGGGTCGCGTAGCTCACCGACTTCGTACCGGGCAGGAGCCACGCTGCGGAACGGCGCGGGAAGGTCAGCGAGACGAGGCGCTGGCCCCGGACTCGCACCGGCTCGATCCACGAGGGGATGGCCGACACGAGCACGATCGCCGACGGGGCCGCGTCCGCCGCCCCTGGCGTCCAGTAGAGCCTCAGGCTCACATCGGCGACCGCGGCCGCATCGAGCGTCTCACGGACGAGCGCCTCGAGCGCGGGCAGGTCGGGCGGGGGAAGGCCGAGCCGCTCCGCCGAGCCGGCGAGCCGCATGAGATGCTCGTCGAGCCGGAACGGGCGCCCGCCGTAGACCCGCAGCGTCTCGAACGCCGCACGCCCGCGGGCGAACCCCTCGTCGGTCGCAGCGACGACCGCGCGCGCCGGGTCGACGACGCCGAGGCCGGAGACGCCGGCCGCAAGCGGACGGTCGCTCATCACCCGTCTCCTGTGGGGTGTCGAGCGCTGTCGAGGGGTGCGCCGATTGCCTGGAGCAACGGCGCCGCCTTGAGCA
Organism: uncultured Actinomycetes bacterium; assembly: GCA_963747125.1. GTDB lineage: Bacteria > Actinomycetota > Thermoleophilia > Gaiellales > Gaiellaceae > Gaiella. The sequence continues at coordinate 153,856 of CAVVEN010000005.1, read as the reverse complement.
GCGACTCCGCGACCTCCTCCGCGGGGTCCGAGTCCCAGACGACGCCGCCGCCGACCCAAAGGTGGATGCGGCCATCCGCGACGGCGAACGTGCGGATCGTCAGCGCCAGCTCGAGGTCGCCGTTTCCGTGCACGCGCCCGAGCGCCCCCATCGACGCCCCGCGGCCGACGGGCTCGAGCGCGGCGATGAGGTCGACCGCCGCGATCTTCGGCGCACCGGTCACGGACCCGCCGGGGAACAGCGCACCGAGGATCTCGGCCACGCCGGCGTCTTCGCGCACCTCGCCCTCGACCGTCGAGACGAGGTGCTCGACGCCCGCGAGCGGCTCGGCCGCCATCAGCTGCGGCCATCGCACGGTGCCCGCCACGCAGACGCGCGACAGGTCGTTCCGCTCGAGGTCGACGATCATGACGTGCTCGGCCGCGTCCTTCGCCGAGGCGAGCAGCCCCGCGCGGTCGCCAAGGGGCCGCGTCCCCTTGATCGGCCGCGTGCGGAGCGTTCGCCCCCTGCGCGAGAGGAAGAGCTCGGGCGAGGCGGAGATGATCGCCCAGCCGGGCCCGTCGAAGAGCCGCCAGTCGCTGTCGCCGAGCGGCGCGTCGTTCGATTGTGTCAGGGGAGCAAGCCGGGAGGCGAGCGCGCGCGGGTTCCCCGAGAACGGTGCGGAGAGATGCTGGACGAGATTGACCTGGTAGACGTCGCCGCGGGCGATCGCCGCGCGCACGTCGTCGACAGCGGCCGCGTAGTCGATCGCGGCCCACGTCCGGTGCCAGCGCCCGATCTCGAGGTCCCGCACGTTGTTGCCATTCTCGACATCATGAGCGTACGTTCGGACGGCACAGGCCGCGAGCGGAAGCGGGCACGGCTCGGGCGGTGCAGGGCCGCTCGTGCGGCGGATCGTCTCGGAGAGCCCGTAGCCGAGGTAGAGGTCGGCGACGAGCGATTCACCGCCCGGACGGAAAAGCCTCGGCCGCGCAGCCATCCCTCGATCCGCTCGAACGCCCCCTCTGCCGCGCGCACCTCGAGCACGTCGGTCTCCCCGGCAGAACCGGCTCTCAGCGCCTGGGTCATCGTCGCGTCATGATCGCGGAGACGCGTGCGAGCGGCCGCCACGACTCGACTGTAGTCGGTGACGTGCGGGCCTACGACGGGCCGGAGCGGACGAGCAACCCCGACCCGAGGTCGGAGGGACCAGTCGCCCCGGACAGGGCGACCGTGAGCTCGAGCTCCGCGAGGAGGCAGCGCAGCACGTGGCGCACCCCCGCCTCGCCCGCCAGCCCGAGCCCGTAGACGTAGGGGCGGCCCAGGAGGACCGCGCGCGCGCCGAGGGACAGGGCCTTGACGACGTCGGCACCCGTCCTCACGCCGCTGTCCACGAGCACCTCGATCCGGTCGCCGACCTCGGCGACGACCGCAGGCAACGCATCCAGCGACGCGACGGCGCCGTCGACCTGGCGCCCTCCGTGATTCGAGACGACGATCCCGTCCATCCCGGCGTCCACCGCACGCCGCGCGTCGTCGGGGTGCAAGATCCCCTTGAGCGCGATCGGCCCGCTCCAGTGCTCCCGCAGGAAGCCGAGGTCGTCCCAGGTCAGCGCGGGATTGCCGAAGATGGCGCCCCAGTGCTGCACCGCGGCGAGCAGGTTCTCGTCGTCGACGGCACCGCCCACCGCGCTGCGGAAGACAGGGTCGGCGAAGTAGTTCTGGTTGCCGACCGCGCGGAGGAAGGGGAGGAAGGCGCCGTCGAGATCGCGCGGCCTCCACCCCATCATGGGCGTGTCCAAGGTGAGGACGAGGGCGCGGTACCCCGCCGCAGCGGCACGCTCGAGGAAGCTGACCGCGAGCTCGCGGTCCTTCGGCCAGTAGAGCTGGTACCAGCGCGGTGCGTCACCGCCGGCTGCGGCGACGTCCTCCAGCGTCGTCGTCCCGGCGGTGCTGACGACCATCGTCAGTCCCGCCGCGGCGGCCGCGCGAGCGACCGCGGACTCCCCGTCCGGATGGACGATCCCGAGGACGCCGATCGGCGCCAGGGCGATCGGCGCCGGCATCGGCGTTCCGAGCACCGTCACCGCGAGATCGGTCGCCGTGACGTCGCGCAGCATCCGCGGGACGATCCGCCACGACTCGAAGGCCGCGCGGTTGGCCCTCGCAGTCGCCTCCGAGCCGGCCGAGCCGGCGACGTATGCAAACGCCGAGGCCGGCATGCGCTCCTCGGCAAGCGACTCGAGCTGCGTGAGGTCGGTCGGGAGCTCGGGTTGGACGTCCCCGAGGCCGCCGAGGTAGATCTCGCGCTGAAAGGTGCCGAACGCGCCCATCGCCATTCCCTCCCGTCGGTCGGACGGAGTCTCTCAGACCTCCCCGCGCGGCGATGCCGGCGCTTGCCGGCGGGGCTCCGAGCATCCGGCAGCCCAGGACATCGGGTCGCGAGCAGGCGCCCGCGGGTCTGTGTCGTCAGGCCTCGGCCTTGGAGCGCGCCGTCAGCTCGTTGCGCACGTCCCAGAGCTCTCCGAAGAAGACGGTCTGCACCAGCCGGCCGAGCACCTCGACGGGCGTCCCCTGCGTGCCGACCACGCCGTCGCCGATCACGCGCGCGACGACGCGGTAGTGGCGGACCCGCCACGCCTGACACCACTCGTCGAGCTCGATCATCGACTCCGCGAGGCGGTAGAGCGCGTCGTGCTCACGGCGGTTGACGTACAGCTCGGCGAGCGAAAGCCCGGCCTCACGGCGCCGGACGTGGAAGGACTGCCCGAGCCGCGGCAGCGCGACGCGGAGCGCACGCCAGCCCGGTGAGTCGAAACCGCTGCCGTGGCCGAGCACCTTGCGGATCTCCTGGTACTCCCACGGCGACAGCTCCTCGAGCATGTCCAGCTGGTCGGTCGCATAGCGCAGGCAGCGCAGCGGCCGCCGAAGCTGGCGAGCGGCCTCTGCGACCTCACCCTCGTCGACGAGACGGGCCGCCTCCTCGACGTCGCTCGTGGCCAGCTTCAGCCAGAGCTCGGACGACTGGTGGACGACCTGGAACAGCAACTCGTCGCGGTGCACCCACTCGTCGGGACCCTTCTGCAGGGCGAGGAGCTCGTCCGTGCGGATATAGCGTTCGTAGTCGCTCGGGGCGTCCCCCGGGAGGATCGGAACGTCGAAGTCCTCGCCCGTCTCGGACATCGCGGTGAGCATACTGACGGCCGTGGGCGACCTGTTCAGCGATGCGGCGGTGACACGTGCGGACGCCGTCGCGCCGCTCCCCCACCGCGTCCGCCCCCGGACACTCGACGAGCTGATCGGTCAGCGCGGCGTGCTGGGAGAGGGAACCGCCCTCCGCCTGGCGATCGAGGAGGGCAGGGCGCCGTCCATGATCCTCCACGGCCCGCCCGGCGTCGGGAAGACGACGATCGCGCGAATCGTCGCGGAGGCGTCGGCGGCGGCGTTCGAGGAGCTGTCGGCCGTCTCGGCACGGGTGGACGACGTCCGCGCCGTGCTGGCCCGTGCGCGCGACCGCCTCGGCGGAAACGACGTCCGCACGCTGCTGTTCATCGACGAGATCCATCGCTTCGACAAGCGCCAGCAGGACTCCGTCCTGCACGCGGTCGAGGACGGCCTCGTGACGCTCATCGGGGCGACTACCGAGAACCCCTACTTCGAGGTCAACCAGGCGCTCCTCTCGCGGTGCACGGTCATCGAGCTCGAGCCGCTCACGGTCGAGGAGCTCCGGCAGGTGCTCGCGCGGGGTGCGGACGAGCTCGGGGCGACGGTGCCCAAGGATGTCGCAGAGGCGATCGCGCGACGTGCCGGCGGGGACGCACGCACGGCGCTGCAGACGCTCGAACTCGCGTGGGAAACGGCCGCGGCCGCGGATCAGGAGCTGTCCATCGGGCACATCGAGGATGTCGCTCGCAAGCGGCCGCTCCGCTACGACCGCGCGGGCGACCGGCACTACGACCTCGCGTCGGCATTTATCAAGTCGATGCGCGGAAGTGACCCCGATGCCGCCGTCTACTACCTCGCGGCGATGCTCGAGGGAGGCGAGGACGCGCGGTTCCTCGCCCGGAGGATCGTGATCGCGGCGAGCGAGGACGTCGGCAACGCCGATCCCCGCGCCCTCCTCGTCGCCGTCGCCGCCGCGCAGGCGGTCGAGCACGTCGGCCTGCCCGAGGCGCAGCTGAATCTCGCGCAGGCCGCCATCTACGTCGCACGCGCACCGAAGTCCAATGCATCCGCGCAGGCGATCTGGCAGGCGCGGGAGGACGTCCGGCGCGAGGGGATCGCCGCGCCGCCGGCGATGCTGCGCGACACCCACTATCGCGGCGCCGCGGCGCGAGGCCACGGCGACGGGTATGTCTCGCCGCACGACGACCCGAGCAGCGCCGGGATCGACCACCTTCCCGAGGGGCTGCGCGGGCGCCCGTACTATCGTCCTTCCCCGAACGGCGAGGAGGCGGAGGAGACCGCGCGATGACGATCGGCACAGGCGACAAGGCCCCGGAGTTCGATCTCGAGGAGACGCCCGGGCGGCCGCGCGTCCGCCTTTCGAACTACCTCGGCCGCTCGAACGTCCTCCTCGTCTTCCATCCGTTCGCGTTCACCGCGGTCTGCACCGAGGAGGCACAGGACCTCCAGGCGAACCTCGGGTCCTTCCGGAACGCCAACACGGAGATCGTGTTCGTCTCGTGCGACGCGGCCGCTGCACGCCAGGCGTGGAAGCGCGAGCTCGGCGCCGAGTACACGTTCGCGTCGGACTTCTGGTCGCACGGCGAGACGGCCAAGCGCTACGGCGTCTTCAACGAGGAGAACGGAGCGCCGATCCGTGGAACGTTCCTGATCGACACGGACGGGACGGTGATCTGGTCGCTCGTCAAGGACACGAGCACGCGCCGGACCGAGATGGTGCCCGAGTCTCTCGAGACGCTCCGCGACGACGGATGACGTTCCCGTGCCGACGCACGACCCGCCTCGTGGCCGTGCGTGCACACCGTGGGCCCGAGCGTCACATACCCGGCTCGATGCCGGCGCCCATCCGTCACAGGTTCGACGCTACCGTGACTTCAGGGGGCCTCGTTCCCCCTTGGGGGGCCGTGGACCGGGAGCGCGCTTCCGGCACGCGGCAGCCGACCAGCCTCGTGGCCCTGGGCATCGCCGCTCCGCGGCTCGAGGCTCCGGGGCTCGTCGCACCGGGTGGCGACGCCGGACGACCGCGCCGGTGAGCACCGTCCGCCCGGGGCTGCACGTCCACTTCTGGGGGGACGAGGGCGCACCGGTGCTCGCGTGCCTCCACGGGGTCACGGGCAGCGGTCGGCACTTCGAAGCGCTCGCCGCCGGCCTCGGAGAGAGGTACCGCGTGGTCGCGCCGGACCTCCTCGGGCACGGCGACTCGACGCGTGAGCCGCCGTGGCGGATCGATGACCACCTCGAGGCCCTCGGGCGTGCGGTCCCGGACGCGAGCCTCTGGCTCGGCCACTCGTTCGGCGGGCGGCTCGCGTTCGAGCACGCGGCACGGCACCCCGGCTCGATCGACCGGCTCGTCCTCCTCGACCCGGCGATCCTGCTGCCGCCCCACGTTGCGCTCTGGGCGGCGGAGAACGCCCGACGGGAGCGCGTGTACGAGAGCTTCGAGGTCGCCGTCGACCGCCGCTACGAGGAGAGTCAGCTCCACGGCGCGCCCCGCGCGCTCGTCGAGATCGAGCTCCGCAGGCACATGGTCGAGGAGGCAGACGGCTGGCGCTACCGCTACTCGCAGGCCTCCGTCGTCACCGCGTACAGCGAGATGGCAACGCCTCCTCCGTCCTTCCGCGAGGTGTGCATCCCCACCCTCGTCGTGCTCGGCGCCGACTCCTACCTGCCGTACGACCACCTGCTCGACGCGCACCGCGAGGCGCTCGGCGACCTCCTCGAAGTCGTCGTCGTCCCGGGCGGGCACACCGTGCTGTGGGACGCCCTCCAGCAGACCACGAAGCGGTCGCCGCCTTCCTCGAGCACACGTAGCCCGCTCGAGCGGGGCTCAGCTCACGTACTCGTCCGCGAGGGCGAGCACGTCGTCGAGGATCGCGACGCCGTGGTCGACCTCGTCTCGCGTGACCGTGAGCGGTGGCACCACCATGACCACGTTCCAGTGCGTCATCAGGTAGAGGCCTTGCTCGAGCGCGGCCCTCGCGAGCCGCGCGACCGGCGCGGCGGCCTCGCCGGAGGCGTTGAACGGCACGAGCATCTCCCGGGTCTCGCGGTTCTTGACGAGCTCGATCCCCCAGAAGCAGCCGAGGCCGCGGACGTCACCGATCGACGGGTGCCGCTCGGCGAGAGCACGGAGCGACTCGCCCAGGTGCCCCCCGACCGTCGCGGCGTTCTCAACCACGCCCTCCTCCTGGAACGCCTCGATCGATGCGATGGCCGAAGCGCAGGCGAGCGGATGGCCGGCGTAGGTCAGTCCGCCCGGGAAGAAGCTGCTGCGCACCTGGTCGATGATCTCGCCGCGCGCGATCATCGCACCGAGAGGGACGTAGCCCGAGTTGATGCCCTTGGCGACCGTGATGATGTCCGGGACGACGTCCCAGTGCTCGCACGCGAACCAGCGCCCGGTCCGGCCGAAGCCGGCCATCACCTCGTCGAGGATCAGCAGGATGCCGTGTCGGTCGCACACCTCGCGGATCGCCCGCAGGTAGCCGTCGGGCGGCGGGATGATCCCGTTCGTCCCGGTCACCGTCTCGAGGATCACCGCGGCGACGGTATGCGCGCCCTCGTACTCCAGGATCTCCTCCAGGTGCGGAGCGCCTGTGCAGACCGGGCAGGGGTCGGGGTGCCCGGCCGGGCAGCGGTACGTGTACGGATCGAACATCCGCACGACGCCGGGCATGCCAGGCTCGACCGCCCAGCGGCGCGGGTCGCCCGTCAGCGTCACCGCCCCGTTCGTCGCGCCGTGGTAGGAGCGGTAGCGCGCGATGATCTTGTTGCGGCCCGTGACCAGGCGCGCGAGCTTGACGGCGTTCTCGTTCGCCTCCGCGCCGCCGTTGGTGAAGAACGAGACCGAAAGGTCGCCCGGCGTCACCTCGGCGAGCATCCGGCCGAGGCGGGAGCGCGACTCGTTCGCCATCGGCGGGCCGATCGTGCAGAGCAGATCGGCCTGGTCCTTGATCGCCTGGATGATCTTCGGGTGCTGGTGCCCGATGTTGACATTGACGAGCTGCGAGGCGAAGTCGAGGTAGCGCTTCCCCTCGTAGTCCCAGAAGTGGCGGCCCTCGGCGCCGGCGACCGCGATCGGGCTGATCTGGTCCTGCACCGACCACGAGTAGAGGACGTACTCCTTCGCGTCCGCGACGATCTGGGCTCCGAGGTTCGGGTTCGCCTCGACGGTGGCCATCTCCACGCTCCTTCGCTTCGTTCGCTCGAGCGATCGTAGCCTCGCCTCGCTCACGGCGACGCGCTCCCGTCTGATCCTTCTCTCCGACTCGGGACTGACCACCGGGCGATCGTGAGCCGGCTGTTACCCCTCACGGGGACGCTGTTCCCTGACCGGGCAAGCAGAACTGCCCGCCGATCGAGGCGGGCCTCCCGTGACGGCGCCGACCTCTGCGGGAAGACGGGCTGCGCGCCGCGCGGATTTCGCGGCTGCCGATGCCGGCTGAGATCGCAGGCACGCCTGAGCGAGTCACAGGTCGAGGAGAGCGATGGCGGCGGCGGCCGCCTCGCCCCTCGTGCGCACGTCGAGCTTGCGGAGGATGGCCGACACGTGATGGTCGACCGTCCGCGTCGAGACGACGAGGTCCTCGGCGATCTCCGCGTTCCGCTTTCCGGCGGCGACGAGCCGCAGGACGTCGAGCTCCCGCGCGGTCAGCTCGCCCGGGTTCGCGCGGGTCGACCGCCGCGGGCCTCGTGGAACAGGCGCTCCGAGCCCGCGCAGCCGCTGCCGGATGCTCCGCGCAGCCGGCGTCGCTCCGAGACCCTCGAGGATCGCGAGCGCCTCGAAAAGCGGCGCCTCGGCGTCCGCCTCCCCGAGGGCGCGTGCCGCTTCGTAGGGACAGCCCTTCGCGCGCCAGGCGGCTGCTGCATCCTCCGCGGCGCCCCGCAGCTGGAGGCGCCACGGCTCGGCGATCCACTCCGGCCACGCATCGAGCTCGCCGGCCCCTCGCTGCCAGTAGGCGAGCTCGCCGGCAAACCAGAGATGGCGCTTCTCGAGCGCGAGCGGATACGCGGCGCGGGCCTCCTCGGCGGCCCGCTCGCGATCGCCGGCCAGCCACGCGGCCTCCGCTCGCGCGGCGCGCACGTGACCCAGACGCTGCAGGTGACCGCCCGGAAGCGAGAGCTCGAGCGCCTCGTCGAGAGCTTCGTCCGCGCCCGGATCGCCCCGCCGCGCGCGCACGCGCCCGAGCGCGATCAACGCGCTGATCCTGCTGATGGAGTCGTTGGCGTGGGCGAGCACGTCCTGGGCGGTCGCAGCGGCCTCGTCCCAGCGGCCGGTGTACGCCACGACCAGGGCGAGCCAGGCGCGCGAGTAGTGCGGCCAGAGGTCGTGCTCGTCGGTGTGGGCGATGTGCTCGTGCAGGTATCGCTCCGACAGCTCGAGCTCGTACATCTCGCCGAGGCCGCTGCCGAGCATGCTGAGAGTCGGCCCGACCCAGAGCCAGAGGCCGTGCTCCCGGCCGATCGCCAGGCTCCGCTGGAGGTACTCGACGCCCGTCTCGATCTCGCCGGCCATCAGGTACGAGGTGCCGATCGCGGTGAGTGCGTACGCGAGGGTGTCGACATCGGCGACTCGCTCCGCCAGCGCAACCGAGCGCTTGCCCCACATGACGCCGTCCGTGTTGTCGCGGTTCAGCATGCGGACGTACGCCTGGGCGGCATACGCGCGCGCAAGCTCGGGGCCCGGCTCGACCGACTCGAGCACCTCGATCGCTTCCCGGCTCGCCGCTTCTGCCTCGGCATTGCGCCCGATCGGGATGCACGCCCTCGTCAGCCACGCGAGGCTGCGACCCTCGGCGAGCCGGTCGCCGGCCGTTCGATAGAGCTCGATCGCCTCTTCCCACGCATCGGCGGCCTCGGCGGAGAGCCCCGTCAGCTGTGCCTCGAGCGCGTAGCGGTCGAGCAGGTCGGCCCGGTCGTGCTCGGCGAGATCGCCCGCGAATCGCAACGCCCGCGCGTACTGCTCCGCCGCCTCCCGGTGCGACGCCGCGGCGGCGGCCCGCCGGGCAGCCTCGGGCGCGTACTCGAGCACGGCAACGGTTTCTCCCGCCCGCTCGGCGTGATGCGCAAGGCGCGCGGGGTCCCGGGTGGCCGGTGCCCCGTCCCGTAGACCACGAAGCAGCTCCGCGTGGAGGCGTCGACGGCGTCCTGCCGGGACGGAGCCTTCCAGCGCGAGCCGCGCGAGCTCGTGGCGGAATGCGACCGCGTCGCCGTCCTCACGGAGGACGCCTGCGGCGAGACAGCTGTCGAGCTGGTCGAGCTCGTCCGGTGCCACCGCCTCGAGCAGCGAGAGCTCCGCCTTGCCCGGAACGAGCGCCGCGACGTCGAGCAGGCGCCGCGCCTCCGGCCCGAGCTGAGCTGTTCGGGCGAGCACGGCGTCGCGAACGGTCTCCGGCAGGGAACCCGAGTCGACCGCTAGGACCTCGGTGACGAAGAAGGCGTTCCCCGCGGTCAGCGCATAGATCGCGTCACCGTCGGCGCCGGACGACCCTGCGAGCGTGCGGACGGCCTCGACCGAGAGCCGCGGCACCGACAGCCGCACGACACCCGGCGCGCTGGCGAGCTCGCCGAGCACGGTGCGCAACGCGTGGCCGGCGTCGACCTCGTCATCCCGGTACGTCGCGACCACGAGCCCGCGCGTGTCGTCGATGCGCCTGCCGAGCACCCGCAGCGCGTCCAGCGTCGCCTCGTCGGCCCAGTGGACGTCCTCGAGGACGACGACCGCCGGCTCGGAGAGCTCCTCGAGGAGGGCGCGGGCGACCCTGCGGGGATCGGCTCCTGCGTCGAGCAGCTGGGGCAGAGCGCCCTCCGTCCGGGCCGCGATGTCCGCGAACGGGCCGAGTGGCGTCGGGGTCGCGAGGTTCTCGCACGAGCCCTGCAGCAGGCGCGGCGCCGTCTGCGCGACGAACGCGCGCACGAGCGCGGTCTTGCCGACGCCGGCCTCGCCGCCAAGGAACACGAGCCGCCCACCGTGTGTTGCTTCTGCGACGAGCGCGGCCAGCAACTCGTCCCGTTCGAGCAGCGCCGCCACCGTCCCATGTTCGTGCGCCATGCTCTGCGGTTCAAGCCGGATCGGTCGCTTGTGCAGCCGGCGCCGGGGCGTACGATCGGTGGATGGCGGTCGACGCGATACCGCGGACAGAGTTGGTCGAGCGAAGCGAGGCGCTGGCGGCTCTGTGGGACGCGCTCGAGGCCGCGGGCGACGGTCGCGGCCGGCTCGTCTTCCTCGGCGGCGAGGCCGGCGTCGGCAAGACCGCGTTGGCCCGGCTCTTCGCCGACCAGCTGGGCGGAGGCGCCGAGCTCCGCTGGGGCGGATGCGACCCGCTGCTGACCCCGCCGCCGCTCGGCCCGTTGCTCGAGATCGGCGCAGGCGGCTGGGATGCCTTCGGCGACGCGATCGCCGAGGGCGGCCCGCACGCGATCGCCACGGCGCTGCTCGACGCGGGCCGTCCCGGCCGGCCGGGGGTGCTCGTGCTCGAGGACATGCAATGGGCCGACGAGGCGACGCTCGACGTCGTCCGCGTGCTTGGAAGGAGGATCGACGATGCGTCGATCGTCGTGCTGGCCACCTACCGGGACGACGAGCTCGACCGCTTTCATCCGCTGCGCGTCGTCCTCGGCGAGCTCGCGAGCGCCCCGGGGGCCGTGCGGCTGCCCCTCGCACCGTTGTCCGCCGAGGGTGTCGCGGAGCTCGCTGGGGAACGCGGAGCCGACGCCGCCGAGCTCCACCGACTGACGTCGGGCAATCCGTTTCTCGTGACCGAGGTGCTCGCTTGCGGGGGATCCGAGATTCCCGCGACGGTACGCGACGTCGTGCTCGCCCGTGTCGCACAGTTGAGCGCGTCTGCTGCCGCCGTGGTCGAGGCAGCGTCGATCGCACCCCCCTCGCTCGACGCGTCGCTCACGCTCGCCGTGTGCGGTGACGCATCCGACTCGGTCGACGAGTGCCTCGCCTGCGGCGTCCTCGTCGCGACGGGCGGGGGCGTCGCCTTCAGGCACGAGCTGGCGCGCGCGGCCGTCGCAGAGACGCTGTCGCCGACGCGCCGGCTGGCGCTGCACCGCGCCGTCTTGCTCGCGCTCACCGATCACGCTCGGGGGTCGGCCGACCTCGCCTGGATCGCCCACCACGCCGAGGCCGCCGCCGATACGGAGGCCGTTCTGCGGTACGCACCTGCGGCGGCCGAGGAGGCCACGCGGCTCGGCGCGCATCGCGAGGCGGCGGCGCAGTACGCGCGTGCGCTCCGCTTCGCCGGCGGTCTCCCGCCGGAGGAGCGCGCGACGCTGCTGGAGCGTCGGTCGGACGCGCTGTATCTCACCGACGACCAGCTGGCGGCGATCGCGGACCTCGAGAGCGCGATCGAGCACCACCGCCTCGCCGGCGCGGTCGATCGCGAAGCGGCCGCGCGGGGACGGCTCGTCGAGTACCTCATGTGCCGCGGCCTCCTGGCTGAGGCCGAGGACGCCGCCGCCCGGTCGATCGCCGTGCTCGACCAGCTGCCGGACGGGCCACTGCTCGCCGACGCGACGAGTGCGATGGCGCTCGTCTCGGCCTACCGCGGCGAGGACGACGCGGTGGTCGCCTGGAGCGAGCGGACACTGGAGCTTGCACGCCGGTTCGGCGTCACGGAGAGGCAGGTCACCGCTTCGATCAGGCTGGGGACGGCCGAGCTGTTCCGCGTCGGCGACGCACGTCCGCTCGAGCAGGCTCTCGCCGACGCCCGGGAGCGGCGTCTCCCCCAGCTCGTCGCGCACTCCATGCACAACCTCGCCCTCGGGTCGGCGGTTCGAGGCTCGCACGAGTCGGCCGCGAGGTGGATCGCGGCGGGGCTCGAGCATTGCGACGGCCTCGAGCTCGACCTCTGGCGGCTGGCGTTGCTCTCCCTGCGGGTTCGGCTCGAGCTGGATCGAGGAGACTGGACCGACGCGACGTCGACCGCGAACGTGATCGTCGCCGAGATCCGCGACTCGCCCGATCCGCGCTTTCAGGCGCTGCTCGTGCTCGCGCTCGTACGAGCCCGGCGCGGCGACCCCGACGCGGCGCCGTTGCTCGCGGGCGCGGCCGCGATCGCATCCGCCGCGAGCGACCCGGACTGGGGCGCAGCTCTCGCCTGTGCCCGAGCCGAGGTTGCCTGGCTCGAGGGACGCGTGGACAGCGTTGCCGAGGAGACCGAGGCCGCATATCGGGCCGAGATGGACAACCCGGCCTCGTCGTGGGTCGGCGCGCTCGCCTACTGGCGCCGCAAGAACGGTGCGCTCGACGAGCTCCGGGACACGATCGCCGAGCCGTGGTCGCTCCAGCTTGCCGGCGACTGGCGCGGGGCCGCCGCCGCGTGGCGCGCACGCGCTCGCCCCTACGAGGCCGCGCTGGCCCTGTCGGAGGCCGACGACGAGGAGGCGCTCGGCGAAGCCTTTGCGGAGCTCCACCGGCTCGGGGCCGGCCCGCTCGAGCGCATGGTCGCCCGGCAGCTGCGCGAGCGCGGCGTCCGCGGCGTGAAGCGCGGCCCGCGGCCCTCGACGCAGGCGAACCCCGCCCATCTGACGCGCCGCGAGCTGGACGTCCTCACGCTCGTCGCCGAGGGACGCCGGAACGCCGACATCGCCGAGCGGCTCTTCCTCTCGCGTCGCACGGTCGATCACCACGTCTCGGCGATCCTCAGAAAGCTTCAGGCACGGACGCGCGGCGAGGCAGTCGCAGCGGCGGCGCGCGTGGGCGTCCTCCACGAGCGGTAGCCCTCTCGAGGCGCGGCACGATGCAGCAACGCATGTCGACGATCGCCGAACGCCACGTCGCCGGCCTCGATCTGGTCGAGCGCGAGCGCGAGATCGCTGTGCTCGAGTCGGCGCTCGCGGAGGCCGCGTCGGGCCACGGCGGGATGGTCGTGGTGACCGGCGAGGCGGGCGCCGGGAAGACGGCGCTTCTGCACGCGTTCTGCCATGACCACGCCGGCTCCGCACGGGTGCTGCGAGGAATGTGCGATGGCCTGCTCACGCCGCAGCCGCTCGGCCCGCTTCACGACATCGCGGCGACGACGGGCGATCCCCTGCACGAGCTCCTGCGCGGGGACCCGGTTCCCTACGCGGTCGCCACGGCGCTCGTGGACGAGCTGCGGACGGGCGGGCAGACGATCCTCGTGGTGGAGGACATCCACTGGGCCGACGAGGCGACGCTCGACGTCCTCCGGTTCGTCGCTCGTCGCGTCGAGACGGTCCACGCCGTGCTCGCCGTCAGCTACCGCGAGGAGGAGCTCGACCCGCGGCATCCGGTTCGGCTCATGGTCGGCGAGCTCGCGTCGGCGGTCTCGATGCGGCGTGTTCCTCTGTCGCCGCTCTCACCCGACGCCGTCACGCGACTCGCCAAACCGCACGGGATCGACCCGCTCGAGCTGCACCGGACGACAGCCGGGAACGCGTTCTTCGTGACGGAGGTGCTGGCGTCGGGCGGAACCGAGATCCCGGCCACGGTCCGCGACGCGGTCCTAGCCCGCACGGGGCGGCTGTCGCCCGAGGCGCGAGCCGTGCTCGACGCGGTCGCGATCGCGCCGCCGCACGCCGAGACCTGGCTCGTCGAGACGCTCTCGGGCTCGATCGACGCCCGGCTCGACGAGTGCATCACCTCCGGCGTGCTCGTCTCGGAGGGAGAGCACGTCTCCTTCCGGCACGAGCTCGCGCGACTCGCCGTCGAGGAGTCGATCCCGCCGGCCCGTGCACGGCGGCTACACCGCGTCGCGCTCGACGCGCTGCTCGAGCGCGGGCGCGGGGATCGCGACCTGGCGCGGGCCGCGCACCACGCCGAGGCGGCCGGTGACGGGGACGCGGTGCTCGAGCTGGCGCCGCTCGCGGCCGCCTACGCCTCGTCCGTCGCTGCACATCGGGAGGCGGCCGACCACCTCGGCCGCGCGCTGCGCTTCTCCGAAGGCCTGCCGGCGGAAGACGTCGCGTCGTTGCTCGAGCGGCGCGCGCACGAGTGCTATCTCACCGATCAGGCGGACGACGCGATTGGGGCGCTCCGCGAGGCCTCCGCCCTCTACCGCCAACAGGGCGACACCCGGAGACAGGGCGAGACGCTCACGACCCTTGCGAACATCCTCTGGTGCCCCGGCCGCGGCGCGGAAGCCCGTCCGGTGGCGCACGAGGCGATCAGCGTGCTCGAGTCCCTGCCGGCGGGGCCGGAGCTCGTCCACGCCTACGCGACGATGTCCTTCCTTTGCCATTCCTCATCGGACTGGAACGGCGCGCTGGACTGGGCGGTACGCGCCCACGAGCTCGCCGCGCGGACAGACGATCCCGTCGCGCGGGCGAGCGCGCTCTTCGCCCTCGGGCGGTGCGAGTTCGGCGCCAACCGCGTGCGGGGGGCCGAGACGATGCTGCGGGCGCGCGCGCTCGCCGAGCAGAACGGGCTCGAGGCGGTCGTCGCCGAGTCGTTCCTCACGCTCGGCGAGATCGACGCGGGGCTCGAGTACTGCCACGCCCACGGCGTGGAGCTGATCGAGCTGTACCTCGTCGCCGTCCGCTCCCTCATCGAGCTGAACGAGGGTCGCTGGACGGAGGCGACGAGGTCCGCGCGCGTCGTGCTTGGGCGACGCGCCGTCTCGACGTTTCCCACCACGCTCTCGCTCTCCGTGCTCGCGCGGGTGCGCGCCCGGCGTGGCGACCCCGACGTCGCGCCGCTGATCGACGAGGCGCGACGCCTGTCCGATCCGACCGGCGAGCTCCAGAGGATGTTCCCGGTCGCCGTCGCGGGCGCGGAGGCGGCGTGGCTGCGCGGGGACGCTGCGGCGGCGCGCGCGGCCACCGACGACGCGCTCGACATCGCAACGCGGGCGGGGCCGGCCGACATCGTCGCCGAGCTTCAGGCCTGGCGGCGGCGCGCGGGAATCGACGAGGCGCCGCTCGTCGCGGACCCCGGCCCGTACGGGCTCGAGCTGTCGGGCGAGCCCGAGGCGGCTGCGGACGCCTGGGCGGAGCTCGGTCGGCCCTACGAGGCGGCGCTAGCCCGCGCGGACATCGGGGTAAAGGAGTCCCTCCGCGCGGCGCTGTCGGAGCTCGACGCGCTCGGGGCGCGCGCCGCGGCCGTGGTCGTGTCACACCGCCTCCGCGGGCTCGGCGGGCGCGACATCCCGCGAGGACCCAGACGCACGACCCGCGCCAACGCAGGCGGGCTCACCGTCCGCGAGAGCGAGGTGCTGGCGCTCGTCGCCGCCGGGCTCCGCAACGCCGACATCGCCGAGCGGCTGTACCTCTCGCGTCGCACCGTGGACCACCACGTCTCCTCGATCCTGCGCAAGCTCCACGCACGGACCCGCGGCGAGGCGGTCGCCGAAGCCGGTCGGCTCGGTCTCCTCGAAGACCGGTAACGCCGACGCGAAACCTAGGTAGTTCCGCCGATTTCCGGCGACGTCTTCCGGCCTACCGTCGAGAGGGTCAACCGACGACGAGGAGGACTGCATGGAGACCTACGTGATCCTGAGGCGCAACGGCTGGCGGACCGCGGACGACCTGACCGAGGCCGCGGCACGCTCGACGGCCGAGGGCGAGAGGATGCCCGACGACATCGCCTGGATCCGCAGCTACGTGCTCGAGGAGCTGGACGGAACGGTCGGAACGGTCTGCATCTACCAGGCGTCGAGCCCCGAGGCGATCAGGCGACACGCGGCGGCGGCCGAGCTGCCCGTCGACGAGATCGTGAAGGTCGCCGACACCGTGGTCGTCCGGCCCGACCCCGTCGCAGAAACCGTCTGAGAGAAAGGAAAGCTCATGCGCAGGAAGCTGCTATTCGGAGCGACTCGTCGCCGTCGTCCCGGTTCTGGCGATCGCCGGCTTCGCCGCCGCAGGGCGGCGGTCAGTCATCGCTCTGCCGACCTCCGCCAGGCGACGGCGAAGTACCACGACATCGCGGTGGCGCGGGCGGAACCGAACGCGGTCGAGCTACCGCAGGTGCCGCCGTTCGGCACGGGCACGTGTATCGAGAACCTGAGCGGCGACGGGGCGATGGGGATCCACATGCTGCTCCAGGATCGCGTCGACGACAAGCTCGTCCCGACCGAGCCGGAGGCGATTCTCTACGAGAAGCGAAACAACGACAGCTACAAGCTGACCGGCGTGGAGTACATCGTCGCGAGCTCGGCGCGACCGACGCTGTACGGCCAGCAGTTCGACGAGACGAACCTCGCCCGGTACGGCAAGCCCAGGGTCACGGTCTGGACGTTGCACGTCTGGGCCTGGAAGCCCAACCCAGACCCGGAGCGCGGGATCTTCGCGCCGTGGAACACGCGGGTCACCTGCAACTAGGAGGAACGGAGATGCGCAGACTCACACTGCTCGGCCTCGCCGTGCTCGCGGCGACCGCGTTCGCGTCGGCCGCGTTCGCAGCGGCGCCGGCCCACCGCCACGACATGTCCGGCATGTCCGGCAAGGCGGTGTCGCAACAACTCGCGTCACAACTCGCGCTCGGCCGCCTCGCGACCGCGAAGTACGTGACGAACCTCGCGCTCGCGAAGAAGAACGGCTACGGGGTCATCACGCAGATGATCCCGGACATGGGCTGGCACTACATGAACCCGAAGATCACGACGTTCGACATCCGCAAGCCGCCGATCCTCGTCTACGGCAAGCGCGGCGGGTCATCGCAGCTCGTCGCGTTCGAGTGGGTGTTCCCGAAGAAGCCGGCGAAGCCGCCGCTGCCGGGCGCAACGTACGGCTCGTTCGGTGCGGCGTGCCACTACAAGGACGGCACGTTCGAGTTCCAGGCAAGCCAGGAGTCGTGCGCGACGACGAGCCCGCAGACCGGCTCGGCGTTCAACTTCTGGCATCCCGACCTCGTCACGATGCACGTGTGGCTCTGGTACCCGAATCCCGACGGCGTGTTCGCGGGCATGAACCCGCTCATGCGCCCTTTCAACAAGGGGTAGAGGGCCCGGGATTCTCTGCCCACTCGATCGGTTGATGCCACGGTGCTCTTGGCATCGAGCATCCCGGTGCGGCGCGGGCGGCCTCCAGGCCGCCCGCATCGCATCTCGCTCCGATTGGCCCGCGCTACACGAGCTTCTGGTTGTGCCACTTGCGGTAGATCGCCGCCGCCTTTGCGGCGAACGCGGACACCGCCTCGGCGGGCGTCGCCTTGCCCTGCGCCACCGTGGCGAACATCTGCGGGATCAGGAACGTGTTGAAGATCTCGTCGATCGCCGCGTTCGTGTTGCCCGGATAGCCGGGGTTGGTCGTGTACTTCTCCGCGATCGTGGTCAGCACCGTGTACTTGCCCTTCGGCTTGTGCGGTGTCCTGCGGCGGTCGAACTTCCGGATCTCCGTGAAGCCGCCCTTGATGGAGCTCGTCCAGGGCGGGAAGTTGTAGAACTTCGACTGCGCACGAAGTGATCCTGGTCGTTGAGCATGCTGGTCGACCACGTACTTCTGCGCCGCCTCCTTGTTCTTCGCGAACTTCCAGATCAAGTAGACGCCCATCACGTGCTCGATGCCCGAGCCGCATGGCCGGCCCCGCGGGATCGAGGCGAGCCAGAGTGTCGTCGCGACAGCGCCTGGTTGCCCGCGTCCTCCGCCGTCCGCGCGATCGAGATCGCGTTGAGCGCGACCGAGAGCCGTGCCGGCGAGGAACGCCTGGTTGTTCGAGGCGGCCGTCCAGGCGAAGACCTCGTCCGACATACCGTTCCGTGTAGATCTCCGTCATCACCTGGAGCGCCTGGATCGCGCCGCGACGGTTCGTCCTTGGCCGATGACGATGCGGTTCTCCTCGTTCTGGATGAAGCCGCCGAAGCACATAGAGGAGCGAGTCAGCAGCATGTTCGAGTCGATCTCGTTCGACATGCCGAGTCGCCGACCGGGTGGCCGATCGCCTTCAGCTTCGGCGCGCCCCCTGGCGCACGTCGTCCCAGGTCTGCAGGCTGACGCCGGCCTCGCTGCAGGAGGCTGCCGCCGGTACTGCACGGGGTCGGGCGCGTAGCTGTCCGAGAAGCCGAAGAACTGCTTCGTCTTCGGGTTGTACGTCGCCTTCCTGCGCGACCGCGCGACATCCGGCCGACCTTCTTCGACACCTCCTGGACGAGGTCGGTGGCCGGGATCGCCTGCTCCTCGTACGTGGCACGGGGGAGAGATGAACCAGAAGAGGTCGTGGCCGCTCTGCGCGGCCACCTCGGCCGCTGCCCGTGTGTAGAGCAGGGCGTTGTTGATGTGGTCGATCTTGACCTCGACGTCGTTGGCCTCGCCCCACTGCTTGGCGTACGTCCCGTCGAGCCACTTGTCGTAGTCGGGGACGAAGTGGGCCCACGTCATGATCCGTGAGCTCCCCCGAGAGCTGCTGCTTCGCGAACTTCAGCGGGCCGTAGAACCGAGGGCCTTGTCGGCCAGGCCGCCGAACATGCTGACCGCGAAGGCGGCGGCGGTGCCTCGCCTGAGCAGGTCACCCCGGGTAGCGCCGAGCTCGCAGATGCGGCTTCGTCGGCTACGTCTGCCACGAGTGCTCCTCCTTTCGGGCTTCGATTGTCTAGCGGAACGCCCCTCCTGTAAAGCCCTCGATGAAGCGGTCGAGGAACGCGTTGTAGAGCAGTGCCAGCGGGATCGCCGGGATCAGCGTCGCGGCCATGAGCGCTGCCAGTAGAAGACGTCGCCCCGGATCAGGTCGGTCGGGACGCCGACCGTAGACGTCCGCTGCTCGGAGCTCGTGATGAACGTGATCGCGTAGACGAACTCGTTCACGCACGAGGGAGAACGTGAAGATGACGACGGTCAGGATCCCCGGCAGCGAGACCGGGAGCACGATGCGCCAGAGCGCGCCGAGCCGCGAGGCGCCGTCCATCAGCGCCGCGTCCTCGAGCTCCTGCGGGATCGTACTTGAAGAACCCCATCAGGAGCCAGATCGCGAACGGGATCGTGAACGAGGGGTAGACGAGGATCAGCGCCCAGAGCCGGTCCTGGAGGCCGAGCTCGGCGACGAGCCGCGAGAGCGGCAGGAAGAGCAGCGTCGGCGGGACGAGGTAGACGAGGAAGATCCCGACGCCGAGGCCTGCGCCCGATCCGCCCGGCGAGCCGCGCGAGCGCGTACCCGGCGGGCACGGCGAGGAGCAGCGTGATCAGCGACGACCACGGCCCGACGATGCACGAGTTGCAGAAGCCAGCGTCGGGTAGTCGTGTCGTCGAACAGGAACCGTAGTTGTCGAGCGTCGCGTAGTTCCGAAGTCCCAGGACGTTCGCCCTCGGGTCGTTGTAGATGTACGGCGTGGTCGACGTTCGCGAGGTCGAGGTTCGTCTTGAACATCGTCATCCGAAGAAGAACGGGAACCCGAGGACGATCGCGAACGGCACGACGACGCCGTAGGTGACGATCGTCTGCCGCGCTGGGTGCTCATTCACGTCACCTGCGCCCGGCGCGCGAAGACAGCATCAAGATCGTCACGAACGCGAGCAGCGGGAAGCAGGAAGAGCGAGATCGCGGCGCCCGCGCCGAGTGTTGCCCGAGTCGATCCCGACTGGTAGGCCCAGGTCGGCAGCACCTGCGTCGAGTTGAACGGCCCGCCGTGGGTGAGGATGTACGACGACGATCATGTCCATCGCCGTGAAGACGATCCCGAAGAGCATCGCGACCATCGCGATCGGGAGCTGCAGCGGCAGCGTCGACGTACCAGAGCTTCTTGAGGCCGGTCGCGCCGTCGATCCTCGACGGCGTCCTCGACCTCCTTCGGGATCGACGCGATGCCGGCGATGAAGATCACGTCTGCGAACGGGAGCGTCCGCCACGCGTGCACGAGCGTGATCGCGACCATCGCGAGGTTCGGCGTGCCGAGCCACTGCAGCGGCACCTGCGCGCCTTCCTCGATGTGCGCCGCGCCAGCATCCAGACGAGCGCGTGCGAGGTGGAGTCGCGCGAGGATCCAGGTGAGCACGCTGGAGAGCGAGTCGAAGAGCCAGAGCCAGCGCGATCGTCGAGAGCGCGATCGGCGCGGCCCACGGGAGCAGGATCGAGGAAGCGGAGGATCCACTTGCCCGCGGAACTCGCGGACGAGGAAGTGCGCGATCAGGCCGGCGCAGAGGACGACGATCGCCTGCGAGCATGCGTAAAGAGGAACGTGTGCAGAGCGCGCGACGAAGATCGGGTCGTGCCAGGCGTTCGTGAAGTTGTCGAAGCCGACCCACTCGCCGGAGAGCGAGCCGCCGTCGCGTCGGTGAAGCTCAGGTAGATCGCCAGCACGAGCGGCGCGCCGACGAGCGCGCCGATGAAGATCACCGCCGGCGCGATGAGCAGCGGCGCGAGGAAGCGGCGGCTCTCGAGCAGGTACCGCCGCGGCCGTTCCCGCCGGGTCTCAACCGCTGCCAGCGCTCGGCGCTCCATGGAACCCGGCCGATCCTAGTAATTAACCCGACTGCGAGAGACGAACGTGGCCGAGATCGAGCTCGACCAGCTGACCAAGGTCTACGCCGACGGCACGCGCGCCGTCACCGAGCTGGACCTCGACGTGTCGAGGACGGCGAGTTCGTCGTCTTCGTCGGCCCGTCCGGGTGCGGCAAGACGTCGGCGCTCCGGATGATCGCGGGGCTCGAGGACATCACCGCCGGGACGGTGCGTGTCGGCGGCAAGGTCGTCAACGACCTGCCGCCGAAGGACCGCGACATGGCGATGATCTTCCAGAACTACGCGCTCTACCCGCACATGAACGCCTACGACAACATGGCGTTCGCCGCTGAAGATGCGCGGGATCGACGCAGGCGAGATCGACGCACGGGTGAGTCGAGGCGGCGCGCGTCCTCGGTCTCGCCGACGTGCTGCACAAGAAGCCGCGGCACGCTGTCCGGCGGCCAGCGGCAGCGCGTGGCGATGGGCCGGGCGATCGTGCGCGAGCCCGTGGCGTTCCTGATGGACGAGCCGCTCTCGAACCTCGACGCGAAGATGCGCGTCCAGATGCGCGCCGAGATCGCGCGCATCCAGCGCGACCTGAACGTGACGACGATCTACGTCACGCACGACCAGAGCGAGGCGATGACGCTCGGCGACCGCGTCGGCGTGATGCGGGACGGCGTGCTCCAGCAGGTCGCCGTGCCCGAAGGAGCTCTACGACCGCCCGCGCAACCTGTTCGTCGCGGGCTTCATCGGGTCGCCGGCGATGAACCTCGTCGAGGCCGACCTCGAGCGGACGGGCGAGGCGGGCGAGGTCTGGGCCGCCTTCGGTTCCCACCGCCTGCGCCTCGCGCCGGCGACGCTCGAGCGGCATCCCGGCCTGGCGGCCTACGAGGGGCGGAAGGTGGTGCTCGGGATGCGGCCGGAGGACATCGAGGACGCCGCGGTGCTGCGCGAGACGCACCCTGAGCGGGTCCTCTCCGTCGTCTGCGACATCCGCGAGGACATGGGCTCCGAGGTGGTCGTGCACTTCAACGTGGACGCCGACCCCGTTGCGACGCGGGAGGTGGTGGAGGCGCTCGTCGTCGAGGATGCCGAGGACGAGGAAGCACGGTTCGCCGCGGAGCGCGCACGCGGCGCGGGCGTCGTCTTCGTCGCACGGCTGGAGCGGACGACCGACGCGCGCGAGCGGCAGCCGCTCGCCGTCCAGGTCGACGTCACGCAGCTCCACTTCTTCGACCCCGAAACCGGTGCCGCGGATCGACGAGAGCGCGACGCGTATGGTGTCCGCACCGTGAAGGCGGCGCAGATCGACGAAATCGGAGGGCTGCCGGCGCTCGGCGAGGCCGAGGCTCCGTCGGGCGACGACGTCGTCGAGGTGCTCGCGGCGCCCATCAACCCGATCGACCTCGCCGTCTCCCGTGGGATCCTCGCCACCGGGCATCCGCCGCTCCCGTATGTCCCCGGCTGCGAGGGAGTCGGCCGAACGGCGGACGGCAGCGTCGTGTGGGTGTTCGGCGGCGCCCTCGGCCGGACGGCGAACGGCGCCATGGCGGAGAGGGTCGCGGTCGGAGACTCGATGGCGATCCCGGTGCCGGAGGGCGCCGACCCGGCGGTCGCCGCTGGGCTCGGGATCGCTGGTCTCGCCGGGTGGCTCCCGCTCGCCTGGCGCGCACCGCTCTCCGGCGGTGAGGACGTCCTCGTCCTCGGGGCAACCGGCGCGGTCGGCCTCGTCGCCGTACAGGCGGCAAAGCTCCTCGGCGCAGCACGGGTCGTGGCGGCGGGCCGCAGCGAGAAGGGTCTCGAGCGCGCGGCGGAGCTCGGCGCGGATGCGACGGTGCGGCTCGACGCCGACGATCTCGTCTCCGCGTTCAGGGACGCATTCGGCGGCGACGGGCCAAGCTACGTCTTCGACCCGGTCTGGGGCGCGCCCGCCGCCGCTGCCGTGCAGGCAGCGGTTCCCCGGGCGACGATCGTGAACCTCGGCCAGTCGGCCGGTGCGACGGCCGAGCTCGCCTCCGGCCCCGTCCGCTTCAAGAACCTGTCGATCCTCGGTCACACGAACTTCGCAGTGCCCGAGGACGAGCTCACCGAGCACTACCACCGCCTGGTCGGCCACGTCACGGCTGGCGACATCGTCTTCGACGTCGAGCGTGTGCCGATGGACGACGTCGCCGCCGCATGGCAGCGACAGGCCGACGGCGCCGGCGGCACGAAGCTCGTGCTCGTCCCGTAGAGGAGGCTCGTCAGGCGCTCGTGGGGGCGACGAGGCGGCGCTCTGCGGGATCCCATCGCCAGACGGATGACGCCGTGACATGCGTACCGCCCACCCAGCGGTCGATCCCGAGCGCGTCGACGCGGTCCGATTCGCCGCGCAGCACGCGCTCGCCCTCCGCCGTCAGGCGCAGAGGCAGTCGGGGAAAGACCTGCGCGTCGCTCTGAGGAGCCGCGAGTCGCAGCTCCTCGCCGTTCTCCAGCTCGACAAGCCGTGCGCGCCCGCGCCCGACGGCCACGAGCGCGCGATAGAACCACGTGTCGCCGAGGAACGGCGCGTCCTCGAGATCCTGCGCGACGAGGAAGGCGTCCGCCGGCGTTCGGGCTCCCTCCGCGATCGCCCGCAGCGCCCGCCGCTCGGTTCCCGACAACCCGTCGGCCGGCGCGGGCAGCTCCTCGAGCAGTCGCTCGACGCGCCGCCGCAAGGAATGGGAGCTCCCGCGACCCCTCGGCGACCAGCCGGGCGAGCGTCTGCGGGTCGTTCTCACGGAAGCCATCCCAGGCGCTCGCCGCGGAGTCGATCGCTGCGACTCTCACGACGCGACGCTCCGGCCAGAGCCTCTCCAGCTCGTCGGCACTCAGCTCGCCGAGACCGCGGAACTCCGGCCGTCCCGGGAACGAGTCGACGATGATCGCCTCGGGTGCCGCGCCCGCCTCGTGCGCCAGCGCGAGCACGTCGAGCAGCTGCAGCTGGTCGTAGAGGTCGTGCTCGAACCAGAGCACGACCGGCACGCCACCGTCGAACGCCTCGCGGAGCTGCCGGTCGCGCAGCTCGAGCGAGGAGAGGATCGCGCTGCGGGTGCCCCATCCGCACTCGGAGAGGAATCCGGCGCGGGTGCGCAGCAGCGCGGCCCGCGGCTGCGCCGGCACCGGCCCCTCGTGGAGCGCGTCCTGCCAACAGAGCACGGCGCCTCCAAGCGCCGTCCGCTGCAGCGTGCTCGCGGCGCTCTCGCCGTTGGTGACGTGGAGGCGGACCCCCACCGCAGCCTCACGCCGTCGCGGCGGTGCGGTGCAGCTCCTCGCCGAACTTCGCGCGCTCGACGAACGCGCCGTACCCCGGCTCGACCCGGAGCTCGCCGTCGGAGACGACGACCGTGCCTCGGACGAGGACGGTGTCGACGTCGCCCGTCACCTCGGTTCCCTCGTAGAGGTTGTAGTCGGTCTTCGAGTGCTGCTCGGCGGCAGTGATGTGCTTCCGCTTCGACGGGTCGAAGATCACGAGGTCGGCGTCCGAGCCGGGCGCGATCGTCCCTTTGCGCGGGTAAAGGCCGAAGAGCTTCGCCGGGTTCGTGCAGAGCAGCTCGACCATCCGGTTGAGCGTGATCCGGCCCTCGCCGACGCCGAAGTGGTGGATCATGTGGAGCCGGTTCTCGAGGCCCGGCCCGCCGTTCGGGATCTTCGAGAAGTCGTCCTTCCCCATCGTCTTCTGGCCGTCCCAGAGGAAGGCGCAGTGGTCGGTCGAGATCGCCGAGAGGACGTCCGTCCGCACGGCGTTCCAGAGCACGTCCTGGTTTTCCTTCGCCCGCGGCGGCGGCGTGTAGACGAACTTCGCACCCTCGAAGTCGGGGCGCTCGAGGAACGTGGTGTCGACGAAGAAGTACTGCGTGCACGTCTCGCCCCACACGTCCCAGCCCTTTTCGCGGGCGAGCATGATCGGCTCCACCGACTCCTGGCAGGAGACGTGGACGACGTAGAGCGGGCACCCCGCGACGCGCGCCAGCTGGATCGCCCGGTTCGTCGCCTCGCCCTCGGTCTCGGGCGGGCGCGTGAGGGCATGGTAGACGGGCGCTGTGTTGCCTGCGGCCAGCGCCTCCTTCACGAGGACGTCGATCGCGTCGCCGTTCTCGGCGTGCACCATCACGAGCGCCCCGGTCCTCGCCGCGACCTCCATCGTGCGGAAGAGCGTCTCGTCGTCGACCTGGAGCGCGCCCTTGTAGGCCATGAAGAGCTTGTAGGACGTGATGCCCTGGTCGGGCAGCGTCGCGAGCTCCTCCAGTCGCCCCGGCTGCGACAGGTCGGTAACGGCGATGTGGAAGCCCATGTCGATGATCGCCTTGCCGTCGCGCTTTGCGTGCCAGTCGCCGAGTGCCTCGGCGAAGGCCTGCCCCTTGCCCTGGATGCAGAAGTCGACGTGGCAGGTCGTGCCGCCGAACGCCGCGGCCGTATGCCCGGACGTGACGTCGTCGATCGTCGTCGTGCCGCCGAACGGCATGTCGAGGTGCGTGTGCGGGTCGACGAGGCCGGGCAGCACGAGCTTCCCCGTCGCGTCGATCACCGTGTCGGCGCTCACGTCGAGGCTCTCGCCCAGCAGCGAGATCCGCTCGCCGTCGACGAACACGTCGCCGACGTAGTCGTCGGCCGCGGTGACGATCCGGCCGCCCTTGATCAGTACGGACATCGGGGCCTCCTCTCCGACTCCGAGCTCCCTCCCCGGGCCGTTGCGGCCCGGGGAGTGGCGCTCGCGTTCCTCGCCGTCCGGCGCTACTTGCCGCCGGCCGTGACCTTGACGACGACCGCCTTCCAGCTCTTGCCGGTCGTGTTCACGCCCTGCTTTCGCAGCATCTGGTTGGCCGCGCGAGCCAGGTCGGTCCGGTACGCCGCCTTCGTCGCGGGCTTCGCGATCACCTTGAACTGCTTGGCGATCGCTGCCGTCCGCGCGAACGCGACGGGGTTCATGACCCCGACGCCCAGCGGCGCCGGCCAGACCAGCTTGTTGATCTCGTTCATCTGCCAGGTCTGATGGCCCTTCCCGAGCGTCGGGCCGTTCTTCAGGACGGTGTTGACGCACGACGCGAAATGGTCGCGGCAGTACGCCCAGCCCTTGAACGACGCCGCGAGGAACCGCTTGGCGACGTCCTGGTTCTTCGCGTCCTTGATCCAGCTGCCGTTGACGAAGATGCCGTCCTCGAGCATCGCCGTGCCGGCGCTCTCCATCGTGATGACGTTGAGGTCGGAGAGCTTGTAGAGCTTGCCCGGTCTTCGGGTCCTTCGTCTCGAGCACCTGCGCGAGCTCGTTGTACGTCATCGCTGCCGCCGCGTCGACCTGGCTCTGCAGGAAGAGGTTCATGTCGAACGGCTGGTTGACGATCGTGACGTCGCTCTTGTTCGTCGGGTCGATGTTGTTCTTGACGAGCGCCGCATAGAGCTCGTTCTCGTTCCCGCAGCACCAGACGCCGACCTTCTTGCCCGCCATCTTCTTGATCGTGGTGATCCCGCTCGACTTCCACGTCAGCTCGGTCATGCCGGACCGCGTGAAGACCTGCGCGATGTTGACGAGGTCAGTCCCCTTGTCGCGCGTCGCGAGGAGCGAGGGCAGCCAGTCGACGCCGAACTGCGCCTGTCCCGAGGCGACGACCTGCTCGGGCGTGATGTCCGGGCCGCCCGGCTTGAGCGTGACGTCGAGGCCGAACTGCTTGTAGTAGCCCTGCGCCGCCGCCGCGTAGTAGCCGGCGAACTGGGCCTGGGTGACCCACTTCAGCTGAAGCGTGACCTTGTCCGCCTGGGCCGCGCCGGGGCGCGCGGCCCCGATCGAGGCGAACACCGTTGCGGCGAGGATCCCCGCCGCCAGCGCGAGCACGAGTGCGCGCAGCTTCATTTACGCCCTCCTTGTCCGTTCGTCGTGTCGTAACCATCTCACGTCCGTGCGCCGTGCGTGGCCGGATGCCAGCGCATCACGACCCGCTCGAGGGCGACCACCGCGAGGTAGAAGCCGATCCCGAGCAGGCACGCGACGACGATGGCGGCCCATGCGTATTCGAACCGGAAGAGCGCAGCGGCGTTCTTGATCTGGATCCCCAGCTGCTCCTGCGAGCCGCCGAAGTACTCGCCCACGATGGCGCCGATCATGGCCAGCACGCTCGCAACCTTCAAGGCGGTGAAGACGAACGGAAGCGCGGTCGGGACGCGGACGCGCCGGAAGATCGCCACGTCGCCCGCGGCGTAGGAGCGCATCAGCTCGAGCGAGGCCGGGCGCACCGACGTCAGCCCGCGGATCGTATTCACGAGCACCGGGAAGAAGCAGAGCACGGCCGCGATGAAGATCTTCGAGCCCTTCTCGATCCCGAACCAGGCGTTCGCGATCGGCGCGAAGGCGATGATCGGGATCGCGCTCGCCGCGACGAAGTACGGCATCAGCGCCGCGGCGACCGACCGGAACCGCGCCAGCACGATCGCGCAGAGGATCCCGACACCCGATCCGAGGACGAAGCCCCAGAAGGCTTCGGTGAACGTGTACCAGCCCGCGCTCCACAGGGCGTCGCGCTCGTCCCAGAACACCTTCGCGATCTCCGACGGCTTCGGCAGCAGGAAGCGCTGCACGTGGAAGGCGCGGATCAGGAGCTCCCACATCACGAGCGCGAGCACGAGCACGACGAGGGCCGGCGCCCACTCGCGTGCGAAACGGCCGACGTGCTTCACGCCTCCGCCCTTTCGGCGCTGCCCGGCTCGACCCTCGCGTGGGGGCCGCCCCGGCCGCGGAGCAGCTCACGCACCTCGGTGACGAGCTCGAAGAACCGCGGGGCCTCCCGCGTCTCCACCGTGCGGGGCTGGGCGAGGTCGACCGGCACGACGCCCGCGATCCGCCCCGGTCGCGGCGACATGACGACGACGCGCGTGGACAGAAACACCGCCTCGGCGATCGAGTGGGTGACGAACACCACCGTCGAGCCCGCCGCCTCCCAGATGCGCAGCAGCTCGAGGTTCAGCCGCTCGCGCGTCATCTCGTCGAGCGCCCCGAACGGCTCGTCCATCAGCACGAGGCTCGGGTCGAACGACAACGCGCGGGCGATCGCGACGCGCATCTGCATCCCCCCCGAGAGCTGCCACGGCCGGTGCTTCTCGAAGCCGGTGAGCTCGACGAGCTCGATCATCTCCGCCACGCGCGCGTCCCGCTTCGCGCGCGACCACCCCATCAACTCCAGCGGCAGCGCGATGTTCTTCGCCACCGTGCGCCAGTCGTACAGCACCGCCTCCTGGAAGACGATGCCGTAGTCGCGGTCGGCGCGCGCCTGCGGGGCAGGCTTGCCGCCGACGAGGATGGTGCCCTCGGTCGGCTCGACGAGGTCCCCGATCACGCGAAGGAGCGTCGACTTGCCGCACCCCGAGGGGCCGATCAGCGAGACGAACTCGCCGGGCGCGATCTCGAGGTCGATGTCGTCGAGCGCATGCGTCCCCCCGCGCTCGAAGACCTTCGACACGCCCTGGATGGCGACGGCCGCGGGCGCGTGGCCGATGTCCGCGCTCACCCGATCCGCTCCGGCGGCTGGTGGACGACGAGGCGCTCGGCGAGCACCACGGCGAGGAAGAACAGGATCCCGAGCCCTGCCGCGATCAGGTTCGTCGCCCAGAGCGCCTCCGGCTCGATCGAGTAGTACTGGTTGAAGTTCAGGATCGCGCCTCCGAGGCCGTCCTGGATCGACGAGGGAAGCTCCCCGATGATCGCGCCGACGACGCTCGCGGTCGCGGAGACCTTCAGCGCGGCGAAGACGTACGGGAGCGAGGCCGGGACCTTGACCTTCCAGAGCGTGTTCCAGTTTCCGGCCGCGTAGGAGCGCATCAGCTCGAGCCCGTTGGGGCTCGCGGCGTCGAGGCCGCGCAGCGTGTTGACGGCGACCGGGAAGAAGGTGAGGTAGGCGGCGATCACCGACACGGGGATCCAGACCGGAAGACCCTTGCCCCCGAGCCAGATCACGACCATCGGGGCGACGGCGAGGATGGGCACCGTCTGCGAGGCGACGATGAACGGCAGGAGGCCGCGGCGCAGGACGAGCACGTGGTGCAGGACGATGCCGAGCGCGAAGCCGATGGCCGCCCCGAGCAGGAACCCGACGGCGGCCTCCTTCATCGTGAAGAGCGCGTTGTCGAGGAGCACGCGGAAGAGGCTCCGGTCGGAGCCGCCGCCCGCCGGCTCCCAGAGGCGCGCGACGATGTCGTGCAGGTGCGGCATCGTGACGTCGTTCACGACGAACGGGTGCGTCCAGCCGTTGCTCTCCCAGACCCACTTGTAGGTCTCCCACAACCCCCAGAACGCGCCGAGCACGAAGAGGCCGACGAGGACGCTCTTGACCGCCGAACGCACCGGGAATGCCTATCACGCGTCGCGGAGCGGCGAAAGCTCCACCGCGGGATCCTGGGTTAAGCTCGCCCCGTGCCGCTCGATCCTGCACGCGTCGTCGCTCGCCTGCGCGAGCTCCGGTCGCTGACCGGCGACGAGAACGGCGAGCAGCGCGTCGCCTGGACGGACACCTGGGCGAAAGGGCGGGCGTGGCTCGCGGATTCGCTGGCCGACCTCCCGCTCGATGTCGCGCGCGACGCGGCCGGCAACGACTGGTACACCCTGCGCGGCGACTCCGAGCGCGCCGTGCTGATCGGCGGCCATATGGACTCCGTGCCGAACGGCGGCTGGCTCGACGGCTGCCTCAACGTGCTGGCCGGCGCCGAGGTCCTCCGCCGGATCGCCGAGGAGGGAACACCGCCCGTCACCGTGCGGCTCGTCGACTGGGCCGACGAGGAGGGCGCCCGCTTCGGCCGCTCGCTGTTCGGTTCGTCCGCCGCCGCCGGCTCGATGGCCGACCACGACGAACTGCGCAAGCTCACCGACCGCGACGGCGTCCCACTGCCCGACGCCCTCGGCGCGTTCGGGGTCGATCTCGACCGGGCGCTCGAGGCGCGCGCCGAGCTCGAGAGCGCGGCCGCCTACCTCGAGCTGCACATCGAGCAAGGCCCGGTGCTCGAGTCGCTCGATCTCCCGCTCGGGGTCGTGCTCGGCACGTTCGGCGTCGAGCGCAACCGGATCACGTGGACGGGCCAGGCCGCGCACGCGGGCTCAACGCCGATGGACCGGCGCCGCGACGCGCTCGCCGGCGCTGCGAAGCTCGCCCTCGCCATCCGTGACGTCGCGCGTGAGACCGGGGACGGAGCCGTCTGCACGTCGGGCGGGGTCGTCTGCCGGCCGGGGATCGTGACGTCGGTCGTCGAGACCGCCGAGCAGCTGCTCGATCAGCGGCACCTCGACGCGGGCAAGCTCGCCGCAATGCTCGCGCGGGCGCAGGAGCTCTCGCGCGGCTTCGCCGCGGAGGAGCGGATCGAGGTCGCGTGGGAGAGGATCTGGTCGATCGAGCCGATCCTCTTCGACGAGACGCTGATCGGCTTCGCCGACGAGGCGATCCGCGAGGTCGCAGGCACCTCGCACCGGCTCCCGTCGGGGCCACTGCACGACGCCGCCGAGGTCTCGCGGGCCGGCGTCCCGACGGTGATGCTCTTCGTCCAGAGCCTGCGCGGGCTCTCGCACACGAGGCTCGAGGACACGCGGCCCGAGCACCTCGAGCTCTCGGTCGCGGCGCTCGATCGCCTCGCGTCGACGACGATCGACTGG
Source organism: uncultured Actinomycetes bacterium (assembly GCA_963747125.1). Taxonomy (GTDB): domain Bacteria; phylum Actinomycetota; class Thermoleophilia; order Gaiellales; family Gaiellaceae; genus Gaiella. The sequence continues at coordinate 123,707 of CAVVEN010000005.1, read as the reverse complement.
GTCGCCGCTGGATGAGGTACGGGCGAGCCGCCGAGATCGCGTCGTAGACTGGGCGCACGACCGCCGCGCCGGAACCGCGATTCGACCGCCGCGACCTGCTGCAGCGAGCCGGACGGTTCGCCGTCGCCGCAGGTGCGTTGCCCGTGGCGATCCGGCGCCGCCGCGCTACGCCGGATCTGACGGCGCTCCAGTCGCGCCTCACCGGCACCGTCGTTCAACGCGGCGCCCCGGGCTTCGACGCCGCGCGCCTCCTCTATAGCCCCCGATTCGACGGGATCGCGCCGCTGGCGGTGGTCTATTGCGAGAGCGCGATGGACGTCTCCCGGACCATCCTCTGGGCGCGGGAGAACCAGGTTCCGATCCGGGCACGTAGCGGAGGACACAGCTACGCCGGCTACTCGACGACGGCGACGGGGGTCGTCATCGACGTGTCGCGGCTCACATCGATCACTGTCGACACCACAGCAGGCACGGTAGGCATCGGCGCGGGCGCCCGGCTGATGGACATCTACCGCGAGCTCGCCGCCCACGGGCTCACGATCCCGGGAGGCTCGTGTCCCACGGTTGGCATCGCGGGCCTCGCCCTCGGCGGGGGCGTCGGGTTCTCGGGGCGCAAGCTCGGCCTGACGTGCGACTCGATCCGAAGCTTTACGATGGTGACGGCCGACGGGGTCGTCCGGCCCTGCCACGCCCAGCGGAACCCGAATCTCTTCTGGGCCGGTCGCGGCGGCGGCGGCGGTAACTTCGGGGTCGCGACGCGCTTCACGTTCACGACCCATCCGGTCGGCCCCGTCGCGATCTACCGGGCAGGCTGGCCCTGGTCCGACGCAGCCCGCGTGGTCGACGCGTGGCAGCACTGGGCGCCGGGCGCGCCGGACGAGCTGTTCTCGCTGCTCGACCTCGAGGCGTCGAACTCCGGCTCGATCCGTGTCGGCTCGAGCGGTCAGCTCTTCGGAACGGAGTCACAGCTCCAAGCGCTGCTCGCGTCCTTCTTCGCCGCAGGCACGACGCCGGACACGCTCGAGATCCGCACGCTGCCGTACCTCGATGCGATGCTCCTCTGGGCCGGCTGCTCGGACGCCCTTCACTGTCGGCTCGGCGACGGCGTCGGTCGCTCGACGTTCGCCGCCAAGTCCGACTACGTCGGCGGTCAGCTGTCGACCGCGGGAATCGATGCGCTCGTCGGCGCGGTGGAGGCCCGAGCTGCGACGCCCGCGGCAGGGTCGGTGCTGCTCGACGCTTACGGCGGTGCGATCAATCGCGTCCCCAAGACGTCGACGGCGTTCGTCCATCGCGACGCGTCGTTCTCCTTGCAGTACATCGCCGGCTGGAGCCCGGACGGCGGGGACGCGGCTGCGCTGGCGGCGTCTTCGTGGCTCAGAAGCGCCTACGCGGCGATGCGCCCGCACGTATCCGGTCTCGCATATCAGAACTACATCGACCGCGACTTGCCGCACTGGGGGCTCGCGTACTACGGGTCGAACTACGGGCGACTCCGGCGGGTGAAGCGCCAGTACGACCCGCACAACGTCTTCCGATTCGCGCAGAGCATCGTCCCCGCGCTGCATTGAAATTGAACAGGACAGTCCGATGAGGTACGAACTGGCAGTCGAGATCGCGCGACCGCCCGCGGAGGTCTACGCCTACCTGGCCGACCCGGCGCACCTGCCCGACTGGCAGGAGGACGTCGAGGAGGTGCGCGACGCGCCGGGCGGGCCGCTGACCGTCGGAGCGAGCTTCACCGAGGTGCGCTCGTTCCTCGGTAAGCGGGTGGAGTCGACCCTCGAGGCGACCGCGGCGGAGCCGGGGCGGGAGCTTTCCCTGCGGACGGTCTCCGGGCCGGTGCAGGTCTCGATCCGCCACCTGCTCGAGCCGACGGGCGACGGGACGCGCGTCCGGGTCGAGGCGGAGGCCGATGCGGGCAAGCTCCTCGGGCTCGGTGGCCCGCTCCTACGCAAGGCGGCCGAGCGACGGGCACGCGGCGACTTCGAGCGGCTCAAGGCGCTGCTGGAGCGCGGCTGAAGGGCTACGACTCGTGCACCTCGGCGCACGTCGCGACCCCGGCGTCCTCTGCCGCCGTGCGAAGCTCGGGTTGGAGGGCGCGCAGCCCCTCTGTGGCACGGGCGAACGCGTCGGCGTCGCCGCTTCTGGCCGCATCGACCTGAGCGGCGTTGAGCTGCACGACCCGGCCGATGTCGGCCACCGTCGCGTCCCAGGCCACTCTCCCGGACGGCGGCTCTCCCAGTGCCCTGAGGTCGTCGCGCCAGCCCTCGAACGTCGGCGTCACCTGCCCCTCGAGCCACGCGGCGACGCCCGCGAGCTTGGCCGCGTCCGGGTGCCCCGGGTCGAAGCCCGTGATCGGGAACGGCTGCCAGGCGCGCTTGTGCTCGAGCGCGGCCCGGCACACGGTCAGCGCACGGTCGGCGAACGTCGACCCGACGGCCGGCGCTGCGGTTTCCGACGAGCTCCCGCCGCATCCGGCGACCCACGCGACGACAACGCCCGCGCCGACGAGGATCGAGCCCTGCCGGGAGCGCCGCCGCGCGTTTCTCCCGACCATACGCAGCATCCTGGCAGACGTCTGCCGCGTGTCAATGGGCCCGGTGCACGCATCCGCCGGCGCCTCGGAGCGCGACGCCGAACCTATGCTTCGCAGCGTGCACGACGTCGTGATCGTCGGCGCGGGGTCGGCGGGCTGCGTGCTCGCGGCGCGCCTGACCGAGGACCCGGACACCACCGTGCTGCTGCTCGAGGCCGGCCCGCCGGATCGCGGCCTCCACGTTCGCGTTCCGGCCGCCTTCTCGAAGCTGTTCCGGTCCCCGCTCGACTGGGGCTACGACACGGTTCCGCAGGCGTCGCTCGACGGACGCCGGCTCGTGTTCCCGCGGGGGAAAGTGGTCGGCGGGTCGGCGTCGATCAACGCGATGATGGCGATCCGCGGCCACCGCTCAGATCACGACGCCTGGCCGCGAGGCTGGAGCTGGGACGACGTCGCGTCTGCGTACGAGCGCAGCGACCTCCATTTCCCTCGCGCCGCGCAGCGGCGGCCGAGCCCGCTCACCTTCGACTTCCTTGCGTCGGCCGTCGCCGCGGGAATCCCGCCCGCCGCCGACCTCAACGGCGCGGACAACGAAGGCGCCGGCCTCACGCCGGTCTCGATCCGGCGCGGGCGCCGGTACAGCGTCGTCGACGGCTATCTCCGCTCGGCGCTGCGACGGCCGAACCTGACCCTCGTTACGCGGGCGCACGCGACGCACGTCCTGGTCGACAACGGCCGGGCCAGAGGCGTCGCGTACCGGCTGGACAACGCCCATGACGAGGAGGAGGCGCACGCGGGGCGCGAGGTCGTGCTGGCGGCGGGCGCGATCGACACGCCGAAGCTGCTCATGCTCTCGGGGATCGGGCCGCGCGAGGAGCTCGAGCGGCAAGCGATCGCGGTCGTCCACGCCTCGCCCGCGGTGGGTCGGAACCTCCGTGACCACCTCGCGAACGGGATCCTCGCCGCGGTCGACGCGGAGACGCTCTACAGCGCCGAGCGGCCGCGCCATATGGTTGCCTGGCTCACGCTGCGACGCGGTCCGCTCACGTCGAACGTCGCGGAGGCGGCGGCGTTCGTCCGGGTCGACCCGGCCGCGCGAGCTCCCGACGTCGAGCTCATCTTCGCGCCGGTGCTGTTCGAGGAGGAAGGACTCGTGCCGCCGTCGCAGGACGGAGTCACCGTCGCCGCGGTGCTGCTGCAGCCGCAGAGCGTCGGTGAGGTCCGACTCGCCTCCGCCGACCCGTTCGCGCCACCCGAGATCGATCCGCGCTACCTGAGCGATGCGGACGGCCGGGACGCGCGGGCCCTGACGGAGGGGGTTCGGCTCGCCCGTCGCGTCCTCGCCGCGTCCCCTCTTTCCGGGAGCGTCACCGACGAGCTGCTCCCCGGGGCGGACGCGGTCGACGACGATGCTCTCGCCGCCCATCTGCGCGCGCGGTCGCAGACGCTCTACCACCCCGTCGGCACGTGCCGGATGGGCGTGGACGACGACGCGGTCGTGACCCCGGATCTCCGCCTCCGCGGGGTCGACGGGCTGCGTGTCGTCGACGCCTCTGTCATCCCGGCGCTGCCGCGCGGTCACACGAACTGGCCGACCGTGATGGTCGCCGAGCGCGCCGCAGAGCTGATGCGGACCGCGTGACGGGACCCGGGGCCGTCCTCTGCTGCCCGGACAAGTTCCGCGGCACGATGACCGCGCGCGAGGCGGCGGATGCGCTCGCGGCGGGTGTCGAGCGCGCGGGCCGGGTAGCCACGCGTCTGCCGCTCGCGGACGGCGGCGAGGGGACGCTCGACGTTCTCTGCCCCGCGGCCGACACGCGCCGGACGGCAACGGTGACCGGGCCGCTCGGCGATCCGGTCGAGGCCGAGTGGGGGCTGCGCGGAGACACGGCGGTGATCGAGATGGCCCGCGCGAGCGGGTTGGCGCTCGTCGCGGGCCGGAACGACCCGCTCCGCGCGACGACGTTGGGGACCGGCGAGCTGCTCCGCGCCGCCCTCGATGCCGGCGCGCGCCGCGCGATCGTCGCCGTGGGCGGCTCGGCGACCGTCGACGGCGGCCTCGGGGCGCTCGAGGCACTCGACCACGATCTCCGGGGCGCGAAGGTTCTCGTCGCGTGCGACGTCTCGACCCGTTTCCTCGGACGCGGCGCGGATCTTCGGCCCCCAGAAGGGCGCCGGCCCCGACGCGGTCGCCGAGCTGGAGGAGCGGCTCGGACAGCTCGCGGAGCGGTATCGGGCGGAGCACGGGATCGACGTCCGCGCCATTCCCGGCTCCGGGGCGGCGGGCGGCCTCGCCGGTGGCCTCGCCGCCGTGGGCGCGAGGCTCGTGCCGGGCGCGACGCTCGTCGCCGAGACGGTCGACCTGCACGGAGCGATCGCCTCGGCGTCGCTCGTCCTCACCGGCGAGGGCCGGCTCGATGCAACCTCGTTCGCCGGCAAGGTCGTCGGACACGTCGTGCACGAAGCAGCCGCACTCCACGTCCCCGCCGGGATCGTCGCCGGCGCTGCCGATCCCGACGCTGTTCCCGACGACGTTCCCTGCCTCACCCTCGTCGAGCTCGGGGGATCGGTGGAGGTCGCTCTCGCGGACGCGGAGCGCCTGGCGGCGGACGCGGCCGAGGCGCTCGCCCGAACCCTCTGAACGCCGGTCGACGCCCGACCGGCGTGCGGAGAACCGCACCGTCCGGGCGATCCCGCGCCGTCAGCCTGCGTGCACGACATCGCACCGCACGAGGAGACCTCCATGTCACAGCTCACCTCCATCCGCACCCCGTACCGCACCGCCACGTCGCCGGACGTGCTCGTCTTCCCGGGCGAGCCCGGCTGGGACGAGGCACGCCGCGCGTGGAACCTCGCCGTCGACCAGCGCCCCGCGGTCGTCGCGCTGCCCGAGACCGTCGACGACGTGGTCGCCGCGGTCGACTATGCGCGCGAGCTCGGGCTCCGCATCGCGGTCCAGGGCACGGGGCACGGCGCCCCGGGCACGCCACTCCACGGCACCCTCCTCGTCAACACGGCGCGGATGACCGGCGTCGAGGTGGACCCGGCCGCACGCGTCGCCCGGGTCGCCGCCGGCACGATCTGGGCGGACGTCGTCGATGCCGCAGTCCCGTACGGGCTGACGGCGCTCCACGGCTCCGCCCATGACGTGGGCGTCGTCGGCTACTCGCTCGGCGGCGGGATCGGCTGGCTCGCGCGCAAGCACGGCCTGTCCTCGTCGAGCGTCCTCTCGGCCGAGGTCATCACGGTCGACGGCGAGGTTCTCAGGGCCGACGCCGAGACGAACGTGGACCTCTTCTGGGCGCTGCGCGGCGGCGGTGGCAGCTTCGGGATCGTGACCGAGGTCGAGATCGCGCTCTTCCCGGTCACCGAGGCGTACGCCGGATGGCTGGTCTGGCCGATCGACCGCGCAACCGACGTGCTCGGCGCCTGGGCCGACTGGACGAAGACCGCGCCGGAGGAGGTCACCTCGGTCGGCCGCATGCTCCAGATCCCGCCGATCCCGGAGATGCCCGAGCCGCTACGCGGCCGGCAGCTCGTGGTCGTGGAGGCGGCGTTCCTCGGCACCGAGGAGGACGGGCGCGACCTGCTCCGGCCGCTGCGGGACCTCGAGCCCGAGGTCGACACCTTCGCCGTAACGCCCGCCGGAGCGCTCACGCAGCTCCACCAGGACCCTCCGGGGCCGGTGCCCGGAAGCGGCGAGGGCTGGATGCTCGACGGGTTCGACGCGGCCGCCGCCTCGGCCGTCGTCGACGCCGCCGCGATGGACGGGACGGCGCCGCTGATCTCTGTCGAGGTCCGGCACCTCGAGGGCGCGCTCGGCCGCCCCGACCCGAACGGCGGCGTCCTGTCGCACTTCGAGGCGCCGTACGCCATGTACTCCGTCGGGATGGCACCGGTCCCCGCGGCCGCCGCCGCGACGGGCGAGCGGATCGCCGCGATCCGCTCGGCCGCGGAGCCGTGGCTCTCGCGCAGCGCGTACTTCAACTTCGCCGAGGCGGGAGTCGAGGGCAGCTCGCTCTATCCGGGCGGGGCCTACGACCGGCTCACCGAGATCCGGGCAGAGATGGATCCGGACGGCGTCTTCCGCGCGAAGCACGCGATCGACTGAAGGTGGGGAGGGCGGGGGAGCGACACGCTTCCCCGCCCTTCTCCTGGCTAGTCCTCGTCCTCTGCGAGCAGCCGGTAGAGCGCGCGCCGGGCGTCGCGCAGCACGGCCTGAGCAGCCTCGATCTGCGAGGCGCTCCCGGCGTGGGCGACCTGGCGGGTCGCGGCGAGCACCTGGTGGACGAGATCGCGCAGCGCGACGAGCTCGCTCTCGTTCTCTCCGGCGACCGCTGTCCACGGCGCGGGCGTCGACGACGGCCTGCTCGCGGCCCGTGTCGGTCAGCTCGTAGACGCGCTTGCCGGACTCGGAGGCCGTCGCGCGGACGAGCTCCTCGTCCTCGAGCTGCTGGAGCGTCGGGTAGACCGAGCCGGGGCTCGGCCGCCACACGCCGCCGGTCCGCTCGGCGAGCTCCTGGATGATCTGGTAGCCGTGCATCGGCTCCTCGTCAAGGAGCGCGAGGATCGCGGCGCGGATGTCGCCGCGCCCCGCCCGCCGTCCGAACGCGGGGCCGGGGCCGTACGGGCGGTGGTGCCGGCGCCCGTGACGCCCGCCCATGAACCGGATCCCCTCGCGGCGGCGAAACCCCTCGCCGGTGATGGCGAATGCCGTCATGTGTTCTCCTTTCGTTGCATCGCGATATATCGTAACAGATCGCGTCATGTCTTGCCCGACGCCTGATCGGCGACTCAGGTGCGCGCGTACGCGTCGGTCCCGACCGCGGCGACGGTCGGCAGTCCCGCCGCCGCGCACTGGCTTTCGACGCCGGCGGCGGCGCCGACGATCTGGTCGGCTGGCCCGCCGATCGAGCGCACCCGGGCGATCAGCGGCAGCGCTAGACCCGTGACGAGCCCGCCGACGACGAACGCCGCTCCGATCGAGCGCCGCTCGCCCGAGGGCGCCGAGCCCGAGCTGCCCGCCGATCCCCCCGGTGCTCGAGATCATCGAGTCGAAGGAGACGACCGTCGCGCGCTGCTCGCTCGGGACGACGCGGTGCAGATAGGCCTGGCGGACGGGGCTGGTCACGCCGGACGCCGCGGTGACGAGGAGGAGCGCAGCGAGCGCCGCCCAGAACGAGGAGACGAGCCCGACCACGACGGCGGCGCACGTCTCGACCGCCGCTGCGCCAAGCAGCAGCGTCGTCCGCCGTCCGCACCGACGCGAGAGGACGTCGACCACCTGGTTGCCGGCGATCGTCGAGAGCGCGATTGCCGCGGCGACGAGCCCTGCGACCCAGACTGCGTCGCTGTCCAGCAGCTCGAGGAGATACGGCTGCGCGGCGTAGAACGCCCACATGAAGAAGCCGAGCTGGACGGCCGACGCCAGCATCAGCAGGCGGAGCGGTCGCTGGCCCCAGCCGAATGCGACGCCCTCGCGGGCGTTCCGGACGACGGCGGCCGGAAGCTCCGCGAGGGGGACCCGCCGCGGCTCGTACCCGACGTCGTGCATGACGACGTAGGCGACGCCGAAGACGACGACGAGCAGACCGGTGCGGACGAGGTACGGGATCGAGAGATCGAGCTGCCCGAGGAGGCCGCCGCCGACCGTCCCCGCGAGCATCGCGACGCCGGTGATCTGCTGGCCGCGCGCGAAGACGACGTCGAGCGCCCCCGCGTGGCCAGTGACGGCCAGTGCGTCGACGAGCCACGCCTCCATCGCCCCCGAGTAGAAGGTGAAGCCCAGGCCCATTGCGACCGACACGACCGAGAACGCGACGACGCCCGCGCCGACCTGCGCGAGCCCGACGTAGCAGAGGGTCGTCGCTGCCAGCACCGCCACGGAGAGCAGGAACGACACGCGTCGGCCGAGTGTGTCCGCGACGACACCGGTCGGGACCTCGAACACGACCATGCCGGCCGAGAAGGCCGCGTTGGCGACGAACACCTCGAAGAACGAGAGGCCCGCCTGGAGCAGGAACAGGGTGTTGACCCCCCAGATCAGGGCCGCCGAGAGCGTGTAGAGCCCGGAGAGGGTGAAGTAGCCGGCGAGCACGCGCCGCGAGACGGCGGATGATCCGGCGGCGGTCTCGCTCACGGTCCGTAGCGTAGAGTCGCCGCGTGGGCTGCCTACCGCACGCCGGACGAGCGCTTCGAGGCCCTCGCGGGCTGGCCCTACCCCCCGCGCTACCTCGAGCAGGACGGCCTGCGGATGCACTACGTCGAGGAGGGCGCCGGCGACCCGGTGCTGCTGATCCACGGTGAGCCGACGTGGGGGTTCCTCTACCGGAAGCTGATCCCGACGCTCGCCGTGGTCGGCCGCGTCGTCGTGCCCGACCTCTTCGGGTTCGGTCGCTCGGACAAGCCGCTCGACGCGGCGGCGTACTCCTACGACACGCACTTCCGCTCGCTCGAGCGCCTCGCGCTCGAGCTCGACCTCGATCGCCTGACGCTCGTCGTCCACGACTGGGGCGGGCCGATCGGGCTCCGGTTCGCCGTCTCGCACCCGGAGCGCGTGGCGCGGGTCGTGATCCTCAACTCCGGCGTCGGCGTCGGCGCGCCGTCCGAGCCGTGGCTCCGCTTCCGCGCGCTGATGCGCGAGGTCGGCACGGACCTCGTCGCGAGCCGTCTCGTGCAGGCGTCGTGCGTCTCGCCGCTCGACGACGACGCGGCCCGTGGCTACGACGCGCCGTTCCCGGCCGCGGAGGCGAAAGCGGGCGCGCTCGCCTTCCCCGAGCTCGTCCCGACGGAACCCGACCACCCGTCCGCCGCCGCGATGCTCGAGGTGCGGGACGCGCTCTCCCGCTGGGAGGTGCCGACGCTCGTCCTGTTCTCCGACTCCGACCGCGTCTTCTCGCCCGCCCACGCCGAGCGGCTGGCCGCCCACATCCCCGGAGCGCTGCCGGCGGAGATCGTCACCGGGGCGGCGCACTTCCTGCAGGAGGACCAGGGCGAGGGGATCGCCACGCGGATCGCGCGGTTCGTCGTCTGAGCGCCGATGTCCGACTTCAGTCGGACACCGAAGGCAGGAACGTCGCTTCGCCGCGCTCGGGCGGCGCACCGTAGACGAAGAGCCGGAGCTCCGCGTCGCCGCGGTTCGACAGCTGGAGCGCCGTCCCCGGCTGCACGACAAGGACGCTCCCGCGCTCGAGCTCGTGGCGCTCCGGCTCGTCGCCCTCCCCCATGTGGATCGTGAGCGTCCCGTCGAGGACGACGAAGACCTCCTCCTGCACCGGGTCGATGTGGCGCCGGCCGATCGCCCCCGGCGGATAGCGGAAGAGGTTCGCGCGCGACCTCGTCATCACGTCGGACAGCTCGGACACGAGCCGCGGGTCGCCCTCGCGGCGCGGATGCCACTCGAGCTCGCCGGCGTGGAAGACCGTGTACGGCACGCGACGATTCTCGCACGTCGTGACCGCTTGTCGCACGTTCGACCGATCAGCCGCGCGTCCTCACCCTCCGCCTGCGAGGGAGTGGCGCGGCCGCGCGGGCCAGCACCTCGGCGTACAGCTCCGCGACCTCGGCCGGTTGGAGCGCGAGCGTGACCTCGCCGACCATCACCTCGTGCCGCTGCCAACCCGGCGACGTGGTCGAGCTCGGGTCCGCGAACAGAAAGACCTTCCGCTCCTCCGCGACCTGGAGCGCCGTGTCGGCGAGCCGCTCCCGCTCGCCGCGCAGCAGGACGTGGAAGAGGGGCGTCTGCGGCGGGTCGGGCACCACCTCGACCCCTTCCTCGTCCGCCAGGGCGGCGGCGAGGGCACGGGCGTGGTCGGCGTAGGCGGGCATCCGGTCGAGCCGCTCGTCGAGCGCGACCTCGGCCGCGACGACGAAAGGGTGCAGCGTGACGAGGTTCCCGCCCTGGCGCCGCTGCCACACGCGCGCCTCGGCGACGAGCGCGGCGTCCCCGGCGAGCGCCGCGCCCGCGATCCCGCCGAGCCCCTTGTAGAAGGAGACGTAGACCGAGTCGAAGAGCCCCGCGATCTCCGCATGCGGCCTCCCGTAGAAGGGCTGCGACTCCCAGAGGCGGGCACCGTCGAGGTGCAGCGCGATGTCGCGCTCCCGGGCCCATCCGGCCTGGGCCACGAGGTCGTCCCAGGACGGCAGGAGCCCGCCGATCTCACGCTGGGGCAACTCCAGGAGGAGCGCGGCGACCGGCTCGTGGATCCCCTCGAGGTCGTCGAGCGTGATCAGCCGGTTCAGGTCGCCGACGAGCTTGCCGTGGAGCCCGTGCAGCCGCTCGTAGCCCTTCTCCTCGTGGAGCTCGAGGTGACACGTCGGGTGGAAGGCGACCGTGCGGATGCCGCGCCGGTCGCTCCAGATCCGCAGGGCGATCGGCTGCGCCATCGTCCCGCTCGGCATGAAGACCGCGGCCTCCTTGCCGAGGAGCTCGGCGACGCGGCGCTCGAGCCGCTCGATGCGGTCTCCGGACCCGTAGCTGTCGAACCGCTCCTCCTCGTCGATCGCGTCCGCGACCTCCAGCAGGCGGCCCCGTGCGGTAGGGCCGCCGTGCCAGGCGTTGAGGAAGCGCTCGGCTCCCCGGACGGCGGCGCGGACTCGCTCCTCGTCAGCCATCGCCCGAGCTTCTCACGAATGACCGAACGTGACGTCCGGCAGCATCCGATCGAGCCACCGCGGCAGAGCCCAGGCATGGCGCCCCATCATGCGGAGCAGCACCGGCATCAGCGACGAGCCGGATCAGCATCGCGTCGAGGAGGACGGCGACGCCGAGGATGACGCCCATCTCCTTCGGCGGGATCGGTCCGGAGAGCGCGAACGTGAAGAAGACGGCGACCATCACCGCCGCGGCCGCGAAGATCGTGCGGCCGGAGTGCGCGACGCCGCCGACCATCGCCTCGCGCGGGTCGTGCGAGCGGTCCCAGTGCTCCTTCGCCGACGAGAGCAGGAACACGGTGTAGTCCATCGAGATCGCGAAGATCATCGCGAAGAAGAACACCGGCCCCCAGGCGTTCAGGAACCCCTGCGACTCGAAGCCGAGGAGCCCCTGCAGGTGGCCGTCCTGGAAGATCAGGACGCCGACGCCGAACGCCGCGGCCGTCGCGAGGAGGTTCGTGAGCACGCCCGCCAGCGCGATCAGCGGCGCCTGCAGCGCGACGAGGAGGAGCAGGAAGCCGAGACCGAGGACGACGAGGAAGACGGGGAGCGTCTTCGCCGCGAGCGCCGCCTCGAGGTCGTGGTTCTCCGCGGCCGCGCCGCCGACGAGGCCGCCGCCGGGAAGGTCGGCGCGGAGCCGGTCGATCGTCGTGCCGACCGCGGGATCCGACGGGTCGGCGGACGGGACCGCGAGCACGAGCACCTCGCCGCCCGAGCGCTGCGCCGGCGCAACCGCCGCGATGCCCGGGTCCGCGTCGAGCACGGCCTCGACGCGGGCGGCGTCGGCGGCCGGGCGCGACGACCTGCAGCGTCCCGGGCGCGCCGGGGCCGAAGGCCTCCTGCACCTGGACGTAGCCGACCCGCGACCGTCGCTGCTCGGGACGACCTTGATCGACGGCATGCCGGTGTCGAGCCGGAAGACGGGCACGGCGAGCAGCAGCAGGATCGCGACCGCGGGGACGCCGAAGAGCGCAGGACGGCGCCAGAGCCGCTCGCCCCAACGCGCGAAGCGCGGCGAGCGGTGCTCGCCGGCGTGCACCCACGGCAGCGAGAGCTTGTCGACGCGGTCGCCGAGCCACGTGAGCACCGCGGGGAGCAGCGTGAGCGTCGCGAGCAGGATGAACGCGACCGAGAGCATGATCCCGAGCGCCATCGAGCGGAACGCGGGGCTCGGGACGAGCATCACCGCCGACAACGAGATCGAGCACGGTAACGCCCGAGAAGAGCACCGCCTTCCCGGCCGTGTCCATCGTCACTGCGACCGCGTCGCGCGTCGTGAGCGCCGAGCCGAAGTGCGCGCCTCGGAACCGCGCCACGATGAACAGCGCGTAGTCGATCCCGAGCGCCAGCGCGAACATGAGCGCGAAGTTCATCGACCAGATCGACACGTCGAACAGGTGCGTGATCAGGAAGAGGCTCCCCGCCGACGCCATCAGCCCGAGGATCGTGAGCAGGAGCGGCAGGCCGGCCGCGACGAGCGACCCGAACGCCAGGAGCAGGATCGCGAGAGTGACCGGCCAGGAGATGACCTCCGACGTCAGCATCGCGCTCTTGTTCGCCTCGTTGAAGTCGGACCACATGCCCGGCGCCCCGGTCAGGCTGACCGTCGTCGAGCCGCTCGAGAGATCGGCGAGCTTCGCCCTTGAGGTCGTCCGCCGCCCGCACCATCGTCGGTCGGGCTCGCGGCCGCGCCGCCGCTCAGGACCACCGTGCGACCGTCCTGCGACACCTGGGGCGGCCGCAACGGACGACACGCGGGGGTCGGCCTCGAGGATCCGGCGGGCCGTGCGACGGTCGGAGTCGAGGTCGCCCGTGCCGTGGACGACCACCATCAGGGCGTAACCGCCCTGGCCGGCGAACGACGCGTCGATCGCGTCGCCGCGCGGCGACGGACTCCGAGCCCGTGGCCTCCCAGCCGGCGCCCGAGAGCGCATGCTCGGCTCTCGGCGCAAGCGCGCCGAGGCCGATCGCGACGACCGCCCAGGCGATCACGACGAGGCGGATGTGGCCTGCCGTCCAGCGGCCGAGCCGTCCGATCGGGCCGACCCGCGGACTACCGTCCCGGGCGTCGCGGGCGACCCGGGCGTGGCTTCAGCCTCGCCCGTCTTCGTTCCGCTCGCTGACGACGCTCACCTCGAGACCTCCCCACGAAAGCATGGCGTTCGTCCCAGCACGATCGACGCGGGGCAGGCCCCCACCAGCGCGAAGAGCCACTGGTTCGCGGCGACGAAGACGCGAGGAGAAGGAACCACGGGCTGACCGTGACGGCGAGGACGACCGCGAGGAGCGTCATCGTGCCGGCGAGGCCGAACAGGACGCGCGGCAGTGAGAGCCTCGCGCAGCTCATCGCAACGACCCGCCGACGAGATCCGCGAGGTCCGCTGAACTGCCGCTGGAGCCCGCCGCAGACCTGCTCGCAGAGACCGAGGACGCTGTCGTCCGCGATCGCGTAGAGCGTGTGAGTGCCCTCCTTCCGACGGCCGAGGATGCCGGCCTCGTGGAGAACGCCGAGGTGCTTCGAGACGTTCTGCTGCGACGTGCCGAGGTACTCGGTCAGCTCGGCGACCGTTGCCTCGCCGCCACGCAGGCGGTCGAGGATCCGGATCCGCATCGGCTCGCCGATGACGCGAAAGCGACGCGCGACGAGCTCGACGACGGGCGCCGGAAGAGGGTGGGGAAGCGGCATGGGGAGCCTCCGGGCTGAAAGGAGAACAGCGAACACCGTCACACTACTTAACAACTTTGTAGTTGTCAACAGGCCAGGAACGTCCGGGACTCGGTCATCGCGATCGCATCGGCGACGCCCGGCGGCTCAGGAGCCGGAGCGCTCGATCAGCTCGATCCGGTACCCATCGGGATCGCGGACGAAGCAGATCCTCGATCCGCCCTCGGTCACCCGGTACGGCGGCCGCTCGGCCTCGATTCCCTGTCGCTTCAGCTCGGCCAGCGTCTGATCGAAGTCACCGACACCGACCGCGATATGACCGTAACCCGTGCCCAACTCGTAGGAGCGGCCATCGTGGTTGTACGTCAGCTCCAGAACGTTCTCCTGGCCGCCGATCGAATAGAAGTAGTTCGTCGCCTCGAGCTCGCCGTTGCGAACGATGTCCATCTCGCGGCTGAACGAGAACCCGAGCGCCTCGTAGAACGCACGGCTCGTCTCCGGATCGGTGATACGCACCATCGTGTGCAGGAATGACGACATACCAGCGATCCTAGTGTGGTTCGACCACGGCCCTGTCTCAGCCCCCGTCGCAGCTCCTCGGGGTCGACCGCTCCGGCGGCTGGTGGTCGATCTGGTCGCATGCGTCGATGCCAGCGGCACGTTCGAGCCCCGCGGCAGACACGAAGCAGGGGCACCAACTCCTGTCGCCGGCTCGTCGCACGAACGGCAGTCCGAAAGGCCTCCTGGCGCTCTGGTCGGACGTTCGGGTAACCGAACGCGCGCGGCGACACGGCGCAGCTAGCCTCGGAACGTGAACGCGCGCGCACACGGCGTCAACCCCTGGCTCGTCCTCGTCCTCGTCTGCCTCGCGCAGTTCATGGTGATCCTCGACGCCACGATCGTGAATGTCGCGCTGCCGTCGATCCAGGCCGACCTCGGCCTCTCCGAGTCGAACCTGCAGTGGATCGTCAACGCCTACGCGCTCCTCTTCGGCGGCTTCCTCCTGCTCGGCGGGCGCGCGGGCGACCTGATCGGGCGCAAGCGCGTGTTCCTCGCCGGCCTCGTGCTCTTCACGGCGGCCTCGTTCGTCTGTGGCGTCTCCAACGGCGAGACGATGCTGATCATCTCGCGCGGCATCCAGGGGCTCGGCGCCGCGCTCGTCTCGCCCGCGGCGCTCTCGATCGTGACGACGACGTTCCGCGAAGGCCCCGAGCGCACGAAGGCGCTCGGCGTGTGGGCCGCGATCGCGGTCGGCGGCGGCGCAGTCGGCCTCGTGCTCGGCGGCTTCCTCGTCGAGACGTTGTCGTGGCCGTGGATCTTCTTCGTCAACATCCCGGTCGGGATCGCCGCGTTCCTCTTCTCGCTGCGCTTCGTGCCCGAGTCGAAGGACGAGCACGCGCACAAGAGCTTCGACCTCGCAGGCGCGACGACCGTCACCGCCGGGCTGATCGCCCTCGTCTACGGGATCGTCGCGCTCCGCCGAGGCGGGCTGGGGCTCCGCCGAGGTGCTCGGCATCCTCGCGGTCGCCGTGCGTGCTGCTCGTCGCGTTCGTCCTCATCGAGCAGCGCTCCGCGGAGCCGCTCGTGCGCCTCTCGATCTTCGCGGTCAGAACCGTGCGGGGCGCCAACGTCGCGATGCTGCATCGTCGCCGCAGGGCTCTTCGCGATGTTCTTCTTCAACACGCTGTACGTGCAGCGCGTGCTGGGCTTCTCGCCGCTGGAGGCCGGGCTTCGCGTTCGTGCCGTTCACGCTCGGCGTGATCGTGAGCGCCGGCGATCTCGCAGAAGCTCGTGCCCGCGCTCGGCGCGCGCGACGTGCCGCTGATCGGCCTCGGCGCTCGCCGTTCGTCGGCCTGCTCAGCTTCCTGCGCCTGACGCCGCGACTCGTCGTACGTCACCGACCTGCTTCCGGGCATCCTGCTGACCGCGTTCGGGATGGGGCTCGTCTTCGTCCCGATCACGCTGATCGCGACGAGCGGCGTCCCGGCCGACGACGCCGGGCTCGCGTCGGGTCTCTTCAACACGTCGCAGCAGATCGGCGGCGCGCTCGGCCTCGCCGCTCCTCTCGACGTTCGCGACGAACAAGACCACCGACACGCTCTCGTCGCTCGGCCACCCGCCGACGGCCGCCGACCAGTCGGCAGGCGCTCGTCGACGGGTTCCACGTCGCCTGGCTCGGCAGCGCGATCCTGCTCGCCCTCGGCGCGGTGCTGCTCCTCGCCCTTCTGCGCCGTCGCGACGTCGTCGCGATGGCCGGAGGGCGAGGTCGCGCCCGTGCGCCGCGTAGGCGGCTCGCCGCCGCGCCGTCGGCGTCAGCCGCCCGCGGCGCTCGACGACGTCGTCGAGCGCGTGGCGGAGCGCGAGCGCGAGGGCACCGCGAGAGCACCGCGGCCTCGCCGAGCGACGACACCGCCACGCTCGGCGGAAACGGGATCCACCGGTCGAGGCAGCACACGCACCGGCTCGAGCAGCAGGTCGCCGTTCGAGCCGAGCCCGCCGCCGAGAACGACGAGCGAGACGTCGGTGACGGCGGCGACGGGGACGACGTGCAGGGCGATCCGGCGGGCGACCTCCTGGACGACCGCCTCCGCCAGCGCATCACCGGCCCGCGCGGCGGCGAAGATGTCGCGCGCGCCGTACGGCGCGCACAGCGTCGTCGGCCGGCCCGTCGCCCACCAGCCGCGCTGCGTGCGCCGAGACAGCTCCCGCGCACGGGTCGACGTCCTCGACGAGCCCGACGAAGGAGAAATCGACCTCTCCCGGCGGCGCCGTTGCGACCGCGGTGAAGCTCGCCGCGGAGGACGAGTCCTGCGCCCATGCCCGTGCCGATCGACAGGAACAGGAAGTCGTCGACGCCGCCGGCAACCCCCGCCACTGCTCCCCGAGCGCCGCGAGATTGACGTCGTTCTCGAGCCAGACCCGACCCCGAGCTGGGCCTCGAGCGCGTCCGCGAACGTCGGGCCCTCGAGGCCGGCGACGCTCGTCGCGAGCGAGATCTCACGGCGCTCGGGGTCGACGACCCCCGGCACGCCGACGACGACGCCGTTCACGAGCGCGTCGTCGAGGCCGGTCGCCTCGACGAGCGCGGCCTGCAGCTCCGCGATCTGCTCGAGCACGCGCGACGCGTCGGCGCCGTCGATCTCGACGTCGAGACGAGCGCTGACATCGCCGCGGAGGTCGCAGATCGCGCCGCGGAGAAAACGGCCGCCGACGTCGAGCCCGAGTGCGAGCGCGGCCTCGGGGACCGGCTCGAAGAACACTGCGCCGTAGCGAGGGCCGGTCGGCCCGTCGGCGGCTTCGCGGACGAGCCCCGCGTCGACGAGCGACTGGAGCGCGAGCGAGACGGTCGGCTTCGAGATGCCCGCGCGACGCGAGATCTCGGCGCGCGAGATCGGGCGCCCCGGAGCGGATCGCCTCGAGCACCGTGCGCTCGTTCAGGTGCTTGAGAAGCGGCGGAAGTGCGGGGACGGAGAGTGGGATTGCCGATTCATAGATGCTCCCGGATGGAATCCTAACCAGGCGGGGCAGAAGGCCCCGATCCCTTGACTCTGAAGGCCACCAAGTCTAGCGTCCCGATTCGTAAAGTTTCCTAACCTCGCTGCCGCGGGAACGTCGAGCGAGGAGATCCCCAGCGACTGTCCAAGGAGGAGGTCCCATGAGACGCAAAGCGGCGATCGTCGTCGCGCTCGCAGGTCTTGTGCTCGCCGCCGCGATCGGAGCGACGGCACGTCGGCGGCACCGCAGCGCGGCGCCGCGACGAAGCTGACGATCTGGGTGGGCTGGAGCGCCGGTCACGAGCTCAAAGAGTTCGAGAAGGTGGTCGCGGAGTACGACCAGAAGAACGCGAACGTCGACATTGACGTCGTCGGCGGGATCAGCGACGACAAGATCATCGCCGCGATCCGCTCGGGCAACGTCCCCGACGTCGTCAGTTCGTTCTCGTCGCAGAACGTCGGGGTGTACTGCCCGACGGGGGGCTGGGTCGATCTCGCGCCCTATCTCAAGCAGGACAAGATCAACATCAACATCTTTCCTCCGGCGTCGCGGTACTACACCCAATACAAGGGAACGCGCTGTGCGCTGCCGCTCCTCGCCGACAGCTACGGCTTCTACTACAACAAGAAGCTCTTCAAGCAGGCCGGGCTGACCCGCCCGCCGAAAACGTTCTCAGAGCTCACCGCGTACGCGAAGAAGCTCACGCAGCGAAACGCCGACGGCTCGCTCAAGGTCGTCGGCTACGACCCGAACCCGTTCTTCTACCACGGTGGCGCGGGCATCGGCGCCTACGGTGCGCTGATCGGCGCCACCTACTTCGACAGCGCGGGGAAGTCCAATCTCTCGCGACAGCCGGGGTGGACACGCCTGCTCAACTGGCAGAAGAGCCTGATCGACTACTACGGGTACGGCAAGCTCGTCCGCTGGCAGACCGGAGCCGGAGACGAGTTCTCGGCTTCCCACGCGTTCGAGACCGGGCAAGCTGGCAATGATGATCGACGGTGAGTGGCGTGTCGCGTTCCTCGAGACGAGCACCCCGAGCTGAAGTACGGAACTGCACCGATGCCCGTGACCGCACAGCCGTCGCGAGTACGGATGCGGCTACGTCAACGGCACGATCATCGGGATTCCCAAGGGCGGCAAGAACCGAGACGAGGCCTGGAAGCTCGTCAAGTACCTGACCACGAACGACCATGCGCTCGCGAAGTTCTCGAACGGGATCAGGAACGTCCCGTCGACGGTCAGCTCATCCAAGTCGCCCGAGCTGCTCCCCGACGCCATTTCGCCACGTTCCGGAAGCTGTTCACGAACCCGAAGTCGACGACGACGCCGATCACCCGATCGGTCCGGACCATCTCCAGACGTTCCGAACTTCTTGGCGAAGTGGTATGCCGGCAAGGTGAGCAATCTCCAGGCGGTCTCGCTGCGGTCGACAAGACAGATCGACGCGAAGATCGAGCAGGCCGGGAAGGGCGGGGGCGGCGTGCCGTGAGCGTCCCGCCGGTCGCGGAAGCCGGGGCTTCGCCGCGGCCGCGCCGGCACTCGCTCGTCGGCGTGCCAGGAGCCGGGCCGCGTGGCGGCGCAGGCTCGTCGTGCTCGCGTTCCTCAGCCCCTGGATCGTCGGCTTCACCATCTTCTTCGGCTATCCACTCGTGATGATCGGATATCTCTCGTTCACGCACTACGACCTGCTCAGCCCTCCGCGCTGGATCGGTCTGGCCAACTACCGTTATCTCCTCGGCGAAGACCCAGAGGTCTGGCCGGCCGTGCGAAACACGTTGTGGTCATCGCGATCGCGGTCCCGCTCCAGGTGCTCTTCGCATTCGGCATCGCGGTGATGATCACGCGCGCACGACGTGGGTCGGGGCGTTCCGTACCGTCTTCTACCTTCCGGCGCTCGTGCCTCCGGTCGCGGCCACGCTGGGATTCGTCTACCTCCTGAATCCAGCCACCGGGCCCGTCAACGTCATCCTCGGCAAGCTCGGAATCGAAGGGCCGCTCTGGTTCAACGACCCGGGATGGTCGAAGCCGTCACTCGTGATGCTCGGCCTGTGGGGGATCGGTAACACGATGATGATCTTCCTCGCCGCGGTGCTCGACGTCCCGAAGCATCTCTACGAGTCGGCCGACCTCGACGGGGCCGGCGGCGTACCAGCGCATGCGCTGGGTGACCCTCCCGCTGATCAGCCCCGTGCTCCTGTTCGCCGTGATCCTGGGGGTGATCCAGGGGCTCCAGTACTTCACCCAGGCGTATGTGGCGGCGAGCGTCGCGGCCGGGCAGGCCTCGCAGGCAGGCGGGACCGAGCACGCTCGAACTCGGGTATCCCGAAGGGTCGACGCTCTTCTATCCGATCCTCCTCTACTACCACGGGTTCCGGTACTTCCACATGGGCTACGCGTCGGCGATGGCGGTGCTGCTGCTGGCCGTGGCGTTCGCGTTCACACTCATGATCATCCGCGGCTCCAGACGCTTCGTGTACTACCAGGGGGCGGCGCGGTGAGCACCGCCGACCTGTCGGTCGAGGTCGTTCCCGCAGCGCGACGTCGCCCCCGCGGGCCGTCCGACGGCGCCGGCTGCTCGTCTCGATCGCCGATCACAGCCTGCTGATCGCTGCCGCGGTGATCTTCGCCGCGCCCGTCGTGTTCATCGGCCTCACGTCGCTGATGACGAACGACCAGGCGCTGTCGTCACGGCTGTGGCCGGAACCGTTTCGCTGGGAGAACTACGTCGACGTCTTCTCCAGCGCTCCGCTGTGGCGCTGGGCGCTCAATTCGTTCATCTACTCGACTCTCGCGACGCTTGGTCTGCTGCTGTCGAGCGTCCCTGTCGCCTACGCGTTCGCGCGACTCAAATGGCGCGGTCGGGATGCGATGTTCCTCATCGTCCTCGTCGCCCTCATCCTGCCGCCCCAGATCACGGTCGTCCCGCTGTACGTGATGTGGGCCAAGTTGCACCTGGTCGGGACGCTGTGGCCGCTGATCATCCCGAACTGGTTCGGAGACGCCTTTGCGATCTTCCTGCTCCGCCAGTTCTTTCTCACCATCCCCGAGGAGTACCTGGACGCCGCCCGCGTGGACGGGTGTAGCGAGTTCCGGATCCTCACGACCGTCGTGCTCCGTCTGGCCAAGCCGGCGATCGCCGCTGTGGCGCTCTTCTCCGTCCTCTACACCTGGAACGACTTCTTCCTGCCGCTGCTGTATACGAGCGAGAACCCGGACAGCTGGGTGACGTCGATCGGGTTGTCGCAGTTCCGGAACCTCCACCAGGTGCAGTGGAACCTGACGATGGCCGCGACGCTGCTCGTGATGCTGCCGGTCGTCCTCGTCTTCTTCCTCGCGCAGAAGGCGTTCGTCGAGGGCGTGACGCTGACGGGAGTCAAAGGATGAAGCTTGCCGTGATCGGCGGTGGGTCGACGTACACGCCCGAGCTCGTCTCCGGGCTCTCGCGCGAGCGAGCGCGCGATCCCGATCGACGAGCTCGTCCTGCACGACGTCGATCCCGAGCGGCGCGCGGTCGTCGGTGAGATGGCGGCGCGCATGCTCGAGCGGCAGGGGTTTGGCGGCACGCTCACCGTCACCGGCGACCTGGACGCCGCGGTCGAGCGGGCGTCGTTCGTCCTGCTCCAGCTGCGGGTCGGCGGGCAGGCGGCGAGGCTCGGGGACGAGACCGTCCCGCTCGCCTGCGGGTGCATCGGTCAGGAGACAACCGGCGCCGGGGGTTTTGCGAAGGCGATGCGCACCGTGCCGGTCGTGCTCGGGATCGCCGAGCGTGTCCGCGCGCTCGCGCGGCCGGGTGCGTGGATCGTCGACTTCACGAACCCCGTCGGGATCGTCACGCGTGCGCTGCTCGACGGGGGCCACCGCGCGATCGGCCTCTGCAACGTCGCGATCGGCATCCAGCGCGAGGTCGCCCGGCTGCTCGGAATCGCCCCGGACGCGGTGCTCGTCGATCACGTCGGCCTCAACCACCTCACGTGGGTGCGGCGCGTGGTCGTCGACGGGCGCGACGTGCTCCCCGAGCTGCTCGGGACGCACGGGGACGCGCTCGCCCGGCACGCGGGGCTTCCGCTCCGGCTGCTCGAGGAGCTCGGCGCGGTTCCGTCCTCCTACCTGCGCTACTTCTACGCGCACGACATCGTCCTGGCAGAGCAGCGCGAGGGGGTGCCTCGCGCGGTGGAGGTCGGCGAGATCGAGGCGCGCCTGCTCGACATCTACCGCGACGCCGAGGTCTCGGAGAAGCCAGCCCTCCTCGAGCAGCGGGGCGGCGCGTTCTACAGCGAGGCGGCGACGGCCCTGATCGCCTCGCTCTCGGCCGACAGCGGCGACATCCAGGTCGTCGACGTCCGGAACGACGGGGTGGTCGCGGGCCTCCAGGACGACGACGTCGTGGAGCTCCCGGCGCGCGTCGGCGCCGGCGGCGCGGTGCCGTTGCCCCAGGCCCCGCTCGCGCCCGAGCTGCTCGGACTCGTCCAGCACGTTGCGGCCTACGAGCGGCTCACCGCCGAGGCGGCGGTCACGCGCGACCGCGTGACGGCCCGGAAGGCGCTGCTCGCACATCCGCTGATCGGGCAAGATGCGCTCAGCGGGACGCTTCTCGACACCCTCCGCCTGGACGAGCCGGCGGCGGTGGGAGGCTCGGCGCGATGAGCGACCGGATCGTGCTCGCGGTCGACGGAGGCAACTCCAAGACCGATCTCGCGCTCGTCCGGGAGGACGGCAGCCTTCTCGCGCATGCGCGCGGCCCGCTCTCCTCACCCCACCACCTCGGCCTCGACCGGTCGGTCGAGCTCCTGCAGGACCTGCTCGACGAGGCGCTCGCCGACGCGGGAGCGAATGGGTCGCAGGGCGTCTCGGTCGCGCACGTCTTCCTCGCAGGTGTCGACTTCCCCGCCGAGGAGGACGCGCTCCACGCGGCGATCGAGGCGAGAGGCTGGGCCGATTACATCGAGGTCGGCAACGACACGCTCGCCGTGCTCCGCGCAGGCACCGAGCGCGGGTGGGGCGTCGCGGTCGTCTGCGGCGCCGGGATCAACTGCGTCGGGGTCGCGCCGGACGGCCGGAGGCGTCCGCTTCCCCGCGCTCGGCCGGATCACCGGCGACTGGGGCGGCGGCTACGACGTGGGCCTCGAGGCGCTCTACGTCGGCGGCGCGGAGCGAGGACGGCCGGGGACCGCGGACGAGCCTGGAGCGCGCAGTTCCGCGGCACTTCGGCCTCGACCTCCCGAGCGACGCTCGCGAGCGCATCCACGCTGGGCCGGATCGCGCAGCGGCGGATGATCGAGCTCGCGCCGGTGGTCTTCGCCGAGGCCGCCGCCCGACGAGGTCGCGGCGGCGATCGTCGAGCGCCTCGCCGAGGAGATCGTGGCACTCGCGCGGGCGGCGCTCGTCCGGCTCGAGCTCGAGCACGAGGCCGTCGAGGTCGTGCTCGGCGGGGGCCTCCTCGCGGCCGGCGACCGGCCGCTGCTCGCCGCGGTCGGGCTCGGGCTCGCTGCCGTCGGCGACCGGATCACGGTGCACCCGACGAGCGCGCCCCCCGTCGTCGGCGCCGCGCTCCACGGGCTCGACCGCCTCGGCGCGGGCGACGAGGCGAAGGCGCGGATCCGGCGCGAGCTGACGGTGGCCGCCGATGCCGACCGGCGAAGCGCAGGAAGTCGGTGCCGCGCTGGAGGGCCGTCGTGGCTGACATCCGGTACGAGCAGGCGACGCGGATCTATCCCGGGAGCGACCTCGCCGCGGTGGACGCGCTCGACCTGCACATCGCGGACGCCGAGCTGATGGTCCTCGTCGGGCCGTCCGGCTCGGGAAAGTCGACCGCCCTGCGGATGCTCGCCGGGCTCGAGGAGGTCGACGACGGCGGCATCTGGATCGGCGGCCTCGACGTCACGTACGCGCGCCCTAAGGACCGGGATGTCGCGATGGTGTTCCAGAACTACGCGCTCTACCCGTACCTGACGGTCGCGCAGAACATCGCGTTCCCGCTCAAGATGACGAAGATCCCGCGTCGCGAGCGCGATCTCCGCGTGCGCGAGGTCGCCGAGCTGCTCGGCCTCTCCGACCTGCTCGAGCGCAAGCCGGCGCAGCTCTCCGGCGGACAGCGGCAGCGCGTGGCGATGGGGCGCGCGATGATCCGCTCGCCCAAGGCCTACCTCATGGACGAGCCGCTCTCGAACCTCGACGCGAAGCTGCGCGTCCAGATGCGCGCCGAGATCGCCGAGCTGCAGGCGCGCGCTCGGCGTGACGACGGTGTACGTGACGCACGACCAGTCGGAGGCGATGACGCTGGGCCACCGGGTCGCCGTGCTCCGCGACGGCCGGCTCCAGCAGTGCGCGCCCGCCCAAGCGAGCTCTACGACCGTCCGGCCAACGCCTTCGTCGCCGGCTTCATCGGATCCCCCGCGATGAGCCTGCTGGAGGTTCCCCTCGGCGGCAACGGGTCGGTCGACGTCGCCGGCATCGCCGTGCCGTGCCCCGCGGAGGTCTCGGCGGCCGCGGCCGCACGCGGTCTCGACCGGGTAGTCGTCGGGCTGCGGCCCGAGGCGCTCCGCCTGGCGTCGGACGGGATCGCGGCGCGCGTCGAGGCAGTCGAGGTTCTCGGCGCGGACGCATACGTCTTCTGCACCGCGGAGGTGGCCGGAGCGGAGACGCGGCTCGCGACGCGTGTCGAGTCCAACGACGCGCCGGCCCGCGGCGACAGCGTCCGTCTCGCTCCGCGTGGCGAGGCCCACATCTTCGACCCCGTCAACGGAGAGCGGCTCGGGCCGTGACGCGATGAGCCGCGACGCACCCGTCCCGGACGGCATCGCCGTCCCCGCCGCGCCGTACTCGCCGGTCGTCCGGAGCGGCGACCATGTCTTCACCGCCGGCCAGGTGGCTCACGCCGACGACGGGACGATCGTCGCCGGCGGCATCGTCGAGCAGACGACCCAGGCGCTCGCCAACGTGCGGACCTGTCTCGCGGCAGCGGGCTGCGGCCTCGACGACGTGCAGAAGGTCAACGTCTACCTCGCCGACCTCGCCGACTTCGCGGCGTTCAACGACGTCTACCGGCAGGCGTTTTCGCCGCCGTACCCGGCGCGCACGACGGTGCAGGTGGGGCTCCCGCCCGGCCTCCTGATCGAGGTCGAGGCGATCGCGCGACTCCCCGGCCGGTGACGCTGCTCGATACCCCGATCGCCGTGGTCGATCTCGATAGGCTCGAGCGGAACCTCGAGCGCTGGCAGGCGCACTGCGATCGGGTCGGGCTCACGAACCGACCTCACGTCAAGACGCATCGCTCGGTCGAGATCGCACGTCGCCAGCTGGCGCACGGCGCCGCCGGGATCACCTGCCAGAAGCTCGGCGAGGCCGAGGTGATGGCCGACGCGGGCATCACGGACATCCTCGTGCCCTACAACATCGTCGGGGCGGAGAAGCTCGAGCGGCTGCGCGCGCTCGCCGCCCGGGTGAAGCTGACCGTCAGCGTCGACGACGAGGCGCTGCTGGACGGCCTCGCGCGGGCAGTCGACGGCTCGCACGAGCTCGACGTGCTCGTCGACTGCGACACCGGGCTCGGTCGCACGGGCGTCCAGGCGCCCGAGCATGCGTCGGCGCTCGCGAGCGCGATCGCGCGTCATGAGGGCCTCCGCTTCGGCGGCTACCTCACGTACCCGGCCCCGGACGGGGCCCTCCCGTTCCTCCGAGCGGCGGTCGAGCTGGCGACACGGGCCGGGCTCGAGCCTGCAGTTGTGTCCGCGGGAGGGACGCCGGCGATGTGGGCCTCGGAGGCGCTTCGCCCGACCGTGACCGAGTACCGCGCGGGAACCTACGCCTTCCACGACCGCTCGACGGTCGCCGCCGGTGCCGCGAGCCTCGACGATGTCGCCCTGACCGTCCACGCAACCGTCGTGAGCAGGCCCACCCCCGACCGCGCAGTCCTCGACGCGGGCAGCAAGACGCTGACGTCCGACCCCGGACCGGGGCCGGGGTTCGGGACCGTGCTCGAGGCGCCCGGCTCGACCGTCGACCGGCTGAGCGAGGAGCACGCGACCGTCGCGCTGGCGGCCGGGGAGACGCTCGAGCTCGGCCAGCGGGTGCGGATCGTCCCGAACCACGCCTGCGTGGTCGCAAACCTCGCGGACGAGCTCGCGGCGGTCGAGGCCGGACGCGAGCCGCGCCCGCTCCGGGTCGACGCGCGCGGACGCTCGCGCTGACCCTGCCTCGCCGACCTCCCGCCATCAGATCCCTCGGTCGCCCCACTTCATCCAGCTTGCGAGCGCGAACGGCAGGCTCGCGAGGACGGCGACGAAGCCGAGGACGACGTGACCCGTCGCGAACAGGATGACGCCGACGACGACGACCGCGACGAACACGCCCAGGGCGACGAGAAACGCCATTCCTTCTCCTTCTCTCGGTGGGTGGCTCTGAGCCTACTTCGCATCTGGGACGATGCGACGGTGCGCCTCCCGCCCTTCCGCATCGAGCGCTGGTACGAGAGCTACGAGTTCACGACGGAGCTCCAGCTCTCCTCGAGCGACTGCGAGTCGGTCGCGGTAGGCGAACTGCTCGCGCTCGAGCCGGACGCGCGCGAGCGGCTGGAGTCGCTCTGGCTCGGATACACCGAGGTACCCGGGTCGCCGGAGCTGCGCGAGGCGATCGCGACCCTGTACGAGCGCACGCCCGCGGACGCCGTCGTCGCGCTCGCGGCGGCCGAGGAAGGGATCTTTGCGGCCGAGACGGCGCTCCTCGGGCCGGGCGACCACGCGGTGATCGAGGCGCCGTGCTACGAGTCGGCGGTCGCGGTCGCGCGGGCGACCGGGGCCGAGGTTGACACCTGGCAGCGCTCGTACGCCGACGGCTGGGCACACGACCTCGGCAAGCTCGAGCGCGTTCTCCGGCCGGACACGGCGCTTGTCTACGTCAACACGCCGCACAATCCGACCGGGACGTCGATGCCGCGCGCCGTGCTCGACCGCATCGTCGAGCTATGTGCCGAGCGCGGCGCCGTCCTCTTCTGCGACGAGGTGTACCGTGAGCTCGAGCACGACCCTGCGACGCGCCTCCCCGCCGCGTGCGACCTCTACGAGCGCGCCGTCTCGCTGGGGAGCGTCTCGAAGACGTACGGGCTGCCGGGGCTCCGCACCGGCTGGATCGCATGCCGGGACGCGACGGTGCGGGACGCGATCGTCGCGGTCAAGCTGTACACCTCGATCTGCTCGAGCGCGCCCAGCGAGCTTCTCGCCTCCCTCGCGCTCCGGCACCGCGAGCGACTCGTCGAGCGGAACCGTGCGCTCGTGCTCGAGAACCTCGCGCTTGCCGACGCCTTCGTCGCCGGGCACGCCGACCGTGTCGACTGGGTGCGGCCGGACGCCTCGCCCATCGGCTTCCCCCGCCTCCGGGTGCCCGACCCGCGGGCGTTCTGCGAGCGCCTCGCCGCCGAGGCCGGCGTGCTCCTCCTGCCGGGCGAGGTGTACGACGCGCCCGGCCACGTCCGGCTCGGGCTCGGCCGCCGCCGCGCCGCCGAGGCTTTCGCCCGGCTGGACGCCTTCCTGGCGACCGTCTGACGCGGGGACGACGCCGCGACCGAAGGCGCGCGGCGGAAGGCAGAGACTGTCACGGCGCGGCAGATGACCGTAGCGGGGCGGCGGACGTCCGCGCAGGACGAGAGCCCCAAGTGACACTGTGTCACTTGGGCTCTATGCCCTCGCCCGGTGTCAAACACCGATCTCTGTCAGGCGCATCGCTGTGCCAACCCGGTGACGATCACACCACAGCCCGACCCGTCCGGGCACGACGGTCCCGGCCGGGCCCGATCGATGCCGGCCACCCTGCGCAGCAAGCTCGATCCCGCATGACGACCCAGCTCGCGGTCGACCACTCATGTGGGACGATTGGCACGAAGTCGGTGCACCTCGACCCTTGGCGGAAGACGGTGTCTGACAGCGATCGTCGTCTCGGCTCAGCCGTCGTCGAGCTCGTCCTCGAGCAGGCCGAAGAGGATCCCGTCGACCCATTCCCCGTCGCGCCAGTAGGCGCGGCGGCGGACGCCTTCCCGCACCCAGCCCGCGCGCTCCGCGTGGCGCAGCCCACGGTCGTTGAACGCGTAGACCTCCATCTGGAGACGATGAAGCCCCCGATCACGGAGCAGGTGGCGTTGCAGCGCGCGGGAGACCGCAAGGCCGACGCCTCGCCCCTGCAGGCCTGGATCGACGGCGATCCCGCTCACGCCTGCGATCCGCGAGCGGCGGTTGACGAGCTCCCACGTCGCGGTGCCAGCCGGCTCGCCGTCGAGCTCGAACACGAGCACGCCGTACGCCTCCGGCTCGGCCTCCGAGCGCGCGATCCGCTCGACGAAGGCGTCGGCGGTGACAACCCGGCCCGCCGCGAGGTACGGCGCGACGTCGGGGTGGGTCGCGAGCCCGACGAGGAAGGGGACGTCGTCCCGGGAGGCCGGGCGGACGGAGACCGTCATGTCGCGACGCTCGGCCGTCGGAGGCGGGCCCCGGTCCCGAGAGCCGTCCCGCAGAGAATCAGCCCGAGCCCCACGACCGCGGACGCGGTCACGGACTCGTCGAGGATCACCGTCCCGTACACGAGCGCGAACGCCGGGACGAGGTAGGTCACGAGGATCGCCCGCGACGCGCCGGCCCGCGCGATCAGCGTGAAGTAGACGAGGTACGCCAGGCCGGTGCCCAGCGCCCCGAGCGCGACGATCGCCGCGATCGCCTTCGCCGGAGGCGCCTCGGAGGGCAGCTGGGCGAGCGCCACCGGCGCAGCGAGCAACATGCCGACCGTCAGCTGACCGATCGTTACCTCGAGCGGCGCGAACGACCGGACGGCGCGCCCGGCGTAGAGGACGGAGAGCGCGTAGCACGTGGCCGTCCCGAGCACGGCCAGCGCGCCGATCAGCTGGCCTCCCTCCTGCAGTCCGACGAGGAGCGCGACCCCGAGGAAGCCGATCCCGACCCCCACGAGGCGAAGACCGCGGACGCGCTGCGAGGGGTCGATCCGCGTCGCGAGCACCACGGTCAGGATCGGCGCCGCTGCCTGGATGACGGCGGCGAGCCCGGAGTCGATCCTCGTCTCCGCGAACGCGAGCAGCCAGTACGGAATCGCGTTGTTGAGGACGCCGAGGACGACGATCGGCACCCACATGACGCGAAGGTCGGGCACCGCTCCCCGCGCGAGGACGATCGGGAGCAGGACGAGCACGCCGACGACGAGCCGCCCCAGGACGACGACGGCGGGCTCCACCGCCTCGACGCCGAGCTTGATGAAGAGGAACGACGCGCCCCAGATCGCAGCGAGGGCGAGGAGCAGCGAGACGTCACGGCGACCCATCCGGCGCGACGGTACCTGGATCATCGAGGGGGTCATCCGCCACGGATAGACTGGTGTTCTGAGCTCGATCGCGGAACAGCCGCTCCATCGTCAGCTCGGCCTCACGGACGGGGAGCTCGCCCGCATCGTCTCGCTGATGCGGCGCGAGCCGAACCATTTCGAGCTCGCAGTCTTCTCGCTGCTCTGGTCGGAGCACTGCGGGTACAAGCACTCCGCCCTGCTTCTGCGGCGCCTGCCGAGCGAGGGCCCGCACGTGCTCCAGGGGCCGGGCGAAAACGCGGGCGTCCTCGACCTCGGCGAGGGGCTCGCCGTCGCGTTCAAGGTCGAGAGTCACAACCACCCCTCGGCGGTCGAGCCGTTCCAGGGCGCCGCGACGGGAGTCGGCGGGATCCTGCGGGACATCTCGGCGATGGGCGCGCGCCCCGTGGCGCTCCTCGACGGGCTCCGCTTCGGCGCACCGGACGACCACTTCTCGCGCGCGGTCGGCGGGATCGGCCATTACGGCAACTGCGTCGGCGTCCCGAACGTCGGCGGCGAGGCCGTGTTCGACGACGCCTACGCATCGAACTGCCTCGTCAACGCGATGTGCGTCGGCCTGCTCCCCGTCGAGCTGCTCGTCCGCGCGAAGGCGACCGCCGCGGGCGCGCTCGTCGTCCTCTACGGCGCAACGACGGGGCGCGACGGGATCGGCGGCGCGTCCGTGCTCGCGAGCGCGGAGCTCGGCGAGGACGACCCCGACAAGCGCCCCACGGTCCAGGTCGGAGACCCGTTCACGGGCAAACGGCTGATCGAGGTGTCCGCCGAGCTGGTCGAGCGCGGGCTCGTGCTCTCGCTCCAGGACTGCGGCGCGGCGGGCCTCGCGTCGTCGCTCTCGGAGATGGCCGCCGGCTACGGGATCGACGTCCACCTCGATCGGGTGCCGCAGCGCGAGGAGGGCATGGAGCCGTGGGAGGTGATGATCTCCGAGTCGCAGGAGCGGATGGTCGCGGTCGTCTCCCCGGAGCGACTCGCGGACGTCGAGGCGGTGATCGATCGCTGGGAGCTCCATCGCGCCGTCATCGGCGAGGTCACCGAGACCGGGCTCCTGCGCGCGCTCTGGGAGGACGACGAGGTGGGTGTGATCCCCGCGCGCCTGCTCACCGACGAGTGCCCGCGCTACGCGGTCGAGCGCGAGCCGCGCGTCCCGCCGCAGGAGCTTCCGACCGCGATCCCTCCGCTCGGGGAGGCGCTGCTCGAGCTGCTCGCGTCTCCTCCGCTCCGCTCGCGCGCCTTCGTCACGCGTCGCTACGACCAGCTTGTCCAGTCGCGCACCGTGCGCCGGCCGGGGCTCGACGCCGGCGTGCTGCGGCTGCGGCCCTCCTGGCGCGGTCTCGCAGTGACGCTCGACGGCCAGGGCCGCATCGGGTCGCTCGATCCGCGGCTCGCCGGCCAGCTCGCGATCCTCGAGGCCGCGCGCAACGTGGCGTGTACGGGTGCGGAGCCGCTCGGCTTCACCGACTGCCTCAACTTCGGGAACCCCGAGAAGCCGCAGGTCGGGTGGGAGCTCGCCGAGGCGATCGAGGGCATGGCCCTCGCGTGCGAGGCGCTCGGCGTGCCGATCGTGTCGGGCAACGTCTCGCTCTACAACGACACCGACGGGCAGTCGATCCCGCCCACACCCGTCGTCGGCTGCGTCGGGCTCGTCCCCGACGTGCGGCGCGTGCCGGGCGGCTGGCGCGCAGGGGACGCGATCCTGCTCGCGCGCTCGCGCTCCGCGTTGACGCTCGCGGGCTCGGAGGCGCAGGCACGCTGGGGCTCGCTCGGCGGGTCGCCGTCGCTCGACCTCGCCAGCGAGGTCGAGCTCGTCCACCACGCCCGTCGGGCGGCGCAGCACGCGTCGCTCGTCCACGACGTCGGCGAGGGCGGCCTCGCGGTCGCCCTCGCCGAAGCCGCGCTCTGGAGCGGGCTCGGCGCCGAGCTCGAGCTCGAGGACGACCCGCTGACCCTGTTCGGCGAGGTCGGCGGCCAGGTGGTCGTCGCGCTCCCGGACGATGAGGCCGCGGCCGCGACGGCGGGCGTCGAGGTCCGCCGCATCGGCACGGTCGGCGGCGACACGCTCTTCGGGATCCCGCTCGACGACCTCGCGCGTGCCCGCGGAGGCGAGGCCTGATGTGCGGCGTGTTCGGTGTCCGGTCGACCGAGCGCGACGTGGCGCGGCTCTCCTACTTCGGGCTCTTCGCGCTCCAGCACCGCGGCCAGGAGTCGGCCGGCATCGCCGTCTCCGACGGCGGCCGGGTGACGGCGCTCCGCGAGATGGGGCTCGTGCCGCAGGTGTTCGACGAGGAGAAGCTCGCGGCGCTCCCGGGCGAGGTCGCGATCGGGCACACGCGCTACTCGACGACGGGCGGCGCACACTGGTCGAACGCCCAGCCGCTCGTCCACCACGGCGCCGCCCGCACCGTTGCGCTCGCCCACAACGGCAACCTGGTCGACCCCGCGCCGCTGCGCGACGAGCTCCTCGCCTCGGGCGTGCGCATCTCCTCGACGTCGGACACCGAGGTGATCGCGGCACTGCTCGGACGCGACCACGCCCCGCTGCCCGAGGCCGTGGCTGCGACCATGCGGCGGCTCGAGGGCGCGTACTCGATCGTCGCGATCGCCGACGGCACCCTCGTTGCCTTCCGTGACCCGCTGGGGATCCGGCCGCTCACGCTCGGCCGCATCGGCGACGACTGGGTCGTCGCGTCGGAGACGTGCGCGCTCGACCTCGTCGGCGCCGAGTTCGAGCGCGACGTCGAGCCAGGCGAGGTCGTGTGGGTCGACGAGGACGGCTGTCACAGCGCCCAGGCCGTGCCGCACGGCCGGAGCGCGGTCTGCATCCTCGAGCACGTCTACTTCGCGCGCCCGGATTCGCTGCTCGACGGCACGGGCGTCCACGCGGGCCGCGTCCGGATGGGCGAGCGGCTCGCCGAGGAGGCGCCGGCCGAGGCAGATCTCGTGATGCCGATCCCGGACGGCGGCACTCCCGCAGCGATCGGGTTCGCAAAGCGCTCGGGCATCCCGTACGAGGAGGGGCTGATCAGGAACCGCTACGTCGGCCGGACGTTCATCCAGCCCGACCAGGAGCTCCGTCGCCAGGGGATCCGGCTCAAGTTCAACCCGCTCGACGAGATCGCGGGGAGACGTCTCGTGATCGTCGACGACTCGATCGTGCGCGGCAACACGATGCGGGCGCTCGTCCAGATGCTGCAGGACGCGGGCGCAGCCGAGGTGCACGTCCGCATCTCCTCCCCGCCCGTGATCTCGCCCTGTTACTACGGGATCGACATGGCGGACGAGGCCGAGCTCGCGGCCGCGTACCGCTCGGTCGAGGAGATGTGCGAGCACGTCGGGGCGACGAGCCTCCACTACCTCTCGCTCGAGGGAATGCAGTGGGCCACGCGCATTCCAGAGGACGACGTCTGCCGCGCGTGCTTCACGCGGCAGTACCCGACGCGCGTTCCGGACCAGGGTCTTGCCGAAAAGCACCGCTTCGAAGTCGCCGCCTCACGCTGAGCCGACCGACTGGACGTCCCCCGTCAGGGGCACGGTCTCCAGGGCAGCCTCGCCGAAGGGTCGACTACATTCGCAGCGTGCCGCCGGACGACCAGACGTACGCCGCCGCGGGGGTCTCGCTCGCGACGGCCGAGGCCGTCGTCGACCGCCTGCGCGCGGCCGTCGACTCGACCCGCACGGCGTCGGTCGTCGGCGGGCTCGGCGGGTTCGCCGGCCTCTACGCGATCGACGATCGGCGGCTGCTTGCCGCCTCGACCGACTCCGTCGGCTCGAAGCTCGTCCTCGGGCGCCGCGCCGGCAGGCTTCGCTGGTGCGGCGCGGACCTCGCCGCCCATGGAATCAACGACGTGCTGACGACCGGCGCCGAGCCCCTCTTCTTCCTCGACTACGTCGCGGCCAGCACGATCGAGCCCGGTCAGGTCCTCGAGCTGGTCGAGGGAGCCGCCGACGTCTGCCGGGCGGCGGGCTGCGCGATCCTCGGCGGGGAGACGGCGGAGCTGCCCGGCATCTACCGGGACGAGGAGGTCGACTTCTGCGGGACCGTGGTCGGGCTCGTCGAGCGGGACGCCCTGATCGACGGCGCGCGCGCGGACGCGGGCGACGTCGTTCTCGGCCTCCCGTCCGCCGGGATCCACGCCAACGGCTTCTCGCTCGTCCGGCGGATTGTCGGCGACGGGCCGTTCGACGCCGACCTCCTGCTCCCGCCGACGCGGTGCTACCTGGACGACGTGCGCTCGCTTCGGGCGCGAGCCGACGTGCGGGCGCTCGCGCACGTGACCGGCGGCGGCATCGCCGGGAACCTCGCGCGCGTGCTCCCGCCCGGAGTCGGCGCGGTGATCGACCTCGCCGCGTGGGAGCGGCCCCCGGTGTTCGCCTGGCTCGTCGAGCGCGGGGTGCCGGAGGACGAGCTCCGGCGGGTGTTCAACATCGGGATCGGGTACTGCGCCGTCATCCCCGCGCGGGATGCGCGTGCCGACGACGTCGTCATCGGCCGGCTCGAGGCGGGCGTCGACGGCGTCGAGTGGAGCGACCCGTGATCGGGGTGCTCGTGAGCGGCGAGGGAACGAACCTTCAGGCGCTGATCGACGCACGGCTTCCGATCGTCGCGGTCGCGTCGAACCGCTCCGGAGCCCGCGCGCTCGACCGAGCGGAGACCGCGGGGATCCCGGCCGCCGTGTTCGAGGCGGGCGCCTACGGGAGCCGCGAGGAACGCGACGAGGCGATGGCGCGCTGGCTCTCCGACCGCGGCGTCGAGCTTGTCGTGCTCGCCGGGTACATGCATCTTCTGCGGCCCCGGTTCTTCGAGGTCTTCGGGCGGCGGATCGTCAACACCCACTCGGCGCCGCTACCAGCGTTCCCCGGCGCGCACCCGATCGAGGACGTCCTTGCGGCGGGCGTCCCCGAGACGGCCGCGACCGTGCACTGGGTCGACGAAGGCATCGACACGGGGCCGGTGATCCGTGCCGAGGCCGTCCCCGTCGAGCCGGGCGACACGCCCGATACCCTGCGCGCCCGCGTCCAGCGCGTCGAGCACCGCATCCTCCCCGAGGTCGTGAAGGAGCTGATTGCCGCATGACGATCCGCCGTGCCCTGTTGTCGGTCAACGACAAGACCGGTCTCGCCGCGTTCGCCCGCGAGCTGACCGGGCTCGGCGTCGAGCTGCTCGCGTCGAGCGGCTCGGCGAAGCTGCTCGCCGACGAGCACATCCCCGTCACGCCGCTCGCCGAGCTGACGGGGTTCGGCGATCTCCTCGGGCATCGGGTCGTGACGCTCCACCCGGCCGTCCACGGCGGGATCCTGGCCCGCCGGGACCTGCCGCAGGACATGGCCGAGCTTCGCGCGCACGGCATCGAGCCGATCGACCTCGTCTGCGTCAACCTCTATCCCTTCGAGCGGACCGTCGGGCGTCTCGACGTCCCGTGGGAGGAGGCGATCGAGCAGATCGACATCGGCGGCCCTGCGCTGCTGCGGGCCGCGGCGAAGAACCACACGCATGTCGTCCCCGTCTGCCGCCCGGAGGACTACGACGCGGTTCTCACGGAGCTCCGCGCGACCGGCGAGATCGGGAGCGCAACGCGACGCACGCTCGCCGCGCGCGCGTTCCAGTGCACCGCGGCACTCGACGCCGCCGTCGCGGGCTGGCTCGGCCGCGACGACGTGTTCCCCGAGACGTACGTCCCCGTCTTCGAGCGCTACCTCGATCTCGCCTACGGCGAGAACCCGCACCAGCGCGCTGCCTACTACGCGCAGAAGGGCGCGCGGACGCACCTGCTCGCCCGGGTCGAGCAGCTCCAGGGCCGTCCGCTCTCGTTCAACAATCTCGGCGACCTGTCCGCTGCGCGGCTCCTGACGCTCGAGCTCGACGGCCCAGCCGCGGTGATCGTCAAGCACGGGAACCCGTGCGGCGTCGCCGTCGCCGAGACGGTGGGCGAGGCATACGAGAAGGCGCTCGCGTCCGACCCCGTCTCGGCCTACGGCGGCGTGGTCGTCCTCAACCGCCCGGTCGGCGCGGCGCTCGGCAAGGCGCTCGCGGCGCAGTTCGTCGAGGTCGTGTTCGCACCGGGATACGACGAGGACGCGCTCGAGGAGCTGGCGGCCAAGGAAAAGGCCCGCGTGCTGCTCGACGGCGAGCGACGCGCGTTCGTGACGAGCGAGCGCGACCTCCGCCGCGTGCTCGGCGGGCTGCTCGTCCAGGACCGCGACGCGGACGGCGACCCGCTGGACGCGATGGACGTCGCCTGCGGGGACCCCGACCCCGCGACATGGGAGGAGCTCCTCTTCGCGTGGACGGTGGCGAAGCACGTGACCTCGAACGCGATCGTGATCGCGAGCGGCGGCCGGACGCTCGGCATCGGAGCCGGGCAGATGAGCAGGGTCGACGCCGTCCGGCTCGCCCTCGACAAGGCGCGCAGCCTCGGGCACTCCCTCGACGGGGCGATCCTCGCCTCGGACGCGTTCTTCCCGTTCGCGGACGGGCCGAAGCTCGCGCTCGAGGCGGGCGTCCGCGCGATCATCCAGCCCGGCGGATCGCGGCGCGACCCGGAGGTTCTCGAGGCGGTCCGCGCGGCCGGCGCGACGATGGTGCTCACGGGGAGACGCCACTTCCGGCACTGATGCCCGTTCGCCGCAGCTGCGGCGAACGGCACCGGCAGGCATCTGCTACCCTGCCGCGGTCGCTGACACCGACGGCGCGCCGCATTCCCGCGGCTCACGATCTCGACGCCGTCCCGTGCCGCCTCCCCCCGTGCCGATGGCTCATCGCCTCGCCATATCCGTCATCGCGTGCGCGGCGCTTCTCTGTCTCCTCGGCGCGCCAGTGCAGGCGGACACCATCGCTCCCGCCCGCGGGCTGCGCCTCGAGAGCCCTGCCCGGTTCGTCCTACCGGCGAGGCCAGTGCGCATCCCGCTCGGACAGCGCGCGGTGCAGCTGGCGCGAAAGCAGCTCGGCGTCCCGTACGCCTGGGGCGGCGCCTCGCCGGCCGGCTTCGACTGCTCGGGGCTCGTGTCGTGGATCTACGGGCGCCTCGGGATCCGGCTGCCGCACAACGCGGCAGCGCTGTACGGCGTCGGCCGGCCCATTCGGCTCTCCGCCCTGCGGCCCGGTGACCTCGTCTTCTTCTCCGGGCTTGGCCACGTCGGCCTCTACATCGGGCACGGTCGGATGATCCACGCGCCCCAGACGGGCAGAAACGTCGAGGTCGAGGCCTTCGCCGCCCGGTCGTATCCGCCCGTCGGCGCGCGCAGGATCACGGCACTCTGAGCGGTCTATAGGCTTCCGCCGGCATGAGCGTAGGCTCGACGGGGCTCATCGAGGAGCGGAGGCAGCGGCTTGGCCGCCGCCCGGAGCGGGAATGACCCGCGAGTACCCGACCCTCCTCGACCTGGTGGGAGGCACGCCGATCGTCCGGCTCGTGTCCTTCGGCGCGGAAAGCGGCGCGACCCTGCTCGCGAAGCTCGAGTTCATGAACCCGGGCGGCTCCAACAAGGACAGGATCGGGCTCGCGATGATCGAGGCCGCCGAGCGGGACGGGCGGCTGCGCCCAGGCGGGACGATCGTCGAGCCGACGTCCGGGAACACCGGCGTCGGGCTCGCGATCGCGGCCGCCCGTAAGGGCTACCGCTGCATCTTCGTGATGCCGGACAAGATGAGCCAGGAGAAGATCTCGACCCTCCGGGCCTACGGCGCCGAGGTCGTGATCACGCCGACGGCGGTCGAGCACGACTCGCCGGAGAGCTACTACTCGGTCTCCGACCGGCTCGCCGAGGAGATCCCCGGCGGCTTCAAGCCGGACCAGTACTCCAACGCCGCGAACCCCGAGGCGCACTACCGGACCACCGGCCCCGAGCTCTGGGAGCAGACGGACGGCGAGGTCGACGCGATCGTCGTCTCGGTCGGCACCGGCGGCTCGATCACCGGGATCGGCCGCTACTTCAAGGAGCGCAAGCCGGAGGTGCGGATCGTCGGCGCCGACCCGGAGGGCTCCGTGTTCACCGCCGACGAGGAGCACCCGATGCATCCGTACCTCGTCGAGGGCATCGGCAAGGACACCTGGCCGCGGACGCTCGATCCGGCGGTCGTCGACGAATGGGTGCGCGTGTCCGATCGGGACTCCTTCCTGACCGCGCGCAGGCTCGCCCGGGAGGAGGGTCTCCTCGTCGGGGGCTCGTGCGGCTCGACCGCCTCGGCGGCGCTCGACGTCGCGAGGCGACTCGGCCCGGGCTCGACGATCCTGATGACCTTCCCGGACAGCGGCCGCTCGTACCTCTCGAAGTTCTACGACGACAACTGGATGCTCCAGTACGGCTTCATGGAGCGCCGGTCCCCCGTGCCGAGCGTCGGCGAGGTGATCCGCGGGAAGGACGGGGACGGCGGGACGGTGCCGGAGCTGGTTGTCGTGGACGCGCACAAGAAGGTCGGGGCCGCGATCGACCTGATGCAGCGCTACGGGATCTCGCAGCTGCCCGTGGTGCGCCACGAGACCGCCGACGAGCTCACCGACATCGTCGGCTCGATCCAGGAACGGAGCCTTCTCGACCGCGTCTTTCGTAACCCGGACGCGTTGAACGACGACGTCGCTGTCGCGATGCAGCCTCCGCTCGCGACCGTCGACGCCGGCGCGTCGGTGGACGAGGTGTTCGCGGAGCTGACGGGCTCCGGCGGTGCGGTCGTCGTCGGACGCGCAGGTAGGCCGGTCGCGATCCTCACCCGCTCGGATCTGCTCGAGTTCCTCGCGGCGCGCCGCACGCACGTCGACGCCTGAGGCGCCGTCCCGAAGCGGCTCTACGCCGCCTCGCGGTCGAGCTCGACCGGCTCCGGCTCGGCCGCCTCCGGCTGGGCGGGGCGCCCCTCGCGCCGAGCGGTGACGACGACCGCGCCGACGATCAGCGCGGCGCCGGCAAGCGTGCCGGGAGCGGGCCGCTCGCCGAGGAGCAGCGCGCCGAGCGCGACCGCGACCAGCGGGTTGACGTACTGGTGCGTGACGACCTGCGAGATCGGGGCGTTGCGGAGGAGCCATGCGTAGGCGCTGAACCCGATCACGGAGCCGACGATCGCGAGATAGGCCCACGCAACAAGCGGGCCGGGCTGGAGGGCGTCCGCATCGAGCCGTCCGGCCTCGCCGACGAGCAGGCCCGCCACGACCAGCACGAGCCCGCCCCCGAGCATCTCGTAGACGGTCGCCACGAAGGGGTCGGCAGGAAGCGAGAGCCGCCGAGCGACGAACGACCCGCGCGACCACGCGAGCGAGGCGGCGAGCATGACGAGGAGGCCGATAGCCACCGAGCCGCCGCCGAGCCCGTCCGGGCCGACGACGAGAGCGAGGCCCACGAGCCCCACGACCGCGGCGAGGACGGTGACACGCGGGACGCGCTCGCCGGCGAGCGCGCGCCACACGACGATCTGGAGCGGCACGGAGCCGGCGATCATCGCTGCGACGCCGGAGTCGATCCGCGTCTCCGCGACGTGGACGAGGCCGACGCCGCACGCGAGCAGCGCGATGCCGAGCCCCGCGGCGGCGATGGCCTCACGGCGGTCGACCCGGAGCGACCGGCGGGCGATCGCGAGGATCGCGGCGAGCACCGCCGCGGCGGCCAGGAACCGCGTTCCCGCGGTGAGGAACGGCGGCAGCGTCCGCACGGCGACCTTGATCCCGAGGTACGTGGAGCCCCAGACGACGTAGACGAGGCCGAGCGCGGCCCAGAGCTCGATCCGCGCGCGGCTCACGTCGAGGGAAACGCGGCCGGTGGGCACGGTGTGAGATCGCTGGTACAGGCGGCGGCGAGCATCTACGGTTCCAACGATGGGAGTGCTCGATTCCATCCGCCGGCTCTTCGGCCGCGCCGATCAGGCGATGACGGAGGCGGACTACGCCGCGCTCGACGCGATGCACGGCGTCGAGGACCGGCTCGACGACGCGACGGGCGGCCGGTTCTACGACGCCGTCGAGAAGGCCGACGAGGAGGCGGGCGAGCTGCTCGAGAAGCTGCGCCTCGACAACGAGCCCGGCGGCGAAGAGGCTCCGGCGGCGGGGGACGCGCCCGGCTCTGACGCGTCGGCTGCGGGCTCCTAGCTCGCGCGCGCGAGACGCCCGACGAACGACACCGCGTGGCCGCGCTCGTTCGCCCGTCCGAGCGCGTCCTCGTCGAGCGCGCCGATCCGGTGGAGCAGCTCGAACTCGTCGCGGAGATGCGTCCGCATCATCTCGGGCCCGTCGGTGGCGATCGTGAACGGCACCGCGTGCTCGACAAACCGGTGGAACGTCTCGCGCACGGCATCCTCGTCGGCCAGAGCCTTCGTCAGGAGGTTCGAGGTCGGGCAGACCTCGAGCGTCACGCCTGCATCGCGGATCAGCGCCATCAGCCCCGGGTCGCCGGCCGCGAGGATCCCATGCCCGATCCGGTCCGGCCGCAGCGACTCGACCACCTCGCCGATCTCCTCGGCGCCCGTCTCGCCCTCCTCCCCGACGTGGATCGTCACGCCGAGGCCGGCGGCGCGGGCCGTCTCGACCATCGGCGCGACCTGCGTGTAGTCGTAGCGGAGGCCTCCCGGGCGAGGCCCGGCGATGTCGACGCCCACGACGCCGCGGCTCGACCAGTGGATCGCCTTGTCGACGATGACCTCGTTCTGCCGCGCGTCGAAGGTGCGGTCCATCATCAGGATCAGCCCCGCCCGCACCTGCGGGTACTCGAGCCGCGCGAGGTCGAGGCCGCGGATCGCGGCGAGGATGATGTGGTCGAGATCGCGCTCCCCGCCGCGGTTCCGCTTCATCGGGTTGAAACGGAGCTCGAGCGTCGTGATGCGCTGCGAGCGGTACGCCCCGCCGATCGCGGCGTGGACGGAGCGCTCGACCGCGAGCGGCGAGGACTGGATCAGCTCGGTCCAGTGGTAGATCGCGTCGAGCGCGTCGAGGCTCTCGACCCCCCGCGGGTCGGAAACCGTCACGAGCTCGTCGAACGCCCAGTAGTCCTTCACCGGAAGGGCGATGCCCTGCTCGTGCGCCAGGCTCCACATGATGTCCGACGCGACCGACCCGCCGAGGTGCGTGTGGAGCTCGGCGAGACCGACGTCGGGCAGCACCATGAGCGCGAGTCTACGGCGCCGGAGACGCGCCTCGCGCCCGGTCACTGGCTTGACTTTCCCTGCTCGATCGGCTGATAGCCGTCTCGGCGCCACCCGGGCGTCGAACGCGGCGGAGGGGGAGATTTGGGGGTAGTGCTCTCATGAAGAAGCTTGCGATGTGCGTCGCAGCGCTCGCTGCGATGGCGCTCATGTCCGCGGCGGCGCTTGCCGCGCAGCCACCGAACCCGGTGCCGGGACCGCCTGTCGCCTACGCGTGCGACGTGACCGGGTTCGTGGATCCCGCGGACATGGGGCCGAACCAAGGGAAGACGGCGATCTGGGACGACCAGTTCTACCCGACCGACGATCCGCTCTGCGACACGGCGAGCGAGAACTTCTTGCTCTGTCTCGCCAAGTACGGGCAATTCCAGGTCCAGACGCCGAGCGTCGCCGACTTCGCCGCGGAGATCGTTGGGATGTACCTGGCAGCGGGCGCGAGCGCCACGCAGGGGAAGTGCCTGCCGCAGACCAGAACGTATTGGCTGTGTTACGGCACGGGCGCGAACAGCGTCATGGGGCTGGACGAGGTGAGTGCGGTGAGGGCTCTCCTTGCGGGGCAGCGGGTGCCGCACGCCTCGAAGACGATCAAGACGGACACCAAGGTGGGGAGCTACTTCCTGACCTGCGACGATCAGGGTCAGAAGGCGACCGGGAAGGTCGTCTCGACCGGGAACGGCGGCGAAGTCGTCCAGGGTGCGGCGAGCATCGGCGCCGGCTTGCTGCTGACGAACCCGCTCGACTACACGCAAGAGATCGAGTAGGTCGACCGACGTCGAGGGTGGGCGCCCAGCGCCCACCCTCCTACAAGACGGCCCTCGCGATCAGCTCGCGGATCGGGCCGATCCACTCCTGGTCGACCATGTGCGGCACCGGGGTGGCGAGGCGGAGCACGTCAGCG
Organism: uncultured Actinomycetes bacterium; assembly: GCA_963747125.1. Classification (GTDB taxonomy): domain Bacteria; phylum Actinomycetota; class Thermoleophilia; order Gaiellales; family Gaiellaceae; genus Gaiella. The sequence goes on along the minus strand of CAVVEN010000005.1, from coordinate 82,990 downwards.
CCGGCCCCGACGAGCACCTCCTCCGCCTCCGCGGCGAACTGGGAGGGGATCACGGGGTCGAGCGAGCCGTGGGCGATCGCGACCGGGACGCCGGCGAGGCGCCCGGTCTCGAGCGGCCACCCGTCGACTCTGGGGAGGAAGCCCGACATCGCGACGAGCGCCGCCGGCCGCGGCCGGTCGGGGCCGAGGCTCATCGCGTAGCTCATCACCGCGCCCTGCGAGAAGCCGCCCAGCACCACCCGCTCCATGGGGACGGGCAGGCCGTCCAGGAAGGCCGCGAGCCGCGGGGCCGTCGCATGGAACGTCGCCGGGTCGGGGGTCGGGATGCCGCCGAGCGCGTACCAGTGGCGACCGCCCGGAGGCAGGTGCAGCGGGCCGCCGGGGGTGACGCCGAGCAGACGGCGCTCTGGGTCGAGCAGATCGAGGAGCGGGAACAGGTCGCGCTCGTCGGCCCCGCGACCGTGGAGCAGCACGATGGCGCCGGCCGGCTCGCCGTCGGGCTCCCGCCAGAGCGCGGCGAGAGGTGCGGCAGCGGCGTCCGTCATCGTGCCCACGCGGCCCGCGGGTCGGGGAGCGGCGTCAGCACCGGCTCGATGCGAGCGCGCAGGTGCTCGAATGCCGGCGGCAGGATGAGCGCCTCGCCGAGGTGGTCGGCGTCCTCGTCGACGTCGAACCCCGGGCCAAGGGTCGCCAGCTCGAACAGAACGCCGCTCGGCTCGCGGAAGTAGACGGAGCGAAACCAGAACCGGTCGATCACCGGCGTCGCGTGCGTGCCAGCCTCGACGACACGCCGCTGCCACGCCTCGTGGTCTTCCATCGTGGACGACCATGCGACGTGATGGACGGTCCCGGCCCCGGGCACACCGGCTGCAGGAGGAGCGTCGTACCCGAAGCGACCTGCCCGGCTCGCACCCCTGATCTCCCACTCGCCTGCTCCGACGGGCTCGAAGCCGAGCACCGTCTCCAGGAGCGCCCGGCTGTGCTCCGGCTCGCTCGCGAACGCCCGGACGCCGTCGAATCCCTCGAGCGCGACGTCGGCCGGGATCTCCGGATGCCGCGCGACGAGCGGCTCGTCCGCCGTCTCCGTCACGACCAGCTCGAGGTGGAGCCCCTCGGGGTCCGCGAATTGAAGGCGGCCGGGCGCCCGTGTCGTTCGGGTGCCCTCGTCCGAGAGGCGCTCGGCCCAGAAAGTCAGCGCGTCCTCCGAGGCGACCCGGAACGAGACGGTGTGCACCATGCCCGCTCCCGCTCGCCCAGGGCGGGCGCCGGGGTACTCGAAGAACGTGATATCCGCTCCGGGGCTCCCTCGCTCGTCGGCGTAGAACAGGTGGTAGACGGTCGGGTCGTCCTGGTTGACCGTCTTCTTGACGAGCCGCAGCCCGAGCACCCGGGTGTAGAAGTCGACGTTGCCGGGGGCGTCGCCGGTGATACACGTCACGTGGTGAATGCCCTCGAGCTGCATGCGCGGTCGGCGCCTCCCGTCCCGGTCTGCCTGACGCCGCCCGAGATGCTCTCGTGAGACGCCCGTGACTTCTAGTACAATATAGTTGTCGATGCAATCTTCGCGCGCCAAGCAGCTCTCTCCGCTCGAGTTCGAGGCGTGGGCCGGCTTCCTCAGGGCCCATGCCCGGCTCGTCCACGAGCTCGACCGGGAGCTCGACGCGGCACACGGCCTGCCGCTGACCCAGTACGAGGTGCTCCTCCACCTGGAGCGCGCGCCGGAGCGCCGCCTGCGGATGAGCGAGCTCGCCCGCTCCGTGCTGCTCAGCCAGAGCGGCGTCACGCGACTCGTCGACCGGCTCGAGGCGCGGGGCCTCGTCGTCCGCGCTCCGTGCGCCGAGGACCGCCGGGTTCTCTGGGCGCAGATGACGGAAGAAGGGCGCCGACGTCTCGCGGAAGCGCGCCCGACCCACATCGCAGGCGTTCGCGCACGTTTCCTCGAACGCCTCGACGACGACGAGTTGCGGGGGCTCGCCGACGCGTGGGAGCGCGTCCTGCCGCCCTCGAGCGACTCCGGCTAGCAGCGCTCGAAGTTCCGCAGACACGGACCAGGCTTGTAGGCTCCCGGCGTGAAGATCGGCATCGTCGTGCCGTTCTCGTGGTCGTTCTGGGGGGCGGTCGTCGAGCACGCCGAACTACAGGCGGCGGCGCTCGAGGCGCGCGGCCACGATGTCAGGCTCGTGATGGGCAACGACCCTCCGGGCCAGTTCACGCGCGCGCTGCACCCTCGCGTCGGGCGTCACGGCAACCCACCCGCGAACGTCATCCCGGTCGGGCGGTCGGTGATCGTGCCGGCAAACGGCTCACTGCCGAACATCGTGCTCAGCCCGAGATCGATCTTCCGCGTCCGGCGGGTGCTCGAGCGGGAGCGCTTCGACGTGTTGCACCTCCACGAGCCCATGACACCCGCGATCTGCATTGCAGTCCTCGCGCTGGCGAAGGGGCCCGTCGTCGCGACGCACCACGCGTCCGGCGACCTCGGCTGGATGCGCCTCGGGATGCCCGCGTGGGGCTTCCTCATGGATCGCGTCGATCAGCGCATCGCCGTGTCGCAGCGAGCGCGGGACTCGGCCGACAGCTGGCTGGGCGGCCCGTGGGAGATCGTTCCCAATGGCGTCCTCATCCCCGACCGGGCCGACCCCGGCGGCCGCGAGCACACGGTCGTCTTCGCCGGGCGCCACGAGCCGCGCAAGGGCCTCCACGTGCTGCTCCGCGCGTGGCCCGAGCTGCATCGCCGGACCGGCGCGAGACTCGTCGTCGCGGGCGCGGACCCGCTGGCGGTCCGGCTGCTCCTCACCCGGCTGGCCGTCCCCGACACCGGGATCGACGTCGTCGGGTTCCTCTCCCAGGACGCGCTCACCGACCTGCTCCGCTCGACGAAGGCGCTGCTCGCCCCGTCCCTCGGCGGCGAGAGCTTCGGGATGGTGCTGACGCGGGCATTCGCGTGCGCAACACCCGTGGTCGCCTCGGACATCGAGGGCTACCGCGAGGTCGTGACGCCGGAGACCGCCGTCTCGGTCCCGGCGGGCGACGTCGCCGCGCTCGTGACGGCGGTCGAAGGCCTCCTCGCCGACGAGCCACGCCGCGCCGCGATGGGCGCGGCGGCCAGGCGACGCGCCGAGGAGCACTTCGCCTGGCCGGACATCGCACGGCGACTCGAGGAGATCTACGAGCGTGTCGCGGGTCGACCGCAATCGGCGCCCGAGGTCGCCGCGGCATGACGCGGCTCGTTGCGCTCGCGCGGAACCCCTGGGCACGCGGCCTCTTCGTCCTCGCGACGCTCGTGCTCGCGATCCTGGCGGTGTGGTGGCGTGGGCCGGACTGGAACACCGTGTACCACGCCTTCGACTTCGTCCGCTGGCGCTGGGTGATCGTCGGCGTCCTGCTCAACCTGCTCTCCGTGGTCGCCCGCGCATGGGCGTGGAACCTGACGATCCGCCAGGCGATGCCGCCGCCGCTGCCGCCCTTCCGGCAGGTCTTCTCGGCGTTCGGAGTGGGGCTCCTCGGCAACGCCGTACTCCCGGCTCGGGCGGGAGAGCTCGCCCGGGTCGCCGTCCTCCGCCGCCACCTCCCGCACGGCAAGGGGACGAGCGCGACGCTGCTCGGCACGGTGTTCGCACACCGCCTGTTCGACCTTTTCCCGATCGCGCTGCTCGTGGCCTACGTGATGGCGACGGCGAAGCTGCCGCACTGGGCGGTCACCGGCGTCGTCGTTGTGGGCCTCGTGGGGGTCGGCATGCTCGCGGTCGCCGTCGTCTCGGCGCGACGGGCCGACGGCAGCGTGCCGCATGGCCAGCAGACCGCCCGGCGGCTCCTCGCGACCGCCCGCCAGGGCCTCGCCGTGCTCCGTACGCCCGCGGCGGCCGTCGCGGCAGTGTTCTTCCAGACGCTCGGCTGGATGCTCCAGCTCCTCGCCGTCTGGGTCGTGACGCTCGCGTTCTCGCTCGACGTCCCGCTGCCCGCGGCTGCGCTCGTCCTGCTGCTGATGAACATCGCGACGATCTTCCCGCTCTGGCCCGGGAACGTCGGGCTGCTCCAGGCGGCCGTCGCCTTCCCGCTCGCCCAGTACGGTGTCGCCTACGGCACGGGCTTCGCCTACGGGCTCGTGCTGCAAGCGGTGGAGATGTCCGTCGGCGTCGGCGTCGGGCTCGTGATGCTCGCGCGCGAGGGCCTCTCGCTCGCGGCGCTCAAGCGCATGGAGGATGACGAGGAGTCCTCGGCAGAGGACGTCCTCGAGGGCCTTCCCGTCGAGGAGCCCGAGGACGAGGAGGCGGTGGAGGAGGACACGCGCCCCGTCGTCACACAGGGGCGTTCCCGGCGCTGAGCGCGCCGAGCCGCGCGGCGACGACGGTGTCCGCCGTCGCGGCCGTAGGAGCGTGGCCGGTCACCGCGGCGACGAACGGGCCCCGCGCCAGCGCGACGAGTTCCACGTCGGTCACCGCCAGGGCGGTCGCAGTGCGGGGGACGTCCCGCAGCAGCGCGATCTCGCCGAACCCGCTCCCGGGCCCGAAGCGCCGGCCGAGGATCTCCACCGTCCCCGCCTTGACGACGTAGAACCGGTCGCCGGCCTCGCCCTCGCGGAGGATCGGCATCCCTGCGCGAACCGGCACCTCGATCGCCTCGCGCGCGAGCCGCTCGAGCACCGGCTCGGGAAGCGCCGCCAGCATCGGCACGCGGCGGAGGAGCGCCGTCGCCTCGGGCGCGGCCGTCGCCCGGTCGAGCGCCCGGAGCCGCGGCCGGGTGAGCAAGGCGAGCACCGGCAGCACCAGCCCCGCGACGACGAGGGCCGCCTTGGCCCCGACCAGAGCGATCAATCCAGGCGCGAGGAGCGCTCCGAGGCCCAGCGAGCCGAGCAGGAGCCCGTCGAGCGCTCCGAGTGCGCGGCCGAGCACCGCGTCCGGGACGGCGCGCTGCATGATCGTGAGGGCGTTCACGTCGACTATCGAGTTGCCGATTCCGAGCACGCCGAGCGCGACGACGGCGAGCACCGTGCCCGGCGCGCCCCCGACGAGCGCGAGCGGCAGCCCGAAGAGCGCGAGGCCGATCCCGAAGTCCCGCGCCAGCCGGCCCCCGCCCGCGAGGACGAGCGCGACGAACCCGCCGATCAGGCCCCCCACGCCGATCGCGGCGTAGAGCAGCCCGACGCCGGCCGCCTCGAGGTCGAGCAGCTCGAAGGCCGTGACCACCACGAGCACGTTCAGCGCTCCCGCAACGAGGGTCTGCGCGGCGTAGAGGCCGACGAGCGTCCGTAGCGTCGGCTCGCGAACGATCGTCGCGATGCCTGCGAGCACCGCCCGCTCGGCGTCGGCCGCGTCGACCGCCCCGGGGCCCGGCTCGCGCGGCGTCTCGAAGCGCCGCAGGCGAACGACGAGCGCCGCCGACCAGAGAAACGTCAGCCCGTTGACCGCGAATACGAGCTGCGGGTTGCTCACCGCGAGCAGGAGCCCGCCGAGCGCCGGCCCGAGGAATGTCCCGACGCTCTCGATCGTGCTCGACGCGACGTTCGCCGCGGTGAGCTCGTCGGGCGTCCGCACGAGGCCCGGCAGCAGCGCCGCTTGCGCGGGCCGGAAGACCGTGCCGACGACCTGCGACACGGCGACCGTCAGATACACCACGGGCGCGGGCCCGTCGGCGGCGATGACGCCTGCGGCGACGAGCATCAGCGCGAACCGCGTCAGATCGCTCACGACCATCACGGTCACGCGCGGGAACCGATCGACCAGCGAGGCGGTGAGCGGGGCTGCGAGAGCCGCGGGGGACGAGGCGGATCAGCCCAACGAGACCGACCGCCGGCGCGCCTCCCTGGTCGTATGCGTACACGCCGAGCGCGACGAGGTACGCCCACCCGCCGAGGATCGAGCCTGCCCAGGCGAGCTGGAGCCGGCGGAGCGGAGGGCTCGCGAGCACGGCGCGGAGCGAGCGCAACGCGGCCCGTGCGCGGCCCCCGGCCTCCTCGACCACGGCGTCGTCGTCCATCGTTTGCCAACCACACCAGAAATGCGGGAAGATTTCAGGCGTCCCACGCGTCACGTGGGGTGAGATGCCATTCAGGGCATCCATCGAAAGGAGAACGAACGATGTCGGACGAGCGCGAAAAGGTCGACGTGGAGGACGCCGGGCGGGTCGACGACTCGGACTTCGAGGGACATCGCATGGACGTCGAGCGTGTGGACGACGGCAAGGTCGACGTCGAGCGTGTGGACGACGGCAACGTCGACGTCGGCCGCGTCGACGACGGCAAGGTCGACGTCGACTGATACGGCTTTGGGGGCGCGTCGGGCCCGGCACAAGGCGGCGCCGGGTCCGACCGCACGTCAGCGCAGGAGCTCCTCCAGCGCCTCCAGCAGCTGCAGCGCCGCCCGATCGTCGTCAGCGTCGTCGAGGAGGCCCGCGACGCGCGCGACGAGCGACGCGGCACCGTCGTCCCCGAGCGCCGCCTGCGCACGCCGAGCGCGGAGCAGCAGGTCGAGGCCGATCGCCGCCTGCGTGGAGAAGCGCGAGAGCAGCTCGAGCTCCGCGAGGCCGAAGGGCCGGTCGGGAGCGCGATCGAGCACCGACAGCACCCCGAGCGCGCGCTCGTCGTGGAGGAGCGGGGACGCGACGATGCTGGTCGGGACGTAGCCCGTCGAGGCCGCGCGGTCCCGGGAGAAGCGCGGGATCGGTGTCGAGGTCGTCGACGACGAGCGGCTGGCGGGTGACGAGGGCGAAGCCCGCGATGCCGGTGCTCGACGGGAACCGTGAGCCGACAAGCGTCCCTTCGCCCCGACCGGCGACCGCCTCGAACACGAGCTCGTCCGCCTCCTCGTCGAGGAGGAAGATCGAGGCCGCCTCCGCGCCGAAGATCGAGCGAGCGACGTCGACGATCGACTGGAGCAGCTCGCGGAAGGTGTCCTCGTCGCCGCCGAGCATCCCCGAGGCCGCATTCTGGCGTCTGCGCTCGAGCTCGTCGCTCACGGCCCGTCACCGGCATGGCTATCCCGGCACCCCGGTGTTCGTCGCGGTCAGGTGGAGCACGCTCTTCAGCTGGTACGGCGTCAGCTCGGGGTGCTTCGCGAGGACGAGCGCCGCGACACCGGCGACGTGCGGCGCCGCGAAGCTGTTGCCCGTGCAGCGAAGCGTCCCGCCGCCCGGCCAGGCGACCTCGACGTCGACGCCGCGCGCGAAGAGCTCCACGGGCGGGTCGGGGTTCGCGTACCAGATGAGCGGATCGCGCTCCTCATGGCTGCCAACCGAGATGACGGACGAGAAGCGCCACGGATAGCTGTCCACCGGCAGGTTGTGGGCCGAGGCGACGAGGATCGTCCGGTTGAAGTACGCGAGGTCGGCGAGCTCGTGCAGGTCCTCGGCAAAGCGCCGCTTCGTCGTCGAGAGGCTGAGGCTGATCACCCGGTGGCCGGACCCGATCGCATGGCGGAGGCCCGCGAGGATCAGGTCGGCGGCGCCCGTCGCCCCGGCGCCGAGGACGCGCACGCTGTGGAGCTTCGCCCCCGGCGCAAGCGAGCGGACGATCCCCGCGCACGCCGTGCCATGGCCGCAGACATCACCGAGCTCGTCCTCGACGATCGTCACCTCCTCGCCTTCGCGGACGACCGCGAGGGCGCTCGCGAGCGGGCCGACCAGCGGATGGTCCGGGTCGACCCCGCTGTCGACGATGCAGACGTCGACGTCGCCGCGCGAGCCGCCGTAGGCCCACTCGCGCGTCACGATCGCGCGCCAGGCCTCATCCGCCTCGATGGACGGCGCCTCGCCGTGAGGCATGCTCCACGCCGGAACCGGACGCGCGCTCATCTGCAGAAGAGCGCGACCTCGCGCGCCGCGGTCGCCGAGCGCGCGGCGAGCTCCGCCCGGGTTGAGAGCTCGCCGTCGGGACGCGTCGCGAGGTTGACGTGGACGAGCTCGGCGGCTGCGACGCTCGCGGCCTCGGCCAGCGTCGCCGCCGCCCACGCGTCGGCGCGCACGGAGGCGGCGCCGTCGCGCGCCGCGAGCGCTGCCAGGGCCGCGACGTCGGCGGCGACCTCCGCGATCTGCAGCGGGACCTCGGCGGCACGGCGCAGGGCGCTGCCGAGAGACGTGTCGCGGTCGGGCGCGCGGAGCTGCTCGAGCGCGAGGGCGTAGACGCGGTGGTCATCGTCGGCGAGCACGAGCGCGCGGTCGCCGAGCGCGGCGGCCTGGGCGGCGATCCCCGGTGCCTCCTCCCAGTCGCTCGACACGCGCGCGACGAGCCGGACGAGACCTGACGCCATCGAGGTCGCGATGGCGGCCGCGGAGCCTCCTGCGGGCCCGGCCCCGGCCCGTGCGAGCACCTCAGGGAGCTTGCCGACCGGCAGGGCACCGAGCTCGAGGCGGCTCGCGGTCACGCTCACGGCGCGAGTCGGCAGCGCAGATGGGCGACGACGACGGGCGTCGGCTCCACGCCTTCGGCGCGAAGCATCGCCTCGAGGTCCGCGATCGCGAGCGCACGGGCGTGCTCGTCGCGCTCGATCCGCTCGACGACCGTCTCGAGCTCGAGCCGCACGGCCGGGAGCTCCTTCGCGGCCTGCACCCATCCGCTGGGCGCTGCTGGCAGCGCCCGCAGGAGCTGGGCGATCCGTTCCTCGGGTGTCGTCATCGTTGTCCCACCTGGTCACCCGACGTCGTGGGCTTGGGTTTTCTTCCCGACCCGTCGTCACTTCCGGGGTCGAGCACGTCGCGGAGCCGCGAGAGGCAACGGGCGATCCGGCTCGCGATGGTGCCCGAGGGGAGGTCGAGCTCGGCGCCGATTGTGCGATAGCTCTCGTCGCGGCAGAAGAAGCGGTCGAGGATCTCGTGACAATCGGTCGAGAGACGGTCGAGCGCGGCGTGCACGGTCAACGCCTCGTCGAGCCGGGCGACGCCGTCGTCGGCCTCGTCCGGCACCTCGTCCACCGGCAGCTCGCGGCCGGAACGCCGGAGGCTGTCGACCGCACAGTTGCGGGCGGTCTGCGCGATCCACGGCCGCAGCGCGTCCCCGTCGCGGAGCGTGTGGAGCCGCTCGAAGACGCGCGCGAAGACCTCCTGGAAGACGTCCTCGGCGTCGTGAGGCTCGAGCCGGTAGACGCGCGCGACGATCGCGTGGACGTAGCGCGCATACCGGTCGACGAGCGCCTCCCAGGCCCCTTGGTCACCGGCGCGGCAGCGCGCAACCAGCTCGGCATCCGTCGCAGCGTCCACCGCTGCCCGTTCCCTACCTGTGCTCGGCGGCGCGGAGCCGCTCCGCGAGCAGCTCGAGCAGCTTCCAGGTCACGCTGGGGCGCGACTCGGCGAAGCTGCGGAAGCTCCAGACGGGCAGCGCGAACGCGCGCACGCGGGACGTCGCTGTGACCGTTGCCGACCGGGCAGACTTGTCGACGAGCGCGACCTCGCCGAAGGACGCGCCGGGCCCGAGCGTCCCGACGTTCGCCCCGCCGACCGAGACGTCGGCCGTGCCGCTGTCGACCACGAAGAAGTTCAGGCCGCCCTCGCCCTCCGTCGCCATCTCCTGCCCGGGCTCGAACTCCCGCTCGATGAAATCGGTCGCGAGCTGCGCGACGGAGGCATCGTCGAGGTCGGTGAAGATCGGAATCCCGCGGATCAGATCGGAGCTGGGTTGCGCCATGGCGGCGACCTTACCCTGCCGGCGCGTCGCTGTCACGTTCCCCCGGCGAGTCGACGAGGCGCAGCTCCTCGATCTCCAGCTCGGCACGGTCCAGGCGCTCGACGCAGGCGCGGTGGAGCTCCTCGCCGCGGCGCCAGAGGGCGAGGGCCTCGTCGAGCGGGACGTCGCCGCGCTCGAGCCGCGCGACGAGCTCGTCGAGCTCCCGCTGGAGCTCCTCGAAGGTCCGTTCGCCGCTCAGGGTCGCACCTCCTCGACGCGCGCGCCGAGCCCGCCGCGGGCAAGCTCGATCTCGACGCGTTGCCCGGCGGCGACCTCGTCGGCGTCGCGGACGACGGCCCCGGCCGCCCGAACGATCGCATAACCGCGCGCCAGGGTCGCAAGCGGCGAAAGCGCCTGGAGCCGCACGGCCGACCGGTCGAGGAGCGAACGCCGGCGCTCGAGCAGGAGTGCCGGTGCCAACGCGAGCCGCTCGCCGCTCCGCGCGAGGCGAGACCGGTCGCGCTCGAGCACGCGGGTCGTCCCCGCGCCGAGCCGGTGGCGCGCACGCCCGAGCCCGGCTCGGAGCTCGTCGAGGTCCGGGACGACGAGGCGTGCTGCGGCCGTCGGGGTCGGCGCGCGGACGTCGGCGGCGAGGTCGCAGAGGGGCTCGTCTTGCTCGTGACCGACGGCCGACACCACCGGGACGGGACAGGCGGCGACCGCGCGGACGACCCGCTCGTCGCTGAAGGGGAGAAGGTCCTCGAAGCTGCCGCCTCCCCGCGCGAGGATCACGACGTCGAGCCCGTCCATGGCCGCGAGGCGCGCGAGCGCCGTGACGATCGCGACCGGCGCAGCAGGCCCCTGCACGCGCGTCTCCGCGATCACGAGCCGGACGGCGGGGTAGCGGGTCGCGACCGCGGCCACGACGTCGCCGCGGGCCGCGGCGTCCACGCCGGTGAGCAGCCCGACCGCGCGGGGGAAGCGCGGCAGCGGGCGCTTGCGCTCTACTGCGAACAGTCCTTCCGCCGCGAGCGTGCGACGCAGGAGGGCGAGCGCAGCCGCGTGATCGCCTGCCCCGACGCGCTCGAGCGCTCCGAGCCGGAGGCTCACCTCGCCGCGGGCCTCGTAGAGCGAGAGCGAGCCGTTCGCCTGCACGCGCTCGCCCTCGGCGAGCGCAGGCTCGATCAGGTCGAACCGCCTCCGCGGCATCGTCGCGGTGAGGCAGGCACCCGTGCTCGCATCCTTCAGCGTGAGGAAGACCGTCGCCCAGGCGCTGCTCCGACGGAGCTCGGAGATCTCGCCCTCGATCCACACGTCGCGAACGCGCCCGAGGTAGGTCGAGAGCCGCCGGTTGAACTCGGCGACGCTGTACACCTTCCGCTCCGCAGCGCTCGCGGCGTCCATGGTCGGCAGCGTATGCGGCGCGCGCCGCACCGGGCGAGATCGCCGCTCGCTAGAGCAGGATCTCGGCTGCGGTCACGGGATTGCAGCCCTGCCGAACGAGCTGGACACACGTGTGGAGGTCGGCTTCGCTCGCCGCGAGCCGCTCGGCGAGCGGCAGCGGGAACCCGGCCTCGATCAGCACGTGCAGGCGCCAGCTCTCGACCTTGGACTGCTCGTCCTCGCGCCACACGGGTGTTTCGGTCGCCTCGGCCATGGTTTGCACGGAGTTTCGTGCTGCCTTTGACGTTTCCTACCGCCGGAAAGTTGGCGGGACGTGCGCAATCCCGCCCTCAGCGGGCGTCGAGCCGCTGGGCGAGCTCGTCGCGTGCGAGGATCTCCACGGTCCGCTCGAGCTCGCGCTGGAGCCGCGTTGCCGCCTCCTCCCGGGCCTCCCGGAACCGCTCGTCGAGCGACTGCATCGCCAGCTGGGTGTGCCGCTCGACCTCCCGCTCGGTGACCCGCGCGAGTCGCTCTGCCTGGCGGCGCTCCCACTCCACGAGCACGACGTCCAGGCGTCCGCGGACGTCGGTCTCCGCGCGCTCGATCGACTCGGCGACGGCGTGCTCGCGCTGGCGCAGCCGCTCGGTGATCTCGTCGATCGCGCGCCGGCGCTCGACCGTCTGCGACTCGAGCTCGTCGAGCGCCTCGGTCACCGCCTGGCCCGCCGCGCGCTCGAGCTCGTCGCGGAGGCGCGCGACGGTCTTGCGCTGCTCGTCTGCGGTGGACCCGAGCTCTGCCGACTCCCTCTCGAGCCGTGCCTCGACATCGGCGATCGCCTGCCGGTAGCGGTGGCCGAGCGCGGCGAGCTGGGCCTCGAGGTGGCGCTGCGCGCGATCGAGGTCGTCGGCGAAGGTGCGTAGGCGCTCGTCGAGGCGCCGGCCGGTGCGTCCGAGCTCGTCGGTGAGGGACTCGCCCGTCCGGCGCTCCCATTCGGCGAAGGTCACGCGCCGCTCCTCCACGAGCCGGCGCTCCTCCGCCGCGAGCACCGACGCGGTCTCGGCGCGCTCGCGCGCGAGCACGCGGCGGATCTCCTCGACGTGCGCGGCCGTCTCCTCCGCCACGGCTCCGGCCACCGCCGTGCGCGCTTCGGCGACCAGGCGGGTGGTCTCGGTCGCCGCGGCGCGCGCCCGACGCAGGGCGAGCCAGAGCGCTCCGGCGAGGACGAGCGCCCCCGCGAGCGCGGCGACGAGGATCCAGACGGCCACGTGTGCAGGGTAGAGGGTCGCTTCTACACGCGCAGGGCGACGAAGGCGGCCGCCAGGAGGACGGCGGCCGCGGCGAGAAGCCGGAGAGCGGTCTCCGACGGGCCGACGAGCGCGCTGCGGGTGAGAGGGACGTTCGAGCCGTCGCCGAGGGAAAGCCGGCCCTCGACGGAGACGACCTCACGGCGCAGCTGCCTGACCGGAGTCGAGAGACGCCGCTGCGCGAGCGAGAGCGCGGTCGCCCACGCAGCCGCGAGCGCCGCCTCGAGCCGGAGCGTCCCCGTCTGGGCGACGAAGGCGGTCAGCACGGGGAAGGCACCCCACGAGAGCGCGAACCCGAGGTCGGTATGGATCCGGCCTCCGAGCAGCTCGAGGTTGTAGACAGGAACGAGCGCCGCGCCGACGACGACGAGCGGCAGGATCCAGAGCGTCCGCTCGAGCGCGACGGCGATTCCGATCGCGGACGCGAGCGCCACCGAGCCGAGCGCGAGCGCGACGAGCACCGCCGAGGGGATCTCCGTCCGGAGCGGCCGACCGCCGAGCTCGTCGAGCGCGTGCGCGCCGATCCCCATCGCGAGCGCGAAGGCGAGCACCGTCCACCCGAGCGTCGGCCAGTCGACGCTCGCCGCGAGGCACCCGCCGACGACGACGTACGACAGGTGCCAGGCGGTGTACGGCGGGTGGAGCAGCGTGACGTAGTCGCGCCAGCCGCCCGCGGGGAGCGCGTAGAAGGCGGGCGCAGCGCCCCCGCCCCCGCCCGCGCGCTCGTCGCCCACTACCGGCCTCGCTCCATGTTTACGACGCGCGACTGCGCTGACCCCACATGACGACTCCGCCGCCGAGGCTCAGGCGGCGCGATCGGACGTCCGTGATCCCCGCATCGCCCCAGAGCGCGAGGAGCGCCGTCTCCGGGTAGGCCGCGTGGAAGCGGCGGATCGAGGGGCCGAGGAAGCGGCCGACCTCGTGCCATCCCGGCGAGATGAGCCTCCCCGCGAGCGGCAGCCCCACGCCGACCCAGAGGTCCCAGGGCGGCCCCCAGATCCCCCGGGGGAGGCCGAACTCGAGCATCGCGATCGTCCCGCCTGGCTTCACCACCCGCGCCAGCTCGCGCAGCGTCGCCGCCGGCTCGTCGACGTAGCGGAGGAGGTACGTGAACGTCAGGTGGTCGAACGACGCGTCCGCGAACGGCAGCGCGTCGGCAGACGCCTCGACGAGATCCACCCTGTCGCCGAAGCGTGCACGCGCCCCCGCGAGCATCTCCGCGCTCTGGTCGAGGCCGGTGACCCGAAAGCCCCGCTCGCAGCAGCGCCGCCGACACGAGCCCCGTTCCCGTCGCGACGTCGAGGACGTGGCCGCCGTCGCCCGGGACGCGCGAGACCAGGAACCTCCGCCAGCGCGGGTCCTGCCCGAACGAGAGCACCGCGCCGACCCGGTCATAGGTCGGGCCGAGCGGCGCGAAGAGCGCCTGGGCATGGCGGCGTCGCTCCGAGAGCATCCCGCCGTATCCTGGCACGGTGGCCCTCACCGACGACCTCGAGCGCATCGCCGCGACGGCGACCGCCCAGGCCGACGGGGGCGGACGCGCTTTGAGCGGCATCCTCGCCACGGAGCCCGCCTCCGGACGGCGGATCTACGTCTGCGCGTTCGAGGCAGCCGGTGGGTCGCGGACCTGGCTCGCCCTGGACGGCGACGGGGCGCCGGTGACCTCGGAGCGGGACGTCCGCGACGCGGTCTCCATCGCCGCGCTCTGCGAGGTCGCGGAGGAGTCGGCCTTCCCCGGCGATCTCGACGAGCTCCGTGCTCAGCTCGTGGCGCTCCGGATCACCGAGAGCCCCGACGGGATCGACGAGGCCGAGGACGCCGCGCGCGAGCTGCAGCACGTGATCGGCGCGCCGCCCCATCTCTCCACGCCCGAGCGACTCGACGCGATCGGGCGGGCCGTGCGCCGCCTCGAGCTGGCGCTCGACCCGGCGGCGCCCTCGCCGTTCACCGCCGCGATGCGCGGCGCGACCGAGGTCGCGGACGCGCTCTGGGCCGACGTGGAGGCGGCGTACGACGGCACGCTCGACTACCCTTGAGGCATGGAGGGCGGTGGCTTCTTCCCCTTCGGCGGCGACCCGGAGGAGATTCTGCGGGGCCTGCGTGACTTCGCGGAGCAGCAGGCCGAGGGTGTCAAGGACGCGCAGCGGGAGCAGTTCGCCACCCTGACCCTGTCGACCGCCGTCGAGCTCACGCAGGCGGCGCTCGCGCAGATCAGCCCGTCCGGCTCGGTCGACGAGCAGTCGCTCCAGCTCCGCGACGCGATGCGCGTGCTGTTCCCGGAGGCGGTCGCGCTCGTCTCCGCCGCCCGCCAGGGCTTCATGCGCGAATAGGATCGCCTCCCGTGAGGCTGTTCGACCGCGCCGTCGTCCGCGTGCTTCCTGCGGTTCCGCGCTCCATCGTCCGCAGGGTCGCCGCGCCCTACATCGCCGGCGAGACGCTCGACGACGCGCGTCGCGTCGTCTCGGAGCTGAATGCGGCGGGCATCAGCGCGACGGTCGACGTGCTGGGCGAGGCGGTCTCCCGGCCCGAGGAGGCCGAGGCGATCGCACGCGCCTACCACGATGCGCTCGCGACGATCGCGGCGGACGGCCTCGACGCCAACGTCTCGATCAAGCTGACCGGCCTCGGGCTCGAGCTCGACGCGGGGCTCTGCCGCACGCTCGTCGAGGCGCTCGTCGACGATGCGGCTGGTCGCGGGATCTTCGTCCGCATCGACATGGAGGACTCGTCGACGACCGACGAGACGCTCGCCCTCTACCGCGCGCTCCGCGAAGGCGGACGCGACGGCGTCGGCATCGTGCTCCAGGCTGCGCTGCGCCGAACGCTCGACGACATCGCGACGCTCGCCGACCTGCGCCCGAGCGTGAGGGTCTGCAAGGGGATCTACGTCGAGCCGTCCGCGATTGCCTTCCAGGAGCCCGACGTGATCCGCAGGAGCTTCGTCGCGTGCCTCGACGCCCTCCTCGCAGCGGGATCGCGAGTCGCGATCGCGACGCACGACGAGTGGCTGCTCGAGCGCGCGCTCGAGCGCGTCGACGGGCTCCCGGCGAGCGCCTACGAGCTCCAGATGCTGCTCGGCGTCCGGGCCGACCGCGGGCGGGAGCTCGTCGCCGCAGGGCACCGGCTCCGCGTCTACGTCCCCTACGGGCGCCGGTGGTACGAGTACTCGCTCCGCCGGCTCCAGGAGAACCCGAAGGTGGCCGGCTACGTCGCCCGGGACGTCATCGACCGGCTTGTCCCCGGCAAGTAATCGTGCACGCCGACCTCGACCTCGGCCGCGAAGCTGGCCGCTTCAGGGATCTGCCCCGCCGAAGGCGGGGATCAGCCGCGATCGGGATCCGCTTCGCGGATCCGGATTCCGCGGAGAGTTTCAGTCACGGCTCGGTGTGCACCACGACGTCCGCGATGCCCGGATAGCGCGGCGCGGATCCGGTCGGAGACGGCGGTCGCCCGGTCGTGGGCGTCGGCGAGCGTCGTCGAGCCGTCCAGCACGAGCGTGACCAGCACGACCAGCCCCTGGTCGGTCTCGAGCGTACGCACCTCCCGCGGCGGCGCGCCCACGAGCTCGACGATCGCCCGCTCGATCCCGGCCAGCTCCTGCGTCGTCACCCGCCCCGGCGCGCGCTCGGCGAGCGGCTCGAGATGCGTCTGGACGGCGCGCACCTCCGGGACGTCGCGCTCGATCGCCCGCTCGACCTCCTCGGCGAGCGCGTGCGCGGCGGCGAGGTCGAGGTCGCCCGGGAGCTTCAGGTGGAGCGACGCCTCGAGCCCGTCGCCGGTGTCGATCAGCGCGAGGTCGTGGAGCTCGCGCACCTGGGAGACCGTCATCGCCGCCGCGCGCACGCGCTCGCGGAGCTCGGCCTCCCGCCCCGTCGGCTCGACGTGGACGACGACGTCGCTCTCGGGCAGGGCGCGCTGAACCGCGGCCTCGACTCGGTCGGCAGCGGCATGGCCCTGGCCGACCGCGGCGCCCGGGGAGACGCCGATCACGACGTCGGCGAAGGTGCTGCCGCCGGCCTGCCGCAGCCGCAGGCGGCGGACGACGACGGGCGGGTCGACGCGCTCGATCGCCTCACGGGCAGCCTCGACGGCGTCCGCGGGGGCGCGATCCATGAGGACGTCGACGTTCCGCCGGATCAGCCGGACCGCGGCGGCGACCACGAGGGCCGCGACGAAGAGCGCCGCGATCGAGTCACCGTCCGGAAACCCCGCTCGTGCCGCCGTGAGCCCCGCCAGGACGGCGAGCGTGCCGAGCAGGTCGGCGCCGAAATGGACGGCGTTCGAAAGCAGGGCGGCGCTCGAGTAGCGGCGCGCCGCGCGATACGAGACGAGCGCGCGAGAGATGTCGATCGCGATCACCACGAACGCCGCCGCGAAGGCCCACCAGGCTGCCTCGACCTCGAGCTCGATCCAGCCCACGAGCCGTGCGACCGCGAGCCCCGCGACGACCAGCGAGACGAGCACGAGAAAGGCGGCCTCGGCCAGCGCCGCGAGATGCTCGGCCTTGCCGTGGCCGTACAGGTGCGCGTCGTCGGCGGGCTTCGTCGCGATCCCGACGGCGAACAGCGTGAGCAACGCAGCGACGAGGTCTGTGCCCGAGTGCGCGGCCTCGGCGACGAACGCAAGGCTCCCCGCGGCGAGCCCGGTGACGAGCTTGATCGCGATCAGCGCAACGGCGGCGAACACCGACGCGAGCGCGGTGCGGCGAAGCGGCGACACGTGCGGGAACGCTACTCGGCGGGGGGCACGGCCACCGACGCGCCGCGGCGGCGGGCGACGAGGATCCCGGCCGCGATCAGCCCACCCCCGGCCAGCTCGAGCGGATCGAGCGTCTCGGAGAGGAGGACGACGGCGATCGCGGCGGCGATGAACGGCTGCAGGTTGGCCGCAAGCGTCGCGCGGGCGGGGCCGATCCGGTCGAGCGACCGGAACCAGAGCTCGTTCGTCAGGACGAGCGGGCCCGCCGTCGCAAAGAGCAGGAGCGCCCAGATCTCCCAGCCGAGATCCCAGTCCTGGCTCGACATCTGCGGCAGCGCGGTGAGCGCGATGAAGACCCACGCGCTGCCGATCACGACTGCGCTGATCCGGGTCGCGGAGTAGCGGCGCATCAGCTGGGCGACGAGGATCGAATACCCGGCCCACGTCGCGGCCGTGAGCACGCCGAGGACCACGCCGCCGAGATCGCCCGAGAGCTGGCCGCCCACACCGAGCGCCACGAG
Organism: uncultured Actinomycetes bacterium; assembly: GCA_963747125.1. Taxonomy (GTDB): domain Bacteria; phylum Actinomycetota; class Thermoleophilia; order Gaiellales; family Gaiellaceae; genus Gaiella. The sequence goes on along the minus strand of CAVVEN010000005.1, from coordinate 65,492 downwards.
CCCGACGCCGGCGAACGAGAGGAGCGCGCCGCCCCAGAAGCGCGGCGGCAGTCGCTCGGTGCCGAACACGAGCCCGGCGAGCGCGGCGAAGATCGGGGTTGCCCCGAGGATCAGCCCGAGCACGGAGGCCGAGGCTTTGTCGAGCGCGTAGACGAACCCGATCTGATTCACGTAGACGAACGCGGCGGCGCCCGCGACGAGCGGGAGGTCGCGCCGCTCGACCCTGAGCGATCGCTCGAGGAGGAGGGTGATCGCGATGAAGACGACGACGGCGAGCCCGTAGCGGACGGTGGCGTAGGCGAGTGGCTGGAAGCCGTGCGTGAGGATGTAGCGGCTGACGGTCAGGTTGAGCGACCAGAGGCCGATCGTCGTCAGCAGCATCACCTCGACCGTCGACGGGCGCCGCATCCCCGCGACGCTACAGGCGGGTCGGCTCCGCCTGATCGGCCTGAGTTAGGCTTCGCGGCCGATGACCGAGCCGACCGTCGACGACATCGACGCCCTCGTCGGGCCCGCGACCCCGCACTTCGCGTTCCAGATCCGCGCGCGGGTCCGCGAGCTGGTGGCCGACCTGCCCGAGGGGGATCCGGTGCGCCGCTACGGCGAGGAGAAGATGGAGCTTCTCGACCGACTCGGGCTCGCGTCGACGAAGTCGGAGAACGCGGAGCCCGAGTCGCGGGACCGGATCGGCTGGGAGACGATCCCGTCCTCGGCGACCGCGTCGGATCCGCTGCCCCGCGGCGAGCGGTGAGCGCGCCCGGCGGGCGCGTCCTCGTCACCGGAGGCTCGCGCGGGATCGGTCGGGCGATCGCCCTGCGCCTCGCGCGCGAGGGCGCGTCCACGGTCGCGATCGGCTACTTCCGCTCGGACGCCGCCGCCGAGAAGACGGCGGACGAGCTGCGCGCACTCGGCGCCGAGCCGGTCCTCGTGCGCGGAAACATCACCTCGCCGCGAGTGGCAGAGCAAGTGGCAGCGCTCGGCCCGCTCGACGTCCTCGTCCACAACGCGGCCACCGGGGTGATCCGCCCCGCGCTCGAGACCGAGGACAAGCACTGGGACTGGACGCTGAACGCGAACGCGCGAGCGTTCCTCGGGCTGACGCGCGTAGCCGCGCACGCGATGCCGAGCGGGTCGTCGATCGTCGCGATCTCGAGCCTCGGCTCGGTCCGTGTGCTGGAGAACTACTCGCTCGTCGGCACCTCGAAGGCGGCGCTCGAGGCGCTCGTCCGCTACCTCGCCGTCGAGCTCGCTCCCCGGGGCATCCGCGTCAATGCCGTCTCCGCCGGCGTCGTCGAGACGGGGGCGCTCGAGCACTTCCCGAACCGGGAGGAGATGCTCGCCTCGGGCGCCGGAAACCCCGCCGGACGCCTCGTGACCCCGGACGACGTCGCAGGCGTCGTCTCGTTCCTCTGCTCGCCGGACGCGGAGATGATCCGCGGGCAGACGCTAGTGATCGACGGCGGCTGGTCGCTGCCGGCCGGCTGATGCCGGATCGCGCGCTTCCGCGACACCGAGGTGGTTGCGACCGCGACAGCGGGCGCCTTCAGGGATTTGCCCCGCCGGAGGCGGGGATCGAGCCGCGGGATTCGGCTTCTGCCGAATCCCGCCTGGCGAAACAAGCACTCGTCCTGGACTGGGACGGGACGGTGACCGAGCGCGACACGCTGCACATGGCGATCGAGCGGTTCGGCGACCTCGGCGTCTTCAATGGTCTCGAGGAGGAGCTCGGGAGGACGCTGACGCTCGACGAGGTGATCGCCACCGAGATGGCGACGATCCGAGCCCCGCACGACGAGGTCGTCGCGTTCCTCGTCGACCACGTCCGCGTGCGCCCGGGGTTCCGCGAGCTCGTCGCGGAGCACGAACCGCTGGTCGTCTCGGCGGGCTTCCACGAGCTGATCGACCCGATCCTGCGGCGCGAGGGCATCGAGGTCCGCGTCGTGGCGAACCGGGTGGCGGCAGACCCCGCGGGCTGGCGGGCGACGTTCCCGACCGGTCCGATCTGCGGCGTCTGCGGCGAGCGCTGCAAGCGTGGCTCGGTCGCCGGCCTCACCCGGTTCGCCTATGTCGGGGACGGCGTCTCCGACCGCTGCGTGTCGCTCGCCGCCGAGCGTCGCTTTGCGCGCCGCAGCCTCGCGGTCTGGCTCGACGAGCGGAAGGTCGCGTACGAGCCGTTCGACGACCTGCACGACGTGGGGACCGCGCTCGCTGCGGGATGAGCGCCCCGCTGGCGCGGCCGTCGTACCATGGAGGCCGAGCAACGGCCGGAACCCGTACGACTTTGCTGCGCGCAAAAACGGATGCCGGCGACGGCCGAGGGGGTTGACCGCCGCCGGGCTCCCTCAAGGATAGATCCTGGACGGCGCGTCGGGAAGGCGCGCGCCGAGATCGCACATCTACGATCCCACCGTGACGATCCGCACCGCCACGCCCGCGGACGCCGACACGCTCGAGCGTCTCTGGCGCGATTTCGAGCTCGAGGTGCCGCCTCCCTCTCATGTCGACCACGATCCGGAGCGAGAGCTCGCCGAGATCCGCGAGATCACGGCCGCCGGCCTCGCCTTTCTCGCCGAGGACGAAGGCGGCGCCGCGGTCGGCTATGCCCTCGCGCGGCGCACCGGCGCGCGCACCGGTCGGATGACCGACCTGTACGTCGCCCCGGACGAACGCCGCGGCGGGATCGCGGGGGCGCTGGTTCACGCCGTGGTCGAGGCGCTCTCCGCACGGGGAGTCGAGCATCTCGACCTGGAGGTGCTGGCTGCGAACGCCGGCGCCCGCGCGGTCTATCGGCGGTGGGGCTTCGGGGAGGACACGATCGTCCTCGCCGCGCCGGTCTCGGCTCTCCGCGAGCGGCTGGCACCCGGACGAGAGGCCGACTCCTTCGCCTCGCTCCACGTGCAGACCGACGCGGTCGCCGACGTCGAGCGCGCCGCCCAGGCGTTCGCGCCGCGGATCGGCTCGCGCGGGTCGAGGGCCGTGGGGCCCCGGAACGGCTGGGTGACGGTCTACGACGAGGTGATCGACCATGACCCGAACACGCTCGTCCGGTACGCCCGCGAGCTCTCCTCCCGGCTCGGCGCCGTGGTCGTCGCGCTGTCGCTCGAAGTCGACGAGGTCGTCCGGATGGTGGCCCTCGAGCGTGGCGGGATCGTGGACGAGTACCTGTCCGTCCCCGAGTTCTACGGCGCGCTGGCGTCGGGGGACGTGATCGGGCTGGCAGCGAACCCGACCGTGTTGGCGCGCCTGACCGGCGCCGACCCGCAGCGCGTGCGCGCCGCCGCCCCGAACGCGGCCTCGACAGCGGACCTGCCGCCCGCGCGCGAGATCCTCGGGGAGCTCGCCGCGGCGCTCGGGCTCGAGGGCGCGCTGCACGGCTACGCTGGCCTCGACGGGTAGCCTCGGTGGCGTGCTGACGCTCTACGACGCGCCGCGGTGTCCGTACTGCGCGCGCGTGCGGATCGTGCTCGCGGAGAAGGCCGTGCCCTACGAGACGGTGACGATCGACCTCGCGCACCGCCCCCCATGGCTCTACGAGCACAACCCGCCCGACGGGCGCGTGCCGGTGCTGGAGGAGGACGGTTGGACGCTCCCGGAGTCGTCCGTGATCGACGAGTACCTCGAGGAGCGATACCCGGAGCCGCCTCTCCTCCCCGCCGATCCCGGCGAACGGGCGATCGCGCGCTTCCTCGTCTTCCGCTTCGACGATCTCGGCCGCCCGTACTACGCGCTCCGCCGGGGCGAGAGCGGGGCGCCGGAGCGGCTGGCGGAGGCGCTGTCGGATCTCGACCGCACGCTGACGGCGATGCCGTTCCTGACCGGACGGTCGTTCGGGCTCGCAGACGTCGCCTACGTTCCCTGGCTGCTCCGCCTTCGTGACCTGATGGGCGTCTCGCTCGACGGCTACCCCGGCCTCACCGGCTGGCTGGCGCGCTGCTGCGAACGACCGTCGGTCGCCGCCGAGGTCGACACCATCGCGTCGCTCGCGGCATGAGCGACATCACGACCGAGGAGCTCGCGCAGCGACTCGGCGAGCCGGGGCTCGTCCTGCTGGACGTGCGCCGCCCGGCGGAGTTCGTCGGAGACCTGGTCGCGCCCTGCGACCCCCGCCCCGGCCGGATCCCGGGCGCGCGCAACATCGATGTCTCGCAGCTCCTCGACGCCGCCGACGCGAGCACCGTGCGGGAGCTCGTCGGCGCGCCGGACGGCGCGGAGGTGGTTGCGTACTGCCACTCCGGCAGCCGCTCCGCGCTCGCGGTAGGCGTCCTCGCAGCCGCCGGGTACGCCGCCCGGAACTACGTCGGCTCGTGGCACGCGTGGTCGCGCGACCCGGAGCTGCCCGCCGAGACGGGCAGTGGGGCTACCGGCTGACGCGCAGCGCCTCGTCGAGGAAGGCGTTGCAGAGCCTGCGACCGTGGTCGTTCCAGGTCCCGAGGTTCCGCTCGGTCTCGGCCCTGACGACCTCGACCGGCTTCGGGAGCTCCGCGGCGCCCTCGACCAGCCACAGGTCGAGCATCGTCCGGTCGACCTCCGCGTGGAACTGGATGCCCCACGCCCGATCCCCGAGGCGGTACGCCTGACGCGCGGCCATGCTCGACGCGAGCGGCACGGCCCCGTCCGGGAGCCCGAAGGTGTAGTAGTGCCACTGGAACGCCTCGATCTGCGGCGGGAGGACGCCGAGGACGCTGTCCTGCCGGCCGTCCTCGTTCAGCTCGACTCCGAACCAGCCGACCTCGGCGCTGTCCGCCGGGCCGACCCACGCGCCCGCGGCGCGCGCGATCAGCTGCGCGCCCAGGCAGACGCCGAACGCGGGCACGCCCTCCGCCAGCGCGTCTTCGAGAAACGAGACCTCCTCCTGGAGCCAAGGGTGCTCGCCGTCCTGGTCGGGGTGCATCGCGCCGCCGAAGATCATCACGGCGTCCCACTGCGCCGGGTCGCCGGGCGCCGCCTCCCCGTTCGCGGCGACCCACCGGTCGAGACGGTCGCCCCGCTCCACCACGACGCTCTCGAACAGCCCGCCGCCGCCCGTGACGGCGTCGTCGTGGACGACGGACAACACCCGCATGCCGGCGACTGTAGCCGCGCGGCGGCGGAGAGCGGCTGCGTCACATGTCGGCCCCGCACCGCGTCGGTCAGAACAGCGTCAGCTCGGTGGGGGGCGGCTCGACGCCGCCCGTCGCGGCGACGCCCGCCTCGTCGAGGAGCCCGCGCAGGATCTGTGCGCTCCGCGGCGCGAAGTCGTCGCGGTTGTTGTTGAACAGCGCGTACACCTCCTCCGCCTCGTCTGCCAGGCGCGCGAGCGGTGCGACCCACTCGGCAAGCTCCTCGGCGGAGTAGAGCCAGTCGAAGCGATCGGCGGCGATCCCGCCGCGCACGTTCCACGTCTGCGCGTTCCGTCCGTGGAAGCGGACGTACGACACCCGGTGCGTGGCAGCCGCGACGCGCGGGGAGACGTTCGCTGCCCGCGTGCGGGGGCTGTCGAGCGACACATAGGCGAGCCCGTGCGCCTCGAGGAACCCGAGCGTGTCCGCCCGCTCCGCCTCGTCCATCCACGACCGGTGGCGGAACTCGATCAGCGGGACGAGCGGCGCGAGCCGCTCCGGCGCAAGCGCAAGCTCCGCCTTCGCCTCGGCCGACTTCGTGAAGCGCGGGTGGTACTGGAGCAGGACGCCGCGGAGCTTTCCCGACAGCTCGAGGGGGCCGAGCGCGGCCCGGAACTCGCGGAAGGCGGCGTCGGTCGGCTCGCCCTCGTGCCAGGTCATCGCCGCCGACGCCTTGACGTGGAACGTGAAGCCGTCAGGCGTCCGCCGCGCCCAGCGCTCCGTCACCGCCGGGTCGGGCAGCGCGTAGTAGGGCGAGTCGACCTCGACGACGTCGAACCGCTGCGCGTAGTAGCGAAGGCGACTCTCGGCGGTCGAAACCCCTCGCGGGTACCACGAGCTGAGCAGCCCCTCGTCCGCCCAGCTGCACGTCCCGAGCCTCACGACGGCAGGCATCTCGGGACGATAGAGCGACGACGCGGCCCCGGGAACCGACACTCGCCCGCGGCATGACTTGACATGACCCGACCCGGACCCCGTATCGTCAGGGAGGAGCGATGCCTCACGGCATCGGGGAAGGGGGAACGTGGGTATCACAGCAAGTACCGTCGACGCTTCGTTGTCGACAGATCAGGCAACAAACGGCTCGGGGGAGCCGGAGCACGTCCTCGGCGACGACATCGTGGCGGCGCTTCTGCCGTCCCGTGCGCCGGCACGAGACGAGGGCCACGCAGCCGGGGAGCGGGAGGTCTGGGAGTACCGGACCGAGCTCCTCGAGCGAGGCTTCCTGGGTTGGCGCAGCGAGCAGCTCGATCTCCAGACGCTCCAGGCGCGGCTCGACGAGCTCGGCGAGGACGGCTGGGAGCTCGTCCACGCTTCGTGGAACCATCGGGTCCGCGGTCGCCACGGCGGGCACGTGCTGTTGTTCAAGCGGCTGCGCTCCTGACGCCTCCGGCGCCAGGAGCCTCCGCCCGACTCCGCGCGCCGAAACCCCACCCCCCGGTCTGCGGCCCGGGGGCGGTTTCGGTCTGCCCGGGCGCGGGCCCGATGCCCCGACGGCGGCGCGGTCAGAACCAGCGCTACTGCTGCTTCGAGACAGCCTGCCGGTCGAACACGAGCCGCTGCAGGAGGATGAAGACGAGCAGCAGGAGGCCGACGACGATCTTCGTCCACCACGAGCTGAGCGTGCCCTGGAACGTGATCAGCGTCTTGATCAGGCCGAGCACGAGGACGCCGAGGACCGACCCGATCAGGTAGCCCGTCCCGCCGGTGAGGACCGTCCCGCCGATCACGACCGCGGCGATCGCGTCGAGCTCCATCCCGACCGCGAGGCTGCCCGACCCGGACAGCATGTAGAACGAGAGCAGGATCCCGCCGAGAGCGGAGCAGAAGCCGCTGATCGTGTAGACCGCGAACCTCCGTGCGCGCCACCGCGAGCCCCATCAGCAGCGCCGACTGCGGGTTTCCGCCGACGGCGTAGACGGTGCGACCGAGCGAGGTCAGGTGGAGGATGTAAAGACCGATCGCGACGACGACGAGCGACACGATCGCGCCCGTCGTCAGGAAGAGCTCCCCGGGCAGCGCGAAGGAGTACTCGGCGATCCGCGTGAAGGACGGGTGCGTGATCGAGATCGCGTCGACGGTGATCGCGTAGCAGAGGCCGCGGGCGAGGAACATCCCGGCGAGCGTGACGATGAACGGCTGGATCTCGAAGTAGTGGATGATCGACCCCATCGAGACGCCGAGCGTCGCCCCGATCAGCAGCACCACCGCGAACGCGGCGAGGGCGGCCACCCGTGCCCGGAGAACTCGGCGCAGAGCAGCGTCGACAGCGCGACCACCGAGCCGACCGAGAGGTCGATGCCGCCGGTCAGGATCACGAAGGTCATCCCGACGACCGGCACGAGCAGGAACGAGTTGTCGATGAACAGGTTGAGGAACACCTGTCCCGTCCCGAAGTACGGGTAGCGGAGCGACCCGAACGTGAACATCGCGACGACGAGGCTGAGCGTGACGAGCACCGGGACGTACCGCACCGGAACCCGGCGGATCGTCGTGCCGAGCCGCTGGCGGGCGTTCTCGACGGTGGTCATGCCGGGACCTCCCGGCACGCTCGGGGGGCTGTGCGCCGGGCGGCGGCCGGTCGCTGGTGCTCACGCGGCGGCGACGCGGCTGAAGGAGCTTCGCGCGGAACGCAGGCGACTGGACGAGGCAGACGGCCGTGACGACGAGCGCCTTGAAGAGCAGCGTGGTCTCCGGCGGGATGCCGATCGAGTAGATCGTCGTCGTCAGCGTCTGGATCAGCAGCGCCCCGACGAGCGTGCCGGAGATGAAGTACCGCCCGCCGCGGAGCGCGGTGCCGCCGATCACGACGGCGAGGATCGCGTCGAGCTCGAACCAGAGCCCGGCGTTGTTGCCGTCGGCGCCCTTGATCCCGGAGCTGATCATCAGGCCCGGCGATCCCGGAGCAGAGGCCCGAGAACGCGTACGCGAGGATGATCAGGTTCGCGCGAGCGGACGCCCGCGAGGCGGCTCGCCTCGGCGTTGCCGCCGACCGACTCGATCAGCATCCCGAGCGCCGTCTTGCGGCTGAGCAGCGCCGCGGTCATGCCGTACATCGCCGCCACGACGAAGAGCGCGAACGGCAGCGCGAGCCAGTAGCCGTTGCCGATCAGCTCGTACGGCGAGCTGTTGATCGTGATGATCTGCCCGCGGTGATCAGCTGGGCGAGCCCGCGCCCGGCGACCATCAGGATCAGCGTCGCGACGATCGGCTGGATGCCGACGACGGCGACGAGCGTCCCGTTCCAGATGCCGAGCGCCGTGGTCAGCGCGAGCGCCGCGGTGATCGCGACGAGGACGCCGAGCACGCTCTTCTGGTTGGCGAGGCGGCTGATGAGGAGGCAGGCGGTCGCGCCCGAGATCGCGACGAGCGCGCCGACCGAGAGGTCGATGCCGCCGGTGGCGATCACGATGCGTCATCCCGAGCGCGACGAGCATCGGCGGAGCGCCGAAGCGCAGGATGTCGATGAGGCTGCCGTAGAGGTGCCCGTCCTGCATGCGCAGCGCGAAGAAGGAGTGGCCGAAGAAGAGGTCGACGAGCAGCAGCACGCCGATGGCGAGCAGGGCCAGCAGGCAGACGACGGAGCGCCGGCGGTCATGCCGCCTCGGTCCCGGCGATCGTGTGCACGAGGCGCTCGACGGTGACGCCCGCCGTCGTTCTCGATCTCCTCGACGACGTGCCGGTCGCGCAGCACGACGACCCGGTCGCTGAGCCGCAGCACCTCCTCGAGCTCGGCCGAGATGAAGAGCACCGACACGCCGTCGTCGCAGAGCGAGCGCACGAGCCGCTGCACCTCGGTCTTGGCGCCGACGTCGATCCCGCGCGTCGGCTCGTCGAGGATCAGCAGCCGCGGCCCCGTGAGCAGCCAGCGCGCGAGCAGCACCTTCTGCTGGTTGCCGCCGCTGAGCGTGCCGACGACCTGCGTTCGGGTCGGGCGGACGGATGTCGAGCGTCTCGATCCACTTGGCGACCAGCTCGTCCTGCTCGCGGCGGGCGATCGGCCGCGTCCAGCCGCGGCCGGCCTGGAGCGCGAGGATGATGTTCTCGCGCACCGTCAGCTCCTCGACGAGCCCCTCCGTCGCGCCGGTTCTCGGGGCAGAACGCGATGCCGCGGCTCGTCGTCGAGCGCGGGCTGCGCACCGAGACCGGCGCGCCGTCGAAGTAGAGCTGCCCGGAGTCGGCCCGGTCGGCGCCGAACAGGAGCCGGGCCACCTCGGTGCGGCCGGAGCCGAGCAGGCCGGCGAGGCCGACGACCTCTCCGGCTCCGAGGGCGAGGTCGAACGGCGCGATCGCGTGCTTGCGGCGAGACGGCCTTCGCCTCGAGCACCGGGGCGGTCGGCGTCGCGCTCGGCCGTTCGCGGTCGGCTCGCCGCTCGAGCGCCTCGAGCGTCTCGAGCTCGCGCCCGAGCATCTTCGAGACGAGCTCGGCGCGCGGCAGCTCGGCGGTCGGCCACTCGCCGACCAGCTGCCCGTTGCGCAGGACGGTGATCCGGTCGGCGATCTCGTACACCTGCTCGAGGAAGTGCGAGATGAAGACGATCGCGATCCCGCGCTCCTTCAGCCGGCGGATGAGCTGAAGAGCTGCTCCACCTCGTGCTGGTCGAGGCTCGACGTCGGCTCGTCGAGGATCAGCACCTGGGCGCCGAGATGTCGATCGCCCGGGCGATCGCGACCATCTGCTGGACGGCGAGCGAGTGCCGCCGAGCGGCGCCGAGACGTCGACGTCGAGGCCGACGCGCGCGAGCGCCTCCGTGGCGCGGCGGCGCACCGCACGCCACCGGATGCACCCGAAGCGGCGCGGCTCGCGGCCGATCGAGATGTTCTCGGCCACCGAGAGGTTCGGGCAGAGGTTGACCTCCTGGTAGACGGTGCTGACGCCGGCCGCTGGGCGTCGAGCGGGATGGGCGAACTCGACCCGCTCGCCCTTCGAGCTCGATCTCGCCCGCGTCGAGCGAAGTAGGCGCCGGTGAGCACCTTCATCAGCGTGCTCTTGCCGGCGCCGTTCTCGCCCATCAGCGCGTGGACCTCGCCCGGGAACAGGCGGAAGTCGACCGCGTCCAGCGCCTTGACGCCGCCGAACGCCTTGTCGATCCCGCGCATCTCCAGAACTGGAGTGCTCATGGTGTCCGGATGCCCGCGACGCCGCCGGGGCAGAAGGAGGGGCACCCCCGGTAGCGCCGCGTCTCGTGGGACTCAGTACTTCCGGCTCGGGAGCGCCATCTTGGCCTGGGCCGGGGTGAACGTCGTCTCCTTGGTGACGATCCGCTTCGGAATCGCCTGTCCGCCCTTCACCTTCTTGACGAGGTCCATCAGCTGCGGCCCGAGCAGCGGGCTGCACTCCGCGATGAAGTTGATCTTCCCCTGGGACAGGGCGACCATCCCGTCGTGGACGGCGTCGATGGTGACGATCTTGATGTCCTTGCCGGGCTTGAGGCCGGCCTCCTCGATCGCCTCGATCGCGCCGAGGCCCATGTCGTCGTTGTGCGCGAACAGGACGTCGATCTTCGGGTTCGCCTTCAGGAAGGCCGCCATGACCTCCTTGCCCTTGGCACGCGTGAACTCACCGGTCTGCGACGCGACGATCTTCAGGTGCGGGTTGCCCTTGATCGCCGGGCGGAAGCCCTTCGCGCGGTCGATCGCCGGAGCCGAGCCGGTCGTGCCCTGGAGCTCGACGATCTTCACGTCCTTCTTCGCGTCCTTGTACTGGTCGGCGACCCACTGCCCGCCGACTTGCCTTCCTTGATGAAGTCGGAGCCGATGAAGGTCTTGTAGAGCGAGGTGTCCTTCGAGTCGACCGCGCGGTCGGTGAGGATGACCGGGATCCCCGCGCGCTTGGCCTCGTTGAGGACGGCGTCCCAGCCGCTCTCGACGACCGGGCGAGAACGCGATCACGTTCACGTGCTGCTGGATGTAGGAGCGGATCGCCTGGATCTGGTTCTCCTGCTTCTGCTGGGCGTCCGAGAACTTCAGGTTGATCCCGGCCGTCCTTCGCCGAGGACTGGACCGACTTCGTGTTGGCCGTGCGCCAGCCGCTCTCCGAGCCGACCTGCGAGAAGCCGAGGGTGATCGTCGCCGCTGCCCGCTGATGCTTGGCCGGCGCGCTCGTCGCAGACCCCGGCAAGCAAGCGAGGCGGCCAGAAGGGCCGCACCCGTCGACGCGTGATGAACCACTTTCTCGACACTTGAACCTCCTTGGGTTCGGTGGATGCGGACGTCACAATGGTGGCGTGCGGGCAGTATGTTAAGGCTCACAATGAAAGTCAAGTCGGACCCTTGACGAGCGTCGTCGTGTTAGCGCACACATGCTGTACACGCTCGAGCAGATGGACGAGCGACAACGGACCGCCAGCGACAGAACCGCGCGACGCGGCCCGCCGTGATGGCCGACGTCGCGAAGCTCGCCGACGTGTCTCGCACCAGACGGTCTCGCGCGTGATCAACGGCAGCGCGCAGGTGCGGCCCGAGACGCGCGACCGCGTCCTGGCGGCGATGCGGAAGCTCGAGTACCGGCCGAACACGATGGCGCGCGCGCTCGCGACGGGCCGTTCGCGGACGCTCGGCGTGGTCGGGTTCGACACGACCCTCTACGGGCCGGCCACGGCGCTCTTCGGCATCAACCACGCCGCGCACGAGGAGGGGTACTTCATCAGCACGGTCAGCATGCGGACGCTCGACCGGGCCTCGATCCTCGAGGCCGTCGAGCGGCTGCGCGTCCAGGGCGTCGAGGGGATCCTCGTGATCGCGCCGCAGACGGACGCCGCGCACGCGTGCTCCAGCTGCCGGACCGACCTGCCCGTCGTCGCGGTCCAGGCGGGCCCGAGACGCGGAATTCCGCTTGTTTCCGGCGATCCGGGGCCGGCGCGATCGAGGCGACCGAGCATCTGCCTCCAGCTCGGGCACGGCACGGTCTGGCACATCGCCGGGCCCGAGAACTGGTTCGAGGCGCGTCAGCGCGTCGCCGGCTGGGAGCGGAGCGCTGCGCGCGGCCGGGATCGAGCCGCCGCCGGCGCTCGACGGCGACTGGAGCCCGCGTCGGGCTACGAGCTCGGCAAGCGGCTCGCCGCCGACCCCGACGTCACCGCCGTCTTCGCCGCGAACGACCACATGGCGCTCGGCCTGCTCCGCGCGCTGCGCGAGGCCGGCGCGTCGGTTCCGGGCGACGTCTGCGTCGTCGGCTTCGACGACGTGCCCGAGGCCGCGTTCTTCACGCCGCCGCTCACGACGATGCGCCAGGACTTCGCGGAGCTCGGGCGCCAGAGCTTCCACCTGCTGCTCGACGAGATCGAGCGCGAGACGCGAACCTCGACGAGGCTCACCGTGGCGCCCGAGCTGATCGTGCGCGCCAGCACCACCGTCGCCTAGCCCTGTGAGCGCTCACATGGTCGTTTCAGGTCGGATTTGACCGGCAGAATGTTGACGCTAACATCGCGCGGCCAATGTATCGTCGTCGGCATCGACTTCGGAACCCTCTCGGCCCGCGCCGTCATCGTCTCCGCGGACGACGGCGCCGTCCTCGGCACGGCGACGCACGACTACCGCACGGCGTGATCGACCGCGCCCTGCCCGCCACGGGCGAGGCGCTGCCGCCGTCCTGGGCGCTCCAGGACCCGCCGGACTGGCTCGAGGCGCTCTGGACGGCCGTCCCCGCGGCGATCGTGGCCGCCGCAGGCGTCGATCCCGCGACGGTCGTCGGCATCGGCACCGACTTCACCGCCTCCACCCCGCTCCCGGCGCGCGCGCGACGGGACGCCGCTCTGCAAGCTCGACGGCTTCGCCGGCCGGCCGCACGCCTACCCGAAGCTGTGGAAGCACCACGCGGCGCAGCAGCAGGCCGAGCGCGTGACGGCCGTGGCGGCCGAGCGCGGCGAGCCGTGGCTCGCGCGCTACGGCGGCCGGATCTCCTCCGAGTGGCAGTTCGCCAAGGCGCTCCAGGTGCTCGAGGAGGACGTCGAGGTCTTCGGCGCCGCCGAGCGGTGGATCGAGGCCGCCGACTGGATCGTCTGGCAGCTCTGCGGCGTCGAGACGCGCGGCGTCGGCGTCGCCGGCTACAAGGGCCAGTTCCAGGAGGGCCGCTACCCGAACGAGGCCTACCTCCACGCGCTGCATCCCGGACTTCGTCGACTTCGTCCCGCGAAGCTCGCGTTGCCGCTCTCGCCGCTCGGCGCGCGCGCCGGCGGGCCTCACGCCCGACGCCGCCCGACGCCTCGGCCTGCAGCCGGGGATCGCGGTCTCCGTCGGGAACGTCGACGCGCACGTGACCGCGCCGGCCGCCCGCGCCGATCGAGCCCGGCCACATGCTCGCCGTGATGGGCACGTCGACGTGCCACGTCATGAACGGCGAGGTGCTCGCCGAGGTGCCCGGGATGTGCGGCGTCGTCGAGGGCGGCATCACTCCCGGCCTGCTCGGCTACGAGGCGGGCCAGAGCGGCGTCGGCGACATCTTCGCCTGGTTCGTCGAGCAGCAGCTCCCGGGCGGCTACCTCGACGAGGCGGCGACGCGCGGTCTCGACGCGCACGAGTACCTGTCCGAGCTCGCGCGCCCAGGCGCCCGGCGCGCACGGGCTCGTCGCGCTCGACTGGCACAGCGGCAACCGCTCCGTCCTCGTCGACCACGAGCTCAGCGGCGCCGTCGTCGGGCTGACGCTCGACACGCGCCCGAGGACGTCTACCGCGCGCTGATCGAGGCGACCGCGTTCGGCGCCCGCACGATCGTCGAGACCTTCGAGTCGCGGGCCTGCCCGTGCGCGAGTTCACCGTCGCCGGCGGGCTGGTCAAGAACGCGCTGCTGATGCAGATCTACTCGGACGTGCTCCGGCGTCCGCTGCACGTGGTCGACTCGGAGGAAGGGCCGGCGCTCGGCTCGGCGATCCACGCCGCCGTCGCCGCCGGCTGCCACGAGGACGTCCGCGCCGCGTCGGCCGCGATGGGCAAGGTGCGGCGCAACCGCTACCTGCCCGACGCCGGCGCGGCCGATCGCTACGACGAGCTGTACGGCCACTACACCGCGCTGCACGACCACTTCGGCCGGCGCAGCCCGATGATGCACGAGCTGCGCGGCCCTCCCGGGACGCCGGCGCCCCGAGCGGGACGACGTCGCTGCGGCGCTCCGCGCCGAGGTCGCCCCGCTGCACGCGGAGTTCGTCCGCTACGGGCTCGTGAGCTGGACGAGCGGCAACCTCTCCGCCCGCGTGCCCGGGCGAGGAGCTGATGGTGATCAAGGCCAGCGGCGTCCCCTTCGACGAGCTCACGCCCGAGACGATGGTCGTCTGCGACCTCTTCGGCGCCGCCGTCGAGGGCGACCTCGCCCCGTCGAGCGACGCGGCCACGCACGGCTACGTCTACCGCCACCTGCCGGACGTCGGCGGCGTCGCCCACTCGCACAGCCCGTACGCGACCGCGTTCGCCGCGCGCGGCGAGCCGATCCCGTGCGTGCTCACCGCGATCGCGGACGAGTTCGGCGGCGAGATCCCCGTCGGGCCCGTTCGCGCTGATCGGCGACGACGAGATCGGCCGCGGCATCGTCGAGACGCTCGCCGGGCCACCGCTCGCCCGCGGTGCTGATGCTGAACCACGGCGTCTTCACGATCGGCGCCACCGCGCAAGGACGCGATCAAGGCGGCCGTGATGTGCGAGGACGTCGCCCGCACCGTTCACCTCGCGCTGACCCTCGGAGACCCCACGCTCACGCGAAAGGACATCGATGCACTCTTCGACCGCTACCAGACCGTCTACGGCCAACGCTGACACCGGGGTCGAGCGGCCGCGCATCGGCGTGCTCGGGGTGATGCAGCGCCTGTACGACGAGATGCTGCCGGGCATCACCGAGCGCCAGGCGGCCTACGCGCAGGAGCTCGCCGCCGCGCTCGGCGAGGTCGCGAGCGTGGTCGTGTCGTCGCCGGTCAAGGACCGCGACGACGTCGAGCGGGCGATGCGCGAGCTCGAGGGCGAGGAGCTCGACGGCCTGCTCGTGGTGATGCTGACCTACGGGCCGGCGATGAACGTCGCGCGGGCGCTCGCCGAGACGCGGCTGCCCGTCTGCGTCGTGAACACCCAGCCCGTCGGCGAGGTCACGGGCGCCTGGGACATGGCCGACCTCACCTACAACCAGGGCATCCACGGCGCCCAGGACACGGCCAACGCGCTCGTCCGCTCCGGACGGCCGTTCGGCGTCGTGACCGGCGACTGGCGCTCGCCGTCGTTCGTCGAGGACGTCGGGCGCTGGTCGCGCGCGGCCGCCGCCGTGACGCGCTGGCGCGGGCTCAAGGTCGCGATCTTCGGCTACCCGATGAACGGCATGGGCGACATCCGCGTCGACGTGCACACGCTGCTCACCGCGCTCGGGCCCCGGGTCGAGGCGGTCGCGCCGGGCGCCCTCCACCGCGCCGCCCGAGGTCGAGCCCGACGTCCGCGGCTGCTCGCCGACGAGAACGGCCGCTTCGACGTCGACCCGCGGCTCCGCGCGGACGAGCGCGAGGACCACGCGCGCATGCAGATCGGGCTCGAGCGGATCCTGAGCGAGGGCGGGTACGGCGCCTACTCGACGCACTTCGGCGCGATCGCCGAGGACGGCCGCTTCGAGCGGCTCCCGCTCGCCGCCGCCTCGAGCCTGATGGCCGGCGGGTACGCCTACGCGGCCGAGGGCGACGCGGTGACCGCCGCGCTGATGTCGGCGGCGCAGACGCTGCTCGGGACGACGCAGTTCACCGAGATGTACGCCATGGACTTCGCGCGCGACGCGTTCCTGATGAGCCACATGGGCGAGGGCAACTGGGCGCTCGCCCGCGCCGACCGGCCGGTGCGGCTGATCAAGCGCAGCCTCGGGATCGGCGGCCTCGAGGACCCGCCGACGTTCCTCTTCCAGTACGAGACCGGCCCGTGCACGATCGCGTCGCTGCTCGCCCTGCCCGACGGCCGCTTCCGGCTCGTCGTCTCCGAGGGCGAGATCCTCGACACCGACGAGCTGCCCGGGCTCGAGATGCCGTACGGCTTCTTCCGCCCGGCGAGCGGCGTGCGCGGCGTGCGCCGACGGCTGGCTGCGCGCGGGCGGGCCGCATCACCAGGTGCTGAACCCCGGCCACCGGGCCGACGACTGGCGGACGTTCTGCGCCGAGGCCGGCATCGAGCTCGTGACCGTGTAGACGCGGCGCGCCGGCCGGATCGGCGTCAGAGCTCCCGCGCGCCGCCCGCGGCGTTCCCCACCGACGCCGTGGCGGCGCCGCTGTAGGCGGCGACGATCTCGTCGGTGAAACGCGCGAGCCCGCTCGGCGGGAACGAGGGCAACGATCGACCCACCGAACCCCGCCCCCGTCATGCGGGCGGCGGACGCGCCGAGCGCGTAGGCCAGCTCGACTAGCTCGTCGAGCTCGGGCGTCGACACCTCGAAGTCGACGCGGAGGCTCTCGTGCGCCTCCTGGAAGATCGTGCCGAGACGAGCTGTGTCGACCGGAGACGACCGCAGGATGCGCACGACCTCGCGCACGCGCTCGTTCTCGGTCTCGAGGTGACGGACGCGGCGCAGCGCGACGGGGTCGCGTGCACCGGCGAGGCCCCGCTCGAGCTCCTCGCGACGCATGGCGTAGGCGGAGTGCTCGAGCCTCCGCCTGACACCGGAGTCGACGACCACGAGCGCGTGGTCGGCCGGGAGCCGCACGTGCTCGAAGCGCAGCGACCCCGTGTCGAGCAGCACCGCGTGACCGGGTCGTCCGAGAATCGAGGCGGCCTGGTCCATGATCCCGCAGGGGACGCCGGTGGCGCGCGTCTCGGCATGCTGGGCGACCTCCGCGAGCTCCAGCCCGCCGAGCGCCTCGCCGGACACCGTCGTCAGGGCGAGCCCGAGGGCGACGCCGAGTGCCGCCGACGACGACAGGCCGGCCCCGATCGGAAGCGTCGTCGTGACGGTGGCCTCGAGACCCCTGACCGGAGTGCCCCGCGCGGCGAGCTCGGCCGCCACCGCCTCCGCGTAGCGCTGCGCGTCTCCGTCGGGCGAGGTCACGCGCAGCTCGCCGCCGAGCCGGGTCACGCGCAGCGTGACGCCGAGGTCGAGGGCGACCGGCAGGACGAGCCCACCGGAGTAGTCCGTGTGCTCGCCGATCAGGTTGACCCGGCCGGGCGCCCAGAACGTCCGCGGAAGCAGGTCGGCGATGGCCACCGGCACGATCATCCCCCACTCGACGACGCCGAGGCGCCGACTCTCGGGCTCCGCATCGCCCAGCGTGTGGGTTTGCGCCCCGGAGGGCGGGGTAGCCGACAGGCGTCCCGTTCCGTACGACGAAGGAGGATCACATGCGCACGACCACCGACATGTGGACGTACCGCGAGGACCTGGCCCGGCCTGACATCTCGCCCCGGAACGTCGTCGGCTACGGCGTCGAGGCGATGGACGGCTCGATCGGGAAGGTGGACGACGCAACCTACGAGGTGGGGTCGTCGTACATCGTCGTCGATACCGGCCCGTGGATCTTCGGGAAGAAGGTCATGCTCCCCGCGGGGGTCATCCAGACCGTCGACCACGACGCCGAGACGATCGGCGTCGATCGCTCGAAGGACGAGATCAAGCACGCACCCGAGTTCGACGACTCGATGACCATCGACGAGCGCTACAGGGACGAGCTCGGCTCGTACTACGACGCGACTCGCTGAGTCAGCCGCCGGGGGATGCATCGCGGAGGCCGCGCCTGGCGCGGCCTCCGCGCGTCCGGCGCATGCCTTCGACCGGTTCAGCGCACGACCCTGGCCGTGCCGCCGCGCATGACATGCTCGACCTCCGCGAACGTCGCCATCGACGTGTCGCCCGGCGTCGTCATCGCGAGCGCGCCGTGCGCCACGCCGTAGGCGAGCGACGTCTCGAGGTCGGCGCCGGAGAGCAGGCCGTACACGAGCCCGGAGGCAAAGGAGTCGCCGCCGCCCACGCGGTCGAGGATCTCGAGACCGCGCATCCGCGGGCCGCGGACGAAGGCGCTGCGCGTGCTGCAGACCGCGCTCCAGTCGTTGACGGTGGCGGTGCGTGCCTCGCGCAGCGACGTCGCGACGAGCGCGAGGTTCGGGTAGTCGGCCAGCAGCCGGCTGTGCAGGTCCTCGTAGGCGGCGACGTCGAGGTCGACGTGCGAGGCGTCGACGCCGTCGAGCGAATACCCGAGCGCCGCCGAGAAGTCCTCCTCGTTGCCGAACAGCACGTCGACCTGCCCGACCAGCGCGCGGTTCGTCCTGGCGGCGGCGTCCTGCCCGCCGGCCGCCTTCCAGAGCGACGGCCGGTAGTTGAGGTCGAAGGAGACGATCGTCCCGTGGCGCCGCGCCGCGGCCATCGCCTCGAGGGCGAGGTCGGCGGCACCCGGGGAGAGCGCGGCGAAGATCCCGCCGCAGTGGAACCAGCGGGCGCCGTCGCCGCCGAAGATCGCGTCCCAGTCGACGTCTCCCGGCCGCATCGCCGCCGCGGCGGAGTGGCCGCGGTCGGAGCACCCGAGTGCCCCACGGACGCCGAAGCCCCGCTCCACGAAGTTGAGGCCGTTGCGGACGTCGCGCCCGACGCCGTCGTAGGGCACCCACGCGACGTGCCGCTGTTCGACGCCTCCCTGCAGGATCAGGTCCTCGAGCAGCCGTCCGACGGGGTTGTCGGCGAACGCGGTCACGATCGCGGTGCGCATGCCGAAGCACCGGCGCAAGCCCGCGGGCGACGTTGTACTCGCCGCCGCCCTCGGAGACCGCGAAGGAGCGCGTGGTGGCAATCCTCCCCTCGCCCGGGTCGAACCGGAGCATCACCTCGCCGAGCGCCACGAGGTCGTAGCGGCACTCGTCGGGCGGACGGATCGCGAGGATGCTCACGCCGCGACCGCCAGCGCGACCAGCTCGGCTGCCTCGCGCGCACGCCGCTCCACCTCGTCGAACCGTCCCGCGCGCAGCAGCCCCGGCTCGCAGATCCACGTGCCGCCGCACGCGAGCACCGACGGCAGCTCCAGGTAGGAGGCCAGGTTCGCGGCGTCGATCCCGCCGGTCGGGACGAAGCGGACGTCGCGGTAGACGGCGGAGACCGCCTTCACGAACGCGGGGCCACCCAGGATCGATGCGGGGAACACCTTCACGACGTCGCACCCGAGAGCGCGCGCGTGCTCGATCTCGGACGGCGTCGCGACTCCGGGGACGAACGGCACGCCGGCGCGGCGGGCTGCCTCGACGACCGCGTCGCTCGTCCCCGGAGCCACGGCGAAGCGAGCGCCAGCGTCGAGCGCCGCCGCGAGCTGCTCCGGCGAGAGGACGGTGCCCGCCCCGACGAGCAGTTCCTCGATTGTCGAGGCGCGACGGATCGCCTCGGCTGCCGCGTGGGTCCGGAACGTGATCTCGACCACGTCGAGGCCGCCGGCGAGCAACGCGCGACACGCATGCTCGGCCTCGTCGGCGTCGGCGACGGTGAGCACCGGGACCACCCGCAACGCCTCGAGCCGCCCGAGCACCTCACGCACCGGCTCTCTCATCGTCGGCCGATTCTACGGCGGCGCCCGTCAGGAGAACGCGTTGAGGAGCCAGCAGGGCAGCGCGGTCACGGAGGTCCCGCGGCCGGCGGCAGGAGCATCGACGCCCGCAGCGACTCGAGCGGCGTCGCGGGGACATCGATCAGCCCGCGGGTCGGGCGATCGAGGTCGAACGTGACGAGCAGGAGCATGGTCACGAGGCCCGCGGCGACGACCGCGGCGAGCAGCCCCCGGCCGAGCACCGACAGGTACAGGGCGAGCAACGCGACCACCACCGCCGCGCCGATGACCTCGAGCCCCAGCACCGCGCCGGGCACACGGTTGTTGAGCAACGAGACGCGGACCGTCTCCTGGTCGATCATGTCGTTGAGAGTCTCCAGATAGAGGCGGGGAGCGGTGTTCGTCGGCGAGGCGGCGACCGACTCGCCCGCGAGGCGCCATAGCTGCCGCTGGATCACGGACTGCGCTGCGATCGTCCGCCGCATCGGGGCGCCGTTCGGCACCTCGTGCGATACGCGGAGCGCGAGGTCGGTGTAGCGCCGCAGGAGGTCGAGCGACTCCGACCGCTCCGGCTCGGCGAGCAGCTGCGCGCGCAGGTATGTCGTGCCGATCGCGTTGGTCTCCGCCACGACCGCAGCGCGGCGCGCCTCGTAGCGCCCGACGGCGAGCGTCAGGCCGAAGGCGAGGATCAGCGCGACGAGCCCCAGCAGCGCCCCCTGGAGCACGCCGATCGGCTCTCGCAGCGCATCGGTGTGGCGCCGGAGATACCGCCCGGCGAGCGCGCCGGCGAAACAGGCGCCGCCGACGACGGCGAAGATGATGAGCGCGACGGCCCAGCTCGGGAGCGAGAAGAACACGACGGAACGACCCTAATCGGGACGGCCGCCGTGCGCGCGCGCACGGCGGAGCCCTCAGCGAGCGTTGCGGGGCGCGATCCCCCAGGTGCTCGTGAAGGAGGCGCCCGGCTCCAGGCGGATCAGCCCCTCGCCGCTGCGGAACGCGTTCGGCGGGCAGCTCATCGGCTCGACGGCCAGGCTGCGCCGGTTCACATCCGGCAACGGGTCACCGGTGAAGACCATCAGGTAGCCATAGCGGCTCGTCGGCCCAGAGCACGAGCGCGTTCCCGCTCTCCGGGTCGTCGAGCTCGACGCGGACGAGACCGTCATCGTCGCGCTCGAGGTCGGTGAAGCAGCTGTCGAGCTGTGTCGCGGCGACGGGCCTCGGCTGCCGGAAGTCGTACTCCGTCCCCTCGACCGACGACCACCCGGTCGGCAGGCCCCGCTCGTCCGAGGACATCACCGTCCCGGCGGGGACGCGCAGGACGAGCGAGTCGATCTGCCGGCCGAGCGTGAGGTACGGATGCGCACCACACCCGTACGGGCACGGATCGGGCCCGACGTTCGTCGCCGTCGTCGTGACCGCGAGGCCGGCGTCGGAGAGCGCGTACTCGACGCGGAGCGCGAGCGAGAACGGGTAGCCCGGCCGCGGGTGGAGCAGATGCTCCATCGCGACGGACTCCGGCGTGCGCCGGCCGACGGTCCACGACGCCCAGCGGACGAGGCCGTGGATCGCGACGTTCTCCGCGGGGTCGTCGATCGGCACCTGATGGCGGCGGCCGTCGAACTCGTAGCTCCCGTCCTCCAGGCGGTTGGGCCACGGGATCAGCACCTGCCCGCGGCCCGACCGGCAGAGCTCGTCGGCGCCGTAGCCGTCGAGCACCTCGCGGTCGGCGACCGAGTACGTCCGCAGCCCGCCCCCCACCTCGACGACGACCGCGTGCTGGTCGCCGTGCGAGATCTCGACCTGCTCGCCGGAAGGCCCGCTCATGCTGCTCGTTGCCCGATCTACCGCAGCCGCTCGAGGAGGTGGTCGCCGACCCGGAGGGAGTTGGCCATCACCGTCAGCGCCGGGTTCACCGCGCCGATCGAGGGGAAGATGCTCGCGTCGACGACGTACAGGTTGTCGAGCTCGTGCGCCTTGCAGCTCACATCGAGCACGGATGCTGTCGGGTCGGTGCCGAATCGGGCGGTGCCCGCCTGGTGCGCACAGCCGGCGATCGGAATGTCGTTCTTCATGTAGGCGAAGCGATGGATGAGGTGACCCGGGTTCATGTCCAACTGCCCGAGGATCGACTTGACCTTGTCGTAGAGCCGCTTCTTGGCCTCGAGATTCGTCTCCGTGTAGGTCAGCTTGACGTTGCCGTCCGGCTCGACGGTAACCCGGTTGTCGGCCTGCGGCAGATCCTCGGTCGAGAGCCAGAAGTCGATCGCATGCCGGGCCATCCGCTCCAGCGTCCACTCCGGAGCCAGCTTCGTGTCGCGCGGGCGCTCGCCGCGGAACATCGGAGCCGTCGACTTCCCCACCATCTGCACGTTTCCCATCGGGTACTCGAAGTCGTCTCCGCCGAAGTAGAAGTCGTTCAGAGCCAGCGTCTTCTGGAACACGGTCTTGTTCTCCTCGCGCGAGAGAGCAAGGACGGCCGTCGAGTCGTGGAACATGTAGTTGCGGCCGACCTGATCCGAGCCGTTGCCGAGGCCGTTCGGGTGCCTCTCGCTCGCAGATTGCAACAGCAGCTTGGCCGTGTTGGCGGCACCGCACGCGACGACCACGACGTTGCCCGAGACCCGCTCCTCGGCCCCGTCCCGCTCGAAGACCACCTCGGCGACCGCGGTGCCCGGCTCGTTCGTGACGAGCCTCGTGACCCTTGCGTTCGTCAGGAGCGCGACGTTCGGGTGCTCGAGCGCCGGCCGCACGCCGAGCACCTCGGCGTCGGATTTCGCATGGACGAGGCACGGGAAGCCGTCGCAGGTCGCGCAGCGGATGCACGTCGAGAACTGCGGGCTCGACTCGTCGAGCATGACCCCGCACGGCGCATGGAATGGCCGGTACCCGGCTGCCTCGAGGTCGTCCGCGAGCTGCTGGATCCGGGGCTCGTGGGAGACGGCGGGATGCGGGTACGGGGCGCTCGAAGGAGGCTCGGTCGGATCCTCTCCCCGCGCGCCATGGACGTGGTAGTGCTGCTCCGCGAGCGTGTAGTACGGCTCCAGCTCGTCGTAGGAGATCGGCCACGCCGGCGAGCTGCCGTCGTGATGCTGCAGCTCGCCGAAGTCCTCCTTGCGAAGCCGGTAGAGCGCAGCGCCGTACATCTTTGTCGCACCACCGACGAAGTAGTGGACACCGGGCTGGAAGGGCGTGCCGCTCGCGTCGTACCACGTGTCCGGCGAGACGTACCGGTTGTCCACGAACACGTCCTGGTCCGACCAGTTGTGCGGCTCGCGCGGCAGCCAGTCGCCGCGCTCGAGGAGCAGGATGCGCTTGCCGGAGGGGGCGAGATGGCGTGCGAGCGTGCCGCCGCCTGCGCCCGTCCCGATGATGATCACGTCGTAGCTCTCCATCTCGTCCTCCTCGGACCGCGGGATCGGTCAGTAGCTCTGCAGCATCTCGGGGACGATGATCCGGGCCGCAGCCTCCATCAGGGCCAGGTGCGAGAAGGCCTGGGGGAAGTTGCCGAGGTGGCGGCCGGTGTCGGCGTCGAACTCCTCCGCGTAGAGGCCGAGCGGCGACCCGATGCGCAGGAGTCGCTCCATCAGGTCACGGGCCTGTTGCAGCTCGCCCACGACCGCGAGGGCGGAGACGAGCCAGAAGGAGCAGATGAGGAACGTGCCCTCCTTGCCCGACAGGCCGTCGTCGGTCTCGTCCGTGCGATACCGGAGGACGAACCCGTTCTCGGTCAGGTCGGTCGCGATCGCGGCGACGGTCGCGTGGAGGCGCTCGTCGTCGCCGGGGAGGAAGTCGAAGATCGCAGCGAGCAACACGGACGCGTCGAGTGCGTCCGTGTCGTAGTGCTGACGGAGGACGCCCTGCTCCGAGACGCCGTGCTCGAGGATGTCCGCACGGATCTCGTCCGCGGTCGCCCTCCAGGCCCCCGCCTTGTCCTGGTCGCCCCGGATAGCGGCGAGGTCGGAGGCGCGGTCGAGGGCGACCCAGCACATCAGCTTGGACGACACGTAGTGCTGTGGCGCCCCACGGGCCTCCCAGATCCCCTGGTCGGGCTCGCGCCAGACCTTCGTCGCGCACTCGGCCTGCGTCTCGACGATCGGCCAGAGCCGCTGCGGCAGGCGCTCGCTCTTGCGCGTGTGGAGCAGGATCGAGTCGAGTACGGCGCCGAAGACGTCGTTCTGCCGCTGGTCGTACGCGCCGTTCCCGATGCGCACAGGCTGTGCGCCGGCATACCCCGTGAGGTGGTCGAGGGTCGACTCCGTCAGGTCGCGACGGCCGTCGATCCCGTACATGATCTGCAGCCCACCGTCACTGTTCGGCTCGAGGTCGGCGACGAACTGCATGAACTCGTCGGCTTCCCAGTCGAGGTTCAGCCAGTGGAGCGCCTGCAGGGTGAACGTCGTGTCCCGCATCCACGTGTAGCGGTAGTCCCAGTTACGCTCGCCACCCGGTGTCTCCGGGAGCGACGTCGTCAACGCCGCGACTGTCGCCCCGGTCGGCATGTAGGTGAGGCCCTTGATCGCCAGCGCCGAGCGCTGGATCGGATCGCGCCAAGGATGGTCCGGAATACGCGCGCGCCCGAGCCACCCGCGCCAGAAGCGCGTGGTTGCAGCCATGCGCTCCTCGGCCTCCTCGACGCTCCTAGGACCGGCGAGCCCCTCGGCCCAGGTCACGCAGCAGAATGCGCGCTCTCCCTCCCGAAGCACGTGCCGGCCCCGGACGCGGTTCCCCTCGATCCCGAGCGCGAGATCGGACAGGAGTCGGAATGTCTGCCCGGCACCCATCGCGTCGGCGGCGTGGATGTCGTCTGCGGCCATCGTCCACTCGGCGGGCGTCCGGCCGTAGTCGAACGCCGGCTCGCAGATGAGCTCGACCTCGACCCGGCCCTCGATGCACTCGACGGTTCTGACCAGCATGTGATCGCCGTCCTCGTCGGCAGGCGGCCTCGTGTGGGGCGTCACGGAGTCCGCGCCGGAGTAGGGCCCCATCGTCAGGGCGTCCCGGACGACGATCCAGCCCATCGGCGTCTTCCAGGTCGTCACGAGGATGTTCGTCCCCGGCTCGTAGTGCCGCGCCGACGGGTGGTTGATGCCGTAGGGGCCGAGGCGCATGAACCCGGCCTGCCGGTCGAGCAGGCTGCCGAACACGCTCGGCGCGTCGAAGGCGGGGAAGCAGAGCCAGTCGATCGCCCCGTCGGCCGCGACGAGCGCGCCGGTGTGGCAGTCCGAGAGGAACGCGTAGTCGGCGATCGGCGGGAACGGCGACGGTGCGGCAGCGCTCTGGGCCGTCGGTGCGGTAGCTGCGGTTGCGTCGCTCATGACTCGACCCACGGCCCGTGCCAGCGGCCGAAGCCGGCCACGAGCTTGTCGGCCGCCTCGGGGCCCCACGAGCGGGGCGCATACCCGTGCACCGGCGGCGGCGCGTCGAGCAGCGGCTGCATTATCCGCCAGGTCTCCTCGACGCCGTCCTGCCGGGTGAAGCGCGTCGCGTCGCCCACCATCGCGGCGTGGAGGAGCACCTCGTACGGCGTCGCGCCCTCGCCGCCTTCTCCGGCGAACTCCATGTCGAGGTCGATCCGGGAGGCGCCCGGGGCGTCGGCCCGGTGCGCCGCGAGGATCGTCTTGATTCCGGTCGAGGGGTCGAGCTTGACGACGATCTGGTTCGGCTCGGACGAGGCGATCCCGAAGCCGAGGCGCGGCGGATGCTTGAACACGACGCGGACCTCGGTCTGCGTAACAGGAAGGCGCTTCCCCGTGCGGATGAAGAACGGCACGCCCGACCAGCGCCAGTTCTCGATCTCGAGACGGAGCGCCGCGTACGTCTCGGTCGTCGAGTCGGCGGCGACCCCGTCGATACCGAGGTAGCCCTCGTACTGCCCCCGGACGTAGTGCGCCGGGTCGGCCTCGAGCACGGCGCGGAACAGCGCCACCTGGGAGTCCTTGATCGTCGCGGTGTCGCCGCGGGACGGCGGCTCCATCGCCGTCGCAGCCACGACCTGCATCAGGTGGTTGACGACGACGTCGCGCAGGGCGCCGACGGGGTCGTAGAAATGGCCGCGATCCTCGACTCCGAAGTCCTCGGCCATCGTGATCTCCACGCACTCGATGTGGTCCCGGTTCCAGACCGGCTCGAAGATCCGATTCGCGAACCGGAGGTAGAGGATCTCGTCGAGGCCCATCTTTCCGAGGTAGTGGTCGATGCGGAGCAGCTGCGACTCCTGGATGTACTGGTGGAGCTCCTCGGCGAGCGCGCGGGCGGACTCGCCGTCGTGGCCGAACGGCTTCTCGACGACGATCCTCGCGTTCTCCGTCAGGCCGGCCTCCGCGAGCCCCTCGACGACCCGGCCGAAAAGGAACGGAGGGATCTCGAGGTAGAAGACGGGGCTCTCCGCGCCGGAGATCGCGGCGGCGACGCGCTCGTATGCGGCCGCGTCTCCGAAGTCTCCCTGGACGTACGAGAGCCGCTCGGCGAAGCGCTCGAAGACGGCCTCGTCGAGTGTCTCGCCGGTGCCGACGATCGAGTCGCGTGCGCGCTGGACGAGCTGGTCGATCGTCCAGTCGTCGACGGCGACCCCGACGATCGGGCATCCGAGCAGCCCGCGCTGCTCGAGCCGGTAGAGCGAGTGGAACGTCATGACCTTTGCCAGGTCGCCGGTGATCCCGAAGACCACGAACACGTCGGCCTCCTTCGCCTCCTTCGACGCCGGCGCCACTGCGGGCATTGCTGCGCTCGTCACCTCGTACCTCCCGTCTGCCGCGTCACGGCACGGCTCGTTCGTGCATCGCGGCCAGGCGGGTCATCGGCTCGCGTTCACTTCGGACTCGACCGTGATCCGGCCGGTGCGCTGGTGGGTGAGCCCTGCGCCGGCCCAGTCGACGATCGCCTTCGCCCGGTCCTCGTTCGTCGGCAGGAGCGCGAGGTGCACGACGCCCCAGGCGGCCTGGGCCTTCATGCCCTTCATCGTCCGCCCACCGAGCATCTGCACGACGGCGGCACCGCGTCCGATGGTCGCCATCGTCCCCTTGTCGCGGTACTTGAACGGCTTCGGCTCCTTCCCCTGCAGGCGCCGCGCGATGGTCTCGCCCACGTGCTCCCCCGACTGGAGCGCGACCGAGCCGAGCTGCGGCAGGACCTGCTCGGTCTTCGCATCCGTGATCGCGGCGATGTCGCCGACGGCGTAGACGTCCGAATGACCCGCGACCGTGAGGTCCGGCCCGACGCCGATCCGGTTGCCGCGCTCGAGCTCGAGCCCGAGCGACTGGACGAGCTGGTTACCCTGCAGACCGGCGCCCCAGACGAGTGTGTGCGCGGCGATCTCCGTGCCGTCCTTCAGGGTGACACGGGTGGGCGCGACCGACGCGACACGCGCCCCGGTGACGACCTCGATGCTGCGCTTCTCGAGCGCCTCTCTCGCGTAGGCGCGGAGGTTCGGCTTGAACATCCCGAAGATGTCCGGCCCTGCCTCGACCAGGACGACCCGCGCCTTCTCCTGCGGGATGCCCGGGTAGTCCCTGGCGAAGTCGTTCCGGTACAGCTCGGCGATCGCGCCGGCGCTCTCCACCCCGGTCGGCCCACCGCCGACGACGACGATGTTGAGCGCGCCGTCCTCGATCGGGCCCGGGTCCTTGTCGGCCGCCTCCCACTTCCCGAGCACGTGCTCCTTGAGACGGATCGCATCCACGAGCGTGTACATCGGGAACGCGTGCTCCGCCGCTCCGTCCGTCCCGAAGAACGTGACCTCCGCGCCGAGCCCGAGCACGAGAAAGTCGTAGGTCAGGGGCGGCATCTCCGCGAGCCGCACCTCGCGCGCCTCGAGGTCGATCGCGGTCACCGGCGTCTTGTGGACGGTGACGTTCTCCTGGCCGTGGTGGACGAGGTCGCGGAGCGAGTGGCCGACGGCGCTCGGCTCGAGGAGGCCCGTCGCGAGCTGGTAGAGGAGCGGCTGGAAGGTGTGGTAGTCGTGCCGATCGACGAGGACGACGTCGGCGTCCGCCTTGCGGAGCTCGAGCGCCGCGCCCAGCCCTCCGAACCCTCCTCCGAGGATGACGATGCGTGGGCGATCGGGGCGCTCGGTCATGAGCGGGCGGCGACGATCTGAGCACGCGCGAGAGGGGTGATGCGCTGCGCGGGTCGCGCCCGTCTTCCATCCTAGGGGGTCACGAGCGTCATCGGCAACCGGTCCTGCCGCCGCATCGGTCGACCGCGAGCCGCGCCACGACCCCAGCTGCCGGCGCCGAGACCGCGGCGCGCGCTCAGCACGCGAGAGCTTGACGTGCTTCCGGGCGCAGCGCGGCGACCGCCTCCGTGCGCGTGTGCACGCCGAGCTTCGCGTACACGTTCTCGAGGTGCTTGCGGACGGTGTCGACCGAGATACCGAGCATCCACGCGATTTCCCCGTTCGTCCTGCCAGCTGCGACATGGCGCACGATTTCGCGTTCGCGCACCGTGACGCGACCGTCGGGTTCCAGCAAGCCATCGGCGCGCCTCCGCCTCGCCGCGGCCGCTCGCCAGAACTGGCGTAGGTGCGGAAGCAGGAGATCGAGCACCGCACGATCACGCTCGTCGAAATCGGACGTCGCCCGGTCGAACTCGAGCCGAGCAGCCGCGCGACCCCGCGGGTCGATCCACAAACGCATCATGTGCTCGATGCCGACGGGCCGGTCGCACTCCCGGTAGAGCTCGAGCCGCCGGTAGGCGGATCGCGACAGGAAGTCGGAGTACTTCGTCGCCCCGTCGGTCGGCACAAGCGGATCCTGGGCTGCGTAACGACGGCAGGCTGCCCTGATCTCGGGCGTCACCGCGCCCCGAGGCTCGCCCGTGAACGCGACTGCGACACGACCGCGGGGATGGATCCGCTCGTGATACGTGACGACGTCGCAGGGAACGAGAGCCCGAAGGGCGTCGAGCACCGGCTCGGGGAACGGGCTCGGGCCGCGTGCAGCGCCGGCCTCGCGGAGTACCGAGAGAACGCCTCGATAGTCGCGCTCGGCGAGCGCCGCCATGCGTGAACCATACGCCGAACGTCGTATGGCGCCTGCGGCCGGCGACGCGGATCATCAGGGGCGGATGCGAGCCTGGACCACGATCGCTCTCGCCGCGGCGACTGTCCTTGCGGTCGTCGCCGCTCACGCGGCCGGTGCGGTCACTGCCTCGCCGGCCTTTCGTCTCTCTTTCGACGGCAAGCACAACGCGAGCCTCTGGCACGAAGGCCCGTTTACGGCCTCGGCTGCCTTCTGTTCCTCGGGCTATGCGACGGACGTCGAGGTGGACGACCCAACGCTGATCTCGGTCAGACGGTTCAGCTGCAATGGGGGTGGTGAGTTCACGGCCCGCGTGACGACCCTGCGCGCAGAGCACGGGGGCAGGGGCACATGGCAGATTCTCGGGGGGGCCGGCCCGCTGGCCGATCTCCGTGGCCGTGGCTCGTTCACGAGCCTCCGGGTCGGCGGCTCTCCCGACGACCCTGCGTCGATCACCTTTCAGAGCACCTGGGACGGCGTCGCGGACTTCGACGTGCAGGCCCCCACGATCTCGATCGCGAGCGCGACCGCCCGAACACTCCTACGGCCCAAGGGCTCGGTCCGCGTGCGCGCCACCGTCTCGTTCGACGACGCCGGTGGCGGCGTCGCGTACAGCGTCCTTGTCAGCGATGCGCGGAAGCCACTGGCTCCTCTCGCGACGAAGAACGGCGTCGCGACAGGCGCACGAGTCGACGTCACGTTGCGGTTTCTCGCTCCGCGCGGCCTTCGAGCCACACGGGTTCAGGTCGAAGCCACCGATCCGGTCGGCAATCGCTCGTCGCTTGTGAAGACGGTTCGGCTGACGTCCGGCTAGACATCCTCGAGAATCAGTGGCCGAGCCTTCTCTGCTGCGGTCAGAACCTCCGCGCCGTGTGCGACCATGCCCGCCCGCAATGCAAACCGAGGAGGAGTACGTGCGGCGATATGGGGTCGTGCTCGTGCTGGTCCTTGTGTCGGTCGCTGTCTGGGTTTCGGCGGCGTCGGCGATCAAGGGCCCGCGGACGTTCAGCCTGCTCGAGGAGGGCACGCCGAACAGTGACCAGCCACTGGGTGATTTCACCTTCGACCGCCCGCCCGCCGGCGGTGACCGGATCGCGTTCACGAACGCGCTCTACCGGTGGAAGGGAACCGAGAAAGGCGCGAGGGTCGGTCGCGACCAGGTGATGATCACCTTCATCACCGGCTTCGGGCCCAACTTCTCGAAGAAGGCGACGGCGCTGTTCACCGCGCAGGTCTTTCTGCCGGGCGGCACCATGGTCGCCGAGGGATACGGGCGGGTGAACCCCAACGGCCCGTCGAAGTACACCTTCCCGATCGTTGGCGGCACCGGCACCTACGCAAACGTGCGTGGGTACGTCAACGTTCGCGATCTCCCCAACGACAAGACAAACATCCAGTTCCACCTCCTGCCGTAGCGCCACGCCGAGTGGAGGGCCAGCGAACAGCCGGCCCTCCACTTGGTCACTTGCGGCCCAGGCGGCCCGGCGGCCGTCGCGGCGCACGCGCCGGCAAACTTGGTCGGAGTCACCAGACGCCAACCCGGGAAGGCCATCAGAAGGCCGTCAAGGTGAACACATCTGCCGTGTGTTCACATATCATGAACGCTTCGAAGCGGGACGACGGGGAGGTTGGAGAGACATGTCCGAGACGATTCGCCGTGTCGTCGAGCATCCGATGAAGAAGAGCTTCGAGACGACGCCGAGCGATGCGGCGTTGCGCGCTGAGGATGGCTGGGTGGACATGGACGTGCGCTGGCTGCTGACACGTGAGACGGTCGGTGCCGAGCACTCCGTGTTCGGCATCACGGTGTTCCCCCCGGGGTCGAAGCACGACATTCACCGGCATCCGAACGCGGAGGAGTTCGAGTACCTCGTGTCGGGCCGAGGAATCGCGCGCGTCGGTGACGCAGATGTCGAGCTCGGGCCCGGCGAGGTCGTCTTCGTTCCGAAGAACGACTATCACGGGTTCGAGAACACCGGCGACGAGCCGGTGTTCATGATCTGGGGCTACGCGGGGGCTGCGAATCTCGACGAGGCCGGCTACGTGCGCTACGTCGACGACCACCCGGCATGATCCGAGCCTAGAGCGCAGGCGTCACGAGGATCTTGCCCGTCGCGCGCTGCTCGGCGAGCGGGCGCAGCCCTTCTTCCACGAGCGCGTCGAGCGCGATCCGCGGACCGGCCGTGACAGAGGCGACGTCGCTGTCGGCCAGCATCTGGAGGGCTGCAGGAATATCGGAGTCGCAGACGTGCGCGACCGTTGTGACGATGTCGATCTCGCGGACGATCATCGCCGTGAGGTCCATCACCCGGGGAGCGCTGTGCAGTCCGACGAGGAGTACGCGTCCCCCGCGGCGGGCACCGGCAACTGCCGCGGCGGGTGCGTGAGGCGCCCCGCTGGCCTCGACCACAATGTCGAATCCGACTCCATCGCTCAGCTCGAGCAGGAGCTCGGCCAGGTCGTGTCCTGTCGGGTTCGCGATCTCCTGGGCTCCGAGCGCGGACGCCGTTGCCAATCTCTCGTCGTCGATGTCGACCGCGACAACGCGGCCGTTCTCTGCACGGCGTGACGCGCCGGCGACGACAAACGAGCCGATGCCGCCCACTCCGATCACGGCGACGAGGTCGTCCGCACGTTGCCCGACGCGGGAGAGGGCGTGCAGGGCCACGGCGAGTGGCTGCGCCATGGCAGCAGCGTCGTCGTCGCAGGCGTCGGGCACGGCGCGGCAGATGTCGGCGGGAGACGTCACATACTGCGCGAGCCCGCCGTCGACCTGAAGCCCGAGCGTCCGGTATTCGGCGCACAGGTTCGTCCGGCGACTGAGGCACCAGCGGCAGCGCCCACACGAGATTCCCGCACCCGAGACGACCCGCTCGCCTCTCTGGAAGGCGGTGACGCCCTTGCCGACGTCGACCACACGCCCCACGAACTCGTGCCCGAGTATCACCCCGGATCGACAGAGAACCGGGCCGTGATCCCATTCCGCAGCGTCCGTGCCGCAGATTGCGGCGCGGCTCACCTCGAGGACGACTTCGCCTGCGGACGGCGTCGGGTCGGCGACGGCCTCGATTCGGACATCGCGCGGTCCGTGGAAGACAGCCGCTCTCATTTGCTCAACACTCGATCTGGACCTTCACGTTGCGGCTCGTGTCCCGGGCCGCGTCGAGAGCGGCGGTGCCGTCCCCGAGCGGGAACGTCGCGGTGAGCAGCGGCGTGGGATCAACGCCGCTGGTCGCCATGAAGCGGATGGTCCGTGGCCACAACCCGGCCGAGCCGATGATTCCCCGGACCTGGAGCGCCTTCGACTGGACGAGCCCGATCTCGAC
Source organism: uncultured Actinomycetes bacterium (assembly GCA_963747125.1). Taxonomy (GTDB): domain Bacteria; phylum Actinomycetota; class Thermoleophilia; order Gaiellales; family Gaiellaceae; genus Gaiella. Next base: position 33,585 of record CAVVEN010000005.1, on the reverse strand, counting down.
GGGCGTGGTGCCACCGACGTCGATGCCCACCAGTACGACACGTCCGCCGAGCGCCGCGATCGGGAAGGCGCTCGCCATCGCGGCGGGAGCCCCGGCGGCCTCGATGACGACGTCGAACCCGCGTCCGCCGGTTTCGTCAGACGCCTGGTCCGCAAGTGGGCCGGCGGCCGGGTCGATCACGGCTCTCGCGCCGATCTCGAGCGCGAGCGCTCGGCGATGCACCTGCGGCTCGATCAGTGTGACCGCAGCACCCATCGTCGTGGCTGCGAGCGCACAGAGGAGACCTATCGGCCCACCGCCGACGACGGCCACCTCGTCGCTCGCGTCGATGCCGTTCGCCGCGACCGCAGCGCTGTACGCGACGGAGAACGGCTCGACGAAAGCCCCCTGACTGAACGAGAGCTCGTCGGGAATACGGTGGAGCCAGGACGCCTTTGCCACGAAGTACTCGGCGTCGGCCCCGCTGATCGAGAATCCGAAGTGGTCGTCGCCATTGTTGACAACACACTCTCCGACGACTCGATCGCCCTCCCGCAGCGTGGTCACGAGGCTCCCGACCTCCGCGATCTCGCCCGACCACTCGTGCCCCGGAATGATCGGATAGCTGATCGGGATGATGTACCGGCCCTCGTAGAGCTCGAAGTCCGAGTGGCAGATCCCGACGTTGCGGGAGCGCACGAGTACTTCGTCTGCTGCGATCGCAGGAACGTCGATGTCGCGAACCGCGGCGCGTTGCGGTTGCTCGAACACGAGTGCTTTCATCTCGGGCCACTCCTCATTGGTCGATCAACACCTTGATCTCGTCGGCACTGCCGGACGCGAGCTGCGCAAAGACATCCGGCGCGTCATCGAGCAGGACTGTCCGCGTGACGACTCGCTCGACGGGCAAGTCGCCGGCGGCGATCTGAGCCGCGATCCGATCGAAGTCGTACACCCAGTAGCACCAGGTTCCCACGATCGTCAGGTCATTCAGAGCCCAGAGCATCGGCTCGACAACTGCTTCGCCGACGAAGAGCCCGGTCTGTGCAAGCGTGCCACGCCGACGGAGCGACCGAACCGCGTCCGAGAACCCGGTCGGATGGCCCGAGCACTCGATCGCGACATCCACGCCGAGCCCGTCACTCTGATCGCGGAGGTACGCGGGAAGATCGACCGACGTCGGATCGAGGACCGTCGCGACTCCGAGCGCCGCCGCTCGCTCCCGTCGAGCGGCGTTCGGCTCCGAGATGTACACGGTCGACGCGCCGGCAGAGCGAGCGCAGAGCGCTGCGAGTGCACCGATCGGCCCGGCGCCGGTGATCAGGACGCGGTCACCCGGACCAACGCCCGCACGTTCGACGCCGTATGCCGCTACCGCCGTCGGCTCGATCAGCGCCCCTTGGGCGTGGGTCACCGCATCCGGGAGGCGAACGACCTGGTACTCCGCCACGGTCGCGATCTCGGCCATCCCACCCCACGCATGCGACAGGCCGACGCAGGCCATGACGGCGCAGAGATGTTGCAGCCCGCGGCGGCAATACGCGCAGTCGCCGCAGTAGGCGAGAGGCATGATCGCAACGCGATCCCCTTCGGCGACGCGGCTGACATCGCGACCCGTCGCAACGACGTCGCCGGCGAACTCGTGACCGAGGATCTGCGGATTCTGCGCGCCCGTGAGGGGATGCGGCTCGACCGGAGTGACGATCGGCCCGGCGACGTACTCGTGCAGATCCGTGCCGCAAATGCCGCACGTTGCCACCCTGACAACCACCTCGTCGGCCCTCGGCTCGGGTGGTTCGGCGACCTCCTCGATTCGGAGATCTCGTGCCTGGTGAAAGCGAAGCGCGCGCATGCTCACCGCCCTGTCATCGGTCGCCGGGGCCGCGTTTTCGGGCACGGGCCGGTCACGGAACGATCCGCTCCGCCCGCAATTGCGCGAACAGATCCAGGAAGGACGACTCCGTATCGCGAACACCGAGGAAGCCGAGACGCCGGCTGCGGCCCATGTCGGTGAACGTCTCGACCGTGCGCCCCAGATCGGCGTCCGTGTGCCACCACGAGGCCAGCCGCTCGACGGGCACATCGCGGAGGCCGTGACGACGGACGATCTCCGGCCAGATCTCCTCGGCGTCGACCATCTGCTGCTCGAGCGGTGACGGCTCCCCCTGAAACGAAACCGGCTCGACCCCGAGGGCGGCGGCGAGCCGCGGCCACAACCGGCGCCACCGGAAGACGTCGCCGTTGACGATGTTGAGGGCCTGGTTCGCGGCCGCCGGCGTTGTCGCAGCCCAGACGAGGTGGTCGGCGAGGAGATCCGCGCTGGTGACATCGGTGATCGCCTCCCACTGCTCGCGCGAGCCCGGAAAGTGGAAGCCACGGCCCGTCTCTCGGCAGATCGCTGCGTAGACAGCCAGCGTCACCCCCATGTTCATGGCATTCCCGATCGCCCAGCCGATCAACGTGTGCGGTCGGTGCACCGACCAGGTGAATCCATCGCGTTCGGCGGCCGCGAACAGGACGTCTTCTTGGACGTAGTAGAAGTTCTCGTACGGCAGGCGAGGCTGCTCCTCGGAGAACGGTGTATCCGGTTGCGCCTTGGCGTAGGCCTCGAAGGGGCCGAGGTAGTGCTTGAGTCCGGTGACGAGCGAGACATGACGGACCGACTCTTCGGCCGCGACCGCATCGAGGAGGTTCCGGAGCATGCGTCCGTTGACGTCGCAGTTCTCCTTCTCGGTGGCGCGACGCGACCAGGTGGTGAAGAAGATGTGCGTCGGGGCCGTTCCACGCACCGCTGCGGAGACCGCGTCGGCGTCTTCGAGATCCGCGACGAGCGGCGTGATTCGCTCGTCGAGGCTGTCCGGACGGCGGCAGAGGCCAGCGACCCGCCAACCGTCCGATAGGAGATGGCGTGCAAGGTTTCCTCCGCTGATGCCCGTGACGCCGGCGATGAGCGCGCGTCCACTCACGTCCTTCCACCCCCGTGGTCGTCTGGGCCGAGATCGAGACCGAGCCCGCCTCGTACGGCCCAGATCGCTCGCACGCGCTCGGGACCGTCGTTGAAGAGTCGGTGGGGCGTGGACGACGGGAGGGAGATCGAGTCGCCGGCCGAGAGAATGACGCTGTCGGTGCCGAGGACGACTCGCAGCACACCACTGAGGATGTATCCGAACTGGTGGTCTTCAGTGCGAGCGAGCGAGGACGACGGCACGGACGAACTGCCGGGCGCGTACGTCGCCTCGACGAGCTCGACGTCCTCGCCAGCCGAGAGCATCAGGCGCGCCAGGACGACACCGGAGCTCAGGGCGACGGCCGGTCTGTCCTCCGCACGCTGCACCACGAGCCCGGGCCGGAGCGCGAGCACTGAATGCGTGGAAGACGAGCGCTGCTCGGTGAACACCTCGTCGACGCTCAGGTCGAACTCGGCAACCAACGCGTGGAGCGTGCGCACCGATGGCTGCATCTTGCCCGTCTCGATCTTCGAGACCGCGCTCGGAGAAAGCTCGAGTCTCCGTGCGAGCTCGCGCAGGCTGATCCCGCGTTCGAGTCGAATCTCGCGAAGGCGCCGTCCCATGCCGGACAACGTTTGGGAGACGGTGGTCACCGTCACGCTGGTCCCCACCACGCCGACGACCCGACAGGATTGGTGTGTCGGGCGCTCACGGGTTCCATCTCTGTGCCGAGTGTGGTCATTGGTCACCTGATGTGCGCAAGCCGCTCCGTCGCACCTGGCTATAGATGAGCGCGGCCGCGACGATCAAGAGCCCCTGGAAGATGTACTGCCACTGCTGGTTGAGGCTCAGGAACGTGGTTGCGTTGAGTACCTGGACGCTGAGCCCGGCGCCCATGAGCGTGCCGATGAACGTACCTCGGCCGCCGAGCAGACTCGTACCGCCGAGCACGACGGCAGTAATCGAAGTCAGCGTGTACCCGGTGCCCTGTCCGGGGTCACCGACACCTATTTGCGCGAGCAGCACGACGGCACCCAGTAGCGTGAGAAGTGAAGCGCCCACGTACCCGAGAATCGCCGTGCGGTTGATCGGGACGCCGACGCGCCGAGCTGATTCCTCGTCGGATCCGACCGCGCGGAGCCGCAGACCCCAACGCGATCTCCGCAGTCCCACCTCGAGGAGCAAGGCACAGAGAACGAAGACGACGAATGCGAGCGGCACCGGGCCGACTTTCTTTGAGATGAAGTCGGTCACGGATGTCGCGATGTAGCCGTCGGGTGCGTCTCGAAGTGTGAAGGCGAGGCCCCCGAGCGCGATGTAGGTCACCAACGTGGCGGCCACCGGCGTGAAATGCGCAAAGCGGATGAGTGTCCCGTTCACGAGGCCGACGGCCAGTGCGCAGCCGAACATCACTGCGAATCCCAGCGCCCAGACCCCTGGAGAGCGCTCGTCGAGGATGAAGAAGGACGCCACCACGACGAGGAAGCCGGCGAGTGGACCGACAGAGAGGTCGATGCCACCGAGCAGCAGGGCGAAGGTCTGTCCGAGGGAGATGAAGCCGAGTGCCGCGCAGGCGAACATCACCGAGGTGATGTTGAAGTCCGACAGGTAGCGGTCGTTCTGAGACAGAACGTACGCGCCCAGGGCGAGCATCACCGCGGCGAGAATCACGACCGGCGCGTAATCGCCTTCGATGAACCGCTGGAGCCGGGACGACCTCGACGCCGCGGCCGAAAGGTCGGCAGTGTGCGTCGTGGCACTGATCGCAGCGTGGACGATCCGCTCTTCGTTGACGTCGTCGCCCTCGAGCGTCGCGACCGCATGGCCGCGTGACATCACGATCACACGGTCGCACAGCCCCTCGAGCTCGAGGGCGTCGCTCGACGCGACTACGACGGGTACTCCTCCAGCGGAGACCTCGCGCAGGATGCGGTAGATCTCGGCGCGCGCGCCGACATCGACTCCCTGAGTCGGCTCGTCGGCAACCAGGATCGTCGGGTCCGAGAGCATCGCTCGCGCAACCACCACCTTTTGCTGGTTTCCGCCGGAGAGAGCGGAGACCGGAGCCTCGAGGGAGGGCGCCCTGACCGCCAGCTCGGAGAGCTCCCGCAGGACGACGTCGACCTCGCGCCGGCGATTGACGAACGGGCCTGTTGTCAATGCGCCGAGGGCGTTCATCGCCGAGTTCTCCCGCACGTTCAGATCCTTCATCAGACCCTCGGTCAGGCGATCGGCCGGCATGTAGGCCGCTCGCTTGAGCCGTGCCCGTCGAGAGAGCTCGGCACCGGCGATGTCGACCGTTCCGCTCGCCGGTGCGCGACCGGCCAGGGCGCGAAGGAGGGCAGGCTGACCGTTTCCCACGACTCCGGCGATTCCCACAATCTCACCACGTCGTGCGGTAAACGAGACGTTCTCGAAGCCGTTCCCGCTCAGCCCTTCCACCCGAAGCAGCGGCTCGTCGGCGGGATCGGCCGGAGGTTTCGCCGGAAAGGTCGCCTCGAGCGTGCGCCCGACGATGAGCGCGAGGAGATCCGCGTCCGAGATGTCGGCGACGGCCGAGGTCCCCCGCAGCCTCCCGTCGCGCAACACGGTGACCCGGTCGGCGATCTCGCGGACCTCGGCTAGTCGGTGCGTGATGTAGACAACCGCGGTCCCTGCCGCAGCGAGGCTGCGGACGGAGGTGAAGAGAAGCTCGACCGAGTCCTGCGAGAACGGCGCCGTCGGCTCGTCGAGGATCAGCAGCCTCGGGGACACCGCCAGCGCCTTGGCGAGCTCGAGCAGGTGGCGGCGGGCGACGCTGAGAGACGACACCCGATCCTCGAGGTGGCCCAGGAAGTGAACGTCGTCGAGGAACGAGCGCATGGCCGCGGCCGGATCGGGATCGCGTCGACGGAGATGCTCCGACGCGACGGCGAGGCGAAAGTTCTCGGCGACCGTCATGTCCGGGAGCAGCGCCGGATGCTGGTGGACGATCGCGATACCGAGCTCCTGCGCGATCGCCGGCGTCAGCTGACCGACCGGCGAACCGTCGAAGGTCATCGTGCCGCCGTCGGGTGCAGTCGAGCCCGAAGCGACATTCATCAATGTCGACTTCCCGGCGCCGTTCTCCCCCAGAAGGGCATGCACCTCACCGGGGAGCACGTCGAAGGAGACGTCGGTGAGGGCCGCGATCGCGTCGTAGTGCTTGGTGACACCGCGCATCGACAGCGTCGGACGCTCCGCGGCCGGAGTCTCCCGAAGATGCTCGCTGACGACGTTGATCACTACGAGGGCCCTCCGTCGCCGGAGGTGTGCGCGGGATCGTCAGCGCGCACACCTCCGGCAGATGGACCTACCTCACGAGCTTCGCCTGCGCGACGGCTGGCAACTGGGCCGAGAGATAGATGTCGCCGGGCAAGTTCGCCTTGCACTCGACGGGATTCGGCTTTCCAGTCGTCGAGTCTTCGAACACAAGCGACGGGAAGTGCGTCGTCGCCGGCTTCTTGCCACCCGTGGCCAGGGCAATCGCCCAGTCCATGGCAAGCCGAGCATGGTCGTTCTGCGTGGACACGGTGTAGAGCTTGAACGTCGGATTCTTTGCCACGTTCTTCTTCCAGAAGCACCCCAGAACGTTCCCGTCTGACGTCGCCAGAGCAGGAATCTTCCGGCCGCTCTTCGTGAACTCGGGCAGGGCACCGACCAGCGAGGGGCCAAAGTCCGACACGATCACATCGATCTTCGGATACTTGGCGATCGCCGCCGAGAGCACCTTCTGTGTCAGTGCGGGATCCCAGTTCGTCACTTCGAACGGCTGCTCGCCGATGAACTTGTACTTCCCTGAAGGATCGAGGATCTTGTGAAGGCCCTGGTTCTCCTCGACGCCCTGGCTGTTGCCCTTCGGGCCGCTGAGCATGAGCACATTCCCGCCCTTGGGAAGCACACGGCGAATCCATTTGCCCCAGTTCTCACCCGCCTGGGCGAACGGGGTGTCGATGAACACGTTGTAATCGACGCCGGCCTTACCGCCCGGCGTAACGCGGTACGGCACGGTCACGACGCCGGCCTTGTACGCACTGCGGAGCGCGGGGAGCATCGCCTTCCCGGCGTCGGGGAAGACGACTAGCGCATTGACGCCCTTCGCGACCATGCCCTGGATGTCGGAGATTGCCTTCTGAGTGTTCCCTTGGCCGTCCGCATAGTCGATCGAGCTCACGTTCGGACACTTCTTCGCCTCGGCGCGTGCAGATGCGGTCGTCACGAGGCGCCAGCTGTTGCCACCGAACCCATCGGTAAACCCCAGCTTGATCTTCTTCGGGCCACACCACGACGGGACTGCGGTCGTCCTCGCAGACGACGCCGCCGTGGTAACGAGCAGGCCGATGCTGAGGAGCGCACATGCGAGTAGTGCTCCACCTCGTCTCGGGGTCATCCTCGATCCTCCTTCCTCGGTGATTGGCAAGTCAGGTGAAAACGCCACGTCAGGTCGGCGCGACGGTAGAGGGCCGACGCCGTGTAACGCGCCGGGTCAGTGCTCGCCAGTTGACGGTGTAGAGAGCAACACCCGCAGCAAGTGCGGCCGCTTGAACAAGCGTGCGGGTGGCATACGACACCCCGAGCGCGAGAACGAACTGATCGAGCTGCGACAGGAAAAGGGCGGCGACAGCCGTCGCGACGATGTTGCCGCGACCGCCGAGAAGCGACGTGCCGCCGAGCACGACCGCCGCGACGGTCGGCAGAAGGTAGTTGTTGCCTTCATAGGCCGTTGGCTGGTTGACGATTCCCGCATGCAGAATCGCTGCGAGGCAATAGAGGAGCTGCGCCCAGAGGTAGGCCGCGGACCGATGCCGCCTCACAGCGAGGCCAGCCGTACGCGCCGCCGTCTCGTTTGCCCCGACCCCTTCGAAGCGACGGCCCAGGGGCGTGAGCTTGACGACCGCCGCGACAATGGCTGTGGTGGCCACAGCGAAGTACACCGGCGCCGGGATCCCGAGCCAGGTCCCGCCCCCGACGCTCGCTAGGTGAGCGGTCGTCGTTGTCGGGATGCCGGCCGAATACCAGAGCACAACCCCGAACAACAGGGCGTTCGTTCCAAGCGTCGCGACGATCGGGTTGAGCCGCATCCGGCCGATCAGGAACCCGTTCAGCAAGCCGGCCGCGATGGCTGCAAGAATCGCGATGCCGATTGCGGCCCAGAGTCGGGAGTTGTCACCGGCCGGGTACTTCGTGACGATCACGACGTAGAGAGAGAATCCGCCCGCCACCGAGAGGTCGATGCCGCCCTGCATCACGACGAGCGTCTGTCCGAGCGACGCGATTGCCAGCGCCGACGCGAACGGGAGCATCGTCAGAAGCGTTCCTCGTGTGACGCTCGACGACGCGAACACGAGGCTGACCGCGAAGAGGCCCGCGGTTGCCACGAGCACTGTCGCCAGCCCCCGCGACAAGAGATGCCTCGAACCTCGCGGGATAGCGTAATCCGACCGCGTCGAACCGCTGCGTTGCGCGTCCGGCGTCACGTGGTCGTCGATACTAACGGCCTGGCGTCTTGTTCACAAGTAGTGATTAACGTTCACCTACGTCGGCGATGAACGCTGCACAGCGACTTCGGTGGTCAGTCGACGGTCGCCCTTGTATGATGCGCCTCGCCGCACCCGAATGTGACCTGGAATGCGGCGACTCGATGCTTGATGCAGTGTTTCGGGTGAACGGTGAACAGTCAGGCAGGGCGAGATGAATGTCCGTTTACATGGGGTTCGACGTTGACGAGTGAGGGATGGCTGGCCGTGGACGTGTCCGAGCACCCGTCGGCGGGCGTCTAGAGGGATCGGGCGCAATGGGACGAGTCGAGGATCGTGTTGTCATCGTGACCGGTGGCGCCGGTGGAATCGGGGCGGCCGCGTGCAGGGCGATCGCCGCGGAAGGCGGGAAGGTCGTTGTTGCCGATCTCGATGAGCACGCTGCGCGAGCGGTGGCAGACGCGATTGTCGAGACGCGGAGGTTTAGCCACCTCGACCCGCGTCGACGTCACGGATCGCTCGCAGGTGCGAGCCATGGTCCAGGTGGCAGTCGAGGCGTTCGGCGGGCTCGACGTGATCTTCAACAACGCCGGGATGAACCGGCCGCGTGACTTCATGGATGTCGACGAGGCCAACTTCGACGAGATCGTTCGTGTCAACACGTGGGGCGTGATCGTCTGCACCCAGGAGGCGGCGAGACAGATGATCGCGCAGGGCGACGGTGGGAAGATCATCAACACCGGTTCGATCGCCAGCAGGCAGGGATTCTGGGACTTCGTTCCCTACTGCGTCGCGAAGTTCGGCACCCTCGCCGTCACGCAGGCGACTGCGCGCGGATTGATCGAGCACGGCATCACGGTCAACGCCTTCGCTCCGGGAGTCGTCGACACTCCGATGTGGATCGGGCTCAACGAGGACATCCGCGCGATCCATGCGCAGCCCTCCGACGCAGATCCGATGCGGGAGTTCGCTACCGGGACGCTTGTCGGGCGTCCGGCCAAGCCGGAAGAGCTCGCGCCGTTTCTCGTCTACCTCGCATCGTCGGAGTCCGACTACATGACCGGACAGATGTACATGGTCGACGGTGGCCAGGTCCTCGTCTGATCGACGGCCTGGACCGGGCGGACGCAACCAACCAGCACGGAGGAGCCATGAAGGGTCTGCACCACGTCGGCATCACCGTCAAGGATCTCGATGCGTCGATCCGCTTCTACCACGACCTACTCGGACTCGAGTTCTCGAACGAGCCGAGTCCCTGGTTCGATGGCCCGGACCTCGGTCCGGCCGTTGGTGTTCCGGGCGCGGGCCTTCGCCAGGTGAGCCTGCGGCTCGGAGACACCACGCTCGAGCTTCTCGAGTACAAGAGCCCTCCGAGCGAGACGACGGGACCGCTGAGGTCCAACAACCTTGGAGCCTCCCATGTCGCGTTTCTCGTCGACGACATTCACGAGACGAAGGCAGAGCTCGAGGCGAAGGGCATCGAGTTCTACAGCGAAGTCAACGTCGTCGACGACGGGGTGCTCGCAGGGTGGAGGTGGGTGTACTTCCAGGATCCGGATGGCTACCCGCTCGAGCTCGTCGAGGTTGCCTTCTACAACGAACAGGAGCGGCGCGCTGGCATCGCGACCTATCTCGCGTCGCGGTCATAGCGTCGGCGGGTCGTGGGCGTCGCCCTCCTTCGCCCACGACCCGTACAGACGCAGCATCTGAGGGCTCAGCGATGGTGTCCGGGGTCACCCAGCATGGTAGGTTCACGCAGTTCGCGATCATCGAAACAGTGTGGGTGAACGTTAAGGTCGTTCATGAACGTTGATGCCTTCGTCGCCGGCGTCCGTATCCTTTGGAAAGGGGCGCTGCTGTGGGCAATGGAAGGCTGAACGCGAAGAACACCAAGCCGACAGGCAAACGACGGAGTCGGACACGACCCGCCCAGGACGCGTCGTCGACTATCGACAGACAAGATCTTCGTGACGACCTGGGCAAGCGCCTTCGCGAAGCACGCGAAGGCAGGAACATCGGCTTGCGAGAGCTCGCTCGGCGACTGGGTGTCTCCCCGAGCCTCATCTCGCAGATCGAGACGGGCAAGTCCGAACCGTCTATCAACACCCTCTTTGCGATCGTCGGTGAGCTGGAGCTTCCGGTTAACGAGATCGTGTTCGATCCCCAGCGGAGCTCAGCTCGCTCTGGCGCGAAGACGGGATCCCCGGGTGCGGACGGGACGGCCGGCACCGGAGCGACGGTTCCAGCGGAGCCGCCCAACTCGCCTGTCCAACGGAGCACCAACCGAACATCGATCAGCCTCGAGTCCGGTGTCAGCTGGCAACGGCTCACCGCGCAGCCCGACCACGATGTCGACTTCCTCTACCTGCGCTATCCACCCGGAAGCGAGTCCACCCCCTCGCACTCCCTGATGAGGCATAACGGGACCGAGTACGGCTATGTCGTCCAGGGCAGGCTCAAGGTCTCGATCGGATTCGAAAGCTACGAACTCGGGCCCGGGGACACGATCTCGTTCGACTGCACGCAACCGCACCGGTTCGCCACGATCGGAGACGAGACGGTCGAGGCCGTGTGGTTCGTCGTCGGCCGCAGAAACACGCTCTCGGTCGACGACTCGTCGATCGTCCCCTAGCGCGCCGGTCCTCCTCTTCGCGTCGGCTGGCGCAGGACGGGCGTCGACGAGCGAGCGCCCCCGGCAAGAATCGAGCTTGCGCCCGCCGTTTGGGCCGAACCGATTCTTGGGGTCTCGACGAAGGCGATCGAGTCACACTTCCGCCCAAGACCGCGACCGTACCTCGTCGTCAGCGAACCCGCGACCTCCGGCCTGTGACGCCGGAAGTCGCCGGGTTCGCATCAGGTCCCTGCGGTTAGACGGTGTCCAACGCCGGGGCCGACGAGACGGTTGCTGACTCGTCATGCTCAACCGATCCGCCGTGTCCCAGGTGCGGGAGCCAGTCGAGCCACCGCGGCAGGTACCAGTTCCACTCGCCGAGGAGCTTCATCGACGCCGGCAGAAGAATCGGCACGGACGATCGTCGCATCCAGGAGCACGGCCACGGCGAGTCCGACGCCGAACTGCTTGAAGATCATCATCGAGAGCGTCCCGAAGATCGCGAAGACGCCGACCATGACGATTGCCGCACTCGTGACGACGCCCGCGGTGGTCTTGATCCCGTGCGCGATCGCCTCGTCGGTGCTCGCGCCACGATCACGGCACTCGCGGATCCGGCTCAGGATGAGGACGTGGTACGTCCATCGAGAGACCGAACAGGATCACGAAGAGGAAGATCGGTAGGAAGGGGACGATCCCGCTCGTGTGCTCGAAGCCGAGCAGGCCCTTCGCGAACCCGTGCTGGAAGACGAGCACGAGCGCGCCGTAGGCCGCGGCGACCGAGAGCAGGTCGAGCGCGATTGCCTTCAGCGCGAGGACGATCGAGCGGAAGGCGACGAGCAGGAGTACGAAGGCGAGCACGAGGACGAAGGCGAACACGAGGGGTGCCGCCGCTTTCAGCTGCTCGTTGCCGTCCTTCGACTGCGCCGTCATCCCCGTCACGGCCACCTCGGTGTCGTCGAGGGCGCCCACCGTCGCGGGACGACCTCGTCGCGCAGCGCTGCGAGCGCCGCGTTCGACCGGTCGTCGGTGCCGTTTCCGTCGATCGGGATCGACACCCGTCGACGGTCCGAGCCTCGTTGACGTCGATGGTGACCGGCTCGTGCATCCGCCCGCTCGCGACTGCCTGTGTCCGCAGGTCGGAGACAGCAGTCCGAACGGCAGGATCGGTCACGTCCGCCGCCTTCACGACGACGTCCGCCGAGATCACGCCTGAGAACGCCTTCTGAAGGCGATTGAACGTCTGCGACGACCTGCAGGTTCTGCGGGTACGTCTCCGGCCGGGCTCGCCGGTGTGTAGCTGCAGTGCCGGCAACGCCAGAGCGACGAGGAAGCCGCCCGCGAGGGCGAGCGAGAGCAGCGGCCGGCGCAGGACACGGTCGACGATCGCGCCCAGATCCGGCCCTCGCCGTCGTCGCGCCGCAGCCGTCCGACGAGCGGGACGTGGAGCCTGTCGACCCTGTCTCCCAGCTTCGAGAGGAGCGCCGGCAGGACGGTCAGCGAACCGAGCATCGCGACGGCGACGACGAGGATCGGTCGCGACCGCGAACGACGCGAAGGCCTTGTCGCCGGTCGAGGACATGCCCGCCATCGCGACCATGACGGTCAGGCCGGAGATGAGCACCGACCGGCCAGAGGTCGCTGCGGCGGCGGCGAGCGCCTCCTCCGCGCTGCGGCCGGCAGCACGCTCCTCGCGCTCGCGGCGGATGTAGAAGAGCGAGTAGTCGACACCGACCGCGAGCCCGATCAGGAGCACGATCGCCGAGACGGACTCGTCCATCGGCAGCAGGTGGCTGACGGGCCCGACGAGACCGAGTGTCGCGAGAACGGCGGTGAGGCCGAGCAGCAGCGGGATACCCGCTGCGACGAGCGCGCCGAAGGCGACGACGAGGATGACGAGCGTCAGCGGGAGGGAGAACAGCCCCGCCTTCTCGAGATCGCCCTTGAATGCGTTCATGACCTCCTCGTTCGAGCTGACGTCGCCGAACTCGGCGATGTAGAGCCCTGGGTGCGCCGCCTGCAGCGACTCCGTGCGGTCGAGGATCGGGCGGATCTTGCCGCTGGCCTCGTCCGGATTGCCAGCGGATCTGGAAGCTGACGAGCGCGGAGTGCCGGTCAGGTGAGACCTGGCCGGCGTTCTGCGGGTCGAGCGGCGAGCGGAGGTTCACGACCGAGTGGAGCGCACCGAGCCCCGCGACGACGTCCTTGATCGCCGCGTCGAATGGCCGGTCGGTCGTGGACAGCGTCTCGCTCTCGATCAGTACGGCCTCCGAGGCGGGCGGGCGGAAGTCGTTGTAGAGGATCCGCTCGGCCTTCCGGACTCGCCGGGAGGGAGGTCTCCCAGACGAGGTTCTTCGTGCCCACCATCGCTCCGATCACGAACGCGACGGCGACGAAGGCGAGCCACCGAGGATCGCGATCTTGCGATGGCGGGCGCTCCAGCGGCCCATCCGGGCCGCAAGGTTGGCTGTTTTGACGGATCGGCATCTCGTCTTCCTTTTCAGCTCTGCAGTTGCAGGTCGGGGTGAACACCGAGCGCCTCTCCTCGCGACTGTCGCGGCGAGCGGCGAACGCGAACGGGTGATCGAAGGCGGACAGTGCGTCGGCGCCGTCCACGTCGAGCTCGAACCGATCGTCCAGCTTCGAGTCGCTGACCGCGACCTTGACGCGGCCCGAGGTGCTGCTCCAGAGGAGCGTGACCTCGAGCCCGTCGCTCTCGCGATCCGCGAGGTCGATCCAGCTGTCGTGTGTCGATCGCATCGTCTCTCCTTCGGATTGGCGAAAGCGGGTCACGGTATGGCGACCTCGGCCACGGTGGTCAGGGCAGTGCGCTCGGCGACGTAGGACGGCAGCAGCGCGAGCGCGTCGTCCTCCGTCGCGGCCTCGACCGTCCACCAGATCGAATGGCCGCCCTGAAGACAGGACCCGAGCGCCGCGTGTCGGCGAAGCGGGCTGTCGAAGCCCTTCCAGGCGGCAAATGCGGGGCCGCACTCCGTCGGCTCGTGGTGATGGTGGAGCAGGTAGCGAGGCATATGCGGAGCCTGGCCTCGCGCCGTCTCCGCGTCATCGGGCGAGCACCCTGAGCCGCACCCTGATTTCACTCTTCCGGAACCCTGAATTAGGGTCTGCGCGGGCAGGAACGAATGAGACTCTCCGAGCACCTCGTCGGACGAGCCGAGGAGCTCGGCGCGCTCGACCTGCTGCTGGCCCGACTCGACGAGGGGGAGTCCGCTGCCCTCGAGGTACGAGGTGAGCCGGGGATTGGAAAGACCGCCTCCTCTCCGAGCTCGCGGCTCGTGCGGACGGGCGTGGGCACACCGTGTTCTACGGGCGAGCCACCGAGCTCGAGCGGGATCTCCCGTTCTCGGTCTTCGTGGACGCCCTCGACGAGTACGTTCAGGCGCTCGACCCGCGTCGCCTCGACGCCCTGGACGACGGGGTGCGGATGGAGCTCGCGACTGTCTTCCCCTCGCTACAGCAGCACGCGCAACCGGCAGCGAGCCGCAATGCAGGAGGAGCGCTATCGCACCTATCGGGCAGTTCGCGCACTGCTCGAGCTGCTCGCGCGACGGCAACCGATGGTTCTCGCCCTCGACGACGTCCACTGGGCAGATCCCGCGTCCGCCGAGCTGCTGGGCACGCTCCTGCGACGGCCACCGTCGGCGCCGGTCCTGATGGTGCTCGCGGCGCGTCCGCGCCAGAGGGATCGAGCGGCTCTCGGCGACCGTCGAGCGCGCGCACCGTTCCGGCACGCTCGAGCGAATCGAGCTTGGCCCGCTGAGCCCCGACGAGGCGCGAGAGCTCGTCGGTGGGATCGTCGTCGGAGGGGAGTCTGGCCGGCTCTACTCCGAGACCGGAGGCGATCCGTTCTACCTGGAGCAGCTGGCGCGCTCCGCGAGCCGGGCCGCCTCGCGTGAGCCCTCGAGCTCCGGTATGTCACTCGAAGGTGTCGACGTGCCGCCGGTTGTGGCAGCTGCACTCGAGGAGGAGCTCTCTCTGCTCGCGGACAGGACGCGCCTCATCCTCGAAGCAGCTTCGATCGCCGGGATCCGTTCGATCCGGAGCTCGCGGCCGCAGCGGCAGATGTGCCGGAGACCGACGTGCTGGACGCACTCGACGAGCTGCTTCGGCTCGATCTCGTCCGTCACACGGACGTACCGAGACGGTTCCGGTTCCGCCATCCACTGGTTCGTCGGGCTGTGTACGAGCTCACTCCAGGCGGCCGCCGCTTACGTGCGCACGAGCGCTGCGCGAGGGCGCTTCCGCGAGCGCGGCGCACCAGCGTCAGCCCGGGCGCATCACGCCGAGTACGCCGCCCGCGAGGGCGACCTGAGCGCAGTCGCTCTCCTCCGAGAAGCCGGCGAAGCCGCAGCGCAACGAGCGCCCGCGAGTGCCGCGCAGTGGTTGGGGAGCGCTCTGCGCCTCCTCCCGCCGACCGCGCCCAGGGAGGAGCGGATCGAGCTCCTCCTCGCCCGGGCCACCTCACTCGCCGCCATCGGCCACTTCGTCGAGGCGCATGCGTCGCTGCTCGAGGCTCTGGAGATCGTTCCAGACGGCGACGAGGCGCTGCTCGTTCGCGTCACCACCGGGTGTGCGACGGCCGAGCACCTGCTCGGCCGCCAGAAGGATGCGCAGGCCCATCTGGAGACGGCGCTCGCGAGTCTGCGGGAGCCCGATTCAGCGCAGGCCGTCAAGCTCATGATCGAGCTCGCAGTCGACAAGTTCCATGTCGCCGACTGGCCCGAGATGCGCGCCTGGGCGGCCAGGGCCATCGACACTGCTCAGCCGCTCGACGATCCGGCGCTCCTTGCGGCCGCACACGCCGTACAGGCATGGGCTGCCTCGCTGGCGGGAGCAGGATCCGAGGCGCGTGCCCAGTGCGACACGGCGGCCGAGCTCGTCGATCGTCTACCAGACGACGTCGTCGCACGCAGAATCGATGCGCTCGCCCATCTCGCGGCGGCCGAGCTGTACCTCGACCGCTTCCAGGCGGCCTGGATCACGCCCGCCGCGGCGTCGACCTCAGCCGCGCAGCCGCGCACGGAGATCAATTTCCGTTGCTCATCCCCGCGCTCGGATCGTGCCTGTGGGTCCTGGGCCGACCGGCCGAGTCGGCAGAGGTCTTCGACGGTGCGATCGAGGCAGCACGACTCATCGGAACTCGCACGCACTGGCCTGGCACCTCTTCAACCGGACGTTCGCCGCGGTCGCCGAGGGCGACCTGGACACTGCTCTGGTGACCGCGAAGGAAAGCGCCGAGCTCGCAGTCGACCTCGTCCCGGGGCCTGTGAGAGGACACGCCTACGTCGCACTCGCGTACGCGCTCCTCGAGCACGGCCAGCCGTCGCGTTGCGCCGAGCTCCTCGTCGAGCACGTCGGTGGCGAGGAGCTGCGCATGATTGGCGGAGGTTGGCGCGCCCACTACCTCATGTTCCTGACGCGTGCCCGGATCGAGATCGACGAGCGAGCCGCGGCCGAGCGCGCCGCCGCGGCCGCTCAGGCCTGCGCGGACGAGGTGGGCCTGCCGAAAGCCGACGCGATGGCACGGCTCGCAGCAGCGTGGCTCGATCTCGACGCGGGAGAAGCGCTGCGAGCAGCCGAGACCGCCAAGGGTGCCGCCCGGCTCCTGGAGGATGTCGGAGACCGGTTCGACGCTGCGAGGGCACGCGCGTTCGCCGGCCGGGCATTTGCCGAGGCCGACGACACGGTCAGAGCTGCCGCGCTGCTCGACGAGGCGGCGGACGCGTACGACTCGTTCGGCTCGATCCGCTTCCGAGACGAGGTCGAGCGCGACCTCCGCAAGCTAGGACACCGCACACCAACGCGGCGTCAGCGCGAGGCCGGCGACGGCTTCGCGTCACTGAGCGCACGCGAGCTCGAGATCGCGCGACTCGTCGTCGACCGCAAGACGAACCCCGAGATCGCAGCCGAGCTCTTCCTCAGCCAGAAGACCGTCGAGACGCACCTGCGCAATGTCTTCCGCAAGCTTGGTGTCGCATCGCGCGTAGACGTTGCGCGTGTCGTCGAGCGCGCCGAAGGCGCGCCGTAGCCCGACGCCACCGTTGCGGCCTGGGGTGCTTCTGACTCCTCGACTCGGAAAGGACCGGTACCTCTCGAGGCGCCTGGAGCGGCACGACGACGTCGCGCACCCGGCCCCCAGAAGAGCACCGGTGCCGACGAGCTGGTCGATGAGATGCTGGAGGTCGTCGGCACGGATGTCCGCGAGCCGGCGCGCTCCGTAGCCCGAGAGAACGTCGAGCTTCATGCCGGTGTGGTAGGAGCGGAGAGCGGCGGGCTTGTAGGTGCGTCGTGCTGGGCATCAACGGCACCGGCTCGCCGTCGTTGTTCAGATAGGCATCTTTCCCTGTCACTGTCGCGTTCACCTTGGGGCCTGGTCGCTGGGCAACGGCTTTCTCATCAAGTCGCTCAGGACGCACGGATCCGAGCGTAGTCGCTCCTCCCGGCACCGTGCCCTCTGGCCGCGGCCCCCGAAATGGTCATCTGATGAGTGTCTGCGATGACGACGTGCGGACCCATGGTCTGCGAGGAACTCCTCGACGACGGCACACACCGGTTCGTGTTGACGAGTGGCCCCGGCGTGCCGGAGGTGGAGGTGTCGGAGGACTGCTACCTCCGCTGGGTCATGTTCCGCGCGCGTCGCCTGGAGGCGATCGCCGATCCGCACCTCCGTGCACGCTGCGCAGTTCGCGACGGCTCGGTGGCTAGCTCGTCAGCAGTGCCGAGAAGCTCCGGACGAATGAGATGGCCATTCACGCGGACGTGGCGGGTGGCACGCATCGGCACGGTGTTGCTCCACGCGTTGTCCCAGACGCGGTAGCGGCCCCCGGATGGGCCGCTGTGCTGCATGAGGCTCGGGCGGGCCCGATGCTCAAGCTGGTCGGAGCGGCCGACTCTTAACCCCGCAATCTTGTTCGGTGCCGCCGAAGGTTCCGGGTCGAGACGCGCAGAGCGCCCGAGAGTGGGCGTGCTGTAGCGCGACGTCATGCGTGCGCAAGTTCGATTCCTGCCGGGCGCATGAGAGCCTTTTTGCCATCAGCGATCTGGCTCAACCAAGCCGTTTTCGGGGTCGAGCAGGTACGGGTAGGCGCGCGGTGTGGGTGCACGGGAACGTCATCGAAACTTGCTGGTAGACAGCCGGTAGACGGAGACCTCCAAGGCGACCGCGCGGCGAGACTCGACGAACGCCGCGAACCCGCTTCCCGAGCGGGCTCGCGGCTCATGCCCCCGGCAAGAATCGAACTTGCGCACGCGGTTTAGGAAGCGCGTGCCCTTCCGCTCAACCATGCGGGATCGGGGCGCTGCGCGCCAGTGTGCGCGCCAGCGCCAGACTGGGCTTGCTCGCAGGCGGGCGGCTTGGAGAAGTACGGTGCCAACTCCGCCGAGGCTCGACCGGCACATTGAGGAGGAACCCTGTCGTCACACCGGCCGTCGGTCGATAACGAGGTCACGGTGCCGGACGGCGAGCTTGGATCTCTTCCTGAACCAGTCGGACATCTCGGTGGTCGGACGCGGCGCAAGGCACCGACTGCGGGACTTCGGCCAACCGTTCGCTTCGCTGTCGCACTAGCTCTCACTCTTGCCTGGGTCGGGTTCAGCATCTGGGTCTCGGATCCCTGGAGAGGCGAACTCGAAGCTGCGATCGGCCCTGTCATGGCCTGGGTGATCCCGATCTTCCTGGCCTACATCCCCGGGCTTGTCATCTGGTTCATGATCTCCACGCTCCTGATCACCCGGTACCAGGAACTTCCGCTCGTGCCCCCGAGGGGCGACTGGCCAGAAGGCGTGTGGCCGTCGGTGACGATCCTGGTGGCGGCGTGGAACGAGAGCGAGGCGATCGTCCGGACGCTCGATCGCATCGCCGAACTCACATACCCAGGCGGAGTCGAGGTCGTCGTCGCGGACAACAACTCAACGGACGACACCGCACGACTCGCGGACGCGGCGGGTGCACGCCTGGGTTTCCAGTACCGACGTGTCTTTGAGGGGACGCAAGGCAAGCACCATGCGCTGAACGCGGCCCTCGCGACCGTGACGACACCGCTGGTGGTGACGGTTGATGCCGACACCCATGTGCACCCTCAGTCGGTGACGCGCCTCGTGGTTCGCCTGACGACCGCACCGCAGGGCCAACACGTCTGCGCCTGCGCCGCCGCACTTGTCGCAGAGAACCCGCTGGCGACCTTCGTCACACGGATGCAGCAGTGGGACTACCGGCTCGGGATCAACGGCGTCAAGCGGATGCAGGCGGCGTACAACACGGCGCTCGTCGCGCAGGGTGCGTTTTCCGGCTACTGGACAAGCGACCTGCGTGCAGTCGGAGGCTGGCCCGACGCGATCGGCGAAGACATAGTGCTCACCTGGACGATGCTCGCCTCCAGGGGGATCGTGCAGTACGAGCCTGTCGCCCTCGGCTTCACCGTGGTTCCAGAACAACTCGACCGGCTGCTGAGCCAACGCTCACGCTGGGCACGCGGGATGCTTGAAGGCCTCCGCACGCATCCACCGCCCAGACAGCCGCGCGTCCTTGCCAAGCTCGTCGCCGGGATTGACTACCTCGTCCCTCTCCTCGACATCGGCGTCATCTTCTTCTGGGTGCCCGGAGTCATCCTCTTCGTCTTCGGCTACCCGTTGATCTTCGGCTGGTGGTCGATGCTCCTGCTTCCCATCACCGTCGCGATCTTCGGCTTCATGCAACGCTGGCAAGCGCGCCACGTCTTTCGGACGCTCGACATCCACCCGCAGCGCGACAAGCGCGGCTTCCTCGGCTACCTGTTCGCCTACCAGGTACTGACCTCCGCAGCCGCACTCCGGGGCTACGGCCAGTACCTCGTCGGGTCGAATCGCCGCTGGAAGTAGCAGTCACACGGATCGAACAATTCGCAGGCCGAGCAACTGGGCCTCAAACAGCACCCCTGTCGTCGTCGTTGTCCCCATAGGCACCCACCCCCTCCCTCAGCAGGTTCACCCTGGGGCCTGGTCGCCGGGGCCTAGCCGACGCGCTCGATCGGTGGCGGCTGCCATGTCCCCTCGGCGACCTCGTACTTCGGCGAGTAGAGCCGGAGCGCGAGCTTGAAGCGACCTTTGCTCGGCGCGGGCAGCCAATTCACCTCGTGCGAGGCGTCTGGCTTGTCGCTTTGGATGTAGAGCGTCAGCGAGCCGTCGTCGCCGTAGCCGAGTCCGCTGCGGTCGCCGAGCGTGTAGCGGTTGATCGCGTTTGGGACGAGGTAGGACTCCGCGTCGTACATCGTGAGCGACCAGAAGGCGTTCACCGGGGGCAGTTGGTCGCGGTCGAAATGGAGTGAGTAGCGGCGCGAGCTGTCGAGCGGTTCGCCGTCGCCGTCGGTGATCGCGAGCGGGTAACAGGCGTCCTCGATCAGGTTGCCGCCGACACCAAAGAACGTCCATGCGGCACGGTAGGCGTACTTCGTCCCGTAGCGGCCGAGGTCGAGCGCCACCATCCAGCCGTTGACGTGATCACCCAGATGCGCTTCCTGCTCGCGGATCGACTTCTTACCGGCCTCGATGCCCGCGACGATCGCGTCCTGCACGTCCGGCTCGAAGCTCGACCAGGCGAACTCGACGCCGGGGCCGATCCCGAGCGCGGCGATGCGCTCCATGACCCGTGCGTCGTCGGGGTAGGGCGGGTTCGTAGACAGGAGCGCGTTCAGACGTCCGATGAACGTCTCTGGGGTCATCGCCAGAACCTGTCTCGGGACTGGTGTCTTGGTGTCGATGCCCGGTTGCACGGAAGCCTCGGGTGGCGGCATCCAGTCGCTGCCCCAGGCATCGAGCGGTACGAGGCGGTACTGATCCTGGAGGGCGTGCACGGCCGCGTAGTCGTCCGGCCCGGAGATATACGTGCGCCCGCCGATGACCCCGAGGCTTGTCGGCATCCGCAGCCGGGTCACGCCCTCCGGTAGTTCGCCGTTCCACGTTGGCCCGGTGATTGCGAAGTCGCCGCCCTCGCCTCCATGCGTCCGCGACCCCGGAGCGTGCGGAACGTTGTTCCACGCGTCGATCAACTGCATCACCCAGTACCGCTCGCCCATGACCGGCACGGAAAGCACGAGCGGCCCCTCCGACAGATCGAAGCTGGCGAGCGAGTAGAGCGTGTCAACATTCAGGCCGACCACGACCTGGTCGGCTGCGTCCGGCAACTCTCGGAAGTGCGCAAACTGGTTCAGCGGCGCTCGCGGCCCGGTCGGATTCGCCACGTTTGTGTTGGTGTCGATCTGCACCGCGATGTACACCAGCGGCAAACCGAAGATGAACGCCTCCTCGGCTACCCGCGACGCATCAGCGGAAGACACGCTCATTCCTCACACCCTTTCGGTCGAGCGGAGCCGTCCCGGCTCAACCTACAGATCGCGCAGCGGCGTGAATTTCTGACACAGGCGCTTGAGGAGAGGCGACACCGGTGCGAGGAAAGGCGATGACTGGCGCGGTGTTTCCATGGAGGTAGTCATCGAGGAGGGCAGCATCGCTATCAAGCTGACCCCGGAGGCGGTGCCGGTACCTGTCGCCCACGGTCGTCCCGGCGTGACCGAGGTAGCGGTCAGCCCGCGCCTCGCTGATCCCGGCAGCGTCGAGGAAGCTCGCGTACCCGTGCCTGCACTCGTGGAGCGTGACGCGAGGTATCCCCGCGACCTTCCATGCTCGGTCGGCTGTGGCGCGGACGTAGCTGGGGGAGAACGGCGACCTCCCGGTCGCTCCGAAGACGAAATCGTCACCGCCGCGCTTGGTGCGGGCAACGTGATCGACGAGCATGGCGTGGAGCGTCTTCGGAAGCGGAACCCGCCGAGTGCCCGCCGACGACTTCGGCGCGATCTCGCCTTCCTTGTCATCCCAACTGCGGACGACAGTTGCGCGCCAGTGAGCACCCAGATCCAGCCGTCTTGAGCCGTGTCAGGCGGTCAACGATACGAGGGCCACTGCCAAAGGTTGAGAGACCGCGATCGGCTTGGCCAAGCCGGAACCGCCTGGCTAAGCCGCGTCGCGGGGTAGTGCCCCCGGCAAGAATCGAACTTGCGCACGCGGTTTAGGAAACCGCTGCTCTATCCACTGAGCTACGGGGGCGGAAAGCGCGGGTTTCCAGGGATTTTCCCGCGGACGCGCTCTGCTCCACTCTAGCCGCTCGCACACGGCGCGTCAGTGGAAGCACGTGAGCGTGCGACGACACTTTGCGAACCTCGAGCACTCGATCGACGGCGGCACGCAGTGGGTCGTCTTCGAGCCGAACGACGCGCCGATCCGGCTCGCCCGCGGAACCGCGACCGCATGCGCGCTCGCACGTCTACGGTGACCGGAACGAGCGGAGGAGGCGGGAGTGGAGTACGTGAACCTCGGCAGCACCGGGCTGCGCGTGTCGCGCGTGTGTCTCGGGATGATGAGCTTCGGCGAGCACGAGAGCCGCCGGTGGGCGATCTCCGAGGCGGAGGCCGAGCCGATCATCCGGCGCGCGGTCGAGGGCGGGATCACGTTCTTCGACACCGCCGACGTCTACAACGGCGGCCAGAGCGAGGTCGTCACTGGCCGCGTGCTGCCGAAGCTGCTCTCGCGCGAGGAGCTCGTCGTGGCGACGAAGGTCTGCATGCAGACGATGCCCGGCGAGAACGGCCGGGGGCTCTCGCGCAAGCACGTGATGGCGTCCATCGACGCGTCGTTGCAGCGGCTCGGGCTGGACTACGTCGACCTCTACCAGATCCACCGCTGGGACCCGGCGACGCCGATCGCCGAGACGATGGAGGCGCTCCATGACGTCGTCAACGCCGGCAAGGCGCGCTACATCGGTGCGAGCAGCATGTTCGCGTGGCAGTTCGCGAAGGCCCAGGCGACGGCCGAGCTCCGCAGTGGAACGCGCTTCGTCTCGATGCAGAACCACTACAACCTCGTCTACCGCGAGGAGGAGCGCGAGATGATCCCGCTCTGCGTCGACCAGGGTGTCGGCGTGCTGCCGTGGAGCCCGCTCGCGCGCGGCCTCCTCGCCGGGAACCGCACCCGCGAGGGCGAGCGCCTGACGACCCGTGCGGGGACCGACGCCTTCGGCGACTCGCTCTACGTCCCCGAGGTCGACTTCGACGTCGTCGACCGGGTCAGCGAGGTCGCCGCCGAGCGGGGCGTTGCGAGCGCGCAGGTCGCACTCGCCTGGCTGCTCTCACGGCCTGCCGTGACCGCGCCGATCGTCGGCGCGACGAAGGTTGCCCACGTCGAGGACGCGCTCGCCGCCGCCGAGCTCGCGCTCACGGACGCGGAGATCGCGCGGCTCGAGGAGCCCTACGTGCCGCACGCGGTCTCCGGGCACGAGTAGCGCTCCGACGGCGAGCGGCACAAGCGCGCGGGGCCGATCGAATAGACTGCCGCTCCGTGTTCCGGCGCGCCTCCGGCCTTGGTGTCCTCGTCCTTCTCGCTGCGGCGTTTGCCGCCGGCTGCGGAAGCGACGACGATTCCCCATTGTCCACCTCCTCGAACGCCAACACCCCCGAGGTGCGGGGGAAGTCGTACGCGGACACCGTGTGCTTCATCGCCATCTCATGGCAGACGGCGTCCGGGAAGATCGACGAGTTCGGGGCCGGCACGGCGTCCTCGCAGGACGTCGTGGACGCGGTGGCCCAGGCACAGGCTCCGACCTCCGACTTCGTCCGCAACATCCGCGGCCTGCAGGAGCCCGACGACCCGACGGGTCAGGACGCGTACGACTCGCTGCAGAGGACGGCCGGCCGGATCGCCGACCTTCAGTCGTCGATCCAGGCCAGCATCGACTCGCTGGACGCCGCGGCGCAGCAGACGAAGGCGCAGACGCAGATCGAGAGCCTCTACGGCGCGCTGAAGACGTCGGTGAGCAACCTCGACCAGTTCTATCCCCAGTCGGGTGTCGCCGCCGCCGTCGCCGCGCAGGAAAACTGTGCTCCCCTCCAGTCGTCGTAGTCACCGAGGGTAGGGTCGGCCTGCGGTGTGCTTCGAGCTCGACTCCGTCCCGCCGATCCCACCGATCTCCGGTGGGGCGCCGGTGCGCTCCGAGGACGTCGTGCTCGAAGCCTCCGACGGGACGCGCCTTGCCGCCTTCGCGGCGCACCCCGACGAGCCGGCACGCGTCGGGGTCGTCGTCCTGCCGGACGTCCGCGGCCTCTACGGCTTCTACGAGCAGCTTGCCCTCCGCTTCGCCGAACGGGGCTACGCCGCGGTCGCCTTCGACTACTTCGGCCGGACAGCGGGTGTCGCCAAGCGCGATGACGAGTTCGCGTACATGGACCACGTCGCGCAGACGACGCCTGACGCGATCCAGCAGGACGTCCGCGCCGCCGTCGCCCATCTCCGCTCGGCGGCGGGCGGCGGCTGCGAGGTCGTGTTCGCCGTCGGGTTCTGCTTCGGCGGCCGGAACGCGTGGCTCGCAACCGCGGCAGGGCACGGGCTCGCCGGCGCGGTCGGCTTCTACGGATCGACGGGCGAGCGGAACGGCGCACCCGGGCCGACGCAGCTTGCGGCCTCGTTCGAGGCGCCGATCCTCGCGCTCCAGGCCGGCGACGATGCGAACATCCTCCCCGAGCACAACGCCGCCTTCGACGCCGCGCTGACCGCGGCCGGCGTCGAGCACGAGCTCGTGGTCTACGAGGGCGCGCCGCACAGCTTCTTCGATCGCCGCTTCGAGGAGTACGCCGAGCAGTCGGCGGACGCCTGGGAGCGGACGCTCGCCTTCATCGACGCGCACACGCCCGCGGCCGGCTAACCGGGACCGCCCGCGCGACCGCTCCGCGGGTGCGGGTGCGCTCCGCCGCGTCGTATCGTGGGCGCGTGAAGCGTCTCTTCCTCCTGCGGCACGCGAAGTCGGCCTGGGGCGATCCCGACCTGCGCGACCGGGACCGGCCGCTCGCTCCGCGGGGACGCAAGGCGGCGAAGCGGGTCGGTCGCTGGGCGAGGCGGCACGAGGTACGCCCGGAGCTCGTCGTCTGCTCGAGCGCCGTGCGGGCGCGACAGACCCTCGAGCGCGTCCTTCCCGGGCTCGGGGAGCCGGCGGTCTGGTTCGAGGTCACGCTGTACGCCGCGGCGGCGGACACGCTCCTCGCGCGCGTCCGGGCGCTCCCGGAGGAGGTCGACGAGGCGATGCTCGTCGGTCACAACCCAGGCCTGATGGACCTCGCGCTCCTGCTCGCGGCGCCCGGCCCCAAACGGAAGCGGGCACGGTCGAACGTCCCGACCGGCGCGCTCGTCGAGCTCGAGATCGAGGTCGACCGGTGGGCCGACGTCGAGCCCGGCCAGGCACGCATGACGCGATTCGTCGTGCCCCGCGAGCTCGCGTAGAGCGGGTGGCGCTACGCGCCGCGCAGAGCCTTGTCCACGAGCTCGGCCAGCGCGGGAACGTCCAGCGTGCCGGCCGCGGCGCCGACCACAAGCTCCTCCGCCTCATCCACGCCCAGCACGAGGTCGCGACCGTTCAGCAGGCAGAAAACCCGCGCCGCCGACCACGCGAGCCGCTTGTTCCCGTCGACGAGGGCATGGTTCCGCGCAACCGAGTGCAACAGCGCGGCGACCTTCTCGGCAAGGGACGGGTACGCCTCGGCCCCGAATGCTGAGCTGCGCGGCCTGGCCGCCGCCGCCGTGAGAAGCCCGACGTCGCGGATTTCGACGCTCGGGAGGATCCCGGCAGCGATCTCGAGCAGGTCGTCGAGCGTCAGGTAGTCGACGTCGTCCAGGCTCACCGGGACAGGCGCTCGAGGAGCTCGGCGTCCTCGGCGCGCACCCGCTCGACGGCCGCGCGCAGACGAGCCGGCCGGTCACGGACGTACTCGGCGATGGCGGCACGCGCCACCTCCTGCATCGAGCGCCCTTCCTCGGCCGCCTTGCGCCGGAGCGCCTCGGCCTCGGCCTCGGTCAGGCGGAGATTCATCGCCATAGACAGAGATGGTACCAGAGCGGTACCGTCTGTGTGGGAAGCCGCTGGTCGCCTCCTTTAGACGGCCGTCGGCCCGAGTCGTGGGCTCGTCGGGGCACGCCGTGAGTGCTGTCCCGCAGTGTCGAGCACCGGCGGAGCAGATCTCAGGGTCTCGGCTCAGGGTCGCCCCCCGATGTCGCCGGGCCGGTTCCACGCCAGGCTCGGAGACATCGAATCCACCCGCCAAGGAGGCGACCTCATGTCCGCAAGCCACTCGACCCAAGCCGCGATCTCTCCCCGTAACGACTGGAGAGAGCTCGCGATGCGTGAAGGCGACGGCCTCGAGGTCCACCTCCTCTGGAGCAAGTCGGCCGACCGCGTGAAGGTCACGGTCGCCGACGCCAGGAGCGAGACCGGTTTCGAGCTCGACGTCGCAAGCGCAGACGCGCTCTCGGCTTTCCACCACCCGTTCGCGTACGCGTCCTCGGAGAGCTTCGGCTCGGTCGAGCTCGAGCGCGAGACCCTCGACCTGCACACGCAGGCCTGAAAGGAAGCAGCCATGTCACCCCTGAAGCACTCGAAGGGCTTCGCGGCCAGAATGGGCCGCTGGAGCGCAAGCCACTGGAAGACCGCAACGTTCGGCTGGCTCGCGTTCGTCATCGTCGCGTTCGCCGTGGGCATCGCCGTGCCCATGCAGATGATCGACCAGAAGGACGCTGCTGTCGGCGAGGCCGGCAAGGCCAACAAGATCATCGACGACGCATTCGACCTCACCAAGAACGGGCAGGGCGAGCTCGTGATCATCCAGTCCAAGACGAAGACCGTCGACGATCCCGCCTTCCGGGCGACGATCAACGACACGATCGGCGCGCTCTCGAGCTTCGAGCAGGTCGACAAGCTGCACTCGCCGCTGGCCGCCGGGAACGAGGGTCAGATCTCGCCCGACCGCCACTCGGCACTGATCATCTTCAGCCCGCATGGCACGTATGACGAGGCCGTGCTCTACATCGACTCGATCGTGGCGGCCACCGCCGGCGTCCAGAAGGCCCACCCGGACTTCTACGTCGCAGAGGCTGGCGTCTCGACCGGGAAGGCGCTCGACAAGGTCATCAACGGAGGGGTTGCGAAGGTCGGTCTGATCGCGCTCGTTCTGACCTTCGTGATCCTGCTGCTCGTGGTCGGCTCGGCCGTGTCGGCGGTCGTTCCGATCCTGGTCGGGCTGACGGCCGTGTTCGCCACGTTCGGGCTCGTTTCGCTACCCAGCAAGCTCGTGCCGATGGACGGATCCGTCAACGAGGTGATCCTGCTGATCGGGATCGCGGTCGGTGTCGACTACTCGCTCTTCTACCTCCGTCGGGTGCGTGACGAGCGGCGAGCCGGGCGAAGCGAGAGGGCCTCGATCGAGGCTGCCGCTGCGACGTCCGGCCGGGCGGTGCTGATCTCCGGCATCACCGTGATCATCGCGATGGCCGGGATGCTGCTCTCGGGCGACAAGACGTTCATGTCGTTCGCGATCGGCACGATGATGGTCGTCGGCATCGCCATGATCGGCTCGCTCACGGTTCTGCCCGCGATGCTGTCGAAGCTCGGCGATCGGGTCGAGAAAGGCCGGATCCCGTTCCTGCATCGGCTCCGCCGTGACAACGGCGACGGCAGCCGCTTCTGGAGCGCGATCCTGAAGCCCGTCCTCCGCCACCCGGTGATCTCGGCCATCGCCTCTGCGGCAGTGCTCGTCGTCCTCGCACTTCCCGCGCTCCATCTCCACACCGCCGACAGCGGGCTCGATGCGCTGCCGAAGAGCCAGCCGGAGCTCAAGTCCTTCCACGCCATCGACGACGCGTTCCCCGGCGGCGCAACCGGAGCTGTCGTCGCGATCAAGGGCAAGGACAGTGTCCAGCTCCGCTCGGCAATCGCCGACCTGAAGGCGAAGGCGCTCGCCTCCGGGGAGATGCAGAACCCGATCCGGATCGATAAGAGCCCGGACGGCTCCGCCTACGAGGTCGACATCTCACTGGCCGGCAACGGCACCAACGCGGTCTCGAACCACGCGCTCGCAACGCTGCGCGGCGAGCTCCTGCCCGCAACTGTCGGCACCGTGCCCGGCGTCGAGTACGCGGTCGGCGGTCCGCACTGCCAAGTCGCACGACTTCAACGCGATGATGAAGTCGTCGGCCCCCCTCGTGTTCGGCTTCGTCCTGCTGTTCGCGTTCCTGCTCCTGCTGGTCGCCTTCCGCTCGATCGTGATCGCACTCAAGGCGATCGTGCTCAACCTGCTCTCGGTTGCGGCGGCCTACGGGATGCTCGTCGCGATCTTCCAGTGGGGCTGGGGCGAGAACCTGCTCGACTTCAACTCGACGGGCGGCATCGCCTCCTGGCTGCCGATGTTCCTGTTCGTGATCCTGTTCGGGCTCTCGATGGACTACCACGTGTTCATCCTGAGCCGGATCCGCGAAGCGTACGACCGCGGTCTCGGTACTTCGGACGCCGTCGAGCACGGCATCCGCACGACCGCCGGCGTCGTCACCGGCGCCTCGATCGTCATGGTCGGCGTGTTCGCGATCTTCGCGATCCTGCCGCTGCTCGACCTCAAGGAGATGGGGATTGGCCTTGCCCTCGCCGATCCTCATCGACGCCACCATCGTCCGGGCAGTCCTGCTGCCCGCGTCGATGATGCTGCTCGGGGACTTGAACTGGTACCTCCCGAAGTGGCTCGAGTGGCTCCCGAACCTCGAGCACGAGCGCTCGCCCGAGGCGTCCACCGCCCCGGCCGTGCGGTCGTCCTGCCGGCGGACGCCTAGCAGCACCCTCGATACGCCGCCCGGCCTCCGCAGCGCGGGGGCCGGGCGGCACACGCCACCCACGACGAGAGGCAGACATGACCCTGACCGAGATCCATGTGACGAACGACCCACGAGCGGCCTCCGACAGCGTTCGCCTGTCCTCGGTCAGCAAGGTGTACGGCAACGGCACGAACCAGCGTCGCCGCCCTGCGCGAGCTCTCGCTGAGCCTGGCCGCAGGGCTCGTTCACCGCCGTGATGGGCCCGTCGGGATCCGGGAAGAGCACGTTCCTGCACTGCGCCGCCGGCCTCGACCGTCCCACGTCGGGGTCGATGCACCTCGGCGACGTCGACCTCGCCGGCCTCGACGAAGACGCGTTGAGCAGGCTGCGCCGCGAGCGCATCGGCTTCGTCTTCCAGTCCTTCAACCTCGTTCCGTCGCTGACCGCCGCGCAGAACATCACGCTGCCGCTCCGGCTCGCGAAGCGGAAGCCGGACCGGCCTGGCTCGCCGAGGTTACCGCGCGCGTCGGGCTGGCCGACCGGATCGAGCACAAGCCGGGCGAGCTCTCCGGCGGCCAGCAGCAGCGCGTCGCGATCGCCCGTGCACTCGTCGCGCGGCCCGAGGTGATCTTCGCCGACGAGCCGACCGGGGCGCTCGACACCCGAACCGGGAAGGACATCCTCTCCCTGCTCCGCGAGGCAGTCGACAGCCTCGATCAGACCGTCGTGATGGTGACCCACGACCCGACCGCAGCGGCGTACGCGGACACGGTCGTGTTCCTCGCCGACGGCCAGATCGTCGACGACGATGGCCGAGCCCTACGGCCGACCGCGTCGCCGAGCGCATGACGCACCTGGGGGACTGACCGATGCTGCGCATCGCACTCAGCACGCTCGCAGGCCCGCAAGAGCGGCATGCTCGGCGCGCTTCGCCGCCGTCGGCCTCGCGGTCGTCCTCGTCGTCTCCTGCGGCATCCTGCTCGAGTCCAGCCTGCGCGCGCCGATCCCGTCGAGCGGCTCGAGCGCCGCCGCGGTCGTCGTCCAGGTCGAGCCCGACCGTCGCCAGCGGTGCGGGGCGAGGTCGGCGTGCTGCTGCCCGAGCGGAGGCGGCTGCCGGCCTCGCGTCGCCGACCGGATCCGGACGTTGCCGGGCGTGCAGGGCCGCGATCGCCGACCGCTCGTTCCCGCTCAGGGTGCTCGGTCACGACGATCGAGCCCTGACGGGCGACGACGACGCCCCGGCTGTCGGCCACGGCTGGGAGAGCGCCGCGCTCACGCCGCTCCGCCTGGTGAGCGGCCACGTCCCGCAGGGCGACCGCGGAGGTCGTGCTCGCCACCGGCCTTGCGACCCGCGGCGGGTTCGAGCTCGGCGACACGGTGCAGATCACGACCGGCGTCACACGAGCGGAGCTTCACCGTCGTCGGCATCGCTGCGCCGCCGAGCGGGCGACCCGCGTCGCGGGAAGCCGCGATCTTCTTCCGCGACGACGTCGCCGCGCGTCTGTCCGGCAGCGGACCGCGAGCCGACCTGCATCGGTGTTCTCCTCGACGCCGGCGCCGATCCCGGCACCGTCGCCGACGATGTGCGCCGGTCGCTCGCCGGCGCCGATCTTCGCGTGCTGACGGGCGCGAGGCGCGGCGAGGCCGAGTCGCCGGACGATGCTCTCGGTCGAGAGGACATCGTCGCCGGGCTGACCGTCTTCGCTCTCCTCGCCGCCTTCGTCGCGATCTTCGTCGTCGGCGAGCACGTTCGCGCTCTCCGTCCAGCAACGCCACCGCGAGCTCGCCCTCTTCCGCGCGATCGGAAGCACGCCGCGGCAGGTGCGGCGGATGGTCGCAGGCGAGGCGCTGCTCGTCTCGCTCGCCGCGGTCGCCGTCGCCGCTCCGCTCGGTGTCGTCGTCGCACGGCTCGAGCGAGGATTCTTCGCGAGCGTCGGCATGCTGCCCGAGGGCCTCGACATCGTCGTCGGCTGGCTTCCGTTCGTGGCAGGCCTCGTGACGGCGATCGTCACCACCCAGCTCGCCGCCTTCGCCAGCGCCCGCCGGGCGTCCCGGATCCGCCCGACCGACGCGCTGCGCGAGGCCTCGGTACAGCGCTCGCCCCATCTCGGTCGTCAGGGGACTGGCCGGCCTGGCCGCTCTCGCCGGGGGGCTGGTCGTTCTGACCACCGCCGGCGGAGGTCGTGAGAGCGGCGCACCGGCCGCCGCCATGGTCTGGATGCTCGCGGTCGCACTGCTCGGGCCGCTGCTCGCCTGGCCCTTCGCCTGGCTGATCGGCCTCCCCCTGACCGCCCTCAGCCGCGGGCCGGGCCTGCTCGCCGGTGCCAACGCGCGATCGAACCTCCGTCGCGTTGCGTCCGTCGCGACGCCCGTCATGCTCGCCGTCTCGCTCGTCTGCGACGATCCTACTTCGCCAAGACGATCCTCCAGCAGCAGACCACGGAGGAGACGGCGCGGCGAACGGTGGCGGATCACGTCCTGCGCTCTCGCGACACGCTCGGGCTGCCCGCGGACACGGCCGCGGCAGCGCGCCGTGTGCGTGGAGTCGCGCAGGCGTCCGGCTCCTTTGCGACGTCCGTCGTCGTCGCCGCGGACGGCGTCAACCTCCGGTCGTTCCCGGCCCGCGCCGTCGACGCGAGCACGCTCGCCGGTGTGATCGACCTCGGTGTCGTCTCGGGATCGCTGGCGGACCTCCGCGGACGCGCGCTTGCCGTCAGCACCGAGCGCGCGAGCCAGTTCGGCTGGCATCTCGGCGATCGGGTCGACCTCCTGCTCGGTGACGGCACCCCCATGACGCTGCGGGTCGTAGCGACGTACGCACGGCCGCTCGGGTTCGGCGACGTCCTGCTGCCCCGCCGGTTGGTCGAGCGGCACGTCGACCAGCCCTTCGACGACGCCGTCTTCGTGAGGAGCGACCCCGGAACCGACGAGAGCGTCCTCGCCGCCGGTCTCGGTCGGCTCCGCCGCGCGAACCCGTCCATCGAGCTGGTCACCCGGGCCGAGTACGAGGACGGCCTCGAGGCGGCCGCTCGAGAGCAGTCGCTCGCCGTCTACGTGCTGCTCGGCCTCATCGTCGTCTTCTGCGCCCTGGCGCCGTCAACGCGGTGGCGATGGCGACGGCCGAGCGGGCGCGCGAGTTCGCGCTGCTCCGGCTCGTCGGCGCGGGCAAGCGTCAGGTCCGGGCGATGGTGCGCGCCGAGACGCTGATCATGGTGACGTTCGGGTTGACGATGGGCACCGTGATCGCGATTCCGGGCCTCGCCATGCTCAGCCGTGACCTGACGGGATCCGTCGTCCCATCGGTGTCGCTGTGGCCGTACGGCGGGCTCGTCGCCTTCTTCAGCCTCCTCGCGTTCGCCGCCTGCGTCATCCCGACCCGCCTGGCGCTCCGCGGGGACATGAGCGGAGCTCTGCGGTAGGGGCGCTCCCACGACAATGGAGCCGAACGATCCCATGGAGACTCCCCAGCACAACGCCGGTCGTGGCTCTCGAGCTCTCGGGTGGCTGCGCAACGAGGTTCGCGTGGCGAGGCTCGCGATCGGCGTCGTCGCCCTGCACGTGGTCGACGACAGCTTCCTGCAACCGAATCCCGGGAAGACGGCCGGCGACCATCTCGTGAGCGGCCTCGTCCCGCTCGCTCTGCTCGTCGCAGCGGGGGCGAGCTACGGCCGCCTTCGCCCGGGCGCCCGTGCCGTGACCGCGCTCCTCGTCGGCTTCTTCGGCGTGCTCAGCGGCACCGAGGCCGTTCACTACGTCAGAGAGGTCGGGCCTTCCGGCGACGACTACACCGGGCTGCTCGCGCTCGTCGCGGGCCTCGTGCTGCTCACGTTGGGGGGCGTGACGCTCTGGCGATCGCGCCGGCGGAACGACAGCCTCTGGTGGCGCTACGGCCGGCGCGCTCTCCTGGTCGTCGGTGCGGCTGTCGTCGCCAGCGTCTTCCTGTTCCCGATCGCGATCGGATACGTCGCTACCCATGCTTCCCGTGCTCGGGTGCCGGCGGCCGATCTCGGCGCGCCCTACGAGGACGTGGAGTTCACGACGAGCGACGGGCTGCGACTCAGGGGCTGGTACATCCCGTCGCGGAACGGCGCGGCGGTGATCTCGTTCCCCGGTCGGGCGAGCTCGCAGAAACGGGCGAAGCTGCTCGCCCGTCACGGGTATGGCGTCCTGCTCTTCGACCGTCGTGGCGAGGGCGAGAGCGACGGCGACCCGAACCTGTTCGGCTGGCAGGGCGAGCGAGACGTGCACGCCGCAGTCGCGTTTCTCGAGGCCCGTCCCGACGTCGACCCGGGGCGGATCGGCGGCATCGGCCTCTCCGTGGGCGGAGAGATGATGATCGAGGCCGCCGCCGAGTCGACCGCTCTCAGGGCGATCGTGTCCGAGGGGGCGAGCGCCCGCTCCGTCCGTGACGTCGTCGCGAACCCGGGCACGACCTGGCAGGACGTCCTCGGGAACGGTGTCGCGACGCTCGCGACGGCCGTCTTCTCCGACACCACGCCACCGGCCGACCTGAAGAGCCTCGTGCCGAAGATCTCGGGTGCGGTGTTCTTCGTCTACGGGGAGCGCGGCCAGCCGGCCGAGGAGCCGGCCAACAAGGTGTTCTACGCCGTGGCACACGGACCGAAGGAGCTCTGGGAGGTCCCAGGCTCCGGGCACATCGGCGGCATCGAGGCGCAACCGAAGGAGTACGAGCGACGCGTCGTCGGGTTCTTCGACCGTGCGCTCCTCCGAGACGACTGACGGCGCGCCGGACGGGCAGCTCAGCGGCCTGCGAGCTTTCGCTGCGGCTTGACCGCGACGAGGTAGGAGACGCCCACCCCGCCGATCACGGCGAGCACGATCACGGCCGCCCAGACCTGGTACGTCGGCGCGCCCGGCGGCGCGA
>CAVVEN010000004.1:0-69416 GCA_963747125.1 uncultured Actinomycetes bacterium | reverse complement strand
CGCCTCCTCCACCGGCTCGACCGCCGCGGTGAGCACGTCCCACAGGAGGAAGATCAGGATCCCGGTCGCCATCGCGCTCAGGAACGACTTCGTTGCGGGACTGACCGACTCCATGCGCCCGACCGGAAGGCCGATGAAGATGGTCAGGCCTGCAACCGCGCCCAGAACGACAATCTGCCCCGAACTCATGTAAGGGAAACCTTACAGCCTGTTTCAGGGCGGCTGCAACCCGGGGCGTGATAGCAGTCGACCCTTACGATCGACGTCCATGAGAATGACATCGACGAGATCGAAAACGACGTTTTCGACGGCAGCCCGACCGTTTCCCGTCGCATCTATCAGTTGATCCGGGAGGTAATCGAGTTCCAGCGCGCCACGAGCCCGTTGAACGACATCCTCGGACGCCTGATCGAGGAGCCCAGGGTGGACAGTGAGGCGGGCAGCTACCTTCGTGACGTTCAAGACCACGCGATCCGCGCTGAGGAGCACGCCAACGCGTTCCGCGCGCTCCTCCAGAACATCCTCAGCGTCAACCTGACCCTTGAAACAAAGGCGCTGACCGAGGCCTCCCACGCCCAGAACGAGCAGGTGAAGCGGATCTCCGGCTGGGCCGCGATCCTCTTCGCCCCAACACTGGTTGGAACCATCTACGGGATGAACTTCGACCATATGCCCGAGTTGCACTGGACCCTCGGTTACCCGTTCGCCCTCGCGCTGATGGTGCTCTCCTCGGTCGGTCTCTACATGATCTTCAAACGGCGACGCTGATCTGATCCGCGTCCGTCTTCGGCGTCCTGCCGAGCCCGTCTGGTCCACGCCGGGGACCCCCGACCAGGCCACATCACCATGATCACCGCGACGGGGGTGGGTACCCTGCTACCCGGCCCTGCTCGCGTGTGCGCGCGTGCGCGCGATAGGAGATTGGTGGGCGTTCGCGACGGGGGATAGGGTGTAAGGGTTGACGGTGGGCGCTCGGATCGCTGGTGCAGCTCCTCGGGTCCTTTGGCACCTGGCTGAGCTGGCACGCCGGCTGATTTCGGTTGTGCTGTGTGCGCTGGTTGGGCACGCGGTGCTGTACCGATCGGTGTGGCCAGGCGACGCCGCGCATGGCTATCTGGGCTGGTATTCGCTGGTGGTGGGCGCGCTGTCGATAGCCGCACTTGTGTTCTTCCCGTTGGCGCTCGCCACCAGCGCGCTCGACGAGGCGGATCGTCCTCGCTGGGTTGGGGCGCTTCTGCCACAACGGCGGCCCGGCAGAGCCGCCTGGGAGATCGCCAGGCTCGCGGTCTTGGCTGCAGGCTTCCTGGTTGTCCAGGAGTCGCTCGAGCACACTTTCGAGGCCGGGGCGGCGCTACCGTTCGCGACGCTCGGCCCCTCGGCGTGGCTTCTCCTCGTGGTGGTAGTGACGCTCTCGGCGGCGGCGATTGTCTTTGTGGAGCGGGGCGTGGCGGCGCTCGTCGAGGGCTCCGCTGCGGTGGGCGAGCCCGTACCTGCGCAGGAGCCTTCTTGGGCTGCAACGGTCGCGCGAATCGGGCGTCGGCGACCGCTGGCGCTGCACGCAGGGCTCCGCGCGCCTCCGCTGCTTCGGTGACCGAAGCGCATCCGCTCGGGTGCGCGACATCGGCCATCGAGGAGGCCAGTGAACGCAACGCTTCGGCGGTCCGCGCAACCGCATCGGTTCCGCAGCCGTCTCGTCATCGCCAATACCGTCTCCGCGCTTGTCCTGCCCGGAGCGGCGCAGGCCCACGGAGCGGCGCCGGTTATCGCTCTCGACTACGAGGCGCTCCCTTCGGCGCACGGCGTCGTCGCGCCTGGGATTCGCGCGAAGGTGATCGACGGCGACCGCAAGCTCGAGCTTCGCGTCGCGTCGGGCCCGGTGGTCACGGTGATCGGCTATGCCGGCGAGCGCTTCCTGCGTTTCTCCCCGCGCGGTGTGGAGCTCAACGAGCGCTCGCTCACCGCGGTGACAGACAAGCTCACGCGACCGGGCTCGGTGCCGGTGCTGAGCGCCAAGGCTCAGCCCCGCTGGGCCGTCGTCACGCATCGTCGCCGATTCGCTTGGCATGACCACCGGCTCGGGCCTCGCCCCGGAGGGCGCGTCGGCGCGGGCTTTGTCGGTGTCTGGTCGATCCCGGTAACCGTCGACGGGATCCCGAAGCGCATCCGGGGCCAGCTGTGGCGCGCTCGCCCTCCGCCCCTCGCGCCCTGGCTGCTTCTTTGGGGTCTGGCCGTGATCTGCGGTTGCGCCGTCGCCTGGCGAGTCCGTTCGCGTAGCCGACGAATCGGGCTGTACGTGTGCGCTGCGTTATCTGGAGCGCTGGTGATCGTCGCCGACGCTGGCTTTACGCTCGCTTCGGCACAGTCGTCTGCGGCGAAGTGGTTCAGTCTCGCGATACCAGCGACGATCGCGTTGCTCGCGATGGTTGTGTTTGCGTGGCTCGCTGATCTGCGGCTGATCGTCGCGGCGCTTTGCTCCTTCCTGGCATTTCTCGATGCCGTCGCGGACGTTCCCGTCTTCCGGCACGGCTATGTGGTGTCGGAGTTGTCGGCCGGAGTTGTCCGCGGAGCCGTCGGAGGCGCGCTCGCGGCGGGCAGTGTCGCGCTGATCCTCGTCGTTGCGGAGCTGTTGCACGCTGATTACGGACAGGAGCGATCCGGACCGAAAGCAAAGCCGAGGTCGCAGCCGAAGCTTGCGGTCCCGAGAGGCAAGGTGCGATGAGATCCGCGGCCGTCTTCCTCGCCGTCGTCGGCCTTTCATCGCTGTCCGCTGCGGACTCGATGCGCATGTCGGAGGGGCTCGTGCCGACTCCGATCGGCGTCGGGCCGTCGTATCACCCTGGCGCTCTTAACTCGACCGTTTCACGGGGTTTGCCTGTTGGTCGGCTCACGTGTACGAGGTCAGCGGATCAGAGGGTGGGTGTGCACCTCGAGCTGTTCGGACGCGGCCGGGTCGTGATCGTGCCCGCCGGCATCGGCGTCGCGCCGCCGTGGCACGCACGCGACGACCACGTCCTCGGCGGCCGGTGCTCGTACCCAGCGCGGACGCTCGAGCCGACAGGCGTGATTCAGCTTCTGGGGGACTCGCGGCTCACGCTCGGCATGTTCTTCGAGTTGTGGGGACAACCGCTCGACGCGGACCGGCTCGCCGGCTTCCGTGCCTCGGGAGGGGAGCGGGTCCGCGCGTACGTGGACGGGCGCCGCTGGCGGGGGGACGCTCGGGCGATCCCGCTTCGCCGTCATGCCGAGATCGTGCTCGAGCTCGGCGCTTCCGTGCCGCCACACCCCAACTACCACTTCGAGAGGGGACTCTGAGTGACTAGAAACCGGAGCAACGCGGTCGGTGCCGCTGCGGCGATCGGGCTCACAACGCTCGCGATCGCCGGGTGCGGTGGATCGTCATCGGGGCCGGTGACCCCGACGATCCAGGCGGCGAAGACGTATGCCCTGGCGGGTTTCGAGCCGGCCGGTCCGATCACCGCCGGTCGACCGACACGGCTCTCGTTCACGATCCGGCAGCCGTCGGGCCGCGCGCTCGCCGCCTACCGGCGGGGGAGCGGCCCGCACACCGGTGTGCACCTGATCCTCGTCCGCGACGACCTCGGCACGCTGATCCACCAGCACCCACCTGTGGCGACGAACGGGCGAATCGAGGAGACCGTTGTCTTTCCGACGCCCGGTCGCTATCGGCTGGTCGTCGACGCGTATCCGAGCTCCGGCACGCAACCGAACTTCCAGCTCTTCCGCTGGATCACCATCGCCGGAACACCATCGAGGGAGGCGCTGCCGCCCTTCCGCTCGACGACGGTCGTCGACGGCTACCGCTTCACACTGCATGGCCGGCCGCAGCTGCGAGCGATCCAACCAGCGCTGCTGACGATCTCGGTCTCGCGGCCCGACGGCAGCCCAGCGCGGTTCACGCCCTGGTTGGGAGCACTCGCGCACGCGATCTTCTTTCGTGCAGGCACGCTCGACTATTTCCACACGCATGTTTGCGGCGCGGGCGCCAGCGGGTGCACGTCAATTCTCGGCCCTGCGAAGGTGACGGGCCGCTCCGCCGCCCCGGGCAAGCTGACAGTCGGCGTGCTCGTGCCGGTCGCCGGTACCTGGCGGCTGTTTCTTCAGACGCAGGTCGACGGACACGTGCTCACCGCCCCGTTCACGCTGAAGGTCGCATGAGCGCACGCAGCCGCGCGGTCGCCCGCAGTTCGGGCTGGGCAGCGGCGACCGTCGTCGTCGCCCTCTCCGCACGGATGCTCGCATACGCGCTGCAGCCGGGCCTCTCGTCCGACGGCCACAGCCTCGCGGCGGTGACCGGTGGCCCCTCCGCTTGGGCGGTCGCAGCGGTAGCGGTCGCCAGCGCCCTCCTGACCGCCACGACCGTCGTGTGGCTCGCGTCGTTGGCGGTCAGCGAGCAGCAGCGGCTCGAGCCGAGAGCCGTAACCACCTCGACGACCATCACGATCGGTGCTGTCGCTGCGCGAGCCGTATTCCTCTTCGCCGCAAGCTCGCTCGCGTTTGTCGTGCTCGAGACGGTCATCCACTGGCACGCCGGGCTCGGCTGGCACGGCCTGCACTGTCTTATCGGGCCTGTGCACCGCGACGCCATTCCACTCTTGGCAGCCCTCTCCCTGGCTGGTGCGGCGGTCCTGCGGGCCGGCTCGCACCTGTTCGCCTGGGTGCGCCGCGTCATCCGCCAACTCGAGGCTCGCGAACCAACACGACGCACTGTGTCGGCTCAGCGGAGTGCGGATCTGCGCTCGGAGCCTCACCGCCTGATCGACTGCGTGCGGCTCGGTGCCCGCGGTCCACCGTGTCCTTCGCTCCACTTCCGCGGACGGCGCCTGCCCTCCGCTGACCGAGTGAAAGGAAACACGAAGCGATGCCCCACCTATCCAGATCGCGCCGTCTTTCGATGCTTGTGCTCGCGACGGTCGGTGCCCTCGTCCTTGTCGCAGGCGCGTCGGCTCACGCGATCGTCAGTCCACCGGTCGCGAAAGCGAAGGTACTGCAGCAGTTCACGCTCTCGGTTCCCACCGAGAAGGAGAACGCGACAACGACGCAGGTCGAGCTGACGGTCCCGGCCGGCTTTGCGATCGACTCGTTCGAGCCAGCCCCGACGGGTTGGAAGCGGCAGGTTCAGGCCACGGGCTCGGGCGAATCTGCGGTCGTTCAGAAGGTGACCTGGACCGGCGGCAACGTCTCGACCGGCGAGGACTCCGTCTTTCGCTTCAACGCCAGCACCGACGCGACGAAGACCTACACGTTCGACGTGCGGCAAACGTACTCCGACGGCTCCGTTGTCGACTGGAACGGCCCCGAAGCCTCGGACAACCCCGCACCGACCGTCGAGTCGCTCTCGTCTTTCGGAGGCGGCGGCGGGACCTCGACGCTTGCGATCGTGGCGATCGTGCTCGCCGGTCTCGCGCTTGTCGTAGCGATCGTGGCGCTGGTGTCGGGTCGAGGGCGATCACTGGCATGACCCGGCGCGGGCGGACACGACTGGTGACGCTGGTAGCGGTCGCCGTAACGCTCGCGGCTCCGACATCGGCCTGGGCGCACGCCGCCCTGCTGAGCACCTCACCGGCCCCGAACAGCGTCGTCAACATACCGCCCGCACAGCTCACGCTCACCTACAGCGAGGCCGTCGAACCACGCTTCGCGATCATCTCGGTCTCCGATGCAGCCGGCCACCAGCACACCGCCGGTCGGCCGGATCGGAGCCCAACCAATCCCGACCAGCTCGTCCAGCCGCTCGACCGCCTCGATCAGGGCTGGTACCTCGTCTTCTGGCGCGTCATCTCCGCTGACGGCCACCCCGTCCGAGGGGCGTTCACGTTCGCCGTCGGCCCTAACCCCGGCCCCGCGCCGCAGTTCGTGATCCCCTCTCTCAGCGAGACCGCCGCTACCCCGCGGCTGCTCGTCGAACGCTGGGTCGTCTTCCTCTCGCTGATGTCGGCCATCGGCCTTCTGCTGATGCGCCTCGTCATCGCGCGTCCGCTCGGCCCGGGGACCGGGAAAGCCTCGCTCCGTGCCACCTCGATCGCGTTCCTCGTCGCCACGGCCGTCGCGCTCGTCAGCATCCCGATCTACGTCCTGACAGCGACGGCACAG
Source organism: uncultured Actinomycetes bacterium (assembly GCA_963747125.1). Taxonomy (GTDB): domain Bacteria; phylum Actinomycetota; class Thermoleophilia; order Gaiellales; family Gaiellaceae; genus Gaiella. The sequence continues at coordinate 63,305 of CAVVEN010000004.1, read as the reverse complement.
TTCGCGCTCCGCTCCGTGTTCGACGTCTCGAACCTCGTGCCCCTCGCTCGCGCCTCGGCCTTCGGTCGCGGCTACCTCTACCTCGAGCTTGCGTTTCTCCTCTTCACGATCGCCGGGACGATCGCGATCTTCGTTGATCGACCCGCACGCCGACAACGCTCCATTGCGGAACTGCTCGCGCTGACTGGGGCGCTCGCCGCCGCCGCGGCCGCGCTCGTGATCCCCGGCCTCTCGGGCCACGCCGGCCAGACAGCGCCACGCGGCCTCTCGCTCGCGCTCGACTGGCTCCACCTCACGGCCGGCTCGATCTGGATCGGAGGGCTGATCGGGCTCCTCGTCCTCTGGGTCAGCCTCGGCTCGGAACACCGCACCACCGCCCTCGCGACCGTGGTGCCTCGATTCTCCCGGATCGCGTTCCTCTCCGTGATGGTCCTGATCGCGTCCGGCGTCTGGGCGTCGGTTCTGCATCTTCCGACGCTCGCGTCGCTCTGGCAGACCTCGTACGGCGTCGCGATCGTGATCAAGGTCGCCCTCCTCGCGGGCGCGATGATGCTCGCCGCGGTGAACCTGGTGCGGACAAAGCCACGCCTTACAGCGGCCGGCGCACAGCCGGAGACCGCCCGCGGCGCAACGAGCCTTCTGCGTTTCCTCGTGAGCGGCGAAGTGCTGCTCGTGGTCGCCGCGATCTTCACTGCCGGTGTCCTCTCGAGCCTGGCCCCACCCGCGAAGGCGCTCGGGACCGTCGGCTCCGCGAGCGCCCACGTCGGTCCAGGCGTCGTCTCCAAGACCGTCGTCAAGAACGGCTACACCCTCCGCTTCAGCGTCGTTCCCAACCGAGCGGCAGCACCGAATACCGTCCGCGTCCGCATCGCGAAAGCCGGCGTCCGCGTCCGTGGTGCGGACGTCACGGCCACGTTCATCATGCTCGACATGGAAATGGGCGACGTCGCCTACCACCTGCTCGAGACAACACCCGGTCTCTACGCACGCTCCGCGCCGGCGCTCGTCATGGTCGGCCACTGGGGGCTGTCGTTCGACATCCGCCCACCCGGAGCGAGCCCGTTCACCGTTCTTCTCATAGACAAGGCAGACGGATGACCACCGAATCGAACCCGGCGCTCCTTCGACTTCTCCTCGCCTTCGTCGCGCTCGGCTGCGGCGCAGGCGCAGTCATCGCAGCGGCCGTGCTGGCGGCGAACGTTCTTGGCTAGCCGGCGTCTCCCAGCGGCGGCAGCGATCGCCGCCGTCGGCGTCACGCTGGCCCTGGCCACGGTGCCGCTTGCTCGTGCCGATGGCGACCCCGCAAGCGACGTCCTCTACGGCGCCAACCTCTTCCCGTCCTACGACAGCGGCATCTCCGCGGCCAACCTGGAGGCCCTGCAAGCAACACTCGCGGACTCCAAGAAAGCCGGCTACGAGATCCGCGTCGCCGTGATCGCGAAACCCGACGACCTCGGCGCCGTCACGTCCCTGTGGGCGAAACCACGCCAGTACGCCCGATTTCTCGGTACCGAGCTCGGGTACGTCTACAAGAAGCCCCTGCTCATCGTGATGCCCAACGGCATCGGCTACTACCACGTCAACCACGACTCGACGCCCGGCTTACGCCGCTCTGAGGACCATCCAGAGCGGCAGCGGCGACCAGCTCGCCCAGACAGCGATCGACTCCATCGCGACACTCGCCCGGCAAGCAGGCCACCCCTTCACCCCACACGCCATCACCGCATCGAGCTCCTCAGGCTCCAGAACACCCTTCTTCAAAGGAGCCGCCGCAGGCCTCCTCGTCCTCGTCGGCGGAATGGCGATCGTCATCTTCCGCTGGCGTTGGCGTCACTGACGACCCGGCAAGACCCCGGAGAGCCGTCCGTTGCTTCGTCCGTCCAAGACCGCTCGAGCTACCTGGCTGTGCGCCGTCCCGATGCACTGCAGACCCTCACCCCGCACAGGTCCGGACAGTAATCTGCTCTACGGAGCGGCGCCGGAGTCGAACCGACCGAGCCGTGGGTTGCAGGACTGACGCTGACGCGCAGGCGTGAACTCGGACGACGCCGACTCGCGGCCGAGTACGTGCGGTATTGCAAGCGACGTCAGAGCGAAGGCCTCGACGGCGACTAGGGCTTCGCACCGCTGCGCCAATCGCGCTGATGATAACGAGTCTCGTTTTCATGCTGTCCAGCGAGACCCGCCGTCAGTCTTGGCCTCCGTAGCCGCCCCGCGACGTCCCCACCGGGGGATCCGCCACCCCAGGCCGCGGGGCGGCTCCCTTGCCGTCACCTTACGCCCAAGCGGCGTCGTTCCGCGTGCGCGCTCTACGGAGGGCCCTCTGCGCGGGACAGCTCGCTCGCTGCGACGGTTGTGTGCCTAGTCCTCAGCACGCTCGACGGCCCGGGCGACGTCGACTCGAGAGGAGACGTCGAGTTTGCGGAAGATGTTCCGCATATGCGTTTCGACGGTCTTGGGGCTGAGGAAGAGTGTTTCGGCGATCTGCGGGTTTGTTCTGCGATCGACGACGAGCCGGGCAATCTGCTGCTCACGCTCGGTCAGCGCGTTTACACCGATTGCGTCGGCTTGGCCTGGCTGAGTGCGCCGGTGTACGCGGCGCCCGAGTAGGCGCAGTTCATGGTCGGCGGCATCGCGGTAACGGCGTGCGCCGCAGGCGTGGAAGGTGTCCGCTGCCCGCTCGAGTTCCGTCACTGCGCGGTCACGCTCGCCAGCCTGCGCGAGGGCGCGGCCGGCGAGCGCGCGTGAGACTGCGGACTCGACCGGCACGCCGACGTGGTCGGCGGCGGAGGCGGAGGCGAGCGCCCGATCGGCCGCGGTTGTCGCGTCGCCCGAGGCAAGGGCAATGAGTGCTGCGGCGCGGTCTGCCATCGACGTCGCCATGCGGAGTGCCCCCATCGACAGTGCGGTGGTCTCGGCGCACGCAGCGGCCCGCTCGGCGTCCTCTGGCCGGCCCAGCGCCAGCCAGCAGCGTGTGAGTAGTTCGAGCCACTTCGCGCGGAAGCTGCCCCCTGGCATGAGCGGGAGCCCGACACCGCCGCAGCGGTCGAGCATCAACTGGACGGCGTCGCCGAGACCGGGGTCGCCGGTTTCGAGGCGCGCCGCTGAGAGTGCCAGGCCGGTTGCTGCCGGGATGAGGCCGTTGTCCACGTCGCGGGTGAGCTCGACGCTCTCCTCGGCCGTGATGACGGCCAGTTCTGCGTCACCCGCCGCGAGAGCTGTGAGTGAGCGATTGAGGAGCAGCCCGGCCAGGCTCTGTGCGTTGCCGAGCAGCCTGGCTTCTTCGATCGCTCCATCGAGCATCTCGCCTCCGTCGGCGAGCTCACCGTTCAACATCCGCGCCCAGGCGAGGAGCATGAAGGCGAAGACGACAACGGCCGGTTGCCCGGTCGCTCGGGCGACCGCGACCACTCGCTCCGCATGGACGGCGGTCTCGTGGAAGCGGTCGAGGTAGAGTTCCGCGCCGGCCAGGTTGATGGCGGCATCGAGCCTGAGCGCGAGCTCCTGATCCGTGAGCGAGTCGACGAGTGCCGCAGCCTCCGCGCGGTAGGTTTCCGCCTCCGAAACCCTGCCGCACAGGCCCGCGCCCCACGCGAGAACGGCGGCGGCGCTCGCAGTCAGCGGCCGATCGCCGAGCGGCCTGGCGGTCTCGAGCGCTCGGCGGGCCCACGGTTCAATCTGCTCGAACTCCATTCGGTACACGCCATCCATCGCGAGTTCGATCATCAGTGCAGCGGCCTCGGCTGAGTTGGCGTCCTCGAGGCTCTCCAGCGCGCGGATGAGACGGTCGTATGCATCCGCGTGGCGGCCGAGCAGGTGCTCGACCCCGGCGCAGGCGGTGGTAAGCCGCACGCGCAGGCCGACCGCATCGTTGGGGACGAGTTCGATGCTTTCGCGCATCGCGGCATGCGCGTCGGCGAAGTGTCCGCACGTCGCTAACGCTCCTGCGCGCGCGAGCAGGATCTCGACGCGATCTCCTGGGGCGGCGTCGTCGGCGAGCAGTCGGAGGGCGGCCGCGAACCAGTGGGCCGCGCTTTCCGGGGCACGGTGGGCGGCTGCATTTCCGGCGTCGCACAATGTTGCAACGGCAGTTGCATCCCCTTGCCGTCCGGCCCGCTCGACGTGATGGGCGCGCTCTTCCGGGCCGACCCCGCGGGCTGCGAGTACCTCGGCACACCGCTCGTGGGCGCCTAGCCGCCAGCCCCCCGGAGCCGACTCATAGACCGCCCGCCGGACGAGCGGATGCCGGAAGCGAAAACGCCGCGGCACATCCGTCTCTCGGATTAGGTCGAGGCGCAGCAGCTCATCCACCGCCTCGAGTGCCGACGTCCCGTCGAACGCGGCAGCGGTTGCGGCCAGCTCGGGGTCGAAGGGATCGCCGGCGACCGCCGCGCCGCGCAGCAAGCAGCACGTGGTGTCGGAGAGGAACGCAAGCTCGTCTGCCAACGCCGCGGCGACGCGCGGAGGTACGTGGAGATCGGTCAGGGAATCGTGGCGCGCGGCAATCGCGAGCGATGAAGTGCGCTGCACGGCCCTGGCGAGCTGCTCCAGATAGAAGGGGTTGCCGCCGCTGTCTTCGAACAGGGCGGTGCCGGTTGCTTCGTCGACGGAGGGACCTAGTAGCTCTCCCGCTTCGATGCGTGTCAATCCGTCGAGCTCGAGGTGGACGAGCGTGCCGGCGCGCCGGGCCGGCTCGAGGGCATGCGAAAGCCGCTCGGGCGCGTGACGCGGCCGAGCGGCAATCACAACCAGGACGGCGGCCTCTGGAGGCCGCCGGAGGAGAGAACCGAGCAGATCGACGGACGCCGGGTCGGCCCAGTGGACGTCGTCGAGCACCAGCACCAGGGGCGTGGTGGCGGTCAGCCGCTCCAGGAGTCCGCGGACGGCGCGGTGGCTGCGATATCGCTCGTGTCGGAGTAGCGCTTCCTGACTCGTCGCAAGCCCTGAGAGCGAGGGGAAGACATTCGCCAGTCCGTTACGGACGTCGTCGTCGAGCGCCTCGAGACGGTCCGGCCGCAAACCCTGGAGGTACTCGTCGAGCGAGTCTACGAACACCCCGTACGGAAGGTCGCGCTCGAGCTCGGAGGCGGATCCGGAAAGGACGAGGTACCCATACGTCTCCGCGCGGTCCCGGAGTTCGTCGAGAAGCCGGGTCTTGCCGATGCCGGGCTCGCCGACAACTTCGGCCGCCAACGAACCGCCAGCGTCGAGCGAGACGAGGAGGTGGTCGAGCGTGCCGAGCTCCTCGGCGCGCCCAACGAGGTGCTCGGCAACGGTCATTGTCGCGTCTGACACGAGCTTAGTTCAGGGCGCTCGAATCGAGAAATCAGGGTGTCCCCCTGATGTCGCCGCGAGTTACGCGCGTCAGGCTCGATGCATGCCCCGCTATGTGCTGCACCACCGCCACGAGCCGCACGAGTGCGGTGTGGTCTTCACCTCGTTCAAGGGGCACGAGAGCAGGCTGCGTCGCAAACCGACGCTCGCCTCGTGCCGCTCCGGCGAGCACGCGATCTGGTGGACCGTGGAGGCCGCGTCGGAGGCCGAAGCGCTCGGCCTGCTGCCGTTCTATGTCGCCGAGCGCACGACCGCAACGAGCGTCAGCGAGGTCGACATCCCATGACCCAGCTGTCGCACCCCCACTCCGCAGGCGATGGTCATCGGCCTCCTCCACGCCGCCTCCCTCACCACCACCATCGCGGTGGTGGTCGACCGATTCTCCCTTCCCGCGAGCTCGGCGCCGCCGAGGCGGACGAGGCGACGCCCAGCCTTCGCTCGCTCGTCGACCGCACCGGGCTGCGTAGACCTTCCCGAACCGGAAAGGAGCAGCGATGAACAGTCGTGTCACCCCGACCGAGGCCCACGAAGCGACGCAGCGCAACGACGACGCTATCGAACCCGGACGCCCCACGAACCTGGCCGGTCGCATGGGCCGCTGGAGCGCTCATCACCGCAAGATCGCGATCTTCGGGTGGTTCGCCTTCGTCTTCATCTCGTTCGCAGTTGGCATGTTCGTCATCGGGGCAAAGCAGGCAACCGACTTCTCGGGACCAGGCGAATCGGGCCGCGCGCTCACAATTCTCGACGAGGGCTTCAAGCAGCCGGCCGGTGAGAGCGTCCTGATTCAGAGCGACTCGCTGAAGGCGGACGACCCGGCGTTCGAGGCCGCGATACGCGCCGTCCTCGGCACCCTCGCCGGGCAAGCCGCGGTGACGAACGTCCGCTCCCCGCTCGACCCCGGAAATGGGGGTCAGATCTCGGCGGACGGCCGCTCCGCGCTGGTCGAGTTCCAGATCCGCGGCGACGCCGACCTGGCAGTCGAGAAGATCGATCCGATCCTCCTCGGCATCGCCGAGGCGCAGGCCGCACATCCGCAGTTCTTCATCGGCACGTTCGGCGACGCCAGCGTCGATCAGGAGCTCGAGGGGGCCTTCATGGACGACCTCAAGAAGGCCGGCCTCTACTCGGTTCCGATCACGCTGATCATCCTGATCGTCGTGTTCGGGGCGCTCGTCGCGGCGGGGATCCCGCTGCTGCTCGCGTTGACGGCCGTCCTGGCGACGTTCGGGCTGTGGGCGATCCCGAGCCAGATCTGGCCGAGCGACGAGTCGCTCTACGCGATGATTCTCCTGATCGGGCTCGCCGTCGGGGTCGACTACTCGATGTTCTACTTGAAGCGGGAACGCGAGGAGCGCGCCGCCGGGCGGAGCCCCGAGCAGGCGCTCGAGATAGCCGCCGCGACATCCGGACGCTCGGTGCTCGTCTCCGGCGCGACGGTCATCATCGCCATGGCGGGCTTGCTCTTCGCCGGGGAAGGATTCGCGCCCTTCGGGGTGGCCACGATGCTCGTGGTCGCCGTCGCCATGATCGGCTCACTCACGGTGCTGCCGGCCGTCCTGTCCAAGCTGGGCGACAACGTCGAGCGGTTGCGCGTGCCGTTCGTTCACCGTCGTCCGTCGCAACGACGAAGAGGGTCGCGTTTGGGGCGCGATCGTCGACCGCGTCCTGCGCCGACCGGCGCTTTCGGCCGCGCTCTCGGCCGGGCTGCTGCTGCTCATCGCGGCTCCCGCACTGACCCTCCACACGGCCGAGCCGGGGATCGACACCTACCCGCAGGCGCTCGGCGTGATGAAGACCTACAACCGTCTCCAAGCGGCGTTCCCGGGCACCGAGATCCCGGCCAACGTCGTCGTCAAGGCGGCGGACGTCAATTCGACCGAAATCAGGAACGCGATCGGCGAGCTCGAGCGGCGGGCCGTCGCGACCGGGCTGATGCAGCAGCCGATCATCGTCGACGTCAACGAGGCCGGCACCGTCGCGAACGTCGCGGTCCCGATCGCCGGCAAGGGGAACGACGGACCGTCCAATGCCGCACTTGCGGCCCTACGCGACGAGATCGTCCCCGCGACGATCGGCGCCGTTCCCGACACCGAGGTCGCGGTCGGCGGGTTCGCCGCGGAGTCGAAGGACTTCAACGACTACATGAAGTCGGTCGTGTGGTTCGTGTTCGCCTTCGTGCTCGGCTTCGCCTTCCTGCTCCTGCTCTTCGCCTTCCGCTCGCTCGTGATCGCGGCCAAGGCGATCGTCCTCAACCTGCTCTCCGTCGCTGCCGCATACGGAATCCTCGTGCTCGTCTTCCAGCACGGCTGGGGGAAGCAGCTGCTCGGCTTCGAGTCGACCGGCGGCATCGTCCCGTTCCTCCCGATCTTCCTGTTCGTGATCCTGTTCGGGCTCTCGATGGACTACCACGTGTTCATCCTGAGCCGCATCAGAGAGGCCTACGACCGCGGCGCGACCACCGACGAGGCCGTGTCGCACGGGATCAAGACGACCGCGGGCGTCATCACGAGCGCGGCGCTCGTCATGGTCTGCGTCTTCTCGGTCTTCGGCGTCCTCTCGTTCATGATCTTCAAGCAGATCGGGGTCGGGCTGGCCGCGGCGATCCTGATCGACGCGACCATCGTCCGCGCCGTCCTGCTGCCGGCGACGATGAAGCTGCTCGGCGACTGGAACTGGTACCTGCCGCAGCTGGCTCGAGTGGCTGCCGCACCTCGAGCACGGCGGCTCGGCAGAGCCAGTCGAGGCCCCGCCGGCTGTCGCGCCGACTGCCTAGGACATCGATCGTGCGGCCGCCGCGTGCGGCGGCCGCACCACCAGAGAGAGGACGCCTCATGGAGATCGCACCGGCACACCACTCCGTCCGCCGCCCGGCCGGCGCCCGCCTCCTGGCTGCTGTCCGTACCGAATCCGGACTCTTCCTGCTCGGCACCGGTGTCGTCGCACTGCACGTCCTCGACGACAACTTCTTCCAGCCGAATCCGGGCACCACAGCGAGCGAGCATCTGGTCAGCGGCCTCGTGCCGCTCGCCCTGCTCCTGGCTGCCGCTGTCGCTCTACGGCCGGCTCCGCGCCGGCGTCCGCGGCACGATCGCGCTCCTGCTGGGCTACCTCGGCGTGCTCGCCGGCACGGAGGCCGTCTACTACACGCGAGCGGTCGGTCCGTCGGGCGACGACTACACGGGCCTGTTGTCGATACTCGCGGGCCTCCTGCTGCTCGGTGTCGGGATCGTCACGCTGTGGAGGTCGCGGCGGGTGGACGATCGGCTGTGGTGGCGGTACGGCCGGCGTCTCCTGTTCGCCGTCGCGACGGCGGTCCTCGCGGTGGCGGTCCTCATCCCCTTCGCGATTGGCTACGGCGTCACGCATGTCTTGCGCGCCGAGGTGCCGAAGGCCCAACTCGGGGTCGCCTACGAGAACGTCGAGTTCACCACGAGCGACGGCCTGAAGCTGAAGGGCTGGTACATCCCGTCGAAGAACGGGGCGGCCGTGATCTCGTTCCCCGGTCGGTCAGGAACCCAGAACGAGGCGAGGATGCTGGCCCGCCACGGCTACGGCGTGCTGCTGTTCGACCGTCGCGGCGAAGGCGAGAGCGAGGGCGACCCGAACGCGTTCGGGTGGCAGGGAGAGCGTGACATCCACGCAGCCGTTGCGTTCCTGCAACGCCGCTCCGACGTCGACCCCGCGCGGATCGGCGGCATCGGCCTCTCCGTCGGCGGCGAGATGATGATCGAGGCGGCGGCCGAGTCTTCTGCGCTCAAGGCGATCGTGTCCGAGGGCGCGAGCGGCCGGTCGGTGCGCGACATCCTCGCGAACCCCGGGAGGACATGGCAGGAAGTGCTCGGAAACAGCGTGGCCACGGCCGCGACGGCCCTCTTCACGAACAACCTGCCGCCGGCCGACCTGAGGAGCCTCGTGCCGAAGATCGCACCGCGCCCGGTGTTCTTCGTCTACGGGGAGCGGGGCCAGTCCGTCGAGGAGCCCGCCAACCGCGCGTTCTACGCGGACGCGCGCGAGCCGAAGGCGATCTGGGAAGTGCCCGAGGCCGGACACGTCGGCGGGATCGAGGCGCAGCCGAAGGAGTACGAGCGTCGCGTAGTCGGGTTCTTCGACGACGCGCTCCTTCAGGCAGACGAAGAGAGCCATCGATGACTCGTCCGGCGGCGAGTGATGTTGACGTCCGATGAAGGAGGTCGTGATGCGTGAGCTTCCAGGTCGAACCGAGGTGCTCGTGGTGGGTGCAGGACCGGTGGGGTTGGCGGTTGCCGCCTCGTTAACCGGGCATGGCCACGACGTCACGGTGGTTGATCGGCAAGCGACAGGAGCGAATACCTCGCGCGCAGCAGTCGTGCACGCCCGGACTCTCGAGATGCTCGAGCGGATCGGCGTCTCGAAGCGACTGGCAGATCTTGGTATCCAGGCGCGTCAGTTCAGCATCCGCGATGGGGATCGCGAGCTCGTGCCGGTCCGGTTCGACCGGCTCCCGACGGAGTATCCGTACACGCTAATGGTCCCGCAGAACATCACCGAGAAGGTCCTGCTCGAACGTCTCGAGGAACTCGGCGGCAGCGTCCACCGCCCATATGTCGCTACCGGGATGAGCCAGACCCTGGACGGCGTGGAGGTCACGCTGGACAGCGGCGACATGATCAAGGCCCAGTACGTCGTGGCGGCAGACGGCATGAACAGCACGATCCGCGACCTGGCCGGACTCGGGTACGACGGCAACGATGCGCTGTCGCTGTCATTCGCGCTGGCTGACGTCCGGGTGCAGGGCGGCCTGCCTGCGGACCAGGTCCTACTGTTCTTCTCCACACCCGGCATGTTGGTCGTGGCGCCGCTCCCGGACGGGTCGTTCCGACTCGTGGCCGAAGTCGACGATGCGCCGGAGCAGCCGGACGTCGCCTATGCGCAGCGACTGCTCGACACCCGCGGGCCGCGTCGCACGACCGTGAGGGTGACCGAAGTGATCTGGGGATCCCGGTTCCGGATCCACGAGCGGGTGGCGGACCAGTACCGGGCCGGGCGGGTACTGCTCGCCGGCGACGCCGCACACACACACAGCCCGGCGGGTGGGCAAGGCATGAACCTCGGCCTGCGTGATGCGGTGACGCTTGGGGATGCGCTGTCGGTCGCGCTGCGGGAGGGTCGCGAGGACAAGCTCGACGAGTATGCGGCCGACAGTCGTGCCGAGGCCATGCATGTGGTCGCGCTCGCCCACCGGCTCACCCGACTGGCCACCGCCCCGAAGGCCGTTCGCCCGCTGCGGAATGTGGCGTTGCGCGTCCTCGCACGCGTGCCGGCCTTCCGACGCCGCCTTGCCGAGCAACTCTCCGCCGTCGGCAACCGCTGAGTCAGACGCATGCCGGCGGCCAGGCACTGGCGCGTGCCCCCGCGACCAGGCCCCCTCACCCTGACGATCGCGAGAGGGGTGGGTACCCGGTCACTCCTCGCGTGTGCGCGCGTGCGCGCGAGAGAAAGTGGTGGGCGTTCGCCACGGGGCCGCGACGGGGGGACGGACTATCCCCCATCGACGCGCTACCAGCTGTGGGAGTGGCCGGCACCCCGCTTGTGATCCCTGGGGGCTTCGGCCGCCGCCTTCGCCACGAGAAGCAACTGGCCCGATTTAGAGTTTGTGCGTCGCGAATTCCTGAACCTCGAGCGCGACTTCACGCATGGCATTTTCAAGCGCCTCGATCCGCGCGGCGAGTTCTCGGATCACTACTGAGGGCGGTGTCGTGGTAAGAAGCGGCTCCTTGTCAGCTTCGACCAGGTTGTCCACGCGCTCCATCAACGTGTTTCTGAAGGATTCCAACGGATCCTCCTCTCTACTTCATAGCTGAGACGCGTAGAACGGCCCAGCTGACGGTTGCCCGCCGTGGCACGAGCTAAGCGATTTCGCGATCGCTCCGAAAGCCATTGGTAGGCCGACATCGCTGGTCATATCGGCAGCGCTCAGCATGCGGACAAGCTGCGTACCTCGGACGGGTGACCTAGCGATAGAAGGGGCGCTCACCGCGGAGTCGAGGTAGGCGAGTAGCTTTCAGTGGAAGCGCTGCTCGAAGATCGGGAAAATCCGCGCGCAGCTTGTGCGCGTCGAGCTTGCCCTAACCTGCGCTTGTCGCCTCGACGGCCTCTGCAGCCTTAGCCGACAGAGCCCTCCATCTGCAGCTGGATGAGCCGGTTCATCTCGACGGCGTATTCGAGCGGGAGCTCCTTCGTGATCGGCTCGACGAAGCCGGCCACGATCATCGCGCTCGCCTCCGCCTCGGAGAGCCCGCGGCTCATCAGGTAGAAGAGCTGCTCCTCGCCGATCTTCGAGACGGTCGCCTCGTGGCCCAGGTCGACGTCGCTCTCCTTCACGTCGATGTACGGGTAGGTGTCGGAGCGCGAGTCCTCGTCGAGGATCAGCGCGTCGCAGACGACCTTCGACTTCGAGCCGGTCGCGCCCTTCGCGACCTCGAGCAGGCCGCGATAGCCCCCGCGCCCGCCGTTCTTCGAGATCGACTTCGAGGTGATCACGCTCGACGTGTTCTTGGCGACGTGGACGACCTTGCCGCCCGCGTCCTGATGCTGACCCTTGCCCGCGAAGGCGATCGAGAGCACCTCGCCGTGCGCGCGCTCGCCCATCAGCCAGATCGCCGGGTACTTCATCGTCACCTTCGAGCCGAGGTTGCCGTCGACCCACTCCATCGTCGCGTCCTCGTGCGCGACGGCGCGCTTCGTGACGAGGTTGTAGACGTTGTTCGACCAGTTCTGGATCGTCGTGTAACGGCAGCGCCCGCCCTTCTTGACGACGATCTCGACGACGGCCGAGTGCAGCGAGTCGGACGAGTAGATCGGAGCTGTGCAGCCCTCGACGTAATGCACGTAGGCGCCCTCGTCGACGATGATCAGCGTCCGCTCGAACTGGCCCATGTTCTCCGCGTTGATGCGGAAGTAGGCCTGGAGCGGCATCTCGATCGAGACTCCCGGCGGCACGTAGATGAACGACCCGCCTGACCAGACGGCCGAGTTGAGCGCCGCGAACTTGTTGTCGTTCTGCGGGATGATCGTCGCGAAGTACTGCTTCACGAGCTCCTCGTGCTCGCGCAGGCCCGAGTCCATGTCGAGGAAGATCACGCCCTTCGACTCGAGGTCCTCCTGCAGCTTGTGGTAGACGACCTCGGACTCGTACTGCGCTCCGACGCCGGCGAGGTACTTCTTCTCCGCCTCCGGGATGCCGAGCCGGTCCCACGTGTCGAGGATCTCCGCCGGCAGGTCCTCCCACTTGTCCACCTGCTTCTCGGTCGGCCGAATGTAGTAGTAGATGTTGTCGAAGTCGATCCCGGAGAGGTCGGCGCCCCAGGTCGGGAGCGGACGAGCGTAGAAGTAGTCGAGCGACTTGTGGCGGAACTCGCGCATCCACGCGGGCTCGTTCTTGTGCTGCGAGATCGCTTCGACGACCTCGTGCGAGAGTCCCCGACCCGACTTGAAGAAGTAGTCCCCGGCCTCGTCGGGATTCGAGAACCCGTACTTGTAGTCGGAGCGGATGTCGCGGACGACGTCGGTCTCACTCACGGTCACACGAGTCACCTCTGACGGTCTCGGTGCGGTCTTCCGGGCTGTTGATGAGTTCGGCCCAGACCTCAGGCTTGTAGCCAAAGGCAGACATATAGAGGGGCATAAATACTCCTTCTCTGACTCCGTTCTGTCCCGGTATCAGCTCAACTCCCCACGGGGGCTCTTCGGCCCGATCCGGGCTGACGACGGTTCCGCGCTCTTAAGGTTCGGAGTGTCCGCGGAGCGTGACAGCTACCACCTAGGCGCGGAACCGCCTTCGACAGACTCGCCCTGACCCGGCGTGTCTTTCATGCCTTCCAATCGAGTCGGTGCCGAGCTACCGCCATAGGCATCACCTCCCGCTCTTCGACTTCGCCGACGGCCTTTTGGCCGATCGCGAATGGCTGCTCGGGTGTCCGTTCGGGGACGTCCCGGCGGACAGGCTACGGACGAGCTCGAGGGCCTCTTCAGGGGTCTGGACGGACCCAAGGACGGCCTGCTCAACCCGTAGCAGCGAGAGAGCCAGCTGATCCTGGGAGAACTCGAGTACTTTCTTGCGCCGCCTGTGCTCAAGCTGACGCCAGGCCTGGAGCAGCTGGCGCAGCTCCGGATCGTCAGGCGTGATCTGACCTGAGAACTGCTGCCAAGCCTCGAAGTGGTCGCCGCCAGCAGCCGTGTGCAGGAAGAGGCGGCCGGCGAAGGCGCAGACCTCCTCGCTTGCAGCATTATCGAGCTGCTCATACTGGCGGCGCTTCTCAGCGACCTCGACAGCGCGACGTTGGGCAAGGATCCCGAGCTCGCGTGAGCGCTCGTGCCTTTCACGCAGCGGCCCGACCACCAACCGCTCGTCCAGATCCTGCGGAGCCTCTGCCAGTGCCCTCTCGGCCTCCGCGAGTTCTTCCCCGAGCCGACGCTCGCGCTCATCCTCGGCCTCGAGTCGCGCCAGTGCATCGGCCTGCTCAGCTCTGCCCGGCTCGGGCAGGGTCTCGACCGCCTGGCGCAGGAGCTGCCGCGCCCTGGCTCCCACGATGTGTCCGGCGAAGACAAGAAGCAGCTGCGCGTCCCGATCGAGGGCTTTGGCGAGCTTTACGAGCGTCTCAGCAGCGGGCCGCTCGACCTCGCCCGCCTCGATCCGGCTGATCTGCGCAGCCGAGAGGCCGCTCCGCCGTGCCAGCCCCCGCATCGAGAGGTGCGCGCGCACGCGCGCCTCCTTGATCACCTCGGCCATTGTCACCGCCCGCATCGTGACCCAAGTCTAGCCATGTCTGTACCGCTAGTCAAATGTTAGCGTTTGCCTCCGATGCCATCAGTGTCCGTTACCTAAAGCAACGGTACTGCTCGACCGGGCGGGGATAGGACAGGGGTCGGCCACTAGCCCCCTCCGCGGGAAGCGGCCGATGGTGCCCCACCACACGCAACAGCGCCCGGCTGCGGACCAGCACAGCGAGTGGCTGAACGACCCACGGCACCAGACCTCGCAGCGCACACGCGCAAACACCGCGAAGACCGGTTAGGTCAGACCGATTCGCGAAGCGCGTCGGCCGCGGCTTGCAGACGGACGCGTGCCGATGTACAAGCAAGAGCGCATCGATCTGGCAGCACGTGAACTGGCCGGGGTGAGTGACCGGACGATCGCCTAGCCCCGGGCAGAGAGCCGCGCGCCGAGCCGCTCCATGCCAAGCGCGGATGCAGGTTGCCGCTGCCTCGCCGCGAAGCGCGACGACCTCTGCCGGCTCGACCAGGGCGGCTAGCTCGATCTGGGCGTGTGGATCGATCATCTGGGCTCCTCGGGGGACAGTTCGACACGCTCGTACAGGCGAGATTTACCGCGCTCCAGCCAGAGCCAGAGGAGGGCAGGAGCGTCGGCGGCAGGCCCGAGGAGCGGTAGGCTCGCCCGGTGCCCGAGGCTCCGCTCGGAGACGGCGGTTCTGGTCTCGCTCCTGCCGGCGATGGCTGGTTCGTCGTGAACGTGCGGGACGCCGAGTGGTGGACGTCGGAGAATGGCGCAAGACAGCCGTCCGGGTCGAAGTGCAACTTCGAGAGCCAGAAGTTCGAGTTCCCGCAGTTCGGCATCAGACTCCACGTCCTACAGCCGGGCGAGCCGAACAGCCTCTACCACTCCGAGTCGCAGCAGGAGGCGTTTCTCGTGCTATCCGGGGAGTGCCGGCTGCTCGTCGAGGGTTCGGAGCGGCTGCTCCGGCCGTGGGACTTCCTCCACAGTCCCGCCGGGACCGAGCACATCTTCGTCGGTGCCGGCGACGGGCCGTGCGTGATCCTGATGGTCGGTGCACGGTCGCAGGACTGGCGGGTGCTCTACCCGGTATCGGAGCTCGCGGCGCGCTACGGCGCAAGCGCGGAGAAGGAGACGTCCGACCTGAAGCAGGCGTACGCGCGGTTCCAGCCGTTACAGCGGGGGCGGCCCTCCTACTGGAACCACCTCCCCTGGGCCTAGCTGGCCAGGGCACGCGGCTGTTCCCCGACGCGGAGCGTTTGTCGGCGTACCTGCAGCTCCTGCTGGCCGTCGGGATTCTGGGCGCGCTCATCGCTCCACGGCGTAAGACGACTGGAAGCTGACCATCTGCGCTCACTTCCTGTTGTGCGGAGCTGCCTCTTCCCCGCGTGCGCGCGCGTGCGCGCGAAAGGAGCGCATGAAAGGCAGAGGTGGGACGTTCGGGACAGTCCTGTTCTCGGCGAACAGGTCGCGCCGCACGGCCCGCAGTATCTCCAAGCTGGCACCGCCGTTGGCCCTCCGCCCGCCCGCGAGCGAGAACGACAGGGGGCCGCCGGGCGAGAGGGCAAACGAGAAAGGGGCCTGGCAAGCCAGGCCCCTTTCGTCGGGATGCGGTGCGGTCGAGCTACGCGGCGACCAGGACGCGGTCGCTGTGCACGACGACCTTGCCGCTCGTGATCTTGGGCTCGTTGGGGATCATCGTCTCGAGCTTCTCGTCGCGAATCCAGCTGGCGACGATCCTGGTCGACTCCTTGCTCTGCTCGGGAGTCTCAAAGAGGCTGAGCGAGCTGAAGACGCCGTTATCGGCCTCGATCAGCCAGTAGCCAGCGAACCCGGAGAGCTTCTCCAGCTTCGGGACGAGCGTCTCGTTGACCTTGCGGATCAACTCGGCCGAGCGATTCTGGTCCACACCGTCGTAACGGCGAATGGTCGCGAACATGTGGTGCTCCTTCGTTCCGTGCAGGACAGGGAGTCCGAACGAACTCTCTGCTGCGCTCAGGCCGGGGGTGACAATCGAAGAGGGAACCGACAAACCCCTCAACGGCGTCAAAGACAACCAACGCGCTTGCAACACTCTACCCGCTGCGACCAGTGGCTAAACCCCTCGAGCGAGACGTGCCCGTCACGGACAATCTCGACCTCGCCCTCGTGTCACTCGGTGCGGGTGCCGCGCACCACAACCGTCCTCTCCCGTTGTCTGACTTCCGCCACCGCGCTGAAGGGGAGGACACGGCGCCGCCTCGCGAGGAGACGGCGACCGCGGACGATGATCTCGTCCGGGTGGTCGGCGTGCCGCACATAGCGGACGTGATCCAGCCAGCCGAGATACGTGCCGTCGCTCGCGAGCACTCGGAAGCCCCCGGCGACGGCGAGGAGCCGGCCGAGCTCCGCCTGTGACTTCTCGCTCCGCACGCTGCGCTCGTCGTCGCCACCCTCCTGCACAGAAGAGAACAGTAATGACGGCTCCGGCAGGCTCTCCTCTCAGGCAAGTGCACACTCTTTCTCAGTCACGAGCGCAGAACCCGTGTGTGGGGAAGGACGTCCTCGGTCCGCCGTTAGGAAGAGGGCTCTGGGCAACGCCGCGCTTCCTCGACTTCTGCCGCGCCTGCCCGAGGGGGCGAAGGCGATGCGCGCACGGCTCGTCGGGCGCTCCCGAGAGGTCGGAACGGACGCTTCGCTCGAGGGGGCCCAGTGGGCGGGGTCGTCGTCGAGTCGGAGCGGGCCGCTCAGTCGGGCGGGCGTGATCGAGAAGGTTCTTGCCCAGGATCCGCCGCGCTTCCGCGTCCGGTGGGATGACGGCCGCACGAGCGTCTTCGCTCCCTCGGCGGTGTCGCGAGGATCGATCCGCGCAAGAGAGAGCGCGTGAAGGCCTGACAGACGGGAGGCCGCGCGGCGCTACCACGGGTGCACCGGCCAGGGCGCCCGCTCTTGGTCAGCCGAAGCCCCGCTGCGTGCTACTTCCCGCGCGACGTCTTCTTCTGCTTCTTCACCTTCAAGCTGACCATCGGCGCCTTCGCCCCGGTTCCTAGGGAGACGGGGTTGGGCACAGGATGCTTCTTCGACTTCCCTGCCATGGCGATCCTCCTCGGTCCGAGGCGAGTGGCAACGGACGATCCCACCGTACAGGCCGTGGACGGATGCGCTGTCCTGTGCGCTGGTCGCGACCTCTCGCCAAGACGCTGGCGAGTCCAGAAAGAGGAACAAGATGATCGCACTGACCCTGTGGCCAGAACACTGGCCGAACCCCGAAGGCGGTCAACGTGCGTCTAGCGCGCGAGACGATGGAGCCTCGGCAAACAGAGTTCAAGTGCAGGGCCAGTACTCTTGCCAGAGGATCGACGCTGCTGCTGGAACAGCCGTTCGTCTTCACGGTCAGCGCGAATGCCACTCGTTTCGCTTGGGGTTGCAGTATCAGCGCCCATTGCGAGTCCTTTCGGCTCTAGCTGGCGATCGGCGTGAGCTGCTCTTCGATCCAGGCGTCGGCCTCCGCCTGCTCGAGCCCGCAGGCTAGGCCGATCTCTCGTGAAAGAAGCTGTCTTGACTTCAGGTAGAGCTCCCTTTCGCCCCGCGACAGCTGCGACTTGCTGCCTTTCCCACTCAGCATCCGCTCGCGACGCGCCCCGTCACGCACGACCTCTGCAAGCTCCAGCGGATCGCCGCCCCTCAGTTTCGCCTGCACCTGCTTCAGACGCTTAACCCAGACGTCCGCGCTGAGGGCGCCATCCTCGTGCAGCGTCTCCTGCACACGACGCACGTCCGCCTCACTGACCAGCGGCCGCAGCTGCTCGCGTGCCCGCTGCATCGGCAGCGTCACCGAGAGATCGCCTGCGAACTCCACCACAACGATCTCCTGCTCCACACCGAGAACCACAGTCTTCCCCCTAGCCGCGACGCGGCCCGCCCCATACGACGAATACACGACCACGTCCCCAACGGACAGCCTCACGACATCAAAGTAGCGGCGGTGGCGATCGGTCGCCGCCCTCCCGCGGTTTGGCTTCCTCAACTGTCTGACGGCCGGGCCACGCTGCGTGTGCGCCCGCTCGACGTAGGCGTCCCCGGTTCCACTGGTGCCTATCCCACGAGCGACCAAATACGACGCAGGCGTTGTGCCCGCCGCAGCCGAACGAGTTGGAAACGGCGATCTGGATGTCGGCCTCGCGGGCTTCGTTGGGGATGTAGTCGAGGTCGCACTCGGGGTCCGGCGTGTCGTAGTTGATCGTCGGCGGCAGCACGCCCTCGTGGATCGCGAGCGTGAAGAAGATCGCCTCGACGGCGCCGCGGCAGTGCCCGGTCGCGCCCTTCGTCGAGGAGACCGGCGTCTTCCGGGCGTTGTCCTTGCCCAGCGCCCGCTTGATCACCCGCGTCTCGCTCGCATCGCCGAGCGGCGTCGAGGTGCCGTGCGCGTTGATGTAGTCGATCTCCTCGGGGCTGATCCTGGCGTACGCGAACGCCATCTTCATCGCTCGCACCGGATGCTGGCCGGTAGGGTCGGGCTCGGTGATGTGCTCGGCGTCGGACGAGACGCCGTAGCCGAGCAGCTCCGCGTAGATCCTCGCCTCGCGCTTCTTCGCGTGCTCAAGCTCCTCGAGCACCAGGATCGCACCGCCTCGCCCATCACGAATCCGTCGCGGTCGGCGTCAAACGGCCGACTTGCAGCCGCGGGGTCATCGTTGCGGCGGGACGGCGCCCGCATCGCCGAGAAGGCGGCGATCCCGGCACGCGTGATCGCCGCGTCGGTGCCGCCGCAGAGCATCACGTCGGCGCGGCCGAGCCGGATCGCATCGAGGCCGTCGCCGATCGCCATCTGCGAGGCGGCGCAGGCGGTGCAGGGCGAGGAGAGCGGGCCGCGCGTGCCCAGCTGGATCGAGACCCAGGCGGCGCCCATGTTCGGGATGATCGCCGGCAGCGAGAACGGACTGACGCGGTCGGGCCCCCGCTCGATCAGCGTGTTCCTCGGCGAGAGCGCGGTGATACCCGCAGAACTCGCCTTGGGTCGCGACAGAGTGGCACGGATCGCCGTTGCGCAGCTTGGCGGAGCAGAGCGCTCCCGTCATGCCTCAAGTGTGGCACCCGGGGACCAGGCCCCATAACCATGACGATCACGAGGGGGGAGGGGTACCCTCGAGCCAGGTCGGTCCCTCGCGTGCGTGCGCGTGCCGCGAGAGGAAATGGGACGCATTCGCGTCGGGCCCAAGAACTCCGTACTTCTCCGTACGACGACGGCGGCTTTAGGGAAGCCACGCCGGCGCTTCCGCCGATGCTCACCGCCCGCCGCCTCCACACGATCATGGGACACGCTCCCAAAGGAGTCCCACCTTGCTCGGTCGAGACCCGTTCTCTGTCCTCATCGCAGGCGGTGGCGTGGCTGCCATCGAAGCCGCGCTCGCGCTGCGAGAGCTCAGCGAAGGCGAGATCCGGGTGCAGCTGCTCGCTCCTGAGCCGAGTTTCTGGTACCGGCCCGCCGCCGTCGCCGAGCCGTTCGAGCGGGGCAAGGTGCTGCAGTTCGACCTCGGCCACGTCGCGGATGCCGCCGGTGCGGGATTTACGCTCGGTGCGCTGACGGCGGTCGCCGGCGCGCGCAGCGAGGCGCGAACGGATGCTGGCACAACCATGCCCTACGACGCGTTGCTCATTGCTTGCGGCGCGGCTCCGACTACTGCCGTTCCGGGGGCGTTCACCTTCCGAGGTCCTCGTGACACCGATCGCGTCCGGGCGCTGCTCAAGGAGATCGAGGAAGGAGAGGTCCAACGTATGGTCTTCGCCGTACCGTGGGGATCGGTCTGGGCGCTGCCCGCGTACGAACTCGCACTGCTGACAGCGGCAAGGCTCAAGGCTTATCAGGCGCGGAACGTCGAGCTGATGCTCGTGACGCCGGAGGACGCACCTCTTCAGCTGTTCGGACCTTCAGCCAGCGACGCCGTCCGCGAGTTGCTCGGCGACGCCGACGTCACGCTGATCACTGGTACATGTCCGATCGCGGCTCGTGGCGGCCGGTTGCAAACCGTCCCTGAGCAGTCGATCGCGGCAGACCGAGTCCTCGCTCTGCCGCGACTCCAGGGCCATTCGATTTACGGCGTGCCGCAGACGGTCGAGGGCTTCGTGCCGGTCGATCAGCACGGTCGCGTCGTCGGCTTAGACAACGTCTTCGCCGCTGGCGACATCACGACCTTTCCTGTGAAGCAGGGCGGGATCGCGACGCAGCAGGCGTTCGTTGCGGCGGAGGCGATCGCCGCAATGGCCGGGCTCGCGGTCGCGCCGCGACCCTTCGCGCCCGTACTACGTGGGCTGCTGCTTACGAGCAGCCACCCGCTGTTTCTGCGACGCAAGATGTCCGCGGCGGACGAATCCGACTGGGTCAGCGAGACTCCGATCTGGTGGCCACCGACGAAAATCGTCGGCCGTCGACTCTCGCCGTTTCTCGCGGCGCTCGCGGGCGAGGAGGCCACCCGTGAGGAGCCGCCACCGACCGACGCGCTTCCGGTGGAGGTCGACCTCCAAGCTCAGGATCTCGAGCGGCTTACGACCGTCCGCTTCGAACCGCAGGCAGCGGAGCTGTCTCGTGGCGACCCTGCACCTCTGGAGGCGAATGGGCCGGCAACCGTGCTCGATGTCGTTCACGCCAATCCGCTCGTCGTCGCGCCGGAGGACACGCTCGCCGATGCAGCGTCCCAGATGTACGAGCTCGGCGTCGACTCGGCGTTGGTCGTAACGGACGGCAGCCTCGTTGGCATCCTGACCGATCGCAACCTCGTCCGGGCGGCCGCAAACCGGCTGAACGCGGCCGAGGCGCTCGTACGGGTATGGATGACCGCCGAGCCGATCACCGCACCGCCCGGCATGACCCTCACCGCAGCCGACCTGCTGATGAGGGAGTACGGCATTCACCATCTACCGGTCGTTCACGGCAATCGGCTCGTGGGCATGGTCGGTTCGGCACCTCTTGTCCAGTCCCGACCTACGGGGAAACCCTGAGTCAGCGCGGACACGGCGCTGGCTGACGAATACGGCAGCAACCTGGGCTGCAAGGAAGAGAGTGAGAACCAGCGCGCCCGTCATTGCGGTGCGGGCGTAGACATGCGGCGGAGCCGAATGTCGTTGTTCAGAGCTTTTCCGGCACCATCTCGATGGCGGTTTCCGCCACCGTGACGACGACCCGGCGCCCGAGTCGCGGCGACTTTTCGCTTTCGATGCTGCTCGCCGCATGCCGGCAACTCGGCGTGAGTTCGGAGCGGACGGTCATCTTACGGACGGTGAGCCAGTATGGGAGCCATGCTCCTACCTGGGCCGCGATGCGCGCGACGGCTGACGCCCAAGCGGGTGGCGGACGACCGCGTCCTCGCCCGGATACAGCACCGACTCGTGGCCGTCCTCCCAGCGAACGCGGTAGTGCTCGCCCTCACCCGTTCCGAGGACATCGATCACTTCGGCGGTCCTCGGCGAGTCGCCGACGGAATGGCCCGTGATTTCGATCACGTCCCCGGCCGTCACCGCCTTGCCTGCAGCGGTCTTCCTCATGCCGAGCCTCCTTCTCGGTTCCATTGTAAATGGGCGGCCGACGGCCGACATCGGGACAATCCCGCAAAAGGCTTGCTCTCCTCCGGAGCTGGGTCGGCCCGCGCGGCGGCGCAGAAGCCCGCCCGTCGCCGACCCGGCGCGTGAGCCCGTCGACGTACATCCGCTCAGCAGATGCACGCGTCGCGACGGTCGACCCCGCGGGCCACGGAACCGGGCGAGCGTGATCTCGCCCCGTTGACGACCCAAGAGCGAGTTCGCACCAGCGCAGGGTCGCGCGGGGGTACCCCCCTGCCGGCACCGACGACCGGCGGATGAGCCGAATCCTGACGTGGGCAGACCGTTGGCCGGGGGTCGCGCTCGTCGAGCGGTTTCGCGGGGCGAGTGTGTCGTGCGCCTGTGCCTGCTGTTCGTCCCCTTCGGATGGACGTGGACGAGATCATTCGGCCGCTGCGGCGCGGCGCGATGTCATCGTGCTCTACTCGCCGGCTGCCTCACGGCGGACGTTGCCGCTCGGCCTTTTTGCCTTCTGGGCTGAAGAGCGCCTCGAGGCGATCCATCGCGCCCGCCGTGCCCATCGCGACGACCACGTCGCCGGGCTGCGAGCACCGTCTCCCCCGAAGGTTGAGGCTCGACCCCTCCGTCAGCGCGGCGCAGCGCCGCGATGATGGCGGAGCCGGCGAGATCCGCAAGAGGCCGTCCGGCGGCGCGGCAGCCGCGTGTGACCTCGATCTCCTCCATCCGGTACTCCGGTGCCACATCCACGACGCCCGTGACCTGAGGATGCAGCGCGAGTCGGGCCATTTCCGAGCCGCTCGACTTGTACGGCGAGACAACTCGCTGCGCGCCGGCCCGCTGCAGCTTCTGCTCCGCTTCCTCACCGCTCGCCCGGGCGACGATGGTCATGTCAGGCCGGAGCTCGCGGGCCGTGAGCGTGATGAAGACGTTCTCCGCGTCGGAGTCGACGCAGGCGACGAGCGCCCGGGCCCGGGCTATCCCGGCCAACCGCAGAAGCTCGTCGTCCGACGCCTCTCCCTCGAGGTAGGGCGCGCCGATCTCAGCAGCCGCCTCCAGGCTCTCCGGGTTGCGGTCGATGACGACGTACCTGGCACCGGCTGCCCGTAGGTCTCGCACGACCTGACGCCCGACCCGGCCGAAGCCGCAGACGAGGTAATGGTCCGAGAGGGCGTCCACAGCTCGCTGCCTCCTGCGCTCCTCGAGAAGTCCGGTGACATGCCCAGCAACGAAGAATTCCGTCACCGCGACGAGCGCGTAGAGGAGCGTACCGACGCCGAGGACGATCAGCAGAACCTTCAGAACCTGCCCGCCGGTCGTCTCCGGCGACGGAATCGAGCCAACGGTCGCAATCGTGTCAAGCGACCAGACAAAACCGGCCCAGATCGACGTCTCCTCGAACTCGGCGAAGCCGAGCGTGCCGACGAGAAGGAGGAGGCAGATGAGCCCGCCAAGCTTCGCGAGCCGAGCGAGAAACAACGGCACTTGCAGCTCGGCGCGTCGCGACGAGCGACCGGTCGCCGCCGGTTGGTGTCCGATGTTCCTAATCCACGACCTCGTAGTCCCGCATCATGTCCTCGTCCTCGTCCTCGTGCTCGAGGTGTCGGCCCGAGAAACGAGGCTCGCACTCGCACAGGTCTCGCGGGGACCTGGTGCTTCGCGCGTGCGCGCGGGAGAAAGTGGTGGGCGTTCGGGAGGAACGCGCCCGCGACCAGACCCCACCGCCATCATGACCGCGACGGGGGTGGGTATGGGGCAGCCGAGGCCGTCGTGCACCGACCCGCCGAATCTGACCAGATCTGACCAGATCTGACCAGATGAGTGAAATACGAGGGCTCGGAGCGATCCGAGCCCTCGTTCTGTACCTGCGAACGGCTTGTTGAAGCCGTTCCGAGAGGTGGAGCGTGCCGGGCTCGAACCGGCGACCCCCAGCTTGCAAAGCTGGTGCTCTCCCAACTGAGCTAACGCCCCGGAGCCTTGATTCTAGCCGCCTCCGGAGGATGTCTCGAGTCCGCTCCCTCGCCGCCGCTGCGGGCACTTCTTGCGCAGCGCGTGCGCTTGGCCCGGGAAAGCGGCGCGTCGTCGCCCGCGGCCGGGCTTGGATCGGCCGCGGGCCGATGCGTCGACCCTAGAGCGTGACCCTGCGGTGCCGCGGGCCTGCCCCGAGGGGGCCCTGCGGCATGCCGGGCGGGGCGCCCCCGAACCGGCCGTGCGCATGCGCGGGGAACGATCCGTTCACGAGGTCGGTGAAACGCTGCTTCGCGTTCGCGAGGATCGCGTCCGCCTGCGCCTGCGTGAGCCTGCCGGCCTTGACCGCCGCGTCGAGCTCCTTCTTCTCGTCGGCGACGAGCGCGGAGACCAGTCCGTCGGCCGACTTGCCCTTCGCCTTGGCGACATCGGCAAGGCTCTTCCCCGCTTCGAGCTGCGCGCGGAGCTCGGCTTCGGTCATGCCGAAGTAGGTCGCCGCGGCATCGAGGTGCCCGCCGCCCCGGTGCATCCCCGGCCCACCGGGGCCTCCGCGGTGGCCGAGGCCGAAGCCGCGGCCGAAGCCGCCGAGCACGGGGTAGTCCTCCGCCTCGATCCGCTTCTTGAGGGCGGCGCCCTGCTCCTTCGTGAGCGCGCCCGCCGTAACCGCGGCGTCGACCCGGTTCTCGAGGGCCTTCTTCAGCGCGTCGCTGAGCTTGGCCGGCGTGACGCCGAGCTGCTTCGCGGCGTCGTCGATGGCGGCCTTGCTCTGCTCCTGGGGCGAGCCGCCGGTCGTCGCCGCGATCGCGGCGCCGCCGCCCGCGACGGCGAGCGCGGCCGCCCCCAGAATCACCATCTTGCGTCTCATCCAAGGCCCCCTTCGTCGGTCGTGCCTGTGTCACAGAGTACGCCGGTCAACCTGGAATTCCGCTGAGAAAGTGCTGTGCATTCGGGCGAGGGGCGAGCGCCCTCAGGAGGACGGCGGCCGGTGGGCACCGTCCTGCTCGAGCTTGCGGAAGCCGCCGCTGAAGCCCTGCGTCTGTCCCAGCGCGGTGCGCTGCGTCTCGAGCCGACGAAGGCGCGTCTCGAGCTCGCGCATGTCCGGGCCGCCCCAGCCATCCTCCCGCTCGTCGAGCTCGCGCTCGCGTTGGGCGAGGAGCTGCTCACGTGCGGCGATCGCGTCCGAGTGGTCGGCCAGCTCGCGGCGAGTGCGGAGGAAGGCCTCCTCGGCCGCGCGGAGCTCGTCGAGTCGGGCCTCGATCTCCGCAAGTCGAGCGGCGTCCGGGTCGCGCGGGATTCGCTCGCGCTCCTCGACCGCGCGCTCCCGGGCCGACACCTCGGAGAGCCGCGCCTCGAGCTCCTGCGCACGCGCCTCGACCGCCGCCGCGCGGTCGGCGAGTGCGCCGTCTCCATTCCCGGACCGGTCGTCCGGTCGGGTCGCTCTCCCCGCCGCGAGCGCCGCCTCGCGGGCTGTGACCACCCGCTCTCGCTCGGCCAGCACTGCGGCGCGGGTTGCGAGACGGTCGGCGTCGGGGTCGACGCGCGGCGGGAGCAGGACATCGGGCGCCTTTCCCGACTCGACGCGGGCGATCGCCCCGCGGAGCTCAGCCTCGCGTGCCTGCACCGCGGCGACGCGCTCGGCAAGCTGCCGCTTCAGCGTCTCGAGCGCAGCGCGTTGCTCGGCGAGCGCCTGGCGTTCCTGCGCGACCGGATCGTCGCTGTCGGCGCGTCGTACGAGCACGTCCACATGGTACGGCGAACCCGCAGCGTTCCCTGCCGGGAACGCCGTGGGAAGGCTCGCCGTCTCGAACTACGCAGCGCGCTCGAGCCGCTCTTCGGCCCGGGCTCGTCGCACGATCTCGTCTCGCTCGCCGAATCGGATCCGTGCCCGCTCCGCCCTGACCTTCGCCCAGAGCTCGTCGAGCTTTGCGTCGAGCGCCTTGATCTCTTCCACCACCGCCGGATCGCGACCCTGCGAGAGCGAGTTCCAGAGCGTGACGCGTCGCTCACTCAGCTCCTCGATCTCGGCGTGGTACAGCGGGATGGTGTCCATGGACAGCAGAACGATCTCTGATCCCCGAACATTCCCGTTACAAACATCCGTCAGCGCCGGCCGAACAGGAACAGCCCGACGACCAACGCGCCGAGCGCCAGCGCCAGCCAGGGAACGATGTCGAGGAAGGTCGTCACTCGTACCCGAGCTCGGCAAGGCGGTCCTCGTCGAGGCCAAAGTAGTGGCCGAGCTCGTGGAGGACGGTGATCCGGATCTCCTCGCGGAGCTCGTCGACGTCCTCGAAGTCCGCCTCGAGCGGCCTGCGAAAGATCGCGATCCGGCTCGGCAGCTCGCCCGGCCCCGGCCCGCCCTCCGTCAGCGGCACCCCCTCGAAGACGCCGTAGAGGTCCGGGTCGCCCGGATCTTCGTCCTCGACCACAACCGCGACGTTCCGCAGGCCGGCGGCGATCTCGGGCGGCAGGCTGTCGAGCGCCGCCGCGACGACGTCCTCGAACCTCATCGGACGGTGAGCGCGAGAACGGCCTTGTAGACGTGGAGGCGGTTCTCGGCCTGGTCCCAGACGAGCGAGCGGTCGCCGTAGAGCACATCGGCGGTGATCTCCTCGCCGACGTGAGCGGGCAGGCAGTGGAGCGCCACCGCATCCGGGGCCGCGGCAGCGAGCTTCGCTCCGTCGAGTCGGTACGGCCCGAGGTCGTGGAGCCGCTGCTCGTGCTCGGCCTCCTGCCCCATGCTCGTCCAGACGTCGGTGTAGAGGACGTGCGCGCCCGCCACCGCCTCACCGGGATCGGTCGTCACCGCGACACCCCCGCCGCTCGGCCCGGCGTCCTCGACGCACGAGGCGACCACCTCCGGATCGGGCAGGTAGCCATCGGGACAGGCGGCGACGAGGTCCATGCCCATCCGCGCCGCGATCCGCATCAGCGAATGACAGACATTGTTCCCGTCGCCGAGGTAGGCGACACGGATCCTTCGAAGGCCGCCGAAGCGCTCCCGGATGGTCATCGCGTCGGCGAGCGCCTGGAGCGGGTGGGCGGCGTCCGTGAGCCCGTTGACGATCGGGATCGTCGCATGCTCGGCGAACTCGTCGACCTCGGCCTGGTCGAACGTGCGAATCAGGATCGCGCTCAGGAAGCGCGAGAGGACGAGCGCCGTGTCGCGGGTCGACTCGCCGCGCGAGAGCTGGAGGTCGGCGGCCGGCACGTAGAGCGCCATGCCACCGAGCTCCGCGATGCCGACCTCGGAGCTGATCCGCGTGCGGGTCGACGGCTTGCGGAAGATCAGCCCCACTGTCCGACCCGGCAGGATCCGCAGCTCCCGGCGTCGCTGGCGCTCCACCTTCAGCTCGTCGGCGAGGTCGAGCGCGGTCACGAGCTCGTCGGAGCTCCAGTCGGAGACCCGCGTGAAGCTGCGGCCCTTGAGCGTCTCGGGGATCCCCGCCACTCGGCGATCGTACTCCCCAGGAACTTGACATTAAGTCACGCATATTTTATTGTTGGATCGATAGAAACTTCGTGGCAAGGAGGCACCACCATGTCGACACTCGTACGTTGGGAGCCGTTCCGCGATATCGCGCAGATGCAGGGCGAGATGAGCCGCCTCGTGAGCGGGCTCCTCGAGAACGGCAGCCGCACGCCGCAGGCGTGGGTGCCCGCGCTCGATGTCTGGGAGACCGACAACGACGTCGTCTACGCGTTCGACCTTCCTGGCCTCGTCGAGGACGAGATCTCGATCGAGGTCGCTGACGACACGCTCACCGTCACGGGCGAGCGGAGCCGCGTCACCGAAAGCGAAAGCGACCGGTTCTACCGCTACGAGAGGCGCCACGGCAGCTTCTCGCGCGCGGTCGGGCTGCCGGCCGGCGTCGACGACTCGAGGATCGCCGCGAGCTACGTGAACGGGGTCCTCGAGATCCGCGTCCCGAAGCCCGACGAGGCGAAGCCGCGTCGGATCCAGCTGGGCTCCTCGCCGGCGGACGTCGAGGTGGTCGCCGGCAAGAACTAGCGCGACACGCGACCGACACGACCGGAGGGCGGCTCTCGCGGGCCGCCCTCCGCGTTAGAGTCACTTCATGTCCCGGTTCACGGAAGCACTCAACGAGCAGATCGCCTACGAGTTCGGCGCGTCGCAGCAATACGTCGCGATCGCGATCCACTACGACGCCCAGACGCTGCCGCAGCTCGCCTCCCACTTCTACCGCCAGGCGGTCGAGGAGCGGAACCACGCGATGATGATGGTGCAGTACCTCCTCGACGCCGACGAGCAGGTCGTCGTCCCGGCCGTCGAGGCGCCGCAGGTCTCGTTTCCCGACCTTGTCGCACCGGTCCAGCTCGCGCTCGACCAGGAGAAGCGAGTGACGGGCCAGATCCAGCAGCTGGCGCTGACCGCCCGCGGCGAAGGGGACCTCGTCGCCGAGCAGTTCATGCACTGGTTCCTCCAGGAGCAGCGCGAGGAGGTCTCCTCGATGTCGGCGCTGCTCGACGTCGTCACACGCTCGAAGGACAACGTGATGTTCGTGGAGGACTTCCTCGCCCGCGAGTCCGGGGGCGAGAACCCGCTCGAGGCCGGTGCGCCACCCGCCGCGGGCGGAGCGCTCTGACGGCGTGACCACGCTCACGGTCAGGACCGAGCGGCAGAGCCAGCTCGTCGACATCACGCGCCTGGTGTCCGACGCGGTCGCAGGGACGACCGGTTCCGCCGTGCTCGTCTACGTCCCGCACACGACGGCGGGCGTGACGATCAACGAGCACGCCGATCCGATGGTGGGGCGCGACTTCGAGATGGCGCTCGAGCGCATCGTCCCGGAGGACTGGGGCTGGCAGCACATCGAGGAAGGCGAGGAGAACGCGCCGACGCACATCCGCGCCGCCCTCATGGGGCCGAGCGTCGTCGTGCCGTTGCGCGAGGACGGGTCGATGGCGCTCGGCACCTGGCAGGGCATCTTCTTCTGCGAGCTCGACGGGCCGCGCGTGCGCTCCGTCCACGTCACCGTGTTGGCGTAGGGGCCTGTCCGGCCGCCGGGGCGGGGAAGCCTGCGGGCTCCGCGCCACCGGCGCGACGGGCCGGCGGGCGCGAACGACTCGGCCGTCCACGGCTACCCTCCGCGCGTGGCGGCGCCCGTGCGCAAGGGAGAGGAGGTCGAGGTCAGGATCGACTCGCTGGCGTACGGCGGGAACGGCGTCGGCCGCCTCGACGGCTTCGTCGTGTTCGTGCGGGGCGGGCTCCCGGGTGACCTCGTCCGCGCCCGCGCGACGAAGGTGAAGCGCGGCTTCGCCGAGGCGACGCGCACGGGACTGCTCGAGCCGGGGCCGAACCGCGTCGAGGCGCCGTGCCGGCACTTCGGCGTCTGCGGCGGCTGCAGGTTCCAGGATCTGGCCTACGCCGCGCAGCTCGCCGCGAAGGAGGCGCAGGTCCGCGATGCGCTCGAGCGGCTCGGCGGCTTCGACACGCCACCCGTCGAGCCGATCGTCCCTGCGCGCTCCGAGTACCGCTACCGCAACAAGCTCGAGTACTCCTGTGCAGGCTCGCCGGATGGGCTCACGCTGGGGTTCCATCGCGCGGGCCGCTGGGACGAGGTGGTGGACGTCGAGGAGTGCCTGCTCACGACCGACCTCGGCAACGCGATCCGTGAGGCCGTCAAGGCGTGGGCCCGGGAGGAGGGCCTCGAGCCGTACGACCAGCACACGCAGGCCGGCTACCTCCGCCACCTCGTCGTCCGCGAGGGCCGGAACACGGGACAGGTGCTCGTGCTCCTCGTGACCGCTCCCGGCGAGCGCTTCGACGCGGACTTCCTGATCGAGACGGTGACTCGGTTCCCCGAGGTGCGTTCCCTCCACTGGGCTGTGAACGACCGCCCCGCGGAGGTGACGAACCTCCCAACCCGCCTCCTCTGGGGCGAGGAGTGGATCGAGGAGGAAATGCTCGGGCTTCGCTTCCGCGTGCGACCGAACGCCTTCCTGCAAACGAACACGGAGATGGCAGAGACCCTGTACACGCTGGCGCGTGACGCCGCGGGGCTGACGGGCGCCGAGACGGTGTTCGACCTCTACTGCGGCACGGGCACGATCGGCCTTTCGCTCTCCCCGGCCGCGGCCTCGGTCTGGGGCGTCGAGATCTCCGAGGAGTCCGTCGCCTGTGCGATCGAGAACGCCGACGTCAACGGGATCGCGAACGCGCGGTTCTTCGCGGGCAACGTGGGCCAGTCGCTCGAGGAACTCGCCGAGAAGGCGGGGCCGCCCGACGTCGTCGTCGTCGACCCGCCGCGGGCAGGCCTCGCGGGCAAGGCCCTCCGTCGCACAGGGGCGCTCGAAGCCCCGCGGCTCGTCTACGTCTCGTGCAACCCCACGACGCTTGCCTCCGACCTCGCGGTGCTCCGGGACGAGTTCGGGTACGAGCTCATCCGCTGCACGCCGGTCGACATGTTCCCGCACACGCCGCATATCGAGAGCGTGTCAGTGCTCAGGCGTGCAGCCGGGCCTGCCGAAGAGCATGATGCCGGGTCAGGGGGGATCACCCGACCGGCCCACGACGAGGAAAGGTGACGAATGTGAACGGACGAAGGCTGGCGGCACTCCTCATCGCGGCGGTGGCTCTCGTCGCGGCCGGCTGCGGCGGCAGCGACAACGAGGCGAGCTCGGACACGGTGACGGCCGTCGCGACCGAGACAACCTCGGTGGACACGACGTCGACGACCGACGCGTCCGGGACGAGCACGGACGACAGCTCGATCGGCGACCTGTCGGGCGAATGCACGCAGTTCGCCGGCGTGTCGACGAAGATCGCCGAGTCGCTGAGCGGCCAGGACGCGAACATCGAGGACGCGGCGAAGGCGTTCGACGAGATCGCCTCGCAGGTGCCGGACGAGATCAAGGACGACTACCAGGTGATCGCGGAGAACTTCTCGAAGATCGCCGAGGCACTGAAGGGCGTCGACCTCACAAGCGGCAAGGCGCCGAGCGCCGAGGCCCTCGCCAAGCTCCAAGAGGTCTCGCAGTCGATGGACTCTGCCGAGGTGCAGCAGGCGTCGAAGAACATCGAGGCCTGGGTCCAGCAGAACTGCTGAGCGACGGCCGTCGGCTCCCGACGGCTAGGAAGGGGCGCGGCGCTCGCCGCGCCCCTTCGTCGTCAGGGAGCGCCAGACGAGGTCGGCGTTCGGGAGCAGGAAGCCGACCGAGAGCGCCGGGAGGGCCGGGAGGCCTCGCAGGTCGAAGGCGTACGTCGCGACGAGCGTCGCCGAGAGCGCGGCCGTCATCCCAATCCACGTGGCGCCGACGCGCAGGCCGAAGCGTGAGGCGGCCGCGAGGAAGAGCGCGAAGAAGATCACGTCCGGCGGCCCGAGCCGCGCGGCGTCGTTCTCGCCGGGAACCGCGAACGCGACCGCGATCCGCTCGAAGAGCCCGGGCTGCTCCTCGACCACGACCTTCGTGGGGCCGCGGTAGACGGACGCCACGTCGACCCACGGGATCGCCGCGGCGACGAGCACGACCCAGACGAGCGACTCGAGCATCTGCACGAACCAGAACCCGAAGAGCGTGAACGCAACCACCTTCGCGACGTTGAAGATCCCGTCGAGCCCGGCCACGTCGCACACGGCCGCCACGGCGCCGACCGCAAGCGCCGCGAGGAACAACCCGCCACGATCGGCGAGCGGAAGCAGGAGCCAGGAGACGAGGAAGGTCGCCGGGAAGAGGAGCCCTGCGACGAGCGCAACGTCCCAGCGATCGGAGAGGCTTGGCAGGCGGTCGGCATACGCGTCCCAGAGGGCGAGAGCGGCGATGAGCCCGCCGAGAAGTGCCGGTCGCGCGTGCCGCCGCGGCGCGGCACCCGTCGCGCTCAGTAGGGCGGGAGCTCGGACCACCAGGGACCGAGCGCCTTGAACGCGTTCCAGAAGCGCGTCTTGGCGCCCTGCTCGTCGAGCGACGCGTCGATGTCCGGTGTCACGAGCGCGTCGATCGTCGGCGTGAGCGTCTGGATCTCCCCTACCCGCCCCGCGTCGAGCGCGTCCGCGAGCGGGAAGTCGAGACCGTCGAGGAAGGCGACGGTCTCGTCGCCCATCGCGACGACGAGCTTCGGCTGGACGATGTGGAGCTCCCGCGTGAGCCACCGGCGAGCGTCGTCGGGCTCCTCCGTGCCGAACTTCAGGCAGTTCGTCCCGTACACGGCGAGCGGGTCGACCGAGAGCCGCTGCAGCGATTTCAGGAGCGCCTGTCCGGCCCGCCCGAAGAATGCGACGCCCTCGGCGATCTCGCTGTGCGTGGGGCGGTACTTCAGGAGGAACACGTCGCCCAGGGGATGACCGCTCCCGAGCACTGGGACGTGGAGCTCGTCGCCGAGCGCGAGCAGCTCGTCCCCGAGCTCGTTGATCTCCGAGATCGCGCGGCGGAGGTAGCGCTCCTGGATCTCGTCGCCGTTCGACGGCTTCGCCGCCGAACGGCTCGAGGTCCGCGCGCGCCGCTCATCGGGGTTCGCCATCGCTCTCTCATTCGTGGGCACTCGGCGTGCTTCCTCTAGATGCGGAGGACGGCGCGAGCCGTTCGCGCGCCTGGGCGGCCCACTTGAGCGACTGCAGAAGCGCGAGCGACTTGGGCCGGCGCAGCACCTCCGCGGTGCGCAGGGAGAGCAGGAACTCCTCCGGCCCGTCGAAGCGCCGCATCCGGAGAGCGCCCGTCCCGACCCCCTGGAGGACGTGGGCATCGGATCCGGCGCCCTGCAGGAGCCCGTACTTGCGCGCGAACCGGAGCGCCTCGTCGTTGTAGCCGTCGAACAGGAGCCGGGCGTTGTAGACCTCGAGCACGTCGACCTCCGGCAGGTGGTGATGGAGCGTTGCGGGCGCCGGGATCGAGTGCATGCGGTCGAACGGATGCGGGACGTAGACGACGCCCTCCTGCTCGCGGATCGCGGCGACGGTGTCCGCGAACGACATCCCACGCGGGATCTCCTCGCGGAGGAACAGCCCGATCACCTCGCCGTCGCGGTCGGTCTTCACCTCCTCGCCCGGGATCACGATCAGCGCGCGCCCGCGCGCCAGCTCGACGGTCTCGAGTGCCCCGCCGAACACGTTGTGGTCGGTGACCGCGATCGCTCCGAGCCCCTCCGACTCGGCGTGGTCGACGAGCGCCGCCGGCTCGATCGAGCAGTCGTGCGACCAGCGTGTGTGCATGTGGAGGTCGACGACGATCCAGTCGCGGTCGGCGAGCGGCTCGGTCTCCCGGCGCGGCGTCCTTCGCCGACCCCGCGCTTCCAGGTAGACGCGCTCGAGCTCGCCGGCGACCGTCTCGAAGCTCGCGCCCGCGACCGAGGCACGGCGCGCGTCGGCATCACGACGACGCGCGTCCGGGTCTTCTGCGAACCGGAGCAGCGCGGCGGCCGCGAGCTCTGGCTGCGTCTCCACGCCCGGGGGCTCGACGACCGCGCAGCCCGCGGCGGCGGCCTCGACGCGGAGGCGCGCGAGCCCGTCCGGCGACGGCACGACGATCGCGGCGTCACGGAGGATCGGTGCCCGGATCTCGCCGCGCGCCGCGGTGCGGACATGGACGCGATCCCTCGAGCTGTGCGGGATCGACGGTCGCGCCGCGAGCGGAGCGGTGCGCAGCAGGATCGCCTCCCATCCGTCGAGGCTCCGCAGCGATCGGAGGACAGCGCGGACGATCGGCAGGCCGCCGGCCGACGTCTCTACCACCACGACGTTCGCCTTCACCGCGGCCGGCGCGAACAGCTCGGGATCGACGCCGGGGGCGACGACCGTGTATGCGCCGGGGAACCGCGCTGCGGCCCGCTCCGCAACGTCGTCGCTCGTCGCGAGCAGCCGGTCGATTCGGCCGAGCAGTCGGTCCCGCTGGTTCTTGCGGGGTGGGAAGCCGAGTCGTTCCGCGTCGACGAACGTCGCAGCCGTCGTAGTCCGCGCCTCGAGCAGCGCGGCGTAGGCGAGCCCCGGAAGCGCCGGGTCGAAGCCGTGCACGACGTCGAAGTCCCCGCGGCGAAGCGCGGTCGCAACGTTCGCGCGGACCCCGACCGGGAGCCCGACGGCCGCCCTGGGGGAGACCGGGACGGCGCGCGAGACCGCGACCACCCCGTCGAGGTCGCCCGCCTGGAGCGCGCGGCGGCCGGCGAGGAGGTCGGCCGAGCGGGAGGACGGCGCGAGCACCACCACCACATGTCCGCGCGCGCGCAGCGCCTCCGCGACACCGGCGACGTGCTCGTTCGCGTCGTGTGGCACCGACCACGCATGTGGCGTCACGAGGCAGATGCGAAGCGGCACGGGCCTCGATTGTAGGGGCGGGTAGGCGGTTGATCGGTAATTGGCGTGACGTCCGGGGGCGTCCCAGACCAAGCCGGGCGCACCGGGCGGGCGCGGCACGTACCCGAAGGTACGGGCCGCGGCCGGGCGGGGCGACCCGGCGCCGTGTTTGGGGCGTCATCCGGTTCGCGCGAATTGCCGATCAACCGTCTACGCTCGGCGCGTGGACGACGTCACGATCACCGTTCGGCCGAACGGCCCGTACAAGATCGTCGGGCCGTTCAGGCTCGTCGACGCCGAAGGTCGCGAATTCGAGCTGCCCGAAGGCAGCGCGGTCGTCCTCTGCCGCTGCGGCCGGTCGTCGACCAAGCCGTTCTGCGACGCGACGCACCGGCGGATCGGCTTCGAGGCAGACGACGTTGCGCCGCTCGTCGAGCCCGATCGACAGGGCATGTAGAGTCGCGGCGTGCCCGAGGCTCGTCTCGTCGACAGCGGCTCAGGCCTGGCGCCCACGTCCGACGGCTGGTTCGTCGTGAACGTGCGGGACGTGGAGTGGTGGACGTCCGAGACGTTCGGCTCGGGGTGCGTGTTCGAGACCCGCGAGCACTCGTTCCCGCAGGTGGGCATCAACCTCAGCGTCGTCGAGCCAGGGGAGTCGAACTGCCTCTACCACTCCGAGTCGCAACAGGAGGGATTCCTCGTCCTGTCCGGCAAGTGCACGCTGCTCGTCGAGGGCGAGGAACGACCGCTTGCGCCGTGGGACTTCGTCCACTGCCCGGCCGGTGTGGAGCACGTGTTCGTCGGCGCGGGTGACAGGCCGTGCGTGATCCTGATGGTGGGCGCGCGGTCGAAGGACGAGCAGATCCTCTACCCCGTCTCGGAGCTCGCCGCGCGCTACAACGCCAGCGTGGAGGAGGAGACGACCGACCCGAAGCAGGCGTACGCGCCGTTCGAGCGCCCCGAGCGTGGGAGACCGGGGTACTGGGACCGGCTGCCCTGGGCCGCCTCGTCCCTCTCGAGCACGACCGCGCAGTAGTACCCGGAGCTCGACCTCGCCCACGCGGCGAACCTATCGGCGTCGGCGAAGGACGAGCCGCTCCCCAGGCTTGGGTCGGCCGGTGACGAGGAGCGCGTCGCGCGGGTCGCGGGTCGCGACCAGCTCGATCCCATCGAGCGCGCCGAGCACCCGCTCGCCCGCGTCGAGCTCTCCCACGGCGGTCCATCGTTGTAGGACCGGCGCGAGGAGGTACGAGAGCCCTGCGAGGATCCATGCCGTGGCGATCGCCTTCGCCAGCCCGCTGCCCGCGTCGTCGCTGCGCCAGATCGGCACGAGCGTCAAGGCGACCGCGACGGTCGCCAGCACGCCGCCCGCTCCGGCCAGGCGCTGCAAGGCGGGGCGCGTCGTCAGCAGGAGGCCCGTCGTCGCCACGACCCCTGCGACGAGAAGGAGCGCGCTCGAGAGCGCGAGTCGCCACGGCGGGCTGCCTCCGTGGGTCCATACCTCCCAGATCGCAGCTCCGAACAGGGCGAACGTGATGGCGGCGATCCCGACGACGACACGTCCCAGGATGCGCGCTGGTCCGCGC
This sequence comes from uncultured Actinomycetes bacterium, assembly GCA_963747125.1. Taxonomy (GTDB): domain Bacteria; phylum Actinomycetota; class Thermoleophilia; order Gaiellales; family Gaiellaceae; genus Gaiella. The sequence goes on along the minus strand of CAVVEN010000004.1, from coordinate 27,870 downwards.
TCCGCGAGCGCAAGGCCCGCCAGCGCGGCGCCGCCGCAGGCGAGCAGGGCGCCGAGGGTGGCAAGGGTCCGCCCGTCGGTCTCCGAGAAGCTCCCGCGGAGGACCGCGACGAGCGAGATCAGGGCGGCGGTGACGAGGATCGCCGCCGCCCCGAGCCAGAAGACGCGCGCCAGGCGGCGATGGCTCACGCCTTTGCGGCCGCCTTTGCCTTCTTCTCCGACTCGAGCGCGTTCTTCACGATGAACCGCTCGGTGTTGTCGCGCGCCTCGCTGTCGACGATCTGGACGGGCGGCGACTTCATGAGGTAGCTCGACGGCGCCTCGAGCGCGCCCGCGATGCCGTTGTTCAGCGCGAGCTTCGCGAGCCGGACCGCGTCGATCACGATGCCGGCCGAGTTCGGCGAGTCCCACACCTCGAGCTTGAGCTCGATGTTGAGCGGCACGTCGCCGAACGAGGAGCCCTCCATGCGGATGTAGGCCCACTTGCGATCGGTCAGCCACGGCACGTAGTCGGACGGGCCAACGTGAACGTTGTCCGCGCCGATGTCGTAGTCGAGCATCGACGTGACCGCATTCGTCTTCGAGATCTTCTTCGACTCGAGCCGCTCACGCTCCAGCATGTTGCGGAAGTCGGAGTTGCCGCCCACGTTCAGCTGCATCGTCCGGTCGAGGTGGACGCCCCGGTCCTGGAACAGCGTCGTCAGCACGCGGTGCGAGATCGTCGCGCCGACCTGCGACTTGATGTCGTCGCCGATGATCGGCACGCCCGCCTCCTCGAAGCGCTTCTGCCAGTACGCCTCGCGCGCGAGGAAGACCGGCATGCAGTTCACCATCGCGACGCCGGCCTCGAGGATCTGCTCGGCATACCACTTCGCCGCGGCCTCGGAGCCGACCGGGAGGTAGTTGACGACGACGTCGGTGCCCGTCTCGCGGAGGATCTTGACGATGTCGGCGGTGGGGCCGGGGGCCTTCTCGACGACCTGGGCGAGGTACTTGCCGATGCCGTCGTGCGTCATGCCGCGCGAGACGGTGACGCCCGTCTTCGGCACGTCGGAGAACTTGATCGTGTCATTGGGGCGCGCCCAGATCGCTTCGGCGAGATCGACGCCGACCTTGCCCTTGACGACGTCGAAGGCGGCGGTGAACTCGATGTCCGAGATGTGGTACCCGCCGAGGTCGACGTGCATCAGGCCCGGCACGCTCTCCTCGGGGTTCGCGTCCTTGTAGTACTCGACGCCCTGGAGGAGGGAGTTGGCGCAGTTGCCGACGCCGATGATCGCGACGCGCACCTTGTCCTTCTGGCGCCCGCCGTTCTTCGAGCCGTTGGTGGTGGCCATGAGGTCCTTTCCCTTGCGGTTCGACTGTGCCGGGACGCCGAGCCCGTCGGCGAGCGCGGCGAGGATGACGTCGTTCGCGTTGGTGTCGCGCCGCGACGCCTCCGCGTGGATCTCGTCCCTGAGCTCGGGCGGCACCCGGAGCAGCAGGACGGGGCTCGACCCCGCGAGCACTCTGCGGCGACGGCCGGTCGGGCTGAACGGGACGCCGAGCTCGTCGGCGAGGATGCCGCCCGCGACGTCGTTGACGTTCGAGGCGCGGCGAGCCGACTCCCGGACGAGCGCCCCCTTCAGCGGGGCGGGCATCCGAACGAGAATGCCCGTTCGCTTCTCTGAAGTGCTAGCAGTCAAACTGCTAGCAGGCTAGCAGAACAGGCGGGCGCATGACAACGGCGTGCCGGAGCACAACATCGTCGTCGCGGCTGACCGCTAGGGGCCTGTCCGGAACGTGGTCGCGGTGGATGGCACGCGGCACGTGCCGCGAGGCAAGGACGCAGGGAGCGCCAATATGCGGGCATATTGGCGCGACCGAGGACGCCGCATCGCGGTGCGTGCCGCCTGCAAGCCGCTCCGAGCCACTTTCCGGACAGGCCCCTAGTTCACGGTGCACCGCGCGTCGGCGCCGAGGACCGAGCGCTGGTGCGTGTTCGCCTGCTCGTCTGCGGCGGCGTCGTACCCGGCCGGCGGCGGGCCTTGCCACATCACGTCCGGGGTCACGCCGGGCCCGATCACCGTTGCGCGGTAGCGCTTCCCGTTGCCGACCCCGCGCCCGCCGTGCGCGAAGAACCCGTAGCAGAAGCCTCCGCCCGGCGCGTGCGTCAGGAAGCTGTTCTCCCGCTGCCAGCCCGGCCCGTACGCCGAGGAGAAGGTGTCGAGATAGACGTTGCGTCCGTAGGCGTCGAGCGGAACGCCGAATCGCGTCGAGCGGAAGCCGTACACGCCCTGCCCGCGGTACGCGAGCCGGCCGTAGAGGTGATGGAACCGGCGATACGACCAGTCCGTCCAGATCTCGAGCTTGGCCGCCGGCCCCGACCAGTGAGAGAGCCGGAGCTCCCACGCGGCCCTGGTGCCGGTCGGAGCGGCCCCGTAGTTCGGGAGCATGCGCTGCCACGCCTGGAGCGCCCAGTGCGTGCCGTCGGCCGCCGTGCAGGCCTGGACGAGCCACGCAAGCGGCGGCCCGGCGTACGGCCTGCACGTGTTCGAGCCGATACCGCCGCCCGAGCGGATCGAGAACGCGACCTGAGGAAGGGTTCGGCTCGGCGCGCGCGCGTCGACGGCGCCCCACGCGACGAGCGACTTCGCGACACCGGCCGAGCGGAAGCTCACGAGCGCGCGGCCCTGCGCGTCGACCTGGAGCCGCACCTGCGACGCGTTGTAGCCGACGAGCTCCGACCCGGTCGCGACCGGCACGAATGCGAGCGCCGTCGCGATGATCGCGCCGGTCCGGCCGAGCCCGATGACCCGTCTCCGTCCCACGCCGCTCCCTCCGGCCAGCCTATGCCTTTCTCGCGCGGCGACAAAGCCGCGCCGCGGTTCAGGAGGACTCGGCGAGCTCGCGCAGCTGGCGCCGAACGAACAGCATGCGTTGCACGACCGTGATCCACGCCATCGCAGCGAGCAGGTAGATCGGCCACTGCAGCCACCCCCACGGGGCGATACCGAGGGCGACCGCGACGATCACGACCCGCTCGAGGCGCGAGCCGAACCCGACGTCGCCTCGCAACCCGAGCATCTCGGCTTTGGCACGCGTGTAGCTCACGAGCAGCGAGCCGATCACCGCGAGGAACGCCGCCACCAGCGCCACCTCGTTCGAGTCCTGCATGAAGGCGAGCCCGATCGCGGTGAGCATCGCCGCCTCGCCGAGCCGGTCGAAGGTCGAGTCGAGAAAGGCGCCGAAGACCGTGCCTTTGCCTGCCGCGCGCGCGAGCGCGCCGTCGAGGATGTCCGCGACCGAGCCCGCGACGAACAGGAGACCCCCGAGCCAGAAGAAGAGATACTCGTTCCGCTGCTCGAAGCCGACGAGCACGGCGCCCGCGACGCAGAGCGCCAGGCCCGCGATCGAGAGCATGTCCGGGGTCAGCTTCGTCCGCGCGACGCCCTGCATCGACCGCCGCAGGATCTCGCGCGCGGCAGCGGTGTACTCCTGCTTGACACGGTCGAGCTGGGAAACGGCGGTGGTGCCGGGCTGAAGCCGGGCGCCAACACGATCTTCCTGCGCGCCGACTTCCGGTTCGCTCACGCGGCGCCCGCGAGCACGCGAGGGAGGCGTCTCCGGAAGAGCAGGAGCGCTGTCAGGATCGCGACCGCGAACCCGGCGACGCAGTCCAGCCAGTAGTGGTTCCCGGTGCCCATCACGGAGAAGCACACCCATGCCGGCCAGGCGAACCAGACGGCTCGCGCGAGCCGCGAGCGGCAGACAGAGGCCATCACGATGCCGACGATGAGCGCATCCATCGCGTGCAGGCTCGGCATCGCGGCGTACGGGTTCGCGGCGAAGGCGATCAGCCCGCTGTCGTGGTTCACCGATGCGTAGTCCGCGAGCGTGTCCGTGAAGCCCCACTCGGGGTACATCCGGGGCGGCGCAGTCGGCATCAGCACGTAGCCGAGCAGCCCGATGAGGTTCGCGCCGATGAGCCAGTTGCGGAAGTCCGCGAAGCGGTCGTGGTGACGGAAGTAGACCCAAAGGAGCGTCAGCCCGACGACGGCGAACTGCGAGAGCCAGTACGTGTACGACGTCGCGAAGATCAGGATGTCCGAGCGTTGGACGAACCCCTGGACGGCGGGCTCGATCAGCGCGTGGAGACGATTCTCGGCCTCGATCACGAGCGTCCCGTTCCAGAACGCTTCGGCGACCTCCCGGTCCGCGGCGCCGCGGGCGACCTGGTAGGCGCCGTAAAAGCCGAACCACACCGCGAACTGGAGGGCGAGATGCGCCCATCCACGCGGCAGCCAGCGTGCCTCCGCGTAGCTCGTCACTCGAGAGCCGATTCTAACCAGGTCGCCTGCTGGCCCGGTCGGGGTAGGTGTGGCACGATCGGGCAGGCGAGCGACGGAGGTGGCATGAGCGGATTCACGATCAGGCACGACGACGAGCTGGAGCGCGACTACGGCAAGTGGGTCCTCGTCCGGCGCTCGCTCGCCGTCGGCTCGTTCGGGATCAACGCTGTCGAGCTGCCGCCCGGCGAGTCGATTCCCGAGCACGACGAGCTCGCCCGCGACCACGAGGAGCTCTTCCTCGTCCTCGAGGGAGCCCCGACGCTCGTCGTCGACGGCGTCGACCATCCGTTGCGCGAGGGATCGTTCGCGCGGCTCGACCCCGCACCGAAGCGGACGGTCAGAAACGACGGCGACACGGTCGCGCGCGTGCTGATCGTGTCGGCGCCGGTCACGAGCGGCTACGTGCCGCTCGACTGGGCGTAGTAGATGGGGCTCAGCGCATCGCGTTGGCGGTGACCACCGTATCGACGTACTGCGCGCGCTCGTAGGCGCGCGGGTTCCCGCACGCGATCTGGCTCAGCCGCCCGCGCGCCTCGGCGAGACCCATCTCGTGCTCGTCGAGCCAGGCGGCGACGCCGTCGCGCACGTCGTGCACCCTCCCGACGCCGTCGCGGAGCAGCGCGGAGGTCATCGTCACGACGTCCGCGCCGGCGAGGATCGCCTTGACCGCGTCCTCCGTCGTGTGGACGCCGCCGGTCGCCGCGAGGCTCACGTCGACCCGCCCGCGGAGAATCGCGAGCCAGCGGAGCGCGACGCGCAGCTCCTCGCGGCGCGAGAGCTCGAGCCACGGCGCAACCTCCATCGCGTCGATGTCGACGTCGGGCTGGACGAAGCGGTTGAAGAGCACGAGACCGTCGACGCGCGCTTCGGCGAGCTGGAGTGCGACGTTCGCGAAGGCCGTGTAGTAGGGCGACATCTTGACGGCGATCGGGACGCTCACCACCCGCCGGACTGCGTGAACCAGTCGGAGCAGGCGCTCCTCGACACCGGCGCTCGACGCGTATGGGTCGGTCTCCACCGAGTACACGTTGAGCTCGATCGCGTCCGCACCGGCCTCCTGGAGGTGCTCCGCGGTATGGGTCCAGCCGCCGGGCGTCATGCCGTTGAGGCTCGCGATCACGGGGATGTCGAGCGCGCGCTTCGCGTCGCGGACGAGATCGAGGTAGGCGTCGAGATGGCCGCGGTCGACCGTCGTCATGTACCCGGCCGCCTCGCCTGCGTGCTCCTCGGCGGTCCAGAGCGACTCGGAGGACGGCCCGTCCGGGCCCTGCACCTCCTCCTCGAAGAGCGAGGGGAGGACGACAGCGCCAGCGCCCTGCTCGGCGATCGCGCGAAGCGACTCGAGCTTCCCCGTCAGCGGCGACGAGGACGCGACGACGGGGCAACGAAGCTCGAGACCGAGGTAGGTCGTCGTGAGATCGGCCGGCATCGCTCCTCCTTCGTCGCGGAGTGCGAAGGGTTGCGCGGCGGCGGCGCGCGAGCATCGGGGGACGCGCCGATCGGCGCTGCGGCTTATCCGCCGATGTACGACATCTCGATTCGGGGAAGCTCCGACGTCCTCTCGGTGCGGATCTCCGAGTAGCGGTCGGCTCGCCTCGTCCAGACGCCCTCGACCGCCTCGCGCAGCTCGTCGTCCGTCGCGCCCGAGCGGACGAGCGCGCGCAGGTCGGTGCCGCGGATCGCGAACAGGCAGGTGTAGAGCTTCCCCTCGGCGGAGATCCGCGCCCGCGTGCAGTCGCCGCAGAACGGCTGCGTCACCGACGTGATCACTCCAATCTCCCCCGCCCCGTCCCGGTACCGGTAGCGCTGGGCCACCTCGCCGCGGTAGGACGCCTCGACGGGCTCGAGCGGGAAGACGGCGCCGATCCGCTCGACGATCTCGGCCGCGGGCACGACGTCGTCGAGCCGCCAGCCGTTCGTCGTGCCGACGTCCATGTACTCGATGAAGCGCAGGGCGTGCCCGCTGCCGCGGAAATGGCGGGCCATCTCCACGACGCCGTCGTCGTTGACGCCGCGCTTGACGACCGCGTTGACCTTGACGGGCAGGCCGACCTCGGCTGCGGCGGCGATCCCCTCGAGGACGCGCTCGACGGGGAAGTCGACGTCGTTCATCGCGCGGAACGTCTCGTCGTCGAGCGAGTCGAGGCTGACGTTGACGCGGGCGAGCCCCGCGTCGCGCAGCGCCCGCGCCTTGCGGGCGAGGAGCGACGCGTTCGTCGTCAGGGTGAGATCGAGGCCGTCGATCGCCGCGAGCCGCTCGACGAGACGCTCGATCTCGCGTCGCAGGAGCGGCTCGCCCCCCGTGAGGCGGATCTTCTCCACCCCGACTGCGACGAACACGCGCGCGACCCGCTCGAGCTCCTCGAACGTGAGGAGCTCCTTGCGGTCCATGAAGCGGTAGCCATGCCCGAACACCGACTTCGGCATGCAGTAGGCGCAGCGGAAGTTGCAGCGGTCGGTGACCGAGATGCGGAGATCCCGGACGGGCCGGCCCATGGTGTCGACTGGGTGCATACCCCAAGCGTACGGAACGGCCACCGCTGCCGGGCGGGCCGGCCGGTTGGCCGGCCCGCCGCTGGCTCGCTTCGCTCTTCGCCGCGGTCAGGCTTGCGACTCGCTGGCGCGGAGCCGCGCGACTGCGCCCGTCCGCGTGTGGACGTCGAGCTTCGCGAAGACGTTCTCGAGGTGCCTCCGCGTTCACGTTCTTCCGCATGGTCGGCGAGCGGTCGTCCGAGGACGGTCTCCACCCGACGTTCGACCGAGTCGTCGTCGCGCGCTCCGCGCTTCTCCGCGCGTCGGGCTGAGCCCCTCAACCCGCGTGGTCGAGGTAAACACGAGGCCGTCGACGCGCCGCTGCTGACGACCGACGCACGGCTCGCCCACGCGGCCACCACGGTCGACGTGATCTATCCGGCCTGAGGGGCTGTAGCGTGCCGCGATGCGGCGAGCCGCGTCCCCGCTCCTGGCGCTCGTCGCCGTCACCGCGATCTGGGGCTACACGTTCGTCCCTGTCCAGAAGGCGGTCGGGGCGTACCCGCTCTTCGCGTTCCTCGCCGTCCGCTTCTCCATCTCGACGGCGGCCCTGGCGCCGTTCGCGTGGAGCTCGCTCCGAACGCTGTCGCGCCCGGGTTGGCTCGCGGGGCTCGGCGCCGGGAGCTTCCTCGCGCTCGCGTACGGCCTGCAGACCGCCGGGCTCGAGCTCACGACGGTGTCGAGCACAGGCTTCATCACGGGCCTCTACGTCGTGTTCACCCCCCTCCTCGCGCTCGCGGCGTTCCGGACACCGGTGCCGGCGCCCGTGTGGGTCGGCGTCGCGCTGGCGCTCGCGGGCCTGCTGCTGCTGAGCGGCGCGCCGGGCGGCTCCTGGCTCGGCAACGTCCTCGTCCTCGGGAACGCGCTCGCGCAGTCGTGCCAGATCGTGGCGATGGAGCGGTTCGCGCCGCGCTACGACGCTCGCGCGCTGACGTTCGTGCAGATGGCGGTCGCGTGCGCCGGGTTCACCGTTGTCGCCGTGGCGGCGGGCCAGCTCGAGGCGCCCCCGGACGCGGCGACGTGGTACGCGCTCCTCGTCACCGGCGTCTTCGCCGGGGCGCTCGGCTACCTCGTCGCGACCTGGGTGCAGTCGCGGACGACGGCCGCGCGCGCGGCGCTCGTGTTCACGCTCGAGGCCCCGTTTGCGGCCCTGTTCGGCGTCCTCCTCCTTTCCGAGCGGCTCGGCTGGGCCGGCTGGCTCGGCTGCGCCGTAATGCTGACGGGGATCGTGCTCTCGGAGCCGGCCGCAGCCGCGACGCTCCGCCGCCTCGTCCCTGCCCGGTCGTAGTGGACGCAGTCCTTCTCGCACTCGTGTCGGCCGCGCTCTTCGGCGCGATGCCGGTGGCCGTGCGCTTCGCGCTCGTCCCTCCGATCGTGCCTGCCGCGGTCGGCGCGCTCCTGATGCAGATCGGAACGTTCGCGGTGCTCTGCGTCGCGGCAGCGGTCCAGGGAGGCGTCACCCTCGACGGCATCGCGCCCTTCCTGGTCGCCGGCGCGATCGCGCCGGGGCTCTCCAACCTGTTCATCACGGTGGGCATCCGCGAGGCAGGCTCGTCGCGGGCGTCCGTCGCGTTCGGCATGGCCCCGTTGTTCGCCGTCACGATCGCCGTCCTCGTCTTCGACGAGCGGCCCGGCACCGTCGTGCTGCTCGGTGCGCTGCTGGTCGTCTGCGGCGGCATCGCGCTCGCATTGGAGCCGGATCGGCCGCGTCATGTACGCCGGATCGGAATCGCGTTCGCGCTTGCCGGTGCTGCGCTGTTCGCGCTGCGCGACAACCTCGTCCGGGACGAGTCGCTCCACACGGATGTCCCGTCGATGACCGCCGGGGCCGTGATGCTCGCTTCCGGTCTCGTCGTGACATCCGCATTCGTCGTCGCCCGCAGGCACCGCGTGGCGTGGCCCGCGCGGGTCGTCGGCCGGTGGCTGCTCCCGGGCGGGCTCGTCGGGCTCTCGTACATCGCGCTCTTCGAGGCCTTCTACCGGGGCACCGTCTCGGTCGTCGCCCCGATCGTCGCGACGGAGTCGTTGTTCGGCGTCGTCTTCTCCGCGCTGCTTCTGCGCCGGACCGAGCGGGTCGGGCCGAGGCTCGTGCTGGGCGCCGTCCTGGTCGTCACGGGCGGAGCCCTCATCGCGGTTGCGCGCTGACCCGATTGCCCCGGAGCCGACGGACGGCACCGAGCCGCCGCGGATGTCCCCGCCCGTCCGACCGGCGCTGTCGGGACGACCGGACGGCCGTCCCGACAGCGCGCGGCCTGGATGATTGATGCCACGGGATCGTCGGCTCCGGGGCGTGAGCTGGCCGCTCTGGGGCGCGGGACGAAGGGCTCGGCGATGCTGGTGGCATCGGTGAGACCTTCGGCCCGCGAAGCGCACAAGGGGGTGGTGAGCCCGCCCTGCGGGCTCACCACCCCCGGAAGCGGCCCAGACGCGCCAGCTCGCGCATCCGGACGCACGAGATCGTGGCATCAATCATCTAGCGCTTGACGGGGTTGAAGTAGTGCTTCTGGAGCCAGAAAGCCACCTTCTTGCCCATGACGGCCCCCTGCACGTCGGCCGTCCGGAAGTGGATCCCGCCCCAGACTCGTGCGTCCACGACCTCCTTCATCGCGAGCGAGAACCGCTCGAAGTGCCGTGGCTGATTCGGGAACCTCCCGGAGTAGATGTCGAACGCGACCTTGTCCGTCCCGAAGAACTCACGGAACGTCCGCAGGACGGCACCGCTCACGCAGCCGTGGCCCGACGGGTGGTCGGGGAACGGCGGCGTCGTCAGGCCGGCGCCCGTCGACGGGTGGAAGAGCGACTCCCAGTTCGGGTCGCCGATGGTGGCGGCGTTCCCGTCGGTTTCGCCCTCGCGGATCGCCGCACGCGGCCGCCAGAAGTTCCAGTGGTACTTGTCGTTCCAGCAGCTGATCGCCCCGTCGGCCATCGCGAGGTTCACCATCGCGTAGAGGCGTGCCTGCTTGGCCGTGTCGAGGCCGTACCGGCTCGACGCCGCAAGGTCCCTGGCCAGCCGGTTGTAGAGCGCCGCGGGCGGGGACTGCCAGAAGATCGCGGCGGTGGTCTGATCAGCGGTTCGCCGCGTACTGGTGAGCGCGCCGAGCTCCTTCACCTCGGCGTAGTCCTTCGCGTAGGCGGCGCTCGTCAGGGCGTTCGGGCCCTTGGAGCGGAACTGCGAGGGGCTCTCGATGGCGAACGGCTTCAGGTTCCCGACCCACCCGTCGGGGTCGAACGCCGGCGTCGCCGGCCAGCCGATCGGCCGCCAGGCGCCTGCGTCGGTCCCGATCGTCGGTGTGAACGCCGCCAAGTACCCGTCCCCCACCCTGGCGTCGAGCATCGCCGTGGCGGCCGCCTCGCCGGCCGCGACGCCGCCTTGCTCGATCGGGCCGTCGGGGATCCCCTGGAGCGTCGTCTGGTACGCCGTGTCGAGCGCGGCGACCCGCTCGGGGGCGACGATCTTGACGAGAACGTGGTGCGCGGCCGTCGCCACGGCCGCGTCCTGCGAGGCGAACGGTTGCGCGCCGACGGCGTCGACGTCGAGGAGGTACGGCTCGTGCGTGCGGGTGATCGCGTTGACGGCGTCGTACACCGCGCCTTGCACCATCGCCATACCACGCGCCTGGCCGTGGGCGGTCGGGCGGATCAGGACTGCCTCGGCCTGCGCGGTCGCGTTCCAGTCGCCGATCACGTCCGCGCGCGCGACGGCCGGCGCCGCGAGCGCGGCGACTGTCATGGCGCACGCACACAGCGCGCGCCGGGTGTCTCGGAACATGGTCCCTCCTTGTGTCGGAGACACCAGGATCCGCCGCGATCAGGGCTATCTCAATGTGGTGTTCGTCACATCACGTGTGACGGCTGCGACAGAGCGGCGCCGCTTGATCGCGAACGACGCGCGCGGGAGCGCGCGAAGCGCCTCATCCGCGCCGCCCCGAGCGCCTGCCTGACGCGCATCTCATGATCTGATAGTATCACACTCAGATTTCCGGTACTGACATGCTCAAGGAAGGAGCACCAGCCGCATCATGGCAAAGACGATCGGTATCGACCTCGGGACAACCAACTCGTGTATGGCTGTCCTCGAAGGCGGCGAGCCCACGGTCATCCCGAACGCCGAAGGCGGGCGGACGACGCCGTCAGTCGTGGCGTTCACGAAGGACGGGCAGCGACTCGTCGGAGCGCCCGCGCGGCGCCAGCAGGTGACGAACCCCGAGAACACGGTCTTCTCGATCAAGCGCTTCATGGGGCGGAAGTGGGACGAGGTCTCCGAGGAGATGACGATCGTCCCCTACAAGGTCGAGCAGGGAGAGAACGGCGACGCGCGCGTCTCGGTGGAGGGCAAGCAGTACGCCCCGCCCGAGATCAGCGCGATGATCCTCCAGAAGCTCCGCGCGGACGCCGAGGCGTTCCTCGGCGAGCCGGTCACCGACGCGGTGATCACGGTCCCGGCGTACTTCAACAACGCCCAGCGCGAGGCGACGAAGGACGCGGGCAAGATTGCCGGCCTCAACGTCCTCCGCATCGTCAACGAGCCGACCGCCGCCGCCCTCGCCTACGGGCTCGACAAGGAGGGGGCCGACCAGGTGATCCTCGTCTTCGACCTCGGCGGCGGCACGTTCGACGTGTCCGTGCTCGAGCTCGGCGACGGCGTCTTCGAGGTGAAGTCGACGAACGGCGACAACCACCTCGGCGGCGACAACTTCGACAAGGCGATCGTCGACTGGATGGCCGGCGAGTTCAAGAAGGACCAGGGGATCGACCTCTCGCAGGACAAGATGGCCCTGCAGCGGCTCTACGAGGCCGCGGAGAAGGCGAAGATCGAGCTGTCCTCCACGATGACGACGCAGATCAACCTGCCGTTCATCACGGCGACCCCGGAGGGCCCGAAGCACCTCGACCTGCAGCTGACGCGCGCAAAGCTCCAGGAGCTGACGCACGACCTGCTGGAGCGGACGGTCGGCCCGACGAAGCAGGCCCTCGCGGACGCGGGCCTCGACGCGTCGGCAATCGAGCACGTCGTCCTGGTGGGCGGCATGACCCGGATGCCCGCCGTGCAGGAGAAGGTCTCCGAGCTGATCGGCAAGGAGCCGCACCGCGGCGTCAACCCGGACGAGGTCGTCGCCGTCGGCGCCGCGATCCAGGCCGGCGTGCTGAAGGGCGACGTCAAGGACGTGCTCCTGCTCGACGTGACCCCGCTCTCGCTCGGGATCGAGACCAAGGGCGGCGTGATGACGAAGCTGATCGAGCGCAACACCACCATCCCCACGCGCAAGGCGGAGACGTTCTCGACCGCCGAGGACAACCAGCCGTCGGTCGAGATCCACGTGCTCCAGGGCGAGTCGGAGATGGCGACGTTCAACAAGACGCTCGGCAAGTTCCAGCTGGTCGGCATCCCGCCCGCGCCGCGCGGCATGCCGCAGATCGAGGTGTCGTTCGACATCGACGCGAACGGGATCATCCATGTCAACGCGAAGGACCTCGGCACGGGGAACGAGCAGCAGATCCGGATCGAGGGCGGCTCGGGGCTCTCCGAGGACGAGGTCTCGCGCATGGTGTCGGAGGCCGAGTCGCACGCGGACGAGGCGCACAAGCTGCACGAGCTCGCGAACACGAAGAACCGGGCCGAGCAGCTCGCCTACCAGACCGAGAAGGCGCTCGGCGACCATCGCGACAAGCTCGACGCGTCCGATGCGGGAACGATCGAGGGTCGGATCATGGAGGTTCGCCAGGCGCTCGAGTCGAACGACCTCGCGGAGATCGAGTCGAAGGCCCAGGCCCTCGAGCAGGCGGCGCAGCCCCTTGCGCAGGCGGTCTACGCGCAGGCACAGCAGGCGTCGTCCCCGCCGCCCTCGGGTGACGGCGGAGAGGCCGACGAGGTCGTCGAGGATGCCGACTACGAGGTGATCGACGAGGACGAGGCGGCGAAGACGTCGTGACCGACGAGCGCCCCAGGGGCGGCGAGCAGAGCTCGCCGCCCCTAGAGGACGTGGACGCAACCGTCCGGAGACCTGAGGTCGATGTCGAAGGCGACGCTGCCCTTCTCGCGGAGTCCGAGCGACGGTCGGACTCCGCCGAGGACCTGCTCGCCCGGCTCCAGGACGCCGAGCGGCTGCACGAGAAGGCGATGGACGACCTCCGTCGCGTGGCCGCGGACTTCGACAACTACCGCAAGCGGGTTGCGCGGGAGCAGACGCAGATCCTCGCGCGCTCGGGCGAGCGCGTCGTCGCGAAGCTGCTCCCGGTGCTCGACGACCTCGAGCGCGCGCTCGACGCCGCCGAGCACCACGAGGAGGCGAAGGTGCTCGAGGGCGTCCACATGACGAAGGACGCGTTGGCGGCGGTGCTCGCCTCCGAGGGCCTCGAGGAGATCCCCGCCGACGGGTCGTTCGACCCGCACGTCCACGAGGCGCTCCTGACGCAGCCGTCCGAGGGCGTCGAGCCCGGCCACATCCTCCAGGTGGTGCAGCGCGGCTACAGGATCGGCGACGTCGTGCTGCGGCCCGCCCGCGTCGTCGTCGCGGAGGAGCGAGGCGAGGAGTAGTCGAGTGGCCGCGCGCAATCCCTATGACGTCCTCGGCGTCTCGAAGACCGCCTCGGACGACGAGATCAAGAAGGCGTACCGGAAGCTCGCGCGCGAGCTCCATCCTGACCGGAACCCGGACGACCCCTCCGCCGAGGAGCGGTTCAAGGATGTGCAGGCAGCGTACGACATCCTCTCCGACGCGGAGAAACGCCAGGCCTTCGACCGCTTCGGCGCGGAAGGGCCGCAGGGCTTCGGGCCCGGCGGCGTCCGCTTCGAGAACGTCGACCTCGGCGACCTCTCCGACCTGCTCGGCAACTTCGGCTCGTTCTTCGGCCGCGGCCAGCGCGCGGCACGACCGCGCCCCGAGCGCGGCGGCGATCTCGAGTCGCGCGTGCGGATCTCGTTCGAGGACGCGCTCGCCGGCGTGCAGGTGCGGGTCCCCGTCGAGGTCGAGACGGCGTGCCACATGTGCGGCGGGACGGGCGCCGAGCCCGGCACGGCGCCGCGGACCTGCCCCGACTGCCAGGGCAGCGGCGTCATCTCCGACAGCCAGGGCCTCTTCGCCCTCTCGCATCCGTGCCAGCGCTGCCGCGGGAACGGCGTGATCGTCGACACCCCGTGCAAGAGCTGCCGCGGATCGGGACGCGAGCGCGTGACGCGCCGCTATCAGGTCAAGGTCCCGGGGGGCGCGAAGGACGGGACGCGCATCCGGCTCAAGGGCAAGGGCGAGCCCGGCCGCAGCGGCGGCCCGGCGGGCGACCTGTACGTGCGCGTGCAGGTCGAGCCCTCGCCGCTCTACGAGCGCCGCGGAGCGGACCTCGTGCTCGAGGTTCCGGTCACCTACCCCGAGGCCGCGCTCGGCGCGACCGTCCAGATCCCAACCCCGGAAGGCCCAGTGGCGCTCAAGGTTCCATCCGGCTCGGAGAACGGCAAGCTGCTCCGCGTGAAGGGCCGCGGCGCCCCGAAGCTCAACGGCGGCGGCAAGGGCGACCTGCTCGCCCGGCTCGTCGTGACCGTGCCGCGCAAGCTCTCCAAGGCGGAGAAGGAAGCGCTCGAGGCGTACGGGAACGTCCTGCGCGAACAGCCACGCGAGCGGGTGTTCGGATGAGGCTCTGGCTCTACGGATCGCTCGCCGTGCTCGGCGTCGTCACCGCCATCGCCGTGGTCGTGACAGGTACCACGCGGGACACCTGCACGATCGTGTGCGCGTGGCAGGTCCCGCTGGTCGTGATCGGGACGGGCGCGTCGGTCGGGTTCCTGGTGGTCGCCGCGTGCGCGATCGCCTTTGAGGTCGGTCAAGCTGCGCGGCGCAGACGGAGGCACACGTGAGCGACCGACCGCGGTACATGATCTCCGTCGCTGCCGACCTCGCGGGGCTTCACCCGCAGACGCTGCGGATGTACGAGGCGCGGCGCCTCGTGGCGCCGGCGCGCACGCCCGGCGGAACACGTTTGTACTCGGACGCGGACGTCGAGCGGCTTCGGCTCATCCAGCGCCTGACGACCGAGCTCGGGCTCAACCTGGCGGGCGTCCAGCACGTGCTCCGGCTCGAGGACGAGTTGCGCCGGATGCGCGCCAGAATGCGCCAGCTCGAGCGGGAGCTGCGCGACGAGATCCAGCTGACCCACAGGCAGTACCGGCGGGAGGTCGTGGTCTACGAGAAGCCCCATCCACCCGCCCGGAGGAGCTGATCACCGGAGCCGACTGACCACCGAAGAAATGCCCGCGCACGACGCGCGAAGACCACCAAGTAACACAGTGTTACTTGAAGAGGAGAGCGACGAACACCATGGACTTCGACAAGCTGACCATCAAGAGCGGCGAGGCAGTCGCCGGCGCACAGGAGCTCGCGCGGCGCGCCGGCAACCCCGAGCTGACCCCCGACCACCTCACGATCGCGCTGCTCGACCAGGAGCTGCCCCGCACGCTCTGCGAGCGTTCCGGCGCAAGCGCCGGAACGCTGAGAGAAGAGGCCGAGCGTCGCCTGGCCTCGCAGCCAAGCGTGAGCGGCGCCACAGGGCAGCCGGGCGCCTCCGCCGCATTCAGTCGTGTGCTTTCCCGTGCTTTCGCGGAAGCGAATGCACTGTCCGACGAGTTCGTCTCCGTCGAGCACCTGCTGCTCGCGCTCGACCTCGTGCCGCGCGAGGCGCTGCTGGCGGCGCTCCAGGAGGTGCGCGGCGGGCAGAGGGTGACCTCACAGGACCCCGAGGGCTCCTACCAGGCACTCGAGAAGTACGGCCGCGACCTCACCGCGCTCGCGGAGTCGGGGAAGCTCGACCCGGTGATCGGCCGCGACGAGGAGATCCGCCGCACGATCCAGGTGCTCTCGCGCCGGACGAAGAACAACCCGGTGCTGATCGGCGAGCCGGGGGTCGGGAAGACGGCGATCGCGGAGGGCCTCGCGCAGCGGATCGTGGCAGGCGACGTCCCGTCCGGCCTCGAGGGAAAGCGTGTGTGGGCGCTCGATGTCGGCGCGCTCGTGGCGGGCGCGAAGTACCGCGGCGAGTTCGAGGAGCGGCTCAAAGCGGTGCTCTCCGAGATCACCGCGAGCGACGGCCAGATCATCCTCTTCATCGACGAGCTCCACACGATCGTCGGCGCGGGCGCGGCGGAGGGTGCGGTCTCGGCCGGGAACCTGCTGAAGCCGATGCTCGCCCGCGGCGAGCTGCGCGCGGTCGGCGCGACCACGCTCGACGAGTACCGCTCGCACATCGAGAAGGACCCCGCGCTCGAGCGGCGCTTCCAGCCCGTGTTCGTGGGCGAGCCGTCGGTCGCGGACACGATCGGCATCCTCCGCGGCCTGAAGGAGCGCTACGAGGCACACCACGGCGTCCGGATCCGCGACGCGGCGCTCGTGGCGGCGGCGGTGCTCTCCGACCGGTACATCTCCGACCGCTTCCTCCCCGACAAGGCGATCGACCTCGTCGACGAGAGTGCTTCGCGTCTCCGAATGGAGATCGACTCCTCACCCGTCGAGCTCGACGAGGCGGAGCGCCGCGTGACGCAGCTTCAAATCGAGCTCGCCGCGATGGCGAAGGAGTCGCCCGCCACGCGCGAGCCGCTCGAGAAGGAGCTCGCCGAGGCGAGGGCCCGTCGGGATGAGCTGGCCGGGCGCTGGGCGAACGAGAAGGACGTGCTCGACCGAGTCAAGGAGATCACCCGGCAGATCGATGAGTTGCGCATGGAGGCCGAGCGGGCGGAGCGTGGCGGCGACCTGGCCCGGGTCGCGGAGATCCGGTACGGGCTGCTGCCCGAGCTCGAGCGCGAGCTGTCCGAGCGGGCCGAGCCCGAGGCTGCCCCGATGGTGAAGGAGGAGGTCGACGAGGACGACATCGCCGCCGTCGTCGCGCAGTGGACCGGGATCCCGACCGACCGCCTCCTCGAGGGCGAGGTGGAGAAGCTCGTCCACATGGAGGAGCGGCTGCACGAGCGCGTCGTCGGCCAGGACGCCGCGATCGAGGCCGTCTCGAACGCGCTCCGTCGCGCCCGCTCGGGCCTCCAGGACCCGAACCGCCCGATCGGCTCCTTCGTCTTCCTCGGTCCCACGGGCGTCGGGAAGACCGAGCTCGCGAAGGCGCTCGCGGAGTTCATGTTCGACGACGACCGCGCGATCGTGCGGCTCGACATGTCCGAGTACCAGGAGAAGCACACGGTCTCCCGCCTCGTCGGTGCGCCGCCCGGGTATGTCGGCTACGAGGAGGGCGGTCAGCTCACCGAGGCAGTCCGCCGTCGCCCGTATTCGGTGATCCTCCTCGACGAGATCGAGAAGGCGCACTCGGAGGTCTTCGACATCCTGCTCCAACTGCTCGACGACGGGCGGCTGACCGACGGCCACGGCCGCACGGTCGACTTCCGGAACACCGTCGTGATCATGACCTCGAACATCCGCACGGCCGAGGACATGGCGGAGCGCTTCCGGCCGGAGTTCCTGAACCGGATCGACGAGATCGTCGTGTTCGAGCCGCTGACCCGCGAGCAGCTCGGGTCGATCGTCGAGATGCAGCTGACCCGGCTGAACGAGCGGCTCGCCGAGCGCGGCCTCGCGCTGGAGCTGACCGACGGCGCCCGCGAGCTGATCGCCGAGACGGGCTGGGACCCCGCCTACGGCGCCCGCCCGCTCAAGCGCGCGATCCAGCGGCTGCTCGAGAACCCGCTCGCGCTCCGTCTGCTCGAGGGCGAGTTCGCCGAGGGCGATGTGATCCGGGCGTACGCGGAGCTCGGCGCGATCGGCTTCGTCGTTGGTGAGGAGCCTGCCGATGACGACGCCCTCGAACTGGCCCGTGAGCGCGGGCGCGTCGAGGCCTGACCTCACTCGATACGGGTGGGCCGGGACCGGACGCGCTCAGCGTGTGTGACGACCGTGACACAGCCTGCGTGACGCGTGCGCACGACACGGCGACACACGCCTCCTACCGTCGATGCAGAGACGGTCATCACGGGAAGGGAGCTGGTCATGGGCATCACGAGGACACGGATCGCGGTATCGCTCTCGGTGTCGGTCGCGGCTGTGGCGTCGGTCGCGGGAACGGCGGGGGCACGGATCCCCGAAGGCGACTTTGTCGGCGGCAGCGCGGTCGCGGCGCAGCCGGCCGTCGCCGTCGTGCCCGACGCGGTCGACCGGGCGCTCGGGCGGCGCGCGCGCACGCTCGACACGAAGTACGCGGGAACGGACGCCGTCGCGAGAGCCATCGCGAGGCGGAACCGCTGACGCGGTTCCCGGGGCTGTCGCCCGGGACGCGCTCGACGACGTGTGCGCCGACGACGCGCACACGTCGTCGCTCGTCGCGACCCTGCACGCGCATCAGCCCGCCGGCCGAGGTTCGTCCCGTCGCTCCCAGAGCGTCGCGTTCAGCACGGCCGAGGCGACGACGAGACGGCTGACGACGAAGAGCCCGAGGAGCAGCGCGGCGGCCGCGCCGAGGGTGCCGTAGGTCCCCTCCTTCGCGGTCGCGTACGGCGCCAGGACGTAGGCCGTGAAGATGTGGATCAGCTCGAGACCGAAGGCACCCGCGAGCGCACCGGGGACGAGCGCCGTCCAGCGGGCGGCGCGATGGGGCAGCTGCAGGGTGATCAGCAGCCAAATTCCCGCCGTCGGGACGATCATCACAAGCGTGACGAGGACACCAGGCCCCGGCGACCACGCACGTACGACGCCGGCGAGCGCACCGACCACGCTCAAGCCGAGGAGGAGCGCGAGCAGGCGGAGGGTCGCGACGATGGTCGGCTTCGGCGCCGCTGCGCGCACGTCCCGCCAGAGCAGACGATGCGTCACGATCAGCGCGCGCAGGAGGCTGCGGGTTACCCAGACGAGGACCGGGATGCCGATCAGGAGCGCGTACCAGCGTCCCGGCCCTTGAGCGGCGTCGGCGACCGAGTTCGACACGAGCCCTGAGACCCCGAGATTCCGCGCCGCGTCCTGCGGGTCCTCCGACACGGCGTCGGCCACGAAACCGAGCCCCCCGACGGAGACGAGCGCAAGCGGCAGAAGCCAGATGAAGAGGCGGTAGGCGAGCGCGCCCGCGATGATCCCGCCTCCGGCCTCGAGATCGCGGTCGGCCATGTCGAAGACGATGTCGACGGACTGGTGGCGCTCCCGTTCGGCCTGCGCCCTCTCCGTCAGGAGCTCGAACCGCGCCTTCAGCTCTGCGCGGCGGGCACGCACGCGCGCCGCGCGCCCCGAGGACGCCTCGTCCGCGACACCCTCTGCGCTCGCCACCTCGTCCGAGCTGCGCTCGTCGGCGGAGTCCACCGCTCAGAAGCCGCGGTAGGCGTGGCCTGCCATGCCATCCGGGTCGAGCATGACGTTGACGATCGCCGGCTCGCCCGAGGAGAGCGCGCGCTCGAGCGCCGGCGCGAGCTCTGCCGCTCGCTCGACGTGCTCGGCGTGGCCGCCGAACACGTCGCAGACACGCTCGTAGCGGCTCGGCGCGAGGCGGGTCGCGACCTCCGCGTCCGCGCCGTACATCCCGACCTGCGGTACCCGGATCTCGCCCCATGCGCCGTCGTTCCCGATCACCAGGACGGCCGGGATGTCGAAGCGGACGAGCGTGTCGAAGTCGAGCCCGTTGAGACCAAAGGCGCCGTCGCCCATCACGCACACGACCGCGCCGCCGAACCCGGCCGTGCCGACCCCGATCGCGTAGCCGGGCCCGACGCCGAGACACCCGAACGGTCCCGGATCGAGCCAGTGGCCGGGCCGGTGGACGCGCAGGACGCGCGACACGGCGGCAACGACGTCCCCGCCGTCCCCGATCACCACCGTGCCCGCCTCGAGCACACGATCGAGCTCGGCGCCGAGGCGGTAGTGATGAATCGGCGCGGCGTCGGACTCGATCTGCGCGCGATGCGCGTCCCACCACGCGCCCTCCGCGGCGCGGAGCCGCTCGAGCCAAGCCGCGCCGTCGTCGCGCCTGCGCGAGACGCCGTCCGCAAGCGCCGCCAACGCTGCGGCGCAGTCGCCGACGAGCGCCACGTCGGGGACGCGGTTGCGACCGAGCTCGCGGGCATCGCCGTGGACGTGGATCAGCTTCCCGTGCCCGAAGCGCCCGTAGCGGAGCCTGAAGTCGAGCGTCGTCCCGACCACGCACACCACATCCGCCTCGTCGAGCGCCGCGCCCCGCGAGTGCTGGAAGAAGAGCTCGTGGTCCGGGGGTAGCGACCCGCGGCCCGAGCCGTTGAGGTAGACCGGCACGCGCCCCTGGTCGGCCATGCGCGCGAGCTCGTCTGCGGCGCCGTCCCACCAGACGCCGCTGCCGGCGACGACCGCGGGCCGCTCCGCCGCGTTCAGGAGGTCGACGGCGCGGGCCAGCTCGTCGGCGTCGGGGAACGCGCGCGGCACGTCGTGCGGCAGCGAGACGGGCTCGGCGTCGCCGTCCGCGAAGAGGATGTCGGCGGGAAGCTCGAGGTACACGGGCCCGCGCGGCGCGGCGAGCGCCTGACGGAACGCGATCGCGACGTACTCCGGGATGCGGTCGGTCGCGGCGCAGACGGCGGCCCACTTCGTAATCGGCTTCATCAGCGAGAGCTGGTCGAACTCCTGCAGCGCGCCCCACTCCGCCTGCGCGAGCGGGCGGGCGCCGCCGAGCACGACGAGCGGCGTCTGGGCGGCGAAGCAGTTCGCGACGGCGGTCACCGTCCCCGTCACGCCAGGCCCCGCGGTCACGAGCGCGACACCGGCCGCTCGACGGACCCTCCCCCACGCCTCGGCGGCGTGGGCCGCGGACTGCTCGTGCCGGACGTCCACGACCCGGACACCCTCGTGGCGGCAGCCCTCGTAGATCGGCATCACGTGGCCCCCGGACAGCGTGAAGATCGTGTCGACGCCTGCGGCCGCGATCGCCCGCGCCGCGAGCCTCCCACCCTGGAGCCGTTCTCCCATCGCGCCGGACTCTAGACTCGGAAGGCCGGAAAGGTGTCGACGCAGAGGAGGCCGGAACGGATGAGGGTCGCCGTCAGGATCGCCGCCGGGCTCGCTGCGTTACTGGCCCTGGCTCAGCTGCTCGCCCGCCGCAAGACCGTCGGCGACGAGAGCTCCGACGAGTTCGCGATCGTCGTCCGCGTCGGCGGCGTCGAGCGGAACTGCCGGGCGACCGCGCTGCAGCGCGGCACGGTGAGCGTGGTGCTCGGCGGCGTGGACCTCGATCTGCGTGAGGCGATGCTCGACCCGGCCGGAGCGACGCTCGGGCTCGCGGTCACGTTGGGCGGCGTCGACCTCGTCGTGCCGGCGAGCTGGAAGGTTCTGGTCGAGCGCCGGGCGGTGCTCGGCGGCGTCGACGTGCGTGTCACGCCGCCCGAGGAGCTTCCGGACGACGCGCCCACGCTCCGCGTCACGGCGATGGCACGCTTCGGCGGTATCTCGATCACGACGACCGATCCGGCCCAGGCGTCGTCGCGCCCGGAGCACGACCTGCGCGGCTGGGCCTCGACCTAGCGGGCGCTACCGCCCGGCACGTCGCGGTAGCCTCAGGCGTCCCGTCCTGCCTCGAAGACGAGGATCGAGACGCCGTCGCCCACGGTCTGCGAGCTCGTCAGCCGGAGGCGCTTCTTGTCGCTCGTCTCCCCGAACAGGCGCTTCCCGGTCCCGAGCACGACGGGGAAGACCATCAGCCGCAGCTCGTCGACGAGGTCCGCCTCGAGCAGGCCCTGCACGAGCTGAGGGCTGCCATGGACGACGACGTCGCCCTCGTGCGCGTCGCGGAGCTTCGCGACCTGCTCGGCCAGGTCACCGCCGAGCACGGTCGTATTGCTCCACTCGGGGCTCTCGAGCGTCGACGAGACGACGTACTTGGGCATCGAGTTGAACTTGTCCGCGAAGTCGCCCTCGCGGGACGGCCAGGCGGCGGCGAAGCCCTCGTACGTCTTCCGGCCGAGAAGCAGCGCCTCGGAGGCCATGGTCTCGTCGAGCTTGAACCGGTTGCCTTCTTCGCCGCGGTCGATCTCGAACGACCAGCCGTCGTGCCTGTAGTCCTCGCCGCCGCCCGGCGCCTCGACGACGCCGTCGAGCGAGACGAACTCGGTGACCACGATGCGTCCCATTCTCGTTCCTCCTTGGGTTGCGACCCTCAGCTCTCCAGACCCGGCGGGCCGCGGCGAATCATCGGTCGTAAGGAAAGCGTTCGGAAGGCGAACCGAACGCCGCCGCCCGACGTCACTACCTTCGATGGAGCCCACGCCGATCGCACCTGGTGACGTCGTCTATCTCCTGACGGAGGTCACGGCGGGTGATCGCATCCACGAGATCGGCACGAGCGCTCGCGTGGCCGCCGCGGACGCCGCGGCCCTGACGCTCGAGCTCGGCGGGGCCGACCCCGTGACCGTCTCGTGCCCGCCCGAGCATGTCGCTCCTGCGGGGCGCCGGCGCGTCAGCGCGCGCGGGCGGCGGGTTTTGGCCTTCCGCCCGGCGACCGCGTAACCACCGGGGGGCGCTTCGGGCCTCGACGCAGGAGTGCGGGAAACCGTACCGCCGTGCTTCGGGCCGCCCACTGGGAGACCCACAACGGGCGGGGGAGGATCGTCCACGTGGGAATCGAGCGCGAGGCGCCCGGCCGGCCGACGACCGACGACTACACCGCAGCGCTGACCGTCGCCGCGCCGTCCGCGCGCGTCTTCTCGGCCATCGCCACACCGGACGGGCTCACGTCCTGGTGGACGCCGATCGTCGCCGGCTCGCTCGCGCCCGGCACCCGGTTCGAGCTCGGGTTCCCGGATTCGGACACTACGATCGCGTTGCGCGTGGAGCGCGCCCGGCCCGCCGCGCTCGTCGAGTGGACGTGCCTCGGTCACAGCGCCCAGCCGGAGTGGCAGGGAACGATCCTCGAGTTCCGACTGACCGAGCGTGCCCACGGGGCAACGGACGTCGCTTTCCGCCACGCCGGGCTCGCCCGGGAGCTCGGCTGCTACGGAAGCTCGGAGCGTGAGTGGGACCGCGTGCTGGGCGCTCTCCGCGCGGCGATCGAGACCGACGACAGCGCCCCGCCGACCGTCGCGAGCGCGGCCGCCTGAGCGGCCGTCGCCGCCGCGCCCCCTCCGCCCCGGTGCACCCGGGACGCCGTGGACAACGCTTGTGTTGATTCAACACAAGCGTTGTCCACCCCGCGCGTCGGCGGGGCGCGGGGTTAGAGGGAGGACCCGACGTCGGGGATCGGGACCCGGTCGCGCTCGTCGATCTCGCGCAGGACCCTCGCCGGGACGCCGGCGGCGACGACGCCGGCGGGGAGGTCTTTCGTGACGACGGCACCGGCCCCGACGACGGTGTCCGCCCCGATCGTGACGCCCGGGCACACGATCGCGCCGCCCCCGAGCCAGACGTTGTCGCCGATCGCGATCGGCTCGGCCGACTCCCAGCCGAGGCGACGTGGCTCGGGGTCGATCGGATGGGTCGCCGTCAGGAGCTGCACGCGCGGCGCGAGCTGGCAGGCCACACCGATCCGGATCGACGCGACGTCGAGCATCACGCAGTCGTAGTTCACGAACGTCCGCGCGCCGATCGCGATGTGGCTCCCGTAGTCGCAGAAGAGCGGCGGGCGGACGACGACGCCGTCGCCCACCTCGCCGAGCAGCTCGCGGAGGAGGCGGTCGCGCATCTCCTGCTCGGAGTGGCGGGTCGCGTTGTAGCGCTCCTGCAGCTCCTGCGTGCGCGCCTGCTCGGCGGCGATCACCGGGTCGTCGGCGAGGTACAGCTCGCCGCGCAACATGCGTCGCTTCATCTCCGACATCGCCGCCGGGACGCTACCGACCCCGAGTGCGACGGACGCCGTCCCGGCCTACGTAGCGTGAATCGAACGCGACGATCGGAGACGGATGAAGCTCGGAATAGGGCTCCCGAACACGATGGCCCGCGAGGCCGACCGCACGCTGATGCTCGACTGGGCGCGCCTGGCGGAGGACGAGGGGTTCGCCTACCTGTCCGACGATCGACAAGCCGAACTACGACGCGTGGGACCCGCTCGTCACGCTCGCGGGAGTCGCCGGCGTGACGTAGCGCATCGGGCTCGCCACGACGATCCTCCAGCTTCCGCCGCGGAACGAGGTGCTCGTCGCGAAGCAGGCTGCCGTCGTCGACCAGCTGTCCGGCGGCAGGCTCACGCTCGGCCTCGCGCAGGGAGGTCGCGAGGACGACTACGAGGTGTTCGACGCGCCGTTCCACGGCCGCTCCCAGCGGTTCGAGGCCCAGGTCGGGCGCATGCGTGCGATCTGGAGGGATGCACGCGCATCGGACCGCGAGCACGGCGTGATCGGTCCGGCGCCCGTCCAGGAGCCGGCGCCGCCCGTCTGGGTGGGTGCGATGACGCCCGGCGCCGTCGCACGTGCCGCCCGCTTGCGGACGGGTTCGTCGTCGGCACCGCCGGCAGCGCGGCGATGAGGGAGGCGGCGCCGCGGATCCGCGACCAGCGCTCGACGAGGGCGCCCACCACGTCCCGCGCTACTACGGACAGCTGTGGACGGAGCCGGCAACCTGATCCACCACGGCCCGGCGGCGAAGATCGCAGAGGTGATCGCCGCGTACGACGGCGCGGTCGACGTACTGATCGTCTTCCCGCAGATCCCTTCGTTGGAACAGGTCGAGCAGCTCGCCGAGCACGTCCTGCCGACGTACCGGACGGAGGCGGTCGCGGCGCGCTGAGGCGATCGACCCGGGTCGGTCGCCGCGCCGACGGATCGAGCGGGGAGCGCCCTGAAGCGCTCCCCGCTCGGCCGATCCTGCGGCGCGAAGGCCCCGGAAGGGCTCAGCTCGCGGGGATCAGGACGCGGTTGATGACGTGGATGATCCCGTTCGAGGCCATCACGTCGGTCTTCGTGACCCGGGCCGATCCGTTGAGATAGACCTTCCCGCCGCGGACGGCGATCTTGACGCCCTGCCCCTCGAGGGTCTTGACCGACTTGCCGTCGAGCGTCACGACCCTCGCCGCCGGCGCCTTGCCCTTGACCACGTGGTAGGTCAGCACCTTCTTGAGCAGCGCCGGGTTCTTGCCGACTGCCGCCAGCGTCGACTTGGGCAGCTTGGCGAAGGCCGCGTTCGTCGGGGCGAAGACGGTGTAGGTGCCCTTCTCGAGCGCGCCGACCAGGCCGGCCTTCTTGAGGAGGGAGACGAGCGTGGTGAACTGCGGCGAGGACGCCGCGATCTGGGCGATGTCCTTGTTCGTCGATGCCGCGGGTGAGCCTGCCGCGGGAGCGACGAGCGCAACGGCGATGACGAGGGACGCTCCCAACGAGGTGACGAGGGTGCGCATGGATGACCTCCTGTATAGGTTATGAACCATGTTTGTATAGATTTAGCATATATGGCATACGCAATGCAAATCGGTTTTCCGGAGACACTCGCGGTTTATGTATAGAGTTAGTACAGACATGAAGGCTTCCACCAATACCGATCTCTCGCGCCTGGTCGTGGGGAGGAGACGCAGGTTCGTCGTGGTCGGCGTCTGGGTGCTCGCCGCGGCGGCGCTCGGGCCGCTCGCGGGTCGCTTCGAGCAGGCGCAGCAGAACGACCCGGCAACCTTTCTCCCCGGCGGAGCCGAGTCCGTGAAGGTGCTCGAGGCCGCGAAGGGGTTCCCCTCCGGGGAGCAGACGCCTGCCGTCGCCGTCTTCCGCGATCCGCGCGGCCTCGGGCCTCGTGGCCGGGCGGCCGTCGAGGAGGCGCGCGCCGAGCTCCACGCCGCGTCGATCCCAGGCGTCTCCGGCGTCTCACCGGCTGCGTGGTCGCGCGACGGGACCGCCGCGGTCGTCGGCGTGCCGATCAGGGCCGGAGGCGATTCGGACCTCCTCGTATCGGCCGTCGAGCGGGTGCGTACCACGGTCGAGGAGGGGCTCCCGCCCGGCCTCGAGGCGAAGGTGACAGGGCCCGCCGGGTTCTCCGCGGACGCGGCGAAGGCCTTCGAGGGGATCAACTCGACCCTCCTCCTCGTGACGGCCGGGCTCGTATTCGTGCTGCTCGTCCTCATTTACCGGAGCCCGATCTTCTGGATGCTGCCGCTCTTCACGGTGCTGCTCGCCGAGTCGGTCGTGCGAGGACTCGGAACGCTCTTGGCCGACGCCGGAGTGGTCATCAACGGGCAGACGGGGGGCATCCTCCTCGTCCTCGTCTTCGGCGCGGGCACCGATTACGCCCTGCTCCTGACCGCCCGCTACCGCGAGGAGCTCCAGCTCCTCGAGGACAGGTACGCCGCAATGCGCGTTGCGCTGCGACAGGGCGGACCGGCCATCGTCGCCTCGGCCGGGACGGTGATCGCTGCGTTGCTCTGTCTCTCCCTCGCCCGAGTGAACTCGACCGCAGGGCTCGGCCCCGTCGGCGCGATGGGAGTCGGGGTCGCCGCCGTCGCGATGCTGACGCTCTTGCCTGCGCTGCTCCTGATCGGCGGCCGGCGCGCGTTCTGGCCGTTCATGCCACGCGTCGGCCAGGAGCACGACCCGGGCACGGGCGTGTGGGATCGGCTCGGCCGAGCCCTCGAACGGCACCGGCGGCCCGCGTGGATCGGCACGACCCTCGCCCTCGGCGTGCTCGCGCTCGGCACCCTCGGCCTCGACGACGATCTCACCACCGCGAACTCCTTCCGGGGATCGGTGGAGTCGGCGCAGGGTCAGCGCGTGCTCTCGGAGGCCTTTCCGGCGGGAGAGAGCGCGCCGACCGTCGTCCTCGTCACCGACCCGGCGAAGGTCGGGCCCGCCGTGGCGGCCGCGCGCCGGAGCGAGGGCGTGACGCGCGTGGGCCCGCCGGAGCGCGGAGACCCCGGCACGCGCTTCAACGTGATCCTGGCCGGGGATCCGTTCGGCACGAGGGGCTTCGCCTCGATCGAGCCGCTCCGCCACGAGGTCAGGGCTGCGGCCGGGAACGCCGTGCTCGTCGGCGGGCCCACGGCGGAGGAGGCCGACCTGCGTGCCGCGGTGGAGCGCGACACGAAGGTGCTCATCCCGCTCGTCCTCGCCGTCGTCCTCGTGATCCTCGTCCTCCTCCTGCGCTCGGTCGCCGCACCGGTGATGCTCATCGCGACGGTGGTGCTCTCGTTCGCGGCGGCCCTGGGCGGCAGCCTCGTCCTCTTCGACCTCTTCGCCGACTTCCCGGGCGAGGACCCGAGCTACCCGCTCTTCGCGTTCATCTTCCTCGTCGCCCTCGGGGTCGACTACAACATCTTCCTGATGGCACGCGTGCGCGAGGGGGCGCTCCTCCGTCCGACGCACGAGGCGATGCGCCAGGGCCTCGCGGTCACCGGTGGCGTGATCACGTCCGCCGGGGTCGTCCTGGCCGGCACGTTCTCCGTGCTCGCGGTGCTACCGCTCGTCGCCCTCACGCAGATCGGCATCACGGTCGCGTTCGGCGTCCTGCTGGACACGTTCGTGGTCCGCTCGATCCTCGTCCCGGCGCTGACCTTCGAGCTGGGTGAGCGCGTGTGGTGGCCGTCGGCCCTCGCCCGCCGGCGGCGGGAGACCGCCGCTCGGCCGCGCGTCACGGAAGCCGCCGAACCCGTCGTCCACGGGCGCGCGGAGTGACCGGCTCATTCCTCGTGCTGTTGGCGATCGGCGCGGTGCTCGCGTCGGCCGCGATGACCTGCCTCTGGCTGATCCAGGTGCGGACCCGCCCGACGCGAGCCACGTCGACGTCGGCTGGGCGACAGGGATTGCCGTCCTCGCAGTGGTCTACGCACTGCTCGCGGACGGCAGCGCGGGACACCGCATCCTCGCCGCCGCGCTCGCGACCATCTGGGGCTGGCGCCTCGGCCTCTACCTCCTTCGCGACCGCGTGCTCGGCAAGGAGGAGGACGGCCGCTACCAGGCTCTGCGTGCGAAGTGGGGCTCGCGGGCCGACCGGAACTTCTTCCTCTTCTTCCAGTTCCAGGCGTTGTTCGTCGTCTTCTTCTCACTGCCGTACCTGCTGATCTGCCTCGATCCTCACCCCGGGCTCGGGCCGCTCGAGTGGACGGGGGCCGCGGTCTGGGCGATCGGCAACGCCGGCGCGATCACCGCCGACCGCCAGCTGGCCCGGTGGCGGTCGAGCCCC
>CAVVEN010000003.1:0-14589 GCA_963747125.1 uncultured Actinomycetes bacterium | reverse complement strand
ACGGCGACGCGGCCGGAGAGGTCGAAGAGCGGGTCGTCCACGGCGCGATCGTATCCCCGACGCATCGCCTTCACAGCGACCGACGAGTACGGCATGATCCCGCGCAGTGAGCACGACCGCGGCGGGGTCGACGACGCTCGAGCCACCAACCGGGCCCGAGCATGTTGCTGTGCTTCCAGTCGCGGCTCCGCGCGCGGGCGCGGGCGCGCTGAGCCGCGTGGGCCTCGGCATCCTCGCGATCGCGGTGCTCGGCGTGGCATTCGCCGTGCTCGAGCAGGAGCCGGGACCGACACCGGTCTCGCAGTTCGCACTCGTTCGCGCGCTGTCGAACGGCACGGCAGAGATCGGCCCCGGAGTGACGATCGACTCCGCGTACATCGACGGGAGGTACTTCGCGAACAAGGCGCCGGGGCTCGCGTTCGCGCTCGTTCCGCCGTACCTGGTGCTCCGCGCGGCCGGGGTGCAGCCCGAGCACCCCGGCGACGGGCAGGTGTTCCGGACGTCTCTCCGGCAGTTGACGCTGCTCGGCGCGGTCGTTCCCGCCCTGGCGCTGCTGCTGCTGATGGTCGTCGCCGTCGAGTGGACGGTCCCGGGATACGGCGGGCTGGCCGCGATCCTGCTCGGGGCGGGGACGATGCTCCTGCCGTTCGCGACGTTGCTCTTCGGCCACATGCTCGCGGCGACACTCGGCTTCGCTGCCTTCGTCGTTCTCCTCCGCGAGCGCCGACGGGAGCCGTCAGTGTTGCTCGTCGCGCTTGCCGGCCTGCTCGCCGGGTATGCGGTCGTCGTCGAGTATCCGCTCGGCATCGTCGCCCTCGTCCTCGCCGGGTACGTCGCGAGCGGCGCCCGTGTGCGCGCGCGTCTTTCCGCGTACCTGGGCGCATGCGCGGTCGGCGTCCTGCCGCTCGCGCTCTACAACACGTGGGCGTTCGGCTCGCCGACGACGATGAGCTATACGAACGTCCTGAATGCTCCGTCCGACGGCGGCGGGACGCCGACCCTCGGCGGCGGCAACTCGACCGGCTTCTACGGCGTATCGCTGCCCGACGCGCGCGCGGCGCTGTCCCTGCTGCTCTCGGAGAAGGGGCTCTTCGTCGTCACACCGCTCTGCCTCGCAGCGCTTCTCGGCCTCCCCGCCCTCTGGCGGGCCGGAAAGCGTCGCGAGGCGGCCGTGTGCACCGCCGTCCCTGCGCTCTTCCTCGCGTACAACGCGTCCTACTACCTGCCCTTCGGCGGCCAGGGCCCGGGCCCGCGGTTCCTCGTGCCGGCGCTCCCGTTCCTCGCCCTCCCGCTCGCGGCGGCGCTCGCCCGGCGACTCTGGCCGACCCTCGCGCTGGGGCTCGTGTCCGTCGCGGTGATGGCACTGGCCACGGCGACGACTCCGCAGATCACCGGAGCCGATCACTCCATCTCGGACTGGGCGCGTCAGCTCGCGCACGGCAAGGTCGCGGCGACGGTGCTCCCGCTCGACGGACGTCTCGGGATCCTGGCTCCGGGGCTGCTGCTCGCGCTCGCGCTCGGGATCGCCGTGGCGAGCGCGTCGCCGTCCCGCGACGCGCTCCGACCATCACCGCTCGTGGCGCTGATCGTCGCTGCGTGGATCGTGGTCGCCGTCGCAGTGCCGCGCCTGCTTCCGGCCGAGGGCGCGCACGGGACGAGGGCCGGAACGCTCGCGGCCGTGTTCGTCGTCTCGGCACTCGCCGCCGGCGTCCCGCTCGTCGCCCGCCGCGGTCCGAAGGTCGCCGTCGCGCTCACGCCGCTCGTCGTGCTCCTCCTTCCGGCGGTGCAGACCCGCCAGAACCTCGCGCTCCTCGTCTCGGTGACGGCCCTCGCGCTCGTCGGGGTCACGTCGCGGAGAACCGCGGACCGACCTCTCGTCTAGCTCGCCGCGTAGCTTGCGGCGGAGTACGCTCGCCGCCGATGGGCGGCGTCCTCCTCCTCGTCGTCGCGGTCATCCTCCTTGGCTTGATCGGGTGGTGGGCGACCGGGGCACTCGGGATCGAATCGCTTGCGCTCCGCTCGCTGGCCGCGTACGCGGCCTCCTGGGCGGCGCTCGTCGTCTGTGTGGTTGCCCTGTCGCTGCCGGGATGGCTCAGCCGCGGATGGCTCGTCCTCGCGATCGCCGTGCTGGCGGCCGGATCGCTCGCCGTCAGGCGGTGGCGCAGCACTGGCCCGGCGGCGCGGGCCGGCCTCGAGTGGAAGGAGCCGCTCGCCGACCCGGTCGTGCGGTCACTGGCGATCGCGGTGGCCGTCGCGGGCGTCTACCTCGCGGCCCTCGCGTTTTCGACGACGCCCAACGACTGGGACGGGCTGACGTACCACGAGACGCGGGCGCTCCTCTGGGACCAGCAGGGCCGGATCGGCTATGTGCCGTCGGGGAACGAGCCCCGGCTCGACGGGAACCCTCCCGTCTCGGAGATCGGCCTGTACCTGGCGATGCTGCTTCCGCGCTCCGAGCGGTTCGCGCGCTCCCGCAGTTCGCCGCGCTCTGGGCGAGCCTGCTCGCCGTCGTCCTCCTCGCCCGGCGTCTCGGGCTGTCCCGACAGGCGGCCGCGTACGGCGGGCTCGTCTTCGCGACCCTTCCCGTCGTCCTGCTCCACGGAGCCGCCGTCCTGAACGACCTCGTCGTCGCGGCGTTCCTCCTCGTCGCCGTCGTATTCCTCGCCGGTCGGTCACGGTCGGAGCTCGCGGTCGGCAGCGTCGCGCTGGGCCTCGCGCTGTCGACGAAGCTCAACGCCGCGCTCGCCCTGCCGATCGTGGTCGCCGCCGTTCTCGCGCTCGTGCCCCGCGATCGCCGCGGCGCGAGCGTCCTCGCGTGCGGCGCGGGCGTCCTGCTCGGGGCGCCGTGGTACGTCCTGAACCTCGTCGAGACGGGCTCGCTGGACGGAGGGCTCGGCGAGGCCACCGGACAGACGGCCGACCACTCGCTCCGCGGCGTCGTCGGGACCCTGCGCGCCCTCACCTTCGACGTGGTCGACACGTCGGGCCTGTGGCGCTCGGAGCTCCACCTCGCGATCGGGGTCGGCGCGGCCATGGTCGTGCTCGGCGTGCTCCTCCTGCGGCGCGGCGCTGCGGGCGGTCGCGCGCTCGCCTACGGCGCGCTCGTCGTCGCGCTCGTCCCGCTCCTCCTGCGCGCGATCGAGAGCCCGGCGCGCTACGCGTGGAAGCACTTCTGGTTCAAGATCGGGCAGGAGGGGATCGCCCTCGACCACGGCGACGCCTGGAAGGTGCTCGACCTCCCGGACACGCTCCCTCTCCTGGTACGGCGCCGCCGGCGCAGCCGTGATCCTCGGCGGCGTGACGGCCGCGGTTGTCGGTGCCCGCCGAGGGCAGCTGCGGCGGGGCGGGGTCGTGCTCGCGGCGGCGCCACTCCTGCTGATCGTCGTGTTCGCGCTCACCATCGTCTACGACCAGTGGCGGGGCCGACTGGTGATGTTCGCCGTCGGTCTTGCCTGTGCGGCGTGGGGCTGGACGATCCGCGTCCGGTGGCTGTCTGCCGGCGTCACCGCGCTGTGCGTGACGACGGTCGCCCTCTCGCTCGTCCACTCGTACACGAAGCCGTCGGGTGTCGGTGTGCTCGAGCCGTCGCTCTCGCGCTCCGTGTGGCACCGAGACCGGATCGACACGCTGACGGTGAACCGCAACTACGACGGGACGCCGGCGCTTCTCCGGACGGTCGAGGACGACGTCCCGGCCGACGCCGTGCTCGCCGTCTCGGCCCCGATCGACAGCTTCCTCGCTCCGCTCGCCGGCCCGCGCCTCTCGCGGACGCTCCGGCTCGTCCGAGACGGCGACCCGGTCCCGCCGGACGCGACATGGCTCGTGTCGAAGCGGCCGTCCGTGGCCGTCGGCTGCCCGACGGCATGGACGACCGTCTACGCGGATGACGAGAACCACTGGCGCCTGCTCCGCCGCACCACCCGTGAGGCGTGCGACGCCTCTGCGGCCTCGCTCTGAGGAGTCTGCGGCTCAGATGGCGGCGCGCGGGGAGGCGGGCCGCGCGACGGCGCCCGCGCCGTCGCCGCCGATGTCTTCGGCGAGGATCGCCTCGTCCTCGGCGAGCGGCCGCACGAGCGGGAGGCCGAGGAGGTCGTCGAGCCGGTACGGAGGCAGCCCACCGTCGGCGGGCGACTTCGCGACGAGGTCGCCCTCGCCGAGGACGTGTCCCGCGGGAAGCCGGCGCGCGGCGACGAGCTTCTTCCCCATCTTCCGCAGGGGCGTCTCCTCGCTGGGCAACGGCCGCTTCGCGCCGTCGCCGACCGCGAGAGGCACACGACGGAGGTCGCGCACGAGCTTGCGCATCCCCTCGGGCATCAGCGAGAACGGATGGTCGGTGCCCTTCAGCGAGTGACTGAGACGTGAAGTGCTTCTCGATCACGCGTGCCCCGAGCATGTATGCCACGGGCGCCATCGCGATCCCGTCCTGGTGGTCCGAGAGCCCGACCACGAGCTCCGGGTAGCGCTCGCGGTAGCGTGGTGATCACGCCGAGGTTCAGCTCCTCGACCGTCGGCCGGGTACGCGGCCGTGCACTGCAGCAGGCACAGGCTGCGGGTTGAGTGCCGTGACCGTCATCGACGGCGCGGTCGACGTCCTCGAGGGTCGCCCCGCCCGTCGAGACGACGATCGGCTTCCCGAACGCTGCAATGTGGCGCAGTAACGGCGTGTTCGTGCAGGTCGCCGGAGGCGATCTTGAACGCAGGGACGTCGAGCTCCTCGAGCAGGTCGGCGCTCGGCTCGTCGAAGGCGGTCGCGAAGAAGACGAGCCCGAGCTCGCGCGCCGTCGCCTGGAGCTCCTCGTATGCGTCCCGGTCGAGCTCGAGCGCCTCGCGGTGCGCGCCGTAGGTCGTGCCGAAGCTGTTCTCGTTGTCGTACGGGCTGTCGTACAGCTCGCGCGTGAAGAGCCGCCGGTTGTCGCGCTTCTGGAGCTTCACCGCGTCGACGCCCGCGTCCTTCGCGGCGCGGAACAGCTCCTTCGCCCGCTCGACCGTCGCCCTGATGGTTGTGGCCGATCTCCGCGATCACGAAGCAGTCGGTGTCGTCGGCGATCCGGCGCCCGTCGATCAGGAGCTCGCGCACCGCGCGATCGTACCCGGCCGACGGCCGTTATCCTGGCCGCCTTGGGCGCGCCGGCCCTTCTCCTCCTCGGCCTCGTCCTGCTCGGCGTCGGCGCGGCCTTCCTCGCTGCCTGCCTCCGGCCGCAGGGCGTGGTCGCCTTCTCGCTGACCGCGATCACGCTCGGCTGGGCGGTTCTCGTCGGCGTCACGTCTCTCCTCTCTCCTGCGGCGCTCGTGACGCGGGCGTGGCTGCTCGTCGCGCTCGGCCTCGTCGCGGCCGTCGCGGTCGGGCTCTGGGGGCGGCTGGGCCGGCCTTCGCTGCCGTCCGTCCGGTCGGGGGGTGCGGCGACCTTCGCTCTTCTCCGTGGTGACCCGCGTTCTGGCAACACTCGGCGTGCTCGTCGGCCTGGGCACCGTCTACGTCGCGGCCCTCGCGTTCGCGACGCCACCGCTCGACTTCGACGCGCTGCTGTATCACCTCCCACGCGCGGCGTTCTGGCGCCAGGAGCACGCGGTCGGATACATCGCGGGCGCGAGCGATCCACGACTCGACGGGAACCCACCTGCCGCGGAGATCGGGATCCTCGCCACCATGGTCCTCTCCGGCGGCGACCGCTTCGTCGCGGCTCCGCAGCTCGTCGCGCTCGCCGTCTGCTTCCTGGCGACGTTCGGCATCGCGCGTCGCATCGGCCTGGCGTCCCAGCCAGGCGCTGTTCGGCTCGCTGCTCGTCGCGACGCTGCCGGTCGTCGCGGTGCAGGCGTTCACCGCGTACAACGACCTCGTCGTCGCCGGGTTCCTCGCAACGGCCGCCTACGCCGCTCTCGGGTCGACGCGCGGCGACCTCGTGCTGCTGGCGCTCTCATTGGGACTGGCCCTGACGACGAAGCCGACGGCGATCCTCGTGCTTCCGCTTCTCGTGCTCGTGGCTCGCGGTGGGAGCGCCAAGATCCCGTTGGGTCGGGCTGCTTCTGGCCGGCGGTGCAGGCATCGCGCTCGGCGCTCCCTGGTACCTCTTGAACCTCGCCGAGACCGGCGAGCTCGACGGCGGGCTCTCGGCGGACGCCGACCAGCGACAGCCGTTGGCGCTGCTCGAGGTTGCGACGACGTTCCGCCGCCATCTCTACTCGTTGCTCGACTTCTCGGGCACCCGTGCGCTCGACCTCACGGCGCTTTACGGGATCGCGGCTGTCGTGGTGCTTGCGATCGGCCTCGCGGTGGCGGTCCGCGGAAGGCGCCGCGAGGGCATCGCACTGGCGATCGGGGTTGCGCTCGTCGTGCTGCTCCCGCGCGTTCTCCTCACCGCCGCCGATGCCGGGATGCACGCCTGGGTCAAGGGGTGGGTCGTGCTCGGGCGGCGAGACATCGCCGATGCGGACGACTCCTGGCAGCCGCAGAGTGGCTCGGATGCGGGGCTCTCGTGGTACGGCCCGCTCGGGGCGATCCTCGTCGGCGCCGCGCTCGTCCTCGCCGTCCTCGCGCTGCGGCGGCGGCGCTCGGGGTGGACGCCGGTGGTCCTCGCCGGCGCGCCGCTCCTCCTCATCATCGTCCTCGCGCTCACCGTGTCGTGGGACCCGTGGCGCGGCCGGCTGATCGCGTTCTCGATCCTTCTCGCCGCCGCGACGTGGGGTGCTCGTCCTCGCGCACCGCTGGCTCGTGTGGGGTGCGATCGCGCTCGCGTTCGTGACGCTCCCGCTCTCGCTGCTCGACACGTTCGGACGACCCGTCGGGCTGCCGCATGGCTCGACGGGATCGGTCGGTCGCCGCCGTCCGTCTGGACAGCAGTCGCTGCTCGAGTGGCGGCAGTCGGGCTCGGGCGCCGATGTCGAGCCGGCGAGGTGCTCGCCGGGGTGCCCGACGGATGCAACCGTTGCGATCGCGCCGCTCCCCGGAGACCTCCTCTACCCCTTGCTCGATCGCACGGGGAGGCGGAGGAGCGTGCTCGTCCGGTCGACGGCGGGCGCGTCCCGGGCGACGCGACGGTGCTGGTTGTCGCGCCGGGAACCCATCGTCGAGCGCTGCGGCCGTTGGGCGCGTCTTGCCCGGGCGGACGGGCTGGCTCGTCGAACGACGCGTCTCCGCCGCCGGACCGTGCGAGCCTGTCGCCGGAAGCGC
Source organism: uncultured Actinomycetes bacterium (assembly GCA_963747125.1). Lineage (GTDB taxonomy): Bacteria > Actinomycetota > Thermoleophilia > Gaiellales > Gaiellaceae > Gaiella. Next base: position 7,421 of record CAVVEN010000003.1, on the reverse strand, counting down.
CCCGTGATCGCACGGTGGGTCGCCTCGCGGCCGTAGTCGGCTGGTCCGATCGGCCCATCGAGGGTATCCGGTCGGCGACGGATCCGTCACGTTCCGGGCGCCAACCTCCGATAGGATCGCCTCCGATGACGCCGCAGCCTCGCTCACCATCCTGATGCCGGTCTACAACGAGCGCGCGACGATCGAGCGCGCGATCGACGACGCGCTCAGCGCGGAGCTCCCGCGTCGACTCCCGGCAGCTCGTGCGTCGTCGACGACGGGTCGACCGACGGCACGCGGGAGCACCTGTCGCGGAGCGGATCGTGGCCCGGACAACGTGACCGTCGTCTTCCACGAGCGAAACCGCGGGAAGGGCGCAGCGCTCCAGGACGGGGCTCGAGCACGCGACCGGCGAGTTCTCGGCGATCCTCGACGCCGACCTCGAGTATCGCGCGGCCGACCTCGGAGCCGCTCCTCGAGCCGCTCCTCGCCGGCGAGGCGCGCGTCGTCTTCGGCACCCGCTCGTGGTCGAGCCACTCCGCCTTCAGCTTCTGGTACGTGATGGGAAACAAGGCGGTCACGCTCGCGACGAACGTGATCTACAACTGCTGGATCTCCGACGTGATGACCTGTCACAAGGCGATGTCGCACGGAGCTGTTCCGCTCGCTCCGGCTCACGCGAGCGCGGGCTTCGGGATCGAGCCGGAGATCGCCGCCCGCGTGCTGCGCGCGGGCGAGCGGATCTACGAGGTGCCGATCACGTACCGGGCCCGCACCCGCGACGAGGGGAAGAAGCTCACCGCGATCGACGGGCTGCGCGTCCTCCGGACGCTCCTGCGCTGCCGGGTCGACTAGCGAACGCCCTCGTCCGGCCCGGCTCGGGCACCCCGCCACGGATAGGAGACTCGCGGCGGGAACGCGAGGCGCCACGGGCTGGTCGAGTCGAGCGCAAGGTTGGGATTGTGCGCCGGGTCCCGAGTAGAGGACGTGCTTCCACCGGCGTCGCATCTCGTCGACGTCCTGCTGGTACTCCTCGGTCCGGCCACTCGAGTGCGAGCCGAACGACGCCGACTCCACGTGGGTCAGAATCGCGTCGGGCGTGAAGACGATGCGCCAATCGGCCTCGCGGAGTCGAAGGCAGAAGTCGACGTCGTTGTAGGCGACGGGAAGCGCCTCGTCGAACCCGCCGACCTCGTCGAACGCCTCCTTCCGCACAAGCATGCAGGCGCCCGTGACAGCAGAGAGGTCCTGGTTCAACCTGAGGCGCCACGGATACGGTGGGTCGCGGAACGTCGCGCGGAGGTTGAGATGCCCTGCGACCCCGGTCTCTTCGTCGGGATTCCCGAGCAGGACGCCTGCGTGCTGAACGGTCTCGTTCGGATAGAGGAGTAGCGGCCCGACCGCCCCGACGCGTGGTTGCGTGAGGTGGCCCACCATGATCTCGAGCCAATCCGGGTGCATGATCTCGATGTCGTCGTTCATGATCAGGAGCAGCGAGCCGGTGGAGGCGGCGCATCCGAGATTGACGGCCCGCGAGAAGTTGAACGCGGCACCATCGAGCACCACGTCTACTGGAAGTGCTCCTGGCGGGAGCGTCCTCTGCAGCGGTGGCGACCCCGCAATGGCTCCCGGCGTGGCGACACGGACGAGCTCGAGGGCATCGTATGCAGTGGCCGCGAGGCCCGCGACGAGGTGTTCGAAGTAGCCCGCCGCGCATCGTCGTCGGCACGACAACGCTCACGAGCGGGACCGAATCCGGCAGGGCGTAGCGAACGTTCTGGTAGGAGTCCGCGGGCACCACCGAGCCGGCGATCGCCGCGGCGCCGGAGGTGATCCTCGACCGCTGCGCGCCCCGCAGCGGCTGCGTACGGCTTCGCCTCGCTCTCGGACGCCGCCGACGTCGAGATCGCCCTCCAGTGGTAGAGGACGTGCGGGATGTGCCCTATCTGATCGTCGTCGAGAATCTCGCTCAGTCGCAGGGCCAGATCCCAGTCCTGACTCCCGTCGAACGTCGAGCGAAATCCGCCGACCTGTCGAGCGAGGTCGGTGCGGAATGCGGAGAGATGGCAGAGGTAGTTCTGCGAGCGAAGGAGCTCGGGGTTCCAGTCCGGTTTGAAGTAGTGGTCTCGCCGGTGCGCTGGCATCGTCGACCTTGTCCTCGTCCGAGTACGCGTAGCCGAGATCGGGCTTCTCGACGAACCGTTGGGCGACGAGGAGCAAGGCGTGGGGGCGCAGGAGGTCGTCATGGTCGAGCAGCACCACCACGTCTCCTCGGGCCATCTCGAGTGCGGAGTTCGATGCCGCGCAGAGATCCCGCCGTTGATCTCACGGAACGTCAGGTCGATCCGGCTGTCGCGACGCGCGCACTTCTCGAGGAGTGACCGGACCGCCGGATCGGTGGAGCAGTCGTCGGCGGCGCACAGTTGCCAGTTCTCATACACCTGCGCGCGCAGCGACTGCACCGCAGCCTCCAGGTGACGAGGCTCCGGGTCGAAGACCGGCATGACCACGGATATCAACGGCTTCGACGAGAGCGAGTCGACGAGCTGGCGCATGCCGGCGAGGTCGGACGCGTCGAACGTGTCGTACGCGTCGATCCAGTTCGCATAACCGCGGCTCCCTTCCGTCCGCTCGCGGTCTCGTTGCGCCGCGTCGAAAGCCCGGCGCTCGTCGAGGTTGATCGGTACGCGGAGCAGCACGGCACGCCGCACGAAGCGCTTCCAGCGACGTGCGATGTCGCCGCCGCGGCGAAGGGGCGATGTGACCTTCCAACTGTGAGATGCCACCATGGATCGACTCACCGATTCGGACGCGCGGAGGCGTGCCCGCAGCTCCAGCGTCTCGCGCAGACGGTCGGATCCGCGCACCGGTGGAGGCTGCGGACCGCTCGTTGAAGCGAGCAGATCTGCCAAGCGGCTCCCGAGCAGGTCGTATGCCTCACGCACAGCTGCCCGGGAGGCTTCATCCGAGTCCGCTTCGAGAAGCATGCGCACCGGTGTCGGAAGCTCGGTCCCGACGCCGACGACGCCAAGCCCGTGGTCGTGGGTAAAGCGGAACGTCGGGTATCGGGCGTCGAGGTCGTCCATCAACCGCCAGACGCCGAACCCACGTTCGCGAACCTCGCTGTCGTGAAGCAGCACCACTCCTCGAGACGACAACTTGGGCAGCCAGGTCTCGAAGTCGTGTCGGACGGCGTCGTAGGTGTGCAAGCCGTCGATGTGCAGCAGGTCGATCTCTCCTGCCGAGAACCGCTCGACGGCCACGTCGAAGGTCGCGGCAACCAGTAACGAACGCAAGGCGTACAGCTGGTTGTGCTCCTCGACACGCAGTCGGGTCTCCGGACCCACGACGCCCTGATGTGCGTCACCTTCCCACGTGTCGACTCCGACGAGTCGGGCGGCAGGTGCGTAGCGCCGGGCCGCCTCGCAGAACGCGAAGTACGAGAAACCCTCGTAGACTCCCAGTTCGACCACGGATTCGGGCCGGATCGCCTCGACAAGCCACGACGCAAACGGCGCATGACCGTGCCACGCGGACGGCGCAGTCCATTCCGGTACCGCGAACGACGCGTCGGTGACGAGCTTCCTCAGATGACGAGCAGCGAGGGCGTCAAGATGCGTGCGCTTACCGGTCGAGCTCGTTGGTGGCACCCGGTGAACCAGCCTAGCGTCCTCGTACCATCGCGTAGAGGCGGACGAGCGCGGCGGCAGCGACTTCCTGCGAAAACCTCTCCGCCGCACGCGCCCGGCCTGCGGCTCCCATGGCTGCTCGCACCGACGGTTCGGCGAGGAGCCGATCGGTCGCGTCCCGGAGCGCTACGGGGTCTCGGGGCGCCACGAGCAATCCCGTCACGGCGTCCTCGACTGCGTCGGCGAGGCCCCCGACGGAGGTCGCCACGACCGGTCGACCATACGCCATGGCCTCGCGCGCGACCATGCCATAGCCCTCACGGCGCGACGGCACGACCACGACGGCCGCTCGCTCGTACCAGGAGCCGAGCTCGCGCGGCGGGACGAAGCCGACCGCCTGCGGGAACAGCGAGCGGAGCGGGCCGTCTCCTACGACGACGAGGCGTAGGCCGTCCGCGGCGGCGGCGGCGAGCTCGCGGACACCCTTTTCCTCCGAGAGTCTGCCGACGAAGAGCGCGTGCGGCGGGTCATCCGGCTCGGCGACGGACTCCGGGATCCTGACCCCGCTCGGGATCACCTGCACGTCATCCGCCCCGAGCGCCCGGGCTTCGTGCGCGAGTGCGGTCGACGCACAGACGAGGACCCGGGCCGCCCGGAGCATGGGCCGCGCGAGCGGGCGCATCCGCCGTGCGAGCACAACATCCGAGCCCCAGAGCTGCAGTACGACCGGCCTTCCCGTCGCCCTCGCCGGCAGGACGCTCGGCAGCCAGTGCGCGTGGACGACGTCCGCGCCACGCGCCGCACGACGCGCCGCGGCCGAATAGGAGAGGAGGAAGAGGGGCAGCAGAAACGCCTTCCAGGGCGCCGCCCGGAGGTTGTTCACGATCCCGTCGCCGTAGGCGATCCCGAAGTGACGAAAGCTCGCCGGTGACACGACGCGGACCTCGACGCCCAACGCGCGCAGCGCCTCGACGCCGTCCTGGACGAACGTCCCGGCGACGTCGTCCGCGTCCCGAGGGTACGACGTCGTCAGGACGACGACCCTCACGTTCGCTCGAGGCGCCGCGCGAACACAGCGGGCGCGGCGATCGCGAGCAGGGCGATGACGTAGAAGTAGTAGAACGACATCGTCAGGTAGAAGACGTTCGAGGCCATCGTCGCGACGAGCGCGGCCGTGAGCCCCCACCCGAGCGGCCAGACGCGGGCGGCGAGCGGGTCGCCGACCGCCGCGAGCGCACGGCCGATGTGCCGTGTGGCGCCGGAGCGGCGGAAGAGGTAGACGAGGAACGCCGCGAACACGAGCGTCCCGACGAGCCCGGTCTCGACGAACGACGCAACGTAGAACGAGTGGGGGCCGAAGTTCGTCTTCCCCGTCTGGAACTCGTAATAGACGGAGAACGTGTTGAGGCCCAGGCCGAAGAGCGGATGCTGCGCGAGGACGTCCGGGATGAAGTCGTAGACGAGGAAGTGCGTCGAGGAGCCCCGGCCCTCGGTCGACAGCCGCGAGGTCAGCACCTGCTCGAAGAACGCGGCCCGGCGCGCGACGACGACGAAGAGCCCCGCCATGACGAGCCCCAGCGGCACGAGGAACCGCGCGGTCAGGAAGTGGCGGCGATAGGGGATGAGGAGGACGAGGAACCCGCAGCCGAGGCCGAGCATCCCGCTCCGGGAGAGCGTCGCGAGCTCGACGACGAACAGGAACCCGAGCAGCACCGCGAGCGGCGTCCTGAAGCGATGTCCCCGCTCGAGGCGCAGGTAGATCGGCAGCAGCAGCACGAGCACGGCCGCGAGCTCGATCCCGAGGTGGTTCGGGTCACCGGTGAGCGCGTTGATGCGGAAGACGTTCTGACCCTCGATCGCGCCGTAGATGTTGATCTTGCTCGCCCCGCCGGTGAGCGGCTGGAGCCAGCCCGCGTCGAGGTTCCGCCCGGTCCCCTCCGCGACCACGAGCTGCGCGACGCCGTACAGCGCATTGGCGGTGGCGCCCGCCACGAACGCGGCGAGCGTGAGCCAGTAAAAGCGGATCCCCCGTGCCATGAGGGAGACGCCCGCCACCAGGAACAGGAAGTGGAGCAGGAACTTCACCATCCCCTTGGCCCACTGGGCGAGCGACTGCGTCGTCTCGAGGTTGAACCAGCCGATCAGGTAGATGAGCAGGAAGGCGACGAAGAACCCGAGGGTGATCAGCGCGCGCGCGCTCGAGGCGCGCGTCGGAACGCTCCGCCGCGGTAGACGACGAAGGCGAACAGGAAGAGCGCGGTGACGACGTCGGGAGAAGGACAGCGTCCCCGCGACCTCCCACTGGAGCTTCGCGTACGTCACGGTGAAGACCGTCGCGAAGAAGAGGCCCTCGACGAACGGGGCGCGCTCCGCGACGGCGCGCGGACGGTCGAGTGCGATCGTCGCCATGACGGAGAATCGTAGGTCAGCTCGGCGGCTGGATCTCGAGCCATGCGGAAAGGCCTGCGCCGCGTGCCTCGGCGACGGAGCTCGCCCCCTGTGGGTACGAGGTGATGCCGTCGTACAGCACCCTCCATCGGCCGCATCCCTCGAGCCGCATCTCCGCGTCGACGTAGCCGACCGACCGGACGCGCTCGAGCAGACGCTCGGCTGCAATCGGCGTGTTGCGACGGCCGAAGACGAGGTCGAGGGCTTCGGTCGACCCCGGCGGAGCCAGCCGGACGCAATCGTCGACCGAGGGAAAGCGCGCGCCGTCCGCAGCGACCACGAGCGGATACCCCACGAGCGGGACAGCGACGATCGCGGCCGCCGCGAGGCGGATACGGGACGAGCTCACGGCTCCTCGCCCCCTCGCCAGACCGAGGCCAGGAGCAGCGGGGTGGCAACGGCCGCCAGCAGGATGAGCGAGCCCGCGTACCGGACGATCGGGTTCCCGGACTCATCAGCCGAGATCGCGATCCGGGAAGCCGACCGTCGACCAGACACCGCCGGCAAACAGCAGGAAGGCGACAAGCCCGACGTACGACAGCGAGACGCCTGTCGCCCCAGACGGCCGCGGCGACGAGTGCGATCGTGGCGATCGCGGCAAGACCGACCACCGCGAATTGGAGTAGGACGTCGAGCGACAGCCGCAGAGCGCCGCCGAGCCGATCCAGGCCGAAGGACGCATGGCGCCCCCCGACGGGGATCTGGTGGCGTTCCGCCCAGATGCGCCACGGATCCACGGCGAGGCCGACCGCGAGTGACGTGAGGGCGAGCCGCGGCCAGTGGCGCGGGCCGGAGGCGACGAATGCGGCGGCGAGAACGCACGCCGCGAACAGGATGCCCTCGCGCTTCGTATTCACCGCACCGGCGAGCAGGACTGCCGCGGCCGCGAGGCGCCACCCTGCCGAGTCGCGGAGCCACAACGCGAGCAGCAGGGCCGCGATCGCGACGAGGATGTCCAGAAGGACGTCCGCGAGCGGCTCCAGCAGTCTCTGGCCGAAGCGCGGGACGACGAGAACGAGAAGCAGCGGGGGCCAGACCAGCCAGGCGGGGCGTGGCGATGGAGCAGGCCCGCTGCAGCGGCGACGGCGCCGACGAGAAAAAGCCAGAACTGCACGTGCAGCGTCGTGGCGTCCGCGCCGCCCATCGCGTGGAACGCCGTCGCGTCGAGGATCGGCTGCAGCGGCGGGTACGTCGAGTTCGGCGTCGTCAGGAAGACGTGCTCGTCGAGGCTGTGGAAGAAGTAGATCGCCTTGCCCTTCGGGACCCAGAACGCCCGACGCGTCGTACGCCTGGAGGCTTTGGAGGCGCGCCGCGCGGAAGAGCGACTCGAGGAAGAGCCCCACCAGCGCGATGCCCGCCGCACCA
>CAVVEN010000002.1:0-56018 GCA_963747125.1 uncultured Actinomycetes bacterium | reverse complement strand
CCTCGTCGTCGCGGCCGGTCACGCCATGGTCGGCATGTCGATGGGCCCGGCGACCGGCAAGCTCGTCGCCCAGCTCGCGGCAGGCGCGACCCCGCCGGCCGACGTGCGCCTGCTCGATCCCGACCGCTTCGGCTAGTCCGGCGCCGTCCCGACGCCGGGCCGCGACCGGCGCGCGGGACGGCGGCGCCCGGAGGGCCGGTTGGCCGGCGGCGCGCGTGCTACGGGGGCCGCTGGGTCCTCGTCGTCTCCAGCGCGGAGCTCCCGGCGAACCTGGTCTTTCCTCCGTCGCGCTGGCTCGCCGTCACGCACGACGCGGAGGCGCGCGACGCGGCGTGGACTCACCTCCGATACCTTCTGTACCTGACGAGCTCCGGTGAGGCCCTCCTCCAGCCTGTCATGCACGGCCTCCAGGCTGCGTGGATCCTGGCCGCCCTTCTGGGCGCCCGGCGGTGGCGGGGGTCACGGGTGTCCGCCGCGCTCCTGCTGCTGGTTCCCGCGTTCTATCTCGGTGTGCATCTCGTCTACACGGCCACCATCTACTATCCCCCGGCATCTCATCAGCGCCTACCTCGCGATGGGCGTCGTGGCGCTCTACGCGGCGAGGTCGATCAGGAGCTCCGGCGGGACGCCCCGCCGGCCGGCCTCCGACCGCGATCCGAGCGGTGGAGGCAGCGGAGCCTCCCGGAGTGATCGGGGTAGCCCGCTGCGGCTCGCGCCGCGCGCGGGCACCCGCCTAGAATCGCAGGCGGACACGGTAGGTGACCTTCGCCGCGGCCCTCCTGCGGCACCGGGACCTGGTAGCGGAGCGTGTGCGCCTCGAGCTTCTCGTGGGGCTGGGTCTCCCGGAGGACCTCCCAGTCGCCCGGAATGGGCTCGATCACGCTCACGACCACGTCCTCCTTCTTGTGGTTGCGCAGGCTGATCTCCCACTCGACCTCGTAGGTCGACCCGCCGATCTTCTTCCAGTCGCGCTGGGTCCGCTCGCCCACGACGTCGAACGCCTCGCCCATCTTGATCCGGACGCGCTCGTCCTTCGGGGTGTGGTCGATCCAGTCTTCGCCCACGAGGCTGCTGGCTGCCGGACTTGTCCGCCTTGTAGACGCGGATCTTGCCCTTCGGCAGCGGCACCCCGAGGTTGTTCGCCTTCGCGTTGGTGAGCTCGACGAACACGCTCACCTTCTGGTTGCTCATGGGCGTGCCGTACTGCGAGCGGTAGTAGTCGCGCGCGCCGAAGAAGGCCAGCTCCTTCCGGACCGGCACGCCGGCCGCGGTCATGAGCGTGAGCTGCTTGGTCTGCTTGTCCTTGATCGTCGTCCGGCCGTCGAGCGTGTAGAGGTGGCTATCGAAGAACCCCTCGGACACGAAGTCGCGGGAGGCCGGCGCCGCCGCCCCGGACTTCGCCGCCAGCTCCATCGCCTGGCGGGTGCGGTCCTCGCGCGCGCGGTTCACGTCGCCGGCCACCAGCTTGAGCGCCGCGTCCTTGTACGTCGCCCCGCTCTTGTTGTCGATCGTCACCCACCCGGTCAGGTCGGCGCGGTCGTCGGCGGCGTTGAGGATCACCACGTAGTCGGCCTTCCAGGTGATGCCGCCGGTGAGGTACGAGGCCTCGACCCGCTGAGGCGTGGTCGCGGCGTTCCGGAGCAGCCACAGGAGCGTGGGCTTCGAGACCAGGTTCTCGGGCAGCGACGGGAACACGACCTGGCCATGGTGACCCATGTGGATCTCGCCGTTGATGTCGTAGACGGGCCCGTCGGTCGAGAGAAGTGTCGCCTCGAGGTAGGTGCCGTTGCCCTGGTAGAGGCGGACCTTCTTGCCGACGTACTTCTCGAGCAGCTTCTGGGCCGACAGGAGATCGTATTCGTAGTTCTGCTCGAGGATGCGCAACCCGGCGGGATCCGAGAGCGACTTGAGGTGGACGGACGTCGGGTCGATCTGCGCCGCGACGTCGGCGAACTGGACCTCGCTCGTGCCAGCGGGTAGGCGCGCCTCCCGCGTGTCCTTCACCAGCCCGAGGTTGCCGTTGTAGATCGTGACCATCAGGTCGCGCTGGCTGTCGCGTGTGATCGCGAGCGGGGGCGCGGCCGAGGCCGGGCCTCCCGGCGACAGGGCGGCGAGGGTGAGCAGCATCAGGGCGATGGGACGGCGCATGGGTGGCTCCTCCTGGATCTCGTCGGATCTGACAGCTCGGTCCATTGGACCGGCCGCTGTCGAGAAAGTTCCCCAGGAGGAGGTGCCGAGGAGCGAGCGGTCAGGGCTCGACGGTGACGGCCACTTCGAGGCGCACCTGAGCCGGAAGCGTCTTGACCTCGTGCTCGGTGGTCCACCGGCCGATCTTCCCGAGCCCCTCGACCAGCTCGCGGTAGCGCGCGGCTGGAACGACGACGTCGATGAGGACCAGGCCTGCGTTGCCCTCGAGCCGTCGAGCCACGCGCGTGCCGCCGAGGCGGCTCAGAAGCGCGTCGAGGGCCGCCTCGGCCTGGTCGCGGGCGGGCACCGCCAGGCGCCCGCTTGCGTCCGACGCGCGCATGAGGCGCGCCGCGCTCCGGGACTTTGCGGTCGAGAGCGTGTCGCCGGCCGTGCCCTCGCGCGCCGCGGGGGCCGGCACGGCGGCGGGGATCCCAGGCCGCCTGCGTGCCCACGCGCTTCGGGCGGTGAGGCTGGGGTCGCCGCCGGAGGGGCAGGCGCCGCGGGCGGGGCTCCCGGCGCGACGCGCGGTCCGGCCCCGGCGCGGGAGGGTGACGGGTCGGACGAATCCGCGAAGGTCTCGATCTTGCCGGGTGACGTCGCCGCTCCCGCGGACATCGGCGCGCGGCTCGGCCAGCGCCTCTTTCTCGCCTCGGGCTTCACCTCGGCCGTCAGCTCCGATGGCGGCGCGCGCGGCTTCGCGCCCGTCTTCGCGGCCGGCGGTTCCAGGGCATTCTCTCGCGGTCGGGTGGGTGCGGGCGCAATCGCCGAGGCCGGGGGGGCCGCGGCGGCGGGAGCTTCCAGAGCGCCGGCCTTGTCGCGGGCCGCCTCCTGCTCGGCCGGCGCGCGCTTCGCCCGCGCGTCCGCGTCCTTGGACTGCGACGCGTCCCCGGCCGCCCCGGCAACCGGGGGCGCCGGCGGCTGGGCCGGAGCCGCGGGCGCCGCAGGCGGCGGCATGGGCGTCTCCTGGCGCGCGACCTGCTGCACCTCCGGCGCGCGCTGGTACACGTAGAGCGCCGAGACGCCGACCAGGAGCACCGCCGCCGCCTCGAGCGGCAGCTTCACGCGGAGCGGCCGGAACAGCGCGTCGCGGAAGCGCCTCGGCCATGGCGGGCGGTAGGCCTCTCCCATCACCCGGTCGACGAACCCGGCCGGAGCGTGGACCGGCGGGAGCCGGCCCAGGAGCGCCACCGTCCCGCGGAACTGCTCCAGCTCCCGGCGGCACTCGGCGCACCCGGCCAGATGGGCCTCGAGCGCCTGCTGCTCGGCCGCCGAGAGCGCTTCGTCCAGGAATGCGGACAGCTGCACGCGGGCGTCGGGACAGGTCACGGGAAGAACCGCTCCAGCTTTTCCTTCAGGTCGAGCCGCGCGCGGTGGAGCCGGGAGCGCACGGTCCCCACCGGAAGCTCCAGCACTTCGGCGATCTCCTCGTAGGCGAGCCCCTCGACGTCCCGCAGCACCACCACGATACGCCGCTCCTCGGGTAGCTCGCCGATCGCGCGGTGGAGCGCCTCCTCCAGCTCGCCCCGCTCGAGAGTCTGGTCCGGCCCGGGCCGGGGATCGGCCAGTCGCGCCAGCGTCTCCTCGCCATCGCGGGCAAGGCGGCGCTCGCTCCCGGCCAGCCGGTTGAGACAGAGACGCGAGACAATCGCGTAGAGCCACGTGGACAGCCGTGCATCGCCCCGGAACTCGGCGAGCCCGCGGTGCGCCCGGAGGAACGCCTCCTGGGCGACGTCCTGGGCCTCGGCGGCGTTCCCGAGCATGCGGAGGGCGAGCCCGTAGACGCGGTGCTGCTGGGTTCGCACGAGCTCCTCGAACGCCCGGCGGTCGCCCGCCCGGAGCCGGCTCACGAACTCCGCGGAGTCGCCTGCCGCCGGCTCAGCCACCGGTGCCGCTACCCACGGCCCGAGCCTAGCGCAGACGGCGACGCCCGAACAAGCTGACACCCCTATCCCTCCGCTACCTTGGACCGGCCTAACCGCCGCGCAGTTCCCGCCTCGTAAGTACCTTCCGGGTAAGTGAAATCTGATCCATGGCTCGCCGAGGAGCGTCTCCCGGCGACAGGCGTGGGCCCGCCGTCGAGGGCTCGCGCCAGGTTGCCGGCGCCTCGCGGGCTCGACTATCCTGCCGTAGAGCCGCCAAAACCCGGCGGGACAACGACCATGGCATCGCGCGACCGGGAGCCCGTGACCCTCGCCGTGAACGGCGAGCGATGGTCGCTCCGCTCGACCCTGGCCGACTGCGGGCCGACAGCCGGGTGTTCACGCTTCGCGTCAGCGAGGAGGGCGGCACGGTCATCTCGTTCGGCGACGGCGTCCGCGGCAAGCCCCTGCCGTATGGCGGCCGGCTCTCCCTGACGATCGCGCCGGAGACGCCGCTACCCGTGTCACTCGAGCGCACCGCCAGCGAGCCCACGCCCGACCAGGCCCCGTGGACCGTCATCCGCAAGCGCCCCGATGGGACGGAGCTCGAGGTGTACGCGCCCTGCGAGGAGTCGCATCATGCGGGCGAGTCCGGCGAGAAGCCCTCGCGGGCGACGGCCCGCTGGCGGCTGGTGGCCCTGATCCTGGCCGCGCTTCTGCTCGCGCTGACGATCTGGCGCTAGGACGCTCACGCCGCCTGAGGGGAATGGGGGGGCCGCACCTTCCTCTGACGCTGGTGGCTCGCGCGCTCCGGGTATGGCGCGTGTGCCACGAACGAAGAGGCCTCCACGACGCGCATCATCGGTGAGCGGAGGACCCGCATGGACACCCTGCGCTTCTTTCTTCTACAGCACGGACACCTCCACTCGCTCGAGGACGGCGGGACCGCCTCGTATGCCGGAATTCGGGTCTTCGGCGGAGTGACCGACGAGCAGATGCGGGCCCGCCCGGCTGACCGCGTCAACTCGCTGGTCTGGCTCCTGTGGCACATGGCGCGGCCGGCGCCTTCGCGCCGAACACCCCATGTGTCGAGGGAGTGGGCTACCAGCCGTGGCAAGGCCACTCCCGTGCCGCCCAGCTCGCCGGCACCGCCATCCGGCACAACGCGGTGCATCTCGGTGAAGCCATCACGGTCCGCAGCCTGGCTGGCGCTCCCGGTTGGAATCTGACGCGAAGAGAGTCACACGGCATGCCTCTCCCTGGCGTGAGGCCACGGTGACGCGTCGTCACCTCGGACGTGATCGCCAGCGATGAGCCGAACCGCCGCCACCTTCACCGATCTCGGCGCGAGTGTGGCACCCATGCTCGGCGCGGCATCGTCGAACCACGCAGACAGCGTCGCTCGCACCAGCGCCCAGGCTTGACTCGCGCTCGTCGAACTCGGCTGCGTGACGACCGTCACCGACTTCATCCCGCCTCCCGTGAGCGATCGCTGATTCAGCAGGGGTCATCAGCAGCAAGACGTCTGCCAGGTGACGCGCTTGAGCGGGTCGCCGGCTGACCGAGCGACATGTGGGAAGGCGGCGTACCAATAGCGGCAGTCTTTTGCCACGTTCCGCTTGTGAGCTCCGCGATTTGGTGGGCACGTAATTTGATTGAGCAATCTAACGTGTCGTCTGGCCCTGTCGTCAGCCGCCGATTCTCTCGCCGGCCCGCGGCTCGATGGGCCTGGCTTCTTGGGTGCGTGGCAAGCCTCGTCGCCGCGTGCCATGAAGAGGGCACGATTCAGGTCAAGGAGATCTCCTTCTCGGGACTCCACGCGTTTTCCGCGTCCCAACTCGAGCATGTCCTGGCCACCCGTAAGAGCGGGTGGCTGCCTTGGTCGGCTCGACACTATTTCGACCGCGCCGAGTTCGAATCGGATCTGGGACGGATCCATGCTTTCTATGTCGACCACGGCTATCCCGCGCAGCGCATTTCTGGCGTTGTTGTCGACCTCGCCGCCGATCGTTCGAGTGTGCGTGCTGAAGATCTCAATCGACGAAGGCGCCCCCGTCCTCGTCGAGGCCGTGCGATTCGAAGGGTTCGATGCGCTTCGAGAAGACGTGCGCGGGCAATTGCAATCCGCGCCGCTCGCGGCCGGCGCGCCCCGCAACCGCGATTATGTACGCGCCAGTCGGGATCTGGCGGCCCGCCTCTTGCGAGACAACGGCTACCCGCTTGGCTACGTTGACGCCGGCGAACGCCCGGGTGAGCGTCCGGGGCAGGTCATCGTGACGTTCCGGGCCGACCCCGGTCCCTCGATCGTCTTCGGTGAGTTGACCGTCGACGGCCTGGCGCGAGTCGACCGATCGATCGTTTCGCGGGCAGCTCGCATTTGCGCCTGGGGAGATGTATCGCGAAAGTCTCGTCCTCAAGACACAGCACAGGTTGTCGTCCCTGCAATTGTTCGAGCTCGCGAGCGTCACACCGCGCGTCGAAGAAGTGAGCGCGAATCGTATGCCGGTGCGCGTCACCGTCGCCGAAGCCCCGCCACGCAGGCTGAAACTCGGCCTGGGCTACGGGAGTGAGGAGCGCGCGCGGGGAACGTTTCAGTGGCAGCACGTCAACTTCCTCGGCGGCGCCCGAGAGCTCGGTCTCAACGCGAATGCGTCCTTTCTCGATCAGGGCGTCAAGATCGATTTCGTGGAACCCCGGCTCGGGCCGTCAGCCTTCACGTTTCATCTGACAGGCATCGCGCAGAAGACGCGCCAACTGACGTACGACTGGCAAACTGTACGGTGGCCGTGCGACGTTGGCGTATCGAAACGAGACGGGCGCCACCGGCACGCGCGAGCCCGTGCGCTACGAAGTACAGGGCGGCTACGGCCGCACCTATCTCGCGGTACGGCGTGCGACGCGAGGCTCTCAACGACCTGTCGAGTCGAGACGAGCGGATCGCGCTCGGCCTCGATCCGGTGACCGGCCGCGCCGCCGGGGCTCTGGCCTCAGTCACGCTCGACGTCCAACGCGTCGCCGTCGACGACGTCCTCCAACCGAGGCGCGGTACCGTGATGTCGATCCACCTCGAGCACGCGGCGCCATGGCTGTGGGGCTCGTACCGGTTCGACGAAATCACGCTCGACGGTCGGGCCTATGTGTCGATCGGGAAGGTGGTGCTCGCCGGCCGCACGCTACTCGGATCGCTGGGCGCCGCCGATTCATCCGCGGTTCCCTTTTCCAAGAGATATTTCCTGGGCGGTGCGACGACGCTCCGCGGGTGGGGGCGGTATCTGGTCTCGCCGCTCGACGCGCAAGGGTTGCCCATTGGCGGCCGGACGCAGCTGCTCGTGTCCACGGAAGCGCGCTTTCCGATCCGCTCCAAGCTCACCGGCGTGGCCTTCGTCGACGCGGGAACCGTGGGTCGAGCGACTGGAGCGTCCAGAAGCTTCCGCTCCGCGTCGATATCGGTCCGGGCCTGAGATATCAGACGCCCATCGGCGCGCTGCGCGCCGACCTCGGCTTCCAGTTGACGCCCATCGCCGGCTTGCGCATGGACGGAGTGCCGGAGAAGAGGCATTGGCGCCTCCACCTGAGTTTTGGACAGGCGTTTTGAGTCGTGTCATGCGACGACGCTTCGTACGCGGCGTCTTCTATGGAGCGGCGATCGTCGTCGCCCTCCTCGTCATTGCTCTGGGCGCCGTGCAAACGTCCTGGTTCAAGGAGCGCGCGCGCCGGTTTGCGGTGACGCGCGCCGCCGGGTACGTGAACGGCGAGTTGAAGATTGGTCGCGTGAGCGGTTCGCTCTGGCGTGGCGTCGTCCTCGACGATGTGTCGCTCACGCAGCAGGGCAGGCCCGTGCTGTCAGCTCGCTCGATTACGGTTGGTACGACCCCTTGTCCTCGCGCGCCGCCACTTCGTGTTCAACGAGTTGCTCAATCGCGGCGCAACCGTCCGCGTGACACAAGACCACGACGGGTGGATCTCGCGCGTTTGCTGCGGCCGCGTACGCCGGGCGGCCGGGAAACGGATCGACTTCGACTTATCGGCCATCCCGATCGCGAAGGCGCCGCCTGCCCAGCTGCCGTACTCGAGCATCCGCCCCTTCCAGAGCGTCGTCGCGGTCGACCACTCGTTCGAGCGGTGTCCGAGGAACGCCGCGACCGCGATGACCGCGCCGACCCCGAGCACGACGGCGCCGACCCAGTCCCAGCGGGACCAGGCTGTGCGCCACCGACGCAGCGCCTCGGTGCGCCAGGCGAGCGCCACGAGCCCGAAGCCGAGCGCGCCGAAGAGCGCCACGAGCTGAGAGCGCACGAGCACGGCGAGCAGGCACGACGCGAACGCCAGGGCGATCGGCCACCGCCCTGGCCGGTCGACCGCGCGCACCGTCAGCCAGAGCGCGAGCGTCGCCGCCGGATAGGCCCATGGCTCCTCGACGAGGATCGGCGAGTACGAGAGCGCCGGGCCGGCGATCGCAGCCACGGCCGCGAAGTACGCCCAGCCCGGTGACAGCACGCGCCGCGCGAGGAGAAACGCGGGGAAGATCGCACCCGCCATCACGAACGCCTGGACGCTCTTGATCGCCTCGTAGGCGGTGGCGACCGGATGCAGCCACCAGAGCGGCGCGGTCAGCCACGGGACGAGGCTCGTGAACCCGTACGGCTCGCCGCGCCGCGCGGCGTGACCGGTCTCGGCGATCGCGCGCGAGATCTGCGTCGTCTCGAGCTCGTCCGAGAAGATCGTCGGCGTCTCGCGACGCCAGGCCTGCCACGCATAGAGCGTCGCGAGCAGCAGGTACGCCCCGACGAGCGGGGCGACCGACCTCGAGCCGGGTCCGCGCATCCGGCCTCGCGCTCGCCGATGCGAGCGGCGTCGCGGTGGCCTCGGCGCTCACTCGGCGACGGCTTGGGTCGGCGTCGGGGCCGGTTCGGAGTCGTTCCCGCAGCACGCGCTGCGACACGCCGGCCGCGTTGCAGGCGCGGCCGATCGCCTCGAGCTGCTCGGCGGGCGCGTCGGGGATCGTCACGACGAGCTCGTCCGCGCGGGTCGTCTTCGAGCGCGGCGGCCGCGTCGCCGATTCCGCCGAGCACGGGAACGCCCTGCACCCGGCGACGGCGAAGCCGCGGGTTGTCGTCGAGGAAGCCGACCACCAGCGCATCCTCGCTCCCCCGCAGGTCGTGGACGACGCCTCGCCCCGCCTGCCCGGCGCCGACGACGAGCACCCGCCGGCGGCCGTCGCCCGCCGCGCTCCCCTCCTCGGGCACGAGTCGGACGAACCAGCGCGACACGACGGCGAGCGCGGCGGCCGTGACGCCGTAGACGAGGAAGACGCCCGCGCGGGAAGTCGCCGAGGTCCCGTATCGCGACGCACGATCCCGAACGCGGCCAGCGTCGCGATCGCCGAGGCGACCGCGATCGCGACCAGGTCACGTGCCGTCGCGTAGCGCCACGCGCGCCGATAGACGCCCGAGAGGACGTAGACGACGTACGTCGTCCCGAGCACGATCGGGAGCGCCGCCAGGAACGTGCCGCGCTGGAGCTCCGTCCCGCGGCCGTCGACGAAGAGGAGGTAGGACGCGAGGAAGGCGCCGCTCACGAGCGCCGCGTCGACGAGCAGCTCGACGAGCCGGCGCGGCTGGACCTCGACGGCATGGCGGAGCCTGGTGTCGCCGGGCCGGCCGCGCGCGCTCCTGCTCGGAGAGCTCTGCGAGGAAGCTCCCGAACTGGACGAGCAGCGCGAAGGTGACGAGGACGCCGAGCGCCGTGATCGCGGGACGGTCGAGCACGTTGTACGCGACGGACGTCGCCGCCGAGCGCGATCGGCGATCAGCGCGAGCAGCGCCACCGCCTTCGTCTCCGAGAGGCCGTAGTAGACGAGCCGGTGGGACGTGTGATCCTGCCCGCCCTGGGTCACCGGCCGCCGCTCGGCGAGCCTCCTGCACCGTGACGAGGGTCGTGTCGAGGATCGGGATCGCGAGCACCAGGAGCGGCAGCAGCATCGTCGCGACCGTCGTCCCCGCCGTGGTCCAGCTCGCCGCGAGACCGAGCGCCGCGAGGAGGAACCCGAGCAGCTGGCTCCCCGCGTCGCCCATGAACACCCGCGCGCCGCCCCGGACGGAGGTTGAACGGAAGGAAGCCGAGGCACGCGAACGCGAGCGAGAGCGCGAGCACGAGGACGAGGTCGTTCTCGTGGACGGTCGCCGCGTCGATCGCGAAGTAGAGGCACGCCACCGTCGCGAGCGTCGCGGCGAGGCCGTCCATGTTGTCGAGGAGGTTGAACGCGTTCGTGATGCCGACGAGCCAGAAGAGCGCGATGACGACACCGAGGACGTCGTTCGAGACGAGCTCGACCCGCAGGCCCGCTCCGATCGCGATCGCCGCCGCCGCGAACTGGGCGACGAGCTTCGCGATCGGGCTCAGGTGACGCACGTCGTCGACGAGCCCGGCCGCGAAGACGATCCCGCAGCCTGCCAGGATCCCGGCCAGCTCCCACGTCGGCATCGAGGGCGCCGACCGCGATGGCGAGCGCGACCCCGGCTGCGAGCCCGCACGCGATGCCGACCCCGCCGAACGTCGGCGTTGCCCGCTCGTGCCAGCGCTCGCCCGTGGGCAACGCGACGAGCCGGGCCGCGGCGGCGGGGCGCGAACGAGGGCCCAGAGGGCGAGCGCCGCGACAGGCAGGGCGGCGATCGTGACGGCCGCTTCCACGGTGCGCTCAAGGGTAGCGGGCAGCTCCCCCGGCGCCCTATGCTCTGCGCCCGCGTGAGCGGCGACGCGAACCAACGGGGCACGGACCCTCTCGGTCTGTTGCCTGACCCGCGGTCCCACTGCCCGGGTGGCGGCTCAGCTGAGCCTCCTCCGCGACGTCGCGGACGAGATCGTGGTCGGGCTGGACACCTCGGTGGAGGCGGATCTCGCGCATCCGCTCGAGGACGTCGCGGACGTCCTCGTCCACTATCCCTACGCCGACCCGGTCGACCGGCCGGTCGGCTGGGTCCACTCGCTCTGCACGCGGGACTGGATCCTCTGGGTCGACGACGACGAGATCCCCTCCGCGAGGCTCGTCGGCGAGGTGCGCGACGTGATCGCAGGATCCGTCGATCACGCACTGCTTCGTCCCGCGGCGGACGCTCTGGCGGGACCCGGAGAGCGTCCTCATGGGGCCGCCGTGGGTGCCCGACTTCCAGCTCCGGCTCGTGCAGAACGACCCTCGCGTCGTCTGGTTCCCGGGGATCACGCACTGGCCGATCCAGGCGATCGGGCCGCACCGGTACCTCGACACGCCCCTGTACCACACCGATCTCCTCCTCAACCCGGTCGAGCGCCGTCGCGCGAAGGTGCGCCGCTACGAGGCCGCGATCCCCGGTCGCCGCGTCGCAGGCTTGCCGATGAACGACGCGTACTTCCTGCCGGAGGACCGCGAAGGGGTACGGCTGGAGCCGGTCGACGCAGCGGACAGGGACACGATCGGACGGATCCTCGAGCTCGACCCCTGGCCGGAGCCCCGGCCGGGCGCGAAGCCCGTCCGGACGGCGACGCGCGACGAGGTCGACGTCCACTGGCACGGCGCGCCGGCGACCGAGGCCCTCTACCGCGGGGCTCTCGAGCTCGTCGACGAGGTGGCGCCCTTCGCACTCGGCGAGCAGCGCGGCGTCGTCGTCCGCGTCGCGAATCGGAGCACCCACGTCTGGCCCCACGACGGCGTCGGCTGGCCCTCCGTGCGGATCGCCTACCGCTGGCTCGACGACGAGGGAGCCGTGGTCGTCGCCGACGGGCTGCGGACGGCGCTCCCTGCGACGCTCGCACCCGAAGCCTCGCTCGTCGTCCCCGCCGACGTCCAGGCTCCGCCGGTCGCAGGGAGGCACACGCTCGTCCTCGACCTGCTGCACGAGCACGTCCGCTGGTTCGGCTGCGACGCTCCGGGCGGAGGTGGACGTGCGGCCCGCGCTCTGCGTCGCGATCCTCGCAGCCGACGAGGCCACGGCCCTGGCCGCCGCGGCAACGCTCGCGGAGGTGGCGCCCTCTCGTTCGCCCGCTCGTCCTCGCGGCATCGCCCGGGGCGGACGACGCGAGCTCCACGGCTACGCCGCCGCCGCGGCCGCCCGCGAGTACGTCCTCGGGACGGACGCAGACCGCGGCAGGCTCGCCGGCGACGGCCGGGGCGCTGACCCGCACGGCGGCGCTCCTCGGCGACGCAGCGCTCCGGCGCGCCGGCCGCAGGCCCCGGCTCGCGTCGCCTGCGGGGACGTCGTTCCTCGACGGCCTCACGGATGCCGACGCGCTGCTCGTCGTCGAGGACGGCACCCTCGGCGGCGCCGCGGGCGAGCGCGAGGCGCTCCAGCAACGGAGCGCGGTGCTCGCGGCCTCGGCCCTGGGCCTCGACGTCGTGGTCGTCTCGACCTCCGGGGAGCCCGGCAGGATCCTCCGTCACGTGGTCGACACCGTTCACGTCGAGCAGGGTGCAGAGCTCGCCTCCGGCGTGGCAGAGGCCGTTCGCCGCCTCCAGGCACGCGGGGCGTGACGGCGCTCCCGGACGACGTCGGCGCCGCGTTCCGCGGGCGCCGCGTGCTCGTGACGGGTGGCCTCGGGTTCATCGGGTCGAATCTCGCCCGGGCGCTCGCTCGCCGCCGGCGCCGACGGTGACGATCGTCGACTCGCTCATGCCGACCCACGGCGGGACGTGGGCCAACGTCGCGGGGATCGAGGACGACATCGAGGTCGCACGAGCTGGACGTGTGCGACACCGAGCGCCTGCACGAGCACCTCCTCGACAAGGACGTCCTCTTCAACCTCGCGGGCCAGACGAGCCACCTCGACTCGATGAGCGACCCTCGCACCGATCTCGCGATCAACTGCACGGCGCAGCTCTCGCTCCTCGAGGCGTGCCGGCAGGACAACCCCGCCCTCCGCATCGTGTTCGCGGGGACGCGCCAGATCTACGGAAGGCCGCGGTACCTCCCGGTCGACGAGGCGCACCCGATCGACCCGGTCGACGTGAACGGCATCAACAAGACCGCCGGCGAGTGGTACCACCTGCTCTACGGGCGCGTCTACGGCCTGCCCGTGACGGTGCTGCGGCTGACGAACACCTACGGGCCGCGGATGCGCGTGCGCGACGCGAGGCAGACCTTCCTCGGCCTCTGGATCCGGCAGGCCCTCGCCGGTGAGGAGCTCCTCGTCTTCGGCGACGGCCGGCAGCGGCGCGACTTCGCCTACGTCGACGACGTCGTGCGCGCGCTGTGCCTGGCGGCGACGGCCCCCGAGGCGATCGGCGAGGTGTTCAACGTGGGCGGCGACGCGCACGTCAGCCTCGAGGAGACGGCGCAGCTCGTCGTGCGACTGGCGGGCTCGGGCGGATACCGCGTCGTTCCGTTCCCCGAGGAGCGGAAGACGATCGACATCGGCGACTACTACGCCGACGACACGAAGCTGCGGACGACGCTCGGCTGGCGTCCCGAGGTCGGGCTCGAGGAGGGGCTGGTCGAGGACGCTCGACTACTACCGGGAGAACGGCGAGCGGTACTGGTCGGACGCATGACCGTCGCCTTCCTCGACCTTCGCCGCCAGCACGCCGCCCTTCGGGAGGAGCTGGACGAGGCGCTCGCCTCCGTCGTCGGGGGCGACCGCTTCGTCGGCGGTCCCCGCGTCGAGGCGTTCGAGCGGGCCTTCGCCTCGTACTGCGGCGCGCAGGAGGCGGTCGGCGTCGCATCGGGGACGGACGCGATCGAGCTGTCCCTGCGTGCGCTCGGTGATCGAGCCCGGGGACGAGGTGATCACCGCCGCGAACACGTGCATCCCGACCGTGGCCGGGATCGAGGCGGCGGGCGCGACGCCCGTTCTCGTCGACGTCGACGAGCCGACGTTCACCCTCGACCCCGGTGAGCTCGAGGGAGCGACGACGTCGCGGACGAGGGCGATCGTCCCGGTTCACCTGTACGGCCAGTGCGCCGACGTGGACGCGATCGCCGACCACGCGCGCCGTCACGGCCTCGTCGTCGTCGAGGACGCCGCGCAGGCGCACGGGGCCGCGCTGCGCGGCCGCCGGGCCGGCTCGCTCGGAGCCGCCGCGGCGTTCAGCTTCTACCCGACGAAGAACCTCGGTGCGCTCGGCGACGCGGGCGCGATCGTCACGAACGACCCGAGGTCGTCGCCGACGCCGTGCGCGAGCTGCGGAGCTTCGGCGAGCGCAGTGGCGACGAGGCCGTGCGGCGCGGCTCGAACAGCCGGCTCGACCCGCTCCAGGCGGCGGTGCTGTCGGTCGAGCTGACGCCGGCTCGACGGATGGAACGAGCGCAGACGCGTCCCTTGCGAGCCGCTACCGCACGGAGCTCTCGGGGCGTCGTCGCCGTCCCGAGGAGATACCCGGCGCCCACCACGTGTTCCACCTCTTCGTCGTCCGCTCGCCGAGGCGCGACGCGCTCGCCCGCGAGCTCGAGCGGCGGGGCGTCGGGACGCTCGTCCACTATCCTCGTGCCGTGCACGAGCACCCGGCCTACCGCGAGCTCGCCCGCCCCGGCCGCCTCGACGCGGAGCGAGCGGCTCTCCCGCGAGGTGCTGAGCCTGCCGCTCTACCCCGAGCTCACCGACGAGGAGGCGACGGCCGTCGTGACCGCCGTCCGCGAGGCGTGCGATGCCTGACGGCGCCGAGCGCGAGCGCCGGGACGCACGGTGGTGGCTCAAGGCGCTGACGCCGCCGATCGTCGTGATCGCGGTCAAGGGCGCGCTCCGCCGCCTCGGCCTCCTCGGGCCGGCCGCCTCCGACGCCCCCGAGCCGCCCCGCTCCCGTCCCGGCCGAGGCGCCCGAGTTCGAGCACGTCCCCGAAGGGTGGGAGCGGCCGGTGCGCGGGCTGGGACGGCGGGACGGTCGCCGACGCCTATCTCGCGAAATGGCCGGAGTGGGTCGTCGCGCTCGAGGGACCCGGGCCGCTCGGCGTCTACCACGAGGCGCGCGCCGGGCGACCGTCTCCGACGCGACGACGTCGCCGCCCACAACATGCTCGTCTCGTTCGCCTACGTGCTCGCCCGTGCGTCCCACGGGCGCGACCGCCTCTCCGTGCTCGACTGGGGCGGCGGGCTCGGGCACTACGCCGTCCTCGCGCGCGCGGTGCTACCGGAGGTCGAGCTCGACTGGCACTGCCGCGAGGTGCCCTCCGTCGCGGAGGCGGGCGCGACCGTGAGCCCCGACGTGACCTTCCACACCGACGACGCCTGCCTCGAGCGCACGTACGACCTCGTGCTCGCCTCGAGCTCGCTCCAGTACGAGCCCGACTGGCGCTCGCTGCTGCGGCGGCTCGGCGGCGCGACCTCGGGCCTGATGCTCGTCACGCGGCTGCCGGTCGCGCTCGAGTCGCCCTCGTTCGTCGTCCTGCAACGCGCGGAGGCCTACGGGTACGCGACGGAGTACCTCGGCTGGGTCGTCGCGCGCCCCGAGCTTCTCGCCGAGGCGTCCGCGGCGGGCCTCGTGCTCGACCGCGAGCTGCTCCTCGACGCGTGGCTCTCGGCACAGGGCGCGCCCGAGGACCCGATCGGGCACCGCGGGTTCGTCTTCCGGTCGGCGTAGGGAGCCGTCCCTACAATCGGCGCTCGTGAGCGTCTACGCCGACCTGCTGCGACACCGCGAGCTCTTCGGCTCGCTGTTCCGGCGCGACCTGCGGGCGAAGTACAAGGGATCGCTCCTCGGGCTCGCCTGGACGCTCGCCCTCCCGGCGGCGCTGATGCTCGTCTACCTGGTCGTCTTCGCCGTGCTCTGGAAGGCCCAGCCGACCGAGACCGACCATTACTGGCTGTTCCTCCTCTGCGGCCTTCCCCCCTGGGTCTTCTTCTCGACGTCCCTGCAGAGCGGTGCGCGGAGCATCGTCGAGAACGCGCCGATCATCCGCAAGGTGCGCTTCCCTCGCCAGCTCGTTCCGTTGTCCGTGGTGGCGACCGAGGTCGTCGCCTTCGCGGCGATGACCGCGATCGTGCTCGTGCTCGCCCTCTGGTTCAGGCCGGAGAGCCGGGACGTCGCGTGGCTCGCGATCCCCGTCGCCGCCGTGATCGTCGCGTTCACCGCCGGCCTCTCGCTCGCGCTCGCCTCGCTCAACGCGATCTTCCGCGACGTCGAGTTCGTCGTGACGGCCATGCTGCTGCCGTGGTTCTTCCTCACCCCGATCCTCTACCAGCTCGACGACCTTCCCGGCGCGGAGTCGCGACCGTGGCTCGTCGACCTGCTGCACTGGGGCAACCCGCTCACGCCCGCCGTCGAGTCCTACCGGACCCCGCTCTACGAGGGCGAGCTGCCGTCGACGGGCGATCTCGTGTACGTCGTCGTTGCCGCGATCGTCGCGCTCGCGCTCGGTGCGCTCGTCTTCAGGTCGGTCGACGACCGGATCGCGTCGGAAGCCTGATCACCGCGCGTCCCTCGAAGAGACCCTCTCCCTCGTAGGCGGGCAGGCCGCGATGGCTGCCCGGCTCGAGGCCGTCGACGAGCGAGGGCAGGAGGAGCGGCGCGTCGAGCCTCGGGTTGCGGCCGCCGGGTGTCCACGCGGCCAGGGCGTGCGAGGCGCGGCGACGCTCGATCCGCCCCCCGACCGAGACGATCGCGGAGCCGACCGCGGCCCATCCTTCGGCGTGCGCGTCGAGCACCATCCGCGACCACTCGGGGGCGGGCTCGGCTCCCGCGACGAGGTGGGCCGTCGCGGTGGGACGATCGGCGACGACCGGCTCCTCCTGCGCGGCGAGCGCTGCGTCGGTGCGCGCATCCCGTCCCCCGTGAACGACCACCGTCAGGCGGCGCTCGTCGATGAGGGGCGTCACCTCCACCTCGACGTCGTGCGTCGCGACCCCGACCTCGGAGAGCCAGAAGAGGTGTTCCTCGACGAGGTCGAAGCGGAGAAGGTATCGACCCGGCGGGCGCGGTGCGTCGAGCAGGACGTCGACCGCGACCGTCTCGCCCGGCGCGACCGGGCGCGGGAAAGCGGTGCGGGCGCCGTCCCAGACGATCGCGTTCCCGTGGGTGTCGAGCCAGTGGTAGGAGACCTGGAGGCCGTCGTCGTCGCGCGAGCGCCACGTCGCGCCGCCGCCGTTCTCGAGCACGACCCGCGCGGTCGTCCGGCCCCCCGCCCGTTGGGGCGCGAGCGTCGACTCGCGCCAGAGCGGGACGAGCGGCTCCACGGCGCCCGAGTCTAGTGCGGCCGACCACGGCCGGGCCCGCGAGCGAGGGCTACCCTCCCGTCATGGCCGCACCGCTTCTCGTTCGCGCCGCGCGACGCGAGCCGGTCGAGCGCACGCCTGTCTGGTTCATGCGTCAGGCAGGGCGCTCGCTTCCGGAGTACCGCGCGATCCGCGAGCGCCACTCGTTCTTCGAGGTCGCGGGCACCCCGGAGCTGTGCGCAGAGGTGACGCTGCAGCCGGTGCGCCGGCACCGCGTCGACGCGGCCGTCCTGTTCGCCGACATCATGACCCCGGTCCTCGGGATGGGGATCGACGTCGACCTCGTCGAAGGCGTCGGCCCTGTCGTCGAGCGGCCGATCCGGACGCCCGCGGACGTCGAGCGACTGCTCGTGCCAGACGCCGAGGAGGCCTTCGCCTCGGTGCTCGAGGCGGTGCGCCTCGTGCGCTCCGAGCTCGAGCCCGAGCGCGCCGTGGTCGGCTTCTGCGGCGGCCCGTTTACGGTCGCCGGCTACCTCGTCGAAGGACGGCCGAGCCGCGAGCTTCCGCGGACGAAGGCGCTGATGCTCTCGGAACCGAACACCTGGGCCGCACTGCTCGCGAAGCTCTCCGAGACCTTCGCGGCGTACGTCGCGGCCACGGTGCGCGCCGGCGCCGACGTCATCCAGCTCTTCGACTCGTGGGTCGGGACGCTTTCGCCCGAGCGCTACCGCGAGCAGGTCGCGCCGTGGAGCGCGGCAATCCTCTCCGCAGTGGACGTCCCGACCATCCACTTCGGCACCGGTGCGAGCCACCTCCTGCCCGACCTGGCGGCGGCCGGAGGAGACGTGATCGGGCTCGACTGGCGATTGCCGCTGGACGACGGCTGGTCGCTCGTCGGCGAGCGCGCCGTGCAGGGGAACCTCGACCCGGCCGCGCTCGCCGCCCCGTGGGGGGTCGTGGAGCGCGAGGCCGACGACGTGCTCGCGAGAGCCGCCGGACGGCCCGGGCACATCTTCAACCTCGGGCACGGCGTGCTTCCGGACACGAATCCGGAGGTGCTCACGCGTCTCGCCGAGCTCGTCCACGAACGGACGGAGGCGACGGTCGCCGCATGACCGGCCCCGCCGTGATCCTGATGGCCTACGGCTCGCCGGACCGGCTCGCCGACGTTCCGGCGTACTACGCCGACATCCGCGGCGGCCGTCCGATCAGGCAGGAGCACCTCGACGACCTCGTCGCGCGCTATCGCGCCCTCGGGCTCGACGACTCCGACACGCCCTCGCCGCTCAACGCGATCACGGAGGCGACGCGGGAGCGTCTCGAGAGCGAGCTCGGGATCCCCGTGCTCACGGGCATGCGTCACTGGGAGCCGCGCATCGCCGCGGCCGTCGGCGCTGCGCTCGAAGGCGGCCACGAGCCGCTCGTCGGGCTCGTCCTCGCGCCGCACTGGTCGACGCTCTCGATCGCGAAGTACGAGGCGCTGTTCGACGCCGCCGTCGCCGGACGCGCTGAGACGCGCTTCGTCCGTGCCTGGGGCGACGATCCGGCGCTTGTCGCGTTGCTCGCGCAGCGCTGTCGCGCTGCGCTGGACGGACGTTCCGCGCATGTCGTCTTCACGGCTCATTCGCTGCCGAATCGCATCGTGCAATCCGGCGACACCTACCCGGAGGCGTTGCTGCAGACGGCCCGTCTCGTCGCCGGCGACGTAGGCGTCGGCGACAGCTGGTCGTTCGCGTTCCAGAGCGAGTCCCCCACCGGCGAGCCGTGGCTCGGCCCGGACATCCTGGAGCACCTCGACGGCCTACGCGGCCAGGGCGTCATGGACGTGGTGGTCTGCCCCGTCGGCTTCGTCTCCGACCATCTCGAGATCCTCTGGGACCTCGACGTCGAGGCGGCGCAGCGGGCGCGCGCGCTCGGCATGGGGCTCCGACGTGTCGAGATGCCGAACGCCGACCCGGCCTTCGTCGAGGTGCTTGCCGGCATCGTCCGCCGCGAGCTCGCGGCCGTCGCGGCCTAAGGCGGCAGGATGCGCGCAGGCGAGGTTTCCGTCGACGGCGTCTCCCGGAGGTTCGTCGTCCGCGCGCGCGAGACGCACACGCTCAAGGAGCTCCTCGTCGCGCGAGGTCGCACCGGCGCCCAGGAGGTCTGGGCGCTGCAGGACGTCTCGGTGGCGATCTCGCCGGGCGAAGCGGTCGGTCTCATCGGACGGAACGGCTCCGGCAAGTCGACGCTCCTCCGGCTGATCGCCGGGATCATCCGGCCGACCGTGGGACGGGTCGCGACCGGGGGGAGGATCGGCTCCCTCCTCGAGCTCGGCGCGGGATTCCACCCCGACTTCACGGGTCGCGAGAACGTCGAGCTGAACGGCGCGCTCCAGGGGCTCTCCCGCGCCAGGATCCGCGAGCGCTTCGACGAGATCGTCGCGTTCGCCGAGCTCGAGGACTCGATCGACCGCCCGGTGAAGACGTACTCGTCGGGGATGACGATGCGGCTCGGGTTCGCGATCGCGGCGTTCCTCGAGGCCGACGTGCTGCTCCTGGACGAGGTGTTCGCGGTCGGCGACGAGAGCTTCCAGCGCAAGTGCTTCGGAGTGATCGCCGCGTTCAAGGAGCGCGGCGGGACGATCCTGTTCGTCTCGCACGACGCCTCGGCCGTGGAACGGCTCTGCGACCGCGCGGTGCTGCTCCGTGGCGGTCGCCTCGCGTACGACGGCCCGGTGCACGAGGCCATCACCCGGTACCGACGCGCGCTCGCCGAGGAGGTGGGTTCCGCATCGGCGAACGGCGGTGCCCCGGCCGGCTCGGGCGAGGCACGCATCACGAGGGCCGGGCTCGTCGCCGAGGACGGGACGTCGCGCGAGCGGTTCCTCGCAGGCGAGCCCTTCGGACTGGAGGTGACGCTGGCAGGCGAGGCGACCGCACCGCTCCTCCACCTCGAGGTGCGCGACGGCTCGGGGCTCCTGGTCGCGGAGGACGTGGTCGAGACCGCGACGTTCGGGTGGGGCGGCCCGACTGGCGAGCTGGCGCTCCGCCTCGACGTCCGTGCTCCGCCGCTCCAGTTCGGCCGCTTCGACCTCACGCTGGCGTTGCTCGGCGACGACGGCCGCCTCCTCGACCGCCTGCCGCGCCCCGTGAAGCTGCTCGTCTACCCGGACGACGAGAGCCGTGGGCTCGTCCGGCTCGAAGGAACGTGGCGGCGAGAGGCGAACGAGGGGGAGTGACGAGCCCTGGTCCTGAGATGTCGGCCGCGCGCGCTCCTCGGGCGTCGCCCGCGGTGCCCGGCCGGAGGGCACAGTATGCGAATACGGGCCTGGAGAGCCGGGTGCCGCGAGCGGCGTCAGGTGGCGGCGGAGGCCGGCTCCGCCGGCCGGGAGCCGCCGCCGGCCCAAGGTCTGTCGCGACGTGTGATCGGCGCGAGCCGATCACACGTCTGCGGGCAAGGGAGGAGCGCGCGTGAGCTACAAGACCTGCCCTGACTGGCCAGCTCTGATGGAGCTGGCTCCCGACCTCCAGTTCAAGCACATGACCGTGCACGATGCGCAGCTGCCGTTCGAGGTCGTGGCGAAGATCCCGGGCGGCCTCTCGCTCGACGAGATCGAGATCTGCTGCGACGTCGAGCACCACGTCGTCAACGCGTCCCACACGCATCCAGACGTCGTCGTCGCTCTCGAGAGCACGCACTGGTTCGAGGTCAACGAGTGGGCGACGACGGGCCCCGGCGCCGACTCCTCCGGCGCCGCGCCACACGCCGCCTGACGGCACCGCCAGTAGACCACGACGGCACGTAGGCTCACGTTGTGCTGACCGTCGTCCCGTTCCGCGCCGAAGGCAAGACGCGCCTGCCGGTGGAGCTGCGGCGCGAGGTCGCGCTCGCGATGCTCGGGGACGTCGTCGAGGTGGCGCTCGCGATCGGCGACGTACGCGTGGTGACGGGTGACCCCGCGGCGAGGCTTGTCGCGGGGGACCTCGGCGCCCGCTTGATCGACGACCCCGGGGAGGGCCAGGGGCCGGCGGTCGCGGCCGGCCTCGAGGGCGCGGACGGCCTCTGCCTCGTCGTCAACGCCGACCTCCCGCGTGTCCGGCCGTCCGACCTGAACGCGCTCGCAGTTCCCGCTCTGCTCGGCAGGCTGGGGATCGTCGAGGCCCGGGACGGGACGACGAACGCGCTCGGCCTTCCGCGTGCCGACGTCTTCGCCCCGCTCTACGGCCCGGGGAGCGCGGGTCAGTTCCGCGCGCACGCGAACGCGCTCGGCATCGAAGTCGAGGACATCACGGTCGGCAACCTCGTCGACGACATCGACACCCTCGACGATCTCGCGCGTCTCGGGAAGCACGCAGGGGCACGCACTGCGGAGCTGCTCGAAGCGATCACGCTTTGAGGGTCGTCTGCCTGTCCGGCGGCGTCGGCGGCGCGAAGCTGGCGTGCGGGCTCCACGACGTCCTCGCGCCCGGCGAGCTGACGGTGATCGGCAACGTCGGCGACGACCTGGAGGTGCTCGGGCTCCACGTCTCGCCAGACCTCGACTCGCTGCTCTACGCGCTCGCCGGCCTCAACGACGGCGCGCGCGGGTGGGGCCGGGAGGGGGAGACGTGGCGGACGCTCGAGTCCGTGCGGGAGTGGGGCGGCGAGGCCTGGTTCCAGCTCGGCGACCTCGACCTCGGGCTGCACCTCGTCCGGACGCAGGCGCTCCGCGGCGGCGAGCCGCTGTCCGCCGTCACCGGGCGGCTCGTCGCCGCGGCGGGGCTCGCGACGCGGCTCGTGCCGGCGACGGACGACCGGCTGCGCACCTCGGTCGCGACGCCGGCCGGGACGTTCCCGTTCCAGGAGTGGTTCGTCGCGCGACGTCACGACGACGAGGTCGACGCAATGGTCTTCGCCGGCGCGGACGCGGCGGCCCCGGCGCCCGGGGTCGTCGAGGCGATCGAAGCCGCGGACGCCGTCGTGGTGGCGCCGAGCAACCCGTACACCTCGATCTACCCGATCCTCGCGGTCGATCCGATCCGCGCCGCCCTCGCCGAGCGCGGTGTCCGCTCGATCGCCGTCAGCCCGCTGATCTCCGGTCGTGCCGTGAAGGGCCCGCTCGACCGTATGCTCACGCGCATGGCCGGAGGCACCTCACCCGCGCATGTAACAGACTGTTACAAGGGCCTGATCGACGCGCTGGTCATCGACCGCGCCGATGCCCCAGCCGCCGCGGACGTCCCGCTCGTCGTCGCCGACACGCTGATCGGGGACGGCGATGCGGCACGACGCCTCGCCGAGGTCGTGCTCGAGGCCGCGGCGTGAGGGTCGCGGTCGTCGGGGGCACCGGCAGCTTCGGCGTCGCGCTCGCGAAGCGCCTCACCGACGGCGGCTACGAGGTCGTGATCGGGTCGCGCGACGCGGGGCGGGCGGCCGAGGCAGCGGAGCAGGTCGGCGCCGAGGGAGCCACGAACGAGGATGCCTGCCGCGCCGCCGACCTCGTCGTGCTCGCGACCAAGGCCGAGGCGGCGGTCGCGACGGCCGCCGAGCTCCGCGAGGCGATCGGCACGACGCCCGTCCTGTCGGTCGCAGCCGAGCTGACCTTCGGCCCCGATGGCGTCGCGCCAACGACCGAGGCGACGTCCGTGGCCGCGCGCATCCAGGCGGTGCTCGACGCGCCTGTGGTCGCAGGGCTCCACTCGCTCGCCGCCCGGAACCTCGGCGGGGACGCGCCGCCGGAGGAGGACGCGCTCGTCTGCGGCGACGACCCCTCGTCGAAGGCGACTGTCCTCGAGCTGGCCGAGAAGCTCACGTCGGGACGGGCGATCGACTGCGGCCCGCTCGCGTCCGCCCGGGCGCTGGAGGGGCTGACCGCCGTGATCGTGAACGTCAACAAGCGCTACAAGGCCCACGCGGGGATCCGCGTCACCGGCGTCCGCTGAGATCGCCGGGCGAGCTGCCTTTGTGTTGAATCACCACAAGGTGGCCTCCGGCGTCGTCAGCGTGTTTCCCCTCCGGGGCCTGCCTGAGCTCGCGGTGACGGACGACCTGGGCCTGCTGCTCCACGGCGCCGCCGAGGTGGTCGGTGGCCTCGAGCCCGGCGACGTCGTCGTGGTCGCGCAAAAGGCCGTCTCCAAGGTCGAAGGCCGCGTGGTGCGGCTCGCGGACGTCGAGCCATCTGCGCGCGCGGTCGAGCTCGCCGGGGACGACGGTGACCCGCGCCAGATCGAGGTGATCCTCCGCGAGAGCCGGGAGGTCGTCCGTTCGCGGCCCCCGCTCGTGATCGCCGAGACGCGGCACGGGTTCGTTTGCGCCTCTGCGGGCGTCGACGCGTCGAACGCGCCGGATGGAGGCACTGTCGTCCTCCTGCCGGTCGACCCCGACGCCTCGGCGCGCCGGCTGCGCGACCGTCTGGTCGAGCTCTCCGGCGCGCAGGTCGGGGTGATCGTGAGCGACTCGTTCGGGCGCGCATGGCGGCAGGGGACGACGGACGTCGCGCTCGGCGTCGCGGGGATCACGCCGTTGCTCGACCTCCGCGGGACGACCGACGCGCGCGGCCGCGACCTCAGGACGACGCAGATCGCGGTCGCGGACGAGATCGCGGGGGCGGCCGAGCTCGTGCTCGGGAAGGCACGCCAGGTGCCGGCCGCGATCGTCCGCGGCGTCGACGCGCGCGGCGACGGCAGCGCGGCCGAGCTCGTCATGCCGCGCGAGCGCGACCTCTTCCGCTGAGCTACTGCTGCACGGCGGCGACCGCGCGCTCGAGCTCCGCGGCGGAGAACGCGCCCTCGAGCTTCGTGCGGATGATGCCCTTGCGGTCGACGACGAACGTGAACGGCTCGGTCGGAAGCCGCCACTGCGTGACCCACTGGTTGACGCCCTTTGCCGGGTCGTTGTCGGAGTAGATCTCGACGTGGATGAAGCGGACGCCCTTCGAGGTCGGCTGCTTCCTGACCGCGGAGACGACGTCGACGACGGGCCCGCACGTGCGCGACTGGCAGTACTGCGGGGTCGCGAACGCGAGCACGAAGGGCTCATGCGCCGCGAGCGCCTGCGCCACGGACACCCCGTACAGCGCGCGGTCGGGGTGGCGGGAGGTGGTGAGCGCCGAGAGGTCGCCGCCGGTGCTCGCGAGGGTCGGCGTCCTCGACGGGATGGCGCGGTCACCGACCGCCGGGGCGATGCTCTTCTTGCGGACGACGAGGTTGCCGAGCGCCTGGATCTTCGTCCCGCCGACAGGCTCCGCCATGTACCAGTACTTGCCTGCAGTTGGCACGACGACCTTCGCGACGTAGATCCCGTCTGCGTCCGCGGTGTCGCCGCCGGGCACGCCGATCGGCTCGAGCCGCGCGATCGTCGTCGCGAAGGGCACCTGCTCGAGGCCGCGCGCGACCCAGACCCGGGCGGTCGGCCGCTCGATCAGCTGTGACTGCCGGTCGACGATGAGGAAGCTGATCCGGTTCGCGCCCACGGCGTGGTCGGACGTCCCGGCGACGACGCCGACGTCCTCCCCCGGCGCGCGCCAGAGCTCCTGCAGCGTCTTCTGCGCCGACGCGGCGGTGGTCGTGCTCGTCGCGTCGTCCGTGCTACCGCCGCACGAGGCGGCGAGCAGCACCATCCCGAGGCCGATTGCGATCGCCGCGAGGAAGGGCCGGCCCACGGGCCCAATGTAGACGATCGATCCCGGACAGCCGTGCCGCGTCGGACGCGGTCTACCCGTGCGGCTGTCCGGGATCGATCACGCGGCCCGGGAGAGGGCCACGATCAGTCTCCGTCGGAGAACGTGAAGCTCGGCCGCTTGAACTGACCGAGCCAGGCTGCGATCAGTGCAAGGTTGACGAGTGCCAAGGTAAGGCGCGCTCTGCTCACCGCGATCCTCCTTTCTCAGAAGCGGACGACCCGAAGCGCTTCGGCAGCGTTCCGGTACAACCGCGCCGCCTCGCGGGCGTCTCCCCGACGCTCCGCAAGGTCACCCAGCGCGACCCACGCCCCCGTCCGGTGCGCGATGGACGTCATCTGCTCGAACGCAGCGTCCGCGGCCCGGAAGCACTCCTCCGCCTCATCGAGGCGTCCCCGCTCCAGCAACGAGCGACCCAGCACGAGGTTCGACTGGCCGATCTCGTCGAGGAAGTCGTCGCGGCCCTCGAGCAGCGCGAGCGCCTTGCGTGCATGCTCGTCGGCCGCCTCGTGGTCGCCGAGGTGCTCGTGCACCGCCGCCAGGCTCCCGAGAGCCTGTGCGGCGTCCGGCTGCGAGCCGGCCTCGACGGCGAGTGCGAACGACTTCGTGAGATGGTCGATCGCCTGCTCGGGATGACCGAGCAGAAGCTGCAGGCCGCCCAGGTTGAGCATCAGGCGGCCGGTGTTCCGCGCGTCGTTGAGCTCCGCGTAGATCTCCTTGGCTTGCAGCGCGTACTGGCGGGCGAGCACCCAGTGACCCGTCTTCTCGGCGACCCACGACGCCTGGAAGTACGCGCCGGCCACGATCCGCGGGTCGTCGACCGCGACCGCGAGCTCGAGCGCGCGCTCGGCGTCCTCGCGGGCCGCCTCGAAGTCGGCTTGACGGCGCCGGCAGCGTGACCGCCACGCGAAGATGCGGGCGCGAAGCACGTCGCATGGGAGGCCCGAGCGCTCCGCGAGTTCGAGCGCCTGGTCGAGCAGGCCGATGGCAGAGGGAATGCTCGAGATGCGGTAGCGGCAGCAGCCGAGACGGAAGAGCACGTCGGCGCGGTCGATGTCGGAGAACTCGGGAAGCTCGGTGAGCTCGCGTGCCTCCTGGAGCACGTGGATCGCCTCCTGCGCGGCGCCGAGCTCCTGGAGCGCCCAGCCCTCTCCGGCGAGCGCACGCAGCTCGAGCTCGGCCGATCCCAGGGCGCGGATCTCGTCCCGCGCCTCGCGGAACGCCTCGACGGCCTCCTGGTCGCGGTGCGACTCGGAGAGCGCCTCCGCCTGCGCAAGCCTGGCCTCGACCCTCGCGCGGACGTCGGCGGAGACGCCGTGCTGGAGGTACTGGGCGTCGACGCCGAGCCGCTCTGCGAGCCAGGCGACCGTGTCGGCCGTCGGTCGCGTCTTCCCGCGCTCGATCTGGCTGACGTACTCCTTCGAGAAGCGAGCGCCCGCCAGCTCTGTCTGGGTCAGGCCCCCCGCGACCCGCAGTGCGCGGACACGCTCGCCGACGCTCCGCGCGTGCGCAGGTGTCGAAGACCGGGGAGTGGCGGCCGCATCGCGCATTCCGCTGTCACTCAAACCGCCACCTCCCAGGTCGTCCTCCCCCGATGGGGTGAAGCCGCTCGTCCGGTGCCGCAATGCATGGTGAAGTGAAGAATAGCGCTGATCACTTGACCGAGCTACTTGACTTTTTGGGCCATGGCCCGTAAGGTCATGTCACCAAGCACCCTCCAGACGCCAGGCAGGGTGCGCGGAGCGCAACCGATGGGCGGCGCGGAAACCGGAGAACAGCGTGGCTGGGCCGCAGAGTCACGAGCTCCGATCCGACGCCTCCCTTCAAGGGTCGCCTCCTTCGAAACGCCCCCGGAAGCCGCAGCCGGGGGCGTTTCTCTTTGCGCGACCGCGCAACGCGAGCAGACAAGCCGTAACCTCAGCGTCCATGCTCGTTGCGGGTCGTAGCCCGATCCTCCGTTGGACGTCCCCGAACGTCAGAGGACGCCCCGTGAGAGGCTCAGCAGCCTCGCGTCGAAAGACCTCACGCCGCGTCCCCCGCCTTGGCCGCCCGCGAGCGCTTGGCCGGGCCGTAGAGGCGGCGCAGGAAGGCCTCCCGCGACTCGCCGGGCTTCCGGGTCTCGGCCGTGTGGGCGGCGTCCGCGATTTGCGGCGTGGCCAGCAGGTGGGCGAGCAGGCGGGCACGGGGCAACGAGCGCCAGACCGCGCCACCGACCTTCGGGGCGAGCTTCCCGGCCGACGTGTCGACGGCGGGGCGCTTCGGGGCGGTGCGGGTCGTCCGGGCGACTTGGGGCCTCCCGGTTCCAGGAGGCGCCCCGGCTAGTCGCACGGCGTCAAGCGCGTCACGCACGAGCTGATCCGCCTCAAGGTTCCACTCCCGCGGGACCCAGCTAATTCGGTAGTCGAACAGAGCAAGGAGGCCATGCACCTCCGAGTACAGCTCGCCGAGATGTGCCTCTTTGACCCTGGAGCGACCGTTCACCTGGTCGACGACCAGTTCGCTGTCCATGTAGATCCGGAGGTGCCGGACAGCGTGGTGACGCGCGAGCTTGAGCCCCTCGATGAGCCCGACGTACTCCGCCGTGTTGTGGCTCGCAAGGCCTATCGGCTTCGAGAATTGCGCGACGGTGGCCATCCGGCGCGTCCGTAGCAGCACGCCGATCGCCGCGTGGGTCAACGGGTCTTCGGCGCGCGGGCGCCGCAGCATGCCACCGTCGGTGTGGAGGAGGAAGTACCCGCGCTGCGCGGCGGCTGTCGGATCGGTCACGGAGCCCATCTGTCCGCCACCTTTCGCCTCCTGGCGACCTCCTCCTCGATTCCGACGCGCCTAACGCTTGCGGGGCGCTTCTTGACGCCGCTGCCTCCATCCGGACGACCGTGAGCAACTCGTCGACAACGTCCGTAGGGTTCGTGAGCGGCAAGTTCAAGGTGATCGCGCAGCACCGGCGTAGAACGCTGTGGCGTAGACCGGGCGGATCGTGGGCGGGGAGGGCCGCCACCCTGCGCGGCAGGCCACTGGGAGCGGGGGGACTGTCGCTTGCGTGAGTGTGCGGGAATGTCGCTTGAAGGAGTGACTCTCAGACTCGCCGCGACGCGGCTGCCGCCGGCGGTCTAGGTCGCGGTCGTCTGAGAGAGCCTGGCCAGGTCGAGCGCTTCGCCGATCGTGAGCTTGCTTCCGGCCTCGGTGGCGCTCGCCACGACGTCGGCCGAGAGCGATGCTCGTGCCTGGTCGACGAACTCTCGCCCCGGCGTCTCGTCGGAGTAGACGTTGACGATGCCCTCCTGGTGGGCGTAGAGCTCCGCCGCGGCGGCGATCTGCACAGCCGTCTCGGGCCGCCCCTCGACCGCCTCGGTGGCTGCGAGCCCGATCAGCGAGAGCCCGACTCCACGGACGCTCGCCACGTCGGTGTAGGCCTGCACCGAGTCGAAAAAAGTCCGGCGCGCGAGCGCAGGGTCTTGGTGCCGGAGCTGCGTCCAGGCCATCTCGGAGAGGATCCGGGCTTCCTCCGCCCGGTCGCCGATCGCTTCGAACGCGGCGAGCGACTGCCGGTAGAGCTCGAGGGCGGCCGCCAGGTCACGGCGACCGGATGCCAGCCCGGCGAGGCCGCCGAGCGACAGGCCCGCTCCTTCCTCGTCACCGATTCGCTGCTGGATCTCGAGCGCCTCGGAGTACCTCGTCTGAGCGGTGTCGAGGTCGCCCGTGACCGCGTTGAGGATGCCGTCGAAGCTCGAAGCGAATCCCTCGGCCCAGGTGAAGCCGAGGGCTCGGCTCCGCACGACGCTCTCCGTCGTTCGCCTGAGCCCGGCTTCAGGATCGATGCCGAGGAGCCCAAAGCCTTGAAAGAACGCAGCGATGCAGAGCTCACGATCGGCTGCGCATTCGCCGGCGATGCGATACGCCTCGGCCCACTCGTCGTTCGCCCGCTCGATCTGGCCGAGCATGGCCGATGCCAGTCCAGCCGTGATCAGCGCGCCCGCCCGCCCCACCGTCGGAGCGCCACCTGTGTCGGCGGCGAGGAAGGACGTTGCGTATTCCCGGGCGGTGAGGTTCTTGCCGCGGATGTGCCAGTAGAGCCATAGGTCGCCGCACATCTGCAGGCCTGCCTCGCGGGCATCCGCGTCGCCGTCCTTCGCCGTCGCCAGGAGCGTGTCGAGCGCGGCCTGGAGGTTGCCCTCGTCGGCGAGGCCGCGTTCGAGGGAGCCGATCTGATCGGTGCCCTCGATGCCGTCGCGGATCGTCTGTGCGAGCTCCGCGTACCGACGGGCGTGCCTCAGCGCGACCTCGCGCGTCTCGCCCGCCGCCTCGAGCCGCTCGCGGGAGTACTCACCGATCGTCTGCAGCATCCGGAGCCGGTCACCCTGGCCGTCGGTCTGCAGGAGAGCTTTGTCGACGAGCGACTCCAACTCGTCGAGGATGGTCTCGCCGGGGTCTGCGCAGACCGCCTCGGCATCCGCGAACGTGCAGCCTCCGGCGAAGACGGCCAGACGCCGGAACAGACGCTGCTCCGCGTCCGCGAGCAGCGAGTGGCTCCAGTCGATCGCGGCGCGCAGCGTCTGTTGCCGCTCGGGAACATCGCGCGCGCCGGACGTGAGGACTTGGAGGGCGTGGTCGAGACGCTCGAGCAGCGCCTCCGGAGCCAGGAGCCGGAGACGGGCGGCAGCAAGCTCGAGAGCGAGCGGCAGGCCGTCGAGGCGCCGGCAGACCGCCGCGACAGCCCCGGCGTTCTCCGGCGTCAGCTCGAACGAGCCTCTGGTCAGCTTCGCGCGCTCGACGAACAGCGCGATCGCCGGATACGAGCCGAGCGACTCGGTCGAGGCCGGATCGGACGGCGGGGGAAGCTCCAACGGGTTGAGCGCGTACTCCCGCTCGGCGGCGATCCGGAGTGGTGTCCGGCTCGTAGTCACGATCTGGAGGCCCGGGCAGCTCTCGATCATGCGCGCAACGTCCGGCGCCGCCGCCACGACCTGCTCGAGGTTGTCCAGGAGCAGAAGTGCCTTCTTGTCACCGATCAATGCGGCGACGCCCTCCCCGAGTGTCCGCTCTTCGGCTTCCTTCACGTCCAACGCGTCCGCGAGAGCGGGGACGAACTGCGCAGGATCCGTCACGTCGGCCAGCGCGATGAACGCGACACCGTCCAGGAACTCGGGCGCGAGCAGCCGGCCCAGCTCGACGACGATGCGCGTCTTTCCAACACCGCCGGGGCCCGTGATCGTAACGACCCGATGTTCGTGCGCCAGCTCGACGAGCGACGCCAGATCAGCGGCTCGGCCGACGAGTGGCGTGGTCGGCTCCGGCAGGTTGCTCGGCAGACTGGCGAAGCGCTCGCCCTTGCCTTCGAGCGCCTCCGGAGCCGGCACCAAGACGCCCTCGGCCGCGATTGCGTAGAGCTCGAACGGGCGCCCGACGTTCTTGAGCCTGAACCGTCCCAGGCGGATGACGCCGACGTCGCTCCGGTTCTTGATCTGCTCGTACGCGGAGTCGGACAACATCACCCCGCCCGGTACGGCGAAGGACTCGATCCGAGCCGCGATGTTCACAGCGTCACCGGTGAGCCGCTCGGAATCGACGACCACCTCGCCCACATGGACTCCGATGCGGATCGGAACGTCTACCGCCGCGAGCTCCCGCTGGATCTCGACTGCGGCGAGCACCGCAGCAAGCGAGCTGGGGAACATGCTCATGCTGCCGTCGCCGAGCCGCTGGACGATCGTCCCGCCGAACGCGTCGTGGTGGCTCTCGAGCGCATTCATGTATCGGTCGCGTTTGTCGAGTGCCACACGCTCGTCCGCCTGGATGAGCGCCGTGTATCCGACCATGTCGGTGAACATCACCGCGACGAGCCGACGATCTAGCGGCACAGTCAGGGCATCCCCTTCGGCCCGCTCGGAGGGACGGTATATCGCCACACGATGACCGTATCGCAGTCCATGCGAAGGCACGCACACGGCGGCCAGTCACCCGACGAGTCACACGCGGCACGACGACAACCAGGCTGGCAACGGCCCCAGACGGACCGACCCACCGAGTCTCACAGTCACCTGAGGTTTGCGGCAGTTAACGTTCACGGCGTGCGGGAGGACACGGGACAGCTTGTCCTTCGCGAGATCGAAGATCGTGATCTCGGCGTGCTGTTCGAGCACTCGCGGGATCGCGACGCCATCTGGATGGCGGCGTTCACGTCGCCGGAGGCAGATGATCGAACGAGCTTCGAGCGACGGTGGGCGCGGCTGAGGAGCGACCGCTCTACGACGAACAGGGTCGTCGAGATCGAAGGTCGAGTCGTGGGTCACATTGCGAGCTTCGACCTGGAGGGTCACCGCGAGGTCACCTATTGGATCGGCCGTGAAGATTGGGGCCGCGGCATTGCCACGCGTGCCCTGCAAGAGTTCTTGCGGCTGGAGGCAGCCCGTCCGCTTTACGCTCGCGCTGCGAGCGACAACGCCGCGTCGATTCGTGTGTCGAGGAAGTGCGGTTTCCTTATCGTGGGCGAGGGGCGCGGGTTCGCTCATGGCGCAACGAGGAAACGGACGAGGTCGTCCTCCGACTCGATGCATGACCCAACTGCCCTCGGCTGCGTCAGCGTACTGTCGCCAGGCCCGCACCGAGTTCCGCGCACGGTCCTGGACCAGTGTGCAACTCGTGAACTCCCGTTAGCCGCAGCCGGGGGCGTCTCTCTTTTAGAGGCCGTTGATCTCCGGGATCGTCC
Source organism: uncultured Actinomycetes bacterium (assembly GCA_963747125.1). Taxonomy (GTDB): domain Bacteria; phylum Actinomycetota; class Thermoleophilia; order Gaiellales; family Gaiellaceae; genus Gaiella. Next base: position 24,514 of record CAVVEN010000002.1, on the reverse strand, counting down.
GAGGGTCTTCCCGGGTACCCCTGTTGAAGGCGGGTAGAGCGGCCTGGTGGTTGGACCCGCATGCCGGTCGCCGTCCTCACGGCCGCGGAAGCCCGGGATCGCGCCGCTCGCGTGGAGCAGGGCGTCGAGCGGCCGCATCCGCCTCGGGTTTTCGCAGGTATTCTTCTCAGCGAATCTTGAGCGAGTGCCGGGGTGCCACTGCATCTCTCTGCCCGTTCGTGATGGGTTGAGAGGAGGTGGATGTGTATGGCAACCGGAACCGTGAAGTGGTTTGACGACGCCAAGGGGTATGGCTTCATCACCCCTGATGACGGCGGCAAGGACCTGTTCGTGCATCACAGCGGTATCGCTGGTGAGGGCTTCAAGTCGCTCAGCGAGGGCGCGAAGGTCGAGTTCGTCGCCGAGCAGGGTCAGAAGGGCCCGCAGGCGGTGAACGTCACCACCGCCGTCTAGCAGACGGCGACCGCATCGACGTGCGCGCCGGGAGGCTTCTCGGCGCGCGCTGTCTCTTCCCGTTTGTGGAAAGGAGCTCATGGCACAGGAGGACAAGGTCCAGATGACCGGCTCGATCGTGGAGTCGCTGCGCGGCGGCATGCACCGGATCGAGCTCGACAACGGCCACGAGACGCTCGGCTACGTCAGCGGCAAGATGCGTCGCTACCGCATCCGCATCAACCCCGGCGACCGCGTCACCGTCGAGCTGTCCCCGTACGACCTGACGCGCGGCCGCATCACCTACCGCGAACGCTGACCGACGACCAGCCGGGTCTCAGGCCGAGGTCCGCGGCGGCTCTGCCGCCGCCTCCGGCACCGGCACCTGGACCCAGCTCACGATCTTGCCGTTGTGGACCCGGAAGACGGCTGCCGCTTTCTGGCCGGGCGCGTCGCAGCGGCGGTGCCGCCCGTTTGCGAGGACGAAGACCGCGGTTGCGGCCTCGCCCTTTACCGCGATCGAGACGATCCGGCCGGCGCAGGGAAGCAGGCTGTGCCAGAGCGCGATGTCCGCGTAGGTCGGGAGGCGTAAGGCGGTACCGGCCTGCCCGAACACCGCCGGGCGCGCGAAAAGGCGGGCGACGCCCGCGTTGTCGTAGGCGTTCAGCCGGCGGCTCCACTCGCGGACGACGCGTTTCGTCGCCGCCGGAGAGTCGCGTTCGACTGCTCCGGCGACCGGCGCCGACAGCAGCGCGGCGAGGAGCGCGCAGGCGACGAAGCGCATCGCTCCACGATACGCCTCTCCGGCCCCGTGACGCACACCGCGCCTACGATCGCCCGATGGAGGGGGTCAAGCCGTTTCGGCGTGGGTTCCTGGCGATGGCGCCGCTCTGGCTCGGCGTCGTCCCGTTCGCGCTCGTGTACGCCGTGCTCGCGCGGGACGCCGGCCTGTCGCTGCTCGAGACGCAGGCGCTCTCGGTGCTCGTGTTCTCGGGGGGCGCGCAGGTCAGCGCCGTCGGCCTCTTCGGCGCGGGCGCCGCAGCGCTCGAGATCATCTCGACGACCCTCCTCCTGAACGTCCGCCACGTGCTCTACGGGCTCTCCCTCGGGCGGCGGATTCCACTCCGCGGCTGGCGACGTCCGGCGGCGGCGTACTTCCTCACAGACGAGGCCTTCGGCGTCGTCACGGCGAGCGGGGAGCGCACGTTCGGGTTCCTGCTCGGCGCAGAGCTGAGCCTGTTCTTCGCGTGGAACGCGGCAACGTTCGGGGGCGCCGTGGCAGGTGCCGCGATCACGGATCCGGAGGCGCTCGGCCTCGATCTTGTCTTCCCGCTCGCCTTCGTCGCCCTGCTCGTCCCGCTGGTCCGCACGCGGGCGGAGCTCGTCGTCGCGGTGGTGTCGGGAGCGCTCGCCTTCGTGCTCGCGCGGGACCTCCCCGGCGGGCTCCCGGTTCTCGTCACGGGCCTGGTCGGCAGCCTGCTCGGGGCGGCCGTCACGAGCGGCCGCCCCAGCGACGATGTCCATCTCGACGATGCGGCGCGGGAGGTCGCATGATGTTCTGGGCGACCGTCGTGGGAATGCTCGCGGTGACGTTCGGCTCGCGCTACGCCGGCGTCGCGCTTCGTGCCGAGCTCCCTGACTTCTGGGTGCGCTGCCTCCACTTCGTGCCGATCGCCGTCTTCGCTGCGCTTGTCACGCCGTCGCTCGAGGGAGGACTCGGCGAGGGCGAGATGCGCATCGCGGGCGCGGGCGTCACGGCGCTCGTCGCCTGGCGGACGCGGAACCTCGGTCTTGCGATCGCCGCCGGGATGCTCGCCTTCTGGGCGCTGCGCTGGATCATTCCGTAGCGGTCTCGCCGAGCAGCCAGCGCATGCGCTCGCGCTGGATCGCTGCGAGGTCGTCGTCGTCGAGCAGGTCGCCGACGCGGTCGGCGACTGAGCGGAGCAGCCCGCCCGCAATCATGACCCACGCCTCGGCGTCGGCGTTTCGCGCCTCCGGGATCACCCCGGCGTCCTGCCCGCGGCGGAGCGCGCCGGCGACGTGATCGTGTACGGCCCGCATGTGGCGCGCGACGTGCTTGCGGATCTCGCGGTCCTCGCCCGCCTCCGTGATCCCCTGGATCCAGAGGTTCGGCATCATCGCCTGCTTCCAGCGCGCGGCCGAGGGAGGAAGGAGCAGCCCGCCGCGGACGGCATCCGGTGCGCCGCCGCCGTTGCGGGTGGCGGCGAGCAGCTCCTCCGAGGAGCGGTCGAATGCGGCGCGGAACTCCTCCCAGGCGGCATCGAGGCACGCCGCCCAGAGGTCGCGCTTCGACGGGAAGTGCCGGTAGAGCACCGGCTCGCTGATTCCGGCCTCGCGGGCGATCTCCGCGGTGGTCGAGCCCGCGTAGCTGCCGGACGAGAAGACGCGCAGCGCCGCCTGCACGATCGAGCGGCGCCGCTCGTCGGCGGGAAGACGCCGCGGTTTGCTCATGCCGCCTCGGCGCGCGGCACCGACTCCTCCGCCCCGTAGGACCGGTCGTGCGGTCGCACGAGGATCGCCGAGACGATGGCGCCGACGAGCGCGATCGCGGCGGCGACGAGCAGCGCGTCCTCGAAGCCGGCCATGAACGAGTCAGGCGTCGGCGGCGTCGTCAGCTTCGACGCCATGATCGCGCCCATCAGGGCGATTCCGAGCGAGCCGCCCACCTGGCGGAGAGCGTTCAGCACCGCCGAGCCGACGCCCGCCTTCTCGACCGGCACCGCGCGGGTCGCCGCAGCCGTGCTCGGCGTCATCGTGAGCGACATCCCGATGCCTCCGAGCACGAGCCCCGGGAGGAGTGTCCAGAACGTCGCACTCTGCGCCGAGCTGGCTGAAGTAGAGGAGCTGCGGCCGAGAGCATCATCATGCCCACCGTCATCAGCCCGCGCGAGCCGACGCGGTCGGAGAGCCTCCCGGCGATCGGCGCGACGAGGATGATCAGGATCGTCATCGGCAGGAACGATGCGCCGGCCTCGACGGCGGAGTAGCCGAGGATGTTCTGCATGTAGAGCGAGACGAAGAAGAAGACGCCGAACATCGCGAGGGCGACGAGCAGGACGACGAGGTTGGCGCCGACGTAGGTCCGGTTCCGGAAGAGGGTGAGGTCGAGCATCGGCGCGCGCTGACGGCGTTCCAGCACGACGAACGACGCGAGCGCGACCACGGCGAGCACGAAGGCGCCCACGATGCGCGGCGAGCCCCAGCCGTAGCCATTCGCCTCGATCAGCCCGTACGTCAGCGCGAACAGGCCGATCGCCGAGGTCGCGAGACCCGGCAGATCGAGTCGCTCGTGGCGTCGGGTCGCGCGACTCGTCGATCAAGCAGGAAGCTCGCGGCGATCCCCGACGACGCCGACGGGGACGTTGACGAAGAAGATCCAGTTCCAGCTCGCGTGCTCGGTCAGCAGCCCGCCGATGAGCGGCCCGATCGCGAGCGCGAGCGCGGAGACGCCGGCCCAGATCCCGATCGCGGTGCCGCGCTGCCGCGGCGGAAACGTCGCGGCGATGATCGACAGCGTCGCAGGGCTCATCAGCGCCGCGCCGGCGCCCTGAACCACACGTGCGGCGATCAGCTCGTTGCCGGTGCGTCGAGAGCCCGCAGGCGAGCGAGGCGAGGGTGAACACGACGATCCCGACGACGAAGATCAGGCGCCGGCCGTAGGCGTCGGCGAGCTTGCCGCCGATCAGCATCAGGGCGGCGAACGTCAGGGCGTAGCCCGACACGATCCACTCGAGCTCCGAGAGCCCGACGCCGAGATCGCGCTGGATCGAGGGCAGCGCGACGTTCACGACCGTGTTGTCGAGCATGATCATGAACAGGCCGAACGAGACGGCCGCCAGGGTCCACCACTTCTTGTTGTCCTCGGTGACCAGTCCCCCGAGCATCGTCCGCCTCCCTCCGAAGTTAGCGATTGCTACGTTAGCAAACGCTAACTCTGCACTGCGCCGTTAACCGGTCCTCAACCCCGTTGTCCGTACGATCGGGAGGGTGCCGGTCTACATCTGCCCGAACTGCCGCACGCGGTCGGTGGACCTCGACGGCGTCGAGGGCTTCAGCACCCAGGCGCCCCAATGTCGGAGTTGCGGCTTCGGGTTTCTGTTCCAGCTGCTCGAGGACTACTACCCCGCGCCGTCGACCGGCTTCGTCGTCTGCGATGCGGAGGCCCGTGTCCTCGCCGTCGGCCGCGGCGTGTTCGAGCTGACCGGGTTTCGCGAGGCGGACCTGATCGGGCGAGACGTCGTCGGCGCACTCACGCTGTCCGACGCGGCCCCGCTCGCGGTCGTCCGCGAATGGGGGGTCCGCCGGCTCGGCGAGCAGCTCGAGCTGCGGACGCGGGCCGGTCTTACGAAGCCCGTGGTCGTCGATCTCTTCCCGGCCTACGACGACGACGGCGGGGTGCTCGTGGCGCTCTCCGCGCGCTGAGTCGTCAGCGCGGCAGGATCCATACCTGACGGGCGACCGCCAGGGGCGTCCCGTCCCGGCCGTAGAGCGCGGTCCCCGCGAAGAGCTTGCGGCCCTCCTCGCCGAGCGGCCAGCCGACGACGACGCACGGCTCGCCCTCCTCCGGGAGCCGGTCGACGCGCGCGGTCATCCGACCGAGGACGACCTCGCCCCGGCCCGGGTCACCTGCGGCGTAGGCCCCGGGACAGTCGATCGACGCCCAGACGACCTCGGGCGAGACGTCGCGCACGACCCACGTCGTCGCGACGAGCCCGCTGCGGCCCGGCACGGGACCGGGGTGGATCGCGAGCCCGCTCGCGTCGTCGCGCGTGCCGCAGACGAAGCAGCCGGCGAACTCCGGCGGCCCGAACGCGGCAACGCCCTCCGCGGCTGCTGCTGCGACGGTCGGATCGGGTGGTGCCGGAGGCTCGATCCCCGGATCCCGCGGCCGCGCCTCGGCGACGAGCAGGTCGCCGTCCTCGAGCAGGAGCCGCTCGCCGTCGCGCCGGATCGTCAGCGGCCGCTCGAGGGGAGGCGGAAGGCGCAGCGTCACCTCCGCCGGACCGCCAACGCGTGACCCGAGCAGGCCGGCGGCGTAGCCGCCGTTCGCCGATCGCTCCGGCCCGCGGTAGCGACGGCCGATCGTGACGGTCTCGACGGTAGCGCTCACGACGCTAGAGTGACGTTTGTGATCGAGAGGCAAAAACCTCGAGACGAACGCGGGCGGGCGCGGACCGCGAGGATGCCGCGATGAGGATCGCGCTCGCGCAGCTCAACGTCGTCGTCGGCGACCTCGACGGCAACGTCGAGCGCATCACCGGGGCGGTTGCGGATGCGCGGCGCGTGTCGGCCGATCTCGTCGTTCTCCCTGAGCTCGCCGTCACCGGGTACCCGCCCGAGGATCTGCTTCTGCGACCCGGGTTCTTGCGGGCGGCGCGCGAGGCGGTCGACGAGATCGCGCGTGCCTGCACGGACACGGTCGCGCTCGTCGGCGGGCCGGCGTTCGACCGGGACCTTGCGAACGCGGCCTTCGTGTGCGCGGACGGAACCGTGCAGGGCGTCTATCGGAAGCACTTCCTGCCCAACTACGGCGTCTTCGACGAGCACCGCTACTTCGCGGCGGGGCGCGAGCTCCTGCTGCTCGAGCTCGGGGACGTGCTCGTCGGACCGACCATCTGCGAGGACGTCTGGCAGCCCGGCCCGCCGGCGACCGACCTCGCGCTCGCGGGCGCGACGCTGCTCGTCAACCTCTCCGCCTCGCCGTTCCACGTCGGCAAGGCCGAGGACCGCGAGGAGATGCTCGTCACGCGCGCGCGCGACAACGCGGCCTACGTCGCGTTCTGCAACCTCGTCGGCGGGCAGGACGAGCTCGTCTTCGACGGCCATTCCGTCGTGCTCGACGACGAGGGCGAGGTGATCGCCCACGCGCCGGGGTTCGAGGAGGCGCTGCTCGTCGTCGACATCGACCCGACCGAGGCGATCGGCCGGCGCCTCCGGGACGTCCGCCGGCGCGAGCTCGAGCGGTCGCTCCCGGCGCCGCCCGCGGCGACGACGATCAGGCTTCCCGCGCCCCGACCCGTCGATGTGGCGATCGCGCCGACGGTCGAGCCGTTCGCACCGGAGCTGGAGCAGATGCGCCTCGCGCTCGGGCTCGGCCTGCGCGACTACGTCGAGAAGAACGGCTTCGGCGACGTCGTGCTCGGGATCTCGGGCGGGATCGACTCGGCCCTCACAGCTGCGATCGCGTCCGACGCGCTCGGCGCGGAACGCGTGCACACGGTCTCGATGCCGTCGCGCTTCTCGTCCGAGGGAACGCGCGACGACGCGCGCGAGGTGAGCGAGAACCTCGGCGTCGACTTTCGGGAGGTCCCGATCGAGGGCGTGGTCGGAGGCTTTCACGAGGCGCTCGGGGGGCTCGACGGCCTCGCCGCAGAGAACCTCCAGGCGCGGATCCGCGGGACGATGCTGATGGCTCTCTCGAACACGCACGGGTGGCTCGTCCTCGCGACAGGCAACAAGTCGGAGATGGCCGTCGGCTACGCCACGATCTACGGCGACATGGTCGGCGGGTACGCGCTGCTGAAGGACGTGTTCAAGACCGACGTCTTCCGGCTCGCCCGTCATCTGAACGAGCGGGCCGGGCGCGAGCTGATCCCCGTTTCGACCATAGAGCGGCCGCCGACGGCGGAGCTGCGCGCCGACCAGCGCGACGACCAGTCGCTCCCGCCGTACGACGTGCTCGACCCGATCCTCGAGGCGTACGTCGAGCTCGACCGCTCGCGGGAGGAGCTCGAGGCGGCGTTCGATCCGGCGATCGTGGAGCGGACGCTCCGGCTCGTCGATCGTGCCGAGTACAAGCGCCGCCAGGCCGCGCCGGGGGTCAAGCTCCGCCCGCGCGCCTTCGGGCGGGACTGGCGGACGCCCATCACCAACCACTGGCGGGGCTGAATGCCCCGCCACCGGTGTCCGACTTCAAGTCGGACACCACCGCCTTCGGCGGCCGCTCCTCGTCTGGTGTCGGATTTGAAGTCCGACACCGAGGTGCGAAGCGGCGTCTATCCGGTCATCTGCGCGAGCGCCTCGACGGTCCGCCAGTTGCGGATCGTCACCGTCGTCGGCCTTCCCGGCTTCACGAGCGTCTCCATCAGCTTCGAGCGCGCCTGGCCGTTCGGGACGCTGACGTAGAGCTCGCGCCCGCGCGCGGTGAGCTCGTCGGGGAGGTAGGCGACGAGGTCGCCGAGGCCGAGGGCGCCGGGCTCGACCGCCTCACCCAGGAAGACGACGACGACCTTCGTCGGATCGTCCACCGGATACGGGTTGGACTCGACGACGTCGGCGAGCTCCTTCCCGGTACGGACGACGACAGGCACGTCGAGTCCGGTCGCTCCCGCGATTGCCTGCTCGAGCTGCGGGGCGAGATCGGCGGGGGCATCCGATGCGGGCCTGAACACGACGTTGCCGCTCTGGAGGTAGGTCTCGACGTCGGTGTGGCCGAGCGACTCGACGATCGTACGTAGCGCCGGCATCGCGATTCGCTTGTGTGGCCCGATGTTGATCCCACGGAGGAGCGCGGCAACCCGCATGCGTGGAGTCTGCCTGCCCACCGCTCTGGCGAGGGATGCGGTGGGGGCGGGGATCCCAAGTGACACTGTGTCACTTGGGGGACACCGCGGACGTCGCGAGGATGTGCACCGGCGCCTGTCCCGGCTTTGGCTCGGGCATGGCGCCCGAGGTTACGGAAGGAGCGCACGGAGCGCCCGGAACCAGCGCAGGCGCTCCTCCCACGGCACCGCGGCGTTCGCCGGCGACGTGGACGGGAGCACGAAGAGCAGCGTCTCGTCGAGCCGCCGCTCCTGGAGACCGTGTGCGGGCCGGCCTCCGAAAGGACCGCGGTACGCCTCCTTGCCGACGAAGCCGATCGCGCGCGGCTCGAGCTCGCGCGCGAGCTGCTCGAGGCGCTCGGCGCTCCCGGCGAAGTCGCCCCTGCGCAGGTCGGACGAGCCGCGCGTCGTCCGGTAGGCCGCGTTCGTGATGCCGATCCCGTATCGCAGCACAGCGAGCTGCTCGGAGGGGTCGATCAGGCGTGGGGTGAAGCCGGCGGCGTGCAGCAGCCGCCAGAAGTCGTTTCGCGGGTTCGCGAAGTGGGCGGCCTTCCTGTCCGAGTGGAAGCCCGGGTTGATGCCGCAGAAAACGACGGCGAGATGCGGTGCGAGCACGTCCGGGACAGCGCTCCTCGCGTGCGACCCGTCATGATGATCGAGAGCCGGAAACATCATCCCGAAGCTGCCTACGTGCAGCCGAGCACAGGAGGCGTTGTGGCTTTCATGGTTCATCATCTCAAGGTCGACGACTTCGACGCCTGGAAACCGTTCTTCGATGAAGATCCGGTCGGCCGCCAGCAGACGGCGAAGGGCCACCTCATGCTGCGCAGCGTTGACAACCCGAACGAGGTGTTCACTCGGGTGGAGTTCGACTCGGTCGAGGGCGCGCAGGCATTCCGAGATCGTCTCGTCGCCTCCGGCGCGCTCGACAGGACGACCGTGTTGACGCCGCCGACGGTCGTGGAGCTGGTCGAGAACATCACGTACTAACGGCTCCCTGGCTGTCACCGGCTGCGGTTGGAAACAGAAACAAAGGAATACTCCTCAGCGGACGTCGAGCCCGGTGCGAGCACGTCCGGAACGGCACTCGCGTCCGTCACGCCCGTCCGGGTGGTGGCTACGCGGCCTCGGCCTCGGGCTCGTCGAGCAGCGCCTCGAAGGCGAGCCGGATCCGCTCGGTCAGCGCCGCGGCCGACTCGGGAGCCTCGCCCCCGGGTCGCATCACCCTGACGTCGTCGTCGCCGCCCATCCAGCCGTAGCACCGGAGGTAGCACTCCTGCTCGTTCAACGGCCGCAACCGCTGCATGGGCGCCAACCGTACGCTGCGGACCGGACGGCGCCCGTTGTCTACGCTGCTGTCATGGCCATCGGCGCCAAGTCGTTCGACTACGAGGTGTGGCTGGACGAGACGTGGGACGCATGGTCGGAACGCGGCGGCGGTGTCCTCGCGGGGTCCGACGAGGCGTCGTGGACGCCGGAGCACCTGCTGCTCGCGGGTCTCGCGCGCTGCTCGCTCACGAGCCTGCGCTACCACTGCGTCCGAGCCGGGATCACCCTCACGGCGCGCGCCACGGCGCAAGGCACCGTCACGAGGCGCGAGGAAGACGGGCGCTTCGCGTTCGTCCTGATCACCGTCGAGTGCGAGGTCGCCCTCGAGCCGAAGCCCGACGACGAGACGGTCGCGGAGCTGCTCGAGAAGGCAGAGCGGGACTGCTTCATTGGCGCGTCGCTCACTGTGGCGCCGGCGTACACGTGGACGGTCGCGTGAGCGTTGCGGCCGCGACAGCGGACGCCTTCAGGGAGCTGCCCCACCGAAGGCGCGGACGGGAGGACAGCGGACTGTTTCATCGGCGCGTAGCCGACGGTCGCGCCGGCGTACGCGTGGAGGGTGGCCTGAGGGGCGAGGCTGAAGCCACGCCCCTGTCCGACGGCGCCAACGGCCAGCCCGAGACCTCGGAGGCGGATTGCCGCGGGGGGCGTGGCTTCAGCCTCGCCCCTCTTCATTCGCGGGGCTGCGCGGCATGAGCGCCACGCTGCTCGACGTCGCCGCGACGAGGCGCCGCTTCACCGCGCTCGACCGGCGGCTCGCGTTCTTCGACGGCCCGGGCGGCACGCAATGCCCCGACGAGGTGATCGACGCGATCGCGGGCTACCTGCGCGAGGACAACGCCAACGTCGGAGCGCCATACGAGACATCCCGGCGCACCGACGAGGTCGTGGACGCCGCGCACCAGCGCGCCGCATCCTTCCTCGGCTGCAGTCCCGGCGAGGTTGCGTTCGGGCAGAGCATGACCGCGCTCAACTTCCTCCTCACCCGTGCGCTCGCGCGCGAGCTGGAGGCCGGCGACGAGGTGCTCGTGACGCGCCTCGACCACGACGGGAACGTCGCGCCCTGGCTCGCCCTCGCCGATGACATCGGGATCGTCGTCCGCTTCGTCGACGTGCACGACGACCTGTCGCTCGACCTCGACGACCTCGCCGCGAAACGCTCGCCGCGGACGCGCGTCGTCGCGTTCCCCGCGGCGGCGAACTCGGTCGGCACGGCGCCGGACGTGCGCCGCGTCGTCGAGCTTGCGCACGAGGCGGGCGCGCTCGCGTGGGTCGACGCCGTCCACTACGGGCCGCACGGGCCGATCGACGTGTCGGCGTGGGGCTGCGACGTGCTGATCTGCTCGCCGTACAAGTTCTTCGGGCCGCACATGGGGCTCGCCTTCGGTCGCGAGGAGCTGCTGCGGAGCTGGAGGCCGTACAAGGTTCGGCCCGCGGCCGACGAGCCCGTCGGGCATCGGTTCGAGCTCGGCACGTGCCAGCACGAGCTGCTCGCTGGGTTCGTCGCCGCGGTCGACTACGTGGACTCCCTCGGCTGGGAGCCGATCACGAGCTACGAGGGCGCTCTGGGCCAGCGGTTCCTCGACGGGCTGCCGGGCGACGTCGTCCTGCACGGCCTCCCGACGATGGAGGGCCGCGTGCCGACCTTCTGCTTCAGCCTTCCCGGCCGCACCGCCCAGTCCGTCGCCGAGCGCCTCGCCGGGCGCGACGTGGCCGTGTGGTGGGGCAACTACTACGCGCTCGAGACGATGCGCCAGCTCGGCCTGGACGAGGTAGACGGCGCCGTCCGCGCGGGGATCGTGCACTACAACACGGCCGAGGAGGTCGACCGGCTGCTCGCCGGGGTCGCGGAGCTCGTCTGACGTGAGGCTCCTCCTGCTCGGCGGCCCGAAGTTCGTCGGCCGCGCGGTGATCGACGTGGCCCTCGAGGGAGGCCACGAGGTCACCCTCTTCAACCGGGGGACGACGGGCGTCGACCTCTACCCGGAGCTCGAGCGGATCGTCGGCGACCGGGACGGCGGTCTCGACGGGCTCCGCGGCCGCGAGTGGGACGCCGTCGTCGACACGTCCGGTTACCTGCCGCGGGTCGTCGGCGCCAGCGCCCGCCTGCTCGCCGAAGCGGTCGGCCACTACGTCTTCGTCTCGAGCATCTCGGTCTACGCGTCGTTCGCGGAGGTCGTGGACGAGGACGCCCCGCTCGCGGAGCTCTCGGAGCCGGGCTCGGAGGACGTCTCGGTCGACTACGGCGCGCTCAAGGCGCTCTGCGAGCGCGAGGTCCAGGCCGCGTTTCCGGGCCGGTCGACCGCTGTGCGCGCGGGGCTGATCGTCGGTCCGCACGACCCGACGGGCCGCTTCACGTACTGGCCGCACCGCATCGCGCGCGGCGGTGACCTCCTCGTCCCCGGGCCGGCGTGGCGGCCCGTCCAGCTCGTCGACGCGCGGGATCTCGCCGCCTGGATGTTGACTGCAGCGGAGGACCGGCTCGCGGGGCCGTTCAACGCGACCGGGCCGTCGACGATGGGCGCGGTCGTCGACGCAGCGCGGCGCGTGACCGACTCGTCGGCGCGCGCGGTCGAGGTCGACGACGCGTTCCTCGCCGGTCAGGGCGTCGGGGAATGGATGGAGCTGCCGCTCTGGATCGACACGTCCAACGAGGACTGGCGGCACTTCATGGAGGTCGACGCGTCGCGGGCGGTCGCCGCGGGTCTGACGTTCCGGGAGCTCGACGATGCCGTCGCGGCCGCCCTTGCGGACGCCAGCCTCGTGGACGGCGTGGGGCTCACCGCCGAGCGCGAGAAGGACCTCCTCGCTGCGTGGTGGTCGCGCGGCTAGCATCGCGCCGTGGCGACCTTCGAACGCACAACGCTCTCCAACGGCGCGCGAGTCCTCACCGCAGGGATGGACCACGCGCAGTCCGTCTCCTGCTTCCTCATGTACGCGGCTGGCTCGCGCTACGAGCGCCGGGACGAAGGGGGAATCGCCCACTTCGCCGAGCACATGCTCTTCAAGGGCACCGAGCGGCGGCCGACGGCGCGGGACATCGCGACCGAGATCGACACGATCGGCGGCGAGTTCAACGCCTTCACCGGGAAGGAGCTGACGGGCTACTACGTGAAGTGCGCCGCGGAGACGCGCGACGTCGCGCTCGACGTGCTCGTCGACATGCTGCGCAACTCGCGCTTCGACGCCGACGAGATCGAGCGCGAGAAGGGCGTGATCATCGAGGAGATGAACATGTACGCCGACACGCCGCGCAGCTACGTCGGCAACGTCTGGGAGCGGCACCTGTACGGCGACCAGCCACTCGGCTGGGACATCATCGGCACCGAGGAGACCGTGCGCGGCGCCACGCGCGACACGTTCCTGTCCTACATCGACCGCTGGTACCGGCCCGAGCGGCTCGTGGTGGGCGTCGGCGGGAAGCTCGGCGACGAACTCCACGAGCGGCTCGAGGAGCTGCTCGGCCCGGTCATGCCCGCGGAGACGGGAGCGGCCGACGCGGTCGTCCTGCCCGAGGACGGGAGCCCGGTGCGCGTCCACACGAAGCAGTCGGACCAGGCCCATGTCGTCGTCGGCGCGCGGAGCTACCCGCACGGCCATCCCGACCGCTACGCGGTGCAACTCCTCTCGACGGTGCTCGGCGGCGGGATGTCGTCACGGCTCTTCACCGAGGTGCGCGAGCGGCGTGGGCTTGCCTATTACGTCTTCTGCGCGAACAACTCCTACGCCGACGCCGGCGCGCTCGCCGCGCAGGCCGGCGTCGACCTGAGCCGGATCGACGAGGCGATCGAGACGATCGTCGCCGAGCTGCGCCGCGCCGCCGCCGAGCCCGTCCCGGCGGACGAGCTCGAGAAGGCGCGCTCGTTCACGAAGGGACGCTTCGTGCTCGGGCTCGAGAGCCCGCACGCGACGATCATGTTCGGCCTCCGCCGCGAGCTCCTCGAGGGAGAGGCGGTCGAGCCCGAGGAGGTGCTCGCAGGCCTCGACGCCGTCACCGCCGAGGACGTCCAGCGCGTCGCGGCCGACATCCTGGGCAAGGACCTCCGTCTCGCCCTCATCGGGCCGTTCGACGACCCGGCCCGGTTCGAGCCGCTGCTCGCCGCGTAGCGCGACCGTCCCGAATGGACATGGCTCGAAAAGCCATCTTGCGCTGTACCTCGAGGCCGTCCAAGATCGAGGGGTTCGGAGGGTGAGACCGCGAGGCGCGGTGACTGACTGACATCCAGCTCGTCCGGAAGGCCACCGGATCCGGGTTCGAGCCCGGCGCTCTCCGATCGAACTGACGGCACGGGGCGAGAGGCTGCGAGTGGCTGTCGCGGATGTCAGCCTCTCGTCCACGTTGTCGCGGGCGGCTCGGCCGAACCGCCGCCCTCGCCGTCTCTGCGACGCCCCTCGAGGGTCTCAGTCGGCACCGAGGATCGGGAAGCCCTCGCGTGACGCCGCGAGAGCGAGCCGCTCGTCGAGCGTGACGAACGGGAGCGCGCCGGGCTCGCCGTCGGCAGCAATCCGGGCGGCGGCGAGCTGGAACGCGTCCCCGGCGCGGAGGTCGTGGACGCGGACGAGGCGCTGTGCGTCGTCGCGAAGGGGCAGGGTCGGTGGGATCTCGATCCACTCCGATACGAGCCAGGCGAGCGTCTGGAGCGCCGTCGCCGTCTTCTCCGACGCCGCAGCTTCGGTGCGCTCGCGCCGTCCGACCGCCGAGACGCACTCGACCGGCGTCCCCCACCAGACGACGAGCTCCGAGTGTTTGGCCGACGCGGCTCTCAACGCCTCGGAGCGCGCCTCGTCCACGAGCAGCGGTACGACCGCAGACGCGTCCCAGAATCTCAATACGGGCTCTCACGCCGCTCTTCGAGGAGCGCTTCGAGGACGCTTTCTTCGAACTTGGGTAGCGGGCGCTCGAGCAGCCAACGGAGGTCCGGTTTCTTTCTCGGACGGGTGATCAGCCCTCGACGCTCGAGGCTCGCGAGCCGCGCGTCCCAGTCCACCTCGCCGCCGCCCAGCGGCACGAGCTGTGCGACGGGCACGCCGCGATCGGTGATCGTGATTGTCTCGCCGGCCTTCACCCTGTCGAGCAGAGCGCTGAGCTTCGCCTTCGCCTCGGAGACGGACGCCATCGCCACGTGATCATTCTAGTCACTTGCATTGGCCTATCAAGGGCTATTTGTGCGGTGTCGGTATCGGTCCGGAGAGACGCCGCCCGGAGACTGCGCTAGCGTCCATCCCCATGGAGCGCCGCGGCGGCGCGTCGCAGGGGGAGTCCCTCGCCACCTGGGCGATGTGGGCGGTCGTGCTCGGGGTGATCTTCGTGACGTACTGGCGGCTCCCGCCGGACACGCGGGCCGCGACGGACGACCTCTATCACGTCTCCGGGAACGGGCTCGTCGGCGGCCTCTCGCGCGTGCTCGTCGAGCTGAACTTCCCGCTGGCGCTCGTCGCGATCGTGGTCGTCCTCGTGGCGCTCGACGCGCTGCCGCGCAGTGCCTGGGCGGTTGCTGTGCCCGCGATCGGGCTCTCCGCGGTGGTCGCGTGGCCGGGCGTCGTCGATCAGGACGACCTCGACGCGCGGGTCGTCAACGTGATCCCGGCGCTCGGCGTGGCGCTCGCGCTCGGCCTGACCGTCGCGGCGGCGCGGCGCGTGGGGTGGGGAGTCGCGGGCCGCCTGCCACTCGACCCGGTGCGGATCGCGCTCGCGGCACTCCTCCTGCTCGTCGCGATCCCGTGGATCGCCGCCGACCTCGGCTTCTTCCTCCCCGACGGCATCTTCATCATGCGGCGCGTCGCGCCCGACACGGACGGCCTGCCGATCGCCGCCGTCCACCTCGGGCACCACCACGGGATGGACGGGGCCCTCGTCGCGCTCAGCGCGCTCCTCCTCTCGCGCCCGCGCCTGCGGCGGGGGACGACGGGGTCGGTGACGGTCGCGGTGACGTCGCTCGCATTCGCCTACGGGATCGTCAACAGCGTCCAGGACACCTGGAACGAGCAGCTGGTGAAGCGCGGCACGCTCGACTGGAAGATCCCGTCCGCGATCCTCCCCTCGCTCTCGTGGATCTGGCTCGTGATCGTCGTGCTCGCTGTGCTCACGACGCTTGCCCTGCGCGGCGAGTCCCGGCGCGTAGACTCGGCTGCGTGAGCGAGAGAGACCTGCTCGCGCGGACAGCCGCGCTCGCGGCCGACTACCTCGAGACGCTCGACACGCGACCGGTGCGTGCGGAGCTCGCCTATCGCGAGATGCACGCGCGCCTCGACCGGCCGGTGCCCGAGGGCCCGACCGATCCGACGGCGGTCGTCGAGGAGCTTGCCCGAGACCTGGACGACGGCGTCGTGGCGTCGGGCTCGGGCCGGTACTTCGGCTTCGTGATCGGCGGCGCGGTCCCGGCCTCGCTCGCCTCCGACTGGCTCGTCTCCGCGTGGGACCAGAACACGGGCCTCGCCGAGGTGACGCCCGGGACGTCCGCGCTCGAAGCCGTCGCCGGGAGATGGGTGCTCGAGCTGCTCGGGCTTCCGCTGCACTCGTCCTTCGCGTTCGTCACCGGCTGCCAGATGGCCCACGTCACGTGCCTCGCCGCCGCGCGCCACGCCGTCTACCGGCGCGCCGGCTGGAACCTGCCCGAGCGAGGGCTGGCGGGAGCGCCGCCCCTGCGCGTCGTGCTCGGCGCCTCGCGGCACGTGACGGTGAAGCGGGCGCTGCGGCTGCTCGGCATCGGGAGCGAGCAGGAGGTCGTCCTGCCGGCCGACCGGGAAGGTCGGTTCGAGGTGGCCGCCCTCCCCGACGCGCTCGAGGAAGTCGTCCCGACGATCGTCTGCGCGCAAGCGGGCGACGTGAACACGGGCGGGTTCGACGACCTCCGATCGATCGTCGCGCATGCCCACCGGGCCGGCGCGTGGGTCCACGTCGACGGAGCCTTCGGGCTCTGGGCCGCTGCGAGCCCATCGCTGGCGCACCTCGTCGACGGCCACGCCGATGCGGATTCGTGGGCCACCGACGCGCACAAGTGGCTGAACGTGCCATACGACTGCGGGATCGCGCTCTGCGCCCACCCTGCCGACCACGAGGCGGCGATGGAGTACGCGGCCCCGTACCTCGACGTCTCGGAGGCCGGGGTCGCGCGCGACCCGATGGGCTACAGCCCCGAGTTCTCGCGTCGCGCGCGGGCGGTCCCCGTGTGGGCCGCGATCAGGGAGCTGGGCCGCGAGGGGGTGGCGGACCTCGTCGAGCGCTGCTGCGCGCACGCGCGCGCGATTGCAGACGGCCTCGCCGCTCTCCCGGGGTGCCAGGTGCTGAACGACGTCGTCCTCAACCAGGTGCTCTTCCGATTCGAGGACGACGCCCGGACGCAGGCGATCCTCGCCGCCGTGCAGGCGGAGGGCGAGGCGTGGATGAGCCCCACCACATGGGACGGGTGGTTCACGATCCGCATCTCGGTCGTCGGTTGGCGGACGACCGAGCGGGACGTCGAGCGGACGGTTGCGTCGTTCGCGCGGGCTGCCGAGCACGCTGCGTCCGTGCCCGGCTGAGGTCGCGAGCCCGACTCAGGTGTCCGACTTCGAGTCGGACACCTCGGCGTGCTGCTACGCGTCCTCGGCGGGCGCGCCGGCGGCGCGCTCGGCGATCTCGGAGACGACGGCCGGGTCGGCGAGCGTCGTCGTGTCGCCGAGCGGGCGGTGCTCGGCGACGTCGCGCAGGAGGCGGCGCATGATCTTGCCCGAGCGGGTCTTCGGCAGCTCGGGCGTGAAGACGATGTTCGCGGGCTTCGCGATCGCGCCGATCTTGTGCGCGACGTGGTCGCGGAGCTCCTCGAGCATCTCGACCGAGCCCGGGTCGGAGCCCTTGAGCGTCACGTAGGCGACGATCGCCTGGCCGGTCGTCGCATCGGTCCGGCCGCAGACCGCGGCCTCGGCGACCTTCGGGTGGTCGACGAGCGCCGACTCGACCTCGATCGTCGAGATGCGGTGGCCCGAGACGTTCATCACGTCGTCGACGCGCCCGAGGAGCCAGAAGTCGCCGTCCGCGTCGATCCGGGCGCCGTCGCCGGCGAAGTAGTGCCCGGGGAAGCGCTCCCAGTAGGTCGCCCGGTAGCGCCCGTCGTCGCCGAAGATCCCTCGCGTCATCGCCGGCCACGGGCGCTCGAGCACGAGGTAGCCGCCGCCCTGCTCGACCCGCTCGCCCTGCTCGTTCAGCACCGCGGCCACGACTCCCGGGAACGGCTTCGTGGCCGACCCGGGCTTCGTCGTCGTGATCCCGGGGAGCGGCGTGATCAGGATCATCCCGGTCTCGGTCTGCCACCAGGTGTCGACGATCGGGCAGCGTCCCGCCGCCGACGTGCTCGCTGGTACCAGATCCACGCCTCCGGGTTGATCGGCTCGCCGACCGAGCCGAGGAGCCGCAGCGAGGAGAGGTCGTGCTTCGCGGCGTGCTCGGGGCCCCACTTCATGTGGGCGCGGATCGCGGTCGGCGCCGTGTAGAGGATCGTCACGCCGTAGCGCTCGACGATCGACCACCAGCGGCGCGTGGTCGGGGAAGTCCGGCGTGCCCTCGTACAGGACCGACGTGCCGCCGTTGCAGAGTGGCCCGTAGACGATGTAGCTGTGCCCGGTGATCCAGCCGATGTCGGCGGCGCACCAGTAGACGTCCGTCTCGGGCTTCAGGTCGAAGATGTAGTGGTGGGTCGTGGCGACGCCGACGAGGTAGCCGGCCGTCGTGTGGGCGATCCCCTTCGGCTTCGCCGTCGTGCCGGACGTGTACATGAGGAAGAGCAGGTCCTCGCTGTCCATCGGCTCGCACGGGCACGTCGCCGGATCGTCGGCGACGTCGAGCTCGTGGTACCAGCGGTCGCGGCCCGGCCGTCATCGGCACGTCGTTCCCCGTGCGGCGGACCACGAGGCACGCGTGGACCTTCGGCGCGGCCGCCATCGCCTCGTCGGCGGTCTCCTTGAGCGCGACGGGCTTGCCGCGCCGCCAGGCCTCGTCCTGCGTGACGAGCACCTCGCAGCCCATGTCGACCATCCGGCCCGAGAGCGAGTCCGCGGAGAACCCGCCGAAGACGACCGTGTGCGGCGCGCCGAGCCGCGTGCACGCGAGCATCGCGATCGCGAGCTCCGGGACCATGCCCATGTAGATCGCGACCGGCGTGCCCTTCCGCACCCCGAGCTCCTTCAGCGCGTTCGCCATCCTGACGACGTCGCGCTGGAGATCCGCGTAGGTGATCGTGCGCGTGTCGCCGCGGCTCGCCCTCCCAGTGGTAGGCGACCCGCTCGCCGAGCCCGGCCTCGACGTGGCGGTCGACGCAGTTGTGCGCGACGTTGAGCGTGCCGCCGAGGAACCACTTCGCGTACGGGAGCTCCCACTCGGAGAGCGTGTGGAAGTCCTCGAGCCAGGTCACGCGCTCGCGGGCCTCCGTCTCCCAGAACGCGTCCGGGTCGAGGTCGTAGATCGCGGGCTGCGCGTTCGCCTCGGCCGCGAACGCCGGATCGGGCGGGAACCGCCGGTCCTCGTCGAGCAGGGTGTCGATCGCCTGGTCGCTCATCGGGCCGTTTCTACCAGGGTCTTGCGCGGGTCGAGGGCGTATGGATGGACGGAGAGCGTCTCGCAGCCGTCCTCGGTGACGAGCACGAGATCCTCGAGCCGGACTCCGCCGAAGCCGTGCCGGTAGAGACCCGGCTCGAGCGTGATCACGTCGCCGGGGACGAGCTCGTGCCCGATCTTGGAGAGGCCGGGGGCCTCGTGCACGTCCAGGCCGACGCCGTGCCCGAGACCGTGGTTGAACCCCTCGCGGAGCACCGTGCCCTCGGGCTTCGAGAGGATCGTCGGGTATCCGTGGGCCTCGTAGAAGCGGCAGACGCTCCGGAAGATCTCGGCTCCGTCCGCGCCCGG
Organism: uncultured Actinomycetes bacterium; assembly: GCA_963747125.1. GTDB lineage: Bacteria > Actinomycetota > Thermoleophilia > Gaiellales > Gaiellaceae > Gaiella. The sequence continues at coordinate 5,314 of CAVVEN010000002.1, read as the reverse complement.
CCGGACGAGCCCTCGGGCGAGCTCGAGCGCCTCGCGCGTGTGCTCGTGCCACGCCGCGATCTCCGGTCCAGGGTCCCGACGGCGAAGGTGCGGGTCATGTCGGAGTAGCACGCGCTCTCGACGTCGTACGGGTACAGGTCGCAGACGAGGTGGTCGTCGTTCGCGACGCGACCGCTGCCGGCGTGGTGGCCGTCCGCGGCCTGTGGGCCGTGCGCGACGATGAGGTCGTCGCCGCGGCAAACGGCCGCGGCGAACGCCTCGACGGCGCGCGCCCGCAGGAGCTCGCACGTCAGCGGCTCGCCGTCGACCACCCGGCCTCCGTCACCGGGCTCCGACCGTGCGAGGAGCGACGCGATCGCGGCCATACCCGCCTCGGCGCCCCGGGTCGCGCGCCGGATGCCCTCGAGCTCGAGTGGCGTCTTCCGCCTGCGGCGGTCGTCGAAGAAGCGCTGGTCGGGCCGGAGCTCGATGCCCACTGCGCGCAGCGCGTCCGCGTGCCTCACCGGGAACCCGGCCGGGACGATCGCGCTCGTGATCCCGAGCGAGCGCACCATCTCGACGGTCAGCGTCGGAACGATGTCGTAGACGTCGACGCCGGCGCGGATCAGGTCGTCCGGGGCGAAGGTCTCCGACGGCACGATCTCGATCGTCGGGTCCACGACCGAGATGCGATCGCCCTCGACGCTCCACACGATCGCGACCCGTCGACCGTACGCCAAATCCGTTCGGTCTTGTCGGCGGAACCATCGGGTAAACCGCGACGTCCAGAAAAGGTGCCAAAGTCCATGCCTCAGCCGGCGCAGCGAGACCGGCGCAAGCAAGACAGCCGCTCATGCAACAGAAGGGTCCGTGTGTGCAGTGGTGCCCCTCGCAAGGCAGCTGCGTCACGCCGGACGAGAGAGACGGCGCGCGCGGCATCTCATCCGCATGCACGCACAGTATGCCGCCGGCGCTGAAAACGGAGCGCGCCTCACTCGGGGAAAAAGGCAGCACAATCAGAGCGAGGGCCAGAAGACCCACGAACGCCGGCCACCTTCTCTGTTTCCGCTCGCCCATCAGCAACATTCCTGCGGTTCCCCGCCCTGCCACCGTACCCCGCACAGGTATCGGTGCGTGATCCGGGTCAAATGCCCGAGGCGCAGAACGAGGCCGCTTTTGGCCTGGACGCCCCGCAGCACCGCGGCGGCAAACCGGCTAGATACGCACGGGCCGGAAGACGACGCAAAGCGTTGCCGATCACCGAGACCGAACTCAGCGCCATGGCGAGCGCGGCGACGCGGGCTCGAGCAGTAGACCGAGCGACGGATAGAGCACGCCGGCGGCGACCGGAACGCCGAGCGCGTTGTAGACGAAGGCGAACAACAGGTTCTGCCGGATGTTGCGCATGGTGGCTCGGCTGAGCGCCGTGCGCGGGCGATACCGGCGAGATCGCCCTTCACCAGCGTGATGCCGGCACTCTGGATCGCGACCTCGGTGCCGGTGCCCATCGCGATCCCGACATCGGCCCGGCCAACGCCGGGGCGTCGTTGACACCATCGCCAGCCATGGCGACCACGCGGCCTTCGGCGCGCAGTCGGCGACGATGCGGTCTTGTCCTCCGGCAGCACATCGGCCTGCACGTCGTCGATGCCAAGCTTGCGTGCGACCGCCTCAGCGGTGGTCCGGTTGTCGCCGGTCAGCATCACGATGCGCACACCGTCCGCGCGCAGCGTGCGCAGCGCCTCCTGTGTCGTCGGCTTGATCGGATCGGCGATGGCGATGACGCCGGCCGGCTTGCCATCGATCGCCAGATAGAGCGCCGTTGCGCCGTCGCCGCGCAGCCTCGGCGCGCGGCCTCGAGAACCCCGAGCGCGATCCCGAGATCGGTCATCAGCCTCGCATTGCCGAGTGCCACCGGCGGTGGCCGACCTCGCCGATGACGCCCTTGCCGGTGACGGAGTCGAACGCTCCGGCTCCGCGATGCGCGAGATCGCGCTCCTGGCGGCGGCGACGATGGCCGCGGCCAGCGGATGTTCGCTCGAACGTTCGAGGCTGGCCGCGAGCGGCAAGATCTCGTGCTCCGACATGCCTTCGCCCGGCACCACCGCGACCACGCGCGGCTTGCCCTCGGTCAGCGTGCCGGTCTTGTCGACGACGAGCGTGTCGACCTTCTCCATGCGTTCCAGCGCCTCGGCCGATTTGATCAGCACGCCGGCCCCGGCGCCCTTGCCGACGCCCACCATGATCGACATCGGCGTCGCCAGTCCGAGCGCGCAGGGGCAGGCGATGATGAGGACCGAAACCGCCGCGATCAGCGCGTAGGCAAGCGCCGGCAGCGGCCCCCAGACCGCCCAGGCGATGAAACGCGAGCACAGCGATGCCGATGACCGCCGGCACGAACCAGCCCGACACCTGATCGGCCAGGCGCTGGATCGGCGCGCGGCTGCGCTGGGCCTCCGCCACCATGGCGACGATGCGCGCCAGCATGGTGTCGGAGCCGACTTGTTCGGCCCGCATGACAAGCGCGCCGGTGCCGTTCACCGTGCCGCCGATGAGCTTCGATCCCGGCTCGCTTCGCCACCGGCATGGATTCGCCGGTGACCATCGATTCATCGACCGCGCTGCCGCCCTCCAGAACCTCGCCGTCCACCGGCACGCCGTCACCCGGCCGCACGCGCAGCCGGTCGCCGACCTTGATCTGATCGAGCGGCATTTCCTCGTCGCTCCGTCGGCGCGGACGCGGCGTGCGGTCTTGGGCGCGAGATTGAGCAGCGCGCGGATGGCGCCGCCGGTCTGCTCGCGCGCGCGCAGTTCCAGCACCTGGCCCAGCAGCACCAGGACGGTGATGACGGCCGCCGCCTCGAAGTAGACGGCACCGTGCCGTCCATCCAGCGGAAGCCGGCCGGGAAGATGCCGGGCACGAGTCGCGCAACCACGCTGTAGAGATAGGCCGCCCCGGTGCCCAGCGCGATCAGCGTGAACATGTTGAGGCTGCGATGCACGACCGAGGCCCAGGCGCGCTCGAAAAACGGCCAGCCAGCCCACAGCACGACCGGCGTGGCCAGGACGAACTGCAGCAGGACGGACGAGCCGCGGCGGCACCAGATCGTGCAGTCGCAGAGCCGGGATATGCCCGCCCATCTCCAGCGCCACGACCGGCAGCGCGAGCACGAGGCCGATCCAGAAGCGGCGGCTCATGTCGATCAGCTCGGCGTTCGGCCCGGCCTCGGCCGGCACTCGAGCGGTTCCAGCGCCATGCCGCAGATCGGGCAGCTTCCCGGGCCGTCCTGGCGGATCTCGGGATGCATCGGGACAGGTGTAGATCGTGCCCTCCGGCGCCGGCAGCGGGGCGTGCTCTCGGGCAGATAGTTCGCGGGGCGGCGATCGAACTTCTCGCGGCAGCGCGCCGAGCAGAAAGAAGACCCGGTGGCCGTCGTGCTCGAACCGATGCTTCGCGGTCGCTGTGATCGACCTTCATGCCGCAGACCGGATCGATCGCGGTCCCGGCGCGCCCGCCGCTTCCGTCACGCCGTGACCATGCGTGGCCCGCTTCGCCGTCTGTCATCGCAACGCTCCGAATTTCCGCCGATGCCGAAAGCGTGACTTCGGCCTGTGCCCGGCCCTATATACCCCACAAGGGTATCGTATCAAGGGGCGATGCTGGCATGCACGACGCGACCAAGACCGCGGTCACCGCCAGGCTCAAGCGGATCGAGGGTCAGGTGGGCGGCCTGATTCGCATGGTCGATGAGGATCGCTACTGCGTGGATGTATTGACCCAGATCAATGCCGTGCGCGCGGCGCTCCATAAGGTGGAGGAGCAGAATCTGCGCGATCACGTGTCGCACTGCGTCGCCGGCGCCTTCTCATCCGGCGACGTGGTCGAACAGCGGCACAAGGTCGAGGAGCTTCGGTGCGATCGGCCGGATGACGCGATAGACCAGCAACCTATCCGTTGTGCGGCTGCGCTAGCCCGCCCAACGCCCTATCAGTATGGCGGCAGGAGATCGCTGCGGTGATCTCTCACTTCCTTCACGCCCGCGACGCGCTCTGCCTGCGATGCGAACGGCCCTGCGCTCATTCTCGCTTCCCGACATAACCCCAGAGATGCACGATGCCGTTGCTGACGGTCACGTTGTTCATGACCGGCGACGGAAGCCAGGCGATCTTCTGAATCTCAGCGGCGATGGCGTCGTGGATCGCCGCATCGTCCGTCTGTGCGGGGCTCGGTCTGTGCCGGCACAACCGTGGCCAGCGCCTGCAGCAGATTTGCACGGCTCACGATGCCAACCACTTTGCCGCCATCGACGACGGGCACGCGTTTGATGTGACGGGGCATTGTCACGGTAACAGGGTCTGGCGGCCGGCGGGACGGACGAGACTGTCGGCATGAAGTCGCCACCCGACCCACACTACCGCCATCGCTTCCCCGCCGAGATCATCAGCCATGCTGTCTGGCTGTATCATGTGTTCAGCCTCAGCCTGCGCGATGTTGAGCTGCTTCTGGCTGAGCGCGGCATCGTCGTCTCCTACGAGACGGTGCGGCGCTGGTGCAGGAAATTCGGCCAGAGCTTTGCCGATTGTCTGCGCCGCCGCCGTCCACGGCCGGGCGACAAGTGGCACCTCGACGGTGTGTCACGAACACACCCTCAGAGAAAGGAGGTGTGGAGCTGTATGAGAGATGGGGGTAGGTCCCCCGAGGCCGGCAGTCAGGTGCAGGCCTCAAACCACTGCAAGCTGCGGCCGTCAAAAGCGACCGTGGTGAGCGTTGCAGCAAAAGGCGGGACAAGATCCCGTCAGGTATGGTCTGGAGAGGCGAGCGAAAGCGAACCGCTGATGACGTGTCGAAATTCCATGGGTGATGTCAAAACCGGGGGTGCGATCTTCTTCCGGGATCAGCTCGGGGGTGGCCCTGAAGTCTGCCCGAGCGGCATCCGGCATATAGGCGGCGCGAAGCCAGACCAGGCTCTCATATGGAACGTGAGAACCTGTCGCCTCGATGCTAAGGGAGAAGCCCAAGTGGGGAAAACCGCGAGGGCCTGAGTACCGATGCGAGGCACAGGGGCGGAGCGGCTCGTAGTAGGGTTGAAGGTCCTGTAATGGGGCTGGACCGAAGGGGCTGCGTTGCTCAACCAAGGCCTGGGGCCAACCGGCGACGGGAGGAGCTCTGGGGCGAGGCAGGACCGTTCGACATTCCGAAGCGGGAAGTCTGGGAGGCCTTCAAGAAGGTGAAGGCCAACCATGGAGCGGCTGGAGTGGATGGACAGACGGTTGCAGACTTCGAGGCCGATCTATCGAATAACCTCTATAAGCTTTGGAATCGAATGTCCTCAGG
>CAVVEN010000001.1:0-33647 GCA_963747125.1 uncultured Actinomycetes bacterium | reverse complement strand
GGCACGACGGCGGCGCTCGTCGGCGTGATCGCGATGCCCTTCACGCCCTGCGCAACCATGTTCTGGATCGCGGCGATCTCGCCCGCGTCGTCAGTTCCGCTCTTGCCCTGGCCGAAGATCACCGTCGCACCGGGGGTCGCCGCGTCCCACTTCTTCGCGGCGTTCTCGAGCGTGAAGAAGAAGTCGACGGGGAACTTGGTGATGAAGCCGAGCTTCACGGGAGTCGCCTGTTGTTTGGACGGCTTCGCCACTGCCGTCGCGGCGAGCACTGCGGTCGCGACGAGGACGGTCGCAAAGACCGCGCCCGCGAACAGCCTGTTCTTCCACATCGTGCGTCCTTTCGTCAGCAAACAGGATTGGCACCGGTAGTTGAGTCCGCATTGACGTCGTCTCCGCTGCCCTGCAGTGGCTGCGGAAGTGCCGGCCGCGTGCGCCCCGTCGGGCCAAGCGCGGCAAGCGCCCTAGGATCCGCTCACTCACCACCTCCCACGATCAACGAGACGATCTCGGTGTAGGTCTCCGAGGACGGGACGAGCTCTCCGACCTTCCGCCCGCGTCGGAGCACGACGGCGCGGTCGGCGATCTCCATCACGTGATCCATGGCGTGTGAGACCACGATCACGGCCCGGTTCTCGCTCCGAAGCCGGAGAATCAGGTCGAGCACCCGGCGCGACTCGCGCACCCCGAGCGCGGCGGTGGGCTCGTCGAGGATCACAACCTTCGCAGCGAAGGCGGCGGCCCTGCTCACGGCCACCGCCTGCCGCTGTCCCCGGACATCAGACCGACGGTCGTCTGGAAGTCGGGAAGCGACACCTGGAGCCTCTCGAGCACCTCGCGGGTCGACTCCGTCATCCGCTTTCGCTTGAGGAGCCGGAGCGACCGCGGCAACCAGGCCGGCCCGGCGAGCTCGCGGCCGGCGTAGAAGTTGTCGGTGGGGCGGAGGTTGTCGAACAGCGCGAGGTCCTGGTAGACGGTCTCGACGCCGAGTGCGCGCGCATCGGACGGCGCGTGGATCGTGACCGGAACGCCGTCCATCTCGACAGACCCGCTGTCGAGCCGGTGGACGCCGCTCAGGCACTTGATCAGGGTCGACTTGCCTGCGCCGTTGTCGCCGAGAAGCGCGAGCACCTCGCCGTGGTGGACGTCGAGCGAGATGCCGTCGAGGGCGATGACGGCGCCGAAGCGCTTGTGGGCGTCCTCGAGGGAGAGCGCCGGCGTGTCCGCCCGGGTCACGTCGCTCGGTGCGTCGAGAAGCGTCGTCATCCCTGACGCACCGCCTGCGCGACCTGCACCCGACTCTCGATCGCACGGCGCAGCACGTCGGCCTCGACCGCCAGCAGCACGACGACGCCGATCGCCATCAGCTGGTAGAAGGCGTCGACGTTGTGGAGGTTGAGCGCGTTGCGGATCACGCCGATCGTGAAGGCTCCGACGAGGGCGTTCGCAACGCTCCCCCGGCCGCCCGCGAAGGCGGCGCCGCCGATGATCACCGCCGCGATCGAGTCCAGCTCGGCGAGATCACCCGCCGTGGGTGAGCCTCCGTCGATCAGGCCGGCGGTGATCAGCCCGCCGACGCCTGCGGCGAGCCCGCTCAGCACGTAGACCGTGACGAGCACGCGCCGCGTCGGGATGCTCGCACGCCGAGCCGCCTCCTCGTTCCCGCCGACCGCGTACAGCCAGCGCCCCCAGACCATCCGGGTCGTCAACACCAAGCACGCGAGAGCGAGGCCGATGACGACGACGATCGAGTAGGGAATCCAGTCGATCGAGCCACCGCCGATCGTCTGCACGATCGGCGGCATGCCCGAGATGAGCGTTCCGTCAGACGCCCAGAGCGCGATCCCGCGGACGATGCTGAGCGTTGCGAGCGTGACGATGAACGGGATGCGGCACACGGCCGTAGACGAAGACGAGCCCGTTGACGGCGCCGACCGCCAGCCCGGTGCCGAGGATCGCGGCGATCACGAGCACGCTCGAGCCCGTGTCCTCGTAGACGATCGCCCCGACGACGCCCGAGAGCGCGATCGTCGCGCCGACGGAGAGGTCGATCCCGCGTGTCACGATGACCAGCAGCTGTCCGAGGGCGAGCACCGCGATGACCGACGTCTGCGAGAAGACGTTGCCGACGTTCCGAGCTCGTCAGGAAGACGGGAGTCGTCAACGCGACGACCAGGATCAGGAGGACCAGGATCAGCGCAGGCCCAGCGCGAAGCGACCAGAGCCCGGCCTGGAGGAGCCCGTAGCGGTCGAGGATGCCGGATCCCCCGCGGTGCCTTCGACGTCTCGCTCACGGTCACCATCATTTCCCTCCGACGGCGACCGCGGCGTCCGACCAGACCAGGCCCGTTCGGGAAACGCGTACTCGTCGAGTGACTCCGGGCGCATCTCGATGCTGTAGCCGGGCGCGGCGGGCGCGACGTAGCGGCCGTCGCGAACGATCGCGGGGTCGCGGAAGTGCTCGTGAAGGTGGTCGACCCACTCGACGACGCGGGTCTCCGTCGAGCCGCTGACCGCGATGTAGTCGAAGAACGCGAGGTGCTGGACGTACTCGCACAGTCCGACACCTCCGGCGTGGGGGCACACGGGGATATCGAACTTCGCCGCGAGGAGAAGGATCGCGATCGCCTCGTTGACGCCGCCGATCCGGCACGCGTCGAGCTGGCAGAAGTCGATCGCCTCGGCCTGGAACAGCTGCTTGAAGATGACGCGGTTCTGGACGTGCTCGCCGGTCGCGACGCGGACCGGTGCGATCTCGCGCCGAATCCGGGCATGTCCGAGCACGTCGTCGGGGCTCGTCGGCTCCTCGATCCACCACGGCGCGTGAGCGGAGAGGGTGCGCATCGACTCGATCGCCTCGTCGACACCCCACACCTGGTTCGCGTCCATCATCAGGATGCCGTCCGGCCCGAGCTCTCCTCGGATCAGGGCGGCGCGGCGGTCGTCCGAGGCGAGATCGCTGCCCACCTTCATCTTCACGTGGGTGAAGCCCGCCGCCAGCGCTTCGCGGACGAGCGTTCTGACCTTGACGTCGTCGTAGCCGAGCCAGCCGGCGGACGTCGTATAGGCGGGGTAGCCCGAAGCGACGATCGCCTGCTCCCGAGCTGCGCTCCCGCGTCGCGCGTCGCGGAGCAGATCGAGCGCTTCCCCCGGGGTCAGCGCGTCGGTGACGTAGCGGAAGTCGACGCATGCGACAAGTTCCTCCGGCGAGAGGTCGACGAGCAGCTTCCACAGCGGCTTGCGCTCGATCTTGGCCCACAGGTCCCAGATCGCGTTGACGACTGCGGCGGTGCCGAGGTGGATGACACCCTTCTCCGGGCCGAGCCAGCGCAGCTGACTGTCCGAGACGAGGCTCCGCCAGAAGCCGCTCATGTCTGCAACGATCGCCTCGAGGCTCCGCCCGATCACGAACGGCTCGAGTGCGCGGATCGCCGCGACGCACACCTCGGTACCGCGGCCACTCGTGAACGTCAGCCCGTGACCTTCGATCCCGTCGTCCGCATCGGTGCGCAGAACCACATAGGCCGCCGAATAGTCCGGATCGGTGTGCATCGCATCCGACCCGTCGAGCGACCGCGATGTCGGGAACCGCACATCACGAGCCTCCAGGCTGACGATGCGCGGAAGCCCGTTCACAGGCCGATACACCCGATGTTTACTGCCGATACAGCAGTGATGAGGGCGCGCACGGCCCAATACTAGACACAAAGATCGGATCTTTACAAGTGCCCTGGCGATAGGTCGAGACTCGATCAGGCCTCGCCGATGCCTGCGCGAGGTCGTGTCTCAGATCGCGAGGCCCGACTCGTGGTCGAAGAAGTGGAGCGCGCGCTCGTCGACGGCGACCTCGATCGAATCGCCCTCGCGAACGCGGGTATGCGGGCTGAAACGCCCGACCAGGTCCGCGCGCGCCGGGACACCTTCCGCGAGCTGCTCCAGCGCGCGGTCGTCGCCGACGTCCTCCGCCAGCTCGCGGACCTCGTCGGTCACCGCCGGCCGCGCAGCGATGGAGAAGTGCACGAGCATCTCCGAGCCGAGCGCCTCGCGAAGCTCTGCCGCGTTCGCCACCTCGCGCACCTGCTCCTCGAGGTTCGGGTCGTCGAGTCGGCCGAGCGCGTCGAAGCGGTCCATCGCGTGCCCGACGGCCACCTCGCCCTCGACGAGCCGCCCGCCCATTGTGGTGAGCACCCTGCGAAGCTCGGCCTGCGCTCACACCGCACCGAACCCGCCGGCGCTGGCGCCGGTTCACAGCGACCGGCTTGTTGCGCATGGCGTTCGTCGCCAGCGGTCGTGACGCCTCACGTGAACGCTGCTGATCCCGTCGCTGGATCGCGCCAGTCCGGCGCCGCAGGGATCCTTTACGAAAAACTCACGTCTGAGGCGCAGGGTGCGTGCGATCAGGCAGACGCGCGCAGCGGCGGCGCTCGACGGAAAGGGGATGACCCGAGATGCGCAGGCTGACGTTCCTAACGCTTGGGCTTGTGGTGCTCGCGACGGCTGGGCTGGCGGTGGCAAAGGGCTTGGAAGCGACGAAGAGCATCAAGTCGGTCACTGGCACCTTCACGGCCGCGACGGTACAGCCGATCGGCAAGGCGACGAGCTGCACGACCTCCGACGGCAAGACCCTGGTGACGGCCAAGGCCCGATACAGCGGTGTCGCGGCGGGAGACGGGAACCTTGCCGGGGCAATCACGCTCGAGGCGCGGATTGTCGCCAACGCGACAGACAACATCGGTGTGGTCGACGGCAAGCTCCGCATCCACGTCGCCTCGGGAGGAGAGACGACCGCGAAGTTCACCGGCGTGTTCGCGAGCGGCAAGCTCGTCGGCTTCGCGACCGGCCACACGCAAGACCCGCACGCCAAGCTGTTCGCCAACTTCTCTTCCGGTTTCGCGCCTGCAACGGGGTTCACCGGAGGCAAGATCGGTGCCACCGACGGAGGCTCGGCCGTCGAGGTAGGGCCGGGGAAGTGCGCTCCAAAGCACGACGCTGCCGCCCCGGCGGCGAAGAAGGATCACGGCAAGAAGGGCAAGGACGCCGAGAAGGGCAAGGACGACAAGAAGCACTAGACAAAGCACTAACGGTCTCTGTCGACGCGAGTCGTCGTGCCTTCGTGTTCGTCGAGCTCGCAGACGCGCTCTCAGCTCGCGTTTCCCGAGGTCTGCACGGGGGTCTGCACGGTATCGCGAATCGTGCACATATCGCGAGTATCGCTCCGCTCAACCATGCGGTTTCCGCCTAGGCGCGTGGTCGTGAATGGGCGCACCTGGGATCGAACCAGGGACCTCTCGCGTGTGAAGCGAGCGCTCTCCCGCTGAGCTATGCGCCCGGGAGAGCGACAAGGTTATCCGACGACGAGGGACGGCCATGGCGGCCGCGGCGGGGTCAGGACAGGACCCAGGCGTCGTCGTCGATGACCGGCACCTCGGCGCCGCCGCGCTCCACGCCGAGCACCGTGACCTCCGGGCCGCCGACCATGAAGTCCGTGTGGACTACGGAGTCGTTGTACCCGCGAGCGGCGAGCTCCTCGTCGCTCAGGTCCTCGCCGCCCTCGAATGCGCCCTTGATGCCTTGCCCCCATGCGATGTGGCACGCGGCATTCTCGTCGAAGAGGGTGTCGTAGAAGACGACGCCGGTCTTGCGCACGCGCGAATCGCCGTCGACGAGAGCAACCTCGCCGAGATAGCTCGCTCCCGCGTCTGTCGCCATCTCCTCCCGCACGGCGTCGGCGCCCGACTCGGCGCGTACGTCGACGGCCTTTCCCGCCTCGAACCGGACCTCGAGGCCCCGCACGATCGTCCCGCCGAGCGACAGCGGAAAGGTCGACCTCACGGTGCCCTCGGTGAGGCTGCGGTCAGGGGTCGTGAAGACCTCCTCCGTCGGGACGTTGACGATGTGCGGAATGCCGTCGACGGTCTCCTCGGCCCCCGTCATCCAGCGGTGCCCCTCGGGGAGGCCGACGCGCAGGTCGGTCCCCGGACCCACGAATCGCAGGGCCGCGAAGCCGCGCTCGTCGAGGGTCGCGGCCCGCTGCCGCAGCCGCGCGATGTGCTCGCGCCATGCCGCCACCGGGTCGGACTCGTCCAGGCGCGCGGCGGTGGCGACCGCGTCCCAGAGGCGCTCGACGTCCGGCTCGCCGAACACGGTGCGCGCCCAGCCTTCGTTCGGGTAGCCGACGATGGTCCACTGGATGAGGCGCCGGTTCTCCGCGTCGAGGAGCTTCTCGACGGCTGCCCTAGGCCGTGCCCGCTGGGCGCGGCGCTGGTCGAGGTCGGCGAGCAGCTCGGGGTCGGCGTCGCCGGTGATCGAGATCGTCGCGCCGCGGGTCTCGACCATGTGGTCGATGAGGGCGACCGTCCACGGAGGGCTCCAGTCGAGCGAGTCCTCCGGGGCGTGCTCGACCCGGGCGCGCTTCAGGTGGTCGTCGCGGTAGACCACCTCGACGTAGCGCGCGCCGCGCTCGTACGCGACCCGACCGATGGCTCGAACCAGGGGGAGATGCTCCGGGTCGGCCGATACCCGGAGGAACTGCCCCGGCTGGAGGTTGACGGCGACCTCGACCGCAAGGCGTGCGTACCTGTCGAGCCGCTCCGCAGGACCCACTAAGGCAAACCCTATTCACATTTGACGGGTCTGTCGATCGTCGGATCGCCGTCAGGAGCAGCGTGGTAGCGTCCGCGCGATGCCGGTCGGAGCGATCACGGGCCTCGGAAAAACGGTGTTGCTCGTCGTCGCGATCACCTTCATCGGGTGGGCGATCATCACGGCGATCTTCGTCCCGAAGCGGAGCGAAGGGTTCCCGAAGCGCCTCGACGCCTACATCGTCGTGTCCGCCCTCCTCTTCATCGCGCAGATGAGCGCCGTCGTGTGGGTGACCGGCACGCAGGAGGTGGAGGAGACACATGCGTCAGAGGAGGCGGGCGGCGGGACGACGGGCGAGAGCCCGGCTCCGGCGCCGTCCGGCGACGCCGCCGCGGGCAAGCAGGTGTTCGAGAGCGCCGGCTGTGTCGCGTGCCACACGCTCGCGGACGCCGGAGCGACGGGCACGGTCGGCCCGAACCTCGACGAGGCGAAGCCGCCGGCGACCCTCGTCGTCACGCGCGTGACCCACGGCGCCGGCGCCATGCCGCCGTTCGAAGGTCAGCTCACCGAGCAACAGATCCAGGACGTCGCAGCGTACGTCTCGTCCGTCGCCGGGACCTCGTAGAGGCCCAGCCGAAGGGACCCTGCTTGGGGCCCCTTCGCACAGGACGGAGAGGGCGGGATTTGAACCCGCGACGCAGCTTTCACCACGTACGCGATTTCCAGTCGCGCTCCTTAGGCCACTCGGACACCTCTCCGAGAGGGACAAGACTAGCGCCGGTCGGGGCAGCTCCTTCGCGGCGCGACGAGCGGGGATAGCGTTCGGCGCGTGCCGACGGCGTCCGTCGTGAACCGCCTGGCGACAGGCGCCGATGCCCGCTCGACGGGCCTGCACGGCCGGCTCGCCGTCGTCTGTGCGAACGGGGGCCAGGCCCGCGAGGTGCCGGGGACGTGGAGCGCGTCGATTGAGTGGCTCGTCGACCGACTCGCACCGCGGTTCGGGGGTCTGCGGTTCGTGGAGGTGCGCTACCGCGTCAAGTCGTGGAAGCGGCTCGACTGGTGCGTGGAAGATGCGCTCGCCGCGATCGAGACGGCGGGGGCCGAACGCGTCCTGCTCGTGGGCTTCTCGATGGGAGGCGCCGTCTCGGTGCGTGCCGCGTCGCATCCGTCGGTGACCCGTGTCCTCGGGCTCGCTCCGTGGCTTCCCGACCAGCTCGACCTCGCGCCGCTCGCGGGCCGCCGGCTCGACGTCCTGCACGGCGCGCTCGACCGCTGGCTTCCGGGGATCCCCGGCGTCAGCCCGTCGATCTCGCGGCGCGGCTTCGACCGCGCCCAGCGTCTAGGCGTCGAGGGCACGTACACTCTCATCCCGGGCGCGGTGCACGGCATCGCACTGCGGAGCCCGTGGGGGCGCCTCGTCGGGCTGCCCCGCGCCTCGCGCTGGGAGGAGCTAGCCGCCGCGCACGTCGCGCGCTTCCGCGACGGGTGAGCGTCAGCGCACGAAGGCGTGGGCAGCGGTCGAAGCGGCCCGCAGACAGGTCGGCGCGGCGCATCCAGACGAAGAGCCGGTTGGCTTCGCCGAGATCGAGCGCCAGCCCGTCGTCGTTCGAGACCTGGAGCAGCAGGATCCACTCGTCCGCACCCGCCGCGAGCTCCTCGTGCAGAACGTGCGCAAACGGCTCGTCCTCGAGGTCGATCCCGTTCGCGACGAGCTCGGCATCGAGCTCCATCCCGGCGGCGTAGGTGTCGGGGTGGCCGAGGACGCGGTGCAGGGCGTGGTACTCGGCAGCACGTTCCTCGAGCTCGACGCCCTGGGCCGCGGCGAGCCGCTCCCGAAGCTCGGCCCACTCCTCGAGCTCCCAGGCGTCGAGTTGGAGCGACGTCGGGGTCGCGGGAAGCGTCAGCTCGCCCGACGGTGCCACTGGCGCGAACGGCATGCCGCCGTACAGCGGCTCGTCCGACGCCGGGTCGCCCTCGACGTGCATCACCCGGCAGGCTCCGGCATCGGTCGATCGCGTACCCGCCGGAGACTGATCGAGCGCGAAGAAGACGAGCAGCGCGCCGTGCCGCTGGCAGCTCGCAGGGCGGGAGGCCTGCGAGCCCGATCCGGCCGAGGAAGGCGAGCTCGGCGCCGTTCCACACCGGCCACTCGAAGGACGTCGCCCGGGGTGTCCCGCCGAGCCACGAGCTGCCGTCACCGCCGTGCGTGAGCCGGTAGCTCGTGCGCGCGAGCGACGCCGCCTCGTCGGCCCATGCCTCGCGGCCGAGGTCTGTGCAGAGCGCCTGCAGCTCGTCCAGGGTCGCGAGGCGCGTCGTCGGCTCAGCCGGGACCGGGTGCCAGGCCGGCGTCGTATCATCGTCGAGCCCGGCCGACTGTCGCACCGCGTCGTCGGCGGCACGTCGCAACGTGTCGACCTCGCGCGCAGCCTGCGAGGCGCCGCGGAGTAGCTCCCGGAAGAACGACCGCCGGTCGTGGCCGGCGCTCATCCGTTCCAGACGACATCGATGTGGCGATCGATGCCCGGAAGCGGCAGAGCACTCGCCTCCGCCTCGATCGCGGTGCGCGCTACGCGGGAAAGGCGCGCCCACGCGTCGACGCGCACCGTGTGCTGCGCGCGACGCCAGGTTCCGAGGATCTCGCCGTCGACGAGGAGCGCACCCGGCCACACGCGGGACGTCCAGAGCCGCTGGCGCTGCTCCTCGCGCGGGACGAGCAGCTCCCGCTCGGCGCCGTGGAGCAGGAAGTAGGCGTCGCCGCTCGGCAGCAGGCGTGCTGGCGCGGCAGCGGTCTCGGGGGAACGCATCACAGGCTCGTCATGCACGAGCAGCCAGTCGTCGCCGAGCGGGGATCGGGCCGGGAGCAGCTCGCCCGCGAGGGAGGCGAAGGCAGCCGCCGCGGCGCGTCGCGAGATCCCCGCCCAGCGGGCGAATCGGTCGGCCGTCGTCGGCCCGAAGACGTGCAGGTGGCGGCGGGCGAGCTCGCGACACGCGTCTGCCGGCCCGATCTCGGGTGCGGCGACCGTCCAGATGACAGGCGCCCGCGCGCCCTCCCAGCGGATCGCGACCGTGCCGGTCGTCGCGGCGTACCGGATCGAGTTGCCGAGGGCGAGCGCCCTCCCGGCCTCGCGGTCGGTCATGCGCGCGCCGTCGAGATGGGCGTGGAGCCGCTCGGCCGTGCGCTCGGCCCGCAGGCGGCCCTTCGCGCTGTCGGGCAGCCGCCCCAGCGAGAACAGGGCGAAGTCGCGCTCGGCGACGACGTACGCGTTGTAACGGGGCCCCCACAGCTGGGCGAGCGAAGGATCCTCCCAAGTCGACGGCTCGACCCCTTCCATCCGCGCGTGCAGCGAGAGCAGCGCGGCTCGCGGCATGCTGTCCTGCAATCCGGCCCACGCCGCCCGCTCGAGCGACGCCGGCCCTGCCGGCATCCGTTCGTCGAGCGCACCGACCCGTCGCCGGTAGGCCAGGATCTGCCGTCTGGTGAGCTCGAGTCTCGCGTGCATCGGACGCCCCGCAGAGCCTAGAGGACGCTCGTCGTTCCCCTGTGCGCTGCGCGGTCGACGAGCTCGAGCAACGCCTTCGCAATCGCCTCGATCCGACAGCTCAGCCGGCGGCGGCGAGCCCGATCGGCCGCGTCGAGAGGGCCATGAGGCCGCGGCCGGGGACGGTGACGGTGACGGCTCCCGACGAGATGTCGGCGGTGAGGGCGTTGGGTCGGCTGAGACCGGCGTGGCCATTGGCGTTGATGGCCGCGCGCTCGTAGCGGGAGCCCTTGATCAACCCGGTGAGCCTGACGTCGCGCGGCTCGTGCCGCGAATTCAGGACGACGATGGACTCTTCGGACCCTGCAGGCCCGGTGAAGCGGCTGATCAGGAGGTCGTCGCCCTCGTGCATTCCGGCAGCTAGCCAGTCCTGGCCGACCAGGCGGTTGAAGAGCCTTGTCATGTGGAACATCGGCGTGCGTTCACAGTGGTGTCGGGGGGTGTCGAGCAAACCCCACTTTCCCCATCCGGTTCGCATGTCGACGCGGTACATGACCCATTTGACGAGCCCGACGAACCCTTTCTGTGGTGCGCGTGCGTTGAACCACGCGTGCTCGAAGACGGACTCGGATGCGCGTTCCAGAGGGGTGCCTTCGAAGCTGCCGGGCCGGTCGGACTCGGGACGCACGGCGAAGCGGACGCCGTACTCGGTGATGTAGATCGGCTTGCCGATCCTGAGGCTCTGGGCGAGCTCTGCGAGGTTGTCGAGGCGGTTGGTCGCCTTGCCGGGGAACTCACCGTCCGGCGGCTTGCCGGGTTTCCAGTAGACGTGGATCGAGTAGGCGTCGAGCACGCTCGGGAACCCGTCGCGCTCGAGGTCCATGTTGGCGTGCAGGTAGCGGATCCAAGCGTCCTGGTGGTCGGTGAGGTCGTCCTGGTCTCTCTGCTTGCCTTGCTGGACGAGGTCGCCGGCGACGATCGTGATCGCCTGCCGAAGGGTGGGGAACTCGCCTCGGGGGTCGTCGAGCTCGGCGAGCGCGTCGGCGAAGCAGCGGTAGAGATGCTCGTACAGGCGCATCGCGAGATTCGGCTCGCCCTGCATCGCGATGTCCGTTGCATGGCCGTTGGGCTCGTTCTGGATCGTCGCGTGCGTGACACAGCGTGACTGCCTGCGTGCGACCTGGATGATCCGCGCGAAGCGGCGCATCTGCTCGCGTGGGCCCGGCATCCCGCCCGGCCCGTCGGGTTCCGTCAGCACCTTGGGCCATTTCTGCAGGTTGGCGTGTGGCCAGCCGGTGAGCACCGTGGCGTTGGGCCATTCGAGCGCAGCGAGACGGGCCTTGAGCGCGTACGGGCCCTGGCCCCACCAGGTCAGGTTCACGGTTTGCGCGCCGGCGTTCTCCGCGAGCCCGATCGTCTTCAGCAGGCCCACGAACCCCGGGGCGTTGCGGCCTTTCTCCGAGTCGGGATTGAGGCCGCGCTGCACGAAGATGCGACAGTGCCCCGGCGCGACCTCGCGGATCGCATCCGATAGCACCCTGTGCTGTGCGTCGGTCAGATCCTGCGACTGCTTGTTGACCCGTGTGAACTCGGTGTTCTTCTTCGTGAACACGAACGTGTTCAGCTGCGCGCCGAACCCGAGCACGGGATGACGCTTCTCTCCCACGGGGACGGAAGGCTTGCCTTTCCGGACGGCGACGCTCGCGACGGCCACTTCGGAACCTCCCAACGACTGACGCACAGTGACTGTACGACGCCGCCACCGACCTGTCCAGAAGAGCGTTCCGGACAGAGCTGGGAGCGGAGGCGGAGGGATTTGAATTGACTGACTGGGCTCAGCCGCCCTCGACGCAGGGTCGGCTCCGGATGGTGACGCGTGATCCACATGCCGTCGCGAGCCGTTCGAGCTCGAGCACGATTCGTGGACCGTATGGCGCGGTTTGTGGCTGGCGCTCCAGCAGCCGGTCGGCGCGCATGGAGTCGAGCTCGTCGCGGAGCTCGAACGAGTACGGCCGGTGCTTGCAGAGGACGAAGTCGAACGGGACGTTCGTGAGAGCGTGCAGCAGGGAGGCAGATTCTGGATGTGGGTCTCGCCGGTCCACGAGCCGTGCTCCTCGGCTCGCCGATATGTTCCCACACGATGGGTGACGCACTCGTAACGACCGTCGTCGGGAGCTACCCGCAGCCCGACTGGCTGATCGATCGAGAGCGGCTGGGGTCGCGGCTGCCGCCGCGAGTGCGAGCCCGCGAGCTCTGGCGCATCGCGGAGCCGCACCTCGAGGAGGCACAGGACGATGCGACCCGGATCGCGGTGTCGGACATGGAGCGTGCGGGCGTCGACATCGTCACCGACGGCGAGATGCGGCGCGAGAGCTACTCCAACCGGTTCGCGACCGCCCTCGACGGTGTCGACCTCGACACCCCCGGCGTCGCGCTGGATCGAACCGGTCACCCGAACCCGGTGCCGCGTGTGGTGGGCCCGATTCATCGCACAGGACCGGTCGAGGTGCGGGACGTCGAGTTCCTGCGTTCGATCACGGACCGGCGCATCAAGATCACGGTGCCGGGACCGTTCACGATGGCGCAGCAGGCGCAGAACGACCACTACGCCGATGCTCGGACGCTCGCGCTCGGGTACGCCGAGGCGGTGAACGAAGAGCTCCGGGACCTCAAGGCGGCGGGGGCGGACGTCGTCCAGATCGACGAGCCCTACCTGCAGGCGCGACCCGAGCAGGCCCTCGAGTACGCGATCGAGGCCATCAACCGTGCGCTCGAAGGGGTCGATGGTGACACCGTGCTCCACACCTGCTTCGGCTACGCGCACATCGTTCACGAGCGCCTTCCCGGTTACCCGTTCATCCGCGAGCTCCAGGGCTGCGTCGCGACGCACCTCTCGCTCGAAGCGGCGCAGCCGGACCTCGACCCGGAGGTGCTGCTCGACGTTTCGGACAAGATCATCGTGCTCGGCGTCCTCGATCTCGGCAACCCCGAGGTGGAGACGGCCGAGGTCGTCGCGGGGCGAATCCGCCGGGCGCTCACGGTCCTGCCACCCGAGCGACTCGTCGTCGCGCCGGACTGCGGGATGAAGTACCTGTCTCGCGACCTCGCGTACCGCAAGCTCGAAGCGATGGTCGCGGGCGCGAAGCTCGTCCGCGAGGAACTCGGCTTGTGACCATCGGGACGCCCGGCCGGCCGGTGACGGGGATCAGCCAGGCGTATCCCGATCGAGTCGAGGTGCGTGGGCGGGACCTGACGGGCGACCTCATGGGCCGCCTGACCTTCACCGAGTACGTCCACCTGCTGCTCACCGGCGACGAGCCGACCGACGACCAGCGCTTCTTCCTCGACCTGCTGCTCGTCTCGATCGCCGAGCACGGGATGATGCCGACCAACGTCGCCGCGCGGATGACGCTCGCGGCCGATCCCACCGCCCTGCAGGGCGCCGTCGCCGCGGGCATCCTCGGCGCGGGGCCGGTCGTCCTCGGGACGTCTGAGGAATGCGCGCTCCTGCTCGAGGATGCGAGCCGACGCGTCGCGGGCGGAGCGAGCGCAGAGGACGTCGTCTCGGACATCGCTCGCACCGCGCGCCAGTCCGGCGCCAAGGTGCCCGGCTTCGGCCACCCCGTGCATCGCCCCCTCGACCCGCGTGCGGAGCGGATCCTGGCGCTCGCCGACGAGCGCGGCGTGAGTGGCGACAACGTCGAGCTCGCGCGACTCCTCCGCGACGCGGTCGCGACCGAATGGGAGAAGCCGCTGCCGATGAACGTCTCGCTCCCGATCGCCGCGGTGATGCTCGACCTCGGCTATCCAGCGGCGGCCGTCAAGGCGGTTCCGATCCTCGCGCGAACGGCGGGGCTGCTGGCGCACCTCGTCGAGGAGCAGGAGAACCCGCTCGGCTTCTTCCTCGCCGGGAAGGCCGAGGAGGCGGTCGCCTACGAACCTCCCTCCGGCGACTGATGCTCGATCCGCAGGTCGAGGCGCGCTCGTGGGACGAACAGCTCGCGCTCGACGACGTCGCCTACCGCGCGCAGCTCGCGTACCTGCTCGAGCGCTCGCCGTTCTACCGGGACAAGCTCGAGCGCTCCTCTGCGGACGACGCGGGAGGGCTCGCCGAGATCGCCGGGCTTCCGCTCACCGAGAAGCCCGAGCTGAAGGCCACCGCGACGGAGGAGAACCCGGTCGGCGCGCACCTGTGCGTCGATCGCTCGGAGATCGTGCGCATCTATTCGACGAGCGGCACCACCGGGACTCCGAGCTACATCCCTCTGACCACGCGGGACCTGGACGACTGGGTCACCGGCTCCGCTCGCAGCTACGCGGCGTCCGGGATCTCGGCCGGCCAGCGCGTCGTGTCGACGTACAACGCCGGCCCGTTCGTGGCCGGCGCGGCGCTCGCCTCGTTCGACCTGATCGGCCTCTGCCATGTCCCCGTCGGCACGGGGAACACGGAGCGGCTCGTGCGCGCGATCGAGCTGCTGCGACCTGAGGCGGCGGTGCTCACGCCGTCATACGCGGCCTATCTCCTGGAATGGACGTCGGGCCGTGGGTTCGACCTGCGAAGCTCGAGCGTCGAGCGAGTCCTGGTCGCCGGCGAGCCGGGCGGCGGTGAGCCGGCGCTGCGGGCGAGGCTGGAGGAGGGCTGGGGCGCACGTGTCACCGAGGCCATGGGCATCGGAGACATCGGGATCTCGCTCTGGGGCGAGTGCGAGGAGCAGGACGGTATGCATCTCGGCGCGCGCGGGTTCGTCCACCCCGAGCTGATCGACCCGGCGACCGGCGAAGCGGATCCCGATCGAGGACGGCGCCTCGGGCGAGCTCGTGCTCACGCATCTCCGGCACCAGGCGGCGCCGCTCCTGCGCTTCCGGACACGCGACCACGTCCACGTGCGGACGAGCCCGTGTCCGTGCGGGCGCACCGGGCCGCGCGTGCGCTGCGTCGGCCGCACCGACGACATGCTGATCGTGCGCGGGGTCAACGTCTTCCCGTCGGCGGTGCGCGACGTCGTCGGTGGCTTCGCCCCGCGCGTGAGCGGCCACATCCGCGTCCGGCCCGAGTCCGCAGGCGTCAAGCAGGAGCCGCCCCTCCCCGTCGCCGTCGAGCTCGCCGACGGGGTCGAGCTCGACAAGGACCTCGCCGAGGCGATCCGTGAGAGAATCCGCGCCGTGCTCGTCGTCTCCACACGCGTCGAGCTCGTGCCGTGGGGGAGCCTGGCGCGAAGCGAGTACAAGGCGGAACTGGTGGACCGCGGCGCATGAGGAAGATCCAGACCCAGGGCGTCCACCACATCACGATCAACGGCGCGAACCGCCAGACGTCGATCGACTTCTGGGAGGGCGTGCTCGGGATGCCGTTCGTGTTCGAGCAGCCAAATCTCGACAACGCCGCCGAGAGCCACCTCTACTTCGACCCCGGCGACGGGCGCCTGATCACCGTGTTCACGAACGAGGAGCGCGCGCCGGAGCGGAAGTCGGCGCCGAGGGAGCCGGGCATCGTGCACCACCTCGCGTTCGCGCTCTCGCAGGCGACCTTCGCTCAGACCGTCGAGCGCCTCGACGAGCGCGGCATCGAGCACTCCGGGGTCAAGGATCGCGGCTTCATGGACTCGATCTACTTCGAGGACCCGCTCGGGCTGCTCGTGGAGCTCGCGTCCTATCGTTTCGAGCCGCCGCACGGAAACACGCACACCGACGTCCTGCTCGAGGCGCACATCCTGCGTGTCGAGCGGGGCGATCCCAACATCGACCGCGTCCACCTCGCCGACGCCATCGAGCGGCTCGTCACGCGCTCGCAGGCGTCGCTCTCGGACGACCGCTCACCGAAGAACCCGTACTGAAGGAGGAGTGATGGCAACGCACACCCTGAGCATCCTGAAGCCGAGCGTGAACAACCTGACCGTCCGCATCTTCGTGCGCGCCGCAGATCTCGACTTCGAGGAGATCGACGTCTGGGGGAAGAAGTCGACGCCGGACTTCCTCGCGAAGGATCCGGCCGACCTAACGCCGCTACTCGAGGAGGAGGGGCTGCCGAAAGGCTCGCTCTGGGAGAGCTGCGCGATCATGCAGTACCTCTGCAACAAGCACGGTCTCGATCGCTTCTACTCGACCGATCCGGGCGAGCGAGCGATGGTCGACAGCGCGATGTTCTACTTGATCGGCACCTTCTATCCGCTGCTGGCGCGCGCGACCTATCCGGCGCTGCGCTTCGGTCAGTACGCGGGCGAGGTCGCTACGGCGGAGGTCTCCGACGAGCTGAAGGAGCAGGCCCGCAAGGACGCCGAGACCGCGCTCGCCGGGCCGCTCGAGACGTTCAACACGTTCTTCCTCGCTGGTAAGTCGTTCGTCGGAGGCGACGAGCCTTCGATCGCGGACATTCGCTGGGCGGCAACGCTCGAGTTCCTGCGCGCGATCGACTACGACTTCCCGGCCTGGGCCGACGAGTACCTCGAGCGGATGGAGGAGGCGCTCGGCGGCGCGTACTCGGAGCCCGTGGCCGATGTCCGAGGCTACATCGAGTACGTGAAGTCGGAGGCGGCCGCGACCTAGCGGCGCAGGGACGCCCGATGTGGCCGAGCGTTCCCGAAGCGATCCTCGATCCTGCCCCGCTCCCGAACGCCTGCCTCCCTCTCTCGCGCGCACGCGCGCGCACGCGAGGCGCCGGGTACCCACCCCCACCCCCTCGACGTCGGCATCGCGCGATGCGGCCCTTTCGGGGGGCGTCGGACAAGTCGCACGAACGCCGAGCGCCCAGGACGGCGAGATGGGTCACCCGATCACGGTGATGTAGGCACCGGCGAGCTGTGCAGTCTGTTGGTCGACGTCGCCTGGCGGCGCTTCTCGTGGTCTTCCTGAAAGCGCGCGAACGCGGCCGTCGAAGCGATCGGGTTTACCTCGTCATCGCCGTGGTCGTGGAACGACACGTGCACAAAGGAGTCGTCCGCGAGTCGGGGACGATGTAGCTCACGCTGTCGGGCTTAGCGGTGGCCAGTTCATCGAAGACCCCCTCGACTCGTCGATGGTTCTCATCCGCTGCCTCAGCCGACCGCATCGCATAGCGCGTAACGAGCCTCTTGTTCATGGACAGCTCCTTTCACCGATGCCGAGCCCCGCAGGGTGGAACTACGGACGTGGAGACAAGCTAACGGCCGCAGCAAAGTTCCGAGGAGAGGCAGAGCGGCATGCGCCAGCGGTCGAGAATCTCACGTCAGCGGCGGGGCGGCGCCACTGGGGCGCGCTTCGCCAACGATGGTGACGGGCACCGCTACGGGGCCTTGTGAGTTCGTGGACAGTGGCGCTACAGGAGCGCAGGCGAGCGGTCGGCGACCTCGAGATGACGCGGTGGCGACTACTAGGCTGGGAAGGCGTGGGAGAGCCGGTGAGGGTGACGCTGTATAACGACGCGGGCTGCCCGTGGGGGTATTCTGCGAACCCGGCGTTCCGCGTGCTCGAGTGGCGCTACGGCGCGCAGCTCGAATGGCGGCTCGTGGTGATCGGGCTCACAGACGTGGCGCAGGAGTACGTCGACCGGGGCTATACGCCGCTGCGCTCGGCCGAAGGGTATGCGCGGCGCTTCCGCCGGTTCGGTATGCCCCTGGCACCGAACCCGCGGGCACGGATCGTCGGTACCGGTCGCTCCTGCAGGGCGATCGTGGCGGTGCGCTTGCAGGCGCCGGGGCGGGAGTGGGCAGCCTTCCGGGCGCTGCAGTTCGCGTTCTTTACGACGACGCTGCTCCTCGACGAGGACGAGAGCCTCGCGGTCGCGCTCCGGGGGGTGGAGGGGGTCGACGTCGAGGCGGCGATCGCCGCGATCGACACGCCGGCGGTGGAGGATGCCTACCAGCGGGACCGGGCAGAGGCTCGCAGCGCCGCCGGCTCGCCCACGCAGCTACAGGACAAGCACGCGACCACTGACGGCCCTGTTCGGTACACGGCTCCGTCGCTCGTGTTCGAGCGCGCCGGCCTGCGTCTCGAGGCCGGCGGCTGGCAGACGATCGAGGCCTACGACGTGATCGTCGCGAACCTGATCCCGGACGGCGAGCGCCGAGGAGTGCCGGACGACCCGCTCGAGCTGCTGAGCGCGTTCCCGGGCGGGCTCACGACCGAGGAGGTCGCACAGCTCCTCACGCGCGGCAACGACGCCCCCGACCGCATCCAGGCCGAGGTGGCGATGCTGCGACTGGTCGCAGACGGCGCTGCGACACGCACACCGCTCGGCGACGACGCACTCTGGAAGCCGGCCTAGCCCCGCACGTCCTGCAGTCACGTGACCTTCCCAGCAGCGGACGTGAGGTAGACGATGAGCCTGAGGCTCCCTCGGTCGTCGTGTTCGCCGCGGATCTATTCCGACGATCGTGCCGCTTCTCTTGTATTCCGTCGTTGGCTCGTCCGCGATTTGTATCAAAACTCACATGATGCTAGGATGCGGCACCGCGATCGCTTTCGGAGGAGCATGGCTCCACGACCTGAGTTCCAGCTCTCCAGTGATGTGCTCGTGCCGAGCTTCGGCGGTTTCGGTGTGCAGTTCAACCAGCACGTGTTCGCACCGATGACCGTAGAGCTCGGCGCGCCCGAGGCGTCGTTTCAGGATCTGAAGAGGAAGGTGGTCGACCTCGCACCGCACTTCGTCCGGGTCTTCTACAACAACCAGCACGAGGGTGTGCCGTTCGACGAGTCGCGTCCGGCCTCCGCCGTGAACGTTCGCCAGACCGAGGAGCAGAAGAAGCGGTGGAACTCCTTCGTCGACGTCGTGAAGCTCGCGCAAGAGGCGGGCGCGATCATCAACGTCACCTGGCAAGGGGGTCGTCTCGACGAGACCTTGATGACGCGGTTCGCGAACGCGCTCGAGGTGCTGGTCAAGAGTGGTGCCGTTCCGAGAGGCGCCCGGAATCTCCGGTGGGCGACGATCGCGAACGAGCCGAATACCCAGCCGGACCCGAACAACCCGCCCCCGATCCCGCTGACGCCGGAGCGGCTGGGCAAGATGTACCGCCTGCTGCACGGGAAGCTCGCCGAGAGGGGCATTCGCCGTCAGATCGGGCTGATGGGGGGCGATCTGATCGAGGGCCCGGAGGTACCCAACGTGGACCGGCTTCACGAGCTCAGCCGGTTCAATCAGCTGGCATGGTTCAAGCACATTGCGGCGTCGCATCTGGATGAAATCCTCGACGGCTATTCGGTCCACATCTACTGGAACTACGATCGACGAGGTCGTGAGGGCGTCGAGAAGTTCGAGAGGCGGCTGCGGGAGGTCCGTCGCGTCGTCAATCACCTGCAGCTCACGAAGCCGCTGTTTGTGACGGAGTTCGGCACTCGCGGCAAGGACCGCAACAAGGAACGCGGCGTGAACCCTGGCAACTTCCATGGCCCGGGCGGTGTGAAGGTGCCGATCTCCCGCTCCAAGATTGCGCCCTTCCAGCACGCGTGGTTCATGATCCGCGCCGCCCAGCGCGGCTACGCCGGCACGCTCAAGTGGGACTGCTACTTCGGCAAATACGATCTGACCGATCCACCGAGGGGGTTGCAGCAGTTCTGGGCGATCGGTCCGCCTGTGCCGCCGGCACGCAGGGAATGGGAGCTGCTGCCCATGTACCACCTCCTGCGGCTCTTCAACATCACCACGGCTCGCGGCTGGAAAGTGCACTCGGTGAGCCCGAGCGAGAGCCGCAGCAAGCATCTCGTCGCGCTCCAAGGCCCCGGCGGTCAGTTGACGCTCCTCGGGCTCGACGATCGTGGCGCGAGCCTCAACACACCCTCCAGGACCCGCGCCCCCACCTACAGGATCGGCGGTCTGCCGAAGAACACATCGTTCCAGCTCCTGCACTGGAACCTGGGCGGCCGTGGCGGGATCAAACTCCGCAAACAGCCGGTCAAGGTGAAGATGGACGGGATCGCAACCGTGACCGCACCGATCCACAGCGTCTTCGCCCTGACGACGAAGGAGCTGCCACCACTCTGACCCAGGCTTGCTGACGCCGGCCGAGAGCTCGCCCCGGCCGTCCCGAACGCCCACCACTTCCTATCCTGCGCCGTCCCGAACGCCTACCCGTTCCTCGCGCGCACGCGGGCACACGCGAGGCTCACGGAGGGTCGCCCACCCCCTCCCGATGATCATGACGGTGGGGCCTGGTCGCGGCTACCAGGGCAGTAGAAGACCGCGTTCGGGTTCTCACGCACGCGCGCGCACGCGAGGGACGACTAACCCCGGGCCGAGCAGCGGGCCCCTGTGATCTGACACGCGTCTGACATTCCACCGCGGCGCGTCTATCCATCAGCGAATCTGCGCGACCACCGACTATGCGGGTCGGTGCACACCCCGGTACCCACCACCCCCCTCGCGGTCATCGCGGCGGCGGGGCCTGGTCGCCGGCCCCCACCACCCCCGCTGCCTTGATCGCGATGGGACCCGATCCCGGAGGAGACAGCGCTCCGGCGCGTGCGGGAGTGGCGGGAGTGTTCCTTGAGGAGTGCGTCTTGCTCGCTGCTTGCGACCAGCGGATGATTCCTGCATGCGACCTGAGCTTCCGACCGGGACCGTCACCTTTGTCTTCACGGACGTCGAAGGCTCGACGTCACTTCTGACCGAGCTCGGCGTGGAGCAGTACGCGGATGCTCTCGCCGCGCACCGGAAGGCAATACGCGAGGCCTCTGCTGACAGGGGAGGTGTCGAGGTCGACACGCAGGGGGATGCCTTCCTTCTCGCGTTCCCCACGGCCCCCGGAGCCCTCGCCGCAGCCTCGGAGTTCACAGAGAGCCTCGCAACGAAAGGCCTGTCGGCATCCGTCGTCAAGCTCGGGAGGGATGTCGATGAGGGCGAGACCGTGGGAGGTTCCGGATGGGTTGTGGGAGGGGATCGAGCCGTTGCTGCCGGCGAACTGCTCGAACTGCTCGACCGGGTGCCGCCCGTCCGCGGCCGCGTCGGTCGGCACGACGCCGACCGCAGACACTGATCGCCGACCGCGGCTACGACGACCACGACGCCGACCGCGGATCGCTGATCGCCGACCGCGGCTACGACCACGACAAGTACCGCCGTCTCGTCTGGCAGCGCGGCGTCAAGCCCTGATCGCTCGCCGTCAGACCGAGCACGGATCCGGGCTCGGCCGCCACCGCTGGGTCGTCGAGCGCACCTTCGCCTGGCTGCACAACCGCCGCCGCCTGCTCATCCGCACCGACCGCCACGACGACATCCACGAAGGCTTCCTCGCCCTCGCCTGCTGCCTCATCTGCTGGCGGCAGCTGGGGACGTCATTGAGTTAGGACCTCTTAGCGAAGAGCGTCCTCGAACCGGGGGTCGTCGCGTACGGCGGCGAAGTCGTCGTCTCTGCGCGCGTCTTCCCGGAACCGCGGTAACAGCTCGACGGACCGGCGGAGGTGGGCGAACGTGTCGTCGCCGGTGTCGCCCGCGAGCGTTGCGAAGCAGGCGTAGTTGTAGTGCAGGCCCGCGTGGTCCGGCATGCGCTCGAGGGCACCGCGGACCGCTTCGAGCGCGTCGGCGTAGCGCTGTTCGCCATAGGCGTTCATGGACTCGCTGTGGAATGGCCACGCCTCACCCCAGTCGATCCCCTGGTACGCCTCGCCGGGTGTGGCGCCGACGGCAAGAACGGTTCCGTCCCCGGTCGCCTTCCGCCGCGACTCCGGCCCGACGAACACGAACGTCCCTGCGGGCGCGTCGACCGTGTCGCCGTCGAGCTCGAAGGTCACATTCCCGTCAAGCACGATGTACAGCTCCTCCTGGCCAGAGCCGGACTCGTCGTGCTCGCTGATCAGCGTGCCATCCTCGCTGGGCGTGTAGGCGTTGATTCCGAATGCGTGGATCCCGAGGTGCTCGCGCACCGGGACGTCTCTGCCGCGCCGCTCGATGTCGTCGAGAAGCGCGACCTGCCACTTCGGCTTGTCGCTCATCGAATCTCCTCCCGGTAGCGCAGGTCGCTGGAATCGTCGATCGTAACCGGGAAGAACGGCGGGGAACGCTCACCAAGGTTTCCGAGACATGTGCCGGTGTTCGCGGCTCGGGTCCCATCTCGCGCAGAGCGGACTCGACCCGGTCGGCGTGCAGCGTCAGATGGACACGCTCGGCCCTCGATCACGATGGATCTCTATGTCCACGAGTTCGAGACCGCGCGCCGACGCGAGCAGGTCGGCGAGCATCTCGTCGCCGCACTCGGCGGACTCGTTCGCGCCTGAAATCTGACCAAATCTGACCAAGACGAAGGCCCGGGCAGCACCTCGGGCCTTCGACACGTCAGAAACGGCTTGAACAGGGACGGGAGCGACGGGACTCGAACCCGCGACCTCCGGCGTGACAGGCCGACCGGGCAGGCCACACGGCAGGACACGGCAGGCCAAAATGGCTCAACCAAGCCGTTTTGGCCGAGTAGCCGGGACGCCGCGGGACCCTGTTAGACGGCGGTCCGCTGACACGCCGCTGACATTTCCGATCCGCCGGCGCGACAATGCCGGCGTGACCGCAGTACTCGCCGAGCTCGTCGACAACGCCGTACGCGGCCGGACCTGATGAGGACTCCGACATCGCGTACCACGGTGGCGGTCGCAATCGCCGTGCTAGTGGGCGGTGCCGCGTTGTGGCTTGTCGGGATGGTCGGCGTGGGCCGGTCGCTGGAGGACGTCTGCTTCGACGACCTCGACAGCAGAACTCGTTACGGCGTCTACCAAAGTCGAGGGAGTCTTTGGCCACCCTCGCTCGAGTGCAGGCTCGTCGGCTCAGACGTCGAGCCCATTGTCGTTCAGCATCGCCTCGAGGCTGTTGCTCGATTCGGAGCGGTCGTTGTGTTCCCGGTTGTGTACGGCCTGGCGGCCACGCTCGCCCTCACTCGTTGGTCCGGCTTGCGGCCTGTTTCGAGGTCCACGTCGACGTAGCTCGGCGGTCGGTGCGCTCAAGGTCGGGCCGCGCAACGATGCGACCGTGCCTGCCGTCCTCGAGACGCTCGTTGACGCCGCTGTACGGCGGCGGTCCGGCGAGCTCCGCGAGCTCGTCCGGCACGAGGTCGACCGCGCGCTCGAACGGCTCGTCGCCGAGCTCGTCGCCGGCGAGCTCGAGCAGCGACACAACGGCGCCGGCCGCTCGCACTCTCGAGCGCGACCGTGTTCGCGCTCGAGAGTGCAAGTCCACGACTAGATCGCCAGGGCCGACCTAGTGCTTCTCTCCCCTCTCATGCCCCCTGCCCTTCTTGTCGTGCTCACTCCTCGGGCCTGGGGGGGCAACGTCGTGCTGCTTCCTCGGGCCTGGACCGGCGGCGTCGTGCTTCCTCTTCGGGCCTGAGCCGGCAGCGTCGTGCTTCGGCGCACACTTCCCCGGCCCGACCTCAACGGCCGAGCCGCCGTCGGTGGCACCGATCTTGCCCCCGGTGAACCCCGTTGCCGGGACAAAGCCGGACGAGAAGTTGGCGAACAACTTGGCGTGCGGGTCTCTCGTATGGCCCGTCGCGAACCCGACGAGCTTGCCGCTCGCCCACACTCCGGTGAACCGGGCGGCAGTCTCTCCTCCCGATGCGACGTGGATGCGGAGCTTGCCGTCGACCACACCGATGTTGTCGGTCGCGTTGGCGACGATCCGCGCATCAAGTGTGATCGGCCCGGCAAGGTTCCCGTCTCCCGCCGCGACACCGCTGTAGCGGGCCCTGGCCGTCACCAAAGTCTTACCGTCGGAGGTCGTGCAACTTGTCGGCTTGCCCACCGGCTGCACGGTCATGGCCGTGAAGGTGCCGATAACCGGCGTGACGCTTCTCGTCGGCTCCAACGCCTTCGCCACGGCCAGCCCAGCGGTCGCAAGCACGAGGAGCCCAACTGCTGCGAACGTCAGCCTGCGCATCTCGCATCATCCCCTTCCGTCGAGCGCTGCGATGGCTTCACGTCTGGTGTTCGCACGCACCGTGCGCCAAAGAATTGAGCATTTCGTAAAGGATCGCGGGCTCCCGCACCTACGTTCGTAACCGGGGGCCACCCTCCGATGCCCGACCGGAACCCCGGAGGGGGCTTAGGCTGGGGGCCAGTGACCGGGCCGTCGCCGTAAACGCGCGCACGCGCGCGCACGCGAGGGATGACGCCGAAGGTATCCCGCCACCCCTCTCCGAGGTCGGCCGCTGCGGCGTTCTGTCCGCCGCTATTGGGATCTGACATCCGTCTGACACAGCGGTGTCGAGCCTGTAGGCATCAGCCTTGCGGCGCGACCTCCGACTCGGCGTGTCGGAGGTCACACTTTTCACGGACGGCCACGGGGACACCCTACCCCTCAGACGAGCGGCCGTAATGGGGCCTGTGCCGGCGGCCTCCAGTCCCGAACGCCTGCCTCTCAAACGCGCGCACGCGGCGAGGCTGAGGAGCTTTGTGCCGGTCAACGACGAGCGGCGTCGTCGGTCGGACCCTCACGCGCGCTCCTTGAGCGCAGCGAGGACGGCCCTCGCGAGCCCGTGCGGCCCGGGACGAATCGTGCGACGAAGGACATCGTAGTCGACCGCCTCGATGCGGTCGAGAACCGCGAGGTACGCTGCCCGCGCGAAGCGCATGCCCGCCCGCGCCGCCGGCAGGGCCGCCGCGAACGCGGGCTCGGACTCGGCAAAGAACCCTCTGGCCCGGCGGACCTCGGCCGCGAGCAGGGCGCGAAGCTCCGGCGAGGCGGAGTCGAGCCCGAGGTCGGCGGGTACCACACCGAAACGGATGAACTCCTCGGCGGGCAGATAGATCCGATCGAGGCCGTAGTCGACGCGCACGTCGCGGACAAAGTTCGTGAGCTGGAAGGCGACGCCGAGGCGAGCAAAGGCTTCGCCCTCACGCTGCGCGCCGAGGATCACTGCCATGATGCGCCCCACGGCCGCGGCGCTGCCGTCCATGTACCGCTCGAGCTCGGAGCGTGTCTCGATCCGGACGAGACCACAGTCGACTCGCATCGACTGCATGTAGGTCCGGAGCTCCTCGAGCGGCAGCTCGAAGCGTTGGCCAGCGTCCACGATCGCGGCGATCACGCGGTGGCCCGAGACGCCAGCGGCGAGTCCGCGAGCGAGTTCGTCCTCCCAGGCATCGAGGGCCGCCAATCGACTCGCCGGATCGGCACCGCGCCCGGCCCCGTCGACGATCTCGTCCGCCCCGCGGACGAACCCGTAAAGCGCATAGACGGCAGGCCGCACCTCGGCAGGGAGGCGGAGAACCGCGAGGTAGTAGGTCGGGTCGTGCCGGCGCAGCATTCTCCGACAGGCTGCGTAAGCAGCATTCGTGCTCGGCCGACTCACTCGTGCTGCGCCTCCCGAAACGCTCACGGTGGGATCGTTACCTCTTCCGCGCGCACCCCTGTCGTCGTCATGATCGGTTTGGCCCTGCGTCCCGGTGCCTAGGATGCAATCGTGCAAGCCACCAGCGGGATCAAGCGGATTAGCTGCGTGTGCGGCAAGGTCGTCGAGGGCAAGGACGATGACGACCTGTGGGAGAAGGCGCAGGCGCACCTGGCCGTCGACCACCCGGACCTCGTTGGAAAGGTTTCGCGCGAGGACATCCTGGCGCAGGCCGAGGAGACCTAGACCGTCGTCGGGGTCTCGCCGAGCAGGCGTCGGTAGACGTTCTGGACGGCCGGGCTTGGCGCGACTCCGAGCTCGTCGCGGAGCATGACGCGCAGGCGGTCGTAGACACGTAGCGCCTCTGCGACGTTCCCGCTCCGTTCGAGCGCCTCCATCAGGATCCGGTGGCCGGTTTCGCGGAAGGGGGCCAGCTCGATCAACTGGCGGGCGCAGTCGGCGGCTTGCGGGAGCGTCGGCCCGCCGAGGCCGAGCCTGGCCGCTGCGAAGCATTCGAGCCCGCGCACGCGGACGTCGTCGAGCCGTCGGCGCCAGTCGTCGAGCCACGGCCTGTCGTGGCCCTGGAGGAGCGGGCGGCTGGCGACGTGGTACGCGACCCCGGACGGGCCCCAGGCCTCGGCCCACTCGCCGTTCGCAACGTGCGACTCGGCCCGATGGAGCGCGTCGAGCGCTGCCTCGGCGTCGACGAACGCGTCGGCTGGCAGCAGGAGCTCGATCTGCGCTCGTCCGACCAGCAGCTCCGGGCCGAGGACGCGGCGCAGCTTCGAGAGCAACACGCTGAGCCGGGGGTTGTAGTCGGGAGTAGCCTCCTCGCCGTAGACGGCGATCAGCAGCTCGTCGCGCTCGATCCGGCGGAGCCGGTTGAGCACGAGGTAGGCGAAGACCAGCTCGCCCAAGGCTCCCGGTAGGGAGTCCTCGACCCGCCGCCCGTCGAGCCGCACCACGAGCCGGCCGCAGAGCTGGATCCGCGTCTCACCCGTCGGCGCCATCCCACCAGATTAGAAAGGTCGCCGAAAGGTTCGCGAAACGACGAGCCGCGACTGTCCCTACCTGGAGACAACGAGGAGCGACGGCACCAGCGAAGCGATGGGAGGAGCAATGGGATCCAGGAACGTCGAGACCTACCGTGCAGGGCACGAGGCCTTCAATCGGCGCGACTTCGACGCGATGGTGAATGAGTACGCCGAGAGCATCAGCTGGATCGACCAGGCCCGGGGCGTCACGTTCAGGACACCCCAGGAGTTCAGGGACGAGTTCCTCGAGGGATGGATCCAGGCCTCCTCGGACTGCCAGGTCACTCACGCCCGGTACACGGACGCCGGCGAGATGGTGGTGGCGCGGTTCACCGGCCGGGGTACGAACGACGGCCCTCTCGGTCCCTTCCCGGCCACCGGCAAGGAATGGACGCTGCCGATCTGCGAGATGTGGCACTTCGACACCGACGGTCGGGTCGTCGGCGGCGAGATCTACTACGACCAGGTCTCTCTGCTCACGCAGCTGGGGCTGTTGCCGGAGCCGTCCCCGGCATGAGTGCCTGAGCTGGTTGAGCCGCCCAACCACCCCCCTTTCGCGGTCGTCACGGGAACGGACCTAATCCGGAGGTCGGTTCCTGGAACGCCTACCTATCTCCATCGTGCGCACGCGCGCGCATGCGGGACCGTGGGCGGCCAGGGTACCGCTGGGCTGTCAACGGTCCGATGGATCCGCGGTGAGCTCGTACACGAGTCGACCGCCATGGGGCCTGTTTCCGGAGCCGGGGAAGGTCACGGCGTCCTAACGAGCGCGTCGCTGTCCCGTTCAGGAGGAAGGCCCGCCGGAGCGGGCCTTCCCCTTTGGTCAGGTCACAACTGTTGCTTCATGGACGGCTGACCCCGCCACCATGATGACCACCGTGGGACCTGGTCGCGGGGCGGGGCGATGAGTGGCTAGCTCGCCTCACGCGCGCGCGACTGCGAACCGGCGAGAGGCATCGTGAGGGCGCAGTCACCTCTGACCGTCACCGCAACACGTGCGTGTCGTGCGCCCTGTGGGGCCGTCCAGTAAGAGGACGCTCGCATAGGGAACACTGGTAGCCCGGTGCAGCTCGGCTTCCTGGTTCAGTCGGTCAGTTCGAACGGCGGCACCACGACCGCACCGTCACAGGGCGTCGTGTCCAGGCCCTCGGTCGTGCCACGCTCGACGAAGTCCGTCACGATCCGGTCGAAGCAGCCGCCGACGCCGGACCACTGGTGTCCGAGGTGGGGAAAGATGACGGTGCGGCTGTCGGGGAAGTGCTGTTTCAGGGCGGAGAGATTCGAGACGGGGTCCTGCGGGTCGGCGGCGCCCGCGAAGGCGAGCACGGGCACGCGGCTGGAGGCGGGGAGCGTCCAGAGCGAGCGCGGCTCGGCGCGCCTCGGGATGGAGCTGCACGCCCGCCGCAACGCCGCGAGCCAGGCCTTCGTGTAGCTGTCGAAGTCGGTACCCCACGGTCCCGTCGCATCGAGCCCGGTCCAGGGCTCGTTGCACCAGATCGACGAGCCCATGAGATTCAGGTCGGCGTCGACACCCCCCGAGCCCGCTCGCTCGAGGGGTCCGTAGTCGCCGTCTGCCGCGCGACTGACGACCAGCGGGATCGAGACCGCCTTCTGCAGGTCGAGCAGCATGTCTTGAACGACGGCGGCCAGGTCGTCGCCCGTCGTGCCGTTCGCCGGGTGGGCGTTCCATGCCTTCACGAGCTCGCCGAACTGGGGCTCCCAACCCGGGAACGCCTTCCGACAGGAGGGCTCAGAGGCGCAGAGCTGCGCGAGCTGGTCGAGGGCGCGCTGGGCGTTGACGGCGTAACGGCCGAAGAACGAAACGTCAATGGCGGATGCGCCCATGAGGACGAGTGTTCGCACCGAGGCGGGATGGAGCCTCACGTAGACCTGCGCAGCGGTAGCTCCATAGGAGCTGCCGATCAGGTCGAGCTGCCGGTAGCCGAGCGCCCCCCGCACCGCGTCCAGGTCGTCCATCGCCATCCGCGTCCCGTACTGGGTCACATCGCCCCCGTGGGGTTTCGACCTACCTGTTCCGCGCTGGTCGACGAGCAGGAAGTCGCGAGCGACCTTCAGCGCGCTCGACTCCCAGCCCTGCTCGACCGCCTGCTCAGTAGCGGCGTCTCCCGGTCCGCCGGCGAGATAGGCGACGGCGTCGGGTCGGGCCGTCTTGGCGAACGCCGGCAGGACGACAACGTGGAGCCCGATCGTGCGCCCGTTCGGCTTCGCCCGGTTCTCCGGGACGACGAAGGTGCCGCAGCGAGCGTCAATCCCCTGCACGACGCACGGCTTCGGCGGCCACGAATACCGCGCTTCACCCGGGAAGAACGCGCGGTCGATGCCGACGCCGATCCCGGCGGCGGCGACCGGGACGATCAGAAGCCACACAACCCACTGAGGTGGCCAGTGAACCCAACGCGCAACCTTGCGCACGGTCGACATGGGCGACCCTCCACCCAGACCATCGCCCACCTCGCGCGATCTGGCATCGGGAGGTCGTACTGATCCTGATCCGGGCACGCACGGATCTCGCGTCGCGCGCTTTCGCGAATGAACGGGAGTCAGCTCGTCAGCGGGTGACCGTCGTGAACGGTTCGCGGAGTATCCGGGCCGGGCGCACGGGATCGCGCTTTGTACGCCACGACACCACACAGTCCCGCGAGCACCAATGCCACGGGTGCGAAGAGGTAGTTCTCCCACGCACTCTCGGATGCGGCGTTCACAAGCGCCGAGACTCCGAGAAGGGCGACGAGCCCCCACGTGCCCCATCGGTATCGGCGCGCCGCCAAGCCGACGTCACGCCCCCGCACGACGGCGATTGCCACGAGCCAGAACGCAGCCGTCGCGGCGCTCGCGACACGCTGCCCCGTCGTCAGATGCGCGGCAGACCCGCCCCACGCGGCATGCCCCAGAGGAGCGCCTGCTGCCAAAGCGGCCTCGAAGACCGCCAGGGCAGCGAAGCCGATCGTCGCCGCTTGCGCTGATCGTCTCATCGTTTCCTCCCGTTCAGGCGAGTCCGCGATACCTCACTACATGCGGCGCTGCTTCCTGAGCAGAACGGCGATCGCGGCGAGCGCGATCGTAAGGGTGGCAATGAAGATGGTCATACCTCGATCTCAGTGGGTCACAGCGAGGACGGCATCCGGGAGCGCACGGATTGCTCGTCCGTTCCGACTACGCAAGGCACGAGGACTTCGTAGCGCACGGCATGCGCCCCGAGCTGGCTGCTCTGCGCTCGACCTGACCTCGGTCTCACGGCGACCTCAGGCTCGCAGTTCAGGCGTCATGGCCGGACAGAACTGTCACGCCGGAGGTCGGGCGCTCGAGTCCCGTTGCGTCGGACACGCCCGCTCGGGCGATTTCGAGGGCCGCACCGGGGGCCGCACGGTTTCGCAAGACCGAGGGTTCCTCGCATGCCTGGCCCACAGTTTCAAGCCGTTTCCGCATGGGCAAAGCGGTCGAGATGGGCGGTGCAGGACTCGAACCACGACAGCATGCCGGGGTGTCGCGGCCGCGCAATCGCAGAGCCATGCACCTTCGGACTTCTGCTGTCGCCGTCCCCGGTCACCATCTCACGCGCTCGCCCTTGACACTGGAGGCCCAGCTCTGCTCGCCCGACCTTTCGGTAGGGGCGAATCCCGGTCCGGCACCGGTCCAGCACCATCTGCGCTTTCACGCCTCTGGCGACACCAATGGCTCACGGTTTGAAGCCGCTCGGCCTAGCCGCGCAGGCCTCGATGGGCGCACCTGGGATCGAACCAGGGAAGATCCCCCGACAGGGTCAGGGGTACCCCCTAACCACCCCCTCGCTGGCCATTGACACGCTCGCAGCGCGTACCCATCATCGACACGAAGGGATGCCGCGTTCGCTCGGACAGCTCGCGAACAGGGTCTGGACGGGAGTCGTCCGGCTCGTTGCGAGCGTCCTCGGGGTCTTCGGCATCACGGTTGCGCGTCCGCCCGGACCGCCGACCCGCTGCGGGCCGAGCGACGGGGGGCCCGGGTGCAAGCCAAACCCGTGGCCGTGCGGCTCCGACATCGTGGTGAGGGTGTTCGACGACATGGGTGCGCTCGCGACGTACGAGGAGTGCGACGACGGCCCGCATATCGTCGTCCGCGCCGACCGCGCTTTCGTCGGGATCGACGTTGCGGCTCGGGCCGAACTCCGCTTTCCACCGGCTCGGACCGTGACGATGCGTGTGGTGCACTTCTCGAACCCAGGCAAGATCGAGGCGTTCGATCAGAGCGGCACGCTTGCCGACATGCAGATGATGGCGCCGACGCCCGCGGTCGAGCAGCAGTTCACGCTCAACGGCTCGGCAATCGATCGCGTCGTCGTTACACCGCCGTCGTCGGCGAACGAGACACGAGTGATCCAACTCTGCCACTAGCCCGATGTCGTTGCGCATAGGACCAGACGGCCTGCCGGTCGGCGATGAGCCGCCGGACCGCGAACAGCCGCTTCTGTCTGTCTTCGGCGTGCCCGACCCGCCGGACGTCGCGCTCGCCGTTGGCGCGCGGGCACGGCGCGTTCTCGACCGCAGCGCGAGGCCGTTCGGCTCGGACGGGGCGGCGCGGGCGGTCGTCGCACCCACGCTGATTGACGACGCTCTTCTGAATCCTCTTGGTGTCGGCGCACGCTTCGTCGAGCGCGCCGTGTCGACGCTGATCTCCGCCGCGCTGGCCGGCAACGTCGGCGACTGGACAGACCAGGATTCCCGGCAGGCGTTCGCGACCGCGTTCGGCCTCGATGCGCCGAACACACGCGGGCGCGACGAGATCCTCGGGCAGCCGTTCACGACGTACGACTTCGCCGACGACGGGCTGTTGACCGAACGCCTCCGGCGTGCGCTCCTTCCTGTCGACGAGGGCGGAGGGCTCCCACCCGGACGCGGCAACGAGTTCGTCCCGCTCGACGACGTCTTCGAGCGAACGTGTCTGATCGGGGTCTTCGAGAGCATGCACAACCTCGCCGTGACGTACTCGCGGCAGCCGCGTGAGGCGACGAACGCGAAGATCGACAAGCTCGACCCTGACCACGGCTGCGGCGGCGAGAAGGTCCGTGTCACGGGCTCGGGCTTCGGCGAGGACGCGTCCACCTACGGCCTCGTCCTCATGTTCCCGGCGTTCGAGGGCGGCTGGATCTCGGTCGACGTCGCGGACAAGGACTGGAGCGACAGCGAGATCCGGACAACCGTTCCGAAGGGCGTCGGGATCGGGCCCGTTGGGTTCATCCAGGTCAGCGAGGGCGCGAATGAGACGCTCGGCGCCGCGGTCTCGGAGTTCGTGGGTGCCGTCGGCGAGTGCCTCGGTCCGGGGGCCGAACTGCACGCGGCGAACACGTTCGGCAAGCTCGGCACCGTCTCGAGTGCCGCGATCACGGAGACGCGGACGAACGTCTTCCGCGGCGGCAAGCCGAAGATCGACTACTTCCTGGCCAACGGCGCGTTGAGCGCAGTCGTGCGGCCGACCGGGACCATCCGCCTGCAGTGGAGCGCGATCAACGCCGACTCGGTGAGTGTGAGCGCTGCCGCAGGCGCTCCGGCCGAACAGCCCGCCGTCCCGCCGGCAGACGCGAGTGGGCAGCGCGGCGACATCCTGCTCGAGCTCCCCGCCGGCACGGCCGAGTGGTCGGGGACCTACGAGATCGTCGCAACCAATCAGTGCGGACACGCGACCGCTACGGTGCGGGTGGAGGTGCGGTCGACGCTCGCGCTCGCGTTCTCGGGCGGCGGCTCGAAGGGCGCTTTCGAAGTTGGCGTGGCGCGCTGTCTCTACGACGTATTCGGCGTGCGCCCCGATCTGCTCGTTGGCGCCAGCGTCGGCGCGCTGAACGCCGCGAAGCTTGCCGAAGGGCCGGCCGCGTTACCCCAGCTCGAGCAGCTCTGGCGGAACATGATGGGGCCCGCGGACCTCTTCCTCATCCGTGGCGAGATCAACACGATCCTCAGCCAGCTTGGACCCGAAATGCGCAGGATCCTGCAGACGAAGCCGCTCGAGGATCTCCTGGGCTGGGCGCCCGAGCCCCCGAGCATGGCCGTGCAGAACCTCAACATCGCAGGGGGGATGCTGAAGTTCGCGATGAACTACGGGGTCGGCACGGGCGTATTCGGGTCGATCAGCGATGTCCTCTATATGGGACTCAGTATCGGGCTCACGATCGGGAAGATCGTGCAGGCGATTCAGCAGCTCCTCCTCCGGCCGTCGCTGCTCCTTTTCGACCCGATCGAGTCGCTGATCCAGTCCGACATCAGCCCAACCAAGGTGGCGGCGTCGGGCATCCGGCTGCGGATCGTCGTCAACGGCGCCCGAACCGGACGAGTGCGGTACGTCGACGGCAACGGTGCGTGGGTCGACGGCGGACCGGCACCCGGCCTGCGCCGTGCGCTGACGGCGTCCGCGGCGATCCCGATCGCGTATCCGCCCGTTCCGCTGCCCGACGGCGAGACCTACGTGGACGGGGGCGTGCTCGAGAACATCCCGATCGAGGCCGCGGTTCGCGCGGGCGCCGATGAGGTGATCGCGATCCTGCCGTCCCCGGCGGCCCTGCCGCAGCCGGCGGTGGCCCCCTCGACGCTCTTGCCGGTCGCGACACGTGGGATGGAACTCCTGCTGGACGGATCGACGCGCCGCCAGCTCGAGCCGTTCCGGGGTTGGGGAGTCCCTGTGAAGGTGATCGCTCCGCGGATCGAGCTCCACAACCTGCTCGCGGTCGATCCAGGGCTGATCAAGATCAACATGGATTACGGCTACATGTGCGCGTACGACGAGATGCAGTCCGACGACAGTCTGCGCTCGCAGTTTCGGACGAGCTCGGACGCGATCACCCGACTCAGGCGGCAGATCTGGTGGGACGAGCATCGCCAGAACAACTGGTTCCCGAAGGGCGTGTGGTACGAGACGCTGAGCCACCCCTGGGGCACGGCGGAGGAGATGGGGTACATCCGCGACGACAAGCGCCGCGTGCGTGCTCTCGTGGTCGACCGTGTCGCACTTGCGCAAGGCTCGAAGGCGTGCGTGCCCGCGGACATCGCGACCGCGTGGACCGAGTGGGAAGGGCACTTCTTCAGCACGCTCTTTCCCTCGCCGTGGGGAGCGTGGTCGAGCTTCCCGAGGGGCGTCCTGCAGGCCGAGACTCCGCCGCCCCCGCTGCCCTGACTGAGCCACGCCCGGTACTCGAAGGTGGCGATCTAACGCAAACAGCCGCGATGGAAGCCTTCGCGAGGAGATGCAACGATCCCAACTGAGCGGCTCGCAAACCCGCGTCGTTGAGGGGC